>CAWISO010000026.1:0-155026 GCA_963838755.1 uncultured Actinomycetota bacterium | reverse complement strand
TCGAGAGCACGTTAGCGCCGGACCTCAGTTTTCGCGGCTCACTGGGCGAGACCACGGTCGGTCGCGACGGATGGCGCGGGTATCGGGATCACATCCGGTGTAATGCACCCGATTTCCACAACGAAGTGCTCGACCTGATCAGCATCGACGACCAAGCGGCGGCCCGTGTGCGGTTCACCGGCACACACCAGGGACCGATACTCGGCATTCCCGCGACCGGTCGCACCTTCACCTATACCGGCGCAGCCTTTTTCACCACCGCACGCGGCCTGATCACCACCATCTGGGCCATCGGTGACCTCGAGGCTCTACGCCGACAGCTGAAATAGAAGCTGACGTCGGGGCCGGGATCACGGCCCTGAACGGCAGACTAAGGCCCATGACCGCAGCACTCATCAAGGCGTTGACTCCCGCCGCCGTTGCCCTGCTCGTGGTGCCCGCGACGGGCTGGGGTGCCCGTGCCAATGCCGACGTGCCTCCGTTGAGCCCCGCAGCGCGGGCGGCAGGATTCGTCGACGTTCGCTCGGTCGTTCCCAGTGCGCTGATCGACCTGCGTTACGCGACGCCGAACAATTTCACCCATGTGCCGTTATATCCCGCCGACGCCCGTTGTCTGGTCCACGAATCCCTGGCTGCCGGTTTATCCACCGTTTTATCGCCACAGGCTGCATCCGCTTGAATTACCGCTGTTGCCCGGGCGCACCCAGTAGAGGTCGACTGGGTGCGACTCAGGAGCCGTCGCTTGGTGCTGCGACCTAGAGTGCAGAGAGTCGCAGCGTGGGCCGGAGTCTGACTTGATTTCCGTCCGCGCCCGGTTCGCACACGTCATGCTGCTACCAACAACGGAGCGTTCGCAGGTACGGCTGGTACTGCTGGGGTAGGCGGTCGCGGTGCCAACTCCCGCCGGGCTCGTTCCAGAAGAGCGTCGAGTCTGTCGTTGACGACGTCAGGGCGATCGAGCATCAACAGATGTCCCGCCCCGGCGACATCGACGAACTCTGCTCCGGAGACCGCAGCGGCAATGGCCGCGGAATGGTGCAGCGGCGTGACCCAATCCATGGTCCCGCACATGATGACTGTCGGTGTGCCGCTGAGGGCTCGGTAAAGTCGTCTGTGCCGTCGAATTCACAGATCGAGTTGAGGAAACCGGCCACAATTGGCAGGTGCGGCGCGTTGATGAGGGCACCCAGGGTGGGCGCTTTTTTGGTGGCGAGTCGCCATATTGGTCCCGTGGCGCGGACTGCCGTAGTGCGGACCGTATCAGCGGAAACGGGGACGTGGGCGGTCAGAGCACACGCACCGCCGGCAAGGGGAGTAGCCAGCAATCTACCCAACCCGTGCCTCGTGATGTTTGCAGCCGCAGTGGCGATGAGCCCGACTCCCGTGATCCTGTCCGTGTTACGGGATTGGTGATGCTGCAGGTACTGCAGGATGGTCATCGCGCCCATGGAATGGCCGACGAGCACGATGTGGCCGGTGGGCGTCGTCGTGTCGATGACGGCGTCGAGGTCACTCGCGAGTTGACCGAGGGTGTTGTTGAGGGCGCAGCCGCGACCGGAGCGGCCGTGTCCGCGTTGGTCGTAGGCGATTACGCGGATGTCAGGGTGTCGCGATGCCAGATGACTTGTCTGGCATCGCCAACTGCCCTCGTCGCCCATGAGTCCGTGCAGGAGAAACACTGTCAGGTCCGCGACTTCTGGACCAATTTGTTTCGTTGCCAAGGCAAGCCCATCGGCTGTCGTTACCGAAACCCGTTGTGCTGCTGCTGTTGGATTCATCGGCGTGCCAGCAACTAATCGCTGAAATGGCGACCGTAGTCCCAGCGCTCAAGCCGCGACTGCAGGTCATGCACGCCGACGGCAAACAACGCCAGCGATACCAGTACCGCGACCGCCTGGAGGATACTCATAATCTGTCCATTTCGCGGGCCATGCGGGACAGCTCCAGGTAACTGCTGCGCTGCGGGTAGTGTCGTCGCGCGGGGGGTAGGTGCAAGGACGCGCCGACAATTCCGATCGCGCCGATCAACCGGCGGAGGGTCGACGCGCGTCGCGACAGAGTGGCCGCCGCCGTGCTGAACACGACCTCCTGCTGGGTGATGAAAACGGGCGCATGAGATACCTTGTCCTTCGCCGAGGTTGGTTGAGTATCTTGGATGACGTCGGGTGTAGCTGTGGATGCGGTTAGTTGTTGCGACATTTCGCCTCCTCGTTGTGTTGGCTTGCCACGCTCGGTGGAGGTGGCCTGATAGGTATCGAGTGTCATCGGAGAGCACGGCAGCGGGCCAGAGAGCCCACACCACATTTGGCGGTGAGGTGCGCTCCCGGGTGTGTGCACCAGTGTCGAGCGTGGTGCGTGCTTGCCGCCTCTGCTCGGTTCCTGGGCGGCCGCCTCGATCGATGTGATCGCTGTTGGGCGCTTGCTGACCGGGAACGACTTAACCTGTTCACCACCAACGGTTCTCGACTACCTGTGCGGTTGTGGTCGACGAATTCGACGTGCCGGGTTGGCAAGCGCACACTCAAACCGCCGGACGTCAGTCGTCCGCACATGCAGTGTTCGCAGGCCTGCCGGCAAGGCGCCAATGAGCACGCGCGATATCCCGCCAGGCGCGGGTCGCCGCGGCCGAATTACGCAGGATGTTGTCTGTCTCAAAGATGACTTCACAAACCGCTCGAGAAGCCTGGCTGCGGAGATCGGCGGATCGACGGGACCGCTGGAAGTGCTTGACCACATCCCAGTATCTCGTCATCGACCAGTCTAGGCTGGCTTACCCGGACCGGATCGCGATGAAATGACTGGGCCACGCGATGCCCGAACATGGTCAACCTCTAAACCCAAAACAGTTGCGAGGCAGATTGTTCGGCGATTAATGGCTAGCAGCACAACTGTCGATATGCTTACAGCATTCGCGCCGCAGCTGAATTCAGCCGGCAATAGCCAGCTCCGGCCCCTCCTCCAACAGGGCCTGGCGAAGCTTGTCGAGCAGCCTGCCGCGCGTCGGGCCGATGCTTCCGATCGGGACGGCGAGCCTTGCACTTATCTCCGCGTAGGAAGGAGCCGGGTCGGCGAAGAGCATCGCCAGCAGCTGACGATCCGATTCGGAGAGTTGCTTCAGGGCCGTCTGCAGCATCAGGCGTCGGTCACCGCCCACCAGCCGTCGATCGAAATCCACGATGTGGACGGCCTCGTCGACGCTGGCCACGTCTGCAACAGCCCGCTCTCGACTGCGCGCGCGGGCGCGTGCCAGGCACTCTCTCCGCAGCGTCGTCACAAGCCAGCCCCGCAGAGCTCCACCGTCCCTCAATGAGCCGATACGCTCGACGAGCTTGAGCCATGCCGTGGCCCGCGCATCGGCAGCCTCCGCTTCACCCAACCGATAGGTCAAGCTGACGCGCCGCAGCACCGGCTCGAACTCGTCGATCAGCCGCCGCCACGCGAGCTCATCCCCCGTAGCAGCACGTTGCACGAGTTCCCCAGTCTCTTGCACAGTCATCGCTGATTTTCTCGCCGTAGCAGAGTTAGCGACAACCACTGAGCTGGCCGCAGCGGGGCACGGGCGAACCGGAGCTGAATCGAGCCCTGTGCGCGCACGCCCCTTGGGCTTTGCCATAACGGTCGCCGGTTGAGGCAATGTCCGACCTATCATGATGATTCTCCTGTGAGTTCGCGATGACGGCCAATGATTCTCCGACACAACAATTTTCAGTGGATCGGAGGTTCGCCAACAGCCTGCGCATACCACCATTGGTAGTGGTGTGTACTTCCCCGAGCCGCGACGGTGCAGGTTAAAAGTGATGGCTCAGTCGTGGCCTTATCGAGGGCAAATCTTGAATTGCAAGGACCGGTTAGCAATATGTGGGAGGCAGTCCGTTCCAACTCCACCGCCGTGATGGGAACATAGATTCTGCTGAGGCCTAGGCATCAGCGCGATCGTGCAAGGATGTCAAGCTGATGCCGGGAAAGCCGAACGGCCATAATGATGACCGCGATCGGTTCCTAACGCCGTCGGCGCAGCCGAGCGGCCGCCGGCCAACGCCCAAGCGGCGGCGCGCCACATGAAGGCATCAAGTGGCGCACCGGTAGCGAAGGCAGAGTCAGCCACCTCAAAACGCCCATCCCAGCGTGCACACTCAGCGGATCCCGACCTTCGCAGGGATCCCCACCACAGATAACGAGCGCGGCGCTGGCTCAGATACGTGCGAGTCCCGTGGCTTGGCGCGGCCGACATCGAAGTTGCGTCCGTCGTAGCAGTGTTCGATATTCCGCCACATCGTGAGGCAGAACCTCCGATACGCCGACTCGGTCACGAGCTTCTTGAACCAGGCCCAGCGGTCCATACGCGCTAACGCCATCAGGGGTGGCAGCGGGAAGTTCTGGCAGGCGAGGAACACAACGACCGTGCCGTCGCCGTCGCGGCGAAACGTCATGTATCCGTCGTCGCAGACCGCCGAGTGGTTCGGGCTGTGCACGGTGCGCATCCAGACGCGTTGCTCGTCGTCGGCGTAGTCGACCTTCTCGAGTTTGTAGACGTCGAGCCTCTGCTTGAGCAAGAACGCCGCGTAGTTCGGCTGCGGCAGCGCCACGACGCGCACGCCCTGCTCGACGGTGCGTCCCGCGTTGTCGCGGGCGACGACGACCGTCGTGACGCCGATGGCGTCGCGATAGAACTGCCCGACGTGATCAATCGGCACGCGGGCGACGAAGTCGTCGAACGGGATGTCGTAGCGGCGCTCGCCCGAGAACCAGGTGGTGTCGGGCAGGTGGATCCAGCGCATGCTGCGCTTGTCGAGCGGCACGCGTTGCAACTGCCGCTCGACCTCCTGCAAGGACGGGACGATCGACTCATAATCGGACGAGTCGAACTCCCCGAGCTCGACGTCGAAGCTCGGCGTTACGCGGGCAACCGTTCGCTTGGCAAGCATGATCTGCATGGCCCAGGCAAAGCTGGCAAATGGAGTGCGCATGGGATCGGACCTTTCACAGGAGGGATGGAACGGGACAGTCGCGGGAGCCACCAGTTCCAGCGGCCCAGCAGTTGCATCGACGAAGGGACAAGGACACCGCGCACGACTGTGGCGTCGATCAACACGGCGAACGCCAATCCGACGCCGAGTTGGCGCAACGGCGTGACGTCGGAGAGGGTGAAGCCGAGGAAGACCGCGATCATGATTGCTGCCGCGCTGCTGATCACTCGACCGGTGTGGGTGATGCCGTCGACGATCGAGGCGGTGTTGTCCCGCGTCGTGCGCCACTTCTCGCGTATGCGTGAGATGAGGATGACCTCGTAGTCGGTCGATAATGCGATTACGATCGCAACGATGGTGATCGGCACGATTGGATGCAGTTCTTGCGGATGCGACCACCCGATCAGCTGGGCGCCCGGTCCCGTAGTCGACAACAGGATGAGCACGCCGGCGGTGGCGCCGAGCGTGAGCATCACGAGCGCGATGCCTTTGAGCGGCAGCACGACCGAGCGCATGGCGATGGAGAACACCGCGAAGACCAGCGCGAGCAGCGCAGCCAGCATGACCGGCAGTCCCGAGAACAGCGCGCCGGTGGCGTCCAGGCGCAGCGCCGACTCGCCACCCACTTCGTAGGTCACGCTCGCGATGGCGGAGTGCAGCGGCCCGTCGCGCAGGTTGCGCACAAAGGCCTCGGTGCGCGCGTCAGCAGGCGCATGCGCCGTGGCGATGCTGACGCGGTACGCGTCGCGCAGGGGCAACACCTGCACATCACGGACCTCGGGGGACGATCGCACCTCCTGCGCGACGCGTCCGGCGTCCTGCGCTGTCCCGTGCACGACGAGCTCGACCGGTGACAGCACGCCCGGTCCGAACACACGCGCGCCGAGGTCGGTCGCCTGCCGCACCTGCGACGACACCGGCAGCGCGTCCGTCAACGGCAGGTCGACTTTGGACGCCAGGTGAAAGACGGGGGTGCACAACACCGCGAGGGTGACCGTCCCTGAGAGGAGCCATCTCGCGGGATGCCCCGTCACGCGCACACCCCAGCGCTGCCAGAAGCGGGCTGCTTCGCGGGTCGCGGGGTGGGCCGACCGGGGTGGCGCGCGGTGCGCACCTGCGACCCGCCGGCCGGTGCGGCGCTTCCACTGCTCCCGGTCGCCCCTGCGGAGGATGCGCGGACCCAGCAGGCGCAGCACGATCGGCGCGCCGACCAGTGCCGCCACCATGGCGGCCGCTGTCACCAGCATCATCCCAAGACCGGCGGTCTGGATCGCCCTGGCGTCGATGAGGAACATCGTCGCCTCGGCGACCATGACAGTAAGACCCGACCACGCGATCGCGACGCCGGTCGTGCGCATCGCCACGTGGATCGCCGCGTCGACCTCGAGCCCGGTCAGCATCGCCTCGCGCGCCCGCTGCACGAGAAACATCGCGTAGTCGATGGCCAGTGCCAGCCCGACCATCGACGCCGCGTTGGTCACGTATTCGGAGAAGTCGACGCCGAAGGCGAGGCCGCCTGCCGCGCCGAGACCGCCCAGAAGCGCGGCCAGACCGATCACAAGCGGCAGCAACGACGCCCACAATGAGCCGAACGTCAGCAGGAGCACTACCAGCACAATCGGCACGCCGGCCTTCTCCGCCCGCAGTAGGTCACTCTGCGACAACTCAACCAGCTCCTCTCGGTGGGCGGCGTAGCCGCCGAGGAATACCTCGCTGCGCTGCGGCGCCAGCCTGCCCACCTGGGAGAGCAGTCGCCGCGCCACGTCGATCGAGCCGTCGATCCCGCCGACCGGGACCACGCCGAGCACGGTCACTGGCCCCACAGCGGGTGTGGCCGGCGGCAGCGGCAGCGGCGTCACGGCACGCACGCCGGGGACGCTCGCGACCTTGGCGCGCAACGCGATCAGCTCGGCCGGATTCTCTGCGGCGGGCCCGCTGACTACAAGGAATAGTGCGGGCACGTCGTTGTGGCCGAGCTCGCGTGCGACCGCCGTCGCCTGGCTGGACGCCGATGCCTCGCCACCTGGTACCACGCGGCCCTCCAAGCCGACGGCGAACGCTGCGCCAACGAGGCTGACCAGCACCCAGCAAGCCAGGATGATGCGGCTCCTCCGGAACAAGAGATCGACGACGCGGTCCACGAAGGGCTCCAGGGTCAGGGACGGGGGCTGAGCAGCGTGCTGTGATGGAATCCGAGGCGGGGATCGTTCCACCAGCGGAGCCCAGGGTCGAACTCCTGGAGCTCCGGCATCGGCACGCGCAGTCGCACGGTGTTCGTCGGGTAGTCGTAGACCGTGATGCTGTTCTGACCGCGGTTGGCGGTGAACAGCAGGGAGTGGTCCGCGGAGATCTGGCACGCGTAGACCGAGTCGACCAACGCGCCGCGGCTGACTCTGAGGGCGCGCAGGTGCTGATGCCCGTTGGTCACGACCGACCCGCGCGACAGGCAGTCGGCGACAGTACGCAACGCCTGGCGACCGGACCGCAGCTGCGCGCCGAGTCGCGGTCGCTCATCGATCATCCGGTGTGACGCGAAGCTCGCGAGGTCGAGCATGACGATCGTGCCGCTCGCGCCGTTGCACCAGATGAGCTCGCGATCGCTGACGCACACGTCGGAGTTGATGTGCGTGAGCGTGTCCTGACCCGCGCACCAGTGCCGCACCACCGTCGCCGTCTCGGCGTCGATGTCGAAGACGTACTCCTTGAACTGCGCCATGCCCCACTCGTGCCAGTCGTTGCCGTTCTGCGGCTGCACGCGGAAGGAGAGTGCGAAAAACCGGTCTTCGGACGGGTGCACCGCGATGTGCCAGCACGTTGCCGGCAACTCGACCCGACGCGCGGTGCGCGTGTGCAGATCGAAGATGCCGACTTCGCGCGCCTCGCCCCGGCCGGGATGGTCCATTCCTCCGTAGACGAGGTACCTCCCGGACGCGGACAGCTTCATTGCGTGCGGCACCTTGATGCCGTGATCGCCGAGCCGCTCCGCCTTGTCGAGGCGCAGCACGTCGGCGAGCCACAGCCCTTCGCCCATCGCCGTGATCGCCTGCGTGTCATTGAGCCACGCGACGTGCGTGCTGCCCTTGATGGACGAGTCGGTCGCCTCGAACCGGAGAGTCGAGATGCGGTCGACCTCGTCCAACGTCGCAGTCTCGTAGAACATCAACTGCTGGCTGGTGCTGCCGAGGAAGCCGATCCGCTTATCGGGGCTGACGCTGACGGCGTGACCGCCGGCGATCCCATCGTAGTAATTGACCTCGTAGGCGTAGCGCTCGGTCGCCGGGTCGTAGCGGAAGACGCAGACGCCGGCGCGTCCCTCCAGTCCATTGAGACCGTTGCCGTCCAGCGCGATGTGGAATTCGTATGGGTACTTCATCTCGACCGCCTGCGCGGGCGGGCCGCTGAGTAGGCGGTTCCGGCAAGTGCACCGGACAGGGCGCCGGTTGCTGCGCCGGAGGCGGCCATGCCGGCCGCGAGCACGTAGGCGTTGCGTCGCTTGTTTTTCTGCCGACGGCTAGGTCGGCCGACGCCGATCGGCTTGCCCTGGTAACGCAGCAGGATGTTGCCGAGCGTCTCCTTCCAGAAGCGCCGGTAGGCCGCCTCGGTGATCGTCACGACGAACCATTGCCACCGGTCGAGCGCGAGCATCGTCATCAGCCGCGGGCGCGGAAAGGCTTGACGGGCAACAAACTCGATGCGGGTCGCCGCGCCGTTGTCGACGCTTTGGAACGCAAGGTAGCCGTCGTCGGCCCACGTCGACCCGTTCGGACTGCAGACGGTGCGCATCCAGTTGTGCTGCTCGTGCTCGCGGTACTCGATGTTCTCGAGCTTGTAGACGTCCAGCTCGTCCTTGCCTAGAAACGCCGTGTAGTTCGGCTGTGCGAGCGCCGCGATGCGTTCGATCTGCAATAGCGGACGACCGGCCGCGTCGCGCCGAACCACCTCGGTGTTGATGCCGAGCACGTCTCGGAAGCAGTCGCCGACGCGGCTGATGTCGACGGTCTCGACGAACTCCTCATATGGCACCGGCACGTAGTGCACGGCGTAGAACAGCACCGCCTTGTCGACGTCGTGGATCCAGCGGAGGCCATTGGACGTCAGCGGCACCTCCAGCAGCCGCTTGTGCACCTGCTCGCCTGACGTGGTGTCGTACTGGAACTCCGGCGAGCGATACGGGTCGAGGTCGAGCCGGACCGGCAGCTTCTTCCGGGTCAGCGTGCCCTTGGCCAGCATGATTTGCGCGGCGCGCAGCATCGCCCGCGGCGAGACGTCCTTGGCCAAGTGGCCTTGCGGCACCGTGTTCGGTGCGGCATGGTGCAGATACAGCGCGGTCTGGTTCTTCATGGCGAATGTTCCTTCGTGGGTAGGGTTTTCGGGCATCAAGCGACGGTGCGGTCAAGGGACGGCGCGTCTAGTTCCACGCGGTCGCCGAACAGGCCGCGCAAGATGAGCTGAGTGACGTCGGTGAGCACCCGTTCGGCCACGGGCTCGACGATGCTGGCGAGTGATGGCACACCGAAGTCGAAGTCGGCGATCATCGACGCCGCGGTGCCGTCAGGGTGGCGGGTGAGCACCCAGCCGCCGAAGAACTCCTCGAAGTCGCCGTCGAGCTGGTTGAAGTCGAGGCGCAGCTCGTCGCGACGGAACCAATCTTCCTCGGTCCACTGCAGCAGGCCGTTGCGGAACTCGACGACCCAGTCGCTGGTGGTCCTCCCGTCCGCTGCGCAGTGCACTTCGACGGAGTGCACGACATCGACGAGACGCGCGTAATGGGTGCAGTCGGCCAGGGTGTCGAACACCGTGTCGGCGTCGACACCGCGGACGAAGGCGTGGATCTCGACGTGTCGCATGTCAGCGGACTCCTACCTGATCGGTGGTTGGGTAGCGCGCCGCGACTGCGGCGCACGCGTCGTCGAAGGCGGAGAGCAGGAAGTCTGCGTCTCCGTCGCTCATCACCGCGGGGGGCGTGAAGCGCAGAACTTCGCCAGCGTTGAGCGAGTAATTGACCAGCACGTGGTGGTCGACCATCTCGGACAACAGCTCGCCGGCAAGGCCGAGTCCGGCCATCTCGACGCCGATGAGCAGTCCAACGCCACGGACATCTGCGACCAGGTGCGCGCAGTGCCTTGCGACGCTTGCGCGCATGCCTGCCAGCAGCGTGGTACCGAGCCTCGCGGACCGCTCGACGAGGTCGTCCTGCTCGATCGCCTCGACCGCGGCGCGCGCCGCGGCCATCGCGATCGGGGCACCGGAGAACGTGGACGTGTGGATGAACGGGTCCTTGCTGAACGGGCGGAAGATCTTCGGCGTCGCCACCATCGCGGACACCGGGACGATGCCGCCGGACAGGCCCTTGCCGACGAGCAGGATGTCCGGCATTACGCCGTCACGGTCCGCGCCCCACCACCTGCCCAGGCGGCCGAGGCCGGTCTGGATCTCGTCGAGGACGAAGATCGCGCCCTGCTGGTCGCAGAGCTCCCGCACCTCGCGCAGGTAGCCGGCGGGCGGGATGTGCACGCCGCCTTCGCCCTGCACCGGTTCGAGGATTACGCACGCCTCTGCGCCGGACTCGAGCGCGATGGCCATCGCGGTGGCGTCGCCGAACGGAACCTCGGTCACGTCAGGCAGGAGCGGGCGAAACGGCTCCTGGTACAGGTTGTTGGCCGTCACTGCTAGCGACCCCAGCGTCTTTCCGTGGTAGCCCCTGGTCGTAGTGATCAGGCGGCGGCGGCCGTGCATACGCGCGAGCTTGATCGCGGCCTCAGTGGCCTCAGTGCCGGCGCAGGCGAAGTGCACGTGCTCGAGGCCTGCGGGCACGACACGCGCAATTGCCTCGGCCGCGCGGGCGGCCTGCGGTTCGAGCAGGATTCGGGACGCGAGGGGGTTGCGCCGGATCTGGTCGATGACGGCTGCTTCGACGTGTGGGTGGCGAGCGCCATGGATGAAGACGCCATAGCCCCCGGCGTTGAGGTACCGGCCGCCGTCCGACGTTTCGATCCACGCGCCCTGCGCGGACATCTCCATCTGCGTGCCGAAGACCTCTGAGATCTTGGCGCGACCGTGGGACAGGTTGCGGCGGTAGCGGTCGAGAACCGATGCGTAGTCAAGTTCCGGTTCGGCGAGTGCGATCATGGCGCTTTCCTGACGATCAGTCGATCACGACGGGACGGCCGCCGAACCAGCCCAGCAAGGCCTCGGCCGAGCTCGTTCGGGACGGGGGATGGAAACCGATCGCGTTCGCTGCGGCGGCGAGATAGGCGACCTCGGACGACTTGACGAACGCCATGCCACCTAGCAGTTCGACGGCGCTCACGACGGTGGAACGGACCGTGTCGGCAACGGTGAAGCGGGTGATCAACGCGCGGGCGAGGCCGTCGTTGCCGCCGTCGCCGTCGTCGAGATTGCGCGCCGCGCCGTCGAGTTGCATCGCGGCGCCCTCGACCGCCATGGCGAGGCCGAGGCGCTCCGTGACTGGGCCGCGTTCGTCGTCTAGGACCCGTTCGACGAGCGACATCGCGACGCCGAGATAGCAGGCCGTGACGAGGAGTTCGAACCAGACGAAGCCGAGCGTCTGGATGTCGTCCAGCTTGCCGTCGAGGCCCGCATCGAGCTCGACGATAAGGTCGGGATGCACGTCGACGTAATCGAGGATGACCGCGTCGGACTCGGCACCAGCGAGTGCCCAGGATCCCCAGAACGGCTGGATCCTGATGCCGGGCGAGGCTGCGGGGATCAGAGCGATCGCGGTGCGGCTGCCGTCCGCGTCCTCGAGTTGCACGCTCGCGGTAAGCAGGTTCATCGAGCGGGACAAGCTGCAGGGCTGTTTGCGTCCGCTGATGCGCCAGGTGGTGCCGTCCCAGACGCCTTTCATGGTCGGCGCGAGGATGCTGCTCGCCGTGCGTCCCTCGGCGAAACCGGACGCCATGAGCAGCTGGTCGCGGGCGACGCCGTCGAGCAGCATCCACTCCAGGCCGGTGCTCGACTCGGCCAGCGCCACGAGGCTGGCGACGGAGAACTGGTGCATCGTCGTGGCGACGGCGAGGGACGGAGAGCGCGCGGCGAGTGCCCGGGTAAGCCGGACGGCGTCGACGGCGTTCGCGCCGCCGCCGCCATGAATGCTCGGGATCAGCAGCCCCGCGCCACCCGCGGTGCGGTAAAGCTCGATGCCCGGGTTGCCGGGTGCTTCGAGCTCCAGAAAGCCGAAGCCGGCGAGCTTCTCGTCCAGGCCGGGCAGGTATTGGTCGCAGATCGCGCGCTCGCCATCAAGCAACTTCACGGCGTCATCTCCAGCAGCGCGGGCGATTCAAAGACAGCGGTCCGGGGTTGCACGCCGTCGGCGATGCTGATGCCCTGCAGGTGCGAGGTACGTAGCAACGGGTAGTTGAGCTCGCCGAACGGGCCACCGGTCAGGCCGGTGCCGCCGTGGGTCGCCAGACATGGCGCGAAGCCGATGTGTGAGTCGTTGATCTTGAGCAGGCCACCGTTGGTGACGCGGGTCGCGACGGTCTCGATGACGTCCGGATCGCTGGTCCAGACGGAGTTGCGCAGCCCGTAGGCGTTGGCGTTGAGAAAGGCGATCACGTCGTCGAGCAACCCGGCGTGGTCCATCGTGGGCACGACGACCGGCAACAACGGGAAGAATGTCTCCTCCCGCACCGCGGCGAGGTCACGCGCGTCAGCGAGTCCGTCCACGCGGAGCACGGTCGGCGCCACGAAGGGGCCGGTCTCCGACGGCGTGCCGTCGACCTCGACCCGGTGCCCGCCCGTGAGTACGCGTGCGCCGGCGGCGGTCGCCTCTTCCAGGTACTGGAAGTACTTGTCGGTGCGCAGAACGGGAGACAGCAGCACGTCCGCGTCCTCGGGGTACCCGGGCCGGATCTGCGCCGCCAGGCTGACGAGCCGAGCGAGCAGCTGGTCGGCGATCGCCGGGTGGACGACCGCGTACTTCGGCACCATGCAGATCTGTCCGGAGCCGAAGAAGCTCTCGGTCAGCGCGTCCGCGGCGCGGTCGAGGTCGGCGTCCTTCCACACCAGGCAGCCGTCGTTGCCAGCCAGTTCCAGCACGGCCTTTTTGCCGCGCGCGACCGCCTCGATGCCGAGCTGCACGCCGCGTTCGCTGCCGCCGAAGAAGAAGATGTCGTCGACGAGCGGGCTGCCGAGCCAGCGCTCGATGATCGTTTCGGGCTTGCCGCAGACCAGGCTCAGCGTTCCGGGCGGGGCGCCGAACTCCTCAAGGATCGGCGCGATGATCTCGCGCCAGAAGAACATGACGCCGAACGGGCAGCTGCGTGGCGCCTTGACGACGAGAGCGTTGCCGGCGGCCAGCGCCGGGAGGCCAAGACCCGAGTTGGACGCCGCGGCGTTCTGCGGGGGGCTCAGCACCACGACGCCGTCGGCCTTGCGCACCAGCAGCAGTCGACGCGGACCGATCTGGTGCTCTTCGCGCAGCTGGCGGCGCCAGAGCTTCAGCGTCTCGGGCGACGTGCCCTGCAGGACGCCGGCGAGTTCCCACTCGGCTAGCTTGCGGGGATGTCCTTCGACGACCAGGACGTCGACGAACTCCTCCCGCCGCCGCAGGATCTCCTCATGCACGCGTGCGACGAACTGCAGCCGCGTCTCGATCGGGAAAGAACCCCAGATCGGTGCCGCCTCCTTGGCGCGGACGAGCGACTCGTCGAGGTCTTCGTCGGACGTGAGGGCGCAGCGGGACACTACCGCCGGGAAGTTGTCTGGGTCGTCGAGTTCACCGCGCTCGAGTTCACGCTTGAGCTTGAGGTTGGTCAGGAAGTCGTTGAGCAGGTCCGACGCCTTGATCGTGTAGACCCAGGATTCGGCGGGGACGTCGGAGCCGGCGATGTAAGAACTGTAGGAACGCATGCGGGAACTCCATCCGATGTGGAGCGCCCCCGACGGGCTCGGGCGCGCGATCGTGATTGGTGCGGTCCGGTCAGGGCAATCGGTTCCGCCGTTATAGGAATAGAGACTCGAGCGCGCCTGGTGATACGTGCGGGCCTTGGCCGATGATCGTCAAGCTCGGAAGGGCCCCGTGCTGATCACCTTCGGATGACGCGAAGGCCCCGGATGGTTCGTAGCGGTCGACATTCGGGGTCGATGTCATTTGATGGGACAAATCGGAGGACTTTGTCGATGAGGCGGATGCGCCAGCTTGTGGCGCTGAACAAACCGTTGTTAGGTAGCTCATCAACCTAGATCAGCTAGCGCACTACTCTAGCGGCTCGGCGCCGATGCGCGGATAATTTCATGGTCCACATTGAGGGCTTCAAATAGCCGTCACGATTGAGTGATTGTGAACAACCCGGGGAAGGATGGCATTAAGGTGAGCGGTCCAATTTCGGTCCTCATTGCCGAGGATTGCTTGCTGGTCCGCGATAGCGTCTACCGGGCATTGTCGACTGACGCCGACGTGACGGTCGTTGGCGTTGCCGAGGATTATGACTCCACGGTCGAACTCGTCGAAAAGCATCAACCTATGATGTTGGTCACCGACGTGCGGATGCCACCGACGTCGACCGATGAGGGCATTCGATTGGCCCGGTGGATGCGGACGGCGCATCCGGATACCGGGGTAATCGTGTTGTCGCAATACGTGGATCCGAGCTATGCGGCCGGGTTGCTGGACGGCGGTACAACGGCCCGCGGGTACCTATTGAAGGAACGTGTTTCACATTTCGACCAGCTCAGCGAGGCGGTACACCAAGTCGCGGCCGGTGGGACGGTGCTCGATCCGCTGGTGGTGGAGGCGCTGCTGGCCCAGCCGCGCTCTGCCGCAATGGTCAGCCGATTGACCCCCAGGGAACGCGAGGTGCTCGCCGAATTGGCAACCGGGTTCAGCAATCGCACGGTGGCGCAACGGCTTGTGCTGTCTCAGCGGGCAGTGGAAAAGCATATTAATTCAATTTTCGCCAAGCTCGACTTGACCATCGACGACTCTGTTGATCGGCGGGTCAAGGCCGTGCTGATGTTCCTCGATGACGTCTCCGCTTAGCAGGGTGGTATGCACACCCCGAAGAATGTGGTGTGTACACCATCGGCGTGGGGCGGATAGGCCCGGCATAATGCGCAGGTGAGGGACGAGCGGGTGCGAGTCTGGGTCGTCGACGATCAGCCCAGTTTCCGGCTGGCTACCGCCGCCGCCGTGGCGGCCACGGAGGATTTCGTCACGGCCGGCGAATGCGAGACCGGAGAATCCGCGCTCGAGCTTCTTCAAGAGGGCGGTGCCGGAATTGTGTTGATGGATATTCACATGCCGGGAATGGGTGGCATCGAAGCAACGCGGCGAATCCGTGCCGCACACCCAGATTTGATGGTCCTGCTGATGTCAACCTATGACGTCGAGGATCTTGCCGCGGCGGTCACCGATTGCGGTGCCGCGGCCTACCTGCACAAAGAAAACCTCAATCCAGATTTGCTGGCCCGGTTATGGCGAGCAGCACATTGAGGCCCACGACGGCGGCCGGATCGGTGCCCTACTGGCGGGTGCCGAAGGTCCTCTTTCTCGCGGCGGTCCGGTCCTCGTCTGTGTTAGGTCACGACCTCATTAACCGCTTAAAGGCGGAACGCTTTCAGCTATTTCTGGGCGGTCACCTGGCTATGTACTTCGGCGCTGGCGTTTTGCTGCCGCTGTGGGAATACCAGTTTGTACTGCGATCCCTCTGGTTCCTGGCCATCATTGCGGTCTGCGCTGTGCAGTGTGTCGTGCTGGGGGCGGCTCTGGGTCTGGCGCGACGCCACAGGTACCAGCAGTCGATCACGCTGGCTTGCGTTGGTAACTGGGCCGCCGTTTTGGTCATAACGTTCTTGGCGCCGACCCTGCTGCCGGTCATGGTGCTCACGGCCCTGGTGCCCGTCGTTTTCGGGCAGCCCTACATCCGCTGGCAGCGAGGGCTGGCTTTCGCCGTGATTAGCGGCGGCTGCGTACTGGCTCTGGCTGCACTAGCACGCTTTTTGACTGCTTCACACCTGGCTGGGCAAGCGCCTCCTCGCTGGATCGAGACTGCATTCATCGTCGTTGCACTGCCGATCAATGCCTTTCACATCCTGGTAATTGCGTGGAATAACGGCGCGGCACTTCGAGTGTCGGAGCACATGCTCGCCGATCGCGCCGCCCAACTCGAGGCGTCCCGTATCCGGCTGATCACCGCCGCTGATGAAGAACGGCGCCGCCTCGAACGTGACCTCCACGATGGCGCCCAACAACACCTCGTCGCCCTGGCGGTGCTCATCCAACTCGCCCGCAGCGCCGAACACGAGCGACGACAGCCGCTGCTCACTGAAGCGTCCGGGCTGGTAGAGACCGCCATCGGCGAGATTCGCAGACTTGCCCACGGGATTTACCCCCCGCTGCTCGTCAGCGGCGGTCTGGCCCAAGCCTTGTCGGCGGTCGCCGCGCACGCCCCGGTCCCCGTGCAGCTGAACCTGCCGGGTCTCGGCCGCTACCCCGCCCCCATCGAGACCGCCCTCTATTTTTGCTGCAGCGAAGCGCTGCAGAATGCTGCCAAACATGGCGGGGCCGACACCACCGTGACGATCACGGCCGAGGCCGACGACCGGATCCTTAGCCTCAAGATCAGCGACACCGGCCGCGGATTCGACCCCGCGACCACCGGCACGGGATTGACCAATATGACCGACCGTCTGTCAGCCGTCGGTGGGCACCTCGCTATCGACACCGCGCCCGGACGTGGCGCCCGCATCACCGCCGTCGTCGCTGCGGCCGCCTGCGCGGCGGGCGAGAGGCGCGGCAGCGCGCCGCGGCTATCGATTGGAGCTGAAGCCACGGCAGACTGAACGGATGGCCGTCGCCATGCTCAGGCTAATCGTCGCGATACTCGTGGTGCCCGCGACGGGCTGGGGTGCCCGTGCCAATGCCGACGTGCCTCCGTTGAGCCCCGCAGCGCGGGCGGCAGGATTCGTCGACGTTCGCTCGGTCGTTCCCAGTGCGCTGATCGACCTGCGTTACGCGACGCCGAACAATTTCACCCACACGACGCTGTATCCCGCCGACGCCCGGTGCCTGGTCCACGAATCCATGGCTCCCGGGCTTGCGGCGGCGGCAAAGGCGTTGGCACCGCACGGTGAGCTGCTCGTTTTCTGGGACTGCTATCGACCCCATGATGTGCAGGTCAAGATGTTCGACGTGGTGTCTAACCCGGCCTGGGTGGCCAAGCCCGGCCCCTATGCCCGCAGCCATGAGGCGGGGCGTTCGGTCGACGTGACGATGGCAAACGCGAACCACCTTGTCGATATGGGAACCGACTTCGACGACTTCTCGCCGCGCGCTCTTGCCTTCGCCACCGACGGCGTCAGCGCGGACGAGCAAGCAAACCGGGCTCGGCTGCGCGCCGCAATGAGCGCCGGCGGATTGTCGGTGTACTCCGGTGAGTGGTGGCATTTCGACGGACCGGGCGCCGGCACGCAGCGCCCAATCCTCGATGTTCCAGTGGACTAGCGCTGTCCCATATTCTGAGACATTAGTTTCGTATAGTGGAACCGACAACGGTAGCCTCGGGTCCGAAGTTGATTCCAGCGCAAGGAGCCACTCGATGACTGGCAAGCATCAGGCCGTCTACACCCACGGGCACCATGAGTCGGTGCTGCGCGCGCATCGTCGGCGCACCGCCGAGGACTCTGCCGGTTACCTGCTGCCGCACCTGCGCCCGGGGATGTCGGTGCTCGACGTCGGCTGCGGACCCGGGACCATCACCGTCGGCCTGGCTGCCCGGGTCGCCTCTGGGCTGGTCACCGCCGTCGAACTCACCGATGCGGCTTTGGATTTGGCGCGCAGTGCGGCTCGGGAACGCGAACAGGCCAACATTGCGTTCGCGACTTCTGACATCCACGCTTTGGAGTTTCCCGACGACACCTTCGACGTGGTGCACGCTCATCAGGTGCTGCAGCACGTCGCCGACCCCGTGCAGTCACTGCGCGAGCTGCGGCGGGTGTGTGTGCCGGACGGGATCGTCGCTATCCGGGACGCGGACTACGCCGGATTCGTTTGGTTCCCCCAGCTTTCGGCGCTGGACCGCTGGCGGGAGCTTTACAACAACGCGGCACGCGCCAACGGAGGCGAGCCGGACGCCGGTCGGCGGCTGTTGTCGTGGGCTCAGGACGCGGGATTCGACGACATCATCCCCACCGCCAGCATGTGGTGTTTCGCTACGCCGGAAACCCGCGACTGGTGGGGTCGGATGTGGGCGGACCGGATCGTCGAGTCGGCCCTGGCCCGTCAGCTGGTTGATTCGGGAATGGCAACCGCCGCGGAGCTCAACGAAATCTCGACCGCATGGCTCGAATGGGCTGCTGCTCCCAGTGGCTGGCTGGCGATCCCGCACGGTGAAATCCTCTGCCGGGCCTAATGGGCCGGGGTGGTCCTATTCGGCCAGGTCAGAGGCGTGGTATTGGCATTCTCTTTTTTGGCAAGTACGTTATCAGCGATGGATAACGACACTCGGGAGGAATTGTGCGCCTCGGAGTAATGATCGGCGCCGAGCGTGGCGATTCCGCGCGTAAGGTCGGCAAACTGCTCGCCGACATCGAGTGGGCCGAAGCGGCCAGCATGGACACCGCTTGGATCCCACAGGTTCCCAACGACTTCGACGCCCTGACGGCCGTGGCGCTGATGGCAACCCGCACCAGTCGCATCGAGCTGGGCACCGCGGTCGTGCCATTGCAGGCACAGCACCCGATCGCATTGGCGCGTCAGGCGTTGTCCGTGCATGCCGCCGCCGGGGGCCGGCTGGCGCTAGGGGTGGGGCCATCGCATCACTGGATCATCCGCGACATGCTCGGATTGCCCTACGAGCGCCCTGCCGGCTACACCCGCGACTACCTCGAAGTGCTGCATGCCGCGTTCAACGGCCCGGGGCCGATCGACGTCGAAAACGACACCTTCACAGTGCACAATCCGCTGGATCTGAGCCCGGTCGCGCCGCTGCCGGTGTTCGTCGCCGCGCTGGGTCCGGTGATGCTGTCGCTGGCGGGCGAACGGGCCGACGGAACCGTGCTGTGGATGGCCGACGAGCGAGCCATCGCTGAGCACGTGGTGCCACGGATCACCAAGGCCGCCGACAACGCCGGCCGCCCGGCGCCGCGCATCGTTGCCGGAATACCCGTTTGTCTCTGCGCGGCAAGCGAAGTCGACGCCGCCCGCGACCGCGCCAACCGAATTCTGGGAGAAGCCGAGGTCTCACCGAACTATCAGCGGCTGCTGGGGTATGGCGATGCGCGCGACGTCGGCGACATTTGCGCGGCCGGCGATGAGGAGGCGATCCTTGCCCGGATGCGTCGGTTCGCCGATGCCGGGGTCACCGACCTGTCGGTGCGCCTGCTGCCGATCGGCCAGAATCGCGACGAGCTGGTCGCGTCTAAACGCCGCACCCGGGAAGTCATCGCCGCACTCGGCGCCGAAGTGCGCTGACGGGCTTGGCCGGCGAAAGCAGCCCCTCACCCGATTCGAGCGTGAAGCTGCGCTCACGCTCGAGTTCCAATGTGAATCCAGCTTCACGCTCGGGGCGTGGCGCCGAGCGAACTCGGCTAACTCGACGCCGGGTTCGCGTAGACCCGGGTCGGTGAGATCAGCACGGCGGTGCGACGCTGCTCGCGCATTACTCGGTCGTAGGTGTCCCAGTCGTCGTGGGTTCCGCCTGCCGCGGTGAAGATCTCGCGAAGTAAGACCCGCAGCCGCTCGTCATCCACATCAGGGTGCGGGTCGTCGGGTCCGATCAGTTGCGCCGAGCCTTCGACGGTGGCCCACTGCCAACCGGCGCGGGCCACGATCGTGGTTCGCGGATCAGCGCGGAGGTGGGCCAGCTTGCGAGCGCCTCCGATGGCCACCAGCGCGACGACCGGCTCGTTCGTCAGCGGGTGTGGCATGACGCCCGCGTTAACCACCGACGCCTGAGCGCTGCCGTCGCGACGCAACGTGGTGAATACGACAAGCCCGTGGTCTTCGGCGGCGAGCTTGGCGAAGGCTGGCAGATCGGTCATGGTCGAGGGTCCCTTTCGGTTCGCATCCGCTCGTTTCAGCCCCGGAGCGCCTCGATCCATTCCCGACTTGAGAAAGCCGTCGCAATGCCGGGTTACTCGTATTGCACTGTCACCGAGGGTGTGTCAGGCACGGCCTGACAGGTCAGAATGTAGCCGTCGGCGAGCTCGTCGTCCTCGAGCACGTCATTGGTACGCATGGTGGCGCTGCCCTCGATGAGCTTGGCCATGCAGGTTCCACAGTTGCCGGCCTCGCAACTGAACGGTGGCGACAGGCCGGCCCGCCGCGCGCTGTCCAGCAGCGTCTCGCCGGCCACCCGCGGCACCGACAGCTTCTTGCGGTCGAGGTGGATGGTGACAGTGCCGCCAGTCTGGCTGTCGACGGCCTTCGCGGTCGCCTCAGCTGACGGCGCCTTGACCGGTGGAGACGCATCGAAGTCCTCGACGAGAACGCGCGCCCCATCCGGCAACGCAGAGCGCACCACGGCCATGAAACCTTCCGGGCCGCACACATAGCAGTCGGCATCGGTATCGCTGCCGACGAACTTCGTCACGGCCTCCGGATCCAGCAGGCCTTGCTCGGCGTCGATGTGGCGGTCCACCGACAGTCGGCCGGGGTAACGCTTGACGAGGTCGTCGATGGCAGCCTCGAAGATTACCGACGCCCGGTCGCGGTCGGCGCAAAGTATCCGCACCACGCGGTCGGTGGTCGCTAACGCGCTCTTAGCCAGCGACAGGATCGGCGTGACACCGCTACCGCCGGCAAACGCCAGCAACGGAACTGCGGTAGGGCTTAACACAAACGTTCCTGCGGCTCTGGTCATCGTCAGCTCGTCGCCTTCGACCACGTTGTCGAGGATCCAGTTTGAGACTTTGCCGCCGGCTACCCGCTTGACCGTGGTCATGACCTCGGTGTCGGTCTCCGGCGCGCTCGACATCGAATACGACCGATACAGCTCTTCGCCGTCGACGGTTACGTGAAATGTGCAGAACTGACCGGCGCGGTAGTAAAACGGCTGCTCCTGCGGGGCGAGCACGTAGCTGCGGGTATCGGCAGTTTCCTTGATGATTCGGGTCACCGTGGCCCGCTGGAACACGTGACGTTCCACCATCCCAACACCTTCCACACTTTGCGTTCTTCACCTCAGAGAATACTATTCTCTCAAAACGATAGGATGTTCTCAATGTCGCAGCCGGGGTCGTCGCCATGTGGGCCGACCGCGCTCGTTTTTGAAGAGCGGAACTACAGCCTGACGCAGCTGGACGCGCTGGCTGACGGGCTGGCCGCGAGCCTAAAGGCACGTGGTGTGACGGCCGGCGATCGGGTGGCCCTGATGACGTCCAACCGGCCCGAGTTCGTCGTCGCGTTGCATGCCGTCTGGCGGTTGGCCGCGGCCGTCGTGCTGATCAGTCCGGCCTGGAAACGCCACGAGGTCGAACATGCGCTGGCATTGACGAGCCCGTCCCACGCGGTCGGCGACCACCCGGTGCTGGCCGACCTCATGCCGATGCTGCACCTCGACGAGCCGATCTGCCCAGGCGAGCCGGCGTTCGGCTCGCCGGCACTGGCCGCCGATGCGGTGTTGGCGTTCAGCTCGGGCACCACCGGTCTGCCCAAAGCCGTTCGCCATACCCACGCGTCGTTGCATGCCGCCGTAGCGCACTGGCGCCACGCGCTGGCCTTGACCTCCCGCGATCGAATCGAAATTGCCACACCGCCGTCGCACATCCTCGGCCTGCTCAACATCGTGACGGCATTGCAGACCGGGGTGTGGATGCGGCTGCATCGCCGATTCGACATCGACCGCATGCTGGCGCACATCGAGGCCGATCGGATCACCGTCGAGATGGCTGTCGCGCCAATCGCTTTGGCGATCGCCGCGCATCCGCGCCTGGAGTCTTACGACCTCTCGTCGCTGCGGTTCATCATGTGGGGGGCGACGCCGGTCAGCGAAAGCGTCGCCCAAACCGTGACCCGGCGCACCGGCGTCGGGTGGGTTCCCGCGTACGGGACCACCGAGCTGCCGGTCATCGCCTGCAACCCGCTCGACGGCGCCCGGCTCGACTCGGTCGGCCAGCCGGTGCCCGGCGTGCAGGTGCGGGTGGCATCCTTGCAGACCGGCGAGTCGGTCGGCCCGGGCGAAGTCGGTGAAATCCAAGCTCGGTCAGCTTCATTGATGGCTGGCTATCTGCCGTGCGACGCAACGCGGGATGCCTTGTGCGACGGATGGTATCGCACCGGTGACGTCGGCTATCTCGACGCCGGCGGCTGGCTGCGGATCACCGACCGGTCCAAAGAGATGATCAAGGTCCGCGGTTTTCAGGTGGCGCCGGCCG
The DNA here is from genome assembly GCA_963838755.1 of uncultured Actinomycetota bacterium. Lineage (GTDB taxonomy): Bacteria > Actinomycetota > Actinomycetes > Mycobacteriales > Mycobacteriaceae > Mycobacterium. The sequence continues at coordinate 132,722 of CAWISO010000026.1, read as the reverse complement.
AAATCGAGGCCGTCCTGCACGGTCATCCCGCCGTCGAAGACTGCGCGGTGTTCGGCATCCCGGATGGCGCGGACGGCGAGGCGGTCATCGCCGCCGTCGCAACGCGTGCACCCGTCGACGCCGCCGAACTCACCGCCCGAGTGGGTGAGCGGCTCGCGTCGTACAAACGCCTGAGCCGCGTGGTGTTCGTGCCCGACATACCCCGGCTGCCCTCCGGAAAGGTGCTACGCCGCGTGCTAAAGGAGCAATATGGATGCGCGTCTGACGGCTGAACAACAACAACTGCGCGACGCCGCTGCCAAACTGGCCGACGACCTCGGTCCGGGATCGGTGCACGATCTCACTGACGAGGGTCGAATCGCCAGGCTGGACAAGCAAATCGAGCTGACCGGCTGGCGATCGCTGCGCTCCGACGGAGCCTCCGGTGTCGAAGTGGCCATCGTCGCCGAGGAGTTCGGTCGCGGCGTGGTGGACGCGCCGTTTCTCGGGCCGGTCCTGGCCGACGACCTGGCCCGCCACGTCAACAGCGACAACCACGGCGCCACCATCGCCGTCGGTGATTACGGGATCGACGCGCGCGGCTATCAGCGAGCGCTGGCTCTGGATGGCACGACAGTGTCGACCACCGACCTGGGCGACGCCGGCACGGCCGTCGACCTGACCAGGGCCACCGCCGAGATCGTCGGAACTTCGTCCGCTGTCGGCGAAGTCGACTCCGACGCCGCTGAACGGTGGTTGGCCCTCGCGCTGGCCACTACGTCGGCCGATCTGGTCGGGACAGCTCGTGGTGCCCACACTCTGGCGTGTGACTACGCGAAAATCCGTGAGCAGTACGGCCATTCGATCGGCTCCTATCAAGCCGTCGCTCACCTGCTCGCCGAAAGCCTGGCGCTGATCGAGGGTTCGGTGAGTGTGTTGCGGCATGCCGCCTGGGCGGTCGACGAGCTGACCCCCGCCGGGGCGATCCGGGCCGGCCGGATCGCGAAGATCTACTGCGCGCGCGCCGCGCGAACCGTGTGCGAAACCGCCATCCAAGTGCACGGCGGCATCGGAAATACCTGGGAGTGCCTGGCACACGTCTATCTGCGACGTGCGCTGACATCGACCCAACTGTGGCCCGTCAAGCTGGAGGAGATCGACGTTGGACTTCCGTGACTCGCCCGACGAAGCCGCCTTTCGGGACCGGCTGCGGTCGTGGCTTTCGGTGCACGCCAGAGAATTTCCCAGCTCAGGCGACGAGTATTGGGCCCGGCAGGGCGAATGGCATCGCGCGCTGTATGAAGGTGGCTTCTTCGGGTTGTCCTGGCCGCGTGCGTACGGCGGTCAGGAACTAGCGCCGGTATATGACGTCATTCTCGACGAAGAACTGGCGCGGGCCGGCGCTCCGCCACGGCCCAGCCTCGGCTATCTGGTCGCGGGTCTGAGCCGGCACGGCAGCGAAGAACTGTGCCAACGCTTTTTGCCCGGCATGATCAACGGCACCGAGCGCTGGTGTCAGGGCTTCAGCGAGCCCGGCGCCGGCTCGGATCTTGCGTCGCTGACCACCACCGCCACCCGCGAAGGTGACAACTACGTCATCCATGGGCACAAGATCTGGACCAGCTACTCCGATGTCGCCGACTGGTGTCTGCTGTTAGCTCGCACCGATCCGGACGCTAAACGCCACCGCGGCATCTCGTCCTTCATCATCTCGATGAAACAGCCTGGCGTGCAACAGCGTCCGCTACGGATGATCAACGGTGTCACCACCGAATTCGGTCAGGTGCTTTTCGACGGTGCGATGGTGCCGGCGGACCACATGGTGGGCGCGCCGGGCGAGGGGTGGCCGCTTGCCATGACGGTCGTCGGACACGAACGCGAACCGTCCACGCTGGGCTATGCGGCCCGCTACGGCAAGCTGGTCCGCGAGCTGGCCGCGCGCACCGACGGCCCCGCCAACGAGGAACTCGCCTGGGCGGTGGTGCAAACCGAGATGCTGACCCATCACGTCCGGCGGCGGTTATCCGAACAGCTCGACGGCGTGACGCACACCTCGGACGGATCGCTGGACAAGCTGCTGATGACGTGGGTCGAGCAGTCGGTCGGCCACGCCGCGCTGGCGGTGGCTGGCATCGATGACCCCGCCCTGCTCAGCGCCTACCTGTACAGCCGCGCCCAAAGCGTGATGGGCGGAACATCGCAGATTCAGAAAAACATCATCGCTTCACGAATATTGGGATTGGGAGCCTGACGTGTACGACATGCCGACCGAAATCGACGTTCAAGCCGACGGGCCGCTGCGGATCATCACCCTGAACCGGCCCGATTCGCTCAACTCGGTCAACGATGACCTACACCACGGGCTGGCGAAGCTGTGGCAGCGGATGAGCGACGACCTTAGTGCCCGGGCCGCGGTGATAACCGGTGCGGGCCGGGCTTTTTCGGCCGGTGGCGACTTCGCCTATCTTGCCGAATTGGCGGGCGACGCCGATCTGCGGGCCAAGACGATCGCGGACGGACGCGAGATCGTGCTGGGTATGGCCCGGTGTCGAGTGCCAGTGGTGGCGGCGGTCAACGGCCCGGCTGTCGGACTGGGCTGCAGCTTGGTCGCGCTGAGCGACATCGTCTACATCGCCGAAGACGCCTACCTGGCCGATCCGCATGTGCAGGTCGGGTTGGTGGCCGCCGACGGGGGTCCGCTGACTTGGCCGCTGCACATCAGCTTGCTGTTGGCCAAGGAGTACGCATTGACCGGCACCCGGATTCCGGCCGAGCGCGCCGTCGAACTCGGGCTGGCCAACCATGTGGCGGCCGATCCGGTCGCTGCGGCGGTGGAATGCGCCCAGAAGATCCTCCGACTGCCTCAGCAGGCGGTCGAAAGCACCAAGCGCGTCCTTAATGTGCATCTTGAGCGGGCGGTACTTGCCACGCTGGACTTCGCGCTGACCGCCGAGAACCAGTCCTTCCAGACCGAGGACTTCCGCTCGATCGTGGCAAAATTCAACGCCGCCAAGAACTAGCCGATGCGGCGCCGAGCGTCACGCAAGCGTGGCGTTCGGCGCCGACGGTCGCGCTGGCGTGACGTTCGGGGCGGCCGCGTCCTGGTCTACTTTCGCGGAAACGTCGTCGGTGTTGGTGGCGTCGGTGCGCGCGTAGCGAACACCGAGTTCGCCGGCCAGATCAGCGATGACCACCTTGGCCCCGGCGGCGTGCAGTCGTCGAACCGTGGCTTCGCCCAAGCCGCCCGCGCCGCCGACGACGACCGCGGAAGTACCGCTGATCCGCATCGGTGTTTCCTTTCTTGCAACTCTTACTCTCGAACTGAGAGAATAATGTTCTCATGTTGCCGCGGGCCACTCGGGTCCCGCTTGCCGAATGGAGAGAAGCCGTGCCTGAAGCCGTCATCGTGTCCGCCATGCGCACGCCGATCGGCACTGCCCGCAAGGGAACGTTGCGGGACACCACCGCCTACGAACTGGCAGATCACGTGGTCAAAGAGGCTGCAGCGGGTCTCGACTCATCCTTGGTCGACGACGTGATCCTCGGCGAGGGTCTCTACGGTGGTGGCGTGCTGGCTCGTCACGCGGCAGTGACCGCGGGGCTGACATCAGTGCCCGGTCTGGCCCAAAACCGGCATTGCGCGGCCGGGCAGGCGGCGGTGCAGAGTGCGGCGGCAAGTGTGCGGGCCGGGATGGATCAGCTGATCATCGCCGGGGGTGTCAACTCGGCATCCACCTCGCCCCGGTCGCGAATGCAGGTCGACGGTGAGTGGGTCGACTGGTTCCCGCCGACACATCCGGACCGGCCCGACGCGCCGAACATGGACATGTCGATCACCGTCGGGTGGAACGCTGCAGTCGCCGCTGGAGTGAGCCGCGAGGAGATGGATGCCTGGGCGTTGCGGTCGCACCGCAACGCAATCGCCGCGATCGACGAAGGCCGCTTCGCCGACGAGATCGTGCCGATCAAAACGCCACACGGCTTGTTCGCCGTCGACGAGCATCCGCGCCGCGACACCAGCATGGAGAAGCTGGCGGCACTCAAACCGCTGCATCCCGAGATCGAGGGCTTTTCGATCACCGCCGGGAATGCCTGCGGCGCAAACGACGGCGCAGCCGTGCTGACCATCGCCAGCGAGCGGCTGGGCCTCCCTGCGTTGGCTACCGTGCGGGCCTGGGCATCGGTGGGGGTCGACCCCGCCGCGACCGGACTGGCCCCGGTCGAGGCGATCCCGAAAGCTCTTGCTCGGGCCAATCTGTCGCTGTCAGACGTGGATCTGTTTGAAGTCAACGAGGCGTTCGCCGCGATGTGCGTGGCCACTATCAAACTGTTGGCTTTGGACCCCGACCGGGTGAACATCAGCGGCAGCGGCTGCTCACTGGGACATCCGGTGGCGGCCACCGGAGCCAGAATGCTGGTCACGCTGGTCCACGAACTGCGCAGGCGTGGCGGTGGTATCGGTGTCGCGGCGATGTGTGCAGGCGGCGGAATGGGTTCGGCTACGGTGATCGAAGTTCCGGCCTAGGAGACTCATGACATCGCGATCACGTGGCAACGAGGTTCTGGTCGTCATCGGTGCCGGCGGAATGGGGCTGTCGGTGGCCCGAAGGGTCGGAGCAGGCCGGGTGATCGTACTGGCTGATATCAACCAAGCCGGCCTGCAGACCGCCGCGGACGCACTGACCAACGACGGCCATCGGGTGCTGACTCGAGAAGTCGACGTCACCTCTCGTGCCTCGGTGGCCGCCGTCGCCGATTTGGCCGAAGAGACAGGGCGTGTCACCGCCGTGGTGCACACGGCTGGGCTGTCACCCCAACAGGCTTCGGCTGAAGCCGTTTTGGCGGTCGACCTGCTGGGGGTCGCGCTGAGTATCGACGAATTCGGTCGCGTGATCGAGTCGGGCGGTGCCGCAGTCGTGATCGCCAGCATGGCCGGCCACATGCAGCCTGCGCTCGATCCGACGGTTGAGCAGCAGCTGGCGACCACTCCGAGTGAAGAGCTGCTCGGCCTCGACGCGTGCTCATCGATCACTCACAGCCAAATGGCTTATCCATTCGCCAAGCGGGCCAATCAAATTCGGGTTGCGGCGGCAGCCGGCCCCTGGGGTGAGCGCGGTGCGCGGATCAATTCGATCAGTCCAGGTGTCATCTCCACAGCGATGGGACGATTGGAGCTGGGCAGCGAATCAGGCGGGCTGATGCGAGCCATGGTCGACAACTCCGGGCTTCGCCGTCTTGGGACGCCCGAGGACATCGCGGCGGCCACCGAATTCTTGCTCGGACCGGCGTCGGCGTTCATCACCGGCACCGACCTGTTAGTCGACGGGGGAGTCGTCGCGGCAATCAGGTCCGGGACACTCGACCTCGCCAAGGCACTGGCCGACCGTTGAGAGCGGCGATCGTGACCGCACCGGACCAGACGCAGGTGATTGAGCTGGCTAAGCCTGCGGTCGGTCCGATGGATGTCCTGGTGAAGATGCGGGCTTGCGGCATCTGCGGATCGGATGCGTTGTACATCTCGTTGGGTGGACTGCCGCCGCGGCAGGGACAGATGCCGCTCGGCCACGAGCCGGCGGGCGAAGTCGTCGAGATCGGTGGCGAGGTGACCGGCGTATCCATAGGCGACCACGTCGTGATCAATCCGATGGCCGCGCCCAGCGGCATCATTGGCAACGGCGGCCCGACCGGTGCACTCGCAGACTATCTGCTCCTCGAGCACGCCGTTCGCGGCGAGAGCTTCGAGGTCGTGCCTCGCCACGTACCTTTCGAAGTCGCGGCGCTGAACGAGCCGATGGCTGTCGCGCGACACGCGGTGAACCAGCTCGCTCCGAACGCCGCCGACAAGGCCGTGGTCTTCGGTGCCGGCCCGATCGGACTGGGCGCAACGATTGGACTCAAAGCTGTTGGGGTACAGCACGTCGTCGTCGTCGACCTGATTGCGTCACGGCTGGAAAAGGCTCACAAGGTGGGCGCCGACGCGGTCATCAACTCCGCTGACGAAGACGTCGCGCAACGGCTGATCGACCTCCACGGTCCGGGCGAATCGATGTTCCCGGGAAAGGCTGGTACCGACATCTATCTGGACGCCGCGGGCGCACCCGCGGTGATCAACACCGCCCTGACGTCCGCCAAGAGAGGCGCGAGACTGGTGGTGGTCGCATTACATAAGGAACCGGTACCCGTCGACTTTCTCAATATCATGAGCAATGAAGTCACCGTTGTCGGGTCGATGGGCTATCCGGAGGAGATCTTCGAAGTCACCAAAGACATCATCGCCAACTGGGAAAAGTACGCTGTCATTGTCAGCCACAAAATCCCGTTCGACGATGTCGACGAAGCACTACAGATTGCCGCCACACCTGGTGCTGCCGACAAGGTCGTCGTCACCTTCGGTTGATGGCTCGCACGAGTGCCAAGTGGCCACTCGGACCTAACTAGTCAACCGACTTTCCGGTCGCCGCGGCATAGCCGGCGCGGAAGCCGAAAACCATGGCCGGACCGATGGTCCCGCCGGCACCGCCGTATGCCCGCCCGGTCACTCCGCCCATCGCGTTGCCGGCGGCGAACAGACCCCGAATCGCGGTGCCGTTGACATGCAGCACCCGTCCGTCGCGGTCAGTGCGGGGTCCGCCCTTGGTTCCCATCGCACCCACTGACACCGGGACCGCGTAGTACGGGGCGGTATCGACGGGCCCCAGCGTCTTGCCGGCCAGTGTCGTTGCACGTTCGTCACCCCAGTAGCCGTCGTACGCACTTGAGCCGCGACCAAAGTCGGGATCCGAGCCCTCGCTGACATTGTGGTTGAAGGCTTCGATCGCGCGGGTGAGCCCGTCGAGTGCGATGCCGGTCTTGTCGGCCAACTCGGCCAGATCGGCCGATGCGCAGAACCAATCCGGAACTGGATCTCCGGGCTCAACGCCGAGGAATCCGTAACGCTTGAGGTGCAATGAATCGAACACGATCCACGCCGGGTCGTTGACGTAGCCGTCGCGCGGGTCGAGGTAGTGAAAGGCGCCGGCCATCGAGTTGTAATCGCAGGCTTCGTTGACGAACCGCTTCCCGGCCCGGTTGACGATGATGCTGCGCGGACGGGTTCGTTCCAGGCGCACGCTGCGGCTGCGTTGTTTCCCGTCGATGGTGTCGCCGGGTATCCGCACGATCGGTACCCACCACGCTTCGCCCATGTTGGCCAGGTCGGCACCGTGCGCCATCACCATGCGCAACCCGTCGCCGGTGTTGTTGGGCGGTGAGACCGCGCCGTGCATCGGGCCGCGCAAGAAAGCGTTGACCATCCCCTGGTCCCATTCGAAGCCACCGGTACCCAAGACGATGCCCTGACGAGCCCGTATGGTCTGCTGCTTTCCGCCACAAGAGATTCGGACTCCGACGATCTCGCCGGCGTCGGCGAGAAGCTCCTCGGCCCGGGCATTCGTTTGGGGGCTCACGCCGGCGTCCAGCAATCCTTTGAGCAGTCCAGCGATCAACGCTGTTCCGGCCACACACAGATCGCTGGTGGATTTGTCGACCGCTGCGTGCAGTCGCGCCCTAGTCTCGGCGTCGAAGCCGACATTGGACCAGTCCGCTGGAAACGACGTGATCCGATCACGCCATTCGCCGAGTTGGTTCAGATCGAAGGGGGCTGCGGAAAGCGAGCGTCCGCCGCTCGGTCGACCCCCGGGCAACTCCGGCTTGTAATCCGGAAAACCGGTCGCGATCTCGAAGCGCAAACTGCTGTGCGCCTCGACGAAATCGAGCATGGCCGGGCCAGTTCGCACAAACGTCTCGACAAGCGCATCGTCCATCGCACCAAGTGACTGCGCGTGCAGATACTTCAGCGCGTCGGCGACCGACAGTTCACCGTCTGGCGCACGATTGTGCGCCGGGATCCAGACCACGCCGCCCGAAACCGCTGTGGTGCCACCGACAGTCGCGGCCTTCTCGTAGACCGCCACCGACGCACCGTTACCGGCCGCGGTTAACGCGGCCGTGAGGGCAGCACCGCCGCTGCCCAGCACGACGACGTCGACTTCGTGGTCCCAAGACGGCATAAGCTCGCTTCCTTCCAGCTCAGGTCAGCTGAGTATGGTCGATAATTCCTTGGCGGCCGCGATGACTGCGTCCTTGCCGCGCATCACCACGTCTTCGCGGTGCGAAATCAGATTGATGCAGGTCGGCGGCGATGGCGGCGGGCGATTAACCGGAACGGCCAGACCATAGGTGTTGGGCTCGATCTCGCCGTGGGTGATCACCCACCCCTGCTCGCGGGCACGGACGACGAGGTCGCGTTCGTCCGGACGGGGGGGCATGCTCGCCAGCAGTGCGATGCCCGCGGCTCCCCGATTCAGCGAGTAGCGGCTGCCCTCGTGGAAAGCCAGCTGATAGGCAACCTGGGTGGGCACGATCACCGCGATCGCCACCTGCTGGTCGCCCTCGGCGATCAACAACGACACCGTGGTGCCGAGGTCGTCGGCTAAGGCTCGCAGGGTTGGCACACTTTGCTGGCGGACATTGCGGTCGAACGACGCACCAAGAATCGCCAGGCCCGCCGCCGGCCGGTAGCGCCCATCTTCGCCCTTGGCGACGAACCGGAATCGGGCCAGCGTGGTCAGCAGGCGATAGGCGATCGTGCGATGTACCCCGACGCCGTCGGCAACCTGTTGCACGGTCAAACCTGCTGGAGCATCGGCGACCAGCTGTAACGCGTTGAGGCCGCGGGCCAGTGTCTGCGAACCGGGTGCAGTCGCGGTCGGGGTGGTCAGGGGCTCGCCCATGTCAGCGCACCGAATCCGGGCCGGACACGGCGACCTCCGCGTCCCTTGACAGACAACCGGCAGGGAGTGATGCTCTATACATAGTGCACATCGGTGTGCGATTTTAGCACACATCGTTGGGGCAAACCGAGAACCAAGATTCCACGGGAACAGCCGAGAGGAACCGGTGGCTGAGCACGAAAGCGTGTGGAGCGATCTGCAGGGCGTCCCCTTCGAGCAGGGCTACCTGGACGCCGGCGGCGTGCGAACCCGCTACCTGCGCGCCGGCGACGCGGCCAAACCTCTTCTGGTCCTGCTGCACGGATCGGGCGGTCACGCCGAGGCGTATGTCCGCAACCTCGAGGCGCACGCCGAGCATTTCTGGACCTGGTCGATCGACATGCTGGGTCACGGCTACACCGACAAACCCGGTCATCTGCTGGAGATCCCGCACTACGTCGAACACCTGATGGCGGTTCTCGACGCCATCGGCGCGGAGTGGGTCAGCCTGTCCGGCGAATCACTCGGCGGCTGGGTGGCCGCCCGCGCCGCCGTCGACCATCCCGACAAGATCGACCGGCTGGTCCTCAACACCGCCGGCGGCTCACAGGCCGACCCCGAAGTAATGAAGCGGATCATCACCCTGTCGATGGCCGCTGCGGAAAACCCGACCTGGGAAACCGTGCAAGCGCGGATCAAATGGTTGATGGCCGACAAGTCCAAGGACTACGACGACCTGGTCGCCAGCCGGCAGCGGGTGTACCGCCAGCCGGGCTTCGTCGCAGCGATGCGCGACATTATGGCGTTGCAGGATCCGGAGATCCGGGCGCGCAACCTGCTGGGCCCGGCTGAATACGGGTCGATCACCGCTCCCACTTTGGTGCTGTGGACCAGCGATGACCCCACCGCCGACGTCGACGAAGGTCGCCGCATCGCCTCGATGATCCCTGGCGCCCGTTTCGAACTCATGCCCGGTTGCGGTCACTGGCCGCAATACGAGGACGCCAAGACCTTCAACCGCCTGCATCTCGACTTCCTGCTGGGGCGGTAAGAGTGCCGAAAGACCGAAATGTAGATGTCGACGTTGTGGTGGTCGGCGCGGGCCCCGTGGGATTGACTCTGGCCAATATCCTTGGCCTGCAAGGTGTGCGCACTGTCGTGGTCGAGGAACGCCAGTCGCTGATCGACTATCCTCGCGGGGTTGGGCTCGACGACGAGTCGCTGCGCACCTTCCAGGCGATCGGTCTGGTCGATCGTATTCTGCCGCACACAGTGCCCAACCAGATCCTGCGATTCGTCGACGCCAAGCGTCGGGTGCTCGCCGAAATGGCGCCGCCGGACGCGCGGTTCGGCTGGCCCAAACGCAACGGCTTCGTGCAGCCCCTGGTCGACGCCGAGTTGCTGCGCGGTTTAGACCGATTCGAGCATGTCGAGGTGTGGTGGGGCCGCCCGATGACCTCATGCGCGGAAACCGACGATGCGGTAGCGGTCGAACTCGACGGTGATGGCGGCCCGTCCAGCATCCGGGCGCGCTACGTCGTCGGCTGCGACGGCGGCCGGAGCGCGACCCGGCGACTGATGGACGTGTCCTTCGACGGCACAACCTCACCGACCCGCTGGCTGGTCGTTGATATCGCCAATGACCCGCTGGGCCATCCCAACAGCGAAGTCGGCGCTGACCCGCAGCGCCCGTACGCATCGATCTCCATCGCGCACGGGATTCGCCGCTTCGAGTTCATGATCCACGCCCACGAAACCGACGAGCAGGCAGAAGATCCCGCTTTTCTCGCGCGCATGCTCTCGACGTTCGTCCCACATCCCGACCGCGTTGATGTGATTCGCCACCGGCTCTATACCCACCACTCGCGGATTGCCGGCGCGTTTCGTCGCGGCCGGCTGCTGCTGGCAGGTGACGCCGCCCACCTGATGCCGGTGTGGCAGGGACAGGGCTACAACAGCGGTATCCGCGACGCGGCAAATCTAGGTTGGAAGCTTGCGGCTGTGGTGACCGGACACGCCGATGATGCGCTGCTCGACACCTACGATGTGGAACGGCGCAAGCACGCCCGCGCGATGATCGACCTGTCGACAATGGTGGGGCGGGTCATCTCGCCGACTAATCGCCGGGTCGCCGCGGCGCGCGACATTCTGGTGCGATACGCGTCAATTGTGCCCTCGCTCAAGCGGTATGTGCTGGAGATGCGGTTCAAGCCGATGCCGCGTTACGAGCAAGGCGCTGTCGTGCACTCCGAACCCCGCCGGACCGACTCCCCGGTCGGCACCCTGTTCGTACAACCCCGGGTGGACACCCGCGAACAGAAGGACGTCCTGCTCGATGACGTGCTGGGCGGCGGGTTCGCCGTGCTGTGCTGGAACAACAACCCACGCGAAATCCTGCGCGCCACAGCGTTTGCGAACTGGAAGGCGCTGGGTGCCACGTTCGTGGCGGCCCGGCCGCTGACCCAGCTGCACTGGACCGGGCACGACGACCCCGACGTTGTGGTGGTCGGCGACCGCGGGGGCGATCTGAAAGCCTGGTTCGACACCCACCCAGAGTCCGTACTGTTCTTGCGCCCCGATCGTTGCATCGCGGGCGCGTGTATCGCACAACTCGCACCGGAGCTGAGTGCCTCGCTCGTCGACGCCCTCGCCTTGACACCGGGAGGAAACCATGCCGCTAGCGCTGTGCTGTATGTCCCACAGCCCGCTCCTGAATCTGCCCGGGCCGTCGCAGGACCTCCTTGATGACATCGGCACGGCATTGGCGAAAGCCCGCGAGTTCGTCGAGGGCTTCGATCCGGAGCTCGTCGTCATCTTCGCCCCCGATCACTACAACGGCTTCTTCTACAAGCTGATGCCACCGTTCTGCATCGGCACGCACGCGCAAGGCGTCGGTGACTACGGCACCCACGCCGGGCCGCTCAACGTTCCCGAAGCCACCGCGGTCGCCTGCGCGACAGCAGTGCTGTCCGCCGGCGTCGACATCGCCGTATCGGCGAGCATGGACGTCGATCACGGCACCGTCCAACCCCTGGAGAAATTGTTGGGCGACGCCACCGCGCGCCCGGTCATTCCCATCTTCATCAACTCGGTCGCCACCCCGCTTGGGCCCTTGCACCGCTGCCGGACACTCGGCACCGCGGTCGGCAGCTATCTGGCAACCCTGGGCCAACGGGTCCTGGTGATGGGATCCGGTGGGCTATCCCATGATCCGCCGGTGCCAACCCTGGCGACTGCGACTCCGGCAGTGGTGGAACGGATCGTGCACGGCCGGCCCATGACTCCCGAACAACGGCTGGCACGCCAGACCGCGGTGATCGACGCGGCCAGAAGCTTCGCCGGCGGGGGAAGCGAACTTCAAGCTCTTAACCCAGAATGGGATCACCGGTTCCTCGAGATCCTCGACGACGGCAAACTCGACGAACTGGATAAGTGGTCGAACTCGTTCATCACGAGCCAAGGCGGCAACTCCGCCCACGAGATCCGCACCTGGGTGGCCGCTTTCGCAGCACTCGCGTCCGCTGGGCCGTACCAGACCGGGGTGCGCTACTACAAACCGGCCGCCGAGTTGATCGCCGGCTTCGCAGTCAGAACGGCGGTGCCGGCGGCGTGACACGCGCGGGCGACGATGCAGAGCGAAGCGATGAGGAGGAGCGGCGCTCGTGATAGTTGCGGTTCCAGAAACCCTCGGGGCGTTCGACCACATCGTCGACGTGCTGGTGGTCGGTTCCGGTGGCGGCGGCATGACGGCGGCGTTGACTGCACACGCGTCGGATCTCAAGACACTGGTCGTCGAAAAGTCCAGTCATTTCGGCGGTTCCACAGCGCTGTCCGGTGGCGGTATCTGGGTACCAGGCGCGCCGGCGCAACGCCGAGCCGGCTACACGCCGCCGAGGGACGGCGTCGTGGACTACCTGCGCCGCATCACCGAAGGCCTGGTCAGCGACGAGCGGATCCAGCAGTATGTCGACTCAGCACCGGAAATGATGGAGTTCCTCGAACAGCTCAGCCCGTGGTTCGAATTCGTGTGGAAACCCGGTTACGCCGACTACTACCCTGAGCTGCCGGGTGGCTCCGAACTTGGCAGCACGATCAATGTTCCCCCGATCGACCTGCGCAAGCTGGCCGAAGAAGAGCAGCACCTGCTTCAACCGTTGGCATTGGCTCCGCGAGGAATCTGGCTGGGCCCGAAGGAGCTTCGATCGTTCTACCAAGTCCGCCAGTCCTGGACGGGCAAGGCCGTCTTGGTGAAGCTGGTGTGGCGGATGGTCAGGGCCAGAGTCTTCGGCGATCGCATCGCGGCGATCGGCCAGTCGCTGGCGGCGCGACTACGGCTGGCGATGAAGGACCGCGGCATCCCGTTATGGCTGGACTCACCGATGACGGAATTGCTCATCGACGACGGGTCGGTAATTGGTGCGACGGTCGTCAAAGACGGCACACCGTTTCGGATCTGTGCCAGACGGGGAGTCATCCTGGCGACCGGCGGATTCGACCACGACCTCGCATGGCGCAAAGAGCACCAGCCGATCGTCGAACAGGATTGGAGCTTCGGCAATCCCGCGGCGACCGGCGACGGGATTCGCGCCGGCCAGCGGGTCGGTGCGGCCGCCGACCTGCTCGACGAGGCCTGGTGGTTCCCAGCCATCCAATGGCCCGATGGACGATTGCAATTCATGCTCAACGAGCGCATGATGCCGTCGCAGTTCATCGTCAACGGCGAAGGACAGCGCTTCATCAACGAAGCGGCCCCTTACATGGACTTTGGCCACGCGATGATCGAGGGCCAGAAATCCGGTGTCACCCATATTCCGAGTTGGCTGATCACCGACCATCGGTCTTTCAATCGCTACGTCGTCGCCGGGCACCTTCCGCTGCCGAAGATTCCGGGCGCTCCGGTGCCCACTGGGCGAAAGGTCCCGGCGGCCTGGCTGCTGTCGGGCGTGGTCAAAGCTGCGAAGAGTTGGGATGAACTCGCAGCCAAGATCGGGGTGCCTGCCGCCCAACTTCGCGACACCGCCGCGCGTTTCAACGAACTGGCCCACAGCGGCCACGACGACGACTTCAACAGAGGTGACAGCGTTTACGACAATTACTACGGAGACCCCACCCTGCCAAACCCCAATATGTATCCGCTTGGCAAACCGCCCTACTACGCTTTCCAAGTCATTCTCGGCGACCTGGGGACATCAGGTGGTCTGCGCACGGATGAATACGCCCGGGTGCTGCGCGGCGATGACACCGTCGTACCGGGCCTCTATGCCGTGGGTAACACCTCGGCAGCGGTGATGGGGCGCAGCTACGCGGGTGCCGGCGCAACCATCGGTCCGGCTATGACTTTCGGCTACGTCGCGGCCAAACATCTTGTCAACACGAACTCGACCCACTCGATTGTTCCGGGAGGTATCAGTTGAAAATCTCACTGTTCTACGAATTCGCCCTACCCCGCCCATGGCAGGCGGATGACGAGCACCTGCTGCTGAAGGACTGCCTCGACGAGGTCGAGGCGGCCGACAAGGCCGGCTTCTCTACGGTCTGGCTAACCGAGCACCACTTCCTGGAGGAATACTGTCACTCCACCGCGCCGGAGATGTTTCTGGCCGCGGCCAGCCAGCGGACCAAGGACATCCGGCTGGGGTTTGGCATCATGCACCTCCCGCCGGCCGTCAACCATCCGGCCCGGGTGGCCGAACGTATCGCCACCCTGGACCTGATTTCTGATGGGCGAGTCGAGTTCGGCACCGGAGAATCTTCCTCGATCGGCGAGTTGGGCGGGTTCAACATCGACCCCGCCGACAAGCGTGCCCAGTGGGAAGAGGCGCTGGAGGTGGCGATCCGCTGCATGATTGAGGAACCCTTCACCGGGTTCAAGGGCGAGCACATTCAGATGCCGGCTCGCAACGTCATCCCCAAGCCGCTGCAAAAGCCTCATCCGCCGGTGTGGGTCGCCTGCACCCGGCCGGCGTCGGTGCAGATGGCCGCCCAGAAATGCATCGGCGCATTGAGTTTCGCCTACACTGGCCCGGGCCCGCTGACCGAGCGGGTGAACGGTTACTACAAGGAGTTCGAGGAAAGCGGTGTGCCAATCACTCCGCAGATCAATCCGAACATCCTTGCCATTGGTGGTGACCTGTCGATGATGGTGGCCAAGACCGATGAGCAGGCAGTCGACCGTCTCGGGATGGGCGGCGGGTTCTTTTCATTCGGGATCATGCACTACTACATGACCGGAATACACACGCCCGGACGGACTGGTGTGTGGAAGCGCTATCTCGAAGAATGCGAGAAGGACCCGACGCTGGCCTACGGTCCCGGCCGCGGCGCTATCGGCTCACCGGCCACCGTCCGGGAGTTCCTCCGCGGTTACGAGGACAGCGGCGTCGATGAAATCATCTTGCTGCTCAACCCACGCAGCCACAAAGGCACCATGGAATCCATCGAGCTGATGGGGAAAGAGGTGCTGCCGGAATTCATCGAGCGCGACGCAAAAGCGGTAGCCGACAAGAAGAAGCGGCTGGAGCCGATCATCGAGAAGATCGAAGCGCGTCGCCCAGAGTCGACCGCGCCGGCATTCGACGAGGGCTACTCCTTCGGTGGCTTGCCAACCGGCCGCGGAGGCAAGTTCACCGCAAGCGAGATCCCGGAAGCCATGGCCGAAATCAACGAAGGCCGGGTCCAGGCAGCGCAGCGCCTCAAGGAGCAGAAAGAGCAGCAGTCGTGACACCGGAAGTTGCTTGAGACTTGGGACAGATCGACGAGCTGTGGCGTTACGACGGTCGCCGTGCGGTGGTGACTGGGTGCGCGTCGGGAATCGGGGCCCAGGTTGTCAGACAGCTGACCGAGCTCGGAGCCGACGTCGTCGGGTTGGACAAGCATCCGCCGAGCACCGACATCGCCGAGTTTCACGCCGTCGACTTGACTGACCCGGCGTCCATCGACAACGCCGTCGCGTCGATAGGCCGCAACGTCGATGCGTTGTTCAACATCGCCGGGGTGTCCTCCGGAATCGGCGATCCGTTGCTCGTTGTCACGATCAACTTCCTCGGCTTACGGCATGCCACCGAGGCCTTGTTGGAGAACATGCCGGCCGGATCGTCCATCGTGAGTGTATCCTCGCTCGCGGCAGCCGGGTATCGCGAACGCCTGCACGTCGTCGGTGGCCTGTTGAACACCCGTACGATTCCGGACGGCATCGGTTGGTGTCACCGCCATCCGGACGCGCTGGCCGGCGGGGGCTACCGGTTATCCAAAGAAGCGATCATCCTGTACACCATGACAAATACCGCTGCGCTCGGTGCTCGGGGTATTCGCATCAACTGCACCGGACCGGGCGTGACCGAGACGCCGATTCTCGACCAGCTGCGGAACGCCTACGGTCAGGGGTATCTGGACGACATCCCCAAGCCGCTTGGGCGAGTCGCTGATCCGAACGAGCAGGCCGCGGTTCTGGTATTCCTGAATAGTCAAGCTGCCAGCTACATTACGGGCCAAGTGCTCTGGGTTGACGGTGGTAATGTCGGCGCTGCGATCGCGCGTGAGCTAGAGGAAGGCCGAGCGCAGTGGCCAGCCTGACCGACCTACGGGCGCTGGCGCGCGACGTCTGCAACCGGGGACGCTGGGGCGACGCCGACGAACTGGGCACGCTGAACTTCATCTCCGCCGGGAAGGTCGAGCAAGCGGCAAGCCTGGTGAAGCACGGAAAGGTTTTTCCGCTCGGAGTCGACTTCGGCTCCGCGGGACCGCAGGGGGCGTTTCAATTCCGGCACAACCCGATTCACGTGATGACTGTGGACGGCGGCGACGCACGGACACTCGTTGAGTATGCTCCGCACTGGGCGCGCAACTCGGTCGCACAAGAGCTCAGTGGATTCTTCGCAGACAATCCGTTCCGCTTCAGTGACGACATGATCGTCATGCCGTTGCAGGCGGCCACACACTGGGACGCCCTATCACACGTTTACTATGACGACGAGCTCTACAACGGCTTTCCGGCAAGCTCGATCACGAGCATGGGCGCATACCACTGCGGCATCGACAAGGTCGACTGCAAGGGCATCACATCACGCGGCGTGCTGCTGGACCTTGTCCGTCATCGCGGCGCGGAAACCTTTCTCGAACAAGGTAACCCGATCACGCCGAACGAACTCGACGATGTCGTCCGATCGCAGGGGGTAGCGGTCGGCCGAGGCGACATCATCTTGATCCGGACCGGTTGGTGGGCACGATTTCTCATCACCGGCGACGGAAGTGAGCCTTATTCCGGGCTGGACTGGCGGTGCGCCGCATGGTTGCACGACCACGACATCGCAGCCGTGGCCGCCGACAATCTCATGGTCGAGGATCCGGTATCCGGCGTCGAGGGGACGTTCTTGCCCATGCACATGCTGTGCTTGCGGGACATGGGGCTGATGCTCGGTGAGTACTGGGACCTCACCGCACTGGCGGCCGACTGTGCCGCCGACGGGGTGTACGAGTTTCAGCTCGTCGCCCCACCGCTGAGAGTCATTGGTGCGGTTGGCTCTCCAGTGAACCCTATAGCCATCAAATAAGGAGAGTGCGGTCGGATGACACAAAGCGACGGACCGCTGGTGGTCGGTCTCGGCGGCACGCTGAGGTCGAACTCATCGACCGAACGGGCGCTGCGCCAGTGCCTGGCCGCCGTCGAGCGCCAAGGAGGACGCACCAAACTGTATTGCGGCGAGGACATTCACTTGCCCATGTACAACCCGCACGAACCCGCCCGCACGCGAGAGGCCATTGCGCTGATCGAAGCGCTGCGTGAGGCCGACGCAGTGATCGTCGGCTCGCCCGGATACCACGGCGGCATCTCCGGCCTCGTCAAAAACGCGCTGGACTACATCGAAGATATGCGAGACGACTCTCGGGTCTACCTCGACAACAAGCCGTGGGGATGCATCAGCTGCGCTTACGGGTGGCAGGCGGCGGTCGGCACGTTGGACCAGCTGCGCGCCATCGGTCACGCGCTGAGGGCGTGGCCGACTCCGCTCGGCGTTGCAATCAACTCGGCCGACCAGATATGGAACGAGGCAGGCGAACTGGTCGACGCGACAGTCACGAATCAACTCGACCTGTTGGCGTCGCAGTTGTTGACGTTTGCACTATCGGGCCCGGGCCAGGCCGCGAGGTAGGGATTAGGCGATGCCGTGAAGATCCACCACAGAACCGCCATGGTCGACGGGCTGGCCACCGGCTACCTGGAGGCCGGTGCCGGTGAGCCGGTAATCCTGCTGCACGGAGGCGAATTCGGCGCCAGTGCCGAAATCGGCTGGGAGCACAATATCACCGCACTCGCTGCTATGTATCGCGTGCTGGCCCCGGACATGTTGGGCTTCGGGCAGTCAGCCAAAGTCATTGATTTCAACGATGGGCGTGGTATGCGGATACGCCATATTGCCCGCTTCTGCCGCGAGCTGGGCATCGAATCGGCGCACTTCATCGGGAATTCGATGGGCGCCATCAATTTGCTCACCGACGCCACGTCAAATTCACCTGTGCTGCCGATGCGCAGCATGGTGGCGATCTGTGGCGGTGGCGAAATCCAACGCAACCAATACATGGACGCGCTCTACGATTACGACGCGACCATGCCGGCCATGCGCCGGATCGTGGAGGCGCTTTTTCACGATCCGTCCTATCCGGCCGACGACGACTATGTGCGACGCCGCTATGAATCCAGTACTGCGCCCGGTGCCTGGGAGGCGATCGCCGCAGCCCGGTTTCGGAGGCCGGGTGCCCCGCCGCCACCGACCGCGTCGAGTAGCCGCGCCTACCAGCGTGTCTCGGTCCCGACCCTGGTGGTAGAGGGTGGCTGCGACAAGCTGCTACCGCCTGGCTGGGCGAAAGAGGTCGCCGATCAGATTCCCCGCGGTTGGTCGGCGGTGGTCGAGGCGGCCGGCCACTGCCCACAGATCGAGCAGCCGTCGGTCGTCAACGAGATGTTGCTGAAATTCTTACTGCCGCGGCACCCGTGATGTTCCGCTTGCGACCGCTCGTTACTGCGACTCCGAATGCCGCTGTGTGAACCAGGTGATCAGCCGTCCAAAGATGATCAGCAGCAGTAAGAAAACGATCAGCAACAAGGCCGCGTCATAGGACAGGTCCTGAGACGCCTTCGACGGCAAGTTGTAGAACGTCCAGATCGGGTAGGTCAGATATCCGACGGGGGAGTCGGTGAGTTGTCCGGTCGGAAGGGAATCCGACCAGCCCGCCGTGTACAGCATCGGCGCCGTCTCGCCGATCGCCACCGCCAGTGCTACCAGCAGACCGGTGACGATGCCGGGCATCGCGGTCTTCAGCACAACTTTGCGCAGCGTCCAACCGACCGGCAGCCCCAACGCCTCGGCCCCCTCCCGGTACGCGGTCGGCACTTGACCGAGCGCCGACTCGGTGGCCTTGGTGATATACGGGATGCTCATCACCGACAGCACCAGCACCCCGGCCGCCAGCGAAAATCCCCAATCAAAGTTCACCACGAGTGCGAGATAGCCGACGTAGCCGAGCACAATCGAAGGGATACCCGACAGCACCTCGTAAGCACCGCGCAGGATGGAATATGTTCTGCCGGTGGCGAATTCGGATAGGTAGACCCCGGTCAGCACGCTCACGGTGCCGGCCACCACCATGACCCCGATACCCAGCACCGCGGTGCCGACGATCGCGTTGCGTAGGCCGCCGACGCCGCCATGCGAGTCCTGCACCAGCACGCTCCAGTGGAAGACCGGCAACGCGCGGGCGAGAACTCCGATCAGCATCCACAACGTGGGACCGATTACCACCGCAAGACAGCAGAAGCATGTGCTCCACCCGACCGCATTGACCACCTTGCGTCGAGTAGCGACTGACCAACACCGCGCGGCTGGTGTCTGTATCTGCGCGGCGCGCGGCGCGCCCGATTCGCTCACTCAAATCCCTCGCCCGACTGGTAGCGCGGTACCCGACACCCGGCGGACCAGTGCACGGGCGGCGACATTCGTCAGCAGCGTGATCACCATCAGCACCAGACTCACCTCAGCGAGGGTCTGCACCGCAAAGTTGGTGGAGTCGGTCAGTGCCGAATCCAGCTGCGACACCACGGTGGCGGCGATGGTGGTCATGGTCGAGTAGATGTTGGTGGGCATGGCGCCCAACGTTGCGCCGGACACCATAGCAACGGCCATCGTCTCTCCCAGCGCGCGGCCGAGTCCCAGGACCACCGCGCCGACGACGCCCCGGGATACCCACGGCAGGGTGACCCTGCGGGCACACTCCCAATCTGACATTCCCAGCGCGGTCGCGCCCTCGCGGGCCAGAGACGGCACCTGCCGCATCAGGTCACGGGTGGTGCTGGCAATGATGGGAATGATCATTACCGCCAACACCAGACCGGACACCAACAAACCTTCTCCGTTGCCGACGTCACCGCGAAAGTACTCGAGCACCGGCACCTCGGGAGCATTGCGGGCGATCACCGGAGCGATACGGCGAGCGATGAACGGCCCGAAAGTCAGCGCCCCCCACAGACCGACGACGACACTGGGGATGCCGGCGAGCAATTCGAGTACCATGCCGAGCGCGGATGCGAGGCGTTTTGGCAACCGTTCCACGATCGCCAACGCTGCTCCGATGGACACCGGCACGGCGATGAAAAGGGCTATCGCAGAACTCGCCAGTGTGCCGACGATCAACGGCAATGCCCCGTAGTAGGCGCCCACCGGATGTGGGACACCGTCGGTGACCTCGGTGTTGCCGTAGAGGTTTCCCTGATTCCATTCGGTGGCGGTGAAGAAGTGCAGTCCGTTGAGCCGGATCGCGGGCAACGCCTCGATGATCAGCGTCGCCAACACGAACACGAGTGCGGTCAATGGGATCAGCGCACCCACCGCACCGGCCCAGCGGACGGCAAGACCCCGGCCGCGCACCCCACGGATGCGGCTCAGTATGGACCGGTTGACAGTCGAGCCTGGATAGACAGGCTGCTGCGTGGAAAGCGTCAACGGGACGATTTAGCCGGTGATCTTGGCGATCTGCGCGTTGGACAACTTCAACACCGGGGCCGGCAGCGGCTGAAAGTGAACCTTGTCCAAGAATTGGGGGCTGCCGCCATCGGTCACCACCCAGTGCAGAAACGCCTGCAGCGTCTGTGCGGTAGCGGCATCCTTCTGGTTGCTGTAGACGACGGCGTATTCGTAGTTGACGATCGGGTAGCCGTCAGCGGCGGGTCCATTGATCAGGGAGATCATCTGGTTCGCTGGTGTCTGCGAGGCGAAGCCGGCAGCCTCGGCCTGAATGCTCTTGGCATCGGGCAACAGGTACTGACCAGATGCATTGGCCAATGCGGCCTCGCCCAGTCCCTTCTTGTTGGCCTGATCCAGGTAGCTCATGCCGATGTAAGCGACGCAGCCGGGAGTCGCGGCGCAGCCTGTCACCATGCCGCCGGCGCCGTTTTCGCCCAGCGCGCCAGGCACCGCGGGAAAGTCGACGGTGGTGCCGAAGCCGGGCGACTTACCCCAGCCGGCGGGGTCTTGCTTCGACAGATATTGGGTGAAGACGAAAGTGTCGCCAGCCCCGTCGGAACGGTGTAACGGAACTACCGGGGTGGCTGGCAGGTTGATCCCGGGATTAAGGGCAGCCAGCTGCGGGTCATTCCAGGTTTTGATCGTGCCGTGGTACATGGCCGCCAGCACTTTGCCGTTCAGCTTGAGGTGCTCGGTGACACCGGGCAGGTTGTAATGGACCTGCTCCGCGGCTATCGCCAATGCGATGTTCATCAGTCCCTTGTGCGCGGCGATGTCACCCTCGGACAGGTAGGCGCCGGATGCGCCGATTTCTACTGTCCGGGCAATGGCCTGAGAGATCCCGGCACCCGACCCGGTGGACGCGGTGTTGATCGTGACATTCGGGTACTTCGCGTGATAGCCGTCGCGCCACGAATTCATCAGCGGGTAGAGCTCCGTGGCACCTGTCTCCGACAACACCACATTCGACGTCGCGGGCGTCGTGGCGACGCTACCGGTGCTTGCCCCCGGGTTGGACGAACCGCCTGTGGACTGCGAACCACAGGCCGCTGCAACCAGAACCAGCGGCACAGCAAGCGACAACGTACGGAAACGAATTTTCACGCGCCCCACCTTTCTCTACGTTTCTTTTACACTTGTTCGCCGTTTGCGTCGCTGGTCCCAACGACGACACCGAGCAGTCTGCGATCGCCGAACAATCCAGAGACATAGCGCACGGTTTCCGCATGCTTCGGCGACAGGAATAACTGCTCGGTGGGCCCTTCCTCGACCAGCCTGCCGTCAAAAAATAGGGCCGTCCGATCACCTATCCGAGCGGCCTGGGCGAGATCATGCGTCACCATGATTACGGTTAGGCGGTCGGCGAGCGATCGAATGAGCTCCTCGATTTTCTCGGTCGTGGTTGGGTCCAGTGAGGACGTGGGCTCGTCGAGCAGCAGCACCTCCGGGTTCACCGCGAGCGTGCGAGCGAGACACAATAATTGCTGCTGACCACCGGAGAGCCGGAACGGCGAATCACCGAGCCGATCTTTGACCCCGTTCCACAGCCCGACCTCGGTGAGTCGAGCCTCGGCAACGTTTTTGAATTCCCTGCGCGGGACTATCTTGTGAGCGCGCACCCCGGCAACCACGTTGTCGATGATCGACATCGGAAACGGATTGGGACGTTGGAACACCATGCCGATGCGCCGGCGAAACTCCATCAGGTCGCGCTCGGAGAAGATGCTGTGTCCGTTCAACAGCACGTCACCGCTATACCGGTATCCGGAGACTTTGTCGTTCATCCGATTCAGGGTGCGCAGGAAGGTCGTCTTCCCTGAGCCGGTCGGCCCGAGCAACGACGTCACGGCACGTGCCGGAAAGTCGAGGCTCACCGAGTCGAGCACCGTCTTGGCGCCGAAACCCAGGGTGAGATTCACCGCGTTCATGGCCGGTGCAGCTGCCACAGCAGCAACATCGGCATCTATGGCACCAGACTCGGTGTCGAGCTGTTCACATTCCATTAACGTCCGATGCTACGTGTTGACCGCACACTCGGGATCAACGGTCCCTAACCTCTGCGAATGTTCAAAGCCATCGCTAAGCCGTCGCCCATCTTCAAAGCTTTGTATATTCACTTTGGGTTCACCCGTTGGTCGCTGACCAGCGACCCGTCTATGCGGCGGTAGTTGTTCCCCGGCTCGGCTCGATGGTGACGGTCGTCACCCTGACTGTTCAGAGGAGTTCCGTGAGGCTTAACCGCTCTGCTGCCGCGCTCAGCCTGCTGGCCGCCGGCGCACTGGCGTTATCGGGATGCAGTAGCCATTCAAATACCTCGTCGGTACATGTGGATTGCGGCGGAAAGAAGGCACTCCATGCCAGCGGCGCGACCGCGCAAGAAAACGCGATGGAACAATTCGTCTTTGCCTATGTGCATGCGTGCCCGGGATACACGCTGGACTACAACGCAAACGGCTCCGGCGCCGGAGTGACGGATTTCATCGACAATAAGACCGATCTGGCAGGTTCCGGCGACGCGTTGAACCCATCGAAGGGTGAGCCGGACAGGGCGGCGCAACGGTGTGGTTCGCAGGCGTGGGATTTGCCGACCGTGTTTGAACCGATAGCGGTCACCTACCACATCGACGGCGTCAGTTCGCTGAAGCTAGACGGGCCCACGACCGCGAAGATTTTCAACGGCGGCATCACCACCTGGAACGACCCGGCGATCACGGCGCTGAACGCGGGCACCAACCTGCCCGCAACGCCCATTCACGTCTTTTTCCGCAGCGACAAATCCGCTAACACTTCGAACTTCGAGAAATACCTCGGTGCCGCATCCAACGGCGCGTGGGGTAAAGGCTCCAGCCAGACTTTCGGCGGGGGCGTCGGTGACGGCGCGGCCGGGGATAACGGCACGTCGGCGGCTGTGCAGAACACCGACGGGGCGATCACTTACAACGAGTGGTCATTCGCGGTGGGCAAGCAGCTGACCATGGCCGATATCATCACGTCAGCGGGTCCCGACCCGGTGTCGATCACTAAAGACTCGGTCAGCAAGACGATCGCCGGCGCCAAGATCGTCG
Source organism: uncultured Actinomycetota bacterium (assembly GCA_963838755.1). Taxonomy (GTDB): domain Bacteria; phylum Actinomycetota; class Actinomycetes; order Mycobacteriales; family Mycobacteriaceae; genus Mycobacterium. The sequence goes on along the minus strand of CAWISO010000026.1, from coordinate 108,914 downwards.
GGCAGGGTAACGACCTGGTGTTGGACTTGTCGTCGTTCTACAAGCCGACGCAGACCGGTGCGTACCCGATCGTGGAGGCGACCTATGAAGTGGTGTGCTCGAAGTATCCGGACTCCGCCACCGGCACAGCGGTAAAAGCGTTTATGCAGGCCGCAATTGGTCCGGGTCAAGATGGTTTAGACCAGTATGGATCGATTCCACTGCCGGACTCTTTCCAATCGAAACTGGCGACAGCGGTGAACGCCATCGCGTGATGAACTCGACATTTACTGGACATTATCCGTTCACTGCTGGTTAGTCTGGTAACCATCGATCGTGGCGCGGCGGCTGTATGGGCGTCGCGAACTACGCCCGGTTGCGGGCGGCGGACAGTGGCCGGGTGAAGGGAGCCTCGACGGTGAGCAGCGGGCCGGGTTCACGGGAGGGGTCACAATTTGGCCCCTACCGGCTGATGCGGTTGCTGGGCCGCGGCGGGATGGGCGAGGTCTACGAGGCCGAGGACACCCGCAAACGTCGGGTGGTGGCATTGAAGCTGATCACAAGCCAATTCTCCAGCAATCCGGTGTTTCGCGCGCGGATGCAACGCGAGGCGGACGAAGCCGGGCGGCTGACCGAGCCACATGTGGTGCCTATCCATGACTACGGCGAGATCGACGGGCTGCTGTATTTGGACATGCGGCTGATCGACGGCACCGACCTGGCCGCCCTGCTGAAAAATTCTGGACCGTTGGATCCACCGCGGGCGGTCGCCATTGTTCGCCAGATCGCCGCCGCGCTGAACGCCGCGCACGCCGCCGGGGTAACGCACCGCGATGTCAAACCGGAAAATATCTTGATAACTGGCGATGACTTCGCCTATCTGGTGGATTTCGGTATCGCCCGCGCCGCCGCCGATCCGGGACTTACCCAGACTGGAATGGCGATGGGAAGTTACAACTACATGGCCCCGGAGCGGTTTACTGGCAATGAGGTCGACTACCGCGCCGACATATATTCGCTGGCCTGTGTGTTGGTCGAGTGCCTGACCGGGTCGCCTCCCTACCGGGCCGACAGCATCGAACGTGCGGTCGGCGCGCATCTGACGGCGCCTCCGCCGCAGCCCAGCCAACTGCGACCCGGCATGGTTCCGGTGGCCTTTGATCAGGTGATCGCCAAAGGCATGGCCAAAAATCCCGAGCAGCGCTATCGCAGCGCCGGTGAGCTGGCCGCCGCCGCCCACCACGCACTGACTGAACCCGAGCAGCACCAGGCCACCGGGATTGTGCGGCAAGGCGAGCAAGCAACCCTGCCGGCCGGCGCCGTCGGTACCGGGCTGGCCGCTGCGCGAGACCATTCCACACCGTCGGGCGCCCATCCGCAGGCGATGGCTGGTCCAGCGCAGTCGTCCAACGACGACACCATGGCTCGTGCCGTGCCATTGGGCACCGGCCAACCGGCGTGGACGTCACCACCCGCCGGCGGCGGCGACACTTTCCGTAGCCGGTCTGGGCCGCCGTCCTCCGTCGGTCCTGCGCGCGCACCGGACTTCAGCCCGCCACCGCTCGCGCCTGCGCGCAATCGCAAGCCGATCCTGATCGGCGCTGCCGCGCTCGTGGTCATCGCCGTCATCGCCGCCGTCGGATACCTGGTGACGCGGTCGTCGGGCCCATCGGCACCGGCCTCCGGACAAACCGTGTTGTCGTTTGAGGGCATCAATTACCGCCTCTCTCCCGGCGGCGTGGCGGTGGACAGCGACGGCAACGTCTACGTCACCAGTCAGGGCATGTTTGGCCGGGTGCTGAAGCTGCCGGTTGGGTCGAGCAGTCCGATGGAGCTGCCGTTCAGCGGCTTGTACCAGCCGCAGGGTGTCGCGGTGGACGGCGCCGGCGCCGTGTATGTCAGCGACTTCAACAATCGGGTGCTGAAGTTGGCGGCCGGGTCGAACACCCAGGCCGTGTTGCCGTTCGACGGCCTGAACTACCCCGAGGGTGTGGCCGTGGATACCGGCGGCAACGTGTATGTCGCCGACCGGGGCAACGACAGGGTGGTGAAGTTGGCCGCCGGGTCCAACGCGCAGACCGATCTGCCGCTCAACGGCCTCAATGACCCAGACGGGGTGGCCGTGGATACCGGCGGCAGCGTCTATGTCGCAGACACTGACAACAACCGGGTGCTGAAGTTGGTGGCCGCCTCGAATACCCAGACCGTGCTGCCGTTCAACGGTGTCACCGTGCCATGGGGGATAGCTGTCGACACCGACGGCAGCGTCTACGTCACCGAACACGACAACAACAGAGTAGTGAAGTTGGCGGCCGGGTCGGACACCCAAACTGAGCTGAAGTTCACCGATCTCAACACCCCCTTAGCGGTGACGGTGGATAAGGACAAAAACGTGTACATTGCCGACCGCGGCAACGACAGAGTGGTGAAGATGGCGGGCTGACGTTGCCGCAATTCGTCGGGATCAAGATGGTTTCCTACGAACTCGAGTTTCGCCGCGACGGCACGACTGGAAATTCGCAGTGACTGCACGACTTCGCGGTGGCCGGCTCGCTGAAGGTCTAGCGTGTTGGGGCTTATCCATCGAGGTCCGCCCTGCATTATGGGCGTCGGAAGCCACGTCCCGATTGCCGCCGGTGGGAACGGGTCGCCGTGGAAGGGAGCGTCGACGGTGAACGGCACCGAACGAAGTTCGCGGGCGGGGTCGCGAGTGGGGCCCTACCGGCTGCTACGGCTGATCGGCCGCGGCGGGATGGGCGAGGTCTATGAGGCCGAGGACACCCGCAAGCGCCGAGTCGTGGCGTTGAAGCTGATCTCGGCGCAATTCTCCGGCGACCCGACATTTCGGGCACGCATGCAACGCGAAGCCGACGCCGCAGGGCGGCTGACCGAGCCACACATAGTGCCGATCCACGACTACGGCGAGATCGACGGTCACCTGTATCTGGACATGCGCATGATCGACGGCACCGACTTGTCCACCCTGCTGAGACGATATGGGGCACTAAGTCCACCACGGGCAGTGGCGATCGCGCGTCAGGTGGCCGGAGCGCTGGACGCCGCACACGCCGCCGGGGTGACTCACCGCGATGTTAAACCGGAAAACATCCTGATTACCGGCGACGACTTCGCCTATCTGGTGGATTTCGGGATCGCCCGCGCCGCTGCCGACCCGGGACTAACCCAGACCGGAACGGCGATGGGAACCTACAAATACATGGCCCCGGAGCGGTTCACCGGAGACGACGTCACTTATCGCTCTGATATCTATTCGCTGGCGTGTGTGTTGAGCGAGTGTTTGACCGGGTCACCGCCGTACCCGACCGACAGCATCGAAAGGGCGATCGCCGCGCATTTGACCGAGCCCCCGCCGCGGCCCAGCCAACTGCGACCCGGAACGGTTCCGGTGGCCCTGGATCACGTGATCGCCAAAGGTATGGCCAAAAACCCCGAGCACCGCTATCGCAGCGCCGGCGATCTGGCGCTCGCCGCCCTCGACGCGCTGACCGCAGCCGAGCAACATCAGGCCGCCCGGATCAGCGAGGAAGCGGCGGCCGCCGAGACAGTGGCTCGTCCCCCGGCAGCGGGGACCAGCGCGCAGAATTGGACCCCGCTACCCGCAGGCGGCGGTTACCCCGGCCAGCCCGGCATGCAATCCTCGGGCAGGCCCGCGGGTCCACCGACGTTCGGCCAGCCATCCCGCGCACAGCCCGATTTCAAGCCCAGCACGCCCGAGCCCCGCCGCAACCGCAAACTCTGGATCGGCAGCGGCGTTGTCGTGATCCTGCTGGTCGCCATCTTGGGATACCTGGTGCGCCCACACCAGGAGCCAGCTACGGCTGCGTGCGGGCAAAGCGTGCTTCCGTTCACCGGGATCGACTTCCGCCTCTCTCCGGGCGGTGTGGCGGTGGACGGCACCGGCAACGTCTACGTCAGCAGTGAGGGCATGTACGGACGGGTGGTGGAGCTGGCGGCCGGGTCAAAGACCACGACTGTGTGGCCGTTCGCCGGGCTGTACCAGCCCCAGGGGCTGGCGGTGGACAACACCGGCAGCGTGTACGTTGCCGACTTCAACAACAGAGTGCTGAAGTTAGCGGCCGGGTCGAACATGCAGACAGTCCTCCCGTTCACCGGGCTCAATTACCCCGAGGGCGTAGCGGTGGACGGTAACGGAAACGTCTATGTCGCCGACCGCGGCAACAACCGGGTGGTGAAATTGGCTTCGGGTTCGGACAGCACGACCGACCTGCCTTTCGACGGCCTCAAGAACCCTGATGGGGTCGCGGCGGACAGCGCCGGCGACGTGTTCGTCACCGACACCGACAACAACCGGGTGCTGAAGCTGGCGGCCGGTTCGAATACTCAGACCGTGCTGCCGTTCGCCGGTGTCAGCGTGCCCTGGGGCATCGCGGTCGACAACGCCGGCGATGTGTTCGTCACCGAACACGACAACAACAAAGTGGTGAAGTTGGCGGCCGGGTCGAGCACCCCGACCGAGCTACCCGTCACCGACGTCAATACCCCGCTAGGGGTGGCGGTCGACAGCTCCGGGAACGTGCTCGTCGCCGACCGCGGCAACGACAGGGTGGTCAAGCTCGTCGTCGCCGGATGTCACGGGTAGAGCCGAGGTCGGTTAGCGCCGGCGATTTGCAATCACCCGGCCAGCCACCGCAGCGACCAGGTAGACGATCGCCACCACGATGATCAGGGTCAACGCGGCACCCCAAACTCTTAGGAATCCGGCATGTTCGGGATTGTCGAGCTCGGTGTAAATCAACAACGGCAGCGACGCCATGTTTCCATTGAAAATGTCGAAGTTGATCGAGCGGCTGTAGCCGACCAGCACCAGCACCGGCGCGGTTTCGCCCATGACCCGCGCGATGGACAGTAGGACGCCCGAGATGATGCCCGGCATCGCGATCGGGACGACGATCCGCATAATCGTTTTCCATTTCGGAATGCCCAAGGCGTAGCTGGCTTCTCGCAATTCGTCGGGTACTAACTTGAGCATTTCCTCAGCCGATCGCACCACCACCGGCAACATCAGCAGGACCAAAGCGAGCGACACCGCGAAGGCGCTCTGCTCGCGCCCCAGGGTCGCGATCCAGAGGCTGAAGATAAACAGCGCCGCCACGATCGAGGGCAGCCCGGCCAGCACATCCACCGTGAAAGTAGTCAACCGTGCGAGCCGGCTAGTCCGGTATTCGGCAAGGTATACCGCGGTCATGAATCCCAGTGGAACTGCAAGGATGGCGGCAACCCCAGCCTGCACGAGCGTCCCGTACAGGGCCTGATACACGCCACCGGCGAACTGTTCCGGCAACACCCCCCGCAGTGAATGGGTCCACCAGCCGGGCTGAACGATGGCGTATGAGCCTCGTGCGACAACGACGCCCAGCAGCCAGATAAGAGGTACCAACGCGATGACGAACGACGACAGGAAAAGCATTGCCGCCAGATTGTTTTTGATCCGCCGCCAAAGGCTCACCCGGCGAAACTTCACCGCTTTGACCGGCGAGTTCAGCGTGACGGTGCTCATTAGTTGACCCGTCTGCCGACGATCGCGCGAGCGATCGCGTTGACGATGAATGTCAAGACGAACAGCACGAACCCAGCGGCGATGTAGGCTCCCGTCGGCAGGGGTGCGCTGAATTCGTTTGCGGCGGAGGCAATTTTAGATGCGAAGGTGTAGCCGCCGTCGAAAAGCGACCAATTTCCGGCTTGAGCTGACGCGCGCAGGATGATCAGCACCGCCACGGTCTCGCCCAGCGCGCGGCCCAAACCCAGCATGGATGCCGCGACCGCACCGCTGCGACCGAATGGCAGCACGGTCATCCGCACCACCTCCCACTTCGTCGCGCCAAGTGCCTGCGCGGCCTCGATATGAGTAGTCGGGGTCTGCCGGAACACTTCTCGGGATACCGATGTGACGATGGGCAAAATCATCACGGCCAGTACGACGCCTGCGGTGAGGATATTGCCGCCGCCGGCCAATGAGACGTCACCAACCTTGAACAGAAACAACCAGCCCAGATCGCGATTCAGCATTTCTTCGATCGGCTCGATCGTGGGCGCCAGCACGAAAATGCCCCACAGCCCGAAGACGATCGACGGCACCGCGGCCAGCAGATCGACCAACGCTCCGAATGATCGTGACAGCTGGGCCGGGGCGTATTGAGTGAGGAACACCGCGATCCCGATCGCAACCGGAACCGCCAAGGTCAAGGCGCACAGCGAACTCAGCACTGTCACCATAAACAGGTCACGGATACCAAACGCCAGCTTGTTGCTGTCGGTGGTGTCGAATTGCGCGCTGGTGAAGAAGTTCGCGTGGTTGGCACGCAGCGACGGAATAGCGTGGACCAGCAGGAAGATCGCGATCGCAGCGATGGCGATCGTGATCGTCGAACCGGCGGCGGCGGCGAGCAACTTGAAGAGTCGGTCGCCGCGTCCCACTACAGTTCCGTCGCGCGCCATGGGCGCGGGCATCGTCTTGGTCGAAGTAGGTGACTGGGCTAGCGGTCCTTGCGCCATGACGACCCCAGCTCACTTGATGATGTTGACCGTGCTTGACAACCTCGACTTGAATGAATCGGGAATAGGGACATATCCGTTGTCCGCCAAGCCATTCTGGCCCGGCCCAATGGTGGACTGTAGGAACGCCTTCACCGCCGTGCCGACCTGGCTGTCGGGATACTTCGAGCAGACAATCTCATATGTCGCCAGCACGATCGGATAGGCGCCAGGCTGCGTCGGCCGGTAGAACGACACCGTGTCGAGCACAAGGTCGTCACCACCCAGTCCTTTGATCTTCGCCCCGGCGATCGTCTTAGCGACCGAGTCGGCGCTGATCGACACCGGCTCGGGACCCGCCGAGGTGACGATCCGGGCCATGTTCAGCTTTTGCGCCTGCGCGAACGACCACTCGTTGTAGGTGATGGAGCCCGGGGTGTTCTTGATGGCCGCCGAGGTCCCGTCGTTGCCCTTGGCGCCCTCGCCGAGACCGCCGTTGAATGTCTTTCCATGACCCTTGCCCCACGCACCGTTGGACGCGCCATCGAGGTACTGCTGGAAGTTGTCCGTGGTCCCGGACTGGTCGCTGCGGAAGACGACGTGGATCGGGAGGGCGGGCAAGGGAGTGCCGGTGTTGAGTGCCGTGATGGCCGGGTCATTCCAGCTGGTAATCGCCCCGTTGAAGATTTTCGCGGTGGTCGGCCCGTCCAGATTCAGTGCGGACACACCGCTGATGTTGTAGGTGACCGCGATCGGACCGAACACCACCGGCAGGTCCCAGGCCGGCGACCCGCACCGTCGCTGGGCTTTGCTGTGCTCATCGGTGCTCAGCGGTACATCCGAGCCGCCGAAATCGGTCTGGTTGCCGACGAATTCATTGATCCCGGCTCCTGAACCATTCGGTGTGTAGTTCAGCGTTTGACCTGAACAAGCCTGTTCGAATGCGTTGACGAAGCGGGCCATGGCATTCGCCTGGGCGGTGGATCCACTGGCTTTCAGGGTCTTCTTGCCGCCACAACTGACTTTTGCCGCTGACGAACCGGTCGGCCCAGACGTCGCACCGCCTTGCGTCGTGTCATTGTTGTTTCCACATCCGCACAGCAACAGTGCACCGCTGGCCAGCACACTCAGCGCGAAGCCAAATCGGTTGAGTTTCACATCGTTTCCTTTAAACGGTCGGGGGTGACGACGACTTTTACTGCGCCACCAGGTCAGCCCGGGTCACGGAACCCTGCCGACATTACGAAACCGTGGCTGTTGTAGGCCAATGCCAAGAGAACTTGAAACGAACAAATGGCCTCACCAAGCCGAACGTAGCACCGCGCCGAAGCGCTCCCGGGGCGGCTTGCCGAAATCAATCACTTGACTTAACCGACACCGCGCCGATTAACTCATCGATATGGTCAATGAACTGGCCGGCAAGGTCGCCATCGTGACCGGTGGCGCGTCGGGCATCGGTGCGGGCATCGTCGAGAAGTTTCTGGACGAGGGCGCGCGGGTGGTCATCGCCGACGTCGAGCGCGACCGCGGTGAAGATCTCGCCGCCACACTGGGTGCCGACGCGGTGTTCCGGCTGACCGACGTCGCCGACCCCGACCAGGTTGGTGGGCTGGTGGCCGCGGCCGTCGAGATCTTCGGGGGGCTAGACGTGATGGTGAACAACGCCGGAGTCTCCAGCAGGTTGCACCGTAGCTTCCTCGACGACGACCTCGCCGACTTCCACCGCGTTATGTCGATCAATGTGCTGGGTGTGATGGCCGGTACCCGCGACGCGGCCCGGCACATGGCGACCAGCGGGGGCGGCTCGATCATCAACGTGTCCTCGATCGGCGGAATCCAGGCCGGCGGCGGGGTGATGGCCTACCGCGCGTCGAAGGCCGCGGTCATTCAGTTCACCAAGTCCGCCGCAATCGAGTTGGCCCACTATGACATTCGGGTCAATAGCATCGCGCCCGGCAGCATACCGACGCCGATGTTGGCTTCCTCGAACAGCGAACAGGACGCCGCCAAGTTGGAGCGTTTCGAGAAGGCGATTCGAGAGCAGATGCGAGCCGACCGGCCACTGAAGCGCGAAGGCACCGCCGAAGACGTCGCGGAGGCGGCACTCTATCTGGCCGGTGACCGCTCCCGATATGTGACAGGGATCGTCTTGCGGGTCGACGGCGGCACTGCGGCGGGTAAAGCCGTCCAGCGCCGCACTGCCAAGTATTAAATCAATCGCTTGACTTAATCACGATCAGGGCGTTGACTGATCGGGTGACCACCGCGAAGGCCGCACGCAGCGACCGGGCTAGCACCACCCAGGAGGCGATCCTCACCGCGGCCGAGCGCCTGTTCGCCGAGCACGGGGTCTTCGCGGTATCCAATCGGCAGGTCAGCGAGGCTGCCGGCCAGGGCAACAACGCTGCCGTCGGCTATCACTTCGGCACCAAGACCGATCTGGTGCGGGCCATCGAGCAAAGGCATCGGGTGCCCATCGATCAGCTACGGGAAAGCATGGTGGCAGAGACCCTGCACTCTGGGGCGACCCACGACATGCGGAGTTGGGTGGCGTGCTTGGTGCGCCCGCTCACCGACCATCTGGCCGCGCTCGGCAACCCCACCTGGTACGCGCGCTTCGCCGCACAAGTGATGACGGACCCGGCCTACTACAACATCGTGGTCAAGGATGCGCTGACATCGGAATCGCTGGTCCAGGTGATCGACGGGATCAACAGCTGCCTGCCCGAACTGCCGATCGACGTTCGGGTGGAACGCAACCTGATGGCCCGGAACCTGCTGATACACACCTGTGCCGATCGCGAACGGGCCATGGCCGCAGGCGCATCGGTGCCCAACCCTTCGTGGCAGGCGGCCGGATCGGGTCTCATCGACGCGGTCGTGGGGCTCTGGTTGGCACCGGTCACCCCGCATGAGTAAAGAAGCTGAAAGTTGAAACCCGTCATGAAAGTCACAGTGGATCAAGACAAATGCGCCTCTTCGGGGAATTGTGTGATGCACGCTCCGGAGATTTTCGACCAGCGCGACGATGACGGAGTCGTCGAGCTGCTCAACGACCGCCCGGCCGCCGAACAGGCCGACAACGCCCGCAAGGCCGCCGCGGGATGCCCCGCCCTGGCCATCCACATCGAGGAGTGAGAAGTGTCCGACACCCTCACCGGTACCGCGACCGAGGCGGTTTCCGGCGTCCCGGAATATCCGATGGGAAGGGCGGCCGGTTGCCCATTCGCCCCGCCACCGGATGTCATGGCGCTCGGCGACCAGCGCCCACTGTCCAGAGTCAGGATTTGGGACGGCAGCACGCCGTGGCTGATCACCGGCTACGACGAGGTCCGGGCGCTGTTCTCCGATTCGCGGGTCAGTGTCGACGACCGGCGCCCCGGCTTTCCGCACTGGAACCAGGGCATGTTGTCGACCGTGCACAAGCGCCCGAGGTCGGTCTTCACCTCGGATGCCGAGGAGCACACGCGGTTTCGGCGAATGTTGTCCAAGCCATTCACCTTCAAGCGGGTAGAAGGCCTGCGACCGGTCATCCAGCAGATCACCGACGACCACATCGATGCGATCCTGGCCGGAACGAAGCCGGCTGACGTGGTCACCGCGCTGGCGCTGCCGGTACCCTCCCTCGTGATCAGCCAGCTGCTGGGCGTGCCTTACGAGGACGCCGAGATGTTCCAGCACCACGCCAATATCGGACTCGCACGTTATGCGACCGGCGAGGACACCGTCAAAGGCGCGATGAGCCTGCACCGCTACCTTACCGAGCTGGTTGAGGCGAAAATGGAAGACCCAGCCGAAGACGCGGTGTCGGACCTGGCCGAGCGGGTCAAGGCCGGCGAGCTCAGCGTCAAGGAAGCTGCGCAGTTGGGTACCGGTCTGCTGATCGCCGGACACGAAACCACCGCAAACATGATCGGCCTCGGCGTGCTGGCGTTGCTGCAATACCCCGAGCAGGGGGCTGTACTACGTGACACCGACGACGCGAAAGTCGTCGCCAACGCGGTGGAGGAACTGCTGCGCTATCTGTCCATCATCCAAAACGGCCAGCGCCGCATTGCCGCCGAGGATATTGAGATCGCCGGTGAGGTAATCCGTGCCGGTGAAGGAATCATCATTGATCTGGCCCCGGCAAACTGGGATGCCAAGGAGTTTACTGAGCCCGAGCGGCTATATCTGCATCGCTCGGGTGCCGGTCAGCACGTCGCGTTCGGCTATGGCAGGCACCAATGTGTTGGCCAGCAGCTTGCCCGCACCGAGCTGCAGATCGTTTATCACACGCTGCTTCGCCGCATTCCCACGCTGGAACTGGCCGTGCCGATCGAAGACATTCCGTTCAAGCACGACCGGCTCGCGTACGGCGTCTACGAACTGCCGGTGACCTGGTGAATCCCTTGACCCAAATGACTACTCTCGAACAAGTGTGGATCCGATTGGAGTGTCAATGATGTCGACTCAAACAAGCACCGTCTCGCTGTACCCGCCCGGAGGATTTGGCGCACCCAAGGATCGACACGGCCACGCCACTGAGGCCAGCGTCGGCCTACCGGAGGGAACCGTGGTTTTCTCTGCGGACAACCACATTTCGCTGGCCGACGACATCTTTTATCAACGTTTCCCGGAGGCCCTCAAAGACAAGGCGCCGCGGATCTGGTACGAGGATGGCGCATACCAAGTGGGGCGTAAGGGGCAGTCGTTCTTACCGGGTGACTTCAGCGCGGTGCTGATGCAGTACGACGACCTGCCCGGTGCTGCGAGCACCAACATCGAGGCCCGCATCCAGGAGCTGCGCGAGGACGGCGTCGACAGGGAACTCGCGTTTCCCAACGCGATCCTGGCGCTGTTCCACTATCCGGACAAGGAACTGCGCGAGCTGGCGTTCCGTATCTACAACGAGTACATCGCGGAGCTACAGGAGCGCTCCAACGGCCACTTCTACGGTGCCGGGCTGATCAACTGGTGGGATCCAGAAGGGACACGGCGGACACTTGCAGAGCTGAAATCGTTGGGGCTCAAGACCTTCCTGCTGCCGCTGAACCCGGGCAAGGACGACGACGGCAATCCGATCGACTACGGCAGTACCGGGATGAAGCCCGTCTGGGAGGAGATCGAAGCCGCCGGGCTTCCGGTCGCGCACCACATCGGCGAGACGCCGCCAAAAAGCCCGTGCCAGTTCAACAGCGTCGTCGTCGGAATGATGATCAACATCGACGGCTTCCGCGAACAGTTCGCCAAGTACATCTTCTCTGGAATTCTCGACGATCACCCAGGGTTGCGAATCGGCTGGTTCGAGGGCGGAATCGCTTGGGTGCCTTGGGCTTTACAGGACGCCGAGCATCTGGTGGCGTCGTACCAGCACATGTTCAATCGCCCCCTCGAGCACGACGTGCGCTACTACTGGAACCATCACATGAGCGCATCATTCATGGTCGACCCGTTGGGGCTGCAATTGATCGACAAGATCGGCATCGACAAGGTGATGTGGTCTTCAGATTACCCGCACAATGAGAGCACGTTCGGCTATTCGGAGAAGTCGTTGGCCTCGGTTGTCGACGCGGTCGGACCGCAGGCTGCCGTGCAGATCGTCAGTGGCAACATCACTAAATTCCTTGGTCTGTAGGGTATTTCGATGGCTCCGATCACTTCGTTTCGGGCCGCACCGACGTCTGCGCTCGATATCCCGGATGCACCCGATCTTGATCGGATGCGTCGGGAGACCGGAGCGCGGCTGCGGTCGGCGATGGCCGATCGCGGCGTCGACGCGTTGCTCCTCCTCGGAAACAACAGCGTCGTTTACGCCACCGGTGTGAGCTGGCCGTTGGGTGACGCCGGACTGTCTCACGTCGAGCGCCCAGTCGCAGTGCTGCTCGCCGACGACCCGCACCCGCACCTGTTTCTGCCGTTCCGTGAAGGTGCCGCATCGGAGTCCGGGTTGCCCGACGACCATCTCCACGGCCCGGTGTATCTGGAATTCGACGAGGGAGTGGAGAATTTCGCGAGGATCCTCGAGGATTTGGTACCGGCCGGGGCAGTCCTGGCAACCGACGAGCTCACCGGGGCCATGCGCCGCGCCCAGGCGCAGCTTTTCCGCTCCGGACGGCCCGCCGATGCCGCGCAGGTCGTCGGCGCCGCCAAGCTCATCAAGACGCCCGACGAGCTGGCGTGCATGCGCACCGCATGCCGGATCACCGACAAAGCGATGGTCGAGGTGCAGGCCGCACTGGGGCCCGGCATTCGCCAGATCGACCTGTCGGCCGGTTTCATGCGACGGGCGTTCGAGTTGGGCGCAATGGCAAGCATGCTGGAACCGATCTGGCAGGTGATGCCGAAATCCAAGGCAGACGGTGTCTGGACGACCCACGGCGATTTGGCGTTGCCGCTGTTGACAACTGAGCGCGAGCTGGTCGTCGGGGACGTGCTGTGGACCGATGTCAGTATCACCTACGCGGGATACTGTTCCGATTTCGGCCGCACCTGGCTGGTCGGCGCAGAACCGACACCGCGTCAGCAGGCGCAGTTCGCCAAATGGCGGGAAATCATGGACGCCGTGCTCGACGTGACGCGAGCCGGCGCCACCGCCGCCGAGTTAGGCAGGACGGCGACCAAAGCGAACGGCGGTACCCGACCGTGGTTGCCGCACTTTTATCTGGGACATGGCATCGGCGTCAACGCAGCCGAAACACCAATGATCGGGACCGATCTTGGAGACGAGTTCGATGAGAACTTCGTCTTCGAGCCCGGCATGGTGCTGGTCCTGGAACCGGTGGTGTGGGAGGACGGCACCGGCGGCTATCGCAGCGAAGAGATTGTGGTCATCACTGAGAAAGGCTGGATTCCGTTGACCGACTACCCCTATCATCCGTATGGCAATTGAGGTCCTGCCCGACGACCGCGCGCTACGCAGCGGCCGTCGGGAGCGTGCGCTGGCCCAGATGGAAAAGCACGAGCTGGATGTGCTGGTGCTGGGCCGGCAGGCCAACGTGCGTTACGTCTCCGGTGCGGCTCAGCTGTGGGTGGCCGGCACCCGCCCGTTCGGTCCCACCTGCGTGCTGGTCCGGCAGACCGGTGCGATTCATCTGCTCAGCACCTGGGACGAGGGAGTCCCCGACGACATCCCGCACGAGAACCTGTACGGCATCGCCTGGAATCCGATGAACACGATGTCGGTACTCAAGGGTATCGATGGTGCGGCAACCGCCAAACGCGTTGGCACTGACGCGCTTTCGCCAGGTTTCGCCCAGCTGCTACCGGCCGCGTTCCCTAATGCCGAGCTGGTCGACGGTGAGCTGGCCATGTGCGCGGCCCGACGCATCAAGATCCCCGAAGAGGTGACCGCGCTCCGCGAGGCCATCCGGGTCGCCGAGGTCGGCCTCGCCGCGGCAGTCGCGCAGCTGCGGCCGGACGTCAGCGAGAAGATGCTGACCGGGGTGCTGCTGGAGGCCATGGCGGCGGGCGGCGTCAGCACCCCGTCGACCCAGGATGCGGTGTGGGTGACCTCGCGCGAGCATCCCTGGCGCCGCGCTAGTGACGACGGACGGGTCCAATCCGGCGATTTGGTCGCATTTTCCGCCGGTGTCCTGGACGCCGGTTATACCGGTGAAGTGGGACGCACCTGGCCGGTCGGCGAGCCCGACGGTGCCGCCGATCTGTATCGAAGATGGGACGCGTTGTGGCACAGGCTCTATGACGCCTGCCGACCGGGTGCGCCCGCGACTGATCTGCTGGCTGCCTACCACGCTGCGGGAGAGCAGATGCCGCCCATGCCGATCGCACGGGGTTTGGGTCTGGGATTCGACCCGCCAGTGGTATCACAGCACCTGCCGTCGACCGCCGCCGAAGAGCGTCTGGAGCCGGGGATGGTGCTCGCCGTGACCGGCTATGTCTGGCAACGCGGTGTTGGCGCAGTGTTCGGGCGGGAGGCAGTCTTGATCACCGCCCAGGGTCCCGAGGTCCTCACGTCGAGTCCATCGGCGGATGTTGCGGTCGGCACCTGAAAATGGCTGAAAACGAACGCTCGGCGCCCGATGAGATCATCCTCTACGCGAAGGACCCGAAGACCAAGATCGCGACGATCACGTTCAACCGTCCTGAGTTCCTCAACGCTCCCACCGCGGCGGCGCGGCTGCGGTACGCCGACCTGCTGCACGCCGCCAACGTCGACGACGACGTCAAAGTTGTGGTGATCCGCGGTGTCGGCGACGACTTCGGCAGCGGCGCAGACCTTCCCGAGGTCATGGACGGCGCGGACTCGCCCGGCTTCCGGCTCGCCGAGCTGCAGCTGGACGATGACGCTGTCCGGTATCCCCCTAAGGGATCGTTTCGCCACGGAGCGACGATCGGCGCATGGTATGCCAATGCGCAGGCCGGCAACCGCTCCCTGCAGGAGTTCAAGAAGATCAGTATCGTCGAGGCCAAGGGTTACTGCTACGGCTGGCATTTCTATCAGGCCGCCGATGCCGATCTGGTGATTGCCAGTGACGACGCGCTTTTCGGCCATCCGTCCTTCCGGTATTACGGCTGGGGGCCGCGGATGTGGACCTGGGTTCAAACCATGGGGCTGCGCAAGTTTCAGGAGATGGTGTTCACCGGAAGGCCGTTCACCGCAGACGAGATGTTCGGATGCAACTTTTTGAACAAGGTCGTCCCGCGCGACCAGCTGGAGGCCGAGGTCGACAAATATGCGCTGGCATGTGCCCGCAACCGTCCCCTCGACACGGTGTTCATGCAGAAGGCTTTCTTCGAAATGGTGAAGCAGTATCAAGGGGAATACCTGGGTAGCCTGCTGAGCGCGTTCTTCGAGTCGATGGGCAGTGCCGTTAGACCTGTTGGTGATGACCTGATGCTCAGTGAGGCCATCGACAGCGGGCTCGCCGACACGGTGAAGGACAACGACGCCAAGTTTCCGCCCGACTTCCGGTTGAGTAAGTCCGGCCGGGCGAAGAACGGATAGGCCGTGGCGCCATCTAATGGCCCACTGCACGGCTACACCGTGCTCGAGCTCTCCACCGGTATCGCCGGCGCCTACTGCACCAAGCTGTTGGCCGGCGGCGGTGCACAGATCGTCAAGGTCGAGGCGCCTCAAGGTGATCCGCTGCGCGGCTGGTCGGCGTCAGGGGCCCGCATCGAACCCGGTAGCGACGGTGCCTTATTCGGCTTCCTGGGATGTTCAAAACACAGTGTCGTCGCCGATCCGGGCGTCGACGGCGACATGGCCTTAGTGCACGACCTGCTGGGCTCCGCCGACGCGGTGGTGTGGTCGCGTGGTTCGACGGTGGCGGAGTCCGACGCATTCACGCCCGCCGCGCTGCGTCGCTCTTACCCGCATCTGACCGTCACGTCTATCACACCGTTCGGGTTGGAAGGCCCGTGGCGCGATCGTCCGGCGACCGAGTTCACTTTGCAGGCCTGGTCGGGCGGAATCGTCGGGCTTGGTCGCGGATCTCCCGACCGCGCACCGGTATACGTCGGTGGGCAGGTCGGTGAATATCTTGCCGGCGCTTATGCCAGCGCGGCGATGTTGGCCTCACGGTTACGCGGTGCGGGCGAGCTTCTTGATTTGTCGATGCTCGAAGCGCAGATATCGGGGCTCACCTATTTCCCGGTCACCTATTTCCAGATGCTCGGGCGACCGTGGCGAGATGCCCGCACGCTCACCGTGCCGGGAATCGCTCGAGCTAAGGACGGGCTGGTGGATGTGGGATGCGGAACCGCCCAGCAGTGGTTCGATCTGTGCGCGATGATCGGTCATCAGGACTGGATCGACGAGAACTTACCGCTCACGATCACCGAACAGGCCAACGAAAAGTCCGACGAGATCTATGCGTGGTTTGCCGACCAGACTGTCGACGAGATCCGCGACATCGCCAGCGCCTTTCGCATTCCCAACGCCCCGGTGGCCAACGGTGCCAACATCGCTGAGTTAGACCATTTTCAGCAACGACGCTCGTTCGTCGCCAACCCCCGCGACGGGTTTCGTCAGCCCCAGCATCCCTATCGGATGCGGCCCGCGCTCCTTGGCGCGCCGACGCCGGCTCCGCGGCTCGGTGAACACACCGCGCAGTACCGCCAGGCTGGTTCGCCGGTCCAGAAGTTACCATCGCGAGCCGGCGCGGCGGATCGGCTGCCGTTGAGAGGCTTACGTGTGTTGGACCTGACGACGTTCTGGGCCGGTCCTTGCTGCACGCATTTTCTGGCCATGCTGGGCGCCGAGGTCATCCACGTCGAGTCCACCGGCAAACCCGACGGCACCCGGTTGATCGCCGGAATACCGGTGACCGAACAGCAATGGTGGGAAAAGTCGCCGATCTTTTCAGCTCTGAACACCAACAAGAAGGACCTGACGCTTGACCTGCAGACCTCGGCGGGCCGGGACCTGTTGCGCCGCTTGATCGCAACAGCTGACGTCATCGCGGAGAACTTCACGCCGCGGGTGCTGGATCAGATCGGTCTGGACTTTCCGGCCGTCCAGGCGGTAAAGCGCGATGCCATTTTGCTGAGGATGCCCGGATTTGGACTCGACGGGCCATGGCGCGACAACCCCGCGTTCGCCTATGTCATCGAGGCCGCGTCCGGACTGAGCTGGCTGACCGGCTATCCGGATCGCAACCCCTACGAGCCGTATTCGATCGGCGATCCGAACGCCGGTATGCATGCGGTTAACGCGGTGCTGCTCGCGGTGGAACATCGGCGCCAGACCGGACAAGGCGTGTTGATCGAAGCCGCGATGGTCGATGCTGCGCTCAACATTGCCGCTGAGCAGGTCATCGAGTACTCGGCATACGGTGCGTTGCTGCAACGGTCGGGCAATCGTGGTCCGACGGCAGCGCCGCAGAACCTCTACCAGACAGCTGATATCGACGAGTTCGACCGCCTCGACAGCTGGGTCGCCATCGCCGTCGCAAACGATGAGCAGTGGAGGGGGCTATGCGAGGCGCTGGGCCGGCCACAGTGGGCGATGGATTCCGGGCTGTCCGATGCAGCCGGCAGGCGAAACCAGCACGACCTGATCGATGAGCATCTGAGCTCATGGTGCGAGCAGCGCAGCGGCGACGAGATCGTCACCCGCCTGTGGAATGCCGGTGTTCCGGTGGCCAAAGTCCTGCAGCCGCACCGCCAGACCGAGATCCCGCAGCTGAGATTCCGCGGTTTCTTCGAAGATGTCGGCCACCCGGTGAACGACCGAGTTCCACACGGCACTATGCCGGTGCGGTTTTCCGCTGGTCCCGATCGATTCCATCTGCACCCCGCGCCCCTACTCGGCGAGCACAACCACCAACTGCTCGCCGAACTCGGGCTGAGCGAACACGAGATCGCCGCATTGGAAGCAGAAGGTGTCATCGGCCGAGCGCCCCGGGCGTCGAGACGGGCCGCGACCCGGTGACAGTTAGCCCGTCCGACATCTTGCTCGATGATCGTGTTGCGGTGGTGACCGGCGGCGGGGCCGGCATCGGTCGCGGAATAGCAGCCGGCATGGCCGCTTTCGGCGCATCGGTGGCAATCTGGGAGCGCGATGCCGACAGCTGCGCTGCGGCAGCCGAAGCCGTTGGTGCACTGGGCATTGTCACCGACGTACGTGACAGCGGCCAGGTCACCGCGGCACTACAGCAGACTGCCGCTGAACTGGGACCGGTGACGATCCTGGTGAACAACGCAGGCGGGGTGTTCTTCTCGCCGCTGCTGGACACCAGCGAAAACGGCTGGGACGCCCTGTATAAGGCGAACCTGCGCCATGTGCTGCTGTGCACCCAGCTGGTGGCACAGCAGCTGGCCGCCGCTGGTTTGCCCGGCAGCATCATCAACCTCACGTCGATCGAAGGTGTCCGCGCGGCACCGGGTTACGCGGCGTACGCGGCCGCCAAGGCCGGCGTAATCAACTACACCAAAACTGCCGCGTTAGAACTTGCCCCGCACGGGATCCGGGTCAACGCGATAGCCCCCGACCTCACCATGACCGAAGGGCTGATGCGTCTCAGCCCCGAGGGCCCGGGACCGGACATCGGACACGCCATCCCATTGGGCCGGGCCGGCGATGTCGACGAGATCGCAGGTACCGCGGTATTTCTCGCCTCCAACATGGCGAGCTATATCACCGGGCAGACCATTCACGTCGACGGCGGAACACACGCGGCTGGTGGCTGGTACCACCATCCCGACACCGGCGAGTACAACCTTGGGCCCAGCTAGCTAGTGACGCTGGCCTTTTAGTGGGTCCAGCCGTCGGCGGCCTGGTCGTCGAAGGTGCGGTCGATGCGCTCAAACCTGCGACGGACCGATGCGCGGGCGGCTTCGTGCGGCAGGATGTACAGCCGGTTGGCCAAAATCGCATCGGCGGTGAGACGGGCTACGTCGTCGACGTTGAGGGTGTCGTCCTGCGCCGGAACAGGTCCAGGCCCGCTCGTCACGACCGGCGTCGAGGCCAGCCCGTAATCGGCGCCGCGAATTCGCTCAGAGTTGGAGACCAGCTTGGTTTCGACGACCATCGGGCACAGCACCGACACGCCTATGCGAGAATCCTTGACCTCACGGGCCAGCGTCTCCGCCAAGCCGACAACGCCATATTTGGCAACGGTGTACGTCCCCAGCCCGGCATTGGGTACCAGGCCGGCAAAGGACGCGGTAAAGGCGATGTGGCCGCCCATGCCCTGCTCGAGCAGCCTCGGCAGAAACGCCTCGACGGCATGGATGGAGCCCCACAAGTCGATATCGATCACCCAGCGCCAGTCGTCGTGCGTCATCTGCGCAATCGGACCCGCGACCACGATACCGGCGTTGCTGAAGACGACGTCAATGCGGCCGAGGAGACTAGAAGCCTCGTCGGCCAGGTGAGTCATTTCGTCGAGTTGCCTGACGTCGCACAGCACGGCGTGCGCCTCAAACCCCTCGGTGTGCAACCGCGCCACCGCCTGTTCCAGTGCGGGCTGGTCGACGTCGGCCAGCACGACACGTGCGCCGCGGCGAGCGAACTCGGTGGCGGTGGCGAAACCGATGCCGTTCGCACCGCCGGTGATCACTGCGCCCCGCCCGCTGAAGTCATCCATGGCGCGACACGCTACCGGTCAGGCGGCAATGGCATCCAGCGCGGTGCGATCGTCACGACTGGCGGCTATTTCAGGCAGCTACCCGCATCTATGGGCAGGGTGACGCCGGTGACGTAGCGCGATTCATCCGACGCGAGGAAAAGCACCGCGTTGGCGATGTCCTCGGGCTCCACCCAACCAATCGGCAGGGTGTGCATCATCTGCGCGATCGCCTTGAGGTCGTCTGGGCCCGGGTTCTCCAGGTCGGGACGGAACAGCTTCATGGTCGGCTCGTTCATGAACAACGGTGTGTTCACGTTGGTCGGATGCACCGAGTTGACCCGAATCATGTGCTGGCCCAACTCGACCGCGAAGGTGCGCATCAATCCGACCACACCATGCTTGGCGGCTACATAGTGACCGGTGTGCGGATAGGCTTTCAGCCCGCCCACCGAGCTGGTCAGGATGATCGAACCGCCGCGCCCGCCCGCCAAGATGTGCGGCACACCGGCTTTCACCGTCTTCCACACGCCGCCCAGGTTCACGTCGATCATGTCGGTCCAGTCTTCTTCACTGGTCTTGTCCAGCGTGTACCCACCGTTACCGATGCCCGCGTTGGCCACGATGATGTCCAACCGCCCCAGTTGCTCCACGCCCGAGTCGACGGCCGCTTTCAGCGCGGCGTAGTCACGCACGTCGACCTCGGCAGTGTAGATACGGCGGTTGTGCTCCTTGACGAGGTCGGCGGTCTCCGCCAGGTCCTCAGGCGTGGCGAGCGGAACCAGGACTGACTCGATCTGCTTACAGATGTCGACTGCGATGATGTCGGCGCCCTCCTGCGCCAACCGCACCGCGTGCGCGCGGCCCTGACCACGGGCCGCGCCGGTGATGAACGCGACCTTGCCTTCGACTCGACCCGTCATCGTTACCTCATCTCCTGATAAGCATAGAAGTCGTGCTGCTCGTTGTAGTACAGCGGTGATTCTTCGCGCAGCGCCTTGAACGCCTGGTAGGGATCGGCATCGATCACCACGGCATAGGGGTCGTAATAGACACCGTCCGGAGCAGTGACTGTCACAGCTTCGCCTCTCGCGGCTTTTCGCGGCTGCCGCATAGTTGGTAGCGCTAAGGATCTGCGGCAACTCTGTCATCAGGCATCTACGGTGTCAACGCCGGATCCATTTTCGCTACTTCTAATTCTGCTCTTGAAAGAATCTCATTCTCGCGATCGGACGCTATGCGCGATATGCGAACACACGCCAGACCGATGTGCATGTCCAAGATGAGTCGATCAGCGCGGAGAGCGCGCGAATCACGCAAGTCAAATTCTCGTCCACCGCAAATCTGGTTCTCCGGAGTGCTAGCCGACGAATCCGCCCGAGCAGAAGGCCCAGACTTCCTCGGCGCTGATGGGATGAACGGTCGCGTCATCCGAGCCGCCACTGGATTGCGCGATGAACATGACGGTTTGCATCGTCATCGCGGCTATCCGCCTCGGATTGATACCGGCGCGCAGCTCTCCGGCGGCGCTTGCCGCTTCCATCAATTCGGTGAGCAAAGCAAGAAGTGGGGCATGAGCGACCTTGACCTCGGCCGGATGTGATACCAGCAACCGTGGCGCGAAGTCGGTGAACAGTGGCCTCTTGGCGGTTGGGTCGGGTCGTGAGGCTTCAAACAGCAACTCGATGGCGACCTTCAACCGGTCGATGGGATCAGAGTGGTTTGCTGTGGCGGCGCGGATCTGGTCGGCTGACCGGCTTAACGCATCTTCGAACAGGGCAAGCAACAGCTCGTGCTTGCCATCGAACTGCAGGTAGAAGCTGCGCAGCGATTGCCGCGAGCGATCGACCACCTCTTGCACGGTGAAATCGGTGCTGCCCTTTTCAATGATGATGGCCTGGGCGGCGTCGAGGAAGCGCTGAACCCGCTGCGCCGCCCGCAGTTTGGCGGTCTTGATCGACCGCTCGACAGCCCGCTGCTTCCAGGCCGGCTCCTCGCTTGGGCTGGTCACGGACGGCTCAGGCGATTGCCGCGAGGGGAGAACATGATTGGACTGTACCGGAGAACGCCGTGTCATTGTTGGGCTGGCCCCCTCACAGGACGACGTGTCTGAGATTGTAACTTTCTCGGCACGAGAATACTATTCTCTTGCTGCTCTCCATGGAAGCAGAACGCAAATAGCGGCCCGCTGATCGGCCCCGTCGGAGGGAACCATGCGCCTGGCCTTTGCCGCCGACGTCGAGGCATTCCGCGCCGACTTCGTGGCCTTCCTCGACGAGCATCTGCCCAGCGAGGCCCACACGTTTGAACGATCTCACTCGTCATCCGACATCCCGGCATGGGCGCGCCGATGGCAGCGTCTGCTGTTTGATCACGGCTGGCTGCTGCCGGGCAACCCGCCCGAGTTCGGCGGCCGCAATGCCACGGTGTCGCAGCAATACGTGCACGCCGACGAGCTGGCCCGGCGACGCATCCACCACAGTTTCAATCCGCAGGGCGTGGGCATCGTCGCGGCATCGCTGTTGACGTTTGGTACCGACGAGCAAAAACAGCGGTGGGCGGTGCCGATCCTGCGGGCGGAGATCACGGCGTCGTTAGGCATGAGCGAACCCGGAGCGGGCTCGGATCTGGCGTCGCTGCGCACTCGGGCGGTCCTGCACGGCGACCACTTCGTCGTCAACGGTCAGAAGGTGTGGACGTCGGGCGCTCACGACGCCGACGTGTTGTTGACGTTCGTGCGTACCGACCCGCAGGCGCCGAAGCACAAGGGCATCAGTGTGTTGCTGATCCCGACGGATACGCCAGGCGTGACGCGTCGCCCTTTCCCGTCGATGTCCGACCACGAGGACCTCGATTTCAACGAAGTGTTCTTCACCGACGCGCTGGTGCCTGTCGAGAACCTGGTCGGTCCGCTCAACGAGGGCTGGCGGGTGGCCAACGGATCGCTGGGCCATGAACGCGCCATGCTCTGGGTCGGATATGCCGACCGGCTGCGGGAGTTGCTCGCGGACTTCCATCCATCGGGAGTGCTGCAGCAAAACCACTATGCCTGCATGGTCATGGATTTCGAGGCGCTGCGTCTGCTCGGGTCCGCGGCAATGGCACGCGCTCAGCGCGGTGACGAAGACGTGCCGGGTCTGTCGGTGCTTAAGCTGTTGGGTTCGGAGGCCGTGCAGTCAGCGTCCGAACACGCGCTGAGCGCCGCGGGCGCCGACGGGCTCGTCCACCCCGCCCTCACCGGCCCGTTTGCGCCGCTGAACCTCGACAGCCACTACGGCAGTTGGTTCGACCGCTATTGCCGCAGTTTTGCGGCCACGATCGCCGGCGGCACCTCGGAAATTCAGCGCAACATCATCGCGCAGCGGGTGCTGGGCCTACCCCGGAAATAGCGGCCTTCAGAGTTGCGCCAGCCGCGGCGCAAAGCCTTTCTCCCGCAGCACCACTCCGACCTCACGAGTGAGTTCTCTTGCACTGCCGAGTAATCCGTCCAAAAACAAAGCACGCTTGACGTGGTGATGCAGCCCATGCTCCGCGGTGAAACCGATGCCGCCGAGCACTTGCTGACAGTGCCGGGCCGCGGTCAATGCCGCCTGGCCGGCGGCCGCCTTGGCCAACAGCGCGGTGAGGTCGCTCGGCTCTGCCACGCTGAGCTGCAGCGTCGCCTCGGCGCCATCCAGCGCAACGAGCGTGTCGGCCAGCCGATGCCGGATCGCCTGGAAGCCGGCGACCGGCCGTCCGAATTGAACACGGTCCAAAGCGTGTTGGCGGCCCAGCGACAACATCGCCCGGCCGGTGCCGACGAGCCACCACCCGAGCGCAATCCGGCCGGCGACCAGCGGCACAGGATCATGCTGCGGCGCGGGCGCTATCGGAAGCTCGTCGATCGCAGCACCGGCTTCGTCGGCGCGCTGCCAGACCACCGAAGTCCCACCCGCGTATGGCAAGGGCACCACTCCGCTGGGCTCGCGTCCGCCGGCGTGCAGCACGACATCGTTGATCACCGGGGCATGAGCGCCGGTTTCGCCCAGCAATCGGAAAACCAAGGGGATTGCGGTATCGGGCATTTCATCGAGCATGTCCAGCCAGCCCAGCTTGCTCAGGGCCTTGTCCAGTTGGCAGCCCGTCGCGCCGGCCATCGTCTTGCGTAACGCGTCCTCCAGCATGCTCAACGACTCGGTGTCCACGCTCAATCCTTGCCCAGATCCAGCAGCCGGCGCGCGATGATGTTGCGCTGAATCTCCGCCGTGCCGCCATAGATCGTCGCGGCGCGTGAGTACAAGTACTCGGTGCGCCAATCGGTTTCGTTCAGCTCGATGACACCGGGAAGCAGATCGTGGACGGTGTTGTACAGCTGTTGCTCGGCGGTGGCCAGCAGCACCTTGTCGATGGAGGTCTCCGGGCCCAGCCGCTGGCCGTCGTCCAGTCGATGCAGTGTGCCGCGCGAACGGCACCGCATCGTGTGCAGTGCCAGAAACGCCGACCCCAGGTGCAAGTCATCAGGTTCAGCTTCGCCCTCTTCCAGGTCGGCGATGAGCCGATCGAATCGTGAATAGAGGTAGGCGATCCGCTGCCAGAAGCAGGTCGAACGCTCGTAAGGCAGCAGATCCATCGCCAGCCGCCAGCCGTCGCCCGGCTCGCCGAGCATTCGGCTCGCCGGGATCACCACGTTGTCGTAGTACACCTCGCAGAACTCGTCGACACCGTGCATTGTGCGCAGCGGCCGGATGGTGATTCCCGGCGTGTCCATGTCGACGAAAAACGCGGTGATGCCGTCGTATCCGGGTGCGGTGCGCGTCAGCAGCACGCACCGAGTGGCGAATTGCGCGTAGCTGGTCCAGACTTTTTGTCCGTTGACGACCCAGTTGTCGCCCTGACGAACCGCGCGGGTGGTCAGCGACGCTAGATCGCTGCCCGAGCCAGGCTCGGAAAACCCTTGACACCAACTCTCTTCGCCGTTGAGCAGCCGCGGCACCATCTCTGCGGCGAGCTCGGCTGGCGCGTAGTCGATCAGGGTGGGGGCCAGCACCTCGGCCATCGAATACGGACCGGGTTCGGCAAGACCGCGACCGACGATCTCTTCGCCGACGATCGCGCGGAGCATGTCTGAGCCACCCAGCCCGCCCACCCTCTCCGGCCAGCCGTACCGCATCCAATCGGCGTCGTACAGCGCACGGTGTACCCGGGCAAGCTGCTTCATGTCGCCTTCCAGCGAACGACCCGGAGCGGGTGTCAGGTCGTTGTCGTCCAGCCAGGCACGCAGGTCAGTGCGGAACTGCTCGACCTTCAAGAAGAACTGCCTGACGGTCGCCCAATCGCGTGCGGGCGCCCGGAGTCGTGCACGCCGCTGCGCCGAATGAATGTCATGGCGCGGGTTTTCAGCCGCCAGCCGTCGGCTGTCCGCACGTAGGTGTCATTGTAATAACCGATCCGCATGTCATGGCTGGCGTGGTCGATAAAGCACAGCGGTTGGGTGCCGGTCGCGGTATCGCCATTCAATTGGATCACCGGAGTGGCGGTCATGAACAAACCCTTCGGGGCGGCGTCCACCAATACGGGAAACCGGTCCAGCGAATATGTTTCGCCGAACGCGCTGTAGGTACCGTCCGGGGTGAAGACTTGCACCAGCCCGTCGATGTCTTGCTGCGTGATAGTCACCGCGTAGCGGGCCAACAACTGCTGGATGTCGACCAGATCTTCAGTTCGCGTTGGCATAAACCTTGCCGCCTTTCAGCACGAAGCTTACTTTCTGGGTGACCCCGATGTCGGACAACGGGTCTCCGGGTACCGCGATGACGTCGGCCAGCAGACCTTCGGCGAGACGACCGCGATCGGTGGCGTTGATCAACTCGGCCGCCGTGACCGTCGCCGCCCGCAAGACCTCCAACGGCGGTAGGCCCCAATCGACAAGAGTGACAAGCTCGTCGGCGTTTTTGCCGTGTGGGATCGCGGGCGCGTCGGTGCCCACCGCAATCTTCACCCCGGCTTTGTAGGCGGCCAGGATGGAGGTGCGCGACTTCGGGAACATCTCGGCGGCCTTGGCCTGCAGCTCGGGCGGGGCGTGCGAGACGTCCATCCCCTCGGCCAGACGTCGAGTGGACACCAGAAATGTGCCGTGCTCGACCATCATCGAGATCGCTTCGTCGTCGATCAAAAACCCGTGCTCGATGCAGTCGATACCGGCCGCAACCGCATGCTTGACCGCGTCGGCGCCGTGTGTGTGGGCAGCGACGCGCAACCCGCGCCGATGCGCCTCATCGACGATCGCGCGCAGCTCTTCGTCTGAATAGTGTTGGGCTCCAGGCGGTCCGGTAAGTGACATAACCCCGCCAGAGCAGCAGACCTTGATCAGTTCGGCCCCGTGCTTGATCTGATAACGCACGGCCTTGCGGATCTCGTCGATGCCGTTGGCGATGCCCTCTTCGACCGTCAAGTCCAGCACATGCGGTGCGAAAGCGGCGAACATCGTGGGATCCAGGTGTCCGCCGGTCGGGGTGATTGCATGCCCGGCCGGCACCACACGGGGGCCGTCGATCCAGCCTGCGTCGATGGCCTTGCCCAGCGCGACATCGAGTAGGTAGCCGCCGGTCTTGACGAACAGGCCAAGGTTGCGCACGGTGGTGAACCCCGCACGCAGCGTCCGGCGGGCATTGCCGACCGCACGCAACATTCGGGTCGGTGGGTCGTCCTGCACCTGGGACAACCCGGGTTTCTCGCCGCGCCCACCCATCAACAGGTTGACTTCCATGTCCATCAGGCCGGGCAGCAGGATCTGCTCGCCGAGATCGATCACCTCGCCGTCTGGGCGGCCGCCGACGCCGACGATCCGGTCGTCCTCTATTCGTAAAATGCCGGGCGACAGGATCTCGCCGGCGTCGAGGTCGAGCAGCCCGGCGGCCTTGAGCGTCAGCACCGCTTAAATCACCGGCTCCCTGATCAATTCGACCCAGGCCGCACCGCTGTCCG
This sequence comes from uncultured Actinomycetota bacterium, assembly GCA_963838755.1. Lineage (GTDB taxonomy): Bacteria > Actinomycetota > Actinomycetes > Mycobacteriales > Mycobacteriaceae > Mycobacterium. Next base: position 82,446 of record CAWISO010000026.1, on the reverse strand, counting down.
GGACGCGAGGCTGCTTCCACGCCTCGATCGGAAACGACACCATGATCAGCGACTGCATCAGGTGCATGAGAGTTCGCGCGTCCTCAGGTAGATCGTCGAGTGGGTACTTGTCGACGTAGGCGATCACGTCGTCGAGGAGCGGGAACGCGGCATCGTAGAAAGCCTGCATCTCGGTCATCGACGAGGCCAGCCGCTTGGCGTAGCGGTCAGGTTCGTCGGCCAAGTCCCAATCCAGATATGGCTCCAGGGCGGCGAATTCGGCAGGCAGCTTAGTGGCTGTGGCCATTGTGGCTGTACTCCTTCACGTAGTCACCGGTCACCTTGTGCAGATGGCGAAGCAGGATCTCCTGATCGCACAGCAGGAAGTCCTTGACGACCTTGGTGCCGATCATGGTCTGGGTCGCCTCCAGGGTGTTGGCGTCCTGCAATGCATACTCCTTGAACGTGACTGCGGCCAACTCGTGGGCCAGCCGTTCACGCGCGTTTCGCGGCGGCACGAAATACAGCGTGCATTCGAAGATGTGCTTGTCGACCGCGGTCGGCCAGTAGTGGTAGGTCAGGAACCAGCCCGGCTCCCAGATCAGCAGCATGAAGTTCGGGAAGAAATGCCAACAGTCAATTCCCCACTGCGGGATTCTCTTCGGGTTGACCCCCGGAGGCAGCTCAGCGAGCTTCTCGATGACCTCTGGCTTATCCCACGGACCGAACAGCCCGCTGCGCAGCACCTGGTCCATCGGCTTGACCATGGACATGTCCGCGGGCGGCGCCTGACCGCCCCAAGTGGATATCATCCCGTGCGGGCTGGCCAGTTCGTAGTACAGCGCCTCAAAGCCGTATTTGAGGATCTTGGCGGCTTCTTCCTTGGTGTACTGGCCCTGGTGCAGCACCGGCGCGTGATAGAACTCGGCGAACGCGTCGATGAACAGCTTCCAGTTGCTGCCGACCTCGGCCCGGTAGGAGTAGGTCTCCGTCATCTCGTGGAAGGGGTATCCCTCGATGCCCTTGGCCAGCGGGCCGAGGTAGTCGACCAGCGGCTTGGCGTTGTCGTCCAAGTTGACGAAGATGAAGCCCTCCCACAGCTCGCACCGGACCGGCACCAAGCCGTACTGGCCCTTGTCGACGTCGAAGAACTCCTCTTCCTGCTGAATGAAGGCCAGGTCGCCGTCGAGGCTGTAGCGCCAGGCGTGATATTTGCAGGTGAACTGCCGGCAGGTGCCGGAAGTCTCCTCATGCGGAAAGTCGTTCCACACCAACTTGTTCCCGCGGTGGCGGCACACGTTGTGGAACGCCTTGATCGATCCGTCCTTGGTTTTGACGATGATCACCGAGATACCCGGGCCCGCTGACGGCAGCTCCTTGGTGAAGTAGCTGCCCGTGCGCGGCAGGCGCTGCACCCGACCGACGTTGAGCCAGGTGCGCTTGAAGATCGCGTCGCGTTCGGCCTCAAAGAACGCCGGATCGATCGAGTCGGTGTAATCGACAGGCGCCGTACCCAGTTCCGGATAATGCTCGGTCCAACTCCCGGCATCCGGCTTGGTGAAGTGTGGCAAGGTACTACCTTTCTCTTCTCAGACTCTGCAGTCAGTCTCTCCGGTTTGCTTCGACCTCGACGCCTAAGGTATTGAGGCCCATCGCAAGGGCGGTGTAGCCGCCGACGGTGAAGATCAAGTCCATTCGTTGGCGCTCATCGAGCCGCTCGGACAGAGCTGCCCAGGTCTGGTCCGACAGATTGCTCTTGTCATCGAGCTCGTCGACGGCGTTCAGCAGCGCGCGATCGAATTCGTCGGCCGGGTCACCGGCCTGCACCGCCGCGATGTCCGCGTCGGAGAGTCCGGCCTTCTTGCCCAGCTTGACGTGGTGAATCCATTCGTAAGCGCAGCCGCGTCGATGAGCGACCCGCAGGATGATCAGCTCGCGCTCTCGTGCCGGCAGTGTCGAGCTCATCAGCAGATATCCGTTGAACTTCAGAAATGCGCGGGTCAACTCCGGGTGACGGACCAGGGTGGACAGCAAGTTGCCCGCGTCGCTCGGGTTCCGGCGGTCTTCGGGAAGCAGGCTTGCCACCGCCTGGCGGGCAGCATCGTCCCACTCATCCGCCGGCAGCGGGGACAGACGCATGACACCTCCTCGTTGGTGAGAATCATATTCTCATATTTGACCAATAGGTTTCCACGAACTCTCGGATAGGTCAATGTTTCGCGGTCCACCTGCGCAAATATGACTCTCCGGTGCGGGTCGGATGACCGGGCCGATCCGACCCTCACCGTTGCAGGGGTAGCCTCAAGATGTTGATTCTCGCGACATGAGAAGATAATTTTCATACTTGGAGAGAACTCAACGGCGCAGCGGTCGTCGATGGGGCCGGGCCACAAAGGTCGCGACGATCACCGATCAGCCGCAGGCCGATGATCTGGTGGGCCCCGAATGGCCCCCGACGGAGAGGACAGCCCAGTGAACAAAGACGACTTGATTTTGATCAGCGTCGACGACCACACCGTCGAGCCGCCGGACATGTTCAAGAATCACCTGGCGAAGAAGTACGCCGACGACGCACCGAGGCTGGTGCATAACGCGGACGGGTCGGACTGCTGGCAGTTCCGTGACACCGTGATCCCTAACGTCGCACTCAACGCGGTGGCCGGCCGCCCCAAGGAGGAATACGGGATCGAGCCAACGGGGCTCGACGAGATCCGGCCGGGCTGTTACAACGTCGACGAGCGGATCAAGGACATGAACGCCGGCGGGATCCTCGCGTCGATCTGCTTCCCGTCCTTCCCGGGCTTCGCCGCGCGCTTGTTCGCCACCGAGGACCCGGATTTCTCGGTGGCCCTGGTGCAGGCCTACAACGACTGGCACATCGAAGAGTGGTGTGGCGCCTACCCGGCGCGGTTCATCCCGATGGCCATACCCGTGATCTGGGACGCCGAAGAGTGTGCCAAAGAGGTGCGGCGGGTGGCCAAGAAGGGCGTGCACGCCCTGACCTTTACCGAAAACCCCGCAGCGATGGGCTACCCGAGTTTCCACAACGATCACTGGAAGCCGCTGTGGGAAGCGTTGTGCGACACCAACACCGTAATGAACGTGCACATCGGATCCTCCGGCCGGCTGGCGATCACGGCACCCGACGCGCCGATGGACGTGATGATCACATTGCAACCGATGAACATCGTGCAGGCCGCTGCGGATCTGCTGTGGTCCAAGCCGATCAAGGACTACCCGGATCTGAAGATCGCGCTGTCGGAGGGCGGAACCGGGTGGATTCCGTACTTCCTGGAGCGCGCGGATCGGACGTACGAGATGCACTCCACCTGGACGCATCAGAACTTCGGCGGCAAGCTGCCCAGCGACGTTTTCCGCGAGCACTTCTTGACCTGCTTCATCAGCGACAAGGTCGGCGTCGTGCTGCGCAACATGATTGGCATCGACAACATCTGCTGGGAGGCCGACTACCCGCACAGCGACTCGATGTGGCCTGGCGCGCCAGAGGAGCTGTGGGAGGTGTTGTCTGCCAACAATGTTCCGGATGACGAGATCAAGAAGATGTCGTATGAGAACGCGATGCGCTGGTACTCATTCGATCCGTTCAGCCACATCACTCCGGCACAGGCCAGCGTCGGTGCCCTGCGCAAGGCCGCTGAGGGCCACGACGTTTCGATCCGCTCCTCCAGCCACCACAAGGACACCCGGGCAGGTTCCTCGTTCGCGGACTTTGCCGCTAGCGCCAAAGAACTGACCGGAAACAAGGACTGAGCGCAGGTCCCGTTCCCGGCGAGCAGACGCAGAATCGCATTATGCGGGCGGTTATCGTGCGATTCTGCGTCTCCTCGCGCTAGATGAGGAGGAGAGCTGTGGCGGGGATGAACTTCGAACTGACCGACGACCAGGACCTGATCCGCAAGTCGGTCGCCGAGCTGGCGTCGAAGTTCGACGACCACTACTGGATGGAAAAAGACCAGGCGCACGAATTCCCGCACGAGTTCTATCAGGCGATCGCTGACGGCGGCTGGCTCGGTATGACGATTCCCGAGCAGTACGGGGGCCATGGCCTGGGCATTACCGAGGCCACCCTGCTGGCCGAAGAGGTGGCCAGATCAGGCGGCGGGATGAACGCCGCCAGCTCCATTCACCTGTCGATCTTCGGCATGCACCCGGTGGTGGTACACGGTTCCGAGGAGCTCAAGGCGCGCACGTTGCCACAGGTCGCGACCGGCGAACTGCATGTCTGCTTCGGGGTGACAGAACCCGGCGCAGGGCTGGACACCTCCCGGATCACCACATTCGCCAAACGCAACGGTGACCACTACGTGGTCAACGGCCGAAAGGTGTGGATCTCCAAGGCGCTTGAGTCGCAGAAGATCCTGCTCCTGACCCGCACGCAGTCCTACGACGAGGTCAGCAAGAAGACTGACGGGATGACGCTATTCCTCACCGACTTGGACCGCAGCCGGGTGGAGGTTCGGCCGATCCGCAAGATGGGCCGTAACGCCGTCAGCTCCAACGAGCTGTTCATCGACGACCTGCATATTCCGGTTGAGGATCGAGTTGGCGAAGAGGGCAAAGGCTTTCAGTACATCCTCGACGGCCTGAACCCGGAGCGGATGCTGATCGCCGCGGAGGCGCTGGGCATCGGTCGGGTCGCCCTGGCCAAGGCGGTGAAGTACGGCAACGAACGGCAGGTCTTCGACCGGCCGATCGGCATGAACCAGGGCATCCAGTTTCCGTTGGCCGACTCGCTTGCCCGCCTTGACGCCGCCGAGTTGATGCTGCGCAAAGCCACCTGGCTCTACGACAACGGCAAACCGTGTGGGCGCGAGGCCAATACCGCGAAATACTTGTGCGCAGACGCAGGCTTCACCGCGGCTGACCGAGCACTGCAGACGCACGGCGGAATGGGTTATTCGGAGGAGTATCACGTGGCGCGGTACTTCCGGGAAGCCAGGCTGATGAAGATCGCACCGGTCAGCCAGGAGATGATCCTGAATTTCCTCGGGTCGCACGTGCTCAAATTGCCGAGGAGCTATTGATGTGCAAGTCCCTGTTCGACCTGACCGGTCGATCGGCACTGGTCACCGGATCTGGCAGTGGCATCGGAGCGGCCGTCGCCGGCGCGCTGGCAACCGCCGGAGCATCCGTGCTCGTCAGCGATGTGGACGGCGATGCCGCTTCGGCTGTTGCTGAACGCATTTGCGCCAACGGTGGTAAGGCGGAAGGGATCCCGCTTGACGTTCGCGACCGTGCGGCCGCCGACGCCGCGGCCGCACGGGCCGCCGGGCTCACCGAGGGAGTGTTGCACATTCTGGTCAACAACGCCGGGGTGACCGCTCCGGCGATGTTCGCCGACCTCACTGACGAGAGTTTCCATCGGGTACTCGATATCCACCTGATGGGCGCCGTGCACTGCACCCAGGCCGCGCTCGGCTTCTTGCCCACCGACGGCACCGGCCGCGTTATCAACGTCGTCTCGTCGGCCGGAATCACCGGAACGCTCGGCCAGGTGAACTACTCCGCTGCCAAGGCCAGCATCATCGGATTCACCAAATCGTTAGCACGCGAGATGGCACGCAACAACATCCTGGTCAACGCTCTTGCGCCGCTGGCGGCGACGCGGATGACCGAAACCATCCGCACCAACGAAAAATTCGCGGCCAACATGATGGCCCGCATTCCGTTGAAACGCTGGGCCGAGCCGGACGAGGTTGCCGGTGCATTCGTGTTTCTCGCCTCCGACGCCGCCTCCTACATCACCGGTCAGGTGTTGCCGGTGGACGGCGGAATGGTGATGTAATGCCGGAAACACCGGCGCCGCTGACGGGAATCACCGTGGTGGCCCTGGAGCAGGCGGTCTCGGCTCCGATGTGCACACGGGTGCTCGCCGACTTCGGGGCGCGTGTCATCAAGGTGGAAAACCCCAACGGGGGAGACTTCGCCCGGTATTACGACGATGTCGTCAACGGACTTGCCGCGCATTTTGTTTGGGCTAACCGGGGTAAAGAGTCGGTAACGCTCGACCTGAAATCCGAAGCCGGGTTGGACATCTTGCACCGGCTGCTCGACCGAGCCGATGTGCTGGTTTCCAACCTCGCCCCAGGGTCTACCGCACGGCTAGGGGTCGCGGCGGCCGATCTTGTCGAGCGTCACCCGGACGTGATCACTGTCGAAATCGACGGCTATGGTCCCGGCGGACCGCTGTCCCACAAACGCGCCTACGACCTACTTGCCCAGGCGGAATCCGGAGCATGCGCGGTGACCGGTAGTCCTGACGCGCCGGCCAAACCCGGTCCGCCGATGGCAGATATCAGCACCGGACTGTATTCGGCGCTGTCGATTCTGGCTCTGCTGTACTCCCGTGACGCGCAATCGAACCCGGCTCAGCATGGCAACGCGGTCGCGGTGAGCTTGTTTGACACCATGACTGATCTCATGGGTTACCCGTTGACCTATACCCAGCATTCCGGCGTCAACCAGCAGCCGCTGGGAATGAGCTCACCCGCGGTAGCTCCCTACGGCGCCTACCGTACCGCCGACAAGCAGACCGTCGTATTAGGCACCACGAACGACGCTGAATGGCAACGGCTTTCGCGTGAGATCCTGCAGCGTGATGATCTTGCCAAAGACGCCAGGTTCGCCAACAACGCCGGTCGGGTCGCCCACCGCGCGATCTTGGACGAAGCCATCGGCGACTGGTGTGCGAAACACAACCTGGAACACGTGCAGAAGACGGCCGACGCCGCCGGGATCGGCAACGCCCGATACAACCTGCCCAGCGAGGTCCTGGTGCATCCGCAGCTGACGGCCCGCGATCGCTGGCGCCAGGTCGAGACCCCCGCCGGCCCGACTCCGGCGTTGCTGCCTCCACCTGTTATCTGCGGCTACCAGTCCGCGATGGGTGCGGTGCCCGGGCTCGGGCAGCACACCGACGCGGTGCTCGCCGGACTCGGCATGGGAAGCGACGAGATCGACGCGTTGCGAGTGCAAGGCGTCATTGGACCGGCTTACTCGTGATGTCAGAGCAGTCTGTACTGCTGTGCAGCGACCGCGACGGTGTGCGGACGCTGACCATGAACCGGCCGCTTCGCAAGAATGCAATCAACCGCGAGTTGTGGATCGCGTTGGCCCAGGCCCTCACCGCTGCGGGCAAGGACCGGGATGTGCGTGCGGTCGTGATCACCGGCGCCGGTGGCGCGTTCTGTTCGGGTGCCGACATCTCGACGCCTGACGACAGTCATCCGGTGCACAAATTGCAACGGCTGACCGATGTGGCGCTGGCGCTCCATGAGCTACCGGTACCCACGATCGCCAAAGTCACCGGTGTGGCGGTAGGTGCGGGATGGAACTTGGCCCTCGGTTGCGATTTGGTGGTGGCCACTCCCGAGTCGACTTTCTGCCAGATCTTCGCCAAGCGGGGTCTGTCACTGGATCTCGGCGGCTCCTGGCTGCTGCCGAAAATCATTGGACTGCAACAGGCCAAGCGGCTCGCGTTGTTGGCCGAGACCATCGACGCCGAGGAGGCCCGGGCGCTGAACCTGGTCACCTGGGTGGTGGTCGGCGCGGAGATCGACGCCTTCTCGACAATCTGGCTGACCGGCTGGCGGCCGGTCCGACCATTGCGCTGGCTCAAAGCAAGGCGCTGCTCAACGAGGGTGCCGACCGGACCCTGCGCGATGCGCTGGCCAACGAAGCCCGCGCCCAGACCGTCAACTTCGGCACGGCCGATTCGCTGGAGGCTTATGCCGCGTTCGCCGAGCGGCGGGAGCCGTCGTTTACTGGTCGGTGGGCGGTATCGAGATCGGAGCAGAAAAATGCGTGAAACGGTCATTGTCGAGGCAGTGCGGACGCCGGTCGGCAAGCGCAACGGTGGGCTGTCGAGCGTGCACGCCGCCGACCTGTCGGCGTTGGTGCTCAACGAGTTGCTCCAGCGCACCGGTGTCGGCGCCGACATCATCGACGACGTTGTGTGGGGTTGCGTATCGCAGGTTGGCGACCAATCCAGCAATATCGGTCGCTACGCGGTGCTGGCCGCCGGCTGGCCCGAGAGCATCCCCGGCACGACGGTCAACCGGGCGTGCGGTTCTAGCCAGCAGGCTCTCGACTTCGCGGTGCAGGCAGTGATGTCGGGCCAGCAGGACGTCGTAGTGGCTGGTGGTGTGGAGGTGATGAGCCGGGTGCCGCTGGGTGCAGCCAGGGCCTCAGGAATGCCATACGGGCCTAAAGTGCTTGCCCGCTACGATGATTTCTCCTTCAATCAAGGGCTTTCGGCTGAGATGATCGCCAAAAAGTGGGGATTCTCTCGCACCCGCCTCGACGAGTATTCCGCGCTGTCGCACGAGCGGGCCGCCGCAGCAATGGACAGCGGCGCGTTCACCGACCAGATCGTCCCGGTCTTCGTGGACGACAACGCGGTCACCGCAGCAGACGAAGGGGTGCGGCGGGGCACCACGGTCGAGAAACTGGCCGGACTCAAGTCGGCGTTCGTCGACGACGGCGTCATCCACGCCGGCAATTCCTCGCAGATCTCCGATGGCGCGGCGGCGTTGCTGGTGATGACCTCACAAATGGCAGTCGAGCTCGGTTTGACGCCGCTGGTGCGATACCGGGCAGGTGTGGTGACCGGGGCGGATCCGGTGCTGATGCTGACCGGTCCCATTCCGGCGACCGAGAAGGTGCTGGCCAAGGCCGGCGTCTCGATAGAAGACATCGGTGTATATGAAGTCAACGAGGCCTTCGCGCCGGTCCCGCTGGCCTGGCTCGCCGAGACCGGCGCGAACCCCGACCGTCTCAATCCGCTGGGCGGAGCCATCGCCCTCGGTCACCCGCTGGGCGCATCGGGTGCTGTGTTGATGACGCGCATGGCGCATCACATGCGCGACAACGGGATTCGGTTCGGACTGCAGACCATGTGCGAAGGCGGCGGCACCGCGAACGCCACACTGGTTGAACTTGTTGCCTGACAGGTAAATCTCCCGTTGAGACCTCTTCGCTACACGTCGGGGGAGCTGTTCGGCCGCCGACGCGGCTCGCGTCAAGCTGTTTTGCACCGAGAAGCAGGCTCGAGTCGTGGATCGGTGCCCGCAGCTTTTCGGCGGTTACGGCTACAAGGTGGCCTATCCGATTGCGCGGTGATCATCGCCAAGTCGCTGGGTTTGTGACAGCGCCGAGAAGCCGGAAAAATCGTCACCGGAGACCCTTGTCACACCCGGCAAACCAACCTACTGTGTGTTCAGTTGGTTGGTTGGACAAAGGAGTCCGGTGCCTGATACGCGGCGATACGATTCGCTGCTGGCCAAGGGTGAGGACCGCAAGCAGCGGATCCTGGCGATTGCGCAGCGGCTGCTTACCCGTAACGGCTGGCGTAATACGACACTGGCCCAGATTGCCGGCGAAGCCGGCGTCAGCCCTGCGGGCCTGCTGCACCACTTCGAATCCAAGGAACAGCTGCTGCACGCGGTGCTCGATGTCCGCGACGCCGATGACGACGCCCACGCGGACCGCGCCGGTGACCTGATATCCGAAATCACCGGCGTCGCCGATCGGTTCCACCGGTCACCCGAACTCATTGGCACCTACGCCGTGCTGCTGGCGGAAAACGTCGACCCCGACGCTCCGTTGCACGACCGGCTCGTCTCCCGATACCAAGATGCCGTCGACATCATCACCGAGCTCATCCGTCGAGGCCAGCGCACCGGCCAATTCCGCATGGATATGGACGTCACCGTCAAGGCGGTCCAAATTCTCGCCTTCATCACCGGAATGGAGACCACATGGTTGCTCAATCCTTCGATACCCCTGACCGAGGTCTTCAAGGAGTACGCGGAATCGTTGGCTCGGGACATGGCACCGCCGAGCTAGGCGTCAGATACCGGCTGGATGTGGTCGCTGCGGACGTCGCCGATGTGGTGAAGTTCGCCGGCGGTTGGCTGTTCGACCGGGCGATGGCGGGATGGGATGTCACGGTGATAGTCGCCGAGCATGGCGACGAGCGCCCGCTGCAGATTCTGGGCGCCCAGATCGTCGACCTCGAAGACGCACTGGCATCGGTGGGAAACCGGCCGACCCCGCAGACCCTGGCTGCTGCAGCCGACCTTTTCGGCTGCGATTCCCGGGTTCGACAGGGCGTCGTGCAGGCTCTCGACCAGGGTGCTACCGAAGTCACCCTATGGGGTGAGTCCTGGCCGGCCGAACTCGACGACAGCGTCGGGCTGGTCCAGCACCGGCTGAGCGCGGCTGCGCAGGCATTCAAGGCCCAGGCACTCGCGGCGGCCGCAATGCCCCAGGAGTCGATTGGGTTGACCGAGACGTTCCGCAGCAGGGTGATGGCCTGCCCGGCGGTCGAGGCCGACCTGATTCCGGCCAGCTGACTCCCAGCCGGCGCGCTCGACCGCCCGCACGTTCCTGCTGCGTTGACGTGGCGGCATGCTCTGTGGAAATCTGATACTCAAAGCTGAGAGGGGCATTCTCATAGCGACATTGCCGAACAGGAGCAGATGGTGAAGGACTTCACCGAAATGGATTTCTTCCGCGGCAGTAAGCTCATCGCGGACCCATACCCGTATTACGAGGCGCTGCGGCAACAGTGCCCGGTCACTCGGGAGAAGCACCACGACGTCACCATGGTGACCGGGTGGGAGGAAGCCTGCGCGGTCCTCAACGACGCGGAGACGTGGTCCTCGTGCATCTCGGTGACCGGTCCCTTTCCCGGCTTTCCGGTGCCGATCGAGGGTGACGACATCACAGACTTGATCGAAGAACATCGCGACGAGCTGCCGTTCAGCGACCAGCTGCCCACGCTTGATCCGCCCACCCACACCAACCACCGCTCGTTATTGATGCGGTTGATCACCCCGAAGCGCCTCAAGGAGAACGAGGACGCCATGTGGGTGCTCGCCGACCAAGTGCTCGACGAATTTTTGGCGCCCGGCGAAGGCGAATGGATCAAAGGCTTCGCGGGTCCCTTTACCCTGCTGGTCATCGCCGATCTGCTGGGCGTACCGATAGAAGATCGCGACAAGTTCGTCAAAGGCATTCGTGAGCACTCGGGGGGCGGCATCGGAGGCACCGGCAAGGAGTCATTGGCGCACAGTCCGCTGGAGTTCCTCTACGGCCTGTTCTCCGACTATGTGCAGGACCGCCGGCGCGCGCCCCGCGACGACGTACTGACCGGCTTGGCGACGGCTACCTACCCCGACGGCTCGACTCCTGACGTCGAGGATGTCGCTCGCGTCGCGAGCAACGTCTTCTCGGCGGGTCAGGAAACCACTGTGCGACTGCTGGGCGCGTCGTTACAGACCATGGCGGAGCGCCCTGACATCCAGGCGCAGTTGCGCAAAGACCGCAGCATGATCCCCAACTTCATCGAAGAGGCGCTTCGCATCGAGAGCCCGGTCAAGGGCGACTTCCGGATGAACCGGGTGCCCGTCAATATCGGCGGAGTCGACCTTCCCGCCGGCACCACAGTGATGATCGTTCAGGCCGCCGCCAACCGCGATCCGCGCCGCTTCGAAGACCCCACCACGTTCGACCCGACTCGAAAGAACGCCCGCCAACACATCTCGTTCGGTCGAGGCATCCACAGCTGTCCCGGGGCGCCGCTGGCGCGGACCGAAACCCGGGTGGCCATCGAGCGGCTACTCGACCGCACATCGGACATCCGGATCAACGAACGCTTTCACGGTCCGGCGAATGACCGTCGCTACCAGTACGTTCCGACTTACATCTTGCGCGGCCTCACCGAGCTGCACTTGGAGTTCACGCCGGCATGAAGGTCTGGGTCGACGACCAGCGCTGTCGCGGTCATGGCGTGTGCGTGACGCTGTGCCCAGATGTATTCACTCTCACCGACGATGGCTATGCAGAGGCAATACCTACCGACGTACCAACAGAATTAGAGGCGGATACCCAGGAGGCCATCGACTGCTGCCCCGAGCAGGCCATCGCAGAACGCTGACCAGACCCACACTCACACAAGGAGACTCATCGCACCATGCCGAAGGGATATGTCATCCTGACCGAGGCCATCAAGGATCCAGAGGGCATGAAGGCCTACGCCCAGGCCGCCGGGGCGGCGATGGGCGGTGTCAACATCCTCGTGGTGGATACCGCACCCAAAGTCATCGAAGGCAGTTGGCACGGCGACCAGACCGTCGTGCTGGAGTTCGAATCGGTGGACGCCGCGCGTGCCTGGTACGAGTCCGACGCCTACCAGAAGGCCACCAAGCTGCGCCAGGCCGCAGCCGACTGTAACGCCGTGATCCTCTCCGGATTTGGCTGAGCCGCAACCGGTTCTAATTGTCGGCAGGCGGGAAGCGGCTCAAGCAATATGTCGTGAGGTCGAGCACCAACTCGTCTCGCTGACCCTGACGGGGCAGCCCGCGCACACCAGCATTTTGAATCGTCAAGAACAGCCGTACGATTGCGTCACGACTAATTTGCTTCGCGGCCGCATCAAAGCTGGCCAGTACTTTCGGGACATCATCGCGGTCTAGCGCTATCAATGTCGTGATCTTTTCGACCCGTTGGGTTATTTCGGTCTCATCTGTCAACTCACATATGGCCGACCCGTGTGACGCGATACGCGCGTACATGTCCAGCAAGCCCTGCCGGTAAACCCTTTTGAGGTCGTTGATGTAACGGCGGACGTCTTCGGTGTCCTGCAGATCGGGTTTTCCGACTTCTGCCAAGTGCTTTCCGAGCAGTTCGCCCGGAGGTGTATTGACCGCCGTCAGGAACCTTCTGATGTGTGTTTCTAGGTCAGCGTCTTTCGGCGACGCGCGTCCCGGCACGCCGCTATCGTCCATAGCTGTTTCAACCTACCGTCTGGCGAGAGTTACAGCGCGCCGGCGCAGCGGCAGCGAACGGTCCTGCGTGGTCAGCCGTTATTCGACGATCGAGATGGCCTGCCGCGGACATTGCCGGACCGCGTCGCGCACCTGTGCTTCGTTCTCCGGGGTGACTTCTTCCTGAAGCACGGTCAGTGTGTCGTCATCTTCGAGCCGGAACACCTCCGGGATGATGCCCATGCACACCCCGTTGCTTTCGCACAGACCCCAGTCGACTTCGATCTTCTTCGTCACTCAATCCACCTCATCGCAATACCTTGACCGGTACGTTTAGCCAGCCCGCGACATTCTGCATGGTGACCCGTTTGCAGCCCTCCCAATTCACCTCGTAGCGGGGCATGAGGTCGAGCAGCTTCTCCAGCGCGATCCTGCTTTCCATCCGGGCCAGCGCTGCGCCTAGGCAACTGTGAATTCCGTAGCCCAGACCAAGGTGCTGGGCCTCGGTCTGGTCGCGCTCGATGTCGAAGGTCTCGGCATCGGTGAAGGCATCGGGGTCGCGGTTCGCTGCGGCCTTCATCAAGAACACCGGCTTGCCGGCGGGAATCGTGCCACCGCTGGTGTGTGCCTCTTTCAAGGTCCAGCGGACGTTGTACTGCACCGGTCCCTCGTAACGCAACAACTCTTCGACGGCGCCCGGTATCTTGCTGCGGTCGTCGAGGAGCTTCTCCCACTGGTCTGGGTTGCGGGCAAAGAGTACTGCCGCGCTGCCGATCAACTTGGTGACGGTCTCGGCGCCCGCACCGCCTAGAAGCGTGGCAAACCCACAGATTTCAATGTCGTCAAGCGTGCGAGTCTGACCATCCTCGCCGGGGATTTCGGCGGCGATCAGCTTGCTGAGCATGTCGTCCTGCGGGTCGGCGCGACGCTCCTGGATGAGCCCGTAGTAATACATCGCGGTGTCGATGTTGGCCTGCATACCTGCCTCGCTGACCTCCACCTGTCCCGGTTCACGGTGCAGACCGGTGTCGATCCAGTGCCGCACCTGTTGGCGGTACTCCTTCGGCACTCCGGCCATCGTGGTGATGACTTCGACGGGAAACGGCCCGGAGAAGTCCTGCACCACGTCGAACTGGTCGGGATCGGCCGCGTTCAGGTATTTGTCGACCACCTCGACGACCGTGTCGTGCTGGGATTGAATGGCTCGCGGGGTAAAGGCCTTGTTGAGCAGGCTGCGCATGTGGCGGTGCTCCGGCGGATCCATGAAAATGATGGATCTTTGCTCGGGCGCCAGGCCCTTGCGCACCATCGCCAAGTCGCAACCACGGCTCGAGGAGAACGTCTCGTAATCTTTGAGCGCCGCGGCCACGTCTTCGTGGCGGGTCAGCGCGTAGAAGTCCTCTTTCTCGTCGTAGTAGAGCGGTGCGTCCTCACGCATTCGTCGATAGATCTCGAACGGGTTGGTGAAGTACTCCTCGGAGACCGGATCAAAGACGACCTTCGGCTTGGTCATTGCACCCTCCTGGCCGCCCAGAGAGCGGCTCACACCTTTACGACGGAATGCTCGACTGTAACGCTAACGGTAGTCGGTTCATCGCGAGCCGGAAAGACCTCATCTCACCCGCGCTAGCGCGGCATTGATGACGTCATCGAGCACGCCCAGGTCACCACCAAGCTCAGCGGCGATGCCCCTGGCCACGGCTGCGTCCTTGCCGACGAATTCGCCAGCCATATCCACGAAGGACGAAACTGACCCCCCCGCGGCGACGATGTCCAGCACCCGACTCGCCGCGCTGCCATGCGGAAGCGCGGCGAGCAGCGTGGATTCCGGCACACCGAGCCGCGCACCCAGCTCGACAGATTCGCACAGCAGTCCGATATGGGCGGCGAACAAAGCGTTGTTGATAAGCTTCACCTTCTGCCCGGCGCCGAGCGGGCCAACGTGCAGCACCGGATCGCCGTAGCAGCTTAGCGCCGGGCGAACTCGGGCCACCGGGTCGTCGGCGCCGCCGACAAACAGCGTGAGGTTGCCGGCTGCGGCGTTGTGCGGGCCCCCGCTGACCGGTGCATCCACCACCTCGACATCCTGCGGTGCACCCCGCGCGGCGATGGCCTCGACCGTGGTCGGACTGCCGGTGGTGTGCACCACCAGGGTCGAGCCAGGCGACATGCTCGCGAGCAGGTTGTCCGCCAGACAGACCTGGTGCACTTGTTCGTCGGTAAACACGCAGACCATCACCGCGTCGGCCCGTGCGCTCAGCGCCGCGGTGTCGGGGACCGCCTGGGCACCCAATTCAGCGATGGCAGCACGTTTCTCGACGGATCGGCCCAGCACCTGCACTTCGTAACCGGCCTCGGTGAGACGGGCCACCATAGGGCGTCCCATCCGTCCCGCGCCGATGAATCCGATTCTCACCGCGGATGTTTCATCAGGGCCAGCGTGGTGTCGGCGGCGTCGAGCACAGCCCCACCGGCCACGGCGGCGGCATCGGCGAGATCGGCGACCAGGCGGACATCCTTCTGCAGCAGTGTTCCGGCAAGGCCGGCAAGCCGGTCCAGACCACCGGTGTCGCCGCCAAGAGCGTTGAGCGCGAAGCTGTTCCCGCTGCCGCGCGAGATGACGTCGGTGAGCCGGTCCGGTAAGACCCCGAGAGCTTTGCCAAGGCTCAGGGTGGCAGCCGCGGTGCCCAGGTTGGCGGTGAACAGCAGGTTGTTCAGCAGCTTGGTGGTTTGTCCGGAGCCCAGATCGCCTAGGTGCACGATCGGGTCGGCGTAGGTCTCGAACACCGGGCGGCAGCGTTCGATGACGTCCGCGTCGCCGCCGGCCATCACCAGCAGCCGACCTTCGGCCACCGCGGGCGCACCACCGCTCACCGGTACGTCGATCACCGAGATACCCTGTGCACCGGCCTTCTTCGCCAACTTATGACATGTCTTGGGATGCACAGTGCTGTGCACGGCGATCACACCGCCGGGCCTCAGGCCGGCCAGCACCCCGTTCTCGTCGCCGGTGACCTGTTCGATGTCGGCGTCACCGACCACGCAGAGGCACACAAGATCGCTAGAAACTGCGAGTTCGGCGGGTGAGCCGGCGATCTTGGCGGCGGTGTCGGCGAACGGCTCTAGTGACGCTCGTCTGCGCGCCCACAGTGTCGTCGGAAAGCCGGCGGCGATAATCCGCCGGGCCATCGGGGCGCCCTGACTGCCCAACCCAATGAATCCGACGTGCATCAACCAGCCTCCAGATCGCGACTTTCACGCGCGACGATGCAATTCTCGACGAATGAGAAAACCGTCGCGTGATAGGCCGGAGCGGCGTAACCGAGGCTGATGTTGTGTCCCGCCTCAGATTGACGGTGGACGACGAACCGCGGGACACCGGAGAACATGGCTGCGAGCTCGGTGACCGCCGAAGTGTCAGTCTGCCAGACCTTCTCGTATTCGGCGATGCTGAAGCGCACCGGAACGCGCACGCCGGGAGCCAGGGCGGGAAAGTCTTGGCGCGCCCAGTTGGACACCATCAGATCTTCATAGGGCGGAGCTCCGGGATAAACCGTTGCCCCGCTGAGCACCTCAGGCGGATACAGCCGTTCTGGGTGCCACAGCAGTTCCCGAAGACCCGACGGGCGGCGCTCTCGCGTTGCTGTTTTGAGGATGTCCCGGGCCGCCGGATGGTAATGCCTTCCGGTGCCGGCTAATTCGACGCCCAGCAGGTCGCCGCCGCGTTCGTGGGCCGCCATCCGCATCGTCAGCTCGCAGCCACCCGAATGGCCCATCAAGAACAGCCCGGCGCCGCGTGGTGATTGCCCGAGGATGCGCTCTAGTGCCCCGTAGGCGAGATCGGTGCGCTGCTCGGGCCGGGTCACCGCCTCGGGATAGGGAGCCGAGCTGCCGTAGCCGGGCCGATCGAGCGCCACCACCGTGAACCCCGCCGCGGCGCCCGTCCGCAGCAGGGAAAAAGAGGGGTGGCCCGGGCAGTCGAAATAGATCGCGGTAGTGCCACCGCCGTGGATGGCGACAATGACGGCCCTAGGGTTTTCAGCCTCGGTGACCAGTGCCGACATCGGCACACCGTCGACGATCACCACCCGGGGACGAGGCGCGGCAGTACTCATGCGCCCCTTCTCATCGCTGCACTCTGCATCGTCGCTAGCGCCTATGCGTCCGCCCGTAACAGCAGCACGCCGCTGGGCGTCAGGCCCCCGCTGCTGACCACGCCGACACGTGCGTCGGCGACCTGCCGCTGACCGGCTTCACCGCGCAGCTGGGTGACGGCTTCGTGCAGCAGACCCATTCCATGCGTCCGGCCATGCGACAGCTGACCGCCGTGCGTGTTGAGCGGCAGCTGACCGTCGCGGGCGATGTTCTTACCGCCGTCCAGGAATTCCTTGGCCTCACCGATTCGGCAGAAACCCAGCGCCTCGATCCAGGACAGGCAGTTCATCGTGAACCCGTCGTAGAGCTCGGCGACGTCGACATCCTCGGGGCGCAGCGAAGTGCGCGACCACAGGTGTGCGGACTGGCCGAGCACCTGAGGTTCATGAGTCAATGTGCTTTGGTCCCAATCGATTCGCTCGATAATCTGCGTGCCGACCGCCTCCACCAGCACCGGCGGCTTTGCGGTGTCGCGGGCCGCGTCGACTGCCGAGATGATGACAGCGACCGCCCCGTCGCAGGGCACGTCACAGTCGTAAAGCCCGAACGGTGTGGTGATGGGGCGTGCGTTCAGATAGTCGTCCATCGTCATGGGCGACCGGTAGACCGCCGACGGGTTGAGCTCGGCGTTGGCGCGCTGGTTCAACGCGATCCAGCCCAGCGTCTCCTTCGTCGTCCCGTATCGGTGAAAGTGCCGCTGGGCATTTTGCGCCAACGTGTGGGCTGCCGAGACGGCGCCAAACGGCGTCATCCAGTCTGCCCGGCCGCCGGTGGGCGGGATGATCTTGCCCTGCTTCATCAACTCGTTGAAGGTGGCTTCCCACAACGTCCGAAAGCACAGCACGTGACGGGCCAGGCCGCCGGCGATCGCCAGCATCGCCGCGATGACCGAGCCGCCCGGGCCGAAGGTTTCGATGCCGCCGTTATGCCACATCGGCCGGATCCCCAGGGCAGCCTCGAGCGCAGTGACCCCGCCCTCGCCAAACCCGCCGAGGTTGCCCCCGCCGGGGTAGGTGGACAGGCCGTCGATGTCGTCGAACGTCAGGCCGGCGTCGGCGATCGCCGCTTCGCAGGCGGCCACCGTCAGTGACAGCGGCGCCACCATTAACCGCCGCCCGATCTCCGACATCCCGATTCCGGTGAGCGCCACCTTGTCTTCGAATTTCTCCGGCGTGAGCATCGGGCGGACATATTCACCGAAGCGTTCCGGCGCGATGTCGTCGATGGGCAGCGCGGCTGGCTCGGTGTCGTCAGCGGGACGGAACAGCGGCAGCCAGAAGTCTTCGACCTGCTCGAAGACGACCTCGACAGGCTGACCCAGTTCTAGTCGCTGGGGGTCACATTCCACGATGTTGGTGGTCAGCCGGACCCGTGGATCTTCAGCGATCGCGACCTGGGCGACCACGTACGGGGCGGGCAGGCCGGGCAGGCTGAACCGGTGATTGACGGTGAATCCGGCCAATGTCGCCCGGCCCGACACCGCCCGCACCCTTAAGTTGTGGGATCGACAGTACCGGCATACCGGTGCCGGCGGATGGAGTAGCGCAGTGCAGTCAGCGCATTCCTGCAGCCGCAGCGTGCCGTCGGCGCCTGAGGTCCAGAAGAATTCGGTCTTCTCGGTGACCACGGGCGGTGGGCGTCCGGTCAACGGGTGAACCCCCACTCGGCTTCGTTCGCTTCGGTTTTCAGGTGCTCGGCAGGATCCTCGGAACCGCCCGACCTGGGATGGGGCTCGGCGTCGCGGCGCTCTCCCCACTCGGTGATCGCGTGCACCGGACAATCCAGTAGCGCCCGCATCACTGCGTCACGGTCACCTTCGGCGACTTCGCCGTTGCCTTCCAGCGACGCGTATCCCCAGTCGTCAAGCGAGAAGTACCCTGGGGCGTGCTTGGCGCACACCCCGAAACCGTCGCACACGGTGCGGTCGAGCCGGATTCTCATGCCAGGTTCACCGCCTCCACCTCGTAGGGGCGGTCGGCTTTGAAAACGCCGAACTGACATGTCTGACAACCATTGTCGAGATGATGCTGTACGGTGTCCGGAAACTTGTCCAGCAGGCTTGCGGCGATATTGGTGGCGGCGTCCAACGTCGCACATGCGCCGCGCCCGCGCAGCACCACCGACCAGCGGCGCAACCTCGCCAGATCCTCGTCGGTGGCGACACCGTCGCGCAACGCGCCGGCGACGGCAGCCATCGCCGCGGTACCGTTGAAACAGGAGCCACACTGTCCGGCGTTTTCGCGGTCGAAGTACGCGAGCACGGACGCTGAGATGGCGACCGGGCAGTCATCGGTAAGCACCACAATCGCACCATTGCCCAGGCCACTGCCGAGGCCGCGTAACGACTCGTGGTCCAACGTGGCATCAAGTACTGAGCGATCGAGCAAGCCGGCGAAATAGCCGCCCAACAGCGCACCTCGTACCTGCTCGGGCGAAACACCGTGCAGAGCAAACAGTTCGGTGAACGCTAAACCGTGCGGGACCTCATAGAGGCCGGGTGGTCGGCCGGCGCCACTGAGGGTCACCAAAAAGGTGCCAGGAGAAAGCGACGTGCCCAGCGAGCGGAACGCCGCTGAGCCGTGGCGTTGCAGGTAGGGCAGGTTGGCCAGGGTTTCCACATTGCTCACCAGCGTCGGGAGCTCGCCGACGCCGCTCTGGAAAGGTCGCGGTGGCTTGTCCGTCGGTTTCACCGGCCCGCCGTTGATCGCGCGGATGGCGGCCGTCTCCTCACCGGCGATATACCCCGGTTCAACGTTCCACAACTCAACCGCGATGCCGCCCAACGTCTCTGGTTCGACCTCGGCCAGCGCGGTTTCTACACTGCGCGCAGACTCCGGGTCGGACAGGTAGACGTAGGCGCGGTTCGCGGAGACCATCGCAGCGGCGAGCCGCAGTCCGTCAAGGATCAGGTGCGGCCGGTGGCGCAGCAGCCAACGATCTTTGATCGAAGCGGGTTCCCCTTCTTCGCCGTTCGCGACGACCACCGTGCCACCGGCAGCTGGCCCGTTGGCGCGCACCGCGCGCACCTTGACCGCGAGCGGAAACCCGGCACCGCCTCGTCCGAGCAATAGGGCGGATTCGACCTCGCCGAGCAGTTCGTCAGCGTCGGCGAGAGGCCGGTATCCGCCGAGTTCCCGGTACGCGGAGATGTCTTCTCGGGTCTGGCCACCCTGGTCGCCCAGCAGCCTGGGCGTGAAACCCGGCGCGGAGGCGACTGTGATGGCGGGCGCAGCGCTGGTCTTCATCAGCTGCCTTCGGATGTGACAGTTAGGCTGGTGCGCATGCGGACTGCAGTCGTGCGCGTCGATGTTGACCCGGAAAACGCGCTGGCGCCTGCACAACTAGCGGAGGGCATGGCGGTGCTCCTCGGGCTCGCGGGCGACGTGGATGGCACAGTTGAGTTCAGCGTAGTCGTCAAGGATCTCGGCGCCATGCCTGCCGGTCGCCGCGAAATAGATCTGTTGATCGCCTGCGGTGATGTCGACGCGGCCAAGCAAGCCGCGATTGACCTGTGCGCGAGGGCTTTTGCCACTGCTCCGGTTCCCGGTGTAGTCACCTTTATCAGCAGGGGAACCGATGACGACGCGCACGGTGTGCTGTCCGGTTTCGGGCTCACCGGCGAAATTGTCCGGACGCCCGGCGATGACGGGTTCGATATCGTTTACGTGACGTTGCGTGAAGCCGACCTCGAGCGCATTCCCGAAAGCCGGATCCATACGGCCTTGGAGGCCTCGCTGAACTGCGAGGTCCACATTCGTACCATCTAATTTGTGGTGAGTCATCACGAACCCAAAAATTCCAGAATTGCCGGGGCCGCCTGCACCCAGGTGTCAAACATGTTGAAGTGCTGCACTCGTCCCGCAGCGCGGTCTTCGGACGCGCGCTCCCACGCATCCTCCGGCCAGGGCGGGTCGATCAGCTTGGATCCTTTGATCAAGCAGCTAACTTCCAATGACGTTCGTTTGGGGTGATCCATGTCGTTCTCGCCGCCACGAATAATCAACGTAGGGACCTGGATTCGATCGAACATCTCATCCTCGACGCCGGGAATCGTCTGTCCCGGCTTGGAGACGAATGCGTTCAGCCAGCGCAGCATGACCTTGAGGAACTCATCCTTATCGAAGTCGAGGAGGCGTTGCTTGTTGGCCGGGTTTTCCTCGATGCGCTCGCGCCATTCCTGCACCTTCACCACGCCGTCCATTCCGGTGCCCCGTACCGCGAGAATGCTTGGGACGATGTAGAAGGAACCGAGTACGAATGTCCCGTAGATGCCGCCGACAATGTTCCACACCACCAGCTTTTCGACGAGTTCGGGGTAAAGCATCGTGGTCAGCATGGAATCCCTTGCCCCACCGGAGCCGCCGGCAAGGATGCACCGCTTGATGCCCAGCGCGCCGAGCAGGCCATACAAGGTTTCGGCGCGCATGTGCGACTCACTTTGCCCGTAGAACTGCACGTCGGAAGCGCCGCAATTGGGCCGGTCCCACAACAAAACTCGATAGCCCCCGGCCGCCAGAGACTCGGCCAGAGGGCGCAGACCGGGAATTTCCTTGCTGAACCGGCCTCCTGGTGTCAGGGCTATGAGATCGCCCGACTCGCCGAGAATGTCGTAGACGACGTTGCCACCGTTCACCTCGATAGAAGACACAGATTCTCCTCCTACGTCAGGCCATCACGACGACGTCGTTGCCGACGACTCGCACCGGGTAGGTGCGGATACTCCATTCCGGCTTGACTGCGGTCGTACCGGTCGCCAGCTCGAAACCCCATTGATGCCAAGGGCAATAGATGTACTCTTTGTCCCGCACCATGACCGAATCGCCGGGTGCGGACTCGTCCACGATGGTGCGTCCTCGGGTGCGCCCCGAGCACAGCGGACCACCTTGGTGTGGGCAGTAGTTCGCAATGGCATAGAAGGTGCCATTGACGTTGTAGACGCCGACACCGTGGCGCCCAATCGGGACCAGCTTGTGCTTGCCCGGCGGGATCTCGTCAACCGTAGCAACAACATGCTCGCGGCCCTGGGCGAGACGGGGCTCGGGCCGCTTGGTCTCCTCCGGCAATTCAGAGCACCCGGACTTGACCCTCGAGGACGGGAACCGTCTCCGGGAGGTGATAAGTCGCGATGCCGTTTTTGTACATCACCGCGTCGCGGGCGGCTTTGGGAAGATGCTTGATCAACCAGCGCGGGTCATCGAAGGTCCAGTGCGGGTAGTCCGACGAGAAGAGCAAGATCTTTTCGCACTCCATCCACTCCAGTGCGCGCCTCAATTCGGTTTTGTCCTCGGGATAATCAAGTGGCTGGGTGGTGAACTTGATGTGCTCTTTGACGTACTCCGACGGCTTGCGTTTGATGTCTACCCAGGATTTACGGGCGTCGTAGATCGCATCCATGCGCCACATCAGCGGCAGGATCCAGCTAAATGCATGCTCGACGAACACGATCCGAAGCGGCGGGAAGCGGTCGAAGACACCGTCGAAGACCAAGCTCATCACCTGGTTGGCAGCCAGCAGCGAGTAAGTGACCATGAAATCGTGGTTGTAGCTGGGGTATCCCACCGGCGGGGCCGGCAACTCGTCGAAATGGCTGCGCGACAGGTGGCAGCTCACGGGGATGTCGTGTTTGGCGGCGGCGGCCCAGATCGGGTCGTACTTCGGATGGCCCCATGACGGCCGCGGCTCGGCCTTGATCAAAATCTGCGCCATGAACGGGTGCCCGGCCCACTTTTCGATTTCACGCACCGACGCCTCCGGCTCCTCGATGGCGGCGCAAATCGAGCCGCGCCACCGCTGGTGCCAGTTGTTGTGACTGTCGAGCCAGTGGTTGGCCTGCCAGTCGTTCAATGCGGCCGACATCGCGTGTTGCGCCTCGGTTATACGGGCCGGGTAGGCGGCCGGTTCCAGGATCGCGATGTCGGAGCCCGCTTCCATGATCAGCTGGCGAAATGCCATGTCCGGGTCGCTGCAGGCGAACTCGCCGTCGGGGGGGAAGGCGTCAGTGCGCATCGCGTAGCTGTGCGCGTAGTCGGGGGCGTCATAGTAGATCTGCTCGCCCACATTGCGGGTGAGGAAGTACTTGCTGCGCCATGGCTCGGGGATGTACTGGACGAGCTCACCACGCCTGGGTGCTGGGTGGACATCCGAATCGACGCACCGAACAGCAATGCGCTCGGCGGCGGGAACGCGTTCTTGTGAATGGGTCAGCGTCATCTGGATCTCCTCGCTCTCCCTTGTCTCCTTCTATTCTGCGACTAGCCGGTCGCAAGGTCGACCGAGTCGACCGAGATGTCGATCCCGTACAGGTCGGCCGCGTTGCGCCAGCACAACTTTTCCCGTTGCTCGCCGGACAGCGCCTTCGGCAACTTGTGGATGTCGCCGCACTGCCAGTGCGGGTAGCTGGAGCCGAACATCACCATGTCGTCCTTGCCGGTGAAGCCGAACCACTCGCCGGCGAAATCCGTGTCACCGGGGCCATCGAGGCTGCCCTGGACGAAGTAGACGTGTCCTGGCAGGTAGTCGCTCGGGATCCGGGGGGCCCACGGGGTTTGCTCGAGGTGCGGTCGGCCGAAGGTGTCCATCCGCCAAATGAATGGCGTGATGAAGTCGGCGGCGCCGTCGCCCCAAACGAACTTCAGGCCAGAAAAGCGTTCGAACACGCCCTCGGCGATCATGTTCATCTGGTGGTACAGGTAGTTCAGCGCCATGAAGCTGACGTACTGCTCGTAGGTACGGGTGTTTCCCGACGGGGTCGGCGGATTGGCGATGCCCGAGCCGACCTCAATGTGCGCGGCAACGGGCAGCCCGGCATCGACAGCCGCTTCCCACAGTGGCCAGAACTGCGGCTTGCCGTAGAGCTCTCGGGACTGCAGCGGTACGCCGATCTGGACCACGCGAGGGTGTGCGCGCCACTTGTCGATCTCGCGCAATGCGCCGGGGATGTCGTCGGGGTTCACCCGGATCGTGCCGCGGAACTTCTCGCCGAACTGGCTGGACTCCAGCCACTTCGACACCATCATCTCGTTGTGGGCGGCGTGCAGGGCGCTGCCCAGGTGCCGGTCCGGCATGATGCCGCGTGCCATCGGGTGCAGGACCGCCACGTCGACTCCGCGCTTCGAAAACAGTTCGTTGGCAACGAATTCCGGATCCGAGCCGGGGTATTGACGGTCCGGCCCCTCGGTATTGGGCGCATACTCGCCGCCCGGCGCTCCGTACCAGTCCATCTCGTAGTCGGGGAAACCACGACTCTTGAACGGTTCGCGCAGAACCGAGCGCAGTTCTTTGTTGGACGAGAAGAAGATGTGCACGCTGGCATCGATCAGCGGCGTGCGCGTCCCGTCCGGGTGCTCGATCACCTAAACCACCCTCCACGGCTCCGGCGAACCTGCCGGGCCTGTCGGCCATACGATAGGCAATCTAACATTCCCGTTCATCGCCTATCAACGGGGTTTCCGGTAAGCATTTCGATTAATCATCGCCCCTGGTAGTGCTCACGATTTCGGGCAGTATACGTAAGTGTTGTTCTTGTTTAGCGATAATATCATTCTCCGGCTTTGGGGTACTTCGTCACCGGTCCGACGGTCGCCTCACCGAGATACAGACGTACGTCTTTGACCATCAACCCGGTGGCGAAGCCGTCGTCGAACGTGCGGGGCAGGATCGCACGCGGAAACTTGTCGCGACTCGGCACTCGTGGCGCCGGAGCCCGCGTTGAGCGCGTCGATCATCACGACGACTTCCGACGCCGCCGCTGACCGGGCAGTCGAGCGTCGTGATGCGGTTTGAGGCGACGACAGGCTGGCCATAACGGTTTCAGCGAGGTCGGCGACCTCTTTTGCGAAGATGTCGGTTGTGCGCCGAGTGCGACGACCCTGTTTAAAGCCTCGGCCCGGGTGTCGAACGCGACGACGCGGTGATTCGCCTGACTGAGGCGCCGTGCCATCGGAAACCCATATGGCCAGGCCGATAAACCCGATTTCCACTCTGACCGCCTAGCTCGCGCTGATGAAAGCGCCTGACGAGATTGTCACTGTGCTATTAAGAGAATAGTATTCTCACAGCACGTTAACTGATCTAAGGAGCTGGCCGGGATGCTGTTGGAATTCGACGCCGATCAGCGGCTTTGGCAGGAAACAGTGCGCGACGCCGTTGGCAAGCAGTGCCCACCGGCGCTGGTCCGAAGTGTTGCCGAAGATGGTGTGGACCCGACCCCGGTCTGGAAGGCCTACGTGGAGCACGGCTGGACCGAGATGAGCGACCCGCAGACCGCCGTCGAGCTGGCCATCGTGCTGGAAGAGCTGGGCCGCGCCACCGACCCGACTCCGTTTTTGGCGACGATGAGCCAATTCGCGCCGTTGGCCGCGGACCGATTCGACCCGCAAGCATCTGGAACCGCCGTCTACACCGGGGTGACAACACACCGAGATGCCGACGAGTGGGTGCTGGACGGCACGTCGAAGCATGTGCTGGACGGGGACCGTGCCGAGTGGTTAGCGGTGGTGACCGATGCCGCGGTCTTCATCGTCAGCAGCGACGAGGTGGCCGGCCAGTTATCCAGGCGACGCAGCTCGGTGTTCGACCCGGTGTTGCATGTCGCCGACCTGACGTTCGACGGCGTCCGGGTGCCCGATACCGCGCGGGTCAGTGCCGATACCGAGCGGTCGCATCACATCGCGCTGATGGGTATGGCGATGACGATGGTCGGTGCCTGCCAACGCATCCTGGACTTGGTCCTCGACCATGTGCGCAGCCGCCACCAATTCGGGGTGCCCATCGGCTCGTTTCAGGCCGTCCAGCATAAGGCCGCCGACATGCACGTCGCCGTGGAGCGGGCCCGGGCGCTGGGCTATTACGCGGCATTGACAATCGCCGAGGACGACCCGCGTCGGCGGCTGGCCGCCGCGATGGCGAAAGCAGCTGCAGGCGAATGCCAGTCGCTGGTCTTCCGGCACGGCTTGCAGCTATTCGGCGCGATGGGCTTCACCTGGGAGAACGACGTGCAATTCGCACTGAAGCGGGCCAAGGCGGGCGAACTGATGCTCGGCGGGGCCGCCGAGCACCGGGCAATGATCACCGAGGAATACCGTGCAACTCACCTTTGATCCCGACGTCGAGGCATTCCGCGCAGAGTTTGTTGCCTTTCTCGACGAACATGTGCCGGCCACAGCCGCTGAAGCTTTGGAGCGTCCGCGGTCGGTGTCGCATATGCCGTCGTGGGCGCGCCGCTGGCAACGGCTGTTGTTCGACAACGGTTGGCTGCTGCCCACCCAGCCGCCGGAGTTCGGCGGCCGCAACGCCACCGTCTTGCAGCAGTACGTCTACCTGGAGGAGCTGTGTCGGCGGCGGATCTATCACAGCTTCAACCCGCAGGGCGTGAATATCATTGCGGCGTCGCTTATTTCATTCGGCTCTGATGAGCAGAAGCGGCGTTGGGCGGTGCCCATCCTGCGGGCCGAGATCACCGCGTCGCTGGGGATGAGTGAGCCCAGTGCGGGTTCGGATCTGGCGTCGTTGCGTACCAAGGCGGTCCGTGACGGTGATGACTTTGTGGTCAATGGCCAGAAGGTGTGGACGTCGGGGGCTCATGACGCCGACGTGCTGCTCACCTTTGTGCGCACAGATCCGGACGCGCCAAAGCACAAGGGCATCAGCGTGTTATTGATCCCCACCGATACCCCCGGCGTGGTGCGGCGGCCGTTCCCTTCCATCTGTGCGCAAGATGATCTGGACTTCAACGAGGTGTTCTTCACCGATGTGCGAGTGCCGGCCGAAAACCTGGTCGGGCCGCTGAACCAGGGGTGGCGGGTCGCTAACGGATCGCTGGGGCACGAACGCACGATGATGTGGTTGGGTTTCGCTGATCGGCTGGACAACGTCCTTAGCGACTTCCATCCCGCCAACGCACTCGAAAGAGACCAGTACGCCACAACGCTGATGGACTTTTCTGCGCTTCGTCTGCTCGGGTCGGTAGCCCTGGCCCGCGCTGCCCGCGGAGAGGAGGATGTGCCCGCGCTGTCGGTGCTCAAGCTGCTCGGTTCGGAAGCCGAACGGCAAGCATGCGAACATGCCTTGCACGCAGCGGGATCCGACGGCCTGGCGCAGCCCGCGCTGACCGGTCGCTACGAACCGATGAATCTCGACCACTACTTCGGCAGCTGGTTCGATCGCTACGCCCGCAGCTTCTCGGGCACGATCGCGGGCGGCACTTCGGAGATCCAGCGCAACATCATCGCGCAGCGGGTGCTCGGACTGCCCACCGGCTGACCCGACAGCGCGAGCAGACGCAGAATCGCATGCGGAAGGCCCCCCTAATGCGATTCTGCGTCTGCTCGCGGGAGATCGGTCAGTTGATAACGGCCGCTTCCTTGCGTTCGGTGATGGGCCTGGCCAGTTCTTGCTCGTCGCAGATTCGCTGCAATTTGTCGAGGGTCTCGTCCAGGCCGGCGCCTAGTCGTCGGCCGGGGGTGAAGGTGGCCGGCAGATGCCGCATGCCCTGGATGACCCCGATGGTTTCGTAGTGCACCGTGCCTTCGGGGTCGCACCTGTAATCAGGCATCCGGTCGAGCACGGCGGTGAGCATGGACTTGAACACAGTGCGTGCCACGTTCGAGCCGATGCAGCGATGCACGCCAAGGCCGAAGCTGAAGTGCCGGTTGCCTTTACGGTCCATGATGATCTGGTTGGGCTCATGGAACACCGACGGATCGCGGTTGGCCATCGCCCAGGAAATCCACAGCCGTTCGCCCTCTTTGAAATGGGTTCCCTCGATCTCGACGTCGTCGGAGAACGTTCGCCCGTCGCCCGGTGCCGGGGTGAAGTAACGCAGGAATTCCTCTGTCGCCGAATCAAGCAGGGTGTCGCGCTCGCGGCTGAGCCGCTCACGTTCGTCGGGGTGTTGGGAGAGCCACTCCATCGAATGGGCGGTCAACGCGGTGGTGGTATCGAATCCACCGCCAATGACCAGCCCGAGGTTACCCATGATCTCGAGGTCGGGCGCGGGCTCGCCAGCGATCCGCAACTGAAGGAGCCCGTTCACGATTCCGGGGCGGGGGTTCTCCCGGATCTCGATCATGTTGTTGAGCAGATCCAGGCCCATCTGTCGATGCATGGCAACAATCCGGTCGATGTCCGGGGAGTGCTCCGGGGTGTACACCGAGGCGTGTACCGGCTCGCTGTAAATCGCCCAGTTCTTGAGCGGGATGCCCAGCATTGCCAGCGTCAGTACGGCGGGCACGATGTTGGCCAGATCGTCGACGAAGTCGATGCGGCCTTCTTCAATCTTTTCGTCGAGACACGCGCGGGTCACCTCGTCGATGAACGGCACCCAGCGTTTGACCGCTGCCGGTGAGAGGTATGGGTTGAGCACGGAGCGGTAAACGCGGTGCTCAGGCTCGTCCATTTCCAAGATGCCGCCCCGCACACCGCTTGCGCGTTTGGCCTTGGGGATCGAAATACCTTGGTAGCCTTGGCGTTCACCGTTGATGTCGTGATCGTTGGAGACGACCGGGCATCGGGCGAGTTCGAATACCGCCTGGCTGCCGCCGGCCACCCAGTGGCCGTCGTAGGTGTCGGTCCACGCGACCGGACACTTTTCGTGGATCTCTTCGGTGATCTTCTCGAACTGCGTCCGGTACTCCGGTGTGTGCCGATCGAAGTGATACCGGTTCTTCTTGCGATCGCTGTCGCTCACGATGTCGTCGACGCTCAAGGTGTGGTCTCCGTAATCAGAATGGCTTGTTCTGGGCAGGAGTGAGCGGCTTCCCGGACGGCGTCTTCCTGGTCGGGCGGAACGTCTTCCGACGTGGGCGACGAATGACCTTCGATATCGTCAAGCACAAAAGAATCCGGCGCGATCATCGAGCACAGCGTGTGCCCCTGGCAGCGATCTGAATCAACCCGAACTTTCACAACTTTCCCCTACGTGCGGTAGTCGTACCACTTCAGGTATCCGCCGGCGTCGACGCGCAGCTGCATACCTGTCACATATCTCGCCTCGTCCGAGGCCAGCCACAGCACGGCATTGCTGATGTCCTCCGGCTCGACGTAAGGAATGTTCATTGCCTGCTGGACACCGAAAACTGGTTCGGCGTCAGCCCGAGTCGGGTTTTCCAGATCGGGCCGGAACGAACGGTACATCGGCTCGCTCTGCAACATGGTGGTATTGGTGTTCGTTGGGTGAACGACATTGGCCCGAATCCCGACGGCCGACAGCTCGGTGGCCAGATCATGCACGTAGTTCGACAGTGCGCGCTTGGAATGCACATAGGCCATCCCGCCCGGATCGCCGCCGGGGCTGTCTTTTTTGGCAGTGTCCATCAGCGCGGCAGTTGATCCGGTGGCGATGATCGACGCGCCCTCGCCAAGGTGCGGCAGCGCAACCTGAATCGCGTTGATCGTCCCGATCAGATTGGTATTGATCACGTCGCACCAGGCCTGCAGCGGCGGCTGACCCTTCATGCCGGCGATGCCGGCCTGGGCCACCACGATGTCAAGCTTGCCGAACTCGGCGAGGCCCTCCGCTAGCACTGTTTGCAATTGTGCGGCATCACGAACGTCGGCCTGTGCGATCACCACTCGTTGCCCGGTCTTCTCGATGAGACGGGCGGCCTCGTCGAGATCTTCCGGGCGGGCCAGGGGGTACCCGACTGTGTCGATATCGCGGCACAGGTCGACGGCGATGATGTCGGCGCCTTCCTCGGCCAACCGCACTGCGTGACAGCGGCCTTGGCCGCGCGCCGCACCCGTGACGAATGCGACTTTGCCTTCAACGCGCCCCAACAGAAAAGTCCTTTCAGGTGTTTCGGCCGCCGTTGACGCCCAGGATCTGACCGGTGATGTAACCGGCTTCCTCGGACACCAGAAAGGCACAGGCCGCGGCGATGTCTTCCGGCTTACCGATCCGGCGTACTGGCGTTGCCGCGATCGTCTTTTCGATGTCGCCGAGGTGACCACGTTCCTCGGCGCTACGCAGCATCGGGGTGTCGATGAAACCCGGTGGGACGGCGTTGACCGTGATGCCGCTGGGCCCGTACTCGAGGGCCAGCGACTTGGTGAGTCCGTTGACGGCGGATTTGGCCGCCACGTAGTGCGACATGTACGGGGCGCCGGAGTGGGTGCTCGACGAGGAGATGTTGACAATCCGGCCCCAGCCGGCTGCCAGCATGTCGGGCAGCACCGCTTGGATCATATGGAAGACCCCATTGAGGTTGACGTCGATCAGCCGCTGCCAATCCTCAAAGTCGATGTTTGTGAACCGCTTGAACCCGTCCAGGCCGGCCGCGTTGACGAGGACGGTGACGGGGCCGAGCTGATCACGGATGGCTGAGAGGGCCGCGTCCACTTGCGACCGGTCGGTCACGTCGGCGGTGAACGCAAAGTCTGTTTCGGACGGTTTGAGGTCGACGGTCGCGACCTGATAGCCGTCTCTGCGGAGCCGCTCGGCTATGGCCAGGCCGATTCCGGAACCGCCTCCGGTGACCACTGCCGTTGTCACTGGGTTACCTGGTCCGAGACCACCTCAGGCACAAAGAATCTCCCTTCCGATTATGAGAACCTTACTCTCACGCTAGAGGCACTCGCAAGGCGGATGGTAAACGCCGTTCAGCCTGCGAAGATGTGAGAAATCCCGGGCGCCTTTACCCGCTACGAGGATGGCAGTCTCGTTTCTTCCGTTTGGTTGAATTCTCGTACGCGGAATGTAAGATTCGCCCGAGATGAGAATGAAATTATCCAGTGTCGAGGAGACCGGTATGCCAGCGCAGGACACCGCCGCCAGCACCGTGGGTCATAGCTCGCCAGGGGTTGGGTGATGAAGCCGCTGGAGGGTATCCGCGTTCTCGAGGTCGCCATGTATGGGTTCGTCCCGTCGGCGGGCGCGGTGCTGGCCGAGTGGGGCGCAGACGTGGTCAAGGTCGAGCACGCGGTGACCGGTGACCCGCAGCGCGGCCTGCGACAGACCGGCTTGCTGCGCGTCGAGGGTGACCCTAACCCGAACATCGAGCACGCCAACCGGTGCAAACGCAGCCTCGGCCTGGATATGTCGGTGCCCGAAGGCAAAGAAGTGCTCTACGAGCTGGCTCGTCGCTCGGATGTTTTCTTGACCAGCTTCCTGCCCGGCCACCGGAAGAAATTCGGCATCGACGTCGACGACATTCGCGCGGTCAACCCGATCATCATTTACGCGCGGGGCAGCGCGTTAGGCCCGCGCGGCGCAGAGTCAGAAAAAGGCGGCTATGACATGACCGCGTTCTGGTGTCGGGCCGGCACCGCCGCCACCATTACCCCGCCGGGGACGGAAGGAATGGTCGGGCCGCCCGGACCCGCATACGGCGACACCATCTCTGGCACCAACCTCGCCGGCGGGATTGCGGCGGCGTTGCTCAAACGGGAGCGCACCGGCGAACCGTCCGTCGTCGACGTCTCATTGCTGGGCAGCGGGCTTTGGTCGCTCGGACACACCGTGGCACTGACCGTGCATCTCGGTCAGCGGATGGAGGCCTTCCCGCCGGGGGTGCACGGTTCGCCGATCAATCCGTTGGTGGGGCTTTATGCGACATCCGACGGTCGCTACATCTCGTTCGTGATGATGCAAGCCAGCAAGTTCTGGGCCGACGTATGCCGGCACATCGACCAACCCGAACTGGCAGGCGACCCGCGCTTCGAAACCGATGAAAAGATCGCGGCCAACACCGCGGCGGCGGTGGAGATCCTCAGCAAGGCGATCGCCGAGCGCAGCCTCGCCGAATGGAGTGAACGCTTTGCCACGTTGGCCGGCCCGTGGGCCCCGGTGCAAGACACCTTGCAGGCGGCCAACGATGCTCAGATTCGAGCCAACCAATATGTGGTGCAGGCGGGCGAACTCGAATTAGTCGCCAACCCAGTGCAATTCGACGTGGCCGCACCCGAGTCGCGGCCGGCGCCCGGTTTCGCCGAGCAGACCGACGAGATTCTGATGGAGCTCGGATTGGACTGGGATCGCATCATCGAGCTCAAAACTATCGGTGCCGTCACTTAAGGATGGGAGTCAATGCCGCATCAGGTTTCAACTGGCGCCCGCCAGCCGGGGATAGCCACGAAGTCCAGAAATCCGGATTGCGGCTGTCCATTTCCGCCCGAGAGCGCTGCGGCTTGGCGCATAATCGCGAAACGCGGGGCGAAGGTAGCCGGAGCAACGCGGCCAGCATTGGCGTACTGCTGTGACCCCAAGCAAGGAGGGTGCGCCGTGGAAACGGTACCCGTGGCCCGCGCCGGGATGACAAGGTCGACGATGGCATCCGCCGCAAACTACGCATTCGGCATGGCTCTACTGACACGAATCCAATTACGCCAACGCGTACCCTGTTTCGCCGCGGTCTCCGCCTTCGACACTGCGCGAGGAACGGGTACCGATGGCGACTAAGGGGGCGGAGCGCTGGTCCACCGGCATCAGCATGCCGAGTGGCCTTTCCGGTGCAATGCAGGCCGTCGGAGGGCTTTTCGCGATGTCGGCCGACGCGATCAGGTTTGTATTCCGCCGGCCGTTCCAGTGGCGTGAGTTTCTGGAGCAGTCGTGGTTTGTCGCGCGCGTTTCTTTGGCTCCAACCTTGTTGGTGGCCATCCCGTTCACGGTTCTGGTGAGCTTCATCCTCAACATCTTGCTGCGCGAATTAGGGGCCGCGGATCTCAGTGGTGCGGGTGCTGCGTTCGGTGCGGTCACTCAGGTCGGCCCGCTGGTGACGGTGCTCATCGTGGCCGGGGCCGGGGCGACGGCGATGTGTGCGGACCTGGGCTCGCGCACGATTCGCGAAGAGATCGACGCGATGGAGGTGCTGGGCATCAACCCCGTCCAACGTTTGGTGACGCCCAGGATGCTCGCGGCCGGTCTGGTAGCGCTGTTGCTCAACAGTCTGGTCGTCATCATCGGGATCGTCGGTGGCTACGTGTTCTCGGTGTTCGTGCAGTCCGTCAATCCGGGCGCGTTCGCCGCGGGGATCACGTTGCTGACCGGGGTGCCCGAGGTGATCATCTCCTGCGTCAAGGCAGCGTTATTCGGCCTGATCGCCGGTCTGGTGGCCTGTTATCGGGGGCTGACGATATCGGGCGGGGGAGCCAAGGCGGTGGGCAACGCCGTCAACGAAACCGTGGTGTATGCGTTCATGGCGCTTTTCGTCATCAACGTGGTTGTTACCGCGATCGGCATCCGATTCACGACCAAGTGATGGTGGGGGAGATGCCGTGACGACGTTGATGAAGTCGCTGAAAGCGACGTATCCCCGCACATTTGGGGTCCTCGGCCAGTGGCGACGACCCGTCGGCGTTGCGACCTCGGTCGGCGACCACACCTTGTTTTACGGCAGGGCGCTTGCCGGCATACCGTTCGCTACCGTGCACTACCGGCGCGAAGTGATACGTCTGGTCGCCGAAATCAGCATGGGCGCGGGAACGTTGGCGATGATCGGTGGAACCGTCGTGATCGTTGGTTTTCTGACGCTGGCTGCGGGCGGCACGCTGGCGGTCCAAGGCTATAGCTCGCTGGGCAACATCGGCATCGAAGCGCTGACCGGATTCCTGGCGGCATTCATCAACGTCCGCATCGCTGCGCCGGTGGTCGCCGGGATTGGCTTGGCCGCCACCTTCGGCGCGGGTGTGACTGCGCAATTGGGCGCGATGCGGATCAGCGAAGAGATCGATGCGTTGGAAGCCATGGCGATTCGGCCGATCTCCTATCTGGTCAGCACCAGGCTGGTGGCGGGCATGTTGGCGATCACCCCGCTTTACAGCATCGCGGTCATTTTGTCCTTCCTGGCCAGCCAATTCACCACTGTTGTGCTGTTCGGCCAATCAGGTGGGCTTTACAATCACTACTTCGATACGTTTTTGAACCCGATCGACTTGTTGTGGTCGTTTTTGCAGGCCGTCCTGATGGCGCTCGCTGTCTTGTTGCTCCACACGTATTACGGGTATTTCGCGTCGGGTGGACCGGAGGGTGTCGGCGTAGCGACGGGCAATGCGGTCCGGACCTCGCTGATCGTCGTGATATCGGTGACGCTGCTGGTTTCACTGTCTATTTACGGCACCAACGGAAACTTCAACCTCTCGGGATAGAGACGGGACAGGAAAAGCTCGATGGAACACACTGGGATTCGCGCACTGACGGGTCTGGTGACTGTCGCTGTGATCGGCGCGATCGTCGCCGTCGCTGTGGGCTTGTTCCGGGGCAGCTTCACCGAAAGCGTGCCGGTGACTGTGTATTCGCCGCGGGCCGGCCTGGTGATGAACCCGGACGCGAAGGTCGAGATGCGCGGTGTGCAGGTGGGTAAGGTCGATTCGATCGAGTCGCGCCCGAACGGTCAAGCCGTCCTTCACTTAGCAATGTATCCCTCGATCATGCACATGATTCCGGGCAACGTGGGGGTCGAGATCACTTCGCCGACGGTATTCGGTGCCAAGTTCGTCGACCTGGTACCGCCGGACAAGCTGGTACCACCGGAGAAACCGTCGGCGCAGCCGCTGCGCGCCCACCAAACACTCAACAGCCAACACGTCACCGTCGAGATCAACACGGTCTTCCAGCGACTCACGTTGGTATTGGACAGGCTCGACCCGGCCAAGCTCAACGAAACTCTTGGGGCGCTGGCGACGGCATTCAGCGGGCGGGGCGAAAAGATCGGTCAGGCGCTCAGCGATCTGGATTCGTTTCTGGCGAAACTGGATCCAAGCCTGTCCGCGCTGAGCCGCGACACCGCGCTTTTGCCCGCGGTCGCCAACGCTTACGCCGACGCGGCGCCGAACCTCGTCAAAACCGCTGCCAATGCGACGACGATCAGCAACACGATCGTCGACGAGCAGCGCAATCTGGACGCACTGTTGATCAGCGCGATCGGTTTGGCAGACATCGGCAACGATGTCATCGGCACGAACCGGCAGGCGTTGACGGACGTGCTGCATCTGCTGGTGCCGACCACCGATCTGACCAATGCATACAACAAGGCCCTCAACTGCGGTCTCGGCGGACTCGGCGTGTTGTCGCATTCCCCGCCGCTGACGGAACCGGGGATCTATATATCGGCCACTATTCTGTGGGGCGCTGAACGTTATCGGTACCCGACGGACCTGCCCAAGGTTGCGGCCACGGGTGGCCCGCAGTGTAGGGATCTTCCGAAGGTGCCCTTCAACACTTATGCGAAGTATGTGGTCGCCGACACCGGTGCCAACCCCTGGAAGTACGGGAACCCACAGCTGTTGTTGAACTTCGACGGACTCAAGCAGTTGCTGTACGGGCCGATAGCTGGGCCGCCGCGCAACCCCGCTCAGATCGGACAACAGGGATGAGAGGCTCATTACGGGCGACGGTGGTCAAGTTCGCGATCTTCGGGATCGTGATGGTGGTCCTGACCGCCTTCCTGTTCTTCGTCTTCGGCCAATATCGTACCGGTGCGACCACCGGGTATTCAGCGGTGTTCGCCAACGCCTCGCGTCTGAAAGCCGGGCAGTCGGTACGGGTCGCCGGGATCCGCGTGGGTACGGTCAACGGCGTCTCGTTGCGCGCCGACAAGAAAGTTGTGGTGAAGTTCGATGCTGACCGCAACATCGTGCTCACCGAGGGCACCAAGGCAGCGGTGCGCTATCTCAATCTGGTCGGTGATCGTTATCTGGACCTCGTCGATGGCCCAGGGTCAACCAAGCCGCTGCCGGCCGGAGGGCAGATTCCGGTCGACCGCACCGCACCGGCGCTTGATCTTGATCTGCTGCTGGGCGGGCTGAAACCCGTTATCCAGGGCTTTAATCCGCAAGATGTGAATGCGCTGACTGCATCGCTGATTCAAGTCTTTCAGGGCGAAGGCGGAAACTTGCAGTCGCTGTTCTCAAGAACGGCGTCGTTCTCAGACGCCCTGGCCGACAACGACCAAACGGTCCAGCAGCTCATCGACAACCTGAACACGGTGGTGGGGACCCTTTCTAGGGACGGCGACAAATTTTCCGGCGCGATCGATCGCCTCGAGCAGCTGGTCAGCGGATTGTCGGGCGACCGCGAAACCATCGGTGCGGCGATCGACTCGTTGAGCAACGGAACCGCATCACTTGCGGATCTGCTGTCCAACACGCGGCGGCCGCTGGCCGGCACCGTTGAGCAACTGAGTCGGCTGGCGCCACTGCTCGATCAGGACAAGGACCGCATCGACGCCGCAATCCAGAAGGCGCCGAACAACTACCGCAAGCTGGTGCGACTAGGCACTATGGGCGCCACCATTCCGTACTACGTCTGCTTTCTCACGCTCCGGGGCACGGATCTGAACGGCAAGACCGTCGTGGCCCCAATGTTCAGGTCAGAAGCGGGAAGGTGCAAGGAACCCAATGCATAAGTACCGCGAAGCTGGGCTGATCAAGGCCGGATTCATCGGCGCTATCTTGATCGTGCTCGTCATCCTGGTTGGCTTGTCGCCCGACCGGTTGCTGTCGCTGGCCACCGCCGTCAGGTACCAGGCGTTGTTTGCTGAAGCCGGCGGTCTCGCGCCGGGCAACGACGTCACGGTGTCGGGTATCAAGGTCGGTTCGGTGTCGAGTGTCGTTCTGAGCCATGGCGATGCACTGGTGACGTTCACGCTGAAGGGGAACATCCCGCTCGGGTCAGACACCACCGCACACATCAGGACCGGTACGCTGCTCGGCGCGCGGATGCTGACTTTGGAGTCGGCCGGCAGCGGCATGATGCATCCCTTGGACGTGATCCCGGTGTCGCGCACGTCGTCGCCGTACTCGCTGACCGACGCGGTCAGCGACCTCACCACCAACACCGCCGAGACCAACACCGGGTCGCTGAACCAGTCGCTGGACACGTTGTCGGCAACGCTTAACCAGATCGCACCGCAACTGGGCCCGGCGTTCGACGGGCTGACGCGGCTGTCGCGAACCCTCAACAGCCGCAACCAATCACTGGGTCAGCTGCTCAAAAGTGCCGGCGACGTCACCGGGATCCTGTCCAAACGCAGCCAGCAGGTGAACAAGCTGATCCTCAACTCCGACGATCTGCTCGAAGTCCTAGCAGCGCGCCGGCAGGAGATCGTCGAGTTGCTGGCCAGCACATCGACGGTGGCCCAGCAACTCTCGGGATTGGTACACGACAACGAGAGCAAGTTGGCGCCGACGCTGGAGAAGCTGAATTCGGTAACAGCAATGCTGGAGAAGAACCGCGACAACATCACCAAAGCGCTGCCGGGTCTCGCGAAATACGAGATCACGCTGGGCGAGTCCGTTTCCAGCATGTTTTCCTACTCGGCGTTCGTGCCGAACCTCGCGATCCCGCAACTCTTCGGGCCGTTCCTCGAATATTTGTGGGGGTTCCGTACCTTCGACACGGCTCGCGGTCCGGGCTTCCCGTCGACCGTACCGCGCTCGCTGATCCCCTTCCCCTACAACGGGATTCCAGAGTGCGGTGGATGTACGTTGGGCGGACGGATCGGAGGGACACAATGACCCGGCGCAACAAGCTGGCGGTCTGGCTCGCAATCGTGTTGGCGGGACTTGTCATCGCCGGCGGGGCTGTGCTGGTCCGCAACACGTTCTTTGGTCCCAAGACCATCACCGCGTATTTCACGACCACCACCGCGATCTATCCGGGAGACGAGGTGCGCGTCTCCGGGGTGAAGGTCGGCTCGATCAAGTCCATCCAACCCGAGGGGACGCGGGCCAGGATGACCCTGCACGTCGACCACGACGTGCCCATTCCGGCAGACGCGAAAGCGGTGATCGTCGCGCAGAATCTGGTCGCTGCCCGCTACGTCCAGCTCACCCCCGCCTATCGGGACAGCGGTCCCGTCATGGCCGACGGCGCGACAATACCGGTGGAGCGTACCGCGGTACCTGTCGAGTGGGATGAGGTCAAAACCCAATTGATGCGGCTGGCAACCGATCTGGGGCCCAGAAGCGGCGTTTCGGACACGTCGATAGGCCGGTTCATCGACAGCGCCGCCAATGCATTGGGAAACGGCAACGGCGAGAAACTACATCAGACGTTGGCACAATTGTCCGGGGTGGGCCGCATTTTGGCCGACGGCAGCGGCAACATCGTCGACATCATCAAGAATCTGCAGACCTTCGTCACCGCGCTGCGCGACAGCAACGTCCAACTTGTCCAGTTCAACAACCGGCTGGCCACGCTCACCAGCGTGGTCGACGACAGCAAATCTGATCTGGACGCGGCAGTGACCAACCTGTCCACGGCGGTCGGCGAGGTGCAGCGGTTCATCGCGGAAACCCGTGATCCGACCAGCGAGCAGATTGCGCGGCTGGCCGACGCCACCCAGCCGCTCGTCGACGGGCACATGAAGCTGGAGAACATTCTGCACGCCGCGCCGACGGCGATCGCTAACTTCATGAACGACTACAACCCCGACACCGGAACCATCAACGGCGGGTTCGGCATCGTACCCTTCGCGAATTCCACGCAGGCGGGTGCGATTTTTCCGTTGCCGGTTCCCGGCTGCTCGAATCTAATAAGCGTCGAGAGCGTCACCGCGGTCGAAACGGGTAAGTTGTGCGCACTGTTCCTTGGCCCCGGGTTGCGGCTGCTGAACTACAACGAACTGCCGTTCCCCGTCAATCCATTCCTGATGCCGTCGGCGAACCCGGCAAACATCATTTACACCGAGCCGCGTCTGGCGCCCGGAGGTGAAGGCCCGAAGCCCACGGCGCCCGAGATCCCGCCGGCGGTGTCCGCGTATACCGGCGTCAACGGAGACTCGGTGGTGCCCGGCCCGGCCCCGTCGGTACCGCTCCCGCGGATACCGGGAGCCGCGATGCCGCAGCCGCCGGCGCCAACCGTGCCCAACGACTCGCCGCCGCCACCGCCACCGCCCCCGCCAGGACTCCTGCCGGCCGAAGGCCCACAGCAATGACGGCCCGGGTTGCCGTTCGACGGGTGCTCGCCATTGGCGGCTGCGTCATGCTGAGCGCAACGGGCTGCGCCTTCCACGGTTTGAACTCACTGCCGCTGCCTGGCCCTGGCATGGGACGTGGGCCAAAAGCTGACATCTACCACGTCGAGATCGCGAACGTCGGCACACTGGAGTCGAATTCGCCGGTGATGATCGACGATGTCGTCATCGGCAGCGTCGGCCCGATGACGGTGAAGGCATGGCACGCTGACGTCGAGATCTCGGTCAAGCACGATGTCGTGATCCCCGCCAACGCGGTAGCCAGCGTCGGCCAGACGAGCTTGCTCGGATCGATGCACTTGGAGCTCACCCCGCCGCTCGGTCATCAGGGAGTCGGGCGACTAAAACCCGGCGCCACGATCCCGCTCAACCGAGCGTCGACGTATCCGTCGACAGAGCAAACCCTTTCGTCGCTGTCGGTGGTCGTCAACGGCGGTGGGCTGGGGCAGTTCGGTGAGATCGTGCACAACTTCAACGCTGCGCTGTCCGGGCGGGCGGGCGCCGTCCGGGATCTGCTCACCCGCCTGGACAAGTTCGTCGGCACACTCGACCAACAGCGCGACAACATTGTCACGTCCATTCAGGCGCTGAACCGGCTTGCCGACAGCTTCGCCGGACAGCACGACGTCATCACTGCGGCGCTGCGCAAGATCCCCCCGGCGTTGGAGGTGCTGATCAAAGAGCGGCCGCGCCTGACCGAAGCCCTGGACAGGCTTCGGGTTTTCAGTGATACCGCTACCAAGCTGATCAATGACAGTCAGGCCGACCTGGTCAAAAATCTGGAAAACCTGGAGCCGACGATCCGTGCGCTGGCCGACGTCGGACCGGATCTCGACGCGGCTATCGCGGGCTTGACCTTGTTCCCGTTCACGCAGAATTTCGTCGATCGAGCAGTTCGCGGCGACTACTTCAACGTTTTTCCGGAGCTCGACCTCACGATTCCGCGGCTCAAGCAAGGACCGTTCTTGGGAACCCACTGGGGACAGCTGCACGCCAACGAACCACCGGCGCCCGGCGACCCGGCTTACCTGAATTACACACTCGATCCCCTGCATGCCGGCGCGGGCGCGCCACCAGCCGGCCCTGCGCCGCAAGCTGCGCCGCCACCGCAAGCTGCGCCGCCGCCACAAGCTGCGCCACCGCCGGGACCTGGTCAGCCGTCGCTCCAGTTCAGCGGTCCACTACCGGGACCGGCTGCTGTAGCGCCGGGACCCGCGGCTGGACCGCCCGGATTCGGTCCCTTGCCCGGACCCGCAGGTCCCCCGCCGGCGCCGGCTGAGCCGAATGCTGCGCCACCGCCGGGTACTCCGCCGACAGGGGGTGGCGGATAGATGCTGTCGCGCTTCGTTCGAATACAACTGGCGATCTTCGCCGTCGTCGGGACCATCGGTGTGATCGCAATGGTTCTCTTCTACATCCAAGCGCCGACCCTGCTGGGCATCGGACGGATGACGGTCACGCTGCAGCTACCGGCTACCGGCGGCCTCTACCGGTTTTCCAATGTGACGTACCGCGGAGTAAAAGTCGGCAAGGTGACCGCGGTAAGCCTGACCTCCAATGGCGCGAAAGCGACGCTGTCTCTTAACACTTCGCCTAAGATCCCGGCAGACCTGCAAGCTGAGGTGCGCAGCGTCTCGGCGGTCGGCGAGCAGTACGTGGACTTGCGGCCACGAACCAACTCGGCCCCCTACCTGCGCAACGGCTCGGTAATCGCCGTGCGCGACACCACGATCCCGCAGGCGGTCGGGCCCATGCTCGATCAAGTCAGTGCGCTGGTCAACAGCATCCCGAAACAAAAGCTCAGCCAACTACTCGACGAGTCGTTCCAGGCATTCAACGGCTCCGGTTACGACATCGGGTCGCTCTCCGACTCGACCTCGCGAATTGCCGATTACTCCAACGCCATCGCCGACCGCACCCGAACCCTGATCGAGGACAGCGGACCGTTCCTGGGATCGCAGGCCCAAACCACCGATTCGATCAGAACGTGGGCGCGCAGCCTCGCCGGTATCTCGAATGTGCTGGTGAACGACGACTCACGGGTCCGCACGTTGCTACAGAATGGTCCCGAAGCCGCGAACGAGACGTCCCGGCTTCTCGAGCAGGTCAAACCGACGCTGCCGGTCCTGCTGGCCAACCTCACCACCATCGGCCAGATCGCCGTCACCTACCACCCGGGACTGGAGCAACTGCTGGTGCTGATACCGCCTCTGGTCGCCGTCGAGCAAACGGCCAACGGCCTAAACTGGCAGAACGGTTTGGCCCATGGCGACTTCGCACTGACTGTCGATGATCCGCCGATTTGCACGGTCGGCTTCATCCCGGCCAGCCAATGGCGTTCGCCGGACGACCTAAGTGACATCGACACTCCAGACGGGCTGTATTGCAAACTCCCGCAGGACTCGCCGCTTTCGGTGCGCGGCGCCCGTAACTATCCGTGCATGGATAAGCCCGGAAAGCGCGCGCCCACGGTGGAAATCTGCAAGAGCGACAAGCCGTACATGCCGCTGGCCATGCGCCAACATGCGCTCGGTCCCTCTCCGCTGGACCCGAACCTGCTGGCGCAGGGTATTCCGCCCGACGACCGGGTGACCCCAAACAACAGAATCTTCGGGCCAGTCGAGGGGACACCGTTGCCACCAGGGGCGATCCCGCGCGGCACGCCGCCGGGGCCGCGGGGAACCTATGGACCACCGGGGCCGGGATACGCCGCACCGCCAGTGCCGTCGTCGGCCAACATGTCGACACAGGCGGCTGATTTTCCGCCGATAGCGCCGCTGGATGTTCCTGCGCCGGGCGAAGTTTCGCAACCCGCGACCGTGCCCTCACCAGCCCCGGCGCCGTCACCACCCGACGAGGTCAATGGGGGAGGTCCGCAGGCGGCTCCCAGCTCGTTCGAGCCCAAGACGCTCGGACCCGTGCCGCCAATCGCAACGGCGCATTACGATCCGCGTACCGGTCGATATGTCAGTCGTGATGGCCACGTGTATCAGCAGTCAGATTTGGTGAAGCCGGCTGCGGCCAAGACGTGGCAGGACATGCTGCCCACGTGAAGTGAGACGACGACGCCTGATCACCCAATCTTGTCCAGCCGCAACGGCATTTCGACGGTAAGCCATTGGTTCTGTCCGCAGGCGCCGCTTGGACCGATGGTCTTATCCTTGCCGGTCAGCGTCGGTGACCCGATCTGCACCGCGCCACTTCCGTTCGGGTCCACCGGATAGAAGAAGAATTCCTGGCGTCCGGTGAATGCCGTACCGTCCTGGCACCTTTCCCAGTCGGGCACGTTGTGCGTGACATACCACTGGAGCCCGTCATGGATGCGCACCG
The DNA here is from genome assembly GCA_963838755.1 of uncultured Actinomycetota bacterium. Lineage (GTDB taxonomy): Bacteria > Actinomycetota > Actinomycetes > Mycobacteriales > Mycobacteriaceae > Mycobacterium. The sequence continues at coordinate 40,283 of CAWISO010000026.1, read as the reverse complement.
GTTCAGTCCAGCCCTGCGCGCTGTGCACCGTACCGCTGCATTCTTCGAAGTTTTCGCACGTGGAGCTGATCGTCCATGTGGTGGTGACGACCGCCTCTTGGTTGAACTGGCGATTGATCTTGGCCAAATTGCCGTTGGACGTGACCTGATAAGTCCCGTTTAGGGCGACATCCTCCTTGGTTGTCGCCCAGGCGGGTGACGCTGGGCTAGTTACGCCAAATACGCTGGCAGCGACCAGCATTGCGGCAGCAGTCGTTCCCATTGAACGCATCGCGTGTTCCTTAACCCAAATGAATGCCTGTGCGGGTTTTGGTGCCGGCGGTCGGCGTCGTAGGGGTTAAGAATAACACCGGCTCCGTTGCTGGGGTGCCGATCCGCATAACCCGACCGCCGCGGCCATCACAGTGGTTCTAACTTTGCTATCAGCCAGGATCCCTTGACCTTTGTCAGCGTTATAAGGACGCTGCTGGCTGTCGTCAGCGGTTCCGGCTTTTTCTTGCTTGCGGTGTTCTGGTTGATAAACACCAACACAACGGCCGAATCCGGATGCAACTCCGAGACCGCGGCCCGCAGCACCTTGGCGGTCGCGGTAAGTTGCCCCTGCCGCGCCGCCGGCGCGACGAAATCTTGGCTGAACTTGCTGTAGTAGGCCAAAAACTCGCCAGTAAGACGTGACTTCGCCTTAGCGAAATCGCTGTCCAGATTGCTGTAGGAATACGACAGGACGGCCACGGCACCGTCCGAAGCCGCCTGGACTACCTGATGAGTCGCCGCGTCATCGAAACGCTGAGCCGGACGGTACTGAAAAAAGAACAAACCAGCAGCAACCCCGACCGCGGCAGCCACCAACACCGTCGCGAGTACTGGACGCCACCTCGCCAGACAGCAGCGAGTGAGCCGCCCGATCGCGGCCAGTCCGCTGATGCGCGCCGACCCCTCGCGGGCGGTTGATTTCTCCGCTTCGCCGACGGACGGAGTCTCCATGCTGTCCGGCGACGACCCTTGCTCGACAGTCATTGCAAGAAATCGATCCCCGACAGCTTGAGCTGACCGGCGTCCCGCTCGATCGTGACGCTGACCCGCCACAACATCGGGGGCCGTTTCGTGCTATCAGGATTGGTGACATCGGATTTCGCCGCAACGAGCGCAACTCCCGAAGTATCGCTCACCGACTCGACACCAACGGCTTCCACCGCCACGTTGCTGATCACCTTCGATTCCTCGGCCTGTTGAACCATGAGGGCTGATCTCGCTTCCAGTTGGGCCTTGAGGTCGCCTGTGGACGCGTTGATGCCGCGCTGAATGTCCTCCTTGGCGTGGTTGGGGTCGATCGACATCAACGATGTGACCCCTTGGCGGGCCGCCGCAGCGAACTCTGAGGCGAGCTGCCGTTTGTGCACGATGGTGCGGTCCTGCCACACCATGTAGCCGCTCGCGGCGAGCGCGGCGCAGGCGAGCAGGATCCCAACGCCGACACCCACGGTTTTGCGTGCGGGGCGGCGGACCCACCGCGGCTTCCAACGCCTCGCTCTTGCGGGGGCTGACTCGATCTCATCGGGCTCGCTGTCCTTAGCTTCGGCATCTTCGATCGTGTCGGACCGATCGATGGAATCGGCTTTGGCCTGCCGGCGCAGTTGCGTTGCGCGGGCACGGGCCGCCTTCGCGCGCGACTCCGCCCGGGCGACCTCTTGCTCCGCTTCCGCTAGCGAAATGGGCACATCGGAATCGGTCGCCGGCCCTTCGCTATCGCTTTGCTTAGCTTCGGGCACTGGGGATCGGCGACGGCGCCACGGCAGCGCCGCTCCCTATTAATTCCCAACAACGCACGGAGAATCACATTATCACCCCCGGCTGCGGCCGCAGAAGCCGTCACTTTGGCTCGTATTTCACCAGGTACCTGGGCACACGTCGTGGTCGTCCGCGCGCGACACAGGGCCTGCATCGACGTGCAGCGAGTAGCCCATCACGTTCCGTACCGAACCTTCTCCAAAGAAGAGAATTTTCTTATCGGCTGTGCAAAGCTATTTCGGTGCGTTTCATCGTGGCAGTAGTTGCTGCGCTGATCGGTGTCGGGGTGTTGATGCCACCGCCGGCCGCCGCTGGGCCGACTGTGTGCGACTATCCGGACTGCACCCCAGGCATTGCCCCGCACATGGTCCTCGGCGCACCGTGTGACAACACCACTTACTACGCGTTTGGGGTCGCCGACGGATACGTCTCGTTCGCCTCCCAGCCCGGACGGCTGATGTTCTGCGGCTCGCCAAGGAGATATCAGCCCCGATGGTTCCGGTCACCTCCGATGGCCGGAATCAAGGACGAGGGCGCCGACTGCACGCGGTGGCAGAACTACGTCGCGCAGGCTCCCGACGGTCTGTTCCTGATCTGCATAGCCCATGACGGTGTTACGAGTTGGGTGCGCGCCGACACGTAGGTCGTGAGTGCTCTTGCCATCTCAGTCGTCACCGTCCTGGTCGACCGTGGGGGCACACTCAGGGCTCACGTTGATCGGATCGGCCGACCCGTTCGGCGGCGCCGCGGTGAAGAGCGGGCGCCAGCTGTCGATGGTCGAGCCGGGCCCTATCGGTCTAGGGCAGACGCCAAAGCTCTGTCCATTAAGGTGTTGCTGGACAAAGCAATTGACGCCAACACGCCAGCCGAGCGAGTCGCTGGATGGCGCGGCTGGCGATCGATCCGATGCCGCCCGATTGCTCTCGCCGTTCATCCACGACCACACGATGCTGCCCATCGTGTGGACGCCGCGGGGCCGATTCCGGCGCATTCCGCAAAAGTCTATGCCGTCAACACCTTATAGTCGGCGGAAGCCCCCGGGTGACAAAGAACGGAGGAAAACCGTGAAGACCCCGAAGACCGCAGCAGTCAGTGTCACGCTCGCCTCAGCCGCACTAGTCCTCGCGCCGACCGCCGCAGCCAGGATGACCGCCGGTAACTACGTACTGCAGACCCCGCGGGATTCAGGCCACTCCTGGATCTGGTCGGTCAGGCCGTGCACTGCCGACTCGGCCGTGCCAACCTCCGACTGCATCCATGTGGACGCCCTACCAAGACCCAATGGCCAAGCGGCGCCTTGGGATACAGACGCAAACCTCGCGAATGGTCGTTACACGATGGCAGTCGACGTGCCCGATGGCGTGCGCTGCACCGTGTACTTCCTGCCTTCGCACGATACATATTCGTGGGATGCGGTGACGCTAGCCGGTTCGGTGGACTCGACGTTCGACGCCGGCTGCGGAGGTGCGCCGGGCGGGACCGTAAACTACCCGTTTTCGCTGGTGCGTTACTAGAGCCACACCGGGTTCGTGCTCCCGGACCATGCGGCTTATTGCCGACGACGGGATGGTTGACGCGGCAGTGAATTACGCCTCGAGTCATCTCTAACCAGCCGAACGATCCGGCGCTGGTTGCGTGACGAACGCGTTGCGCGGAATCGTCAACGGCAAGTCGACCGAGCTCAGCAGCCCAGGTTCGGCGGCAACGACGTACGGCACCGCATTGAGGACACGCATCGCGGTGGCAACCATTGCTCCTGCCCCAGATGTCATTCCGGCGACTCCGGCCCGCCGCGGATCCTTGAGCGTCGCCGCTAGGGTGCAGTCAATGTCGGGCTCGCCGGCGATCACCACCCGGTAGGACAGATCACCGATCCCGGTGGGCCACTCGGGAGCGACGTCGTGAGCCAGTCGGGTGACGTGTTCGATGACGATGGCCTCTCGGTCGTCGACCACGCCGATTGCCTGCATGCGCAGTGCGCCGCACGTCCCGGCCTCGACGGTGCCCATCGCAACATTCAAGGTTCGGTTGGTCACCGCTCGGTCGAAAGTCTCGCGTACCTCCTGGACCTCGACCCCGAGCGCGTCGGCGACCAACCGGATCTGCCCCTGCCATTCGCCGGCGATCGCGCCCGGAAAACTAATCCAAGGCTGATATTCCATGGGCTGACCAAAGCCCAGGGCGTTGCTCATGATGTCGGGGACTCCGTAGTCGTCGTACAGCCCGATCTCGAACGCGTGGATCTTCTCGATCGACGACGACTGCGTCGACAACACCAGCGGTAAGTAATCGGCGGCGAAGCCGGGCTCGATTCCCGATGCGTACAGCGAGACTCGCCCCTGCTTCGCGGCTCCGGCGAGTTGGTCGCGCCATTCCGCGGGTTCGTATGCGTGCGGATTGACCAGTCGCGTGGTGCTCGTCGTCACGACATTGATTCCGGCCTCGAGAAGCTTGACGTAGTCCGGGACTGCCAGCGCGTCGCGTTCCGGGCCGCTGGCCGCGTAGATGACGCAGTCCGGCTTCAGACCGATCAGCGCGTCCGCGTCATTGGTGGTGGCCAGCCCGATCGGCTCCCCATTGGCCAGTTCGCCGGCGTCCTTACCCACCTTGTCCTCTGAGTGCACCCATACCCCGACCAGCTCGATGTCGGGGCGTCGCTGGATGGCGCGGATAGCGATCGACCCGATACCACCCGTGCCCAAACCACCACACGTAGTGGATTGTTTGCCATATCGATCCTCTCTCTCAGGACGGGGCCCGTTTTACCTAATCTTTGCTCCGCAGCGCCGATATCTAGCGCGGTAGCTACAACGATGACAGAAATAACTCGAGTTAAAAACGTTGCTAAATAAGCTAGCGAACAAATGTTAGGTTGATGACGCGCCCACGCGCGGCGGTCTGCACGACGCCAAACGAGGTGAGAACAATGCGGGAGAAGGGACCGATGTTCACGCTCAGGTTCGACATGCGAGCGCCCGAATGGGCGGCGCCGGCCGTCGACCTCTATGCCGCGGCCATCGACATGTGTGCGTGGGCAGAGACCCGCGGCGCGATCGTGGCCGTCCTGTCCGAGCACCACGGCGCCGAAGACGGCCACCTTCCCAGCCCGCTGATCTTGGCTTCGGCGATCGCCGCCAGAACCAAACAGTTGATGATTCTGCTTGCTGCGGTGCCGATTCCGCTGTGCGATCCAGTTCGACTTGCAGAGGAGATGGCGGTCCTGGACCTGATCAGCAAGAGTCGGGTGATGTATGCCTTCGGTATCGGTCATCGCCGCGAGGAGTACGAACATTTCGGCTTGAGCATGGCAACGCGCGGCAGGGTTGCCGACGAGATCTTGGATGTACTTGGCGATTTGCTGCACGGCGAAGTTGTCGAGTATCGGGGTCGGCGGGTGCGTGTCACTCCGCCCTGCATGTCGGCCGACGGACCGCCGATGATGATCGCGGGCGGCAGCAGGGCCGCCGTTCACCGGGCTGCCACGCATCGTCTCGGCTTCATCTCGCAGACCGACTCCCCCGATCTCAAGGAGTTCTACGAATCGCAGTGTCGCGCTGCCGGGCATGAGCCTGGCATCGTTCAGTTTCCGATACCAGGCGCTCCGACAGCGGCTTTCGTCGCTGACGATGTTGACGAGGCATGGGAGGTACTCGGGCCGCACCTGGTGCATGACGCGGTGACGGCGGCATCGTACCGGCCCCACGAAGACTCGGTGGCCAGCATTACCCGCGCCGACAGCGTGGCGGCTCTGCGGGAGGTGGAGGGCCCGTACCGGATATTCACGCCCGACGAGGCGGTCGACTACATCAGCAGTGGGCGGCCCCTGCCGCTGCACCCGCTGTGCGGTGGCATCCCGCCCGATGTGGCGTGGCGATACCTGGAGCGCGCCGGGGCTGCCAGCGCTCAGGCGCAGGCCGACTGAAGGAGAACGTCTATGTCCGCTTCGCCCTGGTCCGCCCGCGTCGTTGCATGGTCCACGGGAGGGGTCGGCACCGCAGTCATCGATGCGATCAGACGTCGCCCGGACATGAACCTTGTTGGCGTATGGGTACATTCGGCAGAAAAGGTTGGCAAGGACGCTGGCGAGCTGGCTGGCGGCGAGCCGATCGGTGTGACCGCCACCAACGACGCCGACGCGCTGATTGCGCTGGCGCCCGATTGCGTGGTGTATTCCGCGAGTAGTCCAGAGCGCGATGCGGCCGCGGTTCGCGACTACCTGCGGCTGTTGGCGGCTGGCATCAATGTCGTGTCGACCTCGTCGACAAGCCTGGTCTACCCACCGGCCTACTTCGCGCCGGATTGGTATAACCAGCTCGATGCCGCGGCCAAAACCAACAGCGCGTCGTTGTACGTATCGGGTATCTTCCCCGGCCTCGCGTCCGACCAGCTCGCGCTGCTGATGACCACCCAATCGAGGAATATCCGCAGCATCACGGCCAGCGAGGTCGCGCTGAACGACCACTATCCGGTCGCCGGCGTGATGATGGACGGAATGGGCTTCGGTCGACCGCTCGACTTCGAGCCGATGCTCAAAACTCCAGGCTTCATCGAAATCGCTTGGAAAGCACCGATACACCTGATGGCGAAGGGTCTGGGCGTCGAGGTCGAAGAGATACGCGGTCAGCTCGATCGGCAATTGTCCGATCGTGACATCGAGGTGGCGTTCGGCACCATCCAGGCGGGTACATGTGGTGCGGTGCGTACCCGCGCCGCGGGCGTCGTCAACGGCCGGGAAGCCATTGTGATCGAGCACATCATCCGGATGGCGCGTGAAGTCGCACCCGACTGGCCGCACTCGGAGTGTGACGCAACCTACCGGGTCGACATCATCGGCGATCCCGACATCCACTGCGAGATGACGCTCGGCGAGCCCGAAGGTCACGGTGCAGGGCGCGCGGCTATGACATCCACGGCCATGCGCGTCGTCAATGCCATCCCGTATGTGATCGAAGCGGAGCCCGGGCTGCTGAGTTCGCTGGACATCCCAATGACTCTGCCGCGTAATGCTTTTGACTGAGCGATTCACGCCGACGTCTACTTCGGTTGGTTCGGTACACCTGGGAACAACTGGCCCGCCGGGCCTGCCGTCACCCAGCCCCCGAGCTTCGTAACCAGATGGGGGGCGAAAACTGCGCCGTAAAGCAGGTTTCCGACCACCACGATAGCGACGATCGACAGAACCGAAGATCCAAGTCGAGTCTTCGACCGCTTATCGGCCCACAGTTCGATGACATTGCGTCCTTGCGCGTCGGTGCGGCCCAGCAGATAGGTGAAGACCATCATTTGGATAGCCATCGCGAGGGAGTCGTAGAGCGGGTACTGGTGCACGGTCCCCTCGCGTATCGCCAGCCCGGGAATAACCCGGCCATAATAGAAAACACCGAGCTTGGCGCCCAGAAACCCGTTGAAGAGAAGCGCCCAGCAGAAGCCGACCACGAGGCCGACGGTCAATAGTGTTGTGGGCCTGCGCCTAACCGAACCGTGCGCTCAACCATCGCCCGAGCGCCGTGCCCGTGACGGCCGGAAGCACAAAATAGGAGATGTACCCGACCGGAACGAACAACGGCAATCCACCCCACGTCATGTTCAGCGGCCACCAGGACGGCATGCGGGGAATAGCCGGCGGAAACTGCGCGTACATCGCCCAGTCGTACGGCGCCTCGATCCACGAGAACGAGATGGCCGAGATGCAAAGCAGCACGAGTGGGTGCAAGCGGCGCTGGCGAACGCTCAGGTAGATGCCAAGGGCGGTGAACGTGATGCCCCCGACAAGGGCGAAGTCGCTGGCCGCCTGCATCACCGGCGTCATCTGGGCGCTCATCGGTCGTGCCGTCGACTCGGACGTGATTCGGGGTCGAAACGCAGCACCAACCCGAAGATCAGCACGACCAGTCCGAACAGCGTGCCAAGCATGATCACCGCACCCATGTCCGCATCCCGTTCGATCCGCACTCGACGTTTAAGATAGTGCATACTACCCTAAACGTCATGCCCCAGCGATCGCTCGCCAAGCAGAGCGCGGCAGAACTGCCCGCTGCGTCCACTGCGGCGATGCGCAGGCCCCGCGGCGAGCCGCGCAGACTCTTGCTCGACGCCGCCCGAGAGTTGTTCGCCCGCCAGGACTACCGCAGCACCACGACACGTGAAATCGCTGCAGCCGCCGGCGTCACCGAGCATTTGCTGTTCCGCAACTTCGGTTCGAAGGCCGCACTGTTCCGCGAGGCCCTCGTCCTGCCGTTCACCGGATTCGTCGACGAATTCGGCCGGACCTGGCAGTCGGTCATTCCCGAGGAGACCGACGAACAAGAGCTGGCCGGGCATTTCGTCGGACAGCTTTACGACGTGTTCGTGCAACACCAAGGTCTGCTGTTGACGCTGATGGCGTCGGAGGCTCTCAGCGAGGAAGAACTCGCCGATACCGGGATTGCCGACGTCAGGCGGGCACTGCGGGTCCTCGGCCGAATCAGCGCCGAGGGCATGAACTTGCGTGGGTTGCGATCGGACCATCCTGACCTGCCGGCACACTCGACGGTGGCGATGATCGCCGGTATGGCCGCGCTGCGGTCCACCTACTTCGGCAGCAAGCCGCCGTCGCGGGAGGTGATCGTTGAGGAACTCATCCAGGCAATCCTGCACGGCTTCCTGCACCGCAACGACTGAACAGTCAACGCTGCACCGAAGGGACCGCCAATGACAGGCACCAGCGCGATCGAATTGTACTACGACCCATACGATCCCGACATCGACGACAACCCATACCCGGTGTGGAAGCGGATGCGCGAAGAAGCACCGCTGTACTACAACGAGAAGTACAACTTCTATGCGCTGAGCCGGTACGCGGACGTGGCGCGCGAACTGCCGAACTGGCAGACTTACCGATCCGGCCGCGGCACCACCGCCGACATCTTGTTCAACAACATCGAGGTACCGCCGGGCATTCTGCTGTTCGAGGATCCCCCTCTGCACGATCTGCACCGGCGGCTACTATCTCGTGTTTTCACACCTCGGCGCATGCTCGCCGTGGAGTCGCTGGTTCGCGGATTTTGCGCGAAAGAGTTGGATCCGCTAATTGGTTCCGGCGGTTTTGATTTCATCGCGGACCTCGGGGCGATGATGCCGATGCGGACAATCGGCTATCTCCTGGGCATACCCGAAGAGCATCAAGCGAGCATCCGAGATCGCAACGCCGCCTACATCGACGTCGCCAAGGGGCGCGAGCCCGGCGAAGTCAGTCAGAAAATATTTGAACAAACCATCGTGATGTTCGCCGAGTTCATCGAATGGCGGGCCGAGCATCCTTCCGATGACCTGATGACCGAGCTGCTAGCCGCCGAGATCGACGAACCCGACGGGACGCGCCGGCCGCTGTCCCGCACCGAGGTGCTGTCCTACACGGCAATGATCGCCGGTGCTGGTAACGAGACCACCGCCCGGCTCATAGGCTTCATGGGACAGCTGCTCTCGGATCACCCGGAACAACGGCGCGAGCTTGTTGCCAACCCGTCGCTGATCCCGGGCGCGGTCGAGGAGTCGCTGCGCTACGAGCCACCGTCGCCGGTGCAGGCCCGGTACGTCGCCCGCGACACCGAGCATTATGGCCGTGTCGTACCGGAGGGATCGTTCATGTTGCTGCTCAACGCTTCCGCCAATCGAGACGAACATCAGTTCACCGATCCAGACCGCTTCGACATCCACCGTCGGAGCAGCCACCTGAGCTTCGGGCAAGGACTGCACTTCTGCCTCGGCTCGGCGCTGGCCCGTTTGGAGGCTCGAGTAGCCTTCGAAGAGGTCCTCAAACGCTGGTCCGACTGGGAAGTCGACTACGCCAACGCCGAACGAGCGCACACCGCAAGCGTGCGCGGATGGGCAAGCTTGCCGGCCATCACCGGATAGGACGATACAGTGACACATCGACCGCGCGGGCTATGTGCGAGAACGGTCCGCCGAATTCATCCACTTCAGCCGACATCATCTGCTGCCGCAGCAGCCTGCGCATCAAAGTGCCGTTGCAATACGTTGAAATTGCACTCAGGGTTGTGATTTCGCTCAACCAGCAACCCTTGGCGCAATCTCAACGGCGATCGCGCGAGGCGGTGACGGCCCCGGGAAGATTTTGTCGGCGCGCCGCAGTCACTTAGTGGGTCTGGGCCAGTGCGGGCCGGGGCGTGAAGGTGAGGTGCAATTCGGACAGCCCACGCAGGATGTAGGTGGGCTCGTAGGTGTAGCGACGCCCGTTGGCTGGTCCGTGTTTGACTTCGCTGATCGTGATGTCGGACATCCGGTCCAGGATCCGCTCGATCGAGACGCGGCCCTCGACTCGGGCTAGCGGTGCGCCGGGGCAGGAATGCACCCCGCGGGCGAATGCCATGTGCTCGCGGACATTCTTACGGTCCAGTTGGAACTCGTGCGGGTTCTCGAACCGGCGTGGGTCACGATTGGCGGCACCCGGCAGCACCATCACGACGGTCCCGACGGGGATATCGACGCCTGCGACCGTGGCCGCCCTGCGGGCCAGTCGGGAGTCGCTTTTCACCGGGCTTTCCATCCGCAGCGATTCTTCGATGAAGCCGGGAATCAGGCTGCGGTCGTCACGCAACTTCTGCTGAATGTCCGGTCGGTCGCCGAGCACTTGCAGGGCTGCCGACAGCAGCTTGGCGGTGGTTTCCTGCCCCGCGGCGAACAGGAAGGTCGCCGATCGACTTACCTCGATGACCTCGGGCGTGGATCCGTCGGGGTACTTTGCCGTCGCCAATGCGGTAAGCACGTCGTCGCGGGGAGCACCGCGCCGGCTTTCGATATAGGAGCAGAACGTGTCGTCGAGCCACTGAAGCGGATTAATGCCCACCGACTCGTGATCGAGCGCTCCCACGCGCGCGCCGGGACGATCCGCGCCCAGCACGCTGCGGAACTGTTTGTGGTCCTCCTCCGGGACACCGAGCAGATCGGCGATCACCAAGGTGGCGAAGGGCTTGGAATATTCGGCGATGAATTCACATTCGCCGTTGCCGAGAAATTCCTCCAGCTGGCGGTCGGCGAGGCGCCACATGAACTCCTCGTTTTCCTTCAGCCGGCTCGGCGTGAGCAGCCGGCTCAGTAGCGAGCGAGCGCGGGTGTGGTCGGGCGGGTCCATGGTGACCATGTGCTCGAACATCGGAAACTGGTCGCGGTGCGCGTCGATCAGAGAACTGAGATCGTCACAGTTGACTTCAAACGGCAGCGGCGGGAATGGCCCCCCGAGCGCGACGCAGTTGGAAAACGTGTCTGGGTCCTTATAGACCGCGTTGGCCTCTTCCCAGCCGGTGATCGCGACGACATTGTGGTGGGGAAGCCGGAAGACCGGGTTTTGGCTGCGCAAGTAGTCGAAGTACGGGTGCGGATCGGGCACGAGAGACGGATCGGCGAAAAAGTCGATCGAGTCGTAGTTGCTCATTATGTGCGCCTCTCGAAGCTGGATTTACCCGTGGTTTCACCGGCGGCGCGATGTCGCGCCGCCGGGGTGCAAGATCGACAAAAGTGCTGAGCATCTGCTTAGCATGGCGCTAATGTCGTGGTCAAGGCCACGGCGTCGCGCGACGCTACGATCACCCATGTTGAGCAGGCGATCGGTAGGAGTTTGGAGCCAAGGCATGACTTCGGCACGCAGGATCGGGGCGCCCGATGCCAAGAACCGTGGCGTGCTGCTCGACGCCGCCGAGCAGTTGATGCTCGAAGAGGGCTATGCCGCAGTCACTTCGCGACGCGTCGCCGAGAAGGCGGCGCTGAAGCCGCAGCTGGTGCACTACTACTTCCGCGCGATGGACGATTTGTTCTTGGCCGCGTTCCGGCGTCGCGCTGAAGAAGGCCTTGAGGCGCAAGCGCAGGCGCTGCAATCGCCGCAACCACTGTGGGCGCTGTGGCGGTTCAGCACCGATCCGGCGGCCACCGCCATAACGATGGAATTCGTTGCGTTGGCCAATCATCGCAAAGCGCTCAAAGCCGAAATTGCGTACTACGCGGAGCGTTTCCGCGAAGAGCAACAAAAGGCGCTGTCGAAGGTTCTGCAGCGTTACGGCGTCGACCCCGCCCAGGTGCCACCGCTGGTGTGGTCGGTGCTGATGACCAGTGTGTCCCGGGTGTTGGTGATGGAGCAGGCGCTCGGCATGTCCGCCGGGCATGCCGAGACCGTCGAGTTCGTCGAGCGCTACCTCCATCGACTGGAGGGCTACCCCGAGGGTCTGCCGGCTCACCAGCTACGCAGCGAACAGAGCACGCCCCTGGCGCCGTCGTTCGAGACGACCACCGCCCCGTCGACGACGAGAGCACAGTGAAATTGGGGCGTGCCCGGCTCGGTACCGGTGCTGACGGTGACCATCGCGTAGTTGTTGGGATCCGACAACATCACCACGGGCGAGACCCAGGGTTGGCCCGGCGCGATATCGGCCTGAACGTTGGGGGTGAACTGGTACGGGTTGTGGCTGTAGTCGGAAAATCTGTCCGGCTGCTGGTCCAGATAGTAGATGTCGGCATAGATCGGATTGGCCGCCGTGATGACGTACCTGACCTGATGCATAACGTCATCCGCCCGTGAAGGCGCGGCGGTGAGTGTGGAGTAACCGGTGCCCGTCAGCATGGCCAGCGCCACGCCCAGCATGGCTTTTCCGATGGTTGTCACCTCAACACCTCCGACCCGGAATCCGTGCCGCGCGATATTGGCATTCTCCTCAGCGGAGAATAGCATCGCCCATTGAATCGACAGCCTTTTTCATGACCCTAACGTTTGCCGTTCGGAGCCTTGAGTCAATGCGCAATATTCCCGTTGAACTGGTCGCGCGATATGAGGAAGCGGGCTGGTGGACCCGCGAAACCCTCGGCCAGGCGCTGGCCGGTGGGCTGCACGCCGCTCCGGACGCGCAGTTTCGGGTGTATTCGGACCTGCGGCCGTGGTCGGGGACCTTCCGCGACGTCGAGCAAGTGGCCCGTCGGCTCGCGGCTGGGCTGCGCGCCCGCGGCGTCGGCGCAGGTGACGTGGTGGCATTCCAGTTGCCGAATTGGATGGAGGCCTCTGCGACGTTCTGGGCGGCGGCGTTCCTGGGGGCGGCGTTGGTGCCGATCGTGCACTTTTACGGCCGCAAGGAGCTGGCGCACATCCTGGCCGCCGCCAAACCGCGCGTGTTCATCACCGCCGAGGAGTTCGGCAGGATGACCTATCAGTCGGACCTGTGTTCGGACATTCCGATCGTCGGCCTAGTCGGGCGTGACTTCGACGATCTGCTGGCCGACGAACCAATGGCCGGCACGGTTGCCGCCGACCCTGCGGGGCCGGCCTTGATCGCTTTTACCTCCGGCACGACTAGCGCGCCCAAGGGCGTCATCCACAGTCATCGCAGCCTGGTCTGCGAGGCGCGTCAGCTCTCCGGCCAGATCCGGTCGATCGGGGACAACCAGCTGACCGCGACACCGGTCGGCCACTTCATCGGGATGCTGGCCGCGTTGCTGATCCCGGTCCTCAGCGGCGGGTCGGTGCATCTGATCGACAACTGGGACCCTGGCGAAGTGCTGGCGTTGATGGACCGCGACGGCCTTACGCTTGGCGGCGGGCCACCCTACTTCGTCACCAGTCTGCTCGATCATCCGGATTGCACGCCGGCGCATCGGGCCCGGATCAAGACCCTCGGGCTGGGCGGGTCGACGGTACCGGCGGCGGTGACCCGACGGCTGTCGGATCTGGGCATCATCGTGTTCCGGTCCTACGGCAGCAGCGAGCATCCCTCGATTACCGGTTCAACTCTGGACGCGCCGGAGGACAAACGTCTGCTCACCGACGGTTGTCCGATGCCCGGCGTGGAGATCCGGTTGGCAGCCGACGGCGAGATTTTCAGCCGCGGCCCGGACCTGTTTCTGGGCTACACCGACGATGCGCTGACCGCGGCCGCATTTGATGACGACGGCTGGTATCGCACCGGTGACGTCGGCGTGCTGGATGCCGACGGCTACCTGACCATCACCGACCGCAAGGCCGATGTGATCATCCGCGGCGGGGAGAACATCAGCGCCGTGGAAGTCGAAGAGGTGCTGCTAGGGATGCCGGGAATCGCGGAGGCGGTGGTGGTCGCTGCGCCCGACGCCGGTCTCGGTGAACGGGTCGCTGCCGTGCTGCGGCTCAAACCGGGGCACGCTCTGCCCACCGAAGACGAGGTTCGGGCGCATTTCGCCGAGCAGGGGGTGGCTCGTCAGAAATGGCCGGAAGTTTTGCTCGAGGCCGCCGACTATCCGCGTACGCCAAGCGGCAAGGTGCAGAAGCGTCTGGTGCGATCGAGCATTGCGGTAGGGTCACTGTGAGAATATGATTCTCACAAATTGCGAAGGAGGATTTCATGGGGCAGTTGTCGCATCGGGAAGACGTTCCGTTTCCAATCTTTGACGCGGATAACCATCTCTACGAGCCGCCGGAAGCGCTGACCAAGTTCCTGCCCAAGGAGTACAAGGACTTCGTTCAGTACGTGCAGATCAATGGGCGCACTAAGATCGCGATCCGCGGCCAGATCAGCAACTACATTCCCAACCCGACCTTCGAGGTCGTCGCCCGGCCGGGTGCCTGGGAGGAGTACTTCAAGTTCGGCAACCCGGACGGCAAGAGCAAGCGCGAGCTGTTCGGTGAGCCGATGCGCGCAATCCCGGCGTTCTTTGAGCCCGGCCCGCGTCTGGAGAAGATGAACGAGCTGGGCCTGGACCGCACGCTGATGTTTCCGACGCTGGCCAGCCTGCTCGAGGAGCGGCTGCGCGACGACCCCGTCGCCGTTCATGTTCTGATCCATGCGCTGAACGAGTGGCTCGATGAGGTCTGGGGCTTCAACTACCAGAACCGGATCTTCACCACCCCGGTCATCACGTTGCCGATCGTGGAAAAGGCGATCGAGGAGCTGGAGTGGGCGGTCAAGCGTGGCGCCCGATGCATCCTGATCCGCCCGGCTCCCGTCCCCGGTTTTCGTGGCCCGCGGTCGTTCGCGGTGCCCGAGTTCGACCCGTTCTGGGAGCGGGTCGTCGAGCACGACGTGCTGGTCGGCATGCACTCCAGCGACAGCGGCTACTCCCGGTACACCTCCGAGTGGGACGGCGCCGAACAGGAGATGCTGCCGTTCCAGACCAACGCGATGGGCATCCTCAACGAGTGGCGGCCGATTCAGGACGCTGTGGGTTCGTGGGTGATCCACGGCGCGCTCTACCGCCATCCCAAGCTGAAGGTCGCGATCGTCGAGGCCGGTTCGAAGTGGATGACCCCGTTGCTGGACGGCCTGACCGAGGTCTTCCGGAAGGCCCCGGAAGCTTTCCCGAGCGACCCCGTCGAGATGGTCAAGAGCCGCATTCACGTCAGCCCGTTCTTCGAGGACGGCATCGACGATCTGGTCAACCTCGTCGGTGTGGATCAGGTGCTGTACGGCTCGGACTGGCCGCACCCCGAGGGGCTGGCGGAGCCGACGTTCTACGTCAACGCTTTGTCGCACCTGTCCGTTGACGACCAGGCAAAAATCATGGGCGGCAACCTCGGTCGACTCGTCACGGTGTGACGAGCTGGCGGACCATCCCCGAGATGGTCTTGAGCGCGGCGGACCGCTTCGGCGACGCGGAAGCGGTTGTCGACGGTCCGTTGCGTCTGACCTTTGCTGATCTGGTCCAGCGAATCCGTTGTGCTGCAGGCGCATTCGCTGACCTGGGCGTTGCCAAAGGTGATCGGGTCGCGATCTGGGCGCCGAATTCGGCGGAATGGATCATCGCGGCGTTCGGGCTGCTGACCGCGGGCGGCGTGCTCGTGCCGGTCAACACGCGGTTCAAGGCGGACGAAGCGGGCGACGTCATCACCCGCAGTGGCGCGAAGGCCGTCTTGATTCAAAAGGGATTCCTGGACCAGGAATACACCGCCCCCGCGGGGATACCGGTGATCGATCTGACGTCTGACTTTCTCTCGCACGGTTCGCCGTTCGAGCGGGCGGTGAGCGGCACCGACACTTCCGACATCATCTTCACCTCGGGCACGACCGGCCGTCCAAAGGGCGCGATGATGAACCATCGCCAGACGTTGCGAATGTACGAGGAGTGGGCGACGCTGGCCGATCTGCGCCATGGTGACCGCTATTTGATGATCAATCCGTATTTCCATACGTTCGGCTTGAAAGCGGGACTGATCACGTCCTTTTTGCGAGGCGCGACGATGTTACCGGTCGCGGTCTTCGACATCGATGCGGTGGTGGATCTCATTGAGCGTGAACGCATCACGATGCTGCCCGGCCCGCCGACTCTATACCATTCGCTGTTGGCTGTCCGCGACAAAGCCAGGCTGTCGACGCTGCGTGCGGGTGTGACCGGCGCCGCTGACATCCCTGTCGAACTGGTTCGTCGAATACACAGTGAACTGCCGTTCAAGACGTTGATGACCGGTTACGGGCTGACCGAGGCCGGCAACGTCACCTTGTCCCGGCCCGGTGATTCCTTCGAGGATGTAGCCAACACTGCTGGCCTGCCCTGCCAGGGTGTCGAGGTGCGTATCGCCGAAGACGGCGAGGTGTTGGTCCGCGGCTACGGCGTCATGCAGGGCTACCTAAACGAGCCGGAGGCCACCGCGCAGGCGATCGACGGCGACGGGTGGCTGCACACCGGAGACTTGGGGAAATTCGACGAATCGGGCCGGCTGCGGATCGACGGGCGTAAGAAGGATATGTTCATCGTCGGCGGATTCAACGCCTACCCGGCTGAGATCGAGGGGTTCATGCTAGAACATCCTGCGGTAGCTCAGGTTGCGGTGATCGGTGTTCCCGACGACCGGCTCGGCCAGGTGGGCAAGGCGTTTGTGGTGCCGAAAACACCGGTTTCCGAACAGGATTTGATTGCCTGGTGCCAGCAGCGGATGGCGGGGTTCAAGGCTCCGCGATACATCGCCTTTCTCGATGAGCTGCCGCTGAACGCCACCGGGAAGGTGTTGAAGGATCAACTTCAGTGAGCGCTGCAGACCCCCATCGGCACTCGATGGTGATCGCATCGGACTATCGGGTCCCGAATCCCGAACGAGTGTGGCCGCTACTAGAACGCCGCAAATCGGCACTCGCTGGGATCGGCGCACACCATGTGCTGGTCTACACGTCGACACACGACTACGGACGGGTCCTGGTCACGATCGGCGTGCGCAGTCGCGAGCCGATTGTGGAATTGCTGCGGTCGCGTGTCTTCTTCGACTGGTTCGACGCGGTTGGCGTCGAAGACATTCCGGCGGTCTTCGCCGGCGAGATCGTCGAACGGTTCGAGCCGTTACCGCCGTCGAACCCGGCGCCCCCCGGCGTGGTGGTGGCCGCCATCGCGTCGGTGGACAACGTGTCGCTGTTGACCGAGGAAGTCCGCGCCGGGCTGGACAGATTCAGCGCGGCAGGCGTGCGAACGACCCGAATTTTCCGGGCGTTCGACGACGGGCACGAAGTGATGATCCTGCAGGAGCTCGACGACGAAGACCGGGCACGAGAGTGGATTGAGCAGCCCGACACCGCTGCCCCGTGGATAGCCAGGGCCGGGGTGGGTGCCTACCCGCCGGTGTTCGTCGGCAAGTTCTTCGACATGATGCGGATCGACGGGTGAACGGACCACGCGATGTTCGTCTGTCTGTGTAACGGCATCACCAGCCAGGTGGTAGCCGATGCCATCGCCAATGGGGCGTCGACGACCAATGAGATCGCTGCGGCATGCGAGGCGGGCGCCGAATGCGGCCGCTGCCGGCGCACATTGCGCTCGCTGCTGGGCGCGCCGAACGAAAAGCGGAGCGGCGTCCGCAGCTGAGCTTTTAATCGGCTCAGCGGCGGGCGGTGCCATCCGGCGAGGTGGGTTTGGCTAGCTCTTCCAGCAAGTCCGGGACGTCGAGGCGCGGCACGACAGCCTCGATGAGTACCATCCGGTCACGGTTGTCAGCTGCCGCGACGAAGGCGTCATCAAGCTCGCCGTAGGTTTGCGCGCGAAAGTTCAGATGGTTCGTCACGCCGAGCGCGTTGGGGATCTCGGCCCAGTTCCAGCCGACAATGTCGTTGTAGGGCGCGGTCTTTCCGTGAATCATCCGTTCGACGGTGTAGCCGTCGTTATTGACCACCACGATGACCGGCGACAGGCCCTCGCGCGAGAAGGTGCCCAGCTCTTGGACGGTCAGCTGTGCGGCGCCGTCGCCGATCAGCAGCACCGGCCTGCGGTCGCGGTGCGCCAGCCCGGCCCCGAGGGTGGCGGGCAGGGTGTAGCCGATCGAACCCCATAGCGGTTGTCCGATGAAGGTCACTCCGCGGGGCAGCCGGTGAGTGGCCATGCCGTAGAACGAAGTGCCCTGATCGGCGAGCACCACATTGCCGGGTGTGAGCGCCTCACAGAACCTGTCCCACAACACTTTCTGGCTGAGCGGCTGGTCACGGTCGGGCGTTTCCACCGGCAACTCGTCCGACGTCGACGCGACCGGCGGAGAGCTAACACCACGCCGAGTCAGGATCGAGGTGAGCCCATCCAGCGCCGCCGCCATCTCCAGCGGGGCGAACACCTGATTGCCGACCGTGCTCTGCTGTACTCCGACGTCGATCGTGCTAGTCGGATTGATGCGTTGACTGAAAAAGCCGCTGACCATGTCGGTGAACACGACTCCTGCGGTCACCAGCACCGGCGCCTCTTCGATCGCTCTTCGCACCGGGTCGGCGCTGGCCGCGCCGGCATAGATTCCCAAAAATTCCGGCGCACTCTCGTCGACCAGGCTTTTGCCCCACATCAGCGTGGCATGCGGTACCACGTCTGCTGCCAGCAACGCCTCGAGCTTGTCTACGGCGTTCAGGCGATGGACCAATAAGTCGGCGAGCACGGTCAATTGATGGTCGGCAATGAGCTTGGTCGCGGCTTCGGTAAACAGCGCGAGCGCTCGTGGGCTGGTACCACCGGTGTAACGCGGCAACGGCGCTGTCGGCCGTTCAGTTTCAAAGCGCGCCACATCGGTTGGCAACAGCAGATACCCGGGCCGTCGCTGTTCCCGTACCTCGCTGAGCACCCGGTCGATTTCTCTGGTGGCGGTTGCCGGCATGAGATTGGCCTGGGCGCAAGTGATTTCCCTGCTGATCCGAAGGAAGTGCTCAAAGTCGCCGTCGCCCAGGGAATGATGTAGAGCCCGTCTGGTCCCCTGGGCGTCTTTCGATGGGCCGCCGACAATGTGCACTACCGGCACATGCTCGGCGTAGCTGCCCGCAATCGCGTTGGCCGCCGATAACTCGCCGACGCCAAAAGTGGTTAGTACGGCCGACATTCCACGCAGACGGCCGTATCCGTCGGCGGCATAGCCGGCATTGAGCTCGTTGGCATTGCCCACCCAGCGGATGTCGGGGTGGGCAACGATGTGATCGAGAAATTCGAGGTTGTAGTCGCCGGGAACACCAAAGACTTCGGAAACGCCGAGTTCGACCAGGCGGTCGAGCAGGTAGTCCCCGACAGTGTAGGCCGGGTCGATGATCGCCGGAACAGCAGCAGTCACCAGGATGACGGTACGCGTCTGCGGTCGAAAACGCCCTGCCCGCGGCGCTGCCTCGCTATCGTCCGGACATGGCAATCAAGGAATCCCGTGACATCGTCATCGAAGCCAGCCCCGCGGAGATCCTGGACGTCATCGCTGACTTCGAAGCGATGCCGCAGTGGTCGGCTCCCCATCAGAGCGCGGAAATCCTGGAAACCGGAGACGACGGGCGGCCCAGAAAAGTCAAGATGAAGGTTAGGACCGCCGGCATCACCGACGAACAGGTGGTGGCCTACACGTGGAGCGGCAACGAAGTGACCTGGACGCTGGTGAGTTCTGGCCAGCAGAAGTCGCAGGACGGCAAATACACATTGGTCCCCGAAGGTGACAACACCCTGGTCAAGATGGAGATCACCGTCGATCCGAACGTTCCACTTCCCGGCTTCGTGCTCAAGCGCGCCGTCAAGGGGACCATCGATTCTGCGACCAAGGAGCTGCGCAACCGGGTGCTGAAGGTGAAGAAAGGCGAGGCTTGATCGGGCCACTGCCGGAGTGCGCGTCATCGAACTCGGCGGCATCGGGCCGGGTCCGCACACCGGGATGGTGGCGCTGGCCGATCTGGGCGCCGATGTGGTTCGGGTGCGTCGTCCCGGCACCGATGCATGTGTGACGCCCGTGTTGACCTGGAGTGAGGCCGCCGAGGACCCGCATCTGTCGGCGCGCGCGACCGTGATCAACACAGGGGGTGTCGACAAGGCCGCGCCCGCCCCACGGTTCTCCCGCACGCCATCCGGTCCGGTCGGGTCGCCGCCGCCGGCAACCACGCCGCTGGACGAAATCGGCTGGTAATCGGTGCGTTAGCCGTGCCGCCTTGCTAGCGTTGACCTAGTGGCTGTACAAGCATCGCGAGAAATTCTTATCGACGCGCCGCCGGAGGTGATCCTGGAGGCCTTGGCTGACGTCGGAGCATTGTCGTCATGGTCGCCGGTACACAAACGGATCGAGGTGCTCGACTGGTACTCAGACGGTCGGCCCCATCATGTGAAGGCCACCATCAAGATTTTCGGGCTTGTCGACAACGAGATTCTGGAATATCACTGGGGGCCCGATTGGGTGGTCTGGGATGCAGACGACACTTTTCAGCAGCATGGTCAGCACGTGGAGTACAACCTGCAGCGCGTGGGCGTCGATAAGACGCGGGTGCGTTTCGACATCACCGTCGAACCATCGGGTCCCGTTCCCGCATTCATCGTCAAGCGCGCCAGCGAGATCGTGTTGGATGCTGCGACCACCGGATTGCGTGACCAGGTCACCAGCATCGTCGGTTCGGATCGGCCGAAATAGCGAAGCGCTCAGCCCGCGCTGGCGAGCAACTCCTGAAAGGCCTGATCCATACATTCGGCATACGTCGCCGGGTCCGGCAGCGCGTCGCGATCCGCAGTGGCGCTGATCGACAAGGTTCCGTTGTAACTCGCGACCACATGGATGAGGTTCAGGCCACCGATCAGCGGCCCGAGGCCGGCGGCGCGTACGAGTCGCGCACCGCTGAAAAAGATCGGTTCTGTTGGACCCGGCACATTAGTCACGGTGGTGTTGGCGACCGTGGGGCCTGAGAACGGAAGAACGCTCGCGGCCTTCGCAGTGATACCCAGCAGCGAGGTCGGCACCGTTCCAATCAGATCGAGCAGCTGAGTCCCGCTGGATTTATCCCCTCCCGAGCGGCTTGCCGCAGTCGACTCCGCGATTGCCGCAAGCCGTTCGATCGGATCTGCGACGTCAGTACCGAGCGATTGCAATCGCCCGAAAACCGCGTTGCCCTTGCTGGTCTTATCCCCGGCCTCGCGCAGTGACATCGGGCATGCCGCAACAAGGGATTCATCGGGAAGCTCGCCGTGGCGACCCAGATACTCGCGAAGCGCACCTCCCACGTAGGCGAGCGCCACATCGTTGATCGTCGAGCCGGGCACGTTCGCCTTGATCCGCTGGAAATCTGCGAGATCGTGGAACCGGGCCTCGAAAACACGGTGCGGTGACACCGTTTGGTTGAAACGGGTCTTCGGTGGGAACGACGGGAGGACACTACCCCCGGTGGCCCCGGACACCACACCGCCGACTAGCTTTCCCGGCAGGCCGGCCAGGCTGCGGAACACCTCGGGAGTACTCGACGCGATTATTTTCCCCGCCCGCAACGGGTAGAGCGCCGCGTTGATCGCCGTGCGCGACAGTAAGTCTGCGTTGTTAGGAAGAGGGTCGGGTTGCCAGGGACTATCTGGCCCGGCCGGGCGTGGGCTATCAGCTGCGAGGTCGTGCAGGGCCGCGATCATCTGAACGCTCGCCATGCCGTCGACTGCACAGTGGTGCAACTTCAACGCCATGGCGAACGAGCCCTTCGGTACTCCCGGCACCGCATTGAGCCCCTCGATGACGGTGATCTCCCACGGCGGACGGCGGAGGTCGATCTGTCGGGCATGCAGCCGCGCGACTTGGATACAGAGCTGCCGCCAGTCACCAGGCTGAGGCAACCCGATATGACGAACGTGATACTCGAGATCGAAGTTCGGGTCTTCTACCCAGTACGGCCTATGCAGACTGCCGGGCAGCTCAGTCAACCGGCGCCGGAAGACATCCGCGAGATGCAGCCGAGCGTCCAACTCTTCCAAAATCCCTTTGAAGGTCACCTTGCCGCCCGGGGCGGTCGAAGGGTCGTAGACCAGAAGCATCTGAATCTGTAACGGCGTCGCTGGTCTCTCTGCGCGCAGTAACATGTCATCGGTCCAACTCAGCTGCTGCACAGATCCCAGGGTAGGCCCGTCGCGCTGTCAGCGGGAAATCATTTCGATCGGACGAATTAGCTGTGCAACCGGGTCCGCGAAGCTAGCTTGAATTCAGTGGCCGTACAAGCATCGGGACAGGTTGTCATCGACGCGCCGCCGGAGGTAATTCTGGAGGCGCTGGCCGATGTCGGCTCCGTGCCTTCGTGGTCGTCGGTACACAAAAAAGCAGAAATCGTCGACACCTATCCGGACGGCCGGCCGTATCATGTCAAAGTCACGATCAAAGTCATCGGGCCGGCTGATCATGAATTGCTCGAATATCATTGGGGTCCAGACTGGTTGGTGTGGGACGCCGCGAAAACCGTTCAGCAGCACGGACAACACGTCGAGTACACGCTGAAGCGTGAGGGCGAGACCAGGACCCGGGTTTATTTCGCCGTCACCATGGAGCCGGCGGCTCCATACCCGGAGTTTCTGATCAACCGAGCCCGCAAAAAGGTTGTCAAAGCCGCTACCGAGGGCTTGCGAGATTTCGTTATGAGTCGTATCGCTTCGGGTTCGCCTGAGTAGTCGGCCCGCCTCGTAGCGCTGCCAATCGGCGGATCGCCTCGTCGAGCGTGTCGTCGCGCTTGCAGAAGGTGAATCGCACCAAATGATTCCACTCCTGGTAGTCGTCGGCTGCCGGATCGCAGAACGCCGTCAGCGGGATTGCGGCCACCCCAACGCGTTCCGGTAACTCCGCGCAGAACGCCGTGCTGTCGCGGTAACCGAGCGGACGCGGATCGGCACACAGAAAGTAGGTGCCAGAGCTGTCATGCACTCGAAAGCCGACCTCGGCCAGTCCACGTGCCAGCCGATCGCGCTTGTCCTGCAACGAGGTCCGCAGCTCAGCCAGCCAACTCTCCTCGGTGTTCAGCGCATGCGCCACCGCAGGCTGAAACGGAGCGCCGCCGACATAACTCAGATACTGTTTCGCTGCCCGCACGCCTATAATGAGTTCCGCCGGCCCGCAGGCCCATCCGATCTTCCAGCCGGTGCAGTTGAACATCTTCGCCGCACTCGAGATCGTCACAGTGCGCTCGGCCATCCCGTCGAACCCTGCAAGGGGTAGGTGCTGGCGGCCGTCAAACACCAGATGCTCGTAGACCTCGTCGGTGATGACCACCAGGTCGGCGGCCACCGCGACCTCTGCGATGGCCGTCAGTTCGGCCTTGCTCAGCACCGTCCCGGTGGGGTTATGCGGCGAGTTGACGATCAACGCCTTGGTCCGCGGTGTCACTGCACGTCGCAGGGCGTCAACGTCAAGAACGAAGCCGCGACCGTGGGTCACCAGCGGCACGACGGCTCGCTGGGCGCCGGCCATCGCCACCACCGGCGAATAGGAGTCGTAGAACGGCTGGATCAAGATCACTTCGGAGCCGGGCTCGACCAGCCCGAGCACCGCTGACGCGATGGCCTCGGTGGCCCCGACCGTCACCAAAATTTCGGTGTCCGGGTCGTAGTCGATGCCGAAGTGCCGCTTGCGCTGGGTGGCGATGGCCTCACGCAGCGGCGCGATGCCGATCCCCGGTGGGTATTGGTTGACGCCTTCGGCGATGGCCTGCTGTGCGGCCTTGAGCATGGCCGGCGGCCCGTCTTCGTCAGGAAATCCTTGACCGAGGTTTACCGCGCCGACACGGGCGGCCAGCGCCGACATCTCGGCGAACACCGTGGTGGCGTACGGCTGCAGTCGCGACACCGTCATGGTGGTCGAGAGTATGCGCCGATTCGTCCACCGTCACACCAGCGTGACGTTCGCTAACCAGCGTCACTCCAGCGTGACGTTCGGCGCAGAAAGCGGCCCAACCAACAGGTTGATCGGCTGTCCTGTTAGGGTGGCGGCCACAGGAAACTCACTTTCGAAGAGGAAGAATTCATGTCCGAAGAAGCCTTCATCTACGAGGCGATCCGCACGCCACGCGGCAAGCAGCGCAACGGGTCCTTGAACGAGGTCAAGCCGCTGAACCTGGTGGTCGGTCTGGTCGACGAGTTGCGCAACCGATTCCCCGACCTCGACGAGACGCTGATCAGCGACCTTATCCTCGGGGTGGTTTCACCGGTCGGCGATCAGGGCGGTGATATCGCCCGGACCGCAGTGCTGGCGGCCGGGCTGCCCGAGACCACCGGTGGTGTCCAGCTGAACCGGTTCTGCGCCTCGGGCCTGGAAGCGGTCAACACCGCGGCGCAGAAGGTGCGCTCCGGCTGGGACGACCTGGTGCTGGCCGGCGGCGTCGAGTCGATGAGCCGCGTTCCGATGGGCTCCGACGGCGGCGCCTGGGCAACCGACCCCGAGACCAACTACCAGATCGGCTTCGTGCCGCAGGGCATCGGCGCCGACCTGATCGCCACCCTCGAAGGCTTCTCCCGCGATGACGTCGACGCTTACGCGCTGCGCAGCCAGCAGAAGGCGGCCGACGCCTGGTCGGGCGGCTACTTCGCGAAGTCGGTGGTGCCGGTGCGTGACCAGAACGGTCTGGTCATCCTCGACCACGACGAGCACATGCGGCCCGACACCACCGCCGATGGCCTGGCCAAGCTGAAGACCGCTTTCGACGGCATCGGCGAGATGGGCGGCTTCGACGACGTGGCGCTGCAGAAGTACCACTGGGTCGAAAAGATCAACCACGTCCACACCGGCGGCAACAGCTCCGGCATCGTCGACGGGGCCGCGCTGGTGCTGGTCGGTTCGGAGTCTGCGGGCAAGTCTCAGGGACTGACCCCGCGGGCCCGCATCGTGGCCACTGCGACCAGCGGCGCGGATCCGGTGATCATGCTCACCGGCCCGACACCTGCTACCCGCAAGGTGCTCGACCGCTCCGGCCTCACGATCGACGACATCGACCTGTTCGAGCTGAACGAGGCGTTCGCGTCGGTGGTGCTGAAATTCCAGAAAGACCTCAACATTCCCGACGAGAAGCTCAACGTCAATGGCGGGGCCATTGCGATGGGCCACCCGCTGGGCGCCACCGGTGCCATGATCACCGGCACCATGGTCGACGAGCTCGAGCGCCGCAACGCGCGGCGCGCGCTGGTCACGTTGTGCATCGGTGGCGGCATGGGTGTCGCCACCATCATCGAGAGGGTTTAAGGCCATGACCGAGAACACCATTGCGTGGGACAAGGACGACGACGGCATCGTCACGCTGACGTTGGACGACCCCACCGGATCGGCCAACGTGATGAACGAGCACTACGCCGAGTCCATGCACAACGCGGTCGAACGCCTTGTCGCGGAGAAGGATTCGATCTCCGGCGTGGTCATCACCAGCGCAAAGAAGACCTTCTTCGCCGGCGGTGATCTCAAGGGAATGATCAAACTCGGCCCGGAGAACGCCGGTGAGGCGTTCGACACCGTCGAGGCGGTCAAACGTGACCTGCGCGCCTTGGAGACCTTAGGCAAGCCGGTGGTGGCCGCGATCAACGGTGCAGCGCTGGGGGGCGGTCTGGAAATCGCGCTCGCGTGTCATCATCGCATCGCCGCCGACGTCAAGGGCTTGGTCGTCGGTGTGCCCGAGGTGACGCTGGGCTTGCTGCCCGGTGGCGGCGGCGTGACCCGCACCGTACGGATGTTCGGCATCCAGAACGCGTTCATGAACATCCTGTCGCAGGGCACCCGTTTCAAGCCGGACAAGGCCAAGGAGATTGGGCTGGTCGACGAACTCGTCGGCTCGGTCGAGGAGCTGGTGCCCGCCGCCAAGGCGTGGATCAAGGCCAATCCCGATTCGCACACCCAGCCGTGGGATGTCAAGGGCTACAAGATGCCTGGCGGTACTCCGGCCAGCCCGGCGTTGGCAGGCATTCTGCCGTCGTTCCCGGCGCTGCTGAAAAAGCAGCTCAAGGGTGCGCCGATGCCGGCGCCGCGGGCCATCCTGGACGCGGCTGTCGAGGGCGCGCAGGTCGACTTCGACACCGCCAGCCGTATCGAGAGCCGCTACTTCACTTCGCTGGTCACCGGCCAGGTCGCCAAGAACATGATCCAGGCGTTCTTCTTCGACCTGCAGCACATCAATGGCGGTGGCTCGCGACCTGACGGCATCGAGCCGATCAAGATCAACAAGATCGGTGTGCTGGGTGCGGGCATGATGGGCGCCGGAATTGCCTACGTGTCGGCCAAAGCCGGATTCGACGTGGTGCTCAAAGATGTCAGTCTCGAGGCCGCGCAGAAGGGTAAGGGCTACTCGGAAAAGCTTGAGGCCAAGGCACTTCAACGTGGCAAGACCACCGAGGAGAAGAGCAAGGCGCTGCTGGACCGCATCACGCCGACCGCCGACGCCGCCGACTTCAAGGGCGTCGACTTCGTGATCGAGGCGGTTTTCGAAAACCAGGACCTCAAGCACAAGGTGTTCGGTGAGATCGAGGACGTCGTCGAGCCGAACGCGCTGCTCGGGTCGAACACCTCGACGCTGCCGATCACCGGCCTGGCGACCGGTGTCAAGCGGCAGGAGGACTTCATCGGGATTCACTTCTTCTCGCCGGTCGATAAGATGCCACTGGTCGAAATCATCAAGGGCGAGAAGACATCTGATGAGGCACTGGCCCGCGTTTTCGACTACACATTGGCCATCGGCAAGACCCCGATCGTCGTCAACGACAGCCGCGGCTTCTTCACCAGCCGCGTCATCGGCACCTTCGTTAACGAGGCGCTGGCGATGCTCGGCGAAGGCGTGGAGCCCGCCAGTATCGAGCACGCCGGTTCGCAGGCCGGCTACCCGGCGCCGCCGTTGCAGCTGTCCGACGAGCTCAACCTGGAGCTGATGCACAAGATCGCCACGGCCACCCGCAAGGGTGTCGAGGACGCTGGTGGCAGCTACGAGCCGCACCCGGCTGAGGCCGTTGTGGAGAAGATGATCGAAATCGGGCGGCCCAGCCGCTTGAAGGGTGCCGGCTTCTACGAGTACGTCGACGGCAAGCGCACCGGGCTGTGGCCGGGCCTGCGTGAGACGTTCAAGTCCGGTTCGTCGGAGCCGCCGCTGCAGGACATGATTGATCGGATGCTGTTCGCCGAGGCACTGGAAACCCAAAAGTGCCTTGACGAAAGCGTGCTGACGTCCACCGCCGACGCCAACATCGGGTCGATCATGGGCATCGGGTTCCCGCCGTGGACAGGAGGCAGTGCGCAGTACATTGTCGGCTATGAGGGTGCGCAAGGCACGGGTAAGCAAGCTTTCGTCGCGCGGGCTCGCGAGCTGGCCGCCAAGTACGGCGACCGCTTCCTGCCGCCGGACTCGCTGACCTAGTCGTTGGGCGAGCAGACGCATAATCGCATCGCGTGGGCCCTCCGCGTGCGATTCTGCGTCTGCTCGCGCGGTGTTTTAGGCGCGCTGGAAGAGGTAGTACCGCGTCGGGGTCTCTTCTTCGTCTAGCTCGCGCTCGTCGCCGGCGGATACCAGCGTCCAGCCCGAGGCGAACCGTCGCTCCATCTCGGCGGGATCGATGCCCCGCACGCCGAATCGTCCGCCGGGAAGGAACGCGACGATCAGCAGCCGCGCGCCGGGTGCGGCCACCGCGCTGACCTCGCGGACGTAGGAGTCGCGGTCGCCGTCGTTCATGTTGTGCAGACAGCCGTTGTCAACAATCAGCGCGAAGTTGCCGCCGAGACCGGCCGAGCTCAGCCGGGTGACGTCGGCCCGAACGAAATTGACGGTGACGTTGTCAATGCGCGCCTTCGCGCGTGCTTTTTCGAGCGCCCTGGGCACGAAATCGACGGCCGTCACCTGCCAGCCGTGCTGGGCCAGGTAGATCGCACAATCGCCGGTACCGCAACCGAGTTCGAGTGCGGCACCCGTCGGGAGTGCGGGTGAACCGTTCGAGCCATTGCCTTCGACCAGGCTTCTCAGACTCTGCGCCAGCGGATGGCCGTCCCAGGGCGTGAACCCAAGCCGGTAAAACAGCCGGAAAAGAATGTGCTTGGAGCCCAGAAGGTCAAGTTTCATGGCGCCTATGTTGCCAAACGTCGGTGTCACCTCCCGGGAGGACTTGGTCCGCAGCATCGTGCAACCGTTGATCGAAGAGGGGGAGCGGTTCATCGCCAAACACGAACGCGCACGCGATGCGACCGCACGTGAATTGCTCGAGGGATACTTCGACTATCACTTCGCGCACCGCCGCGACCTAGTCTTGGTGGTCGCCGAGTTGACCACCCTCGCCGATCTCGGCCTGATCGATAAACTGCTCGCCTGGCGCGACCGGCTGGGGAAGCTGGTGTTCGGTCGGCGTCCCACGCTCGAGCAATCGACCCGTGCGGTGATCGCGTTCGGAGGTCTACAGGACTGCTGTCTGCAATTTCCGGGCACGCCTTACGCGAAACTGCGCCGAGCCACTGTCGACGGAGCGCTGGCCGCCCTTGGGGTCGACCAATCGTCGTCGGGCTAGAGTCCGAAGCATGCGATTCGGGCTCTTCATTCCGCAGGGTTGGCGTATGGATCTGGTCGGGATCGACCCGGCTGAGCACTGGGCAGTGATGCGCGACCTGGCGGCCCACGCCGACGGCGGTGCGTGGGACTCGTTGTGGGTGTACGACCACTTCCACACTGTTCCGATGCCGACCGCCGAAGCCACCCACGAGGCGTGGTCACTGATGTCGGCCTATGCGGCGACGACGGCGCGGATCAAGCTCGGTCAGATGTGCACGGCGATGAGTTATCGCAATCCGGTATACCTGGCCAAAGTCGCAGCCACTGCCGACATTATCTCCGGCGGCCGCATCCAGATGGGCATTGGCGGCGGCTGGTACGAACACGAATGGCGCGCTTACGGTTACGGGTTCCCTTCGGCGGGCGTGCGATTGGGCCGGTTGGACGAAGGCGTACAGATTATGCGCGACGCCTGGCGCGACGGTAAGGTCAGCTTGGACGGAAAGCATTACCAGGTTGACGGCGCGATTGTGGCTCCGAAGCCTTTGCAGAACAACGGGATTCCGCTGTGGATCGCTGGCGGAGGTGAGAAGGTGACCTTGCGTATTGCCGCGAAATACGCACGGTACACGAACTTCACTGGCGAACCTGAGGGCTTTGCACACAAGTCCGATGTGCTTGCCGGGCACTGCCGCGACGTGGGTACCGACTTCGACGCGATCGTGCGCTCGGTCAACATCAACGCAACCCTCGGCACCTCGGAGGCCGATGTCAAAGACCGGTTGCAGCGCATCCGGGACCGGATGATCGGCTATGTCCCCGAAGCAGCGGCCGATGCGATGATCACCAGCGGCAGCGGACCGGATTCAGCTACCGGCACAACGGAACAGGTGATCGACCGGTTGCAAAATTTGCGCGGCTTGGGTTGCGAGTATGTCATCTGTTACTTCCCGGAAGCCGCCTACGACCGTTCCGGCATCGAGCTGTTCGAACGCGAAGTCATCCCTGCGCTGAGCTAGGCCGCCTAGATATCGGTCGATGTGTACCGGGTCTTGGCTGGGGGCGCGGCCAGCAGCGGAGGCAGCTGTGTCAGCTTGCCTTCGCCGGCGCGAAACCTGCGGTAGGCCTCATCGCTTTCGACCGAATCCCAAAGCTCGTAGATGATCCAGTGCGCTTCGTCGTCCTCGTCGACGAGCACGTCGGTTTGCAAGTTCCCCTCGAATGCTCGGGTGTCCTGCAGCGCGCGACCCATGAGTTCGCGTCCCGCGGCGACCTCGTCGGGTTTGAACCTGAGTTCGAGTAACACGGTGACGGCCATAGTCGCCAACCTAACGCAGGGTGGCTGCGCGCTTGCGATGAGAATGGGATTTCCACTTTTCTACAAGGCTGTTATACGGTTCAGTGATCAATATTCTGGTCGCTGGACGGATGACCGCTGGAGGATCGTTCGATGCAGAAAGCACTCGCCCCCGACATCTCCACCTGGCCCGACGACAGCCCGCAGCTGATTGGCAGCAGGTGTGGCGACTGCGGCGCCACTACCTTCCCGGTGCAGCAACTTTGCCCGCGGTGCAGCGGCGGCGGGATGAGCGAGTTGCTGTTGCCCCGCAGCGGAACATTAGTGGCATGGACCACCCAGGGCTTCCCGCCCGGAGCTCCCTACGCCGGTCCGGCCGGTGAGGATTTCGTGCCGTTCGGTGTCGGCCTGGTCCAGCTCGGTGACGTGATCCGAGTCGAAGGCCGGCTGACCGAAAACGACCCGGCCAAGCTCAAGTTCGGCCAGCAGGTCGAGCTCACCATGGTCCCGTTTGCCACCGATGCTGACGGCAACGAGATCGTTACGTTCGCCTTCCAGCCGGTTTAAGTGGCGATCGCGAGCGCACCATCTACTGAAGAGGAGCCACCACATGAGTAACGATGTCGCCATCATCGGCGTGGGCCTGCATCCCTTCGGCAGGTTCGAGAAGACGGCGATGCAGATGGGCGCCGAGGCCATTCAATCTGCGTTGGCTGACGCCGGGTGCGAGTGGAAAGACATCCAGTTCGGCTTCGGGGGCAGCCACGAAGTGTCCAACCCCGACGCGGTGACTCGCCTGGTCGGGCTGACCGGTATCACCTTCACCAATGTGTTCAACGCCTGCGCCACCGCGGCCAGCGCCATCCAGCAGACCGCCGATACCATCCGGTTGGGCAAGTACGACATCGGCATTGCCATCGGTTTGGACAAGCACCCGCGCGGCGCCTTCACTGACGATCCCGCCAAGCTGGCTCTGCCGCAGTGGTACGCCCAAAACGGCCAGTTCGTCACCACCAAGTTCTTCGGAATGAAGGCCAACAAGTACCTACACGACAACAACATCTCTCAGGCGACCCTGGCAAAGGTGGCTGCAAAGAATTTCCGCAACGGTGCGATCAATCCGAATGCGTTTCGTCGCAAGCCCATTCCCGAGGACCAGATTCTGAACTCGGCGGTGCTCAACTACCCGCTGACGCAATACATGTTCTGCGCACCCGACGAAGGCGCGGCGGCCGTGGTGATGTGCCGCGCCGACATAGCGCACAAGTTCACCGACAAGCCGGTGTATGTGCGGGCGTGTGAAATCCGCACTCGCCGTTACGGCGCCTACGAAGTGCACGCAACGTTCGCCCCGTTAGACGGTGATGTGTCGCCGACGGTGTACGCGTCCCAGGCCGCCTACGAAGCCGCGGGCATCGGACCTGAGGACGTCGACGTTGCGCAGCTGCAGGACACCGACGCGGGCGCCGAAGTCATCCATATGGCAGAGACGGGTCTGTGCGCCGACGGCGAGCAGGAGAAGCTGGTCGCCGACGGCGCCACTGAGATCCATGGCTCGATTCCGGTCAACACCGATGGAGGGCTGATCGCCAACGGCGAACCGATCGGCGCGTCGGGGCTGCGGCAGATGCACGAGCTGGTGCGTCAGCTGCGTGGGGAAGCGGGTGAGCGTCAAGTGCCCGGCAACCCGCGCGTGGGCCTTGCGCAGGTATACGGTGCACCCGGCACCGCTTCGGCCACCATCGTGTCGCTCTAAATCGCGGGGCCCAGCAGATCGTCCGCGTCGCGGATGACGTAGCCGTAGCCCTGCTCGGCGAGAAACCGTTGTCGGTGCGCGGCGTACTCGGCGTCTTGGCTGTCGCGGGCCACTACGGAGTAAAACACTGCGCCCCCGCCGTCGGCCTTGGGTCGCAGCAACCGTCCCAGCCGCTGGGCCTCTTCTTGACGTGACCCGAACGTACCCGAAACCTGCACCGCCACAGCGGCTTCCGGCAAATCGATAGAGAAGTTCGCGACTTTGGACACCACCAATGTGTTGACCTCGCCGCGCCGGAACGCATCGAATAATGCCTCGCGCTCAGCGGTCTTGGTGGAACCCTGAATTACCGGCGCGTCCAGCACGATTCCCAGCTCGTCGAGCTGATCCAGGTAGGCGCCGATCACCAACGTCTGCTCGCCGGGGTGGCGGTTGAGGATCGAGCGGACCACTGCGATCTTCGAGTGCGCTGTCGAGCAGACCCGATAGCGCTCGTCTGCCTCGGCGGTGGCGTACATCATCCGTTCGCTGTCGGTGAGCGTGACGCGCACCTCGACGCACTCGGCCGGCGCGATCCAGCCTTGTGCCTCAATATCTTTCCAGGGTGCGTCATAGCGTTTCGGGCCGATCAACGAGAACACGTCGCCCTCCCGACCGTCCTCGCGGATCAGCGTCGCTGTCAACCCCAGCCGCCGACGCGATTGCAGATCAGCGGTCATCCGGAAAACCGGCGCCGGCAACAGGTGCACCTCGTCGTAGATAATCAATCCCCAGTCGCGGCTGTCGAACAGCTCCAAGTGGCGGTATTCACCCTTGGTACGGCGGGTGATCACCTGATAGGTAGCGATAGTGACCGGCCGAATTTCTTTACGTTCCCCGGAGTATTCGCCAATCTCTTCGTCGGTCAGCGAGGTGCGGGCGATCAGTTCACGCTTCCACTGTCGGCCGGCGACGGTGTTGGTGACCAGAATCAGCGTCGTCGCACCGGCTTTCGCCATGGCTGCAGCGCCGACCAGTGTCTTGCCCGCTCCGCACGGCAGCACCACCACGCCCGAGCCGCCCGCCCAGAACGAGTCGGCGGCCATCTCCTGGTAGTCGCGCAGATGCCAGTTGTCCTGTCGCAGGCTGATCGGATGTGCTTCGCCGTCGACGTATCCGGCGAGATCCTCGGCGGGCCAACCGATTTTCAACAGCATTTGTTTGACTCGGCCCCGCTCGCTGGGGTGCACGACGACGGTGTCGTCGTCGATCCGCGCACCCAGCATCGGTGCGATTTTTTTGTGGCGCAGCACTTCCTCGAGCACCGCGCGGTCCAGGCTGACCAGAGTCAGGCCGTGGGCAGGGTGCTTGATCAGCTGCAGCCGCCCGTAGCGAGCCATGGTGTCGACGATGTCGACCAGCAGCGGCTGGGGAACTGCGTAGCGGGAGTAGCTGACCAGCGCGTCGACCACCTGCTCGGCATCGTGGCCCGCGGCGCGCGCATTCCACAGCGCCAGCGGGGTGATGCGATAGGTGTGCACGTGCTCGGGTGCGCGCTCCAGCTCGGCGAACGGAGCGATCGCCGCGCGCGCAGCACCTGCAAGCTCATGGTCAACCTCGAGCAGCACCGTCTTGTCGGACTGCACGATTAACGGCCCGTCAGTCATATCGCCGATTATCCTTTGCCCTCCGACATCTAGCGCCGCTCTCCCCCGCAAGCGGGTGGGGTCCCCGCAGGGCTGGGGAGCGCTCCCACCTCATCGCCGTTTATTCGTCGCCGGCGCGCACCACCGAGGTGATGCGGTGGATAGCGAACTCGCGGGCCCGCCCCGACCCGGAATCGAAGGCCACCAGCTGCCCGCCGACCACTGCGACCGGTGACACCACGCGCTGGGTGGCCACGCCGGCGGCATCGACATAACCGATCACTACTGTTTCCTGCTGGTGGGCGGCCCGCTGTAGCAGTGACATGGCAACCGCCGGGTCGACCCGGAGACTGCTGAACGGTGCTGTGGTCACTCTGCGTAGCACCGCGACAACGGCGCTTAGCGTCTCGTTGCTCGGCTGGGGCATCGAGCGCAGCGGCCGGCGGCGCTGAGGTGTGGGCACCCGCGCTCGGCGAGCCCGGATGTCAACGATGGTACCGGTGGAGTCTTCAGCTGCCGGGACGAAACCGGCATCCCGTAAGGCCGCGAGCACTTCGCTGATCGGCGCTTGGGATATCGCGACCGTCGGGGCCAGCACACGCAGACTTAAGTGTTCCGCGGCCGCCACTGCCTGGGCGAGCAGCGTCGAGTCCTCGCATCGGACGAACGACGCGGCCATACCGATCCGCAGTTGCCCGTGCCGGCGTGCGACGTCGTCGATCAGGTAGGTGAGTCCTTGCGGTACAGGTGTTTTGGAGTGCTTTTCGAACAGTGAGTGCAATGCGCTGGCGGTTTTCCCGATATCCAGGGCATGCCGGATCGACGGTTCGCTGACGCGATATACCATCGCCGCACCCGCGGACTCGACGGTGGCCACCGCCGCCAATTCGTCGGCCAGTTGACGTTCGAGCGGCCCGGGGACCACGACGGTCAGGTCGGCCTGCACCAGGAAGTGGTCGATCGGCGCGGGTAGGGCAGCTGCCATCGCGGCGGTGGCTCTGGCCACTGCGGCCTCGCCATCGTTCGAGCCATCGTCAACCAAAGCGCGGCCGGGCGTGCTTATGGCGCCGCGCCCGACCAGGCCCAGCTGGTGTGCCTCCTCCAGCAACCTGGCGACTGGCGCGGGCTGTAGTCGCCTGGACCATCGCGGCCGCCGCCAGATCAGCGCTGCCGAGGCAGTGCTCTTGTCCACCCCAGCGCCGGGTGGCAGTTCCGCCAGCATGCTCAACAACAGCCGACGGTCCAGTGGGGCCGCTGTTGAGTACAGCGAATCCGACAGCGCGGCATATGGTTTGGCATCGGGACCGCGGGTTCCGATCAAAGCCGGCCGAGCCGGCAGGTCAAGCCAGGTGCTGGCCAGCAGATGCCATCGGTCGGCCGGGGACACCTCGGCGAAGCGGTCGGCAGCCACCGTCGGCGCCCAGTATGGCGCCTCACCGCTGCCGGGCTGGGGTTCGGGCATGCCGCTGGCGATCAGTCCCGCCGCGGCGGCCAGCTCGAGAATCAAACCCAGCCGTGCCTCGTCGATGCCGGTTACCTTCGCCAGCCGCCTGACTTCTCGCACCCCCAGCCCGCCACTGCGCAGCTCGGAAATCGGTGCGGCGCCCAGTGTTTCGAGTAACACGTCGAGTTCGCGTAGTAGGTCGATGGCTGAGCCGGCGGCCGCGGCGTCGGCGTCGGCTGACTTGGTGGTCGCGATTACCGGATCCGGCGCCACCAGCTGCGCCGGACCGGGTTCCTCGCCGCGTAACACCTGCCCGACGTGGCGCGGCAGGATCACCGTTTCGGCGTCGATGCGTCGCAGCAATCCCTTGGCGAGCAGCTGTGGCACCGGGCGATCCCCGGCAGCGCCGGGTGCAGCGTCGCGGGTGCGCCCCAGCGGCGACCCTTCCAGCAGCCTGTCCAGCAGCTCCCGCTGTGAGTCGTCGAGGGCGTCGATCTGTTCCGCGATCTGCTCTGCGCTCAGCGAGGCGTCTTCGAGGGTCACCTGGCCCGGGTGCCACGGCAGTCCGGCACCGGCATCGGCGGCCACCCGCAGCTCGCTGTCGCCCCAGACGAGGGCGCGGCATTTGAGATCCGCAAGCGCATCGAGCACGTCGGGTTCAGGCGCGCGATCGCCGATGAGCGCGAGCAGCTTGGCAAGCGGCACCGGCGCCGTGTCGGCGTGCAGTACCAGCAGCGCGTCGATCATTGCCAGCCGCATAAAGTCCAGTTCGTCGGTGGCAGCCGTGACTGACTGACGGGCCTGGGCGCGGGCGGCAAGCGCGGCGATGCTGCCAGGTGGGGGCTGAGCAAGGTCCGGCCGCAACTCCAGTAAGCGGATGAGCCGCTCGTCGGGCAAGTCGGCCAGCCATGACCCCAGCGGGACACCCGGGGTGTGTTCGGTCATCGCTGACCAGCGTAAAGCAGCTGGGCCAGCGCGCCCGCCGAGGTGATGGCGAGCAGGTCACGCTGGCGCAAATCGAAGAGCCGAACCGGCAACGTCGCCGGGGACCTGTCAGAATGAACCACGTGGCTGACAACGCTGGCAAAAAGGCGCAGAAGACCGAGAAGACCCGCTACGTCGACAGGGGCTGGCCGACAACCAACCCGGAGGACCACGCGGTGAGCGAACTGGCAACCGATCGGGTGGGCGCGCTGTCCCCCTACGGTGACGTGATCTTCCCGCTGCCTGCTGACGAGTTGCCCTACGTACACCCCGTGACGGAGGTCAACCGCTAGGCGGCGAAAGCCTGGCGCTGCAGCGATTAGGCGAGCGAGGACAGGGCAGGGTTACCCCTGACGCCCTGCGACTGGATCGCGTTGAGCAGATCCCTGACGTAGCTCGGGTCCAAGTTCTGCGGCGGCGTAGTCGGCAGCCCTGGCGCGGAGTCGGCCGGAGCGGGGGCGAAGGTCCAGTGCGCCACGGCGCTGGCCTGCTGGACATCTGACGGAGTATCGGCGGGAGCCGGCGGCTCCATCGCCACCTGGATAGCCTGCGATTCGATCGGCGGCCCGTATTCCTCGCCCGGCGGCCCGGGTTCCTCGGCCGGTGGTGCCGGGGCATCGACTGCGACAGTCTCGACCGGCGGTGCGGGGTCGGCCGGCGGAGGTGGTGGAGGTGTGTCGGCCGGGGCCGGTTCGGCTGCTGCCGGCTCGGCAGGCGGTGCGGGGTCGGCCGGCGGAGGTGGTGGAGGTGTGTCGGCCGGGGCCGGTTCGGCTGCTGCCGGCTCGGCAGGTGGCGCGGGGTCGGCCGGCGGAGGTGCCTCGGCCGGGGCCGGTTCGGCTGCTGCCGGCTCGGCGGGCGGAGCGGGGTCGGCCGGAGGTGCCGGGTCGGCCGGCGGAGGGGCGTCCGGCGGAGGAGCGTTGAATGCCGCCAGCTCGGCTGGTGGTGGCGGCCGGTCTGGTGCCGGTGCGTCGGCGACGACGTTGCGCGGCGTGGCGGCCGAGAGTCCATGGCCGCACACCGGCCAGGCGCCGCGCCCTTGGGTGGCCAGCACGCGCTCGGCGACCGCGATCTGCTGTTCCCGGGAGGCTTGGTTCGCCGATGAGGCGAACTGTCCGCCACCGTGGGCGGCCCAGGTGCCTGACGAGAACTGCAGTCCGCCGTGATACCCGTTGCCGGTGTTGATGGCCCAGTTGCCGCCGGACTCACATCCAGCGACGCGATCCCATTCGCTGTCGGTGGCCGCGGACGCGTGCCCCGCCAGTGCGATGCCACCGCCACCGATCACAGCTGAAGTGAAAGCAAGTTTGGCGACGCTGATGTTGGAAGTGGTGGGCTTACGATGCCGTCCGCTCATACGTCGAAGACGTCCTCTCTTGATGCGCCCGCGAGGTCAGCTGTCGGGTTCGGGCGGAAGAGGTCGCCCGGCCACACCGATTCCCGCAGGAACGGTGATGGCTTCACCCCAAGGAGCCGCACGCGACTCCGGTCCGATTTCGGCGGACCAAGTGGGTCCCCCGCCTCCATCCACGGGTTTGTGTGGGCTCGCCTATCGGATGGAGCTCGGCGCTATAGGCGAGAAGGCCCGTCGCTCAGGAAGACTCGGCAAGCCCGCGCACGACGCT
Source organism: uncultured Actinomycetota bacterium (assembly GCA_963838755.1). Taxonomy (GTDB): domain Bacteria; phylum Actinomycetota; class Actinomycetes; order Mycobacteriales; family Mycobacteriaceae; genus Mycobacterium. The sequence goes on along the minus strand of CAWISO010000026.1, from coordinate 3,119 downwards.
AGCGCGTGATCGCGGCGGAGTCATTTTTTGGCGAATCCAGCGTTTCGTCTGCCGCCGACACGAAAAATGCCAGGAAAGCTCGTCGTCGATGCAGGTCAACGCGGCCGCTATCCGGCCGTTGCCGTGCTGTGATCAAACCGTTATGTGACTGATCTCACACTACGGACCGCCGGTGAGCGCCGTAACACGTCGATGCGGTCGGTGGTTTTTCATGCCCGCCGCGATCCGGCTTCGACCGACTCCGGTCGGATACCCACCGGAACGATTTCTTTGCCCAGCGGCACCAGCGACACCGGGATCAGCTTTAGGTTGGCCAACGCGAGCGGAATACCGACGATTGTCAGCGCCATCGCCACCGCGCTCACCAGGTGTCCGATCGCGAGCCATATCCCGAACAGCACCAGCCAGATGATGTTGCCGACCAGCGCGCCATTGCCGGCGCCGGGCTTGTCGATGATCGTCCGCCCGAACGGCCACAACGCATAGGATGCGATGCGCAGTGCAGCGAAGCCGAAGGGGATGGTGATGATGAGAAGGAAGCAGATAAGGGCAGCCAGCAGGTAGCCGAGGGCCAGCCAGAGGCCGCCGAAAATCAACCAAATAATGTTCAGGATCAGGCGCATTGTCTCCTCCAGCGGTAGTGCCAGCGTAGCGAGAAACTTCGGTGCTCGGCCGTCAGCGATCCGAGTAGGATCAGCAGTCATTGCGTCCTGCGCAGGCGGGACGCTTCATTGTGTGGCCCAAGTTAGTTATCCGTTAGACAAGCAGGTGAGACCGGTGCCGACTGGCAAGGTGAAGTGGTATGACGCGGATAAGGGATTCGGTTTTCTGTCCCAGGAGGAGGGCGAGGACGTTTACGTCCGGTCCTCGGCGTTGCCCGCGGGGGTCGAAGGCCTCAAGGCTGGGCAGCGTGTCGAATTCGGCGTTGCCTCTGGACGCCGCGGACCGCAGGCACTGAGTCTCAAACTGCTTGACCCGCCACCCACTTTGTCGCGCCCGCGCCGCGAGGGCCCTGCCGAGCACAAGCACAGCCCAGATGAACTGCACGGCATGGTCGAGGACATGATTACCCTGCTGGAGGGCACGGTGCAGCCCGAGTTGCGCAAGGGCCGCTACCCGGACCGCAAAAGCGCCCGCAGGGTCTCCGAGGTGGTCAAAGCCGTCGCCCGCGAACTGGACGCCTGAGCCTGCACCCGCCGCCTTCGGTTCTCGTGCGGTAGTTGCACAAACGCGTGTATCCGCGGGCGCCGCGGGGAACACTGGAACCGAATCTCCGCAGGAGGTCGGTCGAGTGAGGGAGTCCGATGGCGCAGCAGGCACAGGTCAGCGAGGAGCAAGCGAGAGCCGTAGCCGAGGAATCTCGCGAAAGCGGTTGGGAAAAACCGTCATTGGCCAAGGAGCTTTTCCTTGGCCGTTTTCCACTCGAGCTTATTCACCCTTTTCCCAAGCCCTCTGACGATGAGGCCGCTCGGACCGACGCGTTCATCGGCCGGCTGCGGGAATTCCTCGATACCGTGGACGGCAGCGTCATTGAACGCGACGCTCAGATTCCGGACGAGTACGTAAAGGGTCTGGCTGAGTTGGGTTGTTTCGGCATGAAGATCCCGTCCGAATACGGTGGCTTGGACATGTCGCAGGTCGCTTACAACCGCGCTCTGCAGATGGTTTCGAGCGTGCATCCCAGTCTCGGTGCGCTGCTTTCGGCGCATCAGTCGATCGGGGTGCCCGAACCGCTCAAGCTCGCGGGAAGTGAGGAACAAAAGCGAAAGTTTTTACCGCGGTGCGCCGCCGGAGCGATATCGGCGTTCTTGCTCACCGAGCCGGATGTGGGCTCCGACCCGGCGCGGCTGGCCTCGACGGCCACTCCCGTCGACGACGGACAGGCATACGAGATCGACGGCGTGAAGCTCTGGACGACCAACGGGGTGGTCGCCGACCTGCTGGTGGTCATGGCCGCAGTGCCCAAGAGTGAGGGGCATCGGGGCGGCATCAGCGCTTTCGTGGTGGAGGCCGATTCACCCGGCATCACCGTGGAGCGGCGCAACAACTTCATGGGGTTGCGCGGGATCGAAAACGGCCTTACCCGACTGCATCGCGTCAGAGTGCCGGTCGAAAACCTGATCGGCCGGGAAGGCGACGGGCTGAAGATCGCGCTGACGACGCTGAACGCCGGGCGACTCTCGATACCCGCGATTGCGGCCGGCTCGGCGAAGTGGTCGCTGAAAATCGCTCGGGAGTGGTCGTGCGAACGGGTGCAGTGGGGCAAACCGGTCGGTGAGCACGCCGCCGTCGCGAACAAGATCTCGTTTATCGCCGCAACCACCTACGCGCTCGAATCGGTGCTGGAGCTGTCCGGTCAGATGGCCGACGAAGGCCGCAACGACATTCGGATCGAAGCCGCGCTGGCCAAGCTGTGGTCCAGCGAGATGTCTTGTGTGATCGCCGACGAACTGCTGCAAATCCGCGGTGGTCGCGGCTACGAAACCGCCGAATCGCTGGCAGCGCGCGGGGAGCGGGCAGTGCCGGTCGAGCAGGTGGTCCGCGACCTGAGGATTAACCGCATCTTCGAAGGTTCCAGCGAGATCATGCGGCTCCTCATTGCCCGGGAGGCTGTCGACGCACACCTGACTGCCGCCGGGGATCTGGCGAATCCCAAAGCCGATGTCCGCCAGAAGGCGAAGGCAGCGGCAGGGGCGAGCGGGTTTTATGCAAAGTGGTTGCCGCAGTTGGTTTTCGGTGAGGGACAACGACCGACCGCGTTTCGCGAGTTCGGCAACTTGGCCACGCATCTGCGCTTCGTCGAGCGCTCCGCGCGCAAGCTCGCCCGTAACACGTTCTACGGCATGGCGCGCTGGCAAGCCGCGCTGGAGCAGAAGCAGGGATTCCTCGGGCGGGTGGTGGACATCGGCGCCGAACTTTTCGCGATCGCGGCCACGTGCGTGCGGGCGGAGGCTCAGCGAGTTGCCGATCCGGCCCGCGGGCAGCAGGCATACGAGTTGGCCGACGCGTTCTGCCAGCAGGCCAGACTGCGGGTCGAGGCGCTGTTCGAGGCCTTATGGGCCAACACCGACGCTACCGACGCCGCGCTGGCTCGTAACGTGCTGGGCGGGCGATACACC
>CAWISO010000025.1:0-72415 GCA_963838755.1 uncultured Actinomycetota bacterium | reverse complement strand
TGATCGTGCGGGTGTGCTCCTCGGTGATCTTGTCGAAGACTCTGCGGCGCAACGCTTTATCATCAACCAGCTCCGCGTAGCGAGCCGCCAGGCCCAGATCGGACTTGGCCAGCACTTGGGCCATATTCGACAGCACGGTGCGGAAGAACGGCCAACGTTCATACAGCTCGCGGAGCACCTCGATGCGTCCGCCGTCGTCGAGCCAGCCCTCGACGGCCGTACCGGTGCCGTACCAGCCCGGCAGCATGACCCGCGACTGGCTCCACGCCAGCACCCACGGGATCGCCCGCAGGTCTTCGATCGACTGGGTCGCCTTCCGGGAGCTCGGCCGGCTGCCGATGTTCATCGCGCCGATTTCGCTGACAGGGGTGGACGCCAGGAAATAGTCGACGAAACCCGGTGTCTTGTGGACCAATTCGGCGTAGGCGCGCTGCGCGCGGCCAGCCAGATCGTCGAGGACTTCATAGGCGGGACCCGCGTCGTCGCCGAGACCCTCGACGTCGAGCAGGGTCGATTCCAGCGTGGCGGCCACTAGCGCCTCGAGGTTGCGCCGCGCCATCTGCGGTTCGGCGTACTTGGCGGCGATCACCTCGCCCTGCTCGGTGAGGCGCAGCGAGCCGTTGACCGCTCCGGGCGGCTGCGCCAGGATCGCCTCGTAGCTGGGGCCGCCACCGCGGCCAACTGTTCCGCCGCGACCGTGGAAGAGCCGCAACCGGATTCCGGTCTTACGAGCCGATTCGGCCAAGTCCAGTTCGGCTCGATACAACACCCAGTTGGCGGCCAGATATCCGCCGTCCTTATTGGAGTCGGAGTAGCCGAGCATTACCTCCTGGTTTTCGCCACGCGCGTGCACGATCGTGCGGTACAGCGGAAGATCCAGCGCGGCCTCCAGGATCGACGCCCCAGCGCGCAGGTCGTCGATGGTCTCGAACAGCGGCACGATACCCACCGGGCAGTAGGGTTCTGGTCCGGACGCGTCCAATAGACCGACTTCCTTGAGCAGGACCGCCGCCTCCAGCAGATCGGACACCGACCGGCACATCGAGATGATGTAGTTGGGTATTACCCGCGGCCCGTAAGTCTCGATCGCGCGTGCGGCGGCTTCCATGACGCCGAGCTCGCCCTGGACCAACTCGGAGAGTTCGGCACGCTCGCTGAGCAGCGGCCGGCGGGTGCCGAGTTCACCGACCAGCAGGGTAACGCGCTCATCTTCGGGCAACGACGCGTAGTCGTCATGCACGCCCGCCCACGCCAGCAGCTCGCCAACCACCTCTTCGTGCACATCGGAGTTCTGTCGCATATCCAGCGCGGACAGATGAAAACCGAACACCTCCACGGCCTCTCGCAACTGGGCAAGCCGGTCGTCAGCTAACAGCGCGCCGCCGTTGGCACGCAGTGAGGCGTCGACGGTGTCCAAATCGGCCCGCAGTTCGGCTGGTGTCGCATATCGTTCCAAACCCAGGTCGAGACGATCTGACGGCTGACGGTCCAGGATCTGGTCCGCGGTCGCGGTGAGCCGGCCGCGGATCACCAGCACCGCGCGCCGGTAGGGCTCGTCAGCGCGGGCCGGTTCGTCATAGGCTTCGGCCAGCGCGTCCAGCTCCGGAGTGACCGCGACCAGCCGCGCCGACATCGACAGCTCCTGTCCCAGCAAGTTCAGTTCGGACAAGTAATGGCCCAGCGCGGTGTAGGCGGCACTGCCGGTGGCCAACCTCACGACCTCAGCGGTGACGTTCGGGTTGCCGTCGCGGTCTCCGCCGATCCAGGATCCCGGCCGCAAGATGGGCCTGGCCAGCAGATCCGTGTCGGGCCAGCGCGTCCGCAACGCCTGCCGGACCTCCGCGTTGACCTTCGGGATCACCTCGAAAAATGCGGCCCGGTAATAGCGCAGCCCGACCTCGATCTCGTCGGAGATCTGCAGCCGCGACAATCGGACCAGCGCGGTCTGCCACAGCGTCAGGATCTGGCGGCGCAGCTCGGGCAAGATGTCGTCGGTGTCGATGTGGCCGTCGGCGCGCAGCCGCATCAGCTCGGTGATCCGGTGCTGGACGGCGAACACCGTGCGGCGGCGGGTCTCGGTCGGGTGCGCGGTAATGACCGGGGCAACCAGCGCATCGGTCAGCGCCTCGGCGACGGTCGCCGCGTCCAGGTCGGCGGCGTCGAGCTTGCGGTACGTGGCGGCCAGGCTGCTGTCTTGCGGCGGCTCACCAGCGGCCACGTGAATTGCCCGGCGCCGCTCCCGGTGGACGTCTTCGGCCAGGTTGGCCAGCAGCGCGAAGTGGCTGAACGCCCGGATGACGGGGACCGCCTGGTGGATGTCGATTCCGGCGAACATGTCGGCGACCTCGGCCCGTTCGATTTCCGAGCGACGCACCCGAAACGACTCCACCCGGGCGCGCTCGACCAAGTCGAACACCTCGTCGCCGTTCTGCTCGCGAACGGTGTCGCCCAGGATCGCGCCGAGCAGCCGGATGTCCTCGCGCATCGGCTCGGTGGCCTCACGGCCGGTGCGGGTGCGTTGTACGGCGCCGATCGGTTCCAGCCCGATATCGGAAACGTCAACCATCAGTCCAGTATCGGGTCCCGCGGGTTACGCCGCGCTGCAAGCAAGGAAGCTCAGGCGTTGTATTTGATCCGCAGCGCCATGCCGATGATGGCCACCAGCCAGATGCCCATGACGAACAAGGTCAGGCGGTCCAGGTTTTTCTCCACCACGGTCGACCCGGACAGGCTGGACTGCACGCCGCCACCGAACAGCGTCGACAGGCCGCCACCTTTTGCCCGGTGCAGCAGCACCAACAAGACCACCAGAACGCTGGTGACCACCAGGGTAATCTGCAAGGCCAATTGCATGGCTAACACCTTACCGGCCGGCGATCGACCGGCTCAGACCGGTGCTAGGGGTGCGGGTAGAACGTCATCGTGTCGTTGGAATAGTCGATGTAAATTGGCTCTTCCAAGTACGGCTCGACGCCGCTGTCGATCGAGGTCCCAGACACCGACGTCGGCTCCTCGGCAGCGCTGCCCACGGTGTAGGAGTACAGCTCCGTGCCGTTCTGGCTGGTGTAGACGGTGATCGTGCTGCCCGGCGCCACATCGGAAGCCAGGCTTGATGGGATGGTTCCGTAGACACCGCCGGAGTCGACGTCGTCGGAGACCGCTGAACCCACAGTCGAGCCGCCGGTCGTGACGGTCTCGTAGAGGTTGCTGATCGGGTTTCCGCTGACCGGGTCGCCGCCAGCCGGGGCGGTGGGCTCGACGATCAGCGCTTGCTTGGGTACGTCAACGAGCACACCGCCGTAGTCCGCCAACGGACTGTTGGCCGCCGGGCCCGCGGTGTTTTCGCCGATACCCAGAATGCCGTCTACCTGATTATTCGAGAGGAAGTCCTGAAAAGCGGTATTGGTGAAAAGTTCCTCAAACTGCGTCGGGGTGCTCAACGACGTCGGCCAAGACAAGATCTCCACGTCGACGGGGCCGGTCGTGGTGAGGTTGTCAGCGACCCCGTAATCAGTTGTCACGTTGTCGTAGGTCAGATAGAGGTAGTCGATCCCGCCGCTGTAGCCGCTCTCACTGATGCCGGTGGGGAATCCGAGGCTCAACAGGTTCTCAAACGCCTGAAGAGAGTTTGACCCCAGGTCCGTGTAGGGGATGACGAGGCCGCTGGATCCGGTGTCGACGAGCAGCGGCACGTCCGGGCCTCCGGCGATCGAAGCCTGCACGCTCGGCTCAGTGCCCTCGAGGAGCGTCAGCGGAAGAGTGTAGGTGCCCGTTATCGGGGAGGCGGCCGCCGCTGCTGCTGCCGCAGGCTCCGCGGTCGACGGAAGCGTCAGGTCGATCGAGTTCAGGCCGGCGAGCAGGCTGTCGGTCCAACTGGTCACATCCGTGGCGAGGGTGGGGTCGAAGCCGGCGAGGGAGTCGGTCAGCGACGTCAGCAGCGGCTGGATGATCGGGTCGAGCAACTCGTCGAAGTCGGCCTTCGCCGGGGACGCCGAGCCGGTTGCCATCGCAGCCGCGGCAAGGAAGGCGCCGACAGCCCCGCCTGTGCCTAATACTAGACGCCGGCGTACCTTAGAGTTCCCTGAGCTCTTCGTGCCTTTGGCGCCGTCGCGACCAACCATCGTTGCCTCCCCGCACAGTGGTACAGCTGCGTAACCACTCAAACTTAACGACCCTGTATTTCTATCAGGTTTCGTTAAGCTAAACGCGCCAAATTCAATCGTCAACTCGACATGCCCCTACAGCCCCGTCTGCCCCACCGGTTACGGCAGTGGCCCTCCGGCAGCAATGGCGCACAGCGTCGCGAACTGCTCGCCGTCCAACGACGCGCCGCCGACCAGGGCGCCATCGACATCGTCCTGCGCGACGATGTCGCCGATGTTCTTGGCGTTCACCGAGCCGCCGTAGAGCACCCGGACGGTGTCGGCGATTTGCGGTGAGGCCAGCTTGCCCAGCTCATCGCGGACGGCCGAGCACACCTCCTGGGCATCGGCCGCACTGGCCACCCGCCCAGTGCCGATCGCCCACACCGGCTCGTAGGCGATCACGACCTTGGCGATCTGCTCGCCGGATAGGCCCGCCAGCGATCCACGCAGTTGGTTCTGGCAGTGGGCGACGTGCTCACCGGCTTCCCGGACTTCCAGGTGCTCGCCGATGCAGACGATAGGGGTCAGCTCGAGCTTGAGCGCGGCAGCGGCCTTGGCGGCCACCAACGCGTCGTCCTCATTGTGATAACTGCGCCGCTCGGAGTGGCCGACGACGACATAAGTGCACCCCAGCTTGGCCAGAAAGGCGCCGCTGATCTCACCGGTGTAGGCCCCCGAGTCATGCTGCGAGAGGTCCTGGGCGCCGTAGGTCAGCCGCAGCTTGTCGCCGTCGACCAGGGTTTGCACGCTGCGCAGATCGGTGAACGGCGGAATGACCGCAACGTCGACCCGGTCGTAATACTTGTCCGGCAGCGAGAACGCGATCTTCTGCACCAGCGCGATCGCCTCGAAATGGTTGAGGTTCATCTTCCAGTTGCCGGCAATCAGCGGCTTACGGCTCATCGACTTCCTTAGCTTAGGTGCTCAGCACTTGCAGGCCGGGCAGCTCTTTGCCCTCAAGGTATTCCAATGACGCCCCACCGCCGGTGGAGATGTGCGAGAACCGGTCCTCAGGGAGGCCCAGCGCCCGCACCGCCGCAGCCGAGTCGCCACCGCCGATCACGCTGAACGCGCCCTTGGTAGTCGCATCGGCGATCACTTCGGCGACACCCTTGGTGCCGACGGCGAACGCCGGAAACTCGAACACCCCCATCGGACCATTCCAGAAGATGGTTGCGGCGTTGGACAGCAGCGTGGTGAAGCGGATCACTGATCCCGGTCCGATGTCCAGCCCCATCTTGCCGTCCGGGATCGCGTCAGCGGCGACGACCTGCGGCGGTGAATCAGCGGCGAACTCGTCGGCTACCACGATGTCCACCGGCAGGCGCAGCACGTCGCCGTAGGTGTCCAGCAGCCGGTGGCAGGTATCGATCATCTCCTCCTGCAGCAACGACGTGCCCACCGAAAGACCCAGTGCAGCGAGGAATGTGAAGCACATGCCACCGCCGATCACAATGCTGTCGGCTTTGGTTGCCAGTTGCTCGATCACACCGAGCTTGTCCGATACCTTCGACCCTCCAAGTACCACCGCGTAGGGCCGTCGCGTCGAACTGGTCAGCCGCTCGAGCACGCTGACCTCGTCGGCGACCAGCTTGCCGGCGTAGTGCGGCAGTAGCGTCGCGACGTCGTAGACGGAGGCCTGCTTGCGATGCACCACCCCGAAGCCGTCGGACACGAAAGCGCCGGTCGATCCGACCAGTTCGGCGAGTTCTCGGGCCAGTGCCAGCCGCTGCTGGTCGTCCTTACTGGTCTCCCGCGGGTCGAAGCGAATGTTCTCCAGCAGCAGGACATCCCCGTCGGTCAGACGCTCGGCGCGGGCCTGCGCATCGCGGCCGACGACGTCGTCGGCCAACTGCACGTCCTGTCCCAGCGCCTCGCCGAGTGCCGCGGCGACCGGCGCTAACGACAGTTCCAGGTTGGGTTTGCCGTCGGGTCGTCCCAGATGCGCGGTCACCACCACTTTGGCGCCGGCGTCGGTCAGCGCTTTCAGCGTGGGCGCCGAGGCAGTGATACGTCCGGGATCGGTGATGGTGCCGTCATCGAGTGGAACATTCAGGTCGGAGCGAACCAGCACACTACGACCGGAAACCCCTTGGGCCAGTAAGTCGTCGAGGGTTGGGAGCGAGGACTGTGCCACGGCTACAGCGACTTGCCGACCAACGCGACCAGGTCGACCAGGCGGTTGGAGTAGCCCCATTCGTTGTCGTACCAGGACACCACCTTGGCCTGGTTGTCGATCACCTTGGTCAGTCCTGCATCGAAGATCGAACTGTGCGGGTCGGTGACGATGTCGCTGGAGACGATCGGCGCGTCGTAGTACTTGAGGATTCCCTTGAGCTTGCCTTCCGCGGCGGCCTTGAACACGGAGTTGATCTCGTCGGCGCTGGCCGATTTGGACAGCTCTGCCGTGAGGTCGGTGACCGAGCCGGTCGGGATCGGGACTCGCAGCGCGTAGCCGTCGAGCCTGCCCTTCAACTCGGGCAGCACCAGACCGATGGCTTTGGCGGCGCCGGTGGACGTCGGGACGATGTTCAGCGCGGCCGCACGGGCACGGCGAAGATCCTTGTGCGGCCCGTCCTGCAGGTTCTGGTCTTGGGTGTAGGCGTGGATGGTGGTCATCAAACCTTTGACGATGCCGAATTCGTCGTGCAGCACTTTGGCAAGCGGCGCAAGGCAGTTCGTGGTACACGAGGCGTTGGAGATGATCTTTTGGCTGCCGTCGTACTTGTCGTCGTTGACCCCGAGCACGATGGTGATGTCGGGGTCGGTGGCCGGCGCGGAAATGATCACCTTTTTGGCGCCGGCGTCCAGGTGACCCTTGGCCTTGGCGGCGTCGGTGAAGATGCCAGTGGATTCGACGACGACGTCAGCGCCCAGATCGCCCCAGGGCAGCGCCGCCGGACCCTCCTTGATCGCCAAGGACTTGATCTTGGTGTTGCCGACGACGATGGTGTCGTCGCCTTCCAGGCTGACGTCGTAGGGCAGCCGGCCCAGGATCGAGTCGAACTTGAGCAGATGGGCCAGCGCCGTGTTGTCGGTCAGGTCGTTGACCGCGATCAACTCGACGTCGGTGCTAGCGCCCTCGGCGTGCTGCGCCAGCAGGGCCCGGTAGAAGTTGCGTCCGATACGGCCGAAGCCGTTAATGCCTACCCGGACCGTCACGTCTTTGTCTCCTTCATCGCTGATGCTCTGCCCGCAGCTAGCCTAGTAGCTGCGGGAATGCGCCGCGAATCGCGGTTGGGTTACGGCCAACCGTCGTCATCCCGACGTGGCGTCGGTGCTGTGAGTTGTCGGGTGGACCGGGAATTCGTCATCGGGCTCGGGCCAGGGCTGGCGGCTCAGCATTTCCTCGATCTCGACGTAGCCTTCCTCGATCAGACCGGTCTTGGCGTCGACAATCCGGTACCACTGCTTCTGGATGTGAATGGGTTGGCCCTCGAGGATGATTACCCGGAGGTCGCCGTCTCCGAAATCGCAGCGCCGCTGCACCGCCTCGAGCAGTTGCTCGTTGTGCAGGTGGCCTTCGCCGAAATTCCAGCCGATCAGCGGTCCGGCAACGATTTCGCCCTCCCGCAATTTGTAGTCCGCCGTGTCCTCAACCGCGCGGGGCAGCAGTCCGTTGAGCGCCCGGCCGTGAACGTGCATGGACCGGAACGCTCGAGCCTTATCGCCCATGATTTCCGCGATCGCCGGATCATAGAGCTTGGCCAGCTGGTTGGCCGCCACCGCTGAGCTCTTGATGATGTTTGCTTCCATCTTCTCCTCGGCGCCCGCACGGAAGCACCAAAGGCTCGAGGCCCAGTTACCGGCGTAGTAGCGCATCGCGGGCAGGAACGAAATCTGTTGCGGAAACATATTTCCCACGATCGGAACGACTGCAAGCGCCACTATCAGGAAAGCCAGCAGCAGTGGCGAATCGAGCTCGTAGATCGAGATGTTGCTGTAATGCCCGAACAGGTAGAACAGCGAGAAGATGAAGAACACGTTCCACTCCAACGGAACTCCCATCGGGAGGTTGGAAATGATGTTGAGGTGAAAGATCACCATGAATCCGATCAGGTACCACCGCCACGGCTGACTGTCGGCGAAAAAGACCAGGACCGCCGGCACAATGAATTCCGCCGTGGTCCCGCCGACGTGGGCCATCAGCTTCGGTAGCCACGACGGGCGCAAATCGTGGACCGGGTCGCGGTAGAGCATGCGCTTCAACCAGTTGAAAGCCTTACCCCGCAGCAGCGCGTTGTTGCTCATCATCACCGCCACGACATACGGGAAATGGTGGTTGAGTTTGGAGGTCGCCGCTCCCCACCACAGGCCGAGCATGATGATCTTGAAGGCGGCGATCTGGTCGACGAACGGGAACAAAAACACGAAGAGTTTCAGCCAGTAGTGCTCGGCACGGGCGGCCAAGAAGATGGTTTTGTCACGCAGACCCAGGACGGCCAGCGAGACGATCGTCGGGACGACCAGTACAGGGTCGATCAGACCGACATCGCCGACCTCGGTGACCGGTCCGCCCTGGCCGGGTGACAACAGCGCCCAGACCCCGGAGGCCAAGACGATGGCGTAGAGACCGACGTCGAGGATAGTGCGAGTATCACCACCGGTGAACGGAACCTCATTAGGCCACGGTGGTAGACGAATCGTCTTGGGCCGCAACCAATAAAGGAACCCGCCGATCGGCGGCCAGAACCTGCCGGTCAGTGGACCCGATCCACAGCCCAGGCCCAATACCTCGAACAGCAAGGTGAAGACGACGAACTTCTGGTACACGATCGGCTGCGTCCACCACTGTCCGATGTGACCCAATCCCCCCAGACCTGGGGTCAACGAGATGACGGCTGCGGCGCCTCCTGCATACACCGCCATCTTGAGCACATACAGCAGATAGATCGCAGACGGGGTGCCGAAGCCATGCTCTACCCAATGGCGGGTCGCCACTTGCAGTCTCGAAGCCGCCGGTTGCGTCGGCCAGGTGTCGTGATCGACGTCAGGAAGGTCCGGTGTGATGAATCCCATGATCGCCTCGCTGCGAGTGTGGAACCAGTGGCGATGCCAATGTATCGGCCAACATGAGGCCATCCGTGCCGATCTTGCAAACTGGCCGAAACACCGAGCTGGAGTAATTGCCATCACGTGTCGACTCCCGGAACAGCCGACCGCTCGCCAGTTGCCTTCGAAGTGGGGCTGTTTTCGTCCGCTCGACGGGCTCGAGAACGTGTTGCCCTGTGGGTTATGGTGGTCGTGTGCGAGATGCTGGGCGGGCCGAAAAGCACTATTTCACAAGGGCATCGATACTTCTTGTACTCCTGCTGGGAGCATGCGATTGGATTTCTGCATCGGGATATGACGACCCGCGCGGCTACAACGATGCGACGTTGAAACTGGTGTTCTCAACGGACTCAGGCACGTGCCTCAACAGGTTTACCTATGGTTCCAAACTGGCGCCTTCCCATCCGCGAGTTGTTTCCTGCAACAGCCCGGCCGCCCGCGTCCGCAACGATGGGTTTCATGCCAATGCCCCGCAGTGCATCCGGATCGACTACGAGGCACTCACCCGTGACGAGCGCGCATACTACTGCGTGAAGTACCTGGTTCGGGTCGGTTACTGCTATCCGGCGGTGACTCGTCCCAATGGGCCGACGGTGGTTTTGCTGTATGCGCCGTCGGCATGCGACGAATCACTGCCGTTGCCAAAGGTGGCGCCAGAGATCATGGCGGAAATTGGGTCTAATCCTCCTGCGAAAGAGTTCGGCAGGTACGTCGTCACCGAGATCCAGAGCCCTGCCCAGGGCAGGCACTGCGCTTCGGTATCAGTTGATCTGGAGCCGCCCGAGGATATTTCGGGACCCCGAATACCGCCGGCAACCAGTCAGCTCATCTGTCTGGCACCCAAGTAGCACCGGAGCCTACGCGTCCTCCAACAAATCCGGGGTCACCGCGGATTCGGTGTCCGGGATTCCGTCGACCTTGGCCTTGCGGTCGGCCATCGAGAGCAGGCGCCGAATGCGGCCCGCCACAGCATCTTTCGTCATCGGAGGGTCGGCCAGCCGACCCAGCTCCTCCAACGAGGCCTGCCGGTGCTCGATGCGCAACTTGCCGGCCGCAGCCAGGTGGTCGGGCACCGTGTCGCCGAGGATCTCCAGGGCACGTTCCACCCGGGCGGCTGCCGCCACCGCCGCGCGAGCTGAGCGCCGCAGATTGGCATCGTCGAAGTTCGCCAGCCGGTTGGCGGTGGCCCGCACCTCGCGGCGCATTCGCCGCTCTTCCCAGACCAGCCGGGTGTCCTGGGCGCCCATACGGGTCAACAACGCCCCGATGGCCTCACCGTCGCGGACCACTACCCGGTCAGCACCGCGCACTTCACGCGCCTTGGCGCTGACCCCGAGCCGGCGCGCCGCCCCCACCAGCGCCAGCGCGGCCTCCGGTCCCGGGCAGCTGACTTCCAGCGCCGAAGAGCGACCCGGCTCGGTCAGCGAGCCGTGCGCTAAGAAGGCACCTCGCCAGGCGGCTTCGGCGTCGCCGACACTGCCGCCCACGACCTGGGCGGGCAGCCCCCGCACCGGCCGCCCACGCAAGTCGAGCAGTCCGGTCTGGCGGGCGAGCGCCTCACCGTCGTTGGCAACTCGCAACACGTACCGGGTAGTTTTGCGTATTCCGCTGGCGGACAACACATGCACGACCGCGTTGTAGCCGTACAGGTCGAAGATGTCCTTGCGCAGCCGGCGCGCGATGCTGCCCAAATCTACTTCGGCTTCGACGACCACCCGGCCGGCCACGATGTGGAGACCACCGGCGAACCGCAGCAGGGAGGTCACTTCGGCACGCCTTGCGCTCACCGAGTTCACCACCAGGCGGCTCAACTCGTCCTTGACTTCGGCCGTCATCGCCACGCGTCGTCACCTCTCGGTCCGTTACGAGCCGGTCCATCTGCGCCGGTTTGCTGACGTTCTTTCTCGATGCGCATCGCGTCCGTGGCCGTCGCCGAGGGTGGCGGGGGGCCGGTTTCGCGCACGCCCACCCCATCCAGTGCCGCGGCCAACTTGCCCGGGTCATGTAAAGGTGTACCAGGCCGGGCCACGTCAGCGAACTGAACCTGCGCATGAAGCAGAGTTGCCGTACGTCGTAGCTGCTCACGCTCCCGCTCGCTAGGCACCCGTCCGGCGTCGATGATCACGTCGTGGACGGTGAAGTCCGGTGCGTGTTGCGCGAGTACATGCAGATGGCGCTCCACCGAGAAGCCCGCCGTCTCCCCCGGCTCGGCCACCAGGTTGAGGACCAGCGCGCGACGAGCCGTCGTCGCCTGCAGCGCCGAAGCCAGCCCGGGTACCAGCACATGCGGGATCACGCTGGTGAACCACGATCCGGGACCCAGCACCACCAGATCGGCGGACATGATCGCGTCGACGGCCTGCCGGGTGGCTGGCGGGTAGCCGGGCAGCAGCCGGACACGACGGACCTTGCCCGGGGTGGTGGCGATCGCCACCTGCCCGCGGATCAAGCGGAACATCCGCGGGTCGGCCTCTAGGCCGGACACATCGGCCTCGATCTGCAGCGCGATCGGGCACATCGGCAGCACCCGGCCGCGCACGCCGAGGATGCGGCCGAGCTCGTCGAGCGCGGCGACCGGGTCGTCCAGCACCTCGCTGAGCCCGGCGAGCAGCAGGTTGCCGATCGGATGCCCGGCCAGCGCGCCGCTGCCGCCGAATCGATGCTGCAGAATGGTCGCCCAGAGTCGCCCGTGCGGACTATCGGATGCCAACGCCGCCAACGCCATTCGCAGATCACCGGGCGGCACCACGTCAAGCTCGCTGCGCAGCCGACCGGACGAGCCACCGTCGTCTGCGACGGTCACCACAGCCGTGACGTGCGGGGTGAGCCGGCGGGCAGCCGACAGCGTCGCGTACAAGCCATGCCCACCGCCCAACGCAACGATGCTGGGGCTGCTGCCAAGGCTCATTGGCGCCGCTCTCCCCCGCAAGCGGCAGGGGCCCCCACTGCATCGTCGCCGGCGCGGCTCATTCGCGACCCAGATCCCGATGCAGCACGCGCACCGACAGTTGCTGGTTGGGCTCCAGTAGCCGCGCCAATGCCTCGGCGATGGCGACGCTGCGGTGCTTGCCGCCGGTACAGCCGATCGCGACGGTCATGTATCGCTTCCCCTCCCTGCGGTAGCCGTCGACAATCAGGCACAGCAATCGATGGTAAGTCTCCAAAAACTCCGCCGCGCCAGTCTGGCCCAGCACGTAGTCTCGGACCGCCGGATGTTGGCCAGTGTGCGGGCGCAACTCGTCGATCCAGTGCGGATTGGGCAAGAATCGCACATCCATCACCATGTCGGCGTCCATCGGCAGACCGTATTTGAACCCGAAGGACTCGACGGTGACGCTGGTGTGCGCCACCGTCTCGCCGCCGAAGGCCCGTTCGATGCTTTCCCGCAGCTCGCGCACCGACAGTGTCGAGGTGTCAATGATCAGGTCGGCGGTGGCGCGAACCGAGGCCAGCATGTCGCGCTCAGCGGCGATACCTTCGGCCAGTGTTTGCCTGCCTTGCAGCGGATGGCTGCGACGATTCTGCTCGTAGCGGCGCACCAGCATATCGTCGGACGCCTCCATGAACACCACCCGCGGAGTGATGCCGCGGGTGGCCAGGTCGTTGCGCACCCAGTCGAGGTCACCGGTGAACCCACGGGAGCGGACGTCCATCACCACGGCCAGCTGGGTGATCCGCGATCCCGCCGCCAGCCCGAAGTCGACCATCCGAGTAATCAGCTGAGGCGGCAGGTTGTCGGCGACGTACCAGCCGAGGTCCTCGAGTACCTTGGCCGCGGTGCCTCGTCCGGCACCAGACAATCCGGTTACCAACACCACGTCGATGCCGGATTCGTTTGTGACACTGTGGTTGCCGGCCTGAGTTGCGGCCGCCTCTCCCGGAACCGCGTTGCCCAATGGCCCGGCCTGATTCGCCCCGTTCATCCCGTGGTCCGTCATCCCGATGCCTGTTCGACGGCCTGCTCGTCGGTCGTCCCGTTCGATCTCGCGGCGCTGCCCCGCAGCGCGTCGAGCACCGCGGTCGCCGTCGCAACTCCGATGCCCGGAACAGCGGTGATCTCGTCGACGGTGGCCTCCCTGAGGCGGGCCAGCGACCCGAAATGGGTCACCAGTGCCTTCCGGCGATGCTCGCCCAACCCGGGCACCGTATCCAGTGCCGAGGCCGTCATCCGCTTCGACCGTTTGCTGCGGTGATAGTTGATGGCAAACCGATGGGCTTCGTCGCGCACCCGCTGCAGCAGGTAGAGACCCTCGCTGTTGCGCGGCAAAATGATCGGGTCGGGCTCCGACGGCACCCACACCTCCTCCAACCGCTTGGCCAGACCGATCACCGCGACATCGGTGATGCCCATTTCGTCGAGGACTGCGCTGGCGATATTGACCTGCGCAGCCCCGCCGTCGACGACATACAGGTTGGGCGGATAGGCGAACTTACGCGACTTTCCCTCCGGCGATAAGACTTTGGGATCCTGTTGATCTTGAAGGTGCCGAGTGAACCGGCGCCGGGTGACTTCGGCGATCGAAGCGACGTCGTCGGAACGGCCGTGGCCCGCAGCTTCCCGGATGGCGAAATGGCGGTAATCGGACTTGCGAGGCAGCCCGTCTTCGAACACCACCAGCGAACCCACGACGTCGGTACCCTGCACATGGCTGATGTCCACGCACTCGATCCGCAGCGGCGCGTCGGCCAGACCCAAGGCTTCTTGAATGTTTTGTAGCGCAGCCGATCTGGCAGTGAAGTCGCCGGCCCGCTTGAGTTTGTGCTGCTGCAGCGCATCTTTGGCATTCCGCTGCACAGTTTCGGCCAGTGCCCGTTTGTCGCCGCGGCGCGGTACTCGCAGCCTCACCTGCGAGCCACGCAACCCTGAAAGCCAGGTGGTCAACTCGTCGGAGTTGGGCGGCAGACAGGGCACCAGGACCTCCCGGGGCACCGGGTTGGTGGATTCGTCTGCGGCGCCGTCGAGTTCGGCTTGGTCGGCGTAAAACTGGGTCAGGAACTGCTCGACCAGCCGTGCTTCGCCGGAATCACCGGGATCGCCGGGTTTTTCGACGATCCAGCCACGCTGGCCGCGAACCCGGCCACCGCGGACGTGGAACACCTGGACGGCTGCTTCCAACTCGTCGTCGGCGAAGGCCACCACATCTGCGTCGGTACCGTCGCCGAGCACCACGGCCTGCTTCTCCAGGGCCCGCTTCAACGCCCCGAGGTCGTCGCGCAATCGGGCGGCGCGCTCGAAGTCGAGCTCGGCCGCTGCGGCGTGCATCTGCTGCTCCAGGCCGCGAGCGTAGCGGTCGGTTTTGCCGGACAGGAAGTCGCAGAAGTTCAGCACGATCTGACGATGCTGCTCGGCGCTGACCCTACCGATACACGGCGCTGAGCACTTGTCGATGTAACCGAGCAGGCACGGGCGGCCAATTTGATTGTGCCGTTTGAATACTCCGGCCGAACATGTGCGGGCTGGAAAAACTCGGGTGAGCAGGTCCAGGGTCTCCCGGATGGCCCACGCATGCGAGTACGGCCCGAAATAGCGCACGCCTTTGCGCCGCGGGCCACGGTAGACCATCAGCCGGGGGAATTCCTCGTTCAGGGTGACGGCCAGCACCGGGTAGGACTTGTCGTCGCGGTAGCGGACGTTGAACCGGGGGTCGAACTCCTTAATCCAGTTGTATTCCAGCTGCAGCGCCTCAACCTCGGTGTTGACCACCGTCCATTCGACCTTGGCGGCGGTGGTGACCATCTGCCGGGTCCGCGGATGCAGGCTCGCCACGTCGGCAAAATAGGAGGTCAGCCGACTGCGCAGGCTCTTGGCCTTGCCGACGTAGATCACCCGTCCGTGCTGGTCTGAGAAGCGATACACGCCTGGCTCGACCGGGATAGACCCGGGCGCGGGGCGGTAGCTCGCGGGATCAGCCACGATTGTCAGGCTAGTCCGGCAGGCCGACGCCGCGAGCGTGAAGCTGGCCGCACACTCGGCGACGAGCGTGCGGCTGGAGGCACGTTCGGTGGACGACGGCTCACTGCAGGTCTGGCCGGTATCGCGCCAGCAGGGTCCGGACGCTGTCCATCGCGTCCACGGCGCGTTCCTTGTCGACGGTCTGGATCGCCATCACCGGGATGTACTCATCGTCGGGTAGATCGATCCGCGCCCATCGTGCGCTGGCCGGAAACGACACACCGACCACATCCGACCATGGCACCAAGCGGTCGCCGAGCAGGTTGCGCACCGAGAGCCCGGCGGCGCCGACCCGAAGCCGCGGCCGGGCGAATAGCAGCACGGACCCGGCGATGACGAGGCCCAGTCCCGCCATTGCGACCTGATCGGCGGTCTGGAAGATCACGCCGCTGGACTTCATCTTGAGCAGGAGGCCCACCGCGATGAGGGTCGCGGCGATTACAAAAGCCACCGCGTAAGCCACATACGGAGTCATGTGAGGACGTACCTGCACATCCCAGCCGTCCCGGTTGGGCTTCCCGGTCACGGCTTTTCGCGCAGATCGCGCAGGGTCAGCGCGGTGCTCAGCGCCGCAGCGGTCGCCTGTGCGCCGTTGTCCTCGGCGGACTGCGGCAGGCCCGCGCGGTCCAGCGCCTGGTCTTCGTTGTTGGTGGTCAGCACGCCGTTGGCAACCGGAGTCGACTCGTCCAGTGAGACGCGGGTCAGCCCTTGGGTCACCGCGTCGCAGACGTAGTCGAAATGCGGTGTCTGCCCGCGGATCACCACGCCCAGCGCGACGACGGCATCATGGTTGCGCGCCAGTGTCTGGGCGACCACCGGAATTTCGATGGCACCGCGCACCCGGACTACCGTCGGGTCGCGCACGCCCCACTCGCAGGCGATTTGGCAGGCGCTGCTGAGCAGCGCGTCGCAGATTTGCTTGTGCCAGGTGCTGGCCACGATGGCCAGACGCAACCCGGATGCGTCGAGCGCCCCGATGTCGGGCACACCGGCGCCTCCACTCATATGCGCCGCTCCTCAGCATCGCTGCGTCCCCCTCGCCGCTCCGCGGCTGGGGGTGCCCCCACTGCATGGTCGCCGGCGGTCACAGAGCTCCCCCGAATTCGCCATGCAGATGGATGGATTCGTGGTAATCGTCAAGGCCGACCAGGTCGTGGCCCATCCGGTCACGTTTGGTCATCAGATACCGGATGTTCTCCGCGTTGGCCCGTACCGGTAGCGGCACCCGCTCAATGATGTGCAGCCCGTACCCGTCCAGCCCAACCCGTTTGGCGGGGTTGTTGGTCAGCAGCCGCATCGAATGAACGCCGAGGTCGACCAGGATCTGCGCGCCGGTGCCGTAATCCCGTGCGTCGGCTGGCAATCCGAGCTTGAGGTTGGCGTCGACGGTGTCGTCGCCGGCGTCCTGCAACTGATAGGCCTGCAATTTGTGCATCAGACCGATGCCGCGACCCTCGTGGCCGCGCATGTAGAGCACCACTCCCCGGTTTTCTCGGGCGACCATGGCCATCGCAGCGTCCAGCTGCGGTCCGCAGTCGCAGCGACGTGAGCCGAACACGTCACCGGTCAAACATTCCGAGTGCACCCGGACCAGTACATCGTCACCGTCGAAGTTGGGCCCGGCGATCTCGCCCCGCACCAAAGCCACGTGCTCGACATCTTCGTAGATGCTGGTGTAACCCACTGCGCGGAATTCGCCGTGCCGGGTCGGGATGCGCGCCTCGGCGATCCGCTGGATGTGCTTCTCGTGCTTGCGGCGGTACTCGATCAAATCGGCGATGGCGATCAGCGCCAGATCGTGTTCGTCGGCGAAGACCCGCAGTTCGTCGGTCTGGGCCATCGCGCCCTCGTCCTTTTGGCTGACGATTTCGCAGATCGCCCCGGCCGGCGAGAGTCCCGCCATCCGAGCCAGGTCTACCGCCGCCTCGGTATGACCGGGCCGCCGCAACACGCCACCGTCCTTGGCGCGCAACGGAACTACATGGCCAGGCCGGGTGAAATCATCGGCGACACTGCCCGGGTCAGCCAGCAACCGCATGGTCGTGGACCGATCTGAAGCCGAAATCCCCGTTCCCACACCATTTCTGGCGTCCACCGTAATGGTGTAGGCAGTGCCATGCTTGTCCTGGTTGACCGCGTACATCGGCAACAGGCCCAGTCGGTCACAAATCGCACCATCCAACGGCACGCACAGATATCCCGACGTGTAGCGCACCATGAACGCCACCAATTCCGGGGTGGCTTTCTCGGCGGCGAAGATGAGATCGCCTTCGTTCTCCCGGTCTTCATCGTCGATGACGACGACCGCCCTGCCGGCAGCGATGTCGGCAACCGCGCGCTCGACGGAGTCCAACCTCGTCATCGCTGCCACCCACTCCATTCTCGCCCTGAAGACAGGAACTGTTTTGGACGAGCCCGGTGCAGGGCTCTTGTGTTGTATCTAGTATGAACCACGAGGCAGCTGCCGTTATTGCCATGGCTTACTCAGCGGGAGCCTTCGGGTGCCGCTCGGCCTACCTGGCGTCGAGGTGCATAGCGGTGGCAGCCCGAGACGTTGCTAGCAGCGCAATGGGGCCCTCGTTAATTGGGATCCACCAGGCAAGGCTCGCGGAAGACGTGATCCAGTTGGTGATTGCTGATTCGAGAAGCACCGCGCGACCTGCTGTGAGCAAACCCGCAAAAGCCTTTCAGGGAAGCGTCCCAGCTAATTCATAGGCACGCTATCTAACGTTCGGTATATCGGGGCACGCGTGCGCTGAATACACAAGTAGGCAGGTGAAGGACTATGAAACTGAAGCAATTGATGGCGGGAGCCACCATCGCCCTCGCCCTTGGGGCGGCGGCGCTGGGGGCGGGCGCTGGTTCGGCCGGCGCGGCTCCTGGAGCACCGCCGAACCCCGGCGGCATCCATGGCCAGGTCGGACCTGGAGGTCCCGGCGGACCCGCACCGCGCGCACCGGGTGATCCGGGAGGACCTGGTGGTCCCGGCCCCGGACCCGGGGGACCGGGTGGCCACGGACCGGGAGGTCCAGGCGGGCCGGCACCCGGTGGACCAAGGGGCCCCGGCGGACCGGGCGGCCCGGGTGGGCCCGGTGGTCCCGGCGGACCGGGCCCATGGCATGGGGACCCCCAGCGCGGCTACTTCCACGGAGCGCCGTGGGGAGACGGACCCGCACCCTGGGGTCCCGGTGAGCCGCCTCCGCCGGCATGGGACAGGCCGCTTCCACCGCCCGGTGGAGCGTGGAACGATGGCCCGATCAACTACTGGGGCTATCAGGAAAATCCGATGTGGAATCCTCAGTTCAACCAGTGGGGCTTCTGGTTCTTCGGAGTCTGGATTCCGCTGTAACGAGTAACCACACGCGCCCGTTCGCCCAGTCGGACCGTTACCGGAAAGACGTTGTGGAACCGGATCGTTTCGCTGCCCGGCATGTGACAATGTGGCGTGATCGTCGGTGACGGCCAGACGCGTTCGCTGAGCATCGCTTCGCCGTTGATCACCCGAGTGAATCGAGGGCATGATGAGTGACGTCTCGCAGGGACCGGGATGGTGGCAAGCGGGGGATTCTAAGTGGTATCCCCCGGAGCAACACCCCGACAACGTGCCGCCGTCGCCGGCGCCAAACGTGCCACCACCGCAGGGCCGTCAGTACGCCGCCGCCGCCGGCTCGGGGATCGCCTTCGACACCCGCGAGGTAATGCCCGGTGGATTGATCGTCCTCGTAGGTGGCCTGCTCTACTGCGTCTTCGGTTTCTTCCCGTGGTACGTCCAAAACATCGACTGCGGCATGGTGCCGCCCGGGGTGCCGTGCGCGGTAAACCTCGACGCGTGGCACAGTGGAACCGCGGTGTTGAGCGCCATCCTGTTCCTGCTTGCCGCCGGCGCATTCCTCGCCAAGGCGCTCAAAGTCATTCCAGCACCGAAGGTTCCGCTGGAGTTGGTCGCGCTCGGGGCGGTCGTGCTCGGCGACCTGTTCTTCTTAATCGCGTTCTTCAGTGTTCCGGCTGGGTTTTTCGGGATCTCGCGTGGGTGGGGCCTATGGATCGATCTCGTGGTCGTGATCGCCATCACCGCCGGCGCGGTGCTGCAGTTCCTCGGCAGCCGCCGCGCCAATCCAGCGGTGTAAATGGCCACGGACGCAGTTCCTTTGACAGCTATCGACTCAGCGAGCTGAATCGAGGGCACGATGAGTGACGCATCGCAGGGACCCGCCGCTGCACCCGAGCCGCCGTCTCGCCCACCCGACACCGGCGCCCCCGTACGGCCCCGATGGTGGCGTCGAAAGGCCGTCATGATTCCGGCTGTTCTGCTGACCGTGGCCGCCATCGCCGCCGCGGTTGTCCTCGCCATGCAGCACCACGAGAAGTCGAACCGTCTTGAGGTCGCGCTGACCCCGTTTGTGGGCAGCTGGCACGCTCACGAGGAGAGCCTGGAAATCCAGCCCAACGGTCACGGTCGTGAGATGTATCCCGACCGATCAACCTGCCTGGATGCACCGATGGCTGGATGCGGCATTACCGGCACTGTGGATTTCGTGCTGACAGCGGTCTCCGGCGACACAGCTACCGGTGCCATCACCGCCGCCTCGAATCCGAAGTCACCCATTGGCGGGCCGGTGAGCATCAAGCTCGTCGGTGGCGGCCAGGGACTAAACCTGACTGTGGCCGGCGGGGACCAGGGCTTCCCGTACTGCAACAGCAATGACAACGGAGCCGCGAGGAACTACTACTGCGGGGCGTGACGACGTTGGGGCCAGCACCTGTGGTCGGTGGCTTTGCTGAGGCTTACGTGAGCTAAGTCCATTACCGCTACCCGCACAGCGTCCACCATCTGCAGCAAGCCATCTCAAACGACGCCCGCTTTGCCGATTGGTGAGTCGGGCAGCGCGCCATGATGCGACACTTTCGTCAGTTTGCGCATCGGGGCGCTATCGACGAAGGGATTAAAGCCTGTGAAGATCGTGCTCTCGAGTGCGGGCCTGCTTACCGCCGCAGCTGTCCTCACCGCCTGCGGCGTGTCCTCCGGCGACCAGAATTCCTACCTCGCGGGCCAGCAGTGGGGTCTCCAGAATCAGTTCAGGGCATCAAACCAAACTTCGTCGGGTATCGACAGCGTATGTCGGCTGGCCGCACCTCAGCAGGCACCGGGCCTCAATGAGCAGGACGAGAACGACTGGATCCAAGGCTGCATAAGCGCGCTGAGTATAGGGCTATCGACTACATCGACAACTGCAACAACAATGGACACACCAACGCCAACAACAACTACAGACACGCCAACAACCACAACCGACACACCAACCACAACGACAGACACACCCACACCAGCACCAACACCAACGACAGACACATCAACACCAGCACCACCAGCACCAACAACTGACACACCAGCGCCAGCACCAAACCCAACAACGGACACGGCACCAACAGCGACAACGCCAGATAACGGCAGCAGCGGCAGCGGCGGAGACAGCGGCAGCAGCAGTAGTAGCGGCAGTAGTAGCGGCAGTAGTAGCGGCAGTAGTAACGGCAGTAGCAGCACGGGCAGCGGCGTATCCAGCGGCAGCAGCAGCACGGGCAGCGGCGTATCCAGCAGCAGCAGCAGCGGGTCCAGCAGCAGCGGAAGCAACTAACGGCCAATGACAGCGGATGGTCGTCGTCCGGATTTCGCCGAGCGCTTTCGCGGCGGCAAAGCTTAATTGCGGTCAGCAGCCGCTCAACATATTCGACTACTGTGAACAAAACCCACTGGCCACCTGCACAAACACAGCATTCTGGTACCTGCGTAGGTTTACAGATGTGTGAGTGGGTCAGCGGCAACCCCCGTTGCCATAGATACGGCGCTGAGGTAGCTAGCCCGCACCCGGCTCGAGGTATTGGTGCTGCTGCACGCAGGCCATCGACGGGTTGACCGCCGCGCAGGCCAGCTGGCCACGGTGCTCATAGAAGCGCCGACGATAACCGTGTGGGCGGCGAACCTGAGCATGGTCGCCCAACCCGCCGGGTACCCATACGGTTCATCCGACTCCTACCCTTAAGGACTCCCGCCGTGAGTCGAATGAGCCGGCACCGGCTGGAAGAACCCGAGCGCCTAATCGAGGACGAGCTCGAGGACGCGTTCACCAGGATGCTTCAAGAGGGCACCCAGCGCCTGCACCGCAGCTGGCGCGAGGTGCTGGTCACCGGCTTCTCGGGGGCAGCGAGGTGGCGATGGGCGTGCTCGCCTACTTCTCGGTGCTGCACGCTGTGCACGATTACCTGCTGGCTGGCGTGGCGTTCTCTATCGGCTTCCTCGCTCTTCTGCTGGGCCGCAGCGAGCTGTTCACCGAAGGCTTCCTGGTGCCAGTCACCACCGTGGCCGCCAAGCGCGCCAGCCTTTGGCAGCTGCTCAAGCTGTGGAGCGGCACCCTGGTCGCCAATCTCGTCGGCGGTTGGGTGCTCATGTGGCTGATCATGACGGGCTACCCGCAGCTGCACGGGCAGGCCGTGGAGACGGCTGCCCACTATGTCACCGCACCGATGTCGGTGAAGACGCTGGCCCTGACGGTGCTCGCCGGAATGGCGATCACGCTGATGACGCGGATGCAGCATGGCACCGACTCGGTGCCCGGCAAGATCGCCGCAGCCGTCGCGGTTGCGTTCCTGCTCGCCGGGCTGCAAATGTTTCACTCGATCCTCGACTCGCTGCTGATCTTTGGCGCGCTCTCCACCGGTCACGCACCGTTCGGCTACCTTGACTGGCTCGGTTGGTTCGGCTACACCGTCGTCGGGAACACCGTCGGCGGGCTGGTGCTGGTGACGCTGTTGCGCGGGCTGCGCACGAAGGACCGGCTGCAGATGGAGCGCAGCAAGGCGGATGCTGGTGAGCCCGTGAGTCCCTAGGTGTGGCTTTCTGCCTCCGGGCGAGCTGCACGCGAAAGCTAGAAGCTTATGTTGTCGCTAGCAGCCGCTCGACGTACTTCGCGAGTGCGGGCGACCTCAGCGCTGTGCGTGAGCTAGGACAACGTGGCAAAGCGCGAGCGTTGTAGCCTCAAATATGTTTGACTCAGCTACCATGCTGGCGTTTCAACAGGGCCCGTCCCCGTACCGCCGAGACCACGGTCCTACTTCCATAGGGTGCGGCGCTGGTTCCAGGCCGAAGAATGCGCGAGTGTGACACCCTTCGCGCGCGGCTTGCATGCCCACTGCCACTAGTCTGGGTGGCGGAGAAGAACTGTGGACAACTGAACGGAGCGGCCGCCCCCAGCGTCGCACAGTATGAACTCATGCCGCGGGCTGCGCCTTCCCTAGCATCCGTCGGACCCGGCGATGCCGGTGCTGCTGCGGCCTGACGGTGCCGTTCAGCTCGGCTGGGATCCCGCGCCGCGCCGTGCTGGTTCGTCCACCGAATGGCCTGGCGCGAAGGAGCTGGCCGCGTTGCTGCGGTCCATGCGATCGCCTTAAGACCCTCGCCAGGATCTAGGACATCTGGGCACGCCCCGTGCCCGTTCCCTAATGGTATCGATGGAACATCCACGGGTGTATTGTCCTGCGGTAATCGTTGCCTGAGTCGCTTGGGCTGCAGGGACGCCAGGCGGAAGAGGTTGTCAGGGAATCGTGTTCACTGTCGAGGAGCTGGCCACGATTCCGCTCTTCTCGGCGCTCGCGCAGAAAGAGCTGGAGTACCTTGCCGGCGCCGTTGAAGACATCCGCCTCACGCCCGGGGAGTATGTGGCCCACGAGGGCGAAAGCCGGTTCCTGGCGGTCGTGGTCGAGGGAAAGACCGAGCTGATGAAGCTGGTGAACGGCGTCGAGCAGGTGATCGGCGTGCGGCTGGCTGGGGAGCTCGGGGGCGAGATCCCGATGACGCTCGGTACGCCGTTGCCCGCCAGCATGCGGGCCGTCGAGCCGTCGCGCGTAATGAAGGTGACCGTCGAGGTGTTCCACACGCTGGCGGCCATGGCCCCGCAGATCTCCGCGACGGTCGGTGCCGCCGCGTTGGAGCGCCTGGAGATGCTCAGAAACGCCACCGCGCAGCCGCTCGAGCCCGCGTTGTTCGTAATTGGCCCGCGACTAAGCGCAGGAGTCCACGGCTGCGATAGCTTCCTTCATCGCAACCAGATTCCCTTCAAACGCCTGGACCCAGACGATCCTGCCGCTGTTGCCGGCACCGGAGGTGAAGCCCCGGTAGGCGGTCCCTATCCAGCGGTGGTGCTGCGAGACGGCACTCGGCTGATTGCCCCGACGATGCGTGTCGTTGCCACGGTCGCTGGACTGACGGTCGCGCCAAGCCGGGCGCTTTACGACGTGGTAATCGTGGGCGGCGGGCCGGCGGGTCTGACCGCTGCGGTCAACGCCGCCTCCGAGGGCCTGCAGACAGGACTTATCGAGTCCTTCGCCCCGGGCGGGCAGGCCGGCACCTCGACCCGGATCGAGAACTACACGGGGTTCCCCTTCGGCGTCTCAGGCGACGAGCTCGCAAGCCGGGCGCTGCAACAGGCGAAGCGGCTGGGCGCTGAGATCGTCGTGACCCGCCGGGTCGAAGCCATCGACCCAGCCGACCTGACCGTCAGGCTGGATGGAGGCGACGTTCTCCGAACGAGGTCGATCGTGCTCGCGACGGGTGTGGAGTGGCGGCGCCTCGAGGTCGATTCGGTCGATCGATTCGTCGGCTCCGGTGTCTACTACGGTGCGGCGCGCAGCGACGCCGGCCTGGCGCAGGGAAACGACGTGTATCTGATCGGGGCGGGCAACTCTGCCGGGCAGGCCGCCATTTTCTTCTCCAACCACGCCCAATCAGTGACACTCCTCGTGCGGGGCGAGTCGCTGGCAGCGAGCATGTCTCACTACCTCATCGAGCAGATCGCAACGAAAGCGAACATCCGGGTAGAAACGCGATCCGAGGTGGTCGCGATGCACGGCGACGAACAACTGGAGGCGATCGAGGTCATCGATCGAAGGACCGGCACGACATCTCGACGGGATGCGGGGGCGCTCTTCGCCCTCATCGGCGCCGAAGCGGCGACGGATTGGCTCCCCTCGGAGATTGCACGCGACGAGCACGGCTTCGTCTTGACGGGACCCGAGGCGATGAAGGCGGGACAGTGGAAGCCCGATCGCGAGCCGTTCGATCTCGAAACGAGCGCCCCTGGGATCTTCGCCGTGGGCGATATCCGCTCCGGGTCAGTGAAGCGCGTGGCAGCATCCGTCGGTGAGGGCGGCATGGCTATCGCCTTCGTGCATCGCTGCCTCCAGCTCTCCTCCTAACGTGGTCGATCTAACCGTGGTGGATCTGCCCTCCGATTCCGCCATCGCGGAGGCTCTGTCCGCCGCGCGGCAGAGGTCGCTGACATGCACCGGATCGTAAGTCGTGCTTGCGACATCAGTCGCCAATCTCAAGTTCGTCAGACCCAATCGGCCGAGCAACCGGCGTCGCTCAGGCGCCGCCTTTCTCAGTCATCGCCCGCACCACCGCTAAGTTGCCGCGGCGACCGCGCGCCGACAGTCGCTCATGCCGCCTCCCACATGTCCTCGAACGTCTTCCAACCGCCAAAGCACGCCACCACCGCCGTGCACGACATGGAGGCTCGCAGGCGCTGCTCCACGGTCTCGCACGGCAACTGGGGACTGCGGTCGGCGCGGCGGTAGCCGTAATCGAACATCGCCTCGGCTAGCGACCTGAGATAATCCATGTCGTCGTCGAACCCAACGTCGTCGTCACTGCTGGGTAGTGGTGGTAGCGCTATCCTGATTTCTGACCCGGGCCGAACAGCGGCCCCATGCTCGCCGACGCGGAAGCTCATGCGCCTGGTCGTCGGATAACCCGTTCCAGCAAGCGGCCGCCCCATACCCGTATCACGAATAGTCGCCAGTTAACAGTTCAATCACATGCCCCACTGCCCAGCTGCTCATGAGCGGGCCTGAGGGGAGTCTCCATTCGACATCGCCCGCACTGCCGCCAACCGCCCGCGGTGTCCACGCACCGACGCTGAGCGCAACTTGTCCAGCAGCGCGCCCAGCACCTTCGCCGCCGCCGGCTGACTCGACACCGCCCGCGGATTGTCCATGGTCCGCGCCAGAGCCAACGCGACGGCCTCTAAGCCAGGACGGTGGTGAGCGCCAAGAGAGGCAATTTCCTCTGAAACGGCGGCCTGAACCATGTTTGCTGCCGTGAAAGGCGCGTCAGCTCGCGCATTTGCGCTGGTAGATGCATCGCCCTTCAATAAACGCAACCCAGCAGGCGCCGGCCCGGCAAACATGCCAGCTTCCTCCCGTTTACGCTGCCGCCAAGCCTTGTGATACTCCGAACTAGCGCATTTGCACTGGTCACAGCGGCAACCAGCGTTGTACCTAGCTAGCCCATGCTTCACGTTTGCTCCCGATGTTCGCTGGAATTAGCTGCAAACGAACATTTCACGTTGGAAATCGCTTGGAGAGAATCGCTGGGGGCCCTCGACTCCGAGTAGCCCCCTCCCTCCCGAGATTTACCTACCCCCCTGACCTGCGGTTTTGCAACCGGGGTTGTTATTAGACACGGCCAGTTGATTGATCTTGATGGTTTCGCTATTAGACACGGTGGCCTGTTGGTGGGTGCATTGTTTGCTGGGGTCTCGGCGGACTGGACGTAACACGGTCGCCCAACCCGAGTTAACGGGCACACAGTCACCCACCGACCGAAGGGCTCCTAACGCCAGTCCACCGAGAGGTTTCAATTGGTCAGCTCGGCCAGAAACGCCAAGGCTTTGGCCCTGTCGATGACGACTGACTTGCCGTAGCTGTCGTAGTCGTCAGGCCGGTCTTGCGCACCGCCGAACCAACAATCGTCCGGACAGCTAGCGCCGAGTGCTATTGCGGCGTCGTGGATCTGGCGGGCGTATATCGCGTCACTTCGCATCGCTGTCTGCCTTCGGCTTGGGGACGACGCGCTGTACCCAGTGGTTGCGCTCCCACTCGTCAGCGACGTGCTCAGGCACGGTCACGGTGTCGCCGTTGGCGTACCGCGTACCGTCGTGAACTACCGCCCACCGGTCGGACACTTTGACCTTGACTGACTTATTCGGTTTGTCTTCGGTAACCATTTTTGGCTCTCCTTTTTTGATTACGCGGACGGGCGTCGCGCGAACGGACGGGTCCGCCCGGTAATCACGTTCGTCGTCGGGTATTACCCAAGCGGTCACGAGGTCGGCAAGCCGCTGATTAAGCAAATCGCGCCAGGGCGGGGCCGTAGCCAGTGCGATACGAGTCTCAGCCACGTACTGATAGATGTTGTTCGCAATCTGCGAAAACGGGTCGAAGAACGTTGTGAGTGCTTCTCTGACGTACACCACCGCGGCGCCGGACTGGACGCTTAATAGAACCGCGGAGCCCGCAGGCTGCTGGGTCGTTTGAAGCGTCTGGATTCCCCAGAGGGTTTCCGTTTCGCCGGTCTGGTTGAGTGCCCGCGGCCCTTCCATCAGGTTCAGCAGGTACCGATTCTCGAGGTCCCTGGCGGGTCTCGGAGTCCTTCCACATGCGTCTGAGCCCTTCGCGGTCCGGTGCTGGTATAAGGCCTTTCTCGAGCAGGTGAGCCGCGGCGGCCTCGTACGCGACAGTGGTCGGCTCGTAATGCCACGGGTCGGACCTTCCCGACTCCAACACCGGCAATCGCCGCGAGGCTGCGCGCCGCCGACGGAGGCCGGCCGTATACTCAACACCGGTTGACGTGGTGTGGTGACTACCTAGACCGCTGATCGGCTCTCGGCTCTCCGGGGGCCGATCTTCTTTTGGGGGCGGCCCGTTCGTGTGAGTAGTCATGCGGCCCCCTTGCGGCGGGCGCGGGCCTGAGCGGACTTCAGTGCCAGGTCGGCGTAGACCGCCTTGCGCATAGCCTCGGCGCGCTGGGGGTCACCATCGGCTTTAGTCAGAAACCTTTTTTCAAATGCCTCACGCGCGTTGCGGGTTCGCGCTGGGCGGTCGGTGGTATTAGCCCATGATGTATAGGCGCCTTTTTTTCCACGCAGCGATTTTTGGGCGGGGGTGGGCGGCATCTTCTCTCCATGCGGAGATGGGCAGATCCCGGTGGGACCGCCGTGGAAACCGCCGCCGAGATGGCGCCGCACCGGAGTGTATCTCGTCCCCGGCTCAGAGGCGTAAGCCAATCTAGACTTTAGTACAACACTCCAAAATTTGGGTGTACAGCGCAGCCTCGGCGTGTTGGCGTTGTTCTTCTGCGAGGCTATCTAGCCGGCTTATACGCGAACCAATCTGCGACACAACACGTTTGATGTCTCCGAGGTCAACGCGTGAACGTTGGCCGCTGCGCAGTGCGTCGAGGATAACGTTCAGTGCGCGGCGGGATACCTCGAAGCGGTCCCCAGGCGGATCGGTTTATCGTCTATCGGTCCCCAGTGACGGGTTCCGATGGGCGCGTAGTAACGGGTTCCGATGTCACGTCGCGGCGGGGGCGGCCACTGTGTGGGCAACACCGCTCCGGGCACGGTACGTTCTTTGAGTTGTTTAAGGCTGGCCGGCGTCTCTACGAACCATCCCAGATGTTCTGATTCGGACTGAATGCCGAAGGTGTGCAGATTCGTTCGGCCGCGGCGGGTGGGCGTAGTGACTGTGATTAAGTACTGGCTCATAGCTCACCGAGATTCAGGCCGCGCGCCTCGGCGGCGGCGCGCTCGGCCGCGCTGGCTCCGGTGTAACGGTCGAGCATGGATCGCGTACTCCACCCGGCAACGCTCATCAAGCCCTGTTCGCTGCCACCGGCGCGCAGCCAGCGGGTGGCCGCTGTGGAGCGGAGCAGGTGCAAGTGAAAGCGGTCGATACCGGCCGCGGCGGCGCGCTTCTTCATGGCCACGTTCAGTCCGTGATACCCGAAGCCCTGAGTGCCACCACCGCCGAGCCACAGAGGCCCATTCCCCGCCGGCCGGCGCGGTCGACGGACGCGCATGTAGCGGTCGAGCGCAGCGGCGGTCTGCGGGCCGAAGGGCACGACGCGGCCCTTGCCGCCCTTGCTGCAGCGCACCGTCGCCACACCTCGATTCAGGTCAACGTCGGCCGGAAACATCATCCCGAGCAGCTCACCCGCCCGCACCCCCGTCTCGGCCATGAATCGCACGATGGCCTCGTCGCGGCGCTCCAGGAAGTCTTTGCCGTGACATGCCTTGATGAGCATCCTGAGTTGGTCATCGGTCAGTGCCTCGGTCACCTTGGCGTCCAGCTTGGGCGGCTGCACCCCCACAAGCGGGTTGGCGTCGATCTCCCCCTCATCAGCCAGCCACGCAGCGAACCGGCGCAGCGCCATATGCCGGGAGCGGGCGGTGGCAGGCTCGGCGCCACCGTCGAGCAGTGCGGTGGTGAACGTCTGCACCGTGGTTTTGGCCAGCTCGGGCGTGGTGCCGCTGGATTCGCACCAGCGCAGAAAGCCGAGCACGCCTTCGGTGTAGCTGGCGACCGTGAACGGCGACTTGCGCTCGGCGCGCAACGCCAGCTTCCACGAATCCAGTAGCACACGCAGGTCCGGCAAAGTCTTGTCCATGCAGTTATTTTGACACAGACCGCTGTGCAAATGCGTTATCTTTGACTTCACCTGCAAAACCACAGGTAGAAGGTCAGGGGGGTGTCAGCAACCGCTCAACATATTTAGCGATGATGTCAACTTCTAAGTTGACCGTTGTTCCGGGCGGGGACCCGCCCAAGGTGGTCAACTCCCGCGTCGTTGGGATCAGTGATACCTCGAACCAGTCGTCGCTGAGCCCGGAAACAGTCAGCGATATGCCGTCGACGGTGATAGAGCCCTTTTCCACGACGTAGCGGGCCAAATCTGTGGGCAGCCCGATGCGGACCACCTCCCAGTGCTCGGTAGGTGTGCGGGTCAGGATCTGCCCGGTGCCATCAACATGTCCTTGCACGATATGGCCGCCGAGGCGGCTGTTGAGAGCTGCGGCGCGCTCGAGGTTGACCGGGCTGCCAGCCGCCAGCCGGCTCAAGCTGGATCGGTTGAGCGTTTCGCCCATCACGTCGGCGGTGAACTGGCCTCCCGGCAGCACCTCCACCACGGTCAGGCACACCCCGTTGACGGCTATCGAGTCGCCGTGACCGGCGTCGCCGGTGACCACGGGACCGTGGATGGTGAAGCGAGCCGAATCGCCCAGGTCGTCCTTGCCGACGACCTCGCCCAATTCCTCGACGATTCCGGTGAACACCGCCTCAGGTTAATGAGTCCGGCTTCCCCGCGCGACGCCACCGTCACCTTGCGCTTCGTTGGCGGGTCAACGGCACCCTCTACGATGCAAGCTATGCAGACGCCGCGCCCGATTCTCGCCGTTTTTGCCCTTCTTGCTATCGCCGCCACTCTGGTCAGCGGCTGCTCGTCCTCAAAGCAGTCCGGCGGGTCGCTGCCGGATGCTGCGACGCTGCTCAAGCAATCCGGTCAGGCCACCAAAAACGTGAAGAGCGTGCATCTGGTGCTCACGGTGAACGGCAAGATCAAGCACTTGCCCGTCAAGACACTGACCGGCGACCTGACCACAACACCGGCCACCGCCGCGAAGGGCAACGGCACGATTTCGTTCGGGAACACGGATGTCGACGTGAAATTCGTCGTGGACGGCGGCGACCTCTACGCAGCTCTCTCCGGTGACAACTACGCTGATTACGGCCCGGCCGCCAAAGTCTACGACCTCTCGGCAATCCTGAATCCCGACAACGGCCTGGCCAACCTGCTGGCCAACATCACCAACGCCAAGTCGCAAGCTCGCGAAACGGTAGGCGGGCAGAACACCATTCGCATCACCGGACAGGTCAGCGCGGACGCGGTGAACAAGGTCGCATCGCAGCTCAACGCCACCCAGCCGTTGCCTGCGACCGTCTGGATTCAGGAAAGCGGCGACCACGAGTTGGTTCAGGCCCAGCTGGAGCAAAGCCCAGGCAATTCTCTCCAGATGACGCTTTCGAACTGGAACGCACCGGTCCAGGTCACCAAGCCGCCGGTAGCCGGATGACGACACCGCACGCAGGCCGCGGAGTCGCGATCAGCGCCGGCAGCCTCGCCGTACTGCTCGGTGCCCTCGACACCTATGTCGTGGTCACCATCATGCGCGACATCATCAGCACCATCGGCATTCCGATCAACCAACTGCAGCGGATCACGCCGATCGTCACCTGGTACCTGCTGGGCTACATCGCGGCAATGCCGCTGCTGGGCCGAGCCTCGGACCGATTCGGCCGCAAACTGCTGCTGCAGGTCAGCCTTGGTACCTTCCTGGTCGGCTCGGTAATCACCGCACTGTCCACCGATCTGCACGTGCTGGTGGTGGGCCGCACCATTCAGGGCGTAGCCAGCGGAGCGTTGCTGCCAGTCACCCTGGCACTAGGTGCAGACCTATGGGCGCAGCGCAACCGCGCCGGAATCCTCGGCGGCATCGGCGCAGCGCAGGAGCTCGGCAGCGTGCTGGGTCCGCTCTACGGGATCCTCATCGTCTGGCTGACCAGCCGCTGGCAAGACGTGTTCTGGATCAACGTGCCACTGGCCCTGGCCGCAATGGTGATGATCCACTTCAGCCTGCCGTCGCGGGACCGCAGCGCCGAGCCGGAGAAGATCGACCTGGTCGGCGGGTTGCTGCTGGCGGTGACGTTGGGTCTAGCGGTGATCGGGCTGTACAACCCGAACCCCAATGGTCATCAAGCGCTGCCCAGCTACGGCCCGCCGTTGCTCATCGCGGCGGGCGTGGTGGCGGTGCTTTTCGCGCTCTGGGAACGATTTGCCCGTACCAAGCTGATCGAACCCGCCGGGGTGTACTTCCGGCCGTTCCTGTCCGCGCTCGGTGCATCGCTGTGTGCCGGCGCAGCGCTGATGGTGACGCTGGTCGACGTCGAGCTTTTCGCCCAGGGCGTGCTCGGAAAGGAGCAAGACCAGGCCGCCATCCTGCTACTGCGCTTCCTCATCGCGCTACCGATCGGCGCGGTGTTGGGTGGCTGGATCGCCACCAGGGTCGGCGACCGCGTCATGGCCTTCGTCGGGCTGCTGATCGCGGCCGGTGGCTATTGGTTGATCTCGAAGTGGTCGGTTGACCTGCTCAGCAGACAGCACCACGTCTTCGCGCTGATCTCGGTGCCTGCGCTGGACACCGATCTCGTGATCGCCGGCCTGGGGCTGGGTTTGGTAATCGGGCCGCTGACGTCGGCCAGCCTGCGGGTGGTGCCGTCAGCGCAGCACGGCATCGCCTCGGCGGCGGTGGTGGTGGCGCGGATGACCGGCATGCTGATCGGGGTGGCTTCGCTGAGCGCATGGGGTTTCTACCGATTGCCTCAGCTGGTCTCGAAGCTGTCGGCGCAGGTTCCGCACAACGCGAGCTTGCTGGAACGAATCACGGCCCAGGCCACCCTCTACCGGCAAGCCTTTGCGGGAATGTATGGCGAGATTTTTAAGGTCACCGTCGTCGTCTGTGTGGTCGGGGCCGTGCTGGGGCTGTTCATCGGCAGCCGTCGCGTACACGCCGAAGAGCCCGAGCTGCACGAAGAGCAACCGGTCGGGCCTCGGGCCTAGGCGCAAGCCGCAGACTCGCGGATCCTGAACTGAATTCGCAGATAATTCGTATAACCGACATGGTCGGTCAAAAAGCAGAGCAGAATTACGGTGTGACTCGCGGCGACGTCCCCTCGTCGCAACCGGCCGGCAGTGCTGCCGGTGGTGTCCTGATCGCGGCCTATGGCGCGGTTGCCTATGTGATGTTCGTAGTTGTCTTCCTTTACCTCATTGGGTTCGTGGCTAATGCCGATTTCACGGTCGGCGGTGTGCATATCGTGAGCAAGAGCATCGATCGCGGCGGCATCGGCGACGGCACCCTCACTGTCGCTGCGGTGGTCATCGACGCGGCGTTACTCGCGCTGTTCGCAGTCCAGCACAGCGTGATGGCCAGGGCAGGTTTCAAACGCTGGTGGACCCGCGTCGTGCCGGCTAGCGCCGAGCGGTCGACATACGTCCTTGCCTCCAACAGTTGTCTGGTCGTTTTAATCGCGGCGTGGCACCCCATCACTCACGACATCTGGCGGGTCAGTGCCCAGCCCTGGCGGACGGTGCTGACCGCCACCGGCCTCGTTGGCTGGGCGATTGCCCTGCTCAGCACCCTCCTGATCGATCATTTTGATCTGTTCGGTTTACGTCAGGTGTTCGCCCGGCTGCGCGGGCGGCGGCTCCCCGAACACGAATTCGCGACACCGCTGCTGTACCGAGCGGTTCGGCATCCGCTCTATTTGGGGTTTCTGATCGCCTTCTGGGTCACCCCGCGGATGACGTTGGGGCATCTGCTTTTTGCGGCGGCGACGACCGGATACATCCTGCTCGCAGTCCAATTCGAGGAGCGCGATCTGATCCGCGCATTCGGTCAGCAGTACCGCGACTACCGACGCCGGGTACCGATGCTTTTCCCGGGCTTGGGCCATCACTCCCGACGCAGCGAAGCTTCACGCTCGACCCGCGGCACCAGGCTCAGCAGCAGGTCCGGGCCGACCCGCTCGACGCCGTCGTAGCGCCAACGCAATGCCCTTGCGATGCTCGGCACCCCGACGTCGTCGACTGCGGTGATTGGTCCGCCCAGCAGGATGGGCGCGACGTAGGCCAGGATGCGGTCGATCATCCCGGCCCTTAAGAACGCACCGGCAAGGGTGGGCCCGCCCTCGAGCAACACGTCGGTGCGATCGGACAGCGCCTTGAGCACTTCGGCCGGATCGTGGGTGCGGATCACCATAGTGCGTGAGTCGTCGTTGAGAACCTTTGCTTCCGAGGGTATTTCGCGTTTGCCCACCACCACACGCAGCGGTTGACGGTCCGCCAAGCCACCGTCGGCCAGCCGGGCCGTCAACGCCGGGTCGTCGGTGAGCACCGTACCGGTCCCAACCACGATGGCGTCGGCAGCTGCCCGGCGCACGTGCAGATCGGCACGCGCGGCCTCGCTGGTGATCCACTGGCTCGAGCCGTCGGCGGCCGCGCTGCGCCCGTCGATGCTGGTGGCGTACTTCCACGTCACGTGCGGTAGGCCGGTGCGTTGCTTGTGCAGCCATTCCCGCAGCGGGCCGGCCTCCACCAGATCGGCTTGCACATCGCCGACGACGTGCACTCCGGCGGCTGCCAGCCGCGCCGCACCACCGGCTGCGGTCGGGTTCGGGTCAGCGACCGCGTGGACCACCGATGCGATGCCGGCGTCGAGCAGCGCCTCCACACACGGCGGAGTCTTGCCGTGGTGATTGCACGGCTCCAGGGTGACTACTGCGGTGCCACCCTCGGCCAGGCGGCCCGCGCGGCGCAACGCGACCACCTCGGCATGCGCCCTGCCCGCCCGTTGTGTCCCGCCGGCGCCGGCGACCCGACCGTTGCGGTCCAAGATGACCGCTCCGACCGGCGGGTTGGGATAGGTGCTGCCCTTGACCAAGTTGGCGTGCTCAACCGCCAGTCGCATGGCGGCGTCGTAGCCGATGTCCACTTGAAGACTCAACGGCGCAGGTGCGGCGAGACGGCACCGGCCTGCCGCCGCAATGCCTCGACCGCGGCGGACGGGTCCTCGGCGCCGTAAACCGCGGATCCGGCGACAAAGCAGTCGACGCCCGCCTCGGCGGCCTGCTCGATGGTGTCGGCGTTGATGCCGCCGTCGATCTCGACGAGGATGGTCAACTCACCGGAGTCGACCATCTTGCGGACCGTGCGCACTTTGCTGAGCACTTCCGGGATGAAATCCTGCCCGCCGAAACCGGGTTCGACCGACATGACCAGAAAAGTGTCGAAGTCCTTCAAGATGTCCAGGTAGGGCTCCAGCGGTGTGCCGGGCTTGATGCTCACCCCCGCCTTGGCGCCGGCGGCGCGGATGTCACGGGCCACCGCGACGGGGTTATCGGTGGCCTCGGCGTGGATCGTGACGTTGTAGGCACCCGCTTCGGCGTACGGCGGCGCCCAGCGGTCGGGGTCTTCGATCATCAGATGGCAATCCATCGGAATGTCACTGGCGGCCAACAGGCTTTCCACCACCGGCAGACCAATCGTCAGGTTCGGCACGAAATGGGCATCCATCACATCGACGTGCAACCAGTCGGCACCTTCGACGACGGCCGCCTCGTCGGCCAGGCGGGCAAAATCAGCGGCCAGAATCGATGGCGCGATGAGCAGTCGGTCGGTGTTGGCTGACATGGGGCTCAGCCTACTGTGAGGCTTTTTTCAACGCCGCAACGAACATGGCGTCGGTGCCGTGCCGATGTGGCCACAGCTGAACGTAGGGTCCCTCCCCTAGATCTGCCACCGGTTCGAACAACGGCCGGGCATCCAGCGCGAACACCGGGTAGCGACGCAGCGCGTCGCCGACCACACCGACCGTCTCGGCCAGGTGCGGCGAACAGGTGGCATACAGCACGACGCCGCCGGGGCGGGTCAGCGCGATTGCGGCGCCCAACAGTTCGCGTTGCAACCGCGTCAGCACCGGGATGTCGGCCGGCTGCCGCCGCCAGCGTGACTCCGGCCTGCGACGCAACGCGCCCAGCCCGGTGCACGGCACGTCGACCAGCACCCGGTCGAAACCCGGTTCCAGGCCGCTGTCGCGTCCGTCGGCCTGCAGCACCTCGACCGGCAGGCCACGGGTGTTCTCCGCAACTAGGGCGGCGCGGTGATCGGACTGCTCCACCGCGGTGACCCGGGCCCCCTGCGCAGCGCCAAGCGCTGCCACCAGTGCGGTCTTGCCGCCCGGCCCGGCGCACAGATCCAGCCACCGCCCGGCGTCGTTGGCCACCGGCGCCAGAGTGAGCGCGCGGGCCACCAATTGGCTGCCTTCGTCCTGGACGAGGGCTTGGCCGTCACGCACCGCCGCCAGCTGCGCGGGGTCGCCGGCAGGCAGGTAGACCGCATATGGCGAAAACCGGCCGACGGTGCCATTGACGGCGTCGGCCAGCTCTTGGGCGGTCAGCACTCCCGGCCGGGCCGCCAGGTGCACCCGAGGCCGGTCGTCGTCACTGGCCAGCGCCGCGTCGAGCTCGCCGGCGGCGGCACCCAGCGCGTCGACGAAAGCCTGCGCGACCCAACGGGGGTGGGCATGGACGAAAGCGGCGTGCCCGACCGGGTCGGCTGACCGGTCGGGCGCCAGCTCGTCGACCCAGGATCGCTCGTCGCGGCCACTGATCGTACGCAGCACGCCGTTGACGAAACCCGCTCGCGCCGAGTCGAATTCGATTCCGGCCTGCTCGACGGTGGTGGATACCGCGGCATGTGCGTCGACCCGGGTGCGCAGCAGCTGGTAGGTCCCAAGCCGCAGCAGATCGAGCAACACAGGGTTGATGGTGTCCGGTGACCGGTCCGCGGCTGCGCCGATGACTGCGTCGAGTAGCCCGCGGGTGCGGCACGTGCCGTAGGTCAGCTCAGTGGCGAACGCGGCGTCGCGACCGCTGATCTTTCGTTCGCGCAACAACACCGGCAACAGCAGGTTGGGGTAGGCGTCGCGCTCGGTGACTGCCCGTAGTACATCGAACGCGGCTCGGCGGGCCGGATCCAGCGGCCGGCGCCGCTGCGGCCTACCCGGGGGTGGCTTGCGGAGTGGCCGGTTGCGTCGCGGTTGCGTCATGACGCTTGCGCCGTCGAGTCGAGGCGAGCTCCGCGAGCCCAGTCGAGGGCGCTCATAAATTTTTTTCCGGGCGCCTGGATTTGGCCCAGCCGCACCGGCTGAGAACCGGTGCCGATCCGCACGCTGCGGCGATCAACGTGAATATCGCCGGGCGACAATGGCTTTGACAGACATGAGGCCTCGGCATCAACTTGCACCGGGCCGAGCTTGACCCGAAGATCGCCAATCAGGGTCCACGCGCCTGGGTTGGGCGTGACGGCGCGGATCCGCCGCTCGACAACCTGCGCGGGCAGGTCCCACCGAACTCGAGCCTCCTCGACGGTGATTTTCGGTGCAATGCTGACCCCGTCGGCCGGCTGCGGGACCGGGGTAAGGGCGCCCTCGGCGATACCGTCCAGGGTGGTTGACAGCAGCGCCGCACCGGAAATCGCCAGCCGGTCAAGAAGATCACCGGCGGTGTCGGTCGGCCGGATCGCCTCGGTGACCACCCCATAGACCGGCCCGCAGTCCAGACCCGATTCGATCTGGAATGTCGAAGCTCCCGTGACGGTGTCGCCCGCGGCAATCGCGGCCTGCACCGGGGCCGCCCCCCGCCACGCGGGCAGCAGGGAGAAGTGCAGGTTGACCCAGCCATGTGCGGGCACGGCGAGCAACTCGTCGCCGAGCAGTGCACCGTAGGCCACCACCGGACAGCAGTCGGGCGCCAACTGGGACAGCTCGTCGACAAACTGAGCGGTGTTGGGCCGTCGCGGCCGCAGCACCGGGATGCCCTCGTCGAGCGCCAGGTGGGCCACCGGCGACGGCTGCGGCGTGCCGTGACGTCCAGAGGCGGCGTCGGGTCGGGTGAGCACCGCGATCACCTCATGGCGCGGCGAGTCGATGAGACTGCGCAATGCGGGCAGCGCAGGTTCGGGAGTGCCGGCGAAGACGAGACGCACCGGACCAGTGTAGGAAGCGGAGCTTCGACGGATTCCAGCGAACCGTTGATTCTCCGACAACCCATGATGAAACATGGCGACCAGGCATCGAATCGAGAAAGCGCAGACATGGACACACTCGCGGCGCACCAGCGTGCGCAGGACGCATTCGCCGTCGTTCTTGCCAGCGTGCGGCCCGATCAGCTTGATGACCCGACTCCCTGCTCGGAATGGAAGATCCGGGATCTCATCGAGCACGTCGTGGGCGGCAACGAACACGTTGGGATATGGGCGGGCATTTACCAGCAGCCGCCGGCCCGGTCCGACGAACTGACCGAGGCGCACCGAGTTGCAGCGGCCGCCGCCCATGAGGTGTTTGCCAGCCCGGCCGGGATGGCAACCATGTTCGAGCTGCCGTTCGCACAGATTCCCGGATCGTTCTTCATCGGGATGCGCACCAGCGACGTACTGACCCACGCGTGGGATCTCGCAGCTGCGACCGGCCAATCCACCGACCTCGATCCCGAGCTGGCGACCGAGCAGCTGGCCGCCGTCCGTCAATTCGTCCAACCCGAGTTCCGCGGGCCGGGAAAGCCATTCGCCGACGAGCAGCCGTGCTCATCGGACCGCCCGCCGGCCGATCAGCTAGCCGCTTTCCTTGGCCGCAGCGTGGAGTGATCTTCGGCGGTTATTTCTCGTCTTCGGCCAGCCGGGGGATTAATCCGCCGGCCAGCACGTCTTTGACTTGTCGCGGTGAAAGGCGATGCCGCACAGTGAAAGAGGCATCCTTGGTGACGTTCTCGACCTGCAACGTGTCCTTTTCGGCCAGCGTGTCGCGAAGACCCGTGAGGCGCAGCGTGTCGTCCTGGTCGATGTTGTCGTAGTCGTCGGCGTTGTCGAACTCGAGCGCCAAGACGCCGAAGTTGGCCAGGTTCTGCCAGTGAATGCGAGCAAACGATTTGGCGATGACAACCCGCAGCCCAAGGTGACGTGGGGCGATCGCGGCGTGCTCGCGAGAGGAGCCCTGACCATAGTTCTCACCGCCGACGATGATGTGGCCGGTCTCGTCGGCCTGTTGAGCCCGTTCGGGGTACGACTCGTCGATCTGGCTGAAGCTGAACTGGGCGAGCTTGGGAATGTTGGAGCGAAACGGCAGCGCCCGCGCCCCGGCCGGCGAAATCTCGTCGGTGGAGATGTTGTCTCCCACTTTGAGCAAGACCGGCGCTTGGATGTCATCAGGCAGCGGCGAAAGCTCCGGCAGGTCGGAAACGTTGGGCCCCTTGACCGGCTCCACTTTGGCCGCATGCTCGGCGTCCAGCGGTGGCACCAGCATCGCGGTGTTGACCGAACACTCGCGCGGCAGATCGAGTGTCGGGTAGTCCATTTTAACGTCGCGGGCCCACTCACGAGGATCGGTGATTACGCCGGTCAATGCGGATGCGGCAGCGGTTTCCGGTGAGCACAGCCAGACCGAATCCTCTTTCGTGCCAGAGCGGCCGGGGAAGTTGCGGGGCATCGTGCGCAGCGAGTTGCGCCCAGTGGCAGGCGCCTGGCCCATCCCGATGCAGCCCATACAACCGGCTTGATGTATCCGCGCCCCGCCGATCACCAAATCCGTCACCGCGCCCATCTTCGTCAGATCGGTCAAGATCTCCCGCGACGTCGGGTTGATATCGAAGCTGACTGTCGGCGACGTCTGCCGACCGGCCACCATCGCGGCCGCGATCGCAAAATCGCGCAGACCGGGGTTGGCGCTTGAACCGATGACTGCCTGGGCGATTTCCTCGCCGGCGACCTCGGATACCGGCACCACGTTGCCCGGCGACGAGGGCTTCGCGATCAATGGCTCGATCTCCGAGAGGTCAATGGTCTCGTCGACGTCGTAGTCGGCACCTTCGTCAGCGACCAATTCGACCCAGTCGTCCTCGCGGTCCTCGGAACGCAGGAAGTCCCGGACCGCTTCGTCGCTCGGGAAAACCGTTGTGGTGGCGCCGAGTTCGGCTCCCATGTTGGCGATCACATGACGATCCATTGCGGTCAGGCTGGTCAGCCCCGGCCCGTAGTACTCGATGATTCGGTTCACCCCGCCCTTGACGTCGTGACGCCGCAACATTTCGAGGATCACGTCCTTGGCCGAGCACCATTCCGGCAGTTCACCTTCCAGTCGCACGCCCCACACCTCGGGCATCCGGATCTGTAGCGGTCGCCCGGTGATGGCCAGCGCGACCTCGAGTCCGCCCACACCGATCGCCAGCATGCCCAGCGAACCTGCCGCCGGAGTATGCGAATCCGATCCCACCATGGTCTTGCCGGGAATCCCGAACCGCTGCATGTGGGTTGGGTGTGAAACCCCGTTACCCGGCTTGGAGAACCACAATCCGAATCGCTGCGCGGCGGTGCGCAGGTATTCGTGATCTTCGGCGTTTTTCTCGTCGGTCTGCAACAGGTTGTGGTCGACGTACTGCACGCTCACCTCGGTCCGCGCTTGATCGAGTCCAAGAGCCTCCAGCTCCTGCATCACCAGCGTGCCGGTCGCATCCTGGGTCAGCGTCTGATCGATGCGTATTGCAATTTCCTCCCCCGATGTCATCTCGCCGGATTCCAGGTGCGACTCGATCAGCTTGCGAGTGACGTTGAGAGACATAGCGGGTTCCTAGATGACGTGTAACTGGCCGACGCTTGTGCGTACCCCAATAGATCGGCAACCATGCGTCGTGGACTTACGCCTCGACGTCCCCGAGGTCAGCGGGGGGCTCGCCGCCAGCAGCGGTGAACGTTGTGAGCGCGCGCACCAGGCCAAGGCGTTCCGGCGCTGGCATCGCCTCCACGATGCGGGCGATTTCGGCCCGGCGGTGCGCAGTCACCTGCCGCACGACTTTACGGCCTCTCGTAGTGAGCGCGGCCAGCAGCTCGCGTCGCGAGGTTGGATGTGTCTGCCGGTCGATCAGTTCAGCGCCGACTAGGCGATCAACCATGCGGCCGGCTGCCGACGGTTGCACGTCTAGCAGACCCGCCAGCGTGGCGAGGTTCATCGGACCCTGGTTGGACAAGATCACCAGTGTCCGGAACTGCGGAATCGTGAGGGTCTCGTCCACCTGAGCGATCGAGCGTGCCGAGATGGCCACGAGCAAACGTGACGCGGTCAGCAGTGCGTCGGTGATGACGTCGAGCGAATCTTCAGTTCCCACAACGTTTTCGGTGGACATCGATGCTCCCCGTCCGGTCCGCTCCGGGTGGTGCTTTGCGCCGCAAGAACCGCAGCCTGGGAGTATCCTAGCAAATAGCTATTGTGAATAGTAGCAATTGTTTCCTAGTGCTACTATCGTGTATGGCGATATCCGCTATCTCTTCATCAGGAGGTTTGATGTCCATCAACGCCTTAACCGACACCGCTGCGCCGCTGGCGATCACGGACGGAGCGATGTGGGCGCTTGGCGATTACGCGCTGATGGCCGAGGAGGTGATGGCCCCGCTGGGCCCGGTGCTGGTGACCGCGGCTGGTATCCGCGAGGGCGATCGGGTGCTCGACGTCGCAGCAGGCTCCGGAAACATCTCGATCCCGGCCGCCAAGAAGGGCGCCAGCGTCGTCTCGAGCGACCTCACACCGGAACTGCTGGCCCGGTCCCAGAGCCGGGCTGCTGCCCAAGGCGTGACGCTGCAGTGGCAGGAAGCCAATGCGGAATCGCTGCCGTTCGGCGACGGCGAATTCGACACCGTGATCTCCGCGATCGGCGTGATGTTCGCGCCGCATCATCAACGTGCGGCTGACGAGCTGGTCAGAGTCTGTCGGTCCGGCGGCAGGATCGGAGTGGTCAGCTGGACGTATGACGGGTTCTTCGGCCAGATGCTCAACACCCTCCGGCCCTATCAGCCGACCGTGCGACCGGGAGTACCGCCGGCGTCGTTGTGGGGACGCGAGGACTACGCCGCTGGGTTGCTCGGTGAGCGGGTCAGCGATGTCAGCATGCGACGGGCGATGCTGAAGGTC
Organism: uncultured Actinomycetota bacterium; assembly: GCA_963838755.1. GTDB lineage: Bacteria > Actinomycetota > Actinomycetes > Mycobacteriales > Mycobacteriaceae > Mycobacterium. The sequence continues at coordinate 31,802 of CAWISO010000025.1, read as the reverse complement.
GACCGGTTCGACAACGCGCAGACGGTGCACGCGTACTTCAAGAACCATTACGGCCCAACGATTAACGCTTACCGCACCATCGGCAACAATTCGGTGCTCGCTGCCACGCTCGACGCTCAACTCGTCGAACTTGCCGAGCAACACCTCCGCGGTGGCGTCATGGGATGGGAATACCTGCTTGTCACCGCCCGAAAGCGGTGACGCGAGCAAGGGTCAGCTAGATGTTTCGCTTGATCTGCGCAGCCACGTCAACGGCGGAGTTGGCCGGATTGTAGCTACAAGCCAGGATGTCTATGGCGACATTGTTTGCCGCTGTTAACGCGTGTTGACAAGCCCAACCGTTTGCGCCCTCTTCGGTTTTGGTCGCGCTTAGTGTCCCGCCGTTATTGGATACCGGACCCACGTCATCCGTCGCATACGCTCGGCCGTTTCTGTTGTAGGTGAATTGCCGATTGGCGCAGCCTGTCCATAGCTGCGCGGAGCTGGAGAGGAAGGCGGCTGCCTGACTCGCTGAAGGAAATAACACCAGGCCTTGCTCGACGTAGTAATTGTCGTGCTGGATGTTGCCGGCGTCCTCCAAAACCTGTAGGTCGACATCCGTCCACCCGCTGTTGGCATAGACCGACGTATCGGCATCCGAATTGATCGCTCGGCAGCTGATATCGGAAACGTTGGCAGCCTGGTCATTCATCTGGGACTGCGTATTGGTGACTCGCAATCCGGTCGTTCCCATCGCAGCACTGATCTGGTCTGGGCTAAGCCATAGCCCCTGCATGGCGGAAGCCGCGATCGGTGCCGGCGGGGCGGTCGTGGTAGAGCCCGACTGTCGCAACGATTCCCATGGCCGCCACAGGAGTGCGATCCCGGCGACCACAAGAATCACTGCCGCAGCGGCAAGGGCCGGGATCAGCCACCGGCGGGAGCTGCCGGCCTTGTCGTTCGGTGACATACCGGTGAAGGGGCCGTATTGCACCGGCGGTTGGGACGGGGGCGGCATGTTTGGCGGTACCGCCGCTGGCCAATTGGGCGTCTGAGCCGGCATGGTCGGCGCCCCCCGCGACGATGCGAACTGGCGGGCGGACTGATCGGTTAACGCACGAGCGAAGTCGCCGCAGCTTGAAAATCGGTTGTGACGATCTTTGGCAAGCGCGACGGCAAGGGCGGCGTCGAGGGCAGCGAGTTCCGGGTGAGAAGCCGACATCGGCGGCGGGTTGGCGCTCAGATGGTGGCCGATGACCACAGCAGGATTCGAATCCGGGAACAGTTGCGATCCGGTGAGTAGATGGTAGGCGGTAGCGGCCAATGCGTACTCGTCTGCTCGGCCATCGAGTTCCTCGCCACTCAACTGCTCGGGAGCGCAGTACGCCACCGTTCCCATCGTCATGTTTGTCGCCGTCAGGCCGCTAATGTCGTTGACGCTGCGGGCAATCCCGAAGTCCGTCAAAAGGATTCGTCGTTCATCGCCATCGTCGTAATTGGCAATCATGATGTTGGCCGGTTTCACATCGCGGTGCAACAGTCCACGTTTGTGCGCGTAGTCGAGCGCGCCGCCGACGGCAGTAACAATCGTTGCGACGAGCTCAGTGTGCATGCCGCGGGGGTAGCGGTCTGCCAGCAACTCTTGCGCGTTGGTGCCCTCGACGTAGTCCATAGCTATCCAAAGCTGACCCTCGAATTCGCCGCGATCGTGCACCTCGACGATGTTTGGATGCCACAGCGAGGCTGCTAGGTCCGCTTCCCTCTCGAAACGGCGGCGAAATTCGTCATCGGCGGACACTGCTGACGGCAGAATCTTGAGCGCATCGCGCCGAGGAAGCCTCGGGTGCTCGGCCAGATAAACCTCGCCCATGCCGCCCGAGCCAAGTAGCCGAATGATTTCATATCCGGCAAACGTTGTACCGCTGCTCAACGGCATGGGCTGATGCTACACAGCAACGTCGCAGCCTTCGGGCTTTCGGTAATGGCTCTGCGCGGCAGAGATTCACAGCTGCCAGCCCGCCAAGCCTGAAACATTTACGCGGTTGTGCTGATGTTCTGCGGTCCATGTGGCTGGATGCTGGCTAGCATGAGCGAGATCGATCCACGTGCGGAGACACCGCTGGTCGACTGGAGCGAGTTGAGCGTGAGCGGGCTGTTACCGACGGGCACCGTGACGTTGCTGCTGGCCGACGTCGAAGGCTCCACCCGGCTGTGGGAAACCCAGCCCGACGAGATGACCACCGCCATCAAGCGTCTGAATCAAACCGTGTCGGAGATCATCGCCACCCACGACGGCGTGCGCCCCGTCGAGCAAGGTGAGGGTGACAGCTTCGTGGCGGCATTCGCACGCGCCTCGGATGCGGTGGCGGCGGCGCTGGAGATGCAGCGCGCGCCATTGGCGCCGATCCGGCTGCGCATCGGGGTGCACACCGGCGAAATCCAGCTGCGCGACGAAGGTAACTACACCGGCCCGACCATCAACCGCACCGCGCGGCTGCGCGACCTCGGGCACGGTGGCCAAACCCTTTTGTCAGCCACCACCGAGGCGCTCGTGCTCGACGGGCTGCCTGCCGGCGCGTGGCTAACCGATATGGGAACGCATTCCTTGCGTGATCTCCCCCGCCCCGAGCGGGCGATGCAGCTGTGCCACCCGGACCTCGTCAACGAGTTCCCGCCACTGCGGACGTCGAAAGCAGTTTCCTCCCAGCATCTTTCAGTACCTTTGACGAGTTTCGTCGGCCGCGAAGCGGAGCTGGCGCAGGTGCGGGAGATGTTGGCCGGGAACCGGCTGGTGACTTTGACCGGCGCGGGCGGTGTAGGCAAAACACGGCTCGCGGTACAGGTCGTCGCCGAACTCGTCGACCAGTTCGGCGACGGAGTTTGGTATGTGGACCTGGCGCCGATCACCGTTCCGGGGTTAGTGCCGACCACCACGGCCCGCGCGCTCGGGTTGCCCGACCAGCCGGGCCGCTCCACCATGGACACGCTGCTGCGGTTTATTCGCGACCGCCAAATCCTGATGGTGCTAGACAACTGCGAGCACCTACTCGACGCCTGCGCCGCGCTTATCGACGCCCTGCTGAGCGCCTGCCCCGGCTTGACGCTGTTGACCACCAGCCGCGAGCCGATCGGCGTGCCCGGTGAGGTCAGCTGGCGGGTGCCGTCGCTATCGCTGGCCGATCAGGCGATCGAGTTGTTCATCGATCGGGCTCGTCATGCTCGGCCGGATTTCGCCGTCGACGATGAGAATGCCGCGGCGATGGCGGAGATCTGCACGCGGCTGGATGGTTTGCCGCTGGCGATCGAGCTGGCCGCGGCGCGGGTACGGGCTCTGTCGCTGGCCGAGATCGTCGACAGTTTGCATGACCGCTTCCGGCTGTTGACCGGGGGTGCGCGTACCGCGGTGCGCCGCCAACAGACGCTGCGTGCCTCGGTGGATTGGTCGCATGCGCTGTTGACCGAGCCGGAGCGGGTGCTGTTCCGCCGGCTGGCGGTGTTTTTCGGTGGCTTCGACCTCGACGCCGCCCAAGCGATTGCCGGCGGCGGTGACGTGCAGCGCTACCAGGTGCTCGATCAGCTCAGCCTGCTGGTCGACAAGTCGCTCGTTGTGACCTGTGACAGCGAAGTCACCGGGGGCCGAACGCGGTATCGGCTGCTGGAGACGGTGCGCCAGTACGCGCTGGAAAAGCTCGGCGAGTCTGGTGAGGCCGACACTGTCCGGTCATGTCACCGCGATTACTACACGTCGCTAGCGGCTGCGGTCGACGCGTCGGCAGGCAGTGATTATGAGCAGCGTCTCGATCAGGCCGAATTGGAGATCGACAATCTGCGGGCTGCTTTTGGGTGGAGCCGCGAAAACTCCGACGTCGAGCTGGCGTTGGCGCTGGCTTCGTCGCTGCAGCCGCTGTGGCTCGCGCGGGCCCGGCCCCGGGAAGGGTTGGCGTGGCTCGACGCCGTCCTTAGCCACGAGGTCGCACAGGACGCCGGGGTGGCGGCCGCGGTACACGCCCGGGCGCTAGCCGATAAGGCAGTGCTCGCAACCGTTGCGGGTTTGAGCGGCGGCATGGATCAGGCCGAACAAGCCTTGGCGATTGCCCGCCGCATCGAGGATCCCGCGGTGCTGGTCAGGGCGTTGCCGGCGTGCGGCTTGACAGCCGCCTACAACGCCGAGCTGGCAACCGCGTACTTCGCTGAGGCGATCGACCTCGCCCGGAAGTTGCGCGACAGCTGGCGGCTCAGCCAGATCCTGGCCTGGCAGGCCGACGCAGCGATCGCCGCCGGTGACCCGCTCGCGGCGCGCGTGGTCGCCGAAGAAGGACGCGACCTCGCCGACGCTATCGGTGACGGGTCCAACTCGCGGCACTGCCGGATATGCCTGGGGGTCGCACAGATATGGCAGGGCGACCTTCCCGGAGCCGTCGCACAATTCGGACTGGTGGCCGCCGAGGCCGAGGCCGCCCACGATGGGTTTCTCGCGGCGGTTAGCCATGGGCATCAGGGCACCGCGCTGGCGTGGCGGGGTGACACGCATGCGGCCTGCGCCGCCGCCCAGGCCAGCCTGGAGTCCGCGTCCGAGTTCGGTGCGCTCGCCGCGAGCGTTGGTTACTTTGCGTTGGCAAACGCGGCTTTGGCCGCCGGTGATGTTGGGGCGGCGCTGGATGCGACCGCGGCGGCCTGGGAGCACGGGGATGTTCTGCCGGGGTTCGCGGCGCACCTGCGCCCGTTCAACGCACTGGCCGCACTGGCGGGCGGGGATCTGATCACGGCCCGGCGCTGGGCCGATGACGCGGTCGCAACAGCGACGGGCTGGGCCCTGCAGCTGCGTGCGCTGAGCACGCGCGCCCGGGTGGCAATCGCGCAGGGTGAGCCAGAGCAGGCTGAACGCGACGCCCATGACGCGCTGGCCGGCATTCCCGGGAGCTTCGGGTACTTCGGCATTTCCGAGATCCTTGAGTGCCTCGCCACGCTGGCCGTGGACGCCGGCAGCTGCCGGGAAGCCGCGCGGCTCTTTGGCGCAGCAGCGGTCATCCGGCAGCGTATGGGAGTGGTGCGTCTGAAGGTCTGGGACGCAGACTACGAAGCCTCGGTAGCAGCGCTGCGAAATGCAATGGGCGAGGCTGACTTTGAATCGTCGCGGGCCGAGGGCGCCGCACTGTCCACCGAAGAGGCGATCGCCTACGCACGGCGCGGCCGCGGCCAACGCAAACGGCCCACCAGCGGCTGGGCGTCGCTGACGCCCGCCGAACGCGACGTCGTACGACTGGTCAGCGAAGGACTGGCCAACAACGACATCGCCACCCGGCTGTTCGTCTCACCACGCACCGTGCAAACCCATCTCACTCACGTCTACACCAAACTCGGCCTGACCTCTCGCGTGCAACTCGTCCAAGAATCGGCCCGCCACGTCGCTGCGACGGACGACTCGAAGGGGAAATCCGGGTAATTAGCCCGGCAATCTACGCGGTTGTGCTGATGTTTTGCGGTTCGTGGTGGCCGCATGCTGGCTAGCATGAGCGAGATCGATCCGCGCGCGGATATACCGCTGGTGGACTGGAGCGACCTCGACGTGAGCGGGCTGTTACCGACGGGCACCGTGACGTTGCTGTTGGCCGACGTCGAGGGCTCCACGCGGCTCTGGGAAACCCAACCCGACGAGATGGCGGCAGCCATAGCGCGGATGAACCAAGTGGTATCGAAGACCATCGCTGAACACGACGGCGTGCGCCCTGTCGAACAGGGCGAGGGTGACAGCTTTGTGGCGCGTTCGCCCGCGCCTCCGAGGCGGTGGCAGCGGCACTGGAGATGCAGCGTGCTCCGCTTGCCCCGATCCGGTTACGGATTGGCCTGCATACCGGCGAGATTCAGTTGCGCGACGAAGGCAACTACGCCGGCCCGACCATCAACCGCACCGCACGGCTGCGCGATCTGGCCCATGGCGGTCAGACCGTGCTCTCCGGTGCGACCGAGGCGATGGTGGTCGACCGGCTGCCCGAGCACACCTGGCTGACCGATCTCGGCAGCCACCCGTTGCGTGATCTCCCCCACCCTGAGCGCGTGGTGCAGCTATGCCACCCCGACCTGGTGAACGAGTTCCCAACGCTGCGCGTTTCGACAGCTGTTGTCTCCCAACGTCTTCCGGTGCAACTGACGAGTTTCGTTGGGCGCCAAGAGCAGCTGGCCCAGGTGCGGCAGCTGCTGGCCGAAAACCGATTGGTCACATTGACCGGTGCCGGCGGAGCAGGCAAGACCCGGCTGGCGATTCAGGTCGCGGGGCGCATCGCCGGTGAGTTCGCCGACGGCAGCTGGTATGTGGAGCTGGCGCCAATCACCGATCCCGATGTCGTCCCCATCGCGGTGGCGCGCGCACTGGTCTGCCCGACCAGCCCGGTCGCTCCACAATGGACACGCTCACCCGCTTCGTCGCCGACCGCCAGATGTTGGTCGTGCTGGACAACTGCGAACACCTGCTGGACGCCAGCGCAGCACTGGTGGTGGCGCTGCTGGAAGCCTGTGCCAAATTGACATTCTTGGCCACCAGCCGGGAGCCAATCGGGGTGGCCGGCGAGGTGGCCTGGCGGGTCCCGTCGCTGTCGCTGGCCGACGAAGCTATCGAACTGTTCTGCGATCGGGCTCGCCGGGCTCGGCCGGAATTTGCCGTCAACGACGACAACGTTGCGGCAGTCACCGAAATCTGCCAGCGCCTGGATGGTTTGCCGCTGGCGATCGAACTCGCCGCGGCGCGGGTGCGGGCATTGTCGGTGGCCGAAATCCTGGACAGTTTGCATGATCGGTTCCGGTTGCTGACCGGGGGTGCGCGCACCGCGGTACGCCGCCAGCAGACATTGCGCGCCTCGGTGGACTGGTCGCACGCGCTGCTGACCGAGCCGGAGCGGGTGCTCTTCCGTCGGCTAGCGGTGTTTATGGGTGGCTTCGATCTCGAAGCCGCCCAAGCGGTCGGCGGCGGGGCCGAAGTGGAGCGTTATCAGGTGCTGGATCAACTCGCCTTACTGGTGGACAAGTCACTCGTAGTGGCCGAAAACACAAGCGGCCGAACGCGCTACCGACTGCTGGAGACGATGCGTCAGTACGGATTGGAAAAGCTCGGCGAGTCCGGCGAAGCCGACGCCGTACGCACGCGCCATCGCGATTACTACACGGCGCTCGCTACCAAGCTCGATGTCCCGGCGGATAACGACTACGAGCGTTGCATCGAGCAGACCGAAACCGAGATCGACAACCTGCGGGCCGCATTCGTCTGGAGCCTCGAAAACTCCGATAGCGAACTGGCGCTGGCGATGGTGTCGGCATTGCAGCCGCTGTGGCTCGGGCGGGGACGCCTCCGGGAAGGGCTGGCGTGGTTCGACGCGGTTCTCACCGAGAACGAGCAACACCTCAAGATTACGGCCACGATGCGGGGGCGGGCGATGGCCGACAAGGCCGTGCTGGCCATTTGGATGGGCGAACCCGACAGCGTTGGTCAGGCTCAGCAGGCGCTGGCGATCGCGCGTGACGTCGATGACCCGGCCCTACTGATCCGGGCGCTCACCGCCTGCGGCTACGCCGCCACCTACAACGCCGAGGCTCCCGCGCCGTACTTCGCCGAGGCGGTCGACCTCGCCCGGGAGTTGGGCGACCGGTGGCGGCTTTGCCACCTCCTCGGCACGCAGGCGCCCGCGGCAGGCGTGGCGGGCGACCTGATCGCGGCGCGCGCGGCCGCCGAGGAAGGACGCGACCTCGCCGAGGCGATCGGTGACCGTTTCGTATCGCGCCGGTGTCGCTGGTGCCTCGCGGTGGTACGCACGGTGCAGGGTGAGTTGGCAGGGACCGCCGCACAGTTCGCCGCTGTGGCGGCGGAGGCCGAGGCGGCTCACGATGAGGTCTGGAAGGTGGACGGCCTTGTGTATCAGGCCATCGTGCTGGCCTACCAGGGTGAGACGGCTGCGGCCGGGGCTGTCGCCGACGCGGCCGTCGCCGCCGGGTCCGAGCTCAGCGGGATCAAGGTGGGCGGGGCCTACCGGGCGCGGACTGTCGTCGCCCTGGCCGCCGGTGATGTTGCGACGGCCCAGGACGCTGCCGAGATGGCATGGCAGCACTTCAGTGCTCTACCTCTTAGCGCGACGCTTGCGCGCGCCACCAAAGCCCAGGCCGCACTGGCGGCTGGGGATCTGGTTACGGCCCGCCAGTGCGCCGCCGACGCCGTATCGATAATGACCGGCAAAATCATGCTGGAGGACGCGCTCACGACGCGCTGCCGCGTGGCGATCACGCAGGGAGAGTCGGAGCAGGCCGAACGGGCCGGTCACGACGCGCTCGCGCATGCCGCCGAAGTCGGGACCTACCTGTTCATCCCGGACATCCTGGAATGCCTCGGCACGCTTGCGGTCGAGGTCGGTAGTCACCGGGAAGCGGCGCGGCTGTTCGGTGCGACAGCTGCCATGCGAGAACGTTTCACCTCCGTGCGGTTCAAAATCTACGACGCGGGCTACGAGACTTCAGCGGCCGCGCTGCGAGATGCGATGGACGAGGGCGAATTTGAATCGGCGTGGGCAGAGGGCGCGGCGCTGTCCACCGAGGAGGCGATCGCCTACGCGCAGCGCGGTCGCGGTGAACGCAAGCGACCCACCAGCGGCTGGGGATCGCTGACCCCGACCGAACGTCAAGGAGTGCAGCTGGTCAGCGAAGGCCTGGCCAACAACGACATCGCCACCCGGCTTTTTGTCTCACCGCGCACCGTCCAGACCCATCTCACACACGTCTATACCAAGCTCGGCCTGACCTCGCGCGTACAACTCGCCCAGGAAGCCGCCCGTCACGCCTGAAGCTGCCCGAGAACTTGCACGTCGGCACCCCACGGCTCTACGCGCTTTCGCTGATGTTTATGGTTCGTCGTGACCGCATGCTGGCTAGCATGAGCGAGATCGATCCACGCGCGGAGATGCCGCTGGTGGACTGGAGCGAGCTGGACGTGAGCGGGCTTTTGCCGACAGGCACCGTGACGTTGCTGTTGGCCGACGTCGAGGGCTCCACGCGGCTGTGGGAAACCCAGCCCGACGAGATGACCACCGCCATCAAGCGTCTGAATCAGACGGTGTCAGAGCACATTGCCGCACACGATGGTCTGCGTCCGGTCGAGCAGGGTGAAGGCGATAGCTTCGTGGCGGCATTCGCCCGCGCCTCGGATGCGGTGGCTTGCGCTCTCGAGTTGCAGCGCGCCCCATTGGCGCCGATCCGGTTGCGCATCGGGGTACATACCGGCGAAATCCAGCTACGCGATGAGGGCAACTACGCCGGTCCCACGATCAACCGCACCGCCCGGCTGCGCGACCTGGGCCATGGCGGACAAACCCTGTTGTCGGGCACGACCGAGGCGCTGGTGCTCGACGGGCTGCCTGCCGGCGCGTGGCTAACCGATCTGGGAACGCATGCGTTGCGTGATATGCCTCGCCCGGAACGGGTGGTGCAACTGTGTCACCCGGACCTGGTCAACGACTTCCCACCGCTGCGTGTCTCGAAACCGTCTGTTTCCCCGCAACTTCCGGCGCAACTCACGCGTTTCGTTGGCCGCCAGGTGGAACTGCTGCGGGTACGGGAGTTGCTGGCCGAGCATCGTTTGGTGACACTGACCGGTGCGGGCGGCATAGGCAAGACCCGGCTGGCAATCGAGGTCACGGGCCGGTTGGCCGACGAGTTCGGCGGCGGGATCTGGTATATCGATCTCGCTCCGATCACCGACCCTGAGTTGGTGGCGATCACCGCCGCTCGGGCATTCGGGCTGCCTGATCAACCGGGTCGCTCCACGATGGAAACTCTGACGCGATTTGTCGCCGGTCACCAGATGCTGGTCGTACTGGACAACTGCGAGCATCTGCTGGACGCCAGCGCGGCTTTGGCGGTAGCGCTCCTAGAAGCATGCCCGGGGTTAACGCTGTTGGCGACGAGCCGTGAGCCGATCGGTGTCGCCGGCGAGGTGAGTTGGCGCCTGCCATCGCTGTCGCTGGCGGACGAAGCCATCGAACTGTTCAGCGACCGCGCTCGCCATGCTCGCGCCGATTTCGCCGCCATCGATGACAATGTTGCAACAGTCGCCGAGATCTGCGCACGCCTCGACGGGGTGCCATTGGCGATCGAGCTCGCCGCGGCGCGGGTGCGGGCGTTGTCGCTGCCCGAGATCCTCGACAGTTTGCACGACCGGTTCCGGTTGCTGACCGGCGGCGCGCGTACCGCAGTGCGCCGCCAGCAGACCCTGCGCGCCTCGGTGGATTGGTCGCACACACTGCTGACCGAGCCGGAGCGGGTGCTCTTCCGTCGGCTAGCGGTGTTTATGGGTGGCTTCGACCTCGAAGCCGCCCAAGCGGTCGCAGCCGATGACGACATGCCCCGATACCAGGTGGTGGACCTGCTCACTCTGCTGGTGGACAAGTCATTGGTGATCGCCGATCCGACCGCAAGGCGGACCCGCTACCGGCTGCTGGAGACGGTGCGCCACTACGCGGCCGAAAAGCTCAGCGCGTCGGGCGAATCCGATGTGGTGCGCACGCGTCATCGAGACCACTACACATCGATGGCGGCATTGCTTGACGGGCCGTCAGCTAGTGACTACGGGCAGCGTGTCGAGCAGACCGAAGCCGAGATCGACAATTTGCGCGCCGCATTCGCGTGGAGCCGCGAACATGCTGAAGCTGGGAGCGCGCTGGCGCTGGCGTCGTACCTGATGCCGTTGTGGCAACCCCGGCCCGCCGAAGGGGTCGGGTGGCTCGACGCAGTACTGAACGAAGCCAATGGACACCATCTCGAGATTGCTCCGGCTGTCCGAGCGCGGGCGCTCGCCGACAGGGTCTTGTTGGCAGCCAATATCGGGCGGTACGCAGACCTCCCGGATCAGGCCGAGGAGGCGCTGACAATTGCCCGCCAGCTCGATAACCCGGCCCTGTTGACGCGCGCGCTGGCCGCCCGCGGATTGATTGGCTTCGAATCTGAAGCGGCCCAAGAATACCGCGCCGAGGCGATTGCCCTTGCCCGGCAACTGGGCGACCGGTTGAGGCTCAGCCACATCCTCAGCATCGAGACGCTTGTGGCTTCGATGACGGGCGATGTGATCGCGAAACGTGCCGCTGCGCAAGAAGGATGCGAGCTTGCTGAGGAGATCGGTTACCGCGCCGGATTCGTCCGATGCCTCTGGTATCTCGGGCTAGCGCAGCTGGCACAGGGCGATTGCGCCGGAGCGGTCGAACATTTCCGCGCAGGTAGCGCCGCGGCCGAGGCGGGTCACTATGCGAACTTTCAGAAGTACGCACTGGCCTTCCAAGGCATAGCCCTCGCGTGGCAGGGTGACACTCACGCGGCAACAGCCGCAGCCAGCGAGGCCCTCGAGGGCGCCGACGAGCTTGGCAGCCTTAACGCCGGTCTTGCCTATACGGCATTGGGCACGGCGGCCCTGGCGGCTGGGGACGCTGCGATCGCGCGGAACGCAACGGATGCAGCCTGCCTGCACGCAACAGGTGCTCCGCCCGGGATGACGGCGTTGTCCCGCGCATTCAACGCGCAGGCCGCACTGGCTGGTGGAGACACTGTCGCGGCACGCCGCATGGCCGACGAGGCGGTCGCGACCGCGACGGGGTGGTATTCGATGTGGGCGTCGTGCACCCGCGCGCGGGTGGCCCTCGCGCAGGATGAACCGGATCAGGCTGAGCGCGACGCGATCGAAGCGCTTGCGTGTGCATCCGAATTCGACGCTCACCTCGGTGTTTCCGATGCGTTGGAGTGCCTCGCCGCACTAGCTGGCGACCGGGGCAGTCACCGTGATGCCGCACGGCTCTTCGGTGCGGCCCATGACTTTCGGCAGCGCATGGGCGCGGTTCGCTTCAAGGTCTGGGACGCTGGTTACGAAGACTCGGTGACAGCTTTGCGAAAGGCCATGGGCCAGAATGCCTTTGACTCTGCATGGGCCGAGGGCGCGGCCCTGTCCACCGAGGAGGCGATCGCCTACGCGCAGCGCGGCCGCGGCCAACGCAAACGACCCGCCAGCGGATGGGCTTCGCTCACCCTAACCGAACGTCAAGTGGTGCAATTGGTCAGCGAAGGACTGGCCAATAACGACATCGCCACAAGACTTTTCGTCTCGCCCCGAACCGTGCAGACCCACCTCACCCACGTCTACACCAAGCTCGGCTTGGCTTCGCGTGTGCAACTCGCCCAGGAAGCGGCACGGCACAACTAGCCAATGTGTAGCGGGTCGATCTGCACCCGGACCGGCTCGTCGGTTTGTCTGGCACTGGTCACCGCGACGCCGCGCCGCAGCTCGGCGGCCAGCGCCAGGCCGTGCTCGCGGCGCACCCGCACCAGCATTCGGGTCACCGGAACGTCGGCCGGAGTCCCCGGCGGTCGGCGCGCACCCGGCGGCAGCTCGACGGGACCGAGCAGCTCGGCGCCGTCCGGCAGCTGGACTTCGTCGAGCAGCGCCGCCACCGCCTCGGCGGCGCCATCGAGAGCGCCCATGTGCACACTTGGCGGCAGGGCGACCTCGGTGCGGGCTGCCAGCTCCGCGTCGGCGTGGCCGACCGGATCCCAGCGGATCAGGGATTGAACTGTGGGAACTGATGATTCGGCGACCACAATTACTATCCCGCGCTGATCGCGGGCCCGCACCAACGCCGCCGCGGCCATCCACCGTCGCAGCGTGTCCTCGGCCGCGCGCAGATCCTGACGGCCCAGCAGCGCCCAACTGTCCAGTAGCAGCGCCGCCCCGTAGCCGCCCGCTGCCCGCGGTTCCGCGCCGGGCGTGGCCACCACCAGCGCCGGCCGGCCATCGACCTCGGAGACCACCGCTTCGCCCGCCGAGGTGATCACCGCGATACCGGGGAACGCCCGGCCAAGCTCCTCAGCGGTGCGCCGCGCGCCGACCACGACAGCGCGTACCGCATCCGACCCGCACCGGGCACAGCGCAGCGCGGCGTCGGCCCGTCCGCACCACCGGCACACCGGGGCCGTCCCGTCACGGTCGTTCAAGGACAGCGGGCCGGTGCAGTGCCGACAGCGGGCGATCGCACGGCAGCGCCCACAGGCCAGCGACGGAACGTAGCCGCGCCGCGGCACCTGCACCAGCACCGGCGTTCCGCCCTCCAATGCCGCACGCGCGGCGCGCAGCGCAACGGACGGCAGCCGTGCGGTGCGGGCCGCCGCATCCCGTTCCTGCGCGTAGCCGCCGTCGTCGAGGGCGACCACCCGTGGGCTGCGGGCGCGTACCAGCGGGCGCACGGCCACCACGTCATGCGCCCATCCGCTGCACACCAGCGCATGGGCTTCCGCGGTACGGGCGTAGCCGGCGATCAGCGCAGCGCACCGCATCTGGTGGGCACGCAACATCGCTACCTCCCGGGCGTGCGGATACGGCGCCCGCGGCTCGGCCAGCGTGTCGTCGCCGTCATCCCACACCATGACCAGCCCCAAATCGCTCACCGGCGCAAACACCGCGCTGCGGGTGCCGATCACCAGCCGCGCGCTGCCCCGCAGCGCGGCCAACCAGCGCCGGTAGCGTGCGGCCGGACCCAACCCCGCCGACAACGCCACCACGATGGATTCGTCGAGCAGTGCGGTCGCCGCGCGCCACATCGCGTCCACATCGCGTTGATCGGGGACGATCACCAGCACCGCGCGGCCGGTCCGCACCGTCAGCGCAGCGGCCTCAGCGAATCGGTCCGCCCATGAATCGCCAGGCAGCACCTGCCATACCGCGCGGGCGGCCCGCGACTCACCCAGCGCGGTCAGGAACTGTCCGCCACGGCCGTATGCCTCCCAGCGCGCCGGGTCGACCACGGCGAGTTCAGAAAGCTCTGGCGGCGTTGGGGTTTCGCGTTCCACCTTGGCGTGCCGGGGTGGCACCGCCAGCCGCAGCACGTCGGGGCGGGTTCCGGCGTAGCGCGCCGCCACGGCGTCGATCAGCCGACGGATCTCCGGGGTGAGCACCGCCTCGGCGGACACGACGCGGTCCAGCCAGGCCAGCTTGCCGACGTGATCGGTGTCGGTACGGCGTTCCAGGATGAACCCGTCGATCAGCCTGCCGTGGAACTTCAGGCGCACCCGCACCCCGGGCTGCGCATCGTCGGATTGGTCCGCGTCCACCAGATAGTCGAAATCGCGATCCAGGTGCGGCACCGACAACATCGGCAACACCCGCGCAATCGGCTCGAATGCGGCGGGCTGCCGGGTCCGCGTGCTCACTCGCCAGGTTTAGCAGAGGCCGCCGACACCCGACCGAAGAAGAAGCCGGCGGTGATCAAGATCTGCGCCGCCGCATACGCCCACCAGATCGGCACCGCCAGCGCCTCGTTGCCCAACACGAACCGGCCGATGCCGATCATCGCGTCCGACCCGGCAAAAAGCACCGCGCCGATCCCGGTCCAGATGGTGGGCAGCCGGGCCAGCAGCGCCGCACAGACCATCGCGCCCAGCACCACGATGTAGACGGTCACCGGAACCGTCAAACCCTCGCGTCCTAGCTGCGGCCAAAACCACACCAGCAGCGCCGTGCACGCCACGCCCGTCACCGCGACGGCGACCAGCCGCGGACGCGAGCGGGCCGACGATCGCGCCAACGGAACCAACGCACCCAGAAAACATAAATGCGCCAGCAGAAATGCCGCCAACCCCACCACGAAGGACGCCGTCCACCACGGGATCGCCAGCAGCGCGTCGCCGGCCGCGGAGAAGACCAGGGCCGGCATCAGCCAGCGCCGCTCACGCACAATCGGATACACCGCCGCGGCGAACGCCAGCAGCAGCGCCATCGACGCCTTGAACGCCGGCTGAAGGGTCCACTGCCCGGTCAGCTCCGCACCCGGCAGTGACCGCAACGCGGCCACCGTCAAAAACACTCCATATGCGACACCGACCCATCCGGCGGCCACCCAGGCACCGACCACGAGCCGGGCTGCGTACGGTGTCCCCATGGCAGACGTCGACGACTCCGAACGCGCCATCGATCCCATTCTGCAGAAGGTACTGGATGCGGTGCCGTTCCAGTTATCGCTCGACGACGGTGTCGACGCGGCGCGGCAACGGTTGCGCGATCTGCCGAGGCGTGCTTTTTACCCGGAGCTGCGGGTGCAAAACCGCAGCATCGACGGGCCGGCCGGCCCGATCAACATCCGAATCTACTGGCCGCCAACCGATCACACCGCCCCTCCGGTCGTACTGTTCTTCCACGGCGGCGGCTTCGTGGTCGGCGACCTCGACACCCACGACGGCACCTGCCGCCAGCACGCCGTCGGCGCCAGTGCCGTGGTGGTGTCGGTCGAGTACCGGTTGGCACCCGAGCATCCCTACCCCGCTGCCGTCGACGATGCTTGGGCCGCAACGCAATGGGTCGCCGAACACGGCGACGAGATCGACGCTGATGCGAGCCGGCTTGCGGTGGCCGGGGATTCGGCGGGCGGCACGATCTCGGCGGCGATCGCGCAACGCGCCCGGGATAACGGCAGCCCGACAATCCTGTTCCAACTGTTGTGGTATCCCTCCGTGATGTGGGACCCGTCGCTGCCGTCGTTCACCGAGAACGCCCAGGCAGCCGTGCTCGACCGCGCCGCGATTGCCGCGTTCTCCCGTTGGTACGCCGGCGACGTGGACCTCTTCGATCCCCCACCCGGAATGGCGCCGGGCCGGGCGAAGAACTTAGCCGGCCTGCCGGCCGCCTACATCGCCGTCGCCGGCCACGACCCGCTGCGCGACGACGGGATCCGCTACGGCGAGCTGCTGGCCGCTGCCGGAGTTCCCGTCGAGGTGCACAACGCCGAGACGCTCGTGCACGGCTACGTCGGATACGCCGGGGTGGTGCCGGCCGCGACCGACGCACTCGACCGCGGGCTGGCCGCCCTGCGCACCGCCCTGCATAGAGTGGGGCCATGACAGAGCCGACCACCGCCCCACCGCAGATCGACCCGACGCTGAAGGCAGTGCTCGACGCGTTCCCGCTGACGTTCACCGCCGCCGACGGCGTCGAGTTCGCGCGCGCGAAACTGCGCCAGCTGCAGGCGCCTCCTGAAATGCTGCCGGATCTGCGCATCGAGAACCGCACTATCGGCCACGGTGAGCTCACCGACATCGCGGTGCGGATCTACTGGCCACCGGTCGCCGAGCACAGCGACCTGCCGATCGTGGTCTTCTACCACGGCGGCGGTTTCGCGTTGGGCGATCTGGACACCCACGATCCGGTCGCCCGGGCACACGCCGTCGGCGCCGAGGCGATCGTGGTGTCGGTCGACTACCGGCTGGCCCCGGAAGATCCGTTCCCGGCAGGTGTGGACGACTGCTGGGCCGCGCTGCAATGGGTCGGCGAACACGCCGCCGAGCTGGGCGGTGACCCGAACCGGATTGCCGTCGCCGGCGATTCGGCCGGCGGCAACCTGGCCGCGGTGATGGCGCAGCTGGCCCGCGATAACGGCGGGCCCAAGCTGGCGTTCCAGCTGCTGTGGTATCCGACCGTCACCGCAGACATGTCGCTGCCGTCATTCTCCGAGAACGCCGACGCGCCGATACTGGACCGCAACGTCATCGACGCCTTCCTGACCTGGTACATACCCGGCTTCGATATCAGCGACCCCAAAGCGCTGCCGACCGCCATCTCTCCTGCCAACGCCGCCGACTTCCGCGGTCTGGCTCCTGCCTACATCGGCACCGCCGAGCATGATCCGCTGCGCGACGACGGGGCCCTCTACGCCAAGCTGCTCAGCGCCGCAGGTGTGCCCGTTGAACTGCGCAACGAATCCAACCTGGTGCACGGCTATGTCAGCTTCGCGCTGCTTATCCCGGCCGCGGCCGAAGCGACCGACCGGGGGCTGGCGGCCCTGAAAGCTGCCCTGCACTAAGAAGGCAGTACCGTCGGTAACAACTTCGGAGGGAGCCAAACGTGACCGGCCATCTTCCCGACTACGACACCGTCATCGTCGGCGCGGGATTTTCGGGCATCGGCACCGCCATCAAGCTCGATCAGGCCGGACTTGGCGACTATCTGATCATCGAGGCCGGCGACGGCGTCGGTGGCACCTGGCACTGGAATACCTATCCCGGAATCGCCGTCGACATCCCGTCGTTCTCCTACCAGTTCTCCTTCGAGCAGCGAGCGGACTGGTCGCGAACCTACGCGCGCGGCAAAGAGCTGAAGGCATATGCCGAGCACTGCGCCGACAAGTACGGCATCGGGTCGAAGATCCGGTTCGACACCAAGGTGCTCGCAGTGGAGTTCGACGACCAGCGGGCGCTGTGGCGGGTGCAAACCGACCCAGGCGGCGAAATCACCGCCCGATTCGTGGTGAACGCCAGCGGCGTGCTCACCGTGCCCAAACTGCCCGATATCGACGGCGCCGACGCCTTCGGCGGCATCACCCTGCACACCGCACGCTGGGACCACCATCAGGACCTGACCGGCAAGCGGATCGCCGTCATCGGCACTGGCGCTTCAGCTGTGCAGCTGATCCCCGAGATCGCGCCGATTGTCAAAGAGCTCACGGTGTTTCAACGCACGCCGATCTGGTGTTTCCCGAAGTTCGATGTGCCGCTGCCCAACCTGGCCCGCTGGGTGATGCGCCTGCCCGCCGTCATGGCCCTCTACCGGCTGATCAGCCAGGCCTACGTCGAGGTGACGTTCCCGCTGCCGGCGCAGTACTTCACGGTCTATCCGCTGGCCAGGTGGATGGCGTCGGTCGGTCGCTCCTACCTGCGCCGGCAGGTGCGGGATCCGGCGGTGCGCGAGCAACTCACCCCGCGCTACGCCATCGGCTGCAAACGGCCCGGCTTTCACAACACCTACCTGTCGACGTTCAACCGCGACAACGTGCGGCTGGTGACCGAACCGATTGACAAAATCACGCAAGAGGCGGTGGCCACCACCGACGGTGCCAATTACGAGGTCGACGTGCTGGTGTTGGCGACCGGCTTCAAAGTGTTGGACTCCGACGCCATGCCGACCTTCGCGGTGACCGGCAGCAAGGGCCTGTCGCTGGCCAAGTTCTGGGACGAGCACCGGCTGCAGGCCTATGAGGGGGTCAGCGTTCCCGGCTTCCCGAACATGTTCAGCGTGATGGGGCCCTACGGGTATGTCGGGTCGTCGTATTTCGCGCTGATCGAGGCGCAGACCCACCACATCGTGCGATGCCTGCAGCGAGCCCGTCGGCACCACGCCACCCGCGTCGAGGTCACCGAGGAAGCCAACGCCCGCTATTTCGCCGAGATGATGCGCCGCCGACACCGCCAGGTGTTCTGGCAGGACAGCTGTCGGCAGGCCAACAGCTACTACTTCGACAAGAACGGGGATGTGGCGCTACGGCCGGCGACCACCTTCGAGGCGTACTGGCGAAGCCGGCGCTTCGACCTCAACGACTACCGCTTCACCGGCTCGATCGCGCGAGCAGACGCAGACTCGCATCAGGCGGCACCGAATCGTGCGATTCTGCGTCTGCTCGGCAGGGGAAATTAGATCGCGCGTTTGAGGTCGTCGACCTTGTCCAGGCGCTCCCAGGGCAGGTCGAGGTCGGAGCGGCCGAAGTGGCCGTAGGCGGCGGTCTGCGCGTAGATGGGCCGCAGCAGGTCCAGGTCGCGAATGATCGCACCCGGGCGGAGGTCGAACACCTCGGGGATGACCTTTTCGATCTTCACCGGGTCGACGGCTTCGGTGCCGAACGTCTCAACAAACAAGCCGACGGGGGCGGCTTTGCCGATCGCGTAGGCCACCTGCACCTCGACCCGCTCCGCCAGCCCGGCACCGACGATGTTTTTAGCTACCCAGCGCATCGCGTAAGCCGCGGACCGGTCGACCTTGGACGGATCCTTTCCGGAGAAGGCGCCGCCGCCGTGGCGGGCCCAGCCGCCGTAGGTGTCGACGATGATCTTGCGGCCGGTCAGTCCAGCGTCGCCCATCGGGCCGCCGAGGACGAACTTGCCGGTCGGGTTGACCAAAATCCGCACCGCCGAGGTGTCCAGCGTTTCGTGAGCCAGATCGTCGAGCACGGTGTTGAGCACCTTTTCGCGGATATCGGGAGTCAGGGTGCTGTCCAGGTCGATGTCGGCCGCGTGCTGCGTGGAAATAACGACGGTGTCCAGCCGCCTCGGAACGTTGTCTTCGTAGGCGATGGTGACCTGGGTCTTGCCATCCGGACGCAGATACGGCAACACGCCGTTCTTACGCATCTCGGTCAGTCGCCGCGCCAGCCGGTGGGCCAGCGCGATCGGCAGCGGCATGAGTTCGGGGGTGTCGTCGATCGCGTAGCCGAACATCAGCCCTTGATCGCCGGCGCCCTGGGCGTCGAGCGGGTCTGCGGCACCCTCGACGCGTGCCTCGTGGGCGGTGTTCACCCCTTGGGCGATGTCGGGCGACTGTGCGCCGATGCCGATGTTCACCCCGCACGACGCACCGTCGAAGCCCTTGTCGGACGAGTCGTAGCCGATCTCCAGGATGCGCTCGCGGACCGTGTTGGTGATGTCGGCGAAGGCCTCTTTGGCCGACGTGGTGACCTCACCCACCACGTGCACCTGCCCGGTGGTCACCAGCGTCTCGACCGCGACACGTGAGCGGGGATCCTCCGCCAGCAGCGCGTCGAGAACCGAGTCGCTGATGGCGTCGCAGATCTTGTCGGGATGTCCCTCGGTCACCGATTCGCTGGTAAACAGCCGACCCTTTTCGCTCACACCCTCGTCCTTCCCCATCCATGAAAAATGTTAGTTAGGCAAATTATATCGTCACGCCGTCCGCAGTTCCGGACAGCCCCGACTGGTTATGAGTGCGAGGTGGCGGAGCCGCTGCCGCCGTGCAGGAACGCGACGATCGCGTCCACAATACGGCTAGCCATCAGCGTCTTCGAGCCGGGCTGCAGCGCTGACTCGGTGCCGTCGGAAGCCAGTAACCAGCCGTCGTTGTTGTCCACCTCGAACGCTCTGCCCTCACCGACCGCGTTGACGACCAGCAGGTCGCAGCCCTTGCGGCGCAACTTGGCCCGAGCGTGAAACAGCACGTCACCGTTGGCGTCGCCGGTCTCGGCGGCGAAGCCGACGATAGCGCGCATGTTGGGCAGCTGCCCGGCGGCGCGGGCTTGCACCGCGGCGGCCAGCACGTCGTCGTTGCGAACCAGCTCGATCGCCGGGGGTTCGTCAGCACCCTTTTTGATCTTGGCGGTCGAGACGTGCGCAGGCCGGAAGTCGGCGACGGCCGCCGCCATAGCCAGCACGTGGGCGTCCGGCGCATGCTTGGACACCGCATCGCGCAGCTGTTGGGCCGAGCTGACCTGGACCACCTCGACGCCGGCCGGATCGATCAGCCCGGCGGTGTGTCCGGCGATCAGAGTGACCTCGGCGCCGCGCTGAGCGGCGACCCGCGCCAGCGCATAGCCTTGCTTGCCCGAGCTGCGGTTGCCGATGAAGCGGACCGGGTCGATGGGCTCGCGAGTGCCACCGGCGGTCACCAGCACCCGGCAGCCGGCCAAGTCGTAGGGCATCGCGTCGTGCCGTTCCAGCAGCAACTGGGCAAACGTGGTGATCTCCTCCGCCTCGGGCAACCGGCCTGCCCCGCTGTCCGCACCGGTAAGCCGCCCAGACGCCGGTTCCAGCACCACCGCGCCACGACGGCGCAGCGTGGCCACGTTGTCGACGGTCGCCGGGTGCTGCCACATCTCGGTGTGCATCGCGGGTGCGAACAGCACCGGACACCGGGCCGTCAGCAGCGTGGCGCTCAGCAGATCGTCGGCGCGGCCGTGCACCGCCCGGGCGAGCAAATCGGCGGTCGCCGGGGCCACGACAACCAGGTCAGCGTCCTGGCCGAGGCGCACGTGTGGCACCTCGGGAACGTCTTCGAAGACGCCGGTGTGCACCGGTTGACCGGAGAGCGCCTCGAAGGTGGCGGCGCCGACGAACCGCAGCGCGGATTGGGTGGGGATGACGCGGACCTGGTGGCCCGCCTCAGCGAGCTGGCGAACGACGGTGCAGGCTTTGTAAGCGGCGATACCTCCGGAGACGCCAACGACGATTCGCTTGCGATCCGTTTGTCTCTCACCCGAGAGGCTCATGCCAAGCCCGCCTCGACCTGCTACTCGCCTTCGGTGTGCTCGAGCAGGTCGGCGTGGATCTCGCGCATGGCGATCGACAGCGGCTTCTCCTGCAGGCCAGGCTCGACCAGCGGGCCGACGTATTCGAGAATGCCCTCGCCAAGTTGGTTGTAGTAGTCGTTGATTTGACGTGCCCGCTTCGCCGCGTAGATCACCAGGGCGTACTTGCTGGAAACGCGCTCGAGTAATTCGTCGATGGGAGGGTTGGTGATGCCCAGCGGCGTGTCATAGGCACCAATCCCCCCCGACGCCGGGTCGAACTGATCGGCGGGGACGGCGGCTAATGACGCGTCGGTTTGCGAGGTACTCACGTAGCTATTCTCCTTGGCGGCGTAGAACCTAAGAACGAAGTGTGGCTAATACTCAATCGAGTCTGGATGGCAAATCACGCCGTGCCCGGCGCGGTTCCCACCAGCAAGGATACCAATTCCGCGCACGCAGACTCCAATTGACTATTCACCACCACCTCGTCGAAGTCGTCCTGAGCGGCCAGCTCGGCTCGGGCGGTGCTGAGCCGGCGTTGGATCACATCGGGCGTTTCGGTTCCCCGGCCGGTCAGCCGGGCCTCCAGGGTCTCCCAGCTCGGCGGGGCCAAAAACACCGTGATCGCCTCCGGCATGGCCTGCTTGACCGCGCGAGCACCGGCCAAATCGACCTCGATCAGCACCGGCTGCCCGGCGGCGGTGGCCTCGCGGACCGGCTGGGCCAAGGTGCCCGATCGGTGCAGGCCGCTGTGAATCTCAGCCCACTCCAGTAGGGCACCCTCGTCGATCAGGTGTTGGAAGCGAGCGGGACTGACGAAGTGGTAGTCAACGCCATCCACTTCGCCGGGCCGGGGCGCCCGAGTGGTGGCCGAGACGCTGAAATGCAGATCCGGGATTCGCTCGCGCAGACACCGAACCAGCGTCGATTTTCCGACCGCGGACGGACCGGACAGCACCACCACGCGTCCCGCAGCCTTGGCTTCAAGACGTCCGTCGCGGTCACCGCCCGGTCCGGCGTCGGTGTTCACCGACCCCGTCGCGCTGGCCTGCTCGCCCGGCTTTTCCTCAGGCCGTTCGGCCTGCATCGTCGCCGGGTTAGGAAAAGTCGAACTTTTCCAGCAATGCCTTGCGCTGACGATCGCCGAGCCCACGCAGCCGGCGGGTCGGGGCGATTTCCAGCTCGGTCATGATCTCCTGCGCCTTGACCTTGCCCACCTTCGGCAACGCCTCCAGGAGCGCGGAAACCTTCATCTTGCCCAAGACCTCGTCGGTCTCAGCGTCCTTCAGCACCTGTTTGAGGTTGGTGCCGCCGCGCTTCAGCCGGTCTTTGAGCTCGGCTCGCGCTCGACGTGCGGCGGCAGCCTTCTCCAACGCGGCCGCGCGCTGCTCGTCGGTCAACTGGGGAAGAGCCACGATTCCTCCGTCTCATCACTCATCGACAGCTCGATCTTTGTTTGTCTCGGCTGGAGTAGTCCAGCCAGCGGAGACGACCGTACCCACGCTGCCAGACGAAATCTAACCCGCCCCCCTGGTTGGAGTCACAAAGGCCCAGCTTGTGGCACCGAGACGGGACCTGTCAGCGCAGGCGATCTCGCGTCCAATCGCTGCTGCGGACGGGCCGGCTCGCAACCAAGAAAGCGGCCATGAGCTGGGCTTTTAAGAGCTGCTGAGGGCCGAGCAGTTGTCTGAGGCGCGTTGCGCTGCGCTGTCTCGGCACTCGTCGGGAGCGGCAATTCCATCAATTACGCAGCCGACGGCGTGTCGCGCGTGTTGCCCGGCGTATTCACACTGCTCGACGAATCACACCAATCACACCAGCCACACCAGCACCGCCAACCGACCATGACTGGCTTTTTGAAGGCGATGCGTACGCGATATCACCTCGACTAAAGGCTGAGCGCAGCGACTGACGAGGCCGCTGAGAATCCTGAGGTTCCGCATTGCCAGGCCCTACCCCGCGAGGTAGCCGACCGCATCCCGCATCCGCTCACCGGCCGCTCGAAGCGCCGCGACCGCGGGACCAGCCCGCAGCACTTCGCGCGACACCGCGGGCAGCAGCTGACCGGCAGCGGCCCCGCCCAGACCACTCAGCGCTTCCGGTCGGCCGCCCTGCACTCCAAGACCGGGCACCAGCACCGGTCCCCCCAGACTGCTGACGTCGGGTGGCTGGAAGACCGTCGCTCCGACGACCACGCCGACTGATCCGGGCTCTCCGGGGTTTATCGCCTGTCCGGTCGTCCGGTTGATCACCGCCGCCTGGTCGACGATCTGCTGGGCCACTGCACGGCCGTCGAACTGGGCGCGCTGCACTGTCGCGCCTTCCGGGTTGGAGGTTGCCGCTAACACAAACACCCCCCGGTCGTGAGCCGCCGCGGTCTCCAGCAGCGGCCGTAGCGAGCCGAAACCCAAGTACGGCGAGGCGGTTACGGCGTCGGCGGCCAGCGGCGAATCGCCCACCCAGGCAGCTGCGTAGGCGGCCATGGTCGATCCGATGTCGCCGCGTTTGGCATCGGCCAACACCAACACGCCGGTATCGCGCAGCGCGGCGATGATGCGTTCCAGCACCGCGTATCCCGCGGCGCCGTAGGCTTCGAAAAACGCGACCTGAGGTTTGACGACGGCGAAATCGGCGTAGGCCTGCACACAGGTGTCGCAGAATGCCGCTAGGCCGTCGTGGCTGACCGGAAGATCCCAGGCCCGCAGCAGTTCTGGATGCGGGTCGATGCCCAGACACAGCGGCCCGCGCCGCGATACCGCGTCGGCCAGCCGGGCACCGAACCCGGGCATCGCTAGCGGCCGCCGTTGTTCAGCGCACTGTGCAGTTCCTGCAGCGAACGCACACCGATGTCCCCGCGGATCCCGGCTTCGATGCCTTGAACGGCCGCCGAGGCGCCCTGCACCGTGGTGACGCAGGGAATGTTCACGCCGACCGCCGCCGAGCGGATTTCGTAGCCGTCGATGCGTGGGCCCGAGTTGCCGTAGGGCGTGTTGATCACCATGTCGACCTCGCCGGCGCGGATCACGTCCAGGGCGGACACCGCAGGTCGGCCCGGCTGCGCCGGCTGGAAATGTTTACGAACCTCGTCACACGGAATCCCGTTGCGGCGCAACATCTCCGCGGTACCCTCGGTGGCCAGCACCCGGAAGCCAAGGTCGGCCAGTCGTTTGACCGGGAACACCAGGGACCGCTTGTCTCGGTTGGCGACCGAGACGAACACGGTCCCCCGGGCCGGCAACGACCCGTAGGCGGCGGTCTGACTTTTGGCGAAGGCGCTGCCGAAGTCGCGGTCGATTCCCATCACTTCGCCGGTCGACTTCATCTCAGGACCCAGCAGCGAGTCCACCCCCGAGCCGTCGGCGCGGCGGAACCGGTGAAACGGCAGCACGGCTTCCTTGACGGCGATCGGAGCATTCGGCGCCGCGCTGGCGCCGTCACCAGACGACAGCAGCATTCCCTCGCTACGTAGTTGAGAGATCTTGGCGCCCAGCATGATACGGGCACACGCTTTGGCCAGCGGTATCGCGGTGGCCTTCGAGACAAACGGCACCGTGCGGCTGGCACGCGGGTTGGCTTCCAGCACGTAGAGCACGTCGTCCTTGAGCGCGTACTGGACGTTGAGCAGGCCCACCACACCGATGCCGTGCGCGATCGCCTCGGTGGCCAGGCGCACTTTCTCGATGTCGCTGCGGCCCAGCGTCACCGGGGGTAGCGCGCACGCCGAGTCGCCGGAATGGATGCCGGCCTCTTCGATGTGCTCCATGATCCCGCCGATGTAGACCTCCTCGCCGTCGCAGAGCGCGTCGACGTCGATCTCGATCGCGTCCTCCAGGAAACGGTCCACCAGCACGGGGTGTTCGGGTGAGAGTTCAGTGGCGCGGGCGATGTAGCCCTGCAACGTGTCGTCGTCGTAGACGATTTCCATGCCGCGTCCGCCCAACACGTACGACGGCCGCACCAGCACCGGATAGCCGATCTCGGCGGCGATCCGGCGGGCTTGGGCAAACGTCGTCGCCATGCCGTATCGCGGGGCCGGCAACCCGGCGGCCGACAGCAGGTCGCCGAACGCGCCGCGGTCCTCGGCCAGATCGATGGCCTCCGGCGGGGTTCCGACAATCGGCACTCCCGCGTCGGCGAGCCGCTGCGCCAGCCCGAGCGGGGTCTGACCACCGAGCTGCACGATAACGCCGACGACACCCGGTCCACCTTGAGCGGACTGCGATTCGGCGTAGAACACCTCCAGGACGTCCTCGAACGTCAGCGGCTCGAAGTACAGCCGGTCAGCGGTGTCGTAGTCGGTGGACACCGTCTCCGGGTTGCAGTTGATCATCACGGTTTCAAAACCCGCCTGCGACAGCGTTGTCGCGGCATGCACACAGCTGTAGTCGAATTCAATGCCCTGACCGATCCGGTTGGGCCCTGAGCCGAGGATCAACACCTTTGGCTTCTCGGTCTGCGGCGCCACCTCGGTTTCGGCGGACGGGTCTAGCTCATAGCTGCTGTAGTGATACGGCGTCTTGGCTTCGAACTCGGCCGCGCAGGTGTCCACGGTCTTGTACACCGGGTGGATTCCGAGTCGCTCGCGCAGCGACCGCACACCGTCCTCGCCGGCCAGCTCTGGTCGCAGCGCGGCGATCTGGCGGTCCGACAAGCCGCTGTGTTTACCTCTGCGCAGCAGATCCGCATCCAGCACCGCGACATCGGCCAACTCGTCGCGTAACTTCACGAGTTCGGCGATCTGCGCGACGAACCATGGGTCGACGCCGGAGGCCTCGGCAACCGCCTCCACTGCGGCGCCCAGTCGCAGCGCCAGTTCGACGTCGTAGAGCCTGCCCTCGGTGGGTGTGCGCAACCGCTCCAGCACTTCGTCGGCGTGACCTTCCGCGCCCTCTGGGTCGCGGGCAGTCCAGAACCCGGCGCGACTGGTCTCCAGTGACCGCATCACCTTGCCGAGCGCTTCGACGAAGTTGCGGCCCAACGACATTGCTTCGCCCACGGACTTCATCGTGGTGGTCAGCGTCGGGTCGGCGCCGGGGAATTTCTCGAACGCGAACCGCGGCGCCTTGACCACCACGTAATCCAGCGTGGGCTCAAAGCAGGCCGGGGTTTGCTTGGTGATGTCGTTGAGGATCTCGTCGAGGGTGTAGCCGACGGCGAGTTTGGCGGCGATCTTGGCGATCGGGAAGCCGGTGGCCTTGGAAGCCAACGCGCTGGACCGCGACACCCGCGGGTTCATCTCGATGACGATCAGCCGACCATCACTCGGATCGACCGCGAACTGGATGTTGCAGCCGCCGGTGTCGACGCCGACCTCCCGCAGGATGGCGATGCCCAGATCCCGCATCCGCTGGTATTCGCGGTCGGTCAACGTCATCGCCGGCGCCACGGTTACCGAGTCGCCGGTGTGCACGCCCATCGGGTCGACATTCTCGATCGAGCAGACCACGACGACGTTGTCATGGGCGTCGCGCATCAGCTCGAGCTCGAATTCCTTCCAGCCGTAAATGGATTCCTCGATCAGCACGTTGGCGCTCGGGGAAGCGGCCAGGCCCGCGCCGGCCATACGGTCGACCTCCTCGGCAGTGTGCGCCATACCCGAACCCAGGCCACCCATGGTGAACGACGGCCGGACCACGACCGGAAGGCCGAGCTCGCCGACGGTCTCGCGAACCTCGTCAAGAGTGAAACACAGTCGGCTGCGGGCTGATTCGCCGCCAACCTTGCCGACGATGTCCTTGAACCGCTGCCGGTCCTCGCCGCGCTGGATGGCGTCGAAGTCGGCGCCGATCAGCTCGACACCGTAGCGCTCCAGCACCCCGTTCTCGTAGAGCGCGACCGCGGTGTTGAGCGCTGTCTGCCCGCCCAGGGTGGCCAGCAACGCGTCGATCTTGTTGCCCCGCTCGGCCTGTTGAGCGATGACCCGTTCGACGAAGCTCGGGGTGATCGGTTCGACGTAGGTGTGGTCGGCGTATTCGGGGTCGGTCATGATGGTGGCCGGGTTGGAATTGACCAGGCTGACCTCTAGCCCTTCGGCGCGCAGCACCCGGCAGGCCTGGGTGCCCGAGTAGTCGAATTCGCAGGCTTGTCCGATGATGATCGGCCCGGAGCCGATCACCAGGACATGACGCAGGTCGGTGCGGCGCGGCATTAGCGGCCCAACCCTTCTCGGGCTTCTTGGGCGCGAGCGTGCGCAGATGTACACCTGTTACGGCGTGTCGGCGTACAAACACGCACACTCGCACTCATTGGGGACCGCCCATCAGGTCGATGAATTGGTCGAACAGATATTCCGCGTCGTGCGGCCCGGCTGCGGCCTCGGGGTGGTATTGCACCGAAAAGGCCTTCCCATCAGCCAGTTTAACGCCTTCGACGACGCCGTCGTTGGCGCAGGTGTGACTGACCACCGCCGGGCCGAACGGCGTGTCGAACCGCTGGCCCGCTTCACCCTCCAGCGCGAAACCATGGTTTTGGGCGGTCACCGCAACCCGCCCGGTGGCGTGATCCATCACCGGTATGTTGATACCCCGGTGACCGAACACCATCTTGTAGGTCGACAGACCCAGCGCACGGCCGAGGATCTGGTTGCCGAAACAAATGCCGAACAACGGGATTCCGGCGCTCAGCACCTCGCGGGCAACCTCGACGATATGGTCGGCGGTGGCCGGATCCCCGGGGCCGTTGGACAAGAACACCCCGTCCGGTTTGGTCTCAGCGATCTGCTCGAAGGTCACCGACGACGGCAGCACGAGGCTGCGAACCCCGCGACGGGCAAAGTTGCGCGGGGTGTTGGTCTTGATCCCGAGATCGATTGCCGCGACCGTGAACCGGTACGGTCCCCCGGGATCGACAAGGTAGCTGTCCGCGGTGCTGACCTCACCGGCCAGGTCGGCGCCCAGCATCGGCTGTTGGCCATGCACGCGGGCCACTAACTCTTGCGGGTAGTCAAGCGCCGCACCGGAGAAGACACCCGCCTTCATCGAGCCACGGCTGCGTAGGTGTCGTACCACCGCGCGGGTATCGATGCCGGCGATTCCGACGATGTGCTGGCGGACCAGTTCGTCCTCCAGGGTTCCGGTGGCCCGCCAGTTCGAGGAACGCGGCGACGGGTCACGCACCGCGTAGCCCGCAACCCAGATCTTGTCACCGCGGCTTTCGGCGTCTTCGCCGTTCCACCCGGTGTTGCCGATCTGCGGTGCGGTGGCCACCACGATCTGCCGGTGATAGCTGGGATCGGTCAGCGTCTCTTGGTAGCCCGACATGCCGGTGCTGAACACGGCTTCACCAAGCGTTTGGCCGATCGCACCGAACGCCGTTCCGGTGAATGTCCGGCCGTCTTCAAGGACCAGCACTGCCTTGCCCTTGCGGTGTTCTGTGGCGCTCATCGACTTGCTTCCGGCAGCCAGCGGGCGTATTCACCGCGGTCGTTACCGCGGAACCCGAGGTCGATCTCGGTGCCCGACGGCAGACGCCAACGGATCGCCAGAATTCCGTTGTTAGTCATGGCTTTGCCGACCATGCCGCGCTCGGTGCGAATCGCGGTGATCGACCCCTGCGGAATCCAGATCGGACGGGCGCCGCTGCGCTGCACCATGATTCCCTCCGGATAGCGGGTCAGCACCGCCTTGCTGCGGTAGCCCAGATCCCCGACCGCGACCCGGTCGTGCCAGCTGGGCGCAATCGTGCAGCCGACATACACCCCGCGGGTGGGCGGGATGATCGCCGACCCCACCGTCTCCGGCACCGCGGGCAGCGTACCGATCATCGCCGCTTGCCGCTGTGCGCGCGCTCGCCAGCCGCGCATCATCAGCTGGATGACGAACGCGATCAGCAGGGCCATCACCGCGGCCATGATCAGCGATGTGACCAGCGTTGCGGAGTTCAAGCCGGGCTCTTTCCGTCGCGAGCGGTGATCTTGCCGCGTAACAGTGTGGTGGTGACGGTAGCCGGTAGCGTCATCGCTTCGTAGGGCGTGTTGGCCGAGCGGCTGGCCAGCTCGGCTCCGGCCACCGTCCAGCTGGCCTCGGGGTCCACCACCGTCAGATTGGCCGGCTCCCCTACTTCCAGGGGTCGGCCGTGGTCCGGCAGCCCGGCGATGCGGGCTGGGTTCTCGCTCATCACCCTGGCCACATCGCGCCAGCTCAGCAGACCGGGAACGACCGTCGTCTGCACCACCGCCGACAGCGCCGTCTGTAATCCGAGCATTCCCGGCAGCGCCGCGGCGAACTCGACACATTTCTCATGTTCGGCGTGCGGAGCGTGATCGGTTGCCACGCAGTCGATGACGCCGTCGGCCAATGCTTGCCGCAACGCGCGGGCGTCGGTGGCTTCGCGCAGCGGCGGGTTGACCCGATTCAGCCCGTCATAGCTGGCCAGCCGGCTGTCGTCGAGCAGCAAGTGATGCGGGGCGACCTCGGCGGTGATCGAAATACCTTGATCCTTAGCCCATTTCAAAATCTCCACGGTTCCTGCGGTGGACGCATGGCAGATATGCACCCGCGCGCCTGCGTCGCGTGCCAGCAAAGCGTCGCGGGCAACGATGGACTCCTCAGCGGCCCTCGGCCAGCCTGCAAGCCCCAATCTGGCGGCGTTGGGTCCTTCGTGGGCGACCGCGCCGATGGTCAGCCGGGGCTCCTCGGCGTGCTGGGCGATCAAGACGCCCAGGCCGGTGGCGTACTCCAGGGCTCGACGCATCACCAGCGGGTCATGGACGCACTTGCCATCGTCGGAGAACATCCGGACCTGCGCGACACCCGCGGCCATCATGCCCATCTCGGTGAGCTCGGTCCCGGCCAGACCGACGGTGACCGCGCCGACCGGGTGCACGTCAACCAGGCCGACCTGCTGGCCCCGGTGCCAAACATGGTCGGTGACCACCGGGCTATCGGCGACCGGGTTGGTGTTGGCCATCGCGAACACCGCAGTGAATCCACCGAGAGCCGCAGCGGCCGAGCCGGTTTCGATGTCCTCGGCGTATTCGCGTCCAGGCTCGCGAAGATGAGTGTGCAGATCGACAAAACCCGGCAGCAATATCTGCCCGGTGGCGTCGATGACATCTGCATCGTCCGGAATCGCAAGCCCGGTACCGATCTCGGCAATCTGGCCTTGGAAGCCAGGACTGTCGACCAGCACGTCGACCCGGTCACCTTCCCCGTACAGGCGCACCCCGCGGAGCAGCACACTCATGCAACGACCTCTTTAGCGGTTGACTCTGTCCCCACCAGCAGATGGAACAGCACCGCCATCCGCACATGAACCCCGTTGGAAACCTGTTGCAGCACCGCAGACTGCGTCGAGTCAGCTACCGATGACGAAATCTCCATCCCGCGCAGCATCGGGCCGGGATGCAGTACCACCGCATGCCCCGGAAGCATCGCCTGCCGCCGTTCGGAAAGCCCGTAGCGCACCGAGTACTCACGCGCTGACGGGAAGAAGCCACCGTTCATCCGCTCAGCCTGGACCCGCAACATCAGCATTGCGTCGGCGGCAGGCAACTCGGCGTCGAGATCGTAGGAAACGGTCACCGGCCAGTCGGAAACCCCCATCGGCAACAGGGTCGGCGGCGCCACCAGCACCACCTCGGCGCCCAGCGTGGCCAACAGCATGACATTGGAACGGGCGACCCGGCTGTGCAGGATGTCGCCGACGATCACGACGCGCCGGCCGTCGATATCGCCGAGTCGCTGCCGGATGGTCAGCGCATCCAGCAACGCCTGCGTCGGGTGCTCGTGGGTGCCGTCGCCGGCGTTGATGACCGAGGGGCCGCCCCCAGCGCTGGCAGTCCAGTCGGCAAGCCGGTGCGCGGCGCCCGATGCCGGGTGCCGGATGATCAGCGCGTCGGCGCCGGCCGCCGCAGCGTCAGCGCGGTGTCGCGCAACGACTCGCCTTTGGCCACTGACGATCCGGATGAGCTGACGTTGATCACGTCGGCGCTCATCCACTTCCCAGCGACTTCGAACGACACCCGGGTGCGGGTGGAGTTCTCGTAAAACATGGTGATCACGGTCCGACCCCGCAACGTCGGCAGCTTGCGCACCTCGCGGCCCACCAGGGCCTGCGCGAACCGGTCGGCGTCGTCGAGGATCGCGGTGGCTTCGGCGCGGCTGAGGTCACCGGCAGCCAGCAGGTGCCTGCTCATGACGCATCCTCTCGGGAGATGACGACGCCGTCGCGGCCATCCTGTTCGGCAAGCAGCACATGCACACTCTCGTTGCGCGCGGTCGGCACATTCTTGCCGACGTAGTCGGCGCGTAGCGGCAGTTCACGGTGGCCCCGGTCGACCAGCACGGCCAGCTGCACGATTCGCGGCCGGCCCTGGTCGCGCAGCGCGTCGAGCGCCGAGCGCACCGAGCGTCCGGAGTAGAGCACGTCGTCGACGAGAATCACCAGGGCGTCGTCGATGCCGCCTGCCGGAATCGAGGTGGCCTCCAGTGGACGGGGCGGCTTTTGCATCAGGTCGTCGCGGTACAGCGTGATGTCCAAAGCACCCCAGGCGACGTTGCAGGACGAGCCGCCGCTGTATTCGCCGATGTTGGTCGCTAGGCGTTGGGCCAGGATCACGCCGCGGGTCGGAATCCCCAGCAGCACTACGCGCGGCGCGTCGGCACCGTCAACTGCGGTCTTTTCGATGATCTGATGCGCAATGCGGGAAATGGTGCGGGCCACGTCGGCCGCCGACATCAGTTCGCGGCCGGTGGCGGCGTCACCCGCGGCACCCATGCGAGATCTTGACCTCCTTCTCCGCCTCTCTGGACGGATCGT
>CAWISO010000024.1:0-169587 GCA_963838755.1 uncultured Actinomycetota bacterium | reverse complement strand
CCGCCCATGCGGCGGCCCACCTCGGACAAGGACGTGTCGCGCTGGATTGGGCAGACCGCGTCGATCTGCGTACAGGACACGAAGGCCCGACCGAGGCGCGCCGCCACCAGCTGACCGACACCGTGGTGGCCGCAATCGATCCAAACCAGTTCCCGCTGATCGCAGCAGATCTCGCGTATGTGCGGGGCATGGCTCACCGCCAGCTAGACGAGGAGGACAAAGCCCAGGTCTGGCTGTCGAAGGCAACGATCAACGGTGCGCTCATCGAACAGGCCAAAGAAGCACTGGCCAATCCGATGCTCAGGCTGGCTGTCACCGACGAGGAAACCATCAACACCCGAACCAATAAGTGGGATGTGAGCACCGAGCGGTCCGAGCAACAGCGCCGCGACGAGAAAACTGAACAGCGGCGCGAGGAACTCCTGGAGGAAGGCCGTGCGCTGCTCAACAATCAGGTCGGGTTGAGTGACGTCAAACGGGCCGTCGCCGAAATCGAGGACCAGATCGAGGTCCGGGCGCTGCGGTTGGCGGCCGGCTTGCCGGTGGCCAATCAGACCAATCACATGTTGCTGGTGGGGCCGCCCGGAACGGGTAAGACGACCACGGCCGAGGCGTTGGGAAAGATCTACGCCGGCCTGGGCATTGTGCGGCATCCCGAGATCATCGAGGTCAAGCGGGCCGACTTCACCGCCGAGAACATCGGGGCGTCAGGCCCAAAGACCAACGAGCTGATCAACCGATCGCTGGGCCGCATTTTGTTCATGGACGAGTTCTACTCTTTGGTGGAGCGTCACCATGACGGCCGCCCCGACATGATTGGCATGGAGGCGGTCAACCAGCTACTTGTTGCACTCGAGGTGCATCGATTCGACTTCTGTTTCATCGGCGCGGGCTACGAGAAAGAAGTCGACGAATTCCTCACTGTCAACCCGGGTTTGGCGGGCCGGTTCAACCGTAAACTGCGGTTCGAGTCTTATGCGCCCGACGAATTGGTTGAGATCGCGATCCGCTACGGCGCACCGCGCGCGACTGTTATCGAGCCGGCCGCCCAGGAAGCGCTGAACATGGCGTGTAAGACGTTGCGGGCCTACCTCACGCCTGACGGCATGCACGGTATCGATGCAATGCACAACGGGCGCTTTGCGCGCAACGTCGTCGAGCGGGCCGAGCGGTTGCGGGACTCTCGGGTGGCCGCCCAGCATCGCACTGACAGGGGCTCGGTGACACTCGAGGATCTGGAGACGTTGCGCACCCAGGACGTCATTGCGGCCGTCGTCGACGCATGCGCGGAAAAGCATGTTCCGATTCAGTTTTGACGGGGTCGAGTCGGAATACCGCAATCCGGCCGGCCAGCGCCTCGAATTCGTCTGCGGTGCCAGCACGCACCATTCCGGAACGTTTGGCGAACGCCACACCGACGGGGACCTCGACGGGGAACACCCGAAGGACCGGGCGGGCTTGCTCTGCGGTCAATTCGACGATCCTGACCCGTCGCAATCGTCGCCCGTTGCGAAGGGTGCCGGTGCCGGCGGCGCGCGCATTCGCCGCCCAGTCGGCACCGGGATAGCCGGCCACGGCGTAAAGACCGCCGTCGAATTCAAACGGTGTCATCGGCGTGCTGCGTGGCTTACCTGACTTGCGGCCGGGCACCGTCAACACCATGGCGGGCCCGATCGGTAGGCCGAGCTTCTGTACCGCAATCATCAGCTTGTTCATCGGCTTGAGGTATCGCGGCGGACGTGGATCAGACATGTTGTCTCCTCAGTTATTTCGCGAACAGATCGCGGTGCTGGGACAGCCAAGAGGCGAATGTGGTCGCCGGACGGCCGGTGATTTTCTCCACCTCGCGGGTAACCAGCGCCGGCTTGTCGAGCGTCTCGGCTAGCATCGCGGTATACGCGTCGGCGAATTCGGCACCCAAACCCAAATCGATGAAGCGCTGTCGCACCAGCTCCGGCGTCGCCTCGACATAGGTCAGCGAGCGGCCGAGCACGGCGCCGATCAGCTCCACCAGCTCGCGGTTGGTGAACGCCTGCGGCCCGGTCAACGGGATCTGCTGCCCAACAAGGTCATCGGTCAGCAATGCCCGGGCAGCCACCGCTGCGATGTCGGCTTCGACGATCGGCGCGCTGGAGGCCTCGGCGTAAGGCCCGCCGACGACGTCGCCGGCGCGGATCTGCGCCGACCACATGCCGACGAAGTTCGATACGAACACTGCCGGCCGCAGGCTCACCCAGGCCAGGCCGGAATCGACAGAGAACTGTTCGACTTCCTTGTTGCGGTCACCGCGGAATCGCGACGGTTGCCGGGCGAAGTCGTCATCGGCATTGATCGCTGATAGCGCGACCAGCTTGGTGACCCCGCCGCGCTTGGCTGCGGCCACCACGTCGGCAAGCACGCTGAGACTGGGACCTAGCGCGCGGGAATTGAGAAACACCGCAGACGCTCCCGGCAGCGCATCAACAGCCGAGCTCACTGCTTCGACGCCGGCGGGAAGTCCTGCGTGCTGTGGCGAGCGGGTGACTGCTCGCACCCGCGCACCGGCGGCGGCGAGTTGAAAAACCAGCGGCCGCCCGACATTGCCGGTCGCACCGGTCACGACGATGGTCACGATGTCCTCCTTCATCAACGGGCTTTTAGTCAAGGACGAGCCGGAACGTGGGAAAGTTACAGCGCGTCCGTGTAACTTTTTCCCAGACAAGATCGTCGTGAATGAATGAGCCAACCGCAGTCGGCAAGTGACCAGATCACCGAGGCCTGGCGACGGCATCGCCCGTACTTGGTCAATCTCGCGTACCAGATGTTGGGAGACGTCGGTGACGCCGAAGACGTTGCGCAAGAGGCTTTTCTGCGGCTCTCCCGCGTCGAGCTCGACGAGATCGAGGACATCCGGGCATGGCTGACGGTCGTGACCGGTCGGCTCTGTCTCGACCAGGTGCGGTCGGCGCGCGCCCGCTACGAGCGGCCCGGCGAGTTCGGCTCAGAGGTAGCGGCGCTCAATCAATCCCGCCGGCTGGACCCGGCCGATCGGGTCACCTTGGACGACGAGGTCCGCTCGGCGTTGCTGGAGGTGCTGCGTCGGCTCAGCCCGGGGGAGCGGGTGTCGTTTGTGCTGCACGACGTGTTCGGGGTGTCGTTTGACGCGATTGCCGAGACGGTGGGCCGCCCAATTGGTACCTGTCGGCAGCTGGCGCGACGTGCCCGGGCAAAATTCGCTCTGGCCCAGCCGAAGCCGGGGGAGGTGTCGATGGCGGAGCATCAGCTTGTCACCGAGAAATTCATCACCGCCTGCGCCAACGGCGACCTGAACGCCTTGGCCGCGGTGTTGGATCCGACGGTGTGGGGTTTCGGGACGGTGCTCGCCGATCCAGCTCCGCCGCCGCAGATCAACCACGGCCCGCAGGATGTCGCCACCAATCTGCTGCGTTACCTGGGCCCGGGCGTGACGGTGGTCAGCGGTCCTGCCGGCCAACCGGTGCTGTTGGCCTTCGCCGAGCGACAGCTCTTCGCCGTCATCGTGCTAACCATCCGCGACCACCTGGTCACCAAGCTCGAAGCCACCGCCGATCCGTCTGCGCGAGTGCAATGATGCCGGTGAAGGTGGAGTATGCGATACGAACGCCTGGAAATCGTGCAGGCCCCCGCAGAACGAGTCTGGCAGCTGCTCATCGAAGTGGAGCGCTGGCGGATTGACGTCGAGGCGACTACGTGCGCACGACGTTGGAATTCGTCGTCGAGCGGTCCATTGGCCTGGCTTGCGGGGGTGGTTGCGGGAGCTCGGATCCGCCGATATTTGGAAATGGAGAGCAACGGCCTGAAGCGGGCAGCAGAGCTGGCTGACCCGCCGGCGGTTAGCGGCGTTCCGGGGAGCTCGCCGGCCGCGCTGCGAAGAATCCCGCAACCGCGGCGGCGATCTGCAGGAACCTGCGCCGCGTCCTGCGCGCCATCTCCTCCCGCACGTCGATCACGCCACCCGGTCGCAGATGAGGATCGAACGGCACTTCCACCACCGTCTGTCCGCGGGCGGCAAACTGACCCGCCAGCACTGAGCGGGTGCGCTTGTCGGAGTGACCGTCTGAGTCGTTGAGCACCACCACGGTGCGACGCAGCAGACCGTTGCGGCCATGCGCCGCCAGCCATTCCATCGTCTGCGCCGCCGCGGAGGCTCCGTCTGCCCACGGCGACGACACCACGATCAGGGCGTCCAGATCGCTGAGTGCTTCCTGGGTGACAGGAGCATCCATCGTGGACCCGCAGTCGATGATCGCGATCGTGAAGTGGCGGTCAAGCCGCGACGTGGCTTCGCGGTAAAGCGCCGGATCGAGCACCCGCCGCGGGCCTGCCGTGGGCTCGCCGGCCAGCACGTACAGGCCGGCGGAATTGCTGCCGACGCGGGTGCTGACATCGGCGAACGACTGAAGATTCTTGTCGGCGGCAATCTCCCAATACGAGCCGCTGGTCTGCGGGTCGATCCTGCTGCCGAGCCGGCCGAAGGCGGTATCGGCATCGATCGCGACCACCCGGTCCTGGCGGCGAAGCTCAGCGAAGATCGACCCGACGCTGGCGGCGACAGTGGTTTTCCCGACACCGCCCTTGCCCAACACACCTACCTTGTAGTTGCCCCGAAGTACTGAGCCAATAGCGCTTTGATAGGCGGCTTCTTGCTTTTCCTGCGCGGACGGGCCCAAGTTGATCAGCCCGAAAGTGGCCCGCAGAACAACATGGCGCCAGCCGTATCTTGGAGTCGGCCCCCGGGGCTTGGTAGCAACCGACGGCGAGAAGTCGAGGTGGCCCCAGGAGGGTTGGTGAGCCCCGCCGATGGGTCGCGGCGGAGCGGGCCGATTCGGCGGGGCCGGTCGGGGATCGTTGCCCGACGGGCGTGGCGGTTGCCGTGGCGGGCCGCCCTGCGGCGCAGGCGGTAACCGGTGCCGGAGAAAGTCGTCAGGTTCGCTCATGGGCTTGGCAGATCGCAGTCTGGTAAGTCAGGTGTTCAGGCGCTCGGATGACCAGTACTCCCGCAGGCTGGCAATCCGATCACCCTCGAGTTCGAGGATGGCGACTTCACGCATCCGCTTGCGGTGGCCCTCGACCACGTCGTCGAACCGCGCCTCCCACTCCGCGATGGCGGTGCTGCCGTCAAGGTACAGGCTGAGCAGTTCGGCCTGGATATTGGCCTGCTCGTTGGCGACTTTGGTCTGCCAATACTCGCGGATCCCGGCGTGGTCGCGGATTGGCTGCTGCAGCACGCGTTCGTGGTAAGTCGCGGTCGGGGTGAAGATGGTGACGATGAGATCGGGGTCTTGGGTGGTCCAGGCGCGGATGTAAACGTCGATGAGCTCGCGCACGTCCTTTTTGGCCATGCTCATAGATTCTCCGTTAGCGCGCGAGCGGTATAGCTCCATCGAAGCGGTATCGCCCGACAATGGCATCGTAGAGTGTTGACGCGGCGTCAACGTCGATGTTGAGCGGCTCTGCCACGCCTTATGGTCAGCATCCGTCAGGCAGTCCGGCGAGAAATCCGCACCCAGGGGGCACCGGGTTCGACGGGTTATTATGGATCAAGTTGGCATGTCAGCCGGGTTTTGTCATATCGTTTTACGACTTGTCGAAAACCGGGCAAAGGCCACCGTTCAGCGCTGCACGGATGCATCCTTAACGGGAGCATCGCCAACCGGCGACAGCATATCGACAAGACCGATGGGGCCTGTCCCGCAGCCTTCCGGGCGCGGCGCCAACGGGAGCGATTCGTGGATGCCGCGGCAGGAAGTTTTGGTGGAGGGTTAGGTGGGAATGGCGCCCAACCGCGTCGGGCTATACAACCCCGCATTCGAGCATGACTCATGCGGAGTGGCCATGGTCGTCGACATGCACGGCCGCCGCAGCCGCGACATCGTGGATAAGGCGATCACCGCGCTGCTCAACCTCGAGCATCGCGGTGCGCAAGGCGCCGAGCCGCACAGCGGTGACGGCGCCGGCATCCTGATCCAGGTTCCCGACGACTTCTTGCGTTCAGTTGTCGAGTTCGAACTGCCCGAAGCGGGCAGCTATGCCACCGGCATCGCGTTCTTGCCGCAGTCGTCGAAAGAGGCTGCGACGGCCTGTGCGGCCGTGGAGAAGATCGTCGAAGCCGAAGGGCTGCAGGTGCTCGGCTGGCGCGATGTACCAACCGACGACTCATCGCTGGGCGCGCTGGCCCGCGACGCGATGCCCACCTTTCGCCAGGTGTTCATCGCCGGCGCCTCGGAAATGCAGCTGGAACGCCGCGCCTACGTGATCCGCAAGCGTGCCGAGCACGAGCTCGGCACCAAGGGCCCCGGACAGGATGGACCGGGACGCGAAACCGTCTACTTCCCAAGCCTTTCCGGTCAGACACTGGTCTACAAGGGCATGCTGACCACGCCGCAGCTCAAGGCGTTCTATCTGGATCTGCAAGATCAGCGACTGACCAGCGCCTTGGGCATCGTGCACTCGCGGTTCTCCACGAACACCTTCCCATCCTGGCCGCTGGCACATCCGTTCCGGCGCATCGCGCACAACGGCGAGATCAACACCGTCACCGGCAACGAGAACTGGATGCGTGCCCGCGAGGCACTGATCAACACCGACATCTTCGGGTCCTACGACGACGTCGACAAGTTGTTCCCGATCTGCACCCCGGGCGCCTCGGACACCGCCCGTTTCGACGAGGCACTCGAACTGCTGCACCTCGGCGGGCGCAGCCTGGCTCACGCGGTGCTGATGATGATCCCCGAGGCCTGGGAGCGCCACCCGTCGATGGACCCGGCGCGCCGGGCGTTCTACCAGTACCACGCGTCGCTGATGGAGCCGTGGGACGGCCCGGCGTCGATGACGTTCACCGACGGCACCATCGTGGGCGCCGTGCTGGACCGCAATGGGCTGCGCCCGTCGCGGATTTGGGTCACCGACGACGGTCTGGTGGTGATGGCCTCAGAGGTTGGTGTGCTCGACCTCGACCCGTCGACTGTTGTTCGCCGGATGAGGTTACAGCCCGGCCGGATGTTCCTGGTCGACACCGCGCAGGGCCGCATCGTCTCCGACGAGGAGATCAAGGCCGAGCTGGCCGCCGAGCACCCATATCAGCAATGGCTCGACAACGGGCTGATTCCGCTGGCCGAACTGCCGCAGGGCGACTACGTGCGAATGCCGCACCATCGGGTCGTGTTGCGTCAGTTGGTTTTCGGTTACACCTACGAGGAGCTCAACCTGTTGGTGGCGCCGATGGTCCGGACCGGTGCCGAGCCGATCGGCTCGATGGGTACCGACACACCGGTCGCGGTGCTTTCCCAGCGACCGCGCATGCTGTTCGACTACTTCCAGCAGTTGTTCGCGCAGGTGACCAACCCGCCGCTGGACGCTATCCGCGAAGAGGTGGTGACCAGTTTGCAGGGCACCACCGGCGGAGAAGGCGACCTGCTCAACCCGAACGAGGATTCCTGTCGCCAAATCCTCTTCCCGCAGCCGATTCTGCGCAACCACGAGTTGGCCAAGCTGATCAACCTCGACCCCGATGTCGAGGTCAACGGTCGCCGGCACGGTTTGCGATCCAAGGTGATTCGCTGTCTATACCCGGTCGCCGAAAATGGTGCCGGTCTGAAGGCGGCCCTCGACGAAGTGCTTGCGCAAACCTCGGCGGCGATCGCCGAAGGTGCGCGACTCATCATCCTGTCTGACCGCGAGTCCGACGAGCGGATGGCCCCGATCCCGTCGCTGCTGTCCGTCTCGGCGGTGCACCACCACCTGGTGCGCGAACGCAGCCGCACCAAGGTGGGGCTGGTCGCCGAATCCGGCGACGCTCGCGAGGTACACCACATGGCCGCGCTGTTGGCGTTCGGTGCCGCCGCGATCAACCCGTACATAGTGTTCGAATCGATCGAGGTCATGCTGGACCGTGGCGGGCTGGAGGGCCTCGACCGCGAAACAGCGCTGCAGAACTACATCAAGGCCGCCGGCAAGGGCGTGCTGAAGGTGATGTCGAAGATGGGCATCTCGACGTTGGCGTCCTACACCGGTTCCCAGCTGATGCAGGCCGTCGGTATCTCCGAGGATGTTCTCGAGGAGTACTTCACCGGATTAACCTGTCCCACAGGCGGAATCAACCTCGCCGACATTGCCGCCGATGTCGCGAGCCGACATGCGTTGGCTTTCCTGGATCGACCCGACGAACGCGCACATCGCGAGCTCGAGGTGGGTGGGGAATACCAGTGGCGTCGTGAGGGCGAATACCATCTGTTCAACCCCGAGACCGTTTTCAAGTTGCAGCACTCCACCCGCACCGGCCAGTACAACATCTTCAAGGATTACAGCCGTCTGGTCGACGACCAGAGCGAACGGATGGCGTCGCTGCGCGGTCTGCTCAAGTTCCGCGAGGGACTCCGCCCGCCGGTCCCGCTCGATGAGGTCGAACCGGCCAGCGAGATCGTCAAACGCTTTGCCACCGGGGCGATGAGCTACGGATCGATATCGGCCGAGGCGCACGAGACGCTGGCCATTGCGATGAACCGGCTCGGTGGCCGGTCGAACTGCGGTGAGGGCGGCGAGCACGTCAGCCGTTTCGACCGCGACCCCAACGGTGATTGGCGGCGCAGCGCCATCAAACAGGTCGCTTCGGCCAGATTCGGTGTCACGTCGCACTACCTGAGCAACTGCACCGACATCCAGATCAAGATGGCGCAGGGCGCCAAACCTGGTGAGGGCGGCCAACTCCCCGGCGGAAAGGTCTACCCGTGGATCGCCGAGGTGCGGCACTCCACGCCCGGGGTGGGGTTGATTTCGCCGCCTCCGCACCACGACATCTACTCGATCGAGGACCTGGCCCAGCTCATCCACGACCTGAAGAACGCCAACCCGTCGGCGCGCATCCACGTCAAGCTCGTTTCCGAGAATGGGGTCGGGACAGTCGCGGCCGGAGTTTCTAAAGCGCACGCCGACGTGGTGTTGATCTCCGGACACGACGGAGGCACCGGCGCGACGCCGCTGACGTCGATGAAGCACGCCGGTGCGCCGTGGGAACTCGGGCTGGCCGAGACCCAGCAGACGTTGTTACTGAACGGGTTACGGGACCGGATCGTGGTCCAGGTCGACGGCCAGCTCAAGACCGGTCGTGACGTGATGATCGCGGCGCTAATCGGCGCCGAGGAATTCGGCTTCGCCACTGCCCCGTTGGTGGTGTCGGGCTGCGTGATGATGCGGGTATGCCACCTGGACACCTGCCCGGTGGGGGTCGCCACCCAGAACCCGGTGCTGCGGAAGCGGTTCACCGGCAAGCCCGAGTTCGTGGAGAACTTCTTTATGTTCGTCGCCGAAGAAGTCCGCGAATACATGGCGCAGCTTGGTTTCCGCACCCTCAACGAGGCTGTGGGTCAGGTCGGGACGCTGGACACCACCTTGGCCCGCGCACACTGGAAGGCTCACAAACTCGACTTGACGCCGGTGCTGCACGAGCCGGAATCGGCGTTCATGAATCAGGATCTGTACTGCAGTTCCAAACAGGACCATGGTCTGGACAAGGCGCTGGATCAACAGCTGATCGTGATGAGCCGCGAGGCCCTGGACTCCGCGAAGCCCGTTCGGTTTTCCACCACGATCGCCAATGTCAACCGAACTGTCGGGACCATGCTGGGCCATGAGGTGACGAAAGCCTACGGCGGTCAGGGGCTACCAGACGGCACGATCGACATCACGTTTGACGGCTCGGCAGGTAACAGCTTTGGCGCGTTCGTGCCCAAGGGCATCACCTTGCGGGTCTACGGCGACGCCAACGATTATGTGGGCAAGGGATTGTCCGGGGGCCGGATTGTGGTGCGGCCGCCCGACAACTCGCCACCGGATTACGTCGCCGAGGACAACATCATCGGGGGCAACGTCATCCTGTTCGGGGCCACTAGCGGCGAGGCATTCCTGCGAGGTGTGGTCGGTGAGCGGTTCGCCGTGCGTAACTCCGGTGCCCACGCGGTGGTCGAAGGGGTCGGCGATCACGGCTGTGAGTACATGACCGGCGGCAAGGTGGTGATTCTCGGTCACACCGGCCGCAACTTCGCGGCGGGCATGTCCGGGGGGATGGCCTACGTCTACGACCCCGAGAAAGCGTTGCCGGACAACCTCAACTCGGAAATGGTGGAAGTGGAGGAACTCGACGATGACGACCTGGACTGGCTGCACGGAATGGTCCAGGCGCACGTCGACGCCACCGATTCCGCAATCGGCCAACGCATCTTGGCCGATTGGGACGCTGAGCAACGGGGTTTTGTCAAGGTGATGCCGCGCGACTACAAGCGGGTGCTGGAGGCGATCAGCGAGGCCGAGCGCCGTGGCACCGACCCCGACGAAGCGATCATGGCGGCCGCGAGTGGTTGATCCGAAGGGCTTTCTGAAGTACACCCATCGCGAGACACCGAAACGTCGCCCGGTGGATTTGCGGCTGCGCGACTGGCATGAGGTCTACGAGGACTTCCCGCACGAGACGCTGCAGCAGCAGGCGACTCGCTGCATGGACTGTGGGATTCCGTTCTGCCACAACGGCTGTCCGCTAGGCAACCTGATACCGGAATGGAATGATCTGGTCCGCACCGGTCGCTGGCGCGACGCGATCGAGCGGTTGCATGCGACCAACAACTTCCCCGACTTCACCGGCCGGCTCTGTCCGGCGCCATGTGAATCGTCATGTGTGCTCGGTATCAACCAAGACCCTGTGACGATCAAGCAGATCGAAGTGGAGATCATCGACAACGCCTTTGACGAAGGCTGGGTGGTCCCTCTTCCACCAGACGAGCACACCGGCAAGAAGGTCGCAGTTGTCGGGTCGGGTCCAGCAGGCCTGGCCGCCGCGCAGCAACTGACCCGGGCCGGACACAGCGTGACGGTCTTCGAGCGGGCCGACCGCATCGGCGGTCTTCTGCGCTACGGCATTCCCGAGTTCAAGATGGAGAAGCGTCACCTAGAGCGTCGGCTGGAGCAGATGGAGGCCGAAGGCACCCAGTTTCGCGCCAGCGTCAACGTCGGTGTCGATATCACCGCCGAGCAGTTACGCGCCGACTTCGACGCCGCCGTACTGGCCGGCGGTGCGACCGCCTGGCGCGATCTGCCGATCACCGGCCGCGAACTCGAAGGCATTTACCAGGCGATGGAATTCCTCCCCTGGGCCAACCGGGTGCAAGAAGGCGACGATGTACTCGGGCCGGACGGCGAGCCGCCGATCACTGCAAAAGGTAAGAAGGTCATCATCATTGGGGGCGGTGATACCGGAGCTGACTGCTTGGGTACCGTGCACCGTCAGGGCGCGGCCAGCGTGCACCAGTTCGAAATCATGCCGCGCC
Organism: uncultured Actinomycetota bacterium; assembly: GCA_963838755.1. Taxonomy (GTDB): domain Bacteria; phylum Actinomycetota; class Actinomycetes; order Mycobacteriales; family Mycobacteriaceae; genus Mycobacterium. The sequence goes on along the minus strand of CAWISO010000024.1, from coordinate 158,254 downwards.
CGCCAGACTCCCGCGCTCCCTCCACGCCATGGCCGACCTACGAGCTGATGTTCCGGGTGTCCTCGGCGCACGAAGAGGGCGGGGAACGGATGTTCTCGGTCAACACCGAGGAATTCGTCGGTCACGATGGGCATGTCACTGGACTCAAAGTGCACGAGGTAACGATGGAGGACGGCAAGTTCGTCAAGACCGAGGGCAGCAATTTCGAAATCGAAGCCGATCTGGTGTTGTTGGCGATGGGGTTCGTCGGCCCGGAAAAGCCGGGCCTGCTCGACGATCTGGGCGTCGCGTTCACCGATCGCGGCAATGTCGCGCGCGGCAACGACTTCGAGACCTCGGTGCCAGGTGTGTTCGTCGCCGGCGACATGGGCCGAGGCCAATCGCTGATCGTCTGGGCTATCGCCGAAGGCCGTGCGGCCGCGGCGGGGGTGGACCGGTTTCTGATGGGGCAAAGCGCCCTGCCGGCCCCCATCACTCCCACGGCCGCTCCACAACGCTAGTCACTACTGTCACATCTGAAACATTTGATAAATTGCCCGGCGCGTCTTACACTGTTTGCCAGTTAAGCGGTGTCTAATAGTTCGATATGGGCGCCGCGGGGGTGTGGGGCCCGGTTGAGCTGAGCGACCGCAGGAGTGAGTGCCTTGTATATCAACCCGATGACCCGCTCACGGGTGGGTCGAATTGCCTGGTCATGGTTCCGTCATCCAGTCAAGAGTCGCGAATTTCCGGCCAAGCACGAGCGCTTGGTGACCGCAGAAGAGCTGCTGCGCTTCGGCGTGTAACGGTCAACAGCTGATCGAAGCGAGCGTTTGCTCGATGTCATCGATTTGTTATCTGAACTTGTCTAAGTGGTTAGCCCCGAATCGCGGATCGCCTCGGCCAACGGCGCCAGGACGGCCGGGTCGTGCGGCGGTGCGATGTACACGATGCCTAGATCGAGGCCCCTGGCGCCCAGCTCGGCCGCGTCTTTGACGACCTTCGTGTAGTCGCGGTCTTGTCCCAAGCGCAGGTGCGCCGACAGCATGATCTCTTTCGGATCACGCCCGATGTCGGCGCAGTGTTCGGCGAGCACTTCGCGCTTACGGGTGAACTCCTCGGGTGTGCCGCCGACGAAGTTCCAGTGCTGGGCATATTGAGCGGTGATACGCAGCGTGCGTTTCTCGCCGCTGCCGCCGATGCAGATCGGGGGGTGCGGGCGCTGCGGGCCCTTGGGTTCGTTGCGGGCGTCTTTGAGCTGGTAATACTGGCCGTCGAAGTTGGTGGTCTGCTGGCTGAGCAGGCTAATCAGCACCTGACAGGCCTCCTCGAAGCGGTCCATCCGCTCCTTGACGCTGCCCAACACGATGCCGTACGCGCCCGATTCCTCCTCGTTCCAACCGGCGCCGATGCCCAGCTCCAGCCGGCCATCGGAGATGATGTCAAGCGCGGCAACCATATTGGCCAGCACCGCGGGGTGACGGTAGTGGATGCCGGTGACCAGCGTGCCCAGCCGCAGCCGCGTGGTCGCCTGTGCGAGCGCGGTCAGCGTCGTCCAGCCCTCCAGACACGGGCCGGCGGAATTTCCGAAGATGGGATAAAAGTGGTCGAAAGTCCATCCGGACTCGAACACGTCGATGTCGTCGGCTGCTTTCCAGACGGCCAGCAACTCTGCCCAGGTGGTCTCTTGCGGCGAGGTTTTGAACGCGAATCGCATCTCACCGACATTAGTCGGCCGCTGCAAAAGCCGGCGCACCGCTAGAAGGGTGGCGCTTGGCTGCGTTCGGCGATGTGTGCGCTGTTCAGCGCGCGTTCGGCGTCGATGCGGCGGGCACGGTCTTGCTGGCGGGTTCGGCGGCGGACCGGCATCATGACCTCCCTGTTTGCCGGACGGTCGATCCAACATTGCGGCGGGATGCATTTGGGCGGTTGGCAGGCAGAGACTCGGGAACAGCAGGTGGCTACCCGGTTGAGTGGTTTAGGTCTGCCAGTGGGCGCGGTCCAGACGACAGTGCTGGGGGGGCGTTGTTGGTCACACCACCCTGCCCAAACAGTCTTGAGCAGAACAGCAGCCAACTTGTAGGGAATCGTATGGTCCACATTTGCATGACGCAAAGAATCCACCTTCCGCCCCATCTGACCCGACTTGGCTCAAATTGGTGCGCACTAGCACCACGGGGTGTTGATGGCGTTTGCGGAGGTGTTGGGGTCGCGGATCAGCGGCGGTGCGGGTCTGGTGGTCGGTGCCGGGAGTGTGAACGAATTTGTTGATGCCCCAACGGGTTTAAGCTTCGATGTATTGCCAGTGGTGAGCGGCCCGGCGTAATTACGCTAGTTGTTAGTCGGTGGTGGTTGGGGTTGGAAGGGCTCATACCACCACCAGTGGGCGCGCTCGCCGGTAGGTCCCGGGCAGGGCGCCACCGCGGGCGGGGGTTTTGTTGGTGGGCGCGCCAGCGATCCCGGGCTTAGCGCTCGGCCGGCGTTGTCGGAGACGATGAGCGCGCCTGGGTGTCCGGTGATGGTGATCACGCCACGATGGTGTAGCCGGTGATGATAAGGGCACAGCAGCACCAGGTTGGCCAACTCGGTGGGGCCGCCGTCTTCCCAGTGCCAGATGTGATGGGCGTGCAGCCCACGCGTAGCGCCACAGCCAGCAACCGCGCACATGCGGTCGCGATGCTCCAGCGCGCGGCGAAGCCGCCGGTTGATCAGCCGGGTCGCCCGGCCGGCGCCAATGACCTCGCCGTGACGGTGGAACCAGACTTCACAGGTGGCATCACAGGTCAGGTAGCGCCGTTCGGCGTCAGACAGCAGCGGACCCAGATGCAGTGCCGCAGCGCGCTGGGCAACGTCGAGGTGCACCACCACGGTGGTGTGCTGCCCGTGTGGGCGGCGGGTGGCCTCGGCGTCCCAGCCCGCCTCAACCAGACGCATAAACGCCTCGGCGGTGCTCGGCAGCGGGGGCCGCTGATCAACAGCGTCTGCGCTGTTGGCGTGATCGTGTTTCCACTGCGCGATCAGCGCATCACGGTGAGAGGCCAAGGCGGCGTCGAACTTCGCGGCGTCATGGTGGGCAAGGGTGATCCGATAACAGCTGCGGTGCTCGGTGCTGGTCGTGGAGATCGAGGGCTCGGGCTCACGCGCAGGTTCGGGTTCGGGTCGCGGTTCTAGGCTGACCGCGGTGCGCAGCTGATTGACCGTGGCGACCCGCGCCAGCGCCGCGTAGTGCTCATCGGATCCCGCCCCGGCCCGCGCGGCGATGACGCCGACCTGATCGGCCGACAGCCAGCCCGCGCGCATGCCCTGGGCGCAGCGTGGGAACTGCTGCAGCCGGCTGGCGATGGTGGTGATCGTGTGAGCGTTTGCCGGCGAGCAGCCGATCTTCCAGGCCACCAACGCCGGCACCGACCGCGCCCCGGTGGCACCCCACAATTCGTCGCGATCGATCTCGGCGACAATCTCAACGATGCGCCCATCAATCGCGTTGCGCTGACCGGTCAACTCCGCCAACTCCTCAAACAACACCTCAAGACGCTCGCCAGCACTGACCACCACGGCGCCAGCAGATGCAATCGAAGACATAACATCATCATCGCAGCCACCACCGACAAATCCCGGTTCGGCCGATCCCCGCTCTTAACACAACAGCTCAACCCACTGCCACAACCGCCAATTCCGATTCATGAGCCAACTCAGGTTTGACATGAGGCAAGACGATCGGGGTGACACCGGACTGTGGATAAGACTTTGGCGGGTCAGCGAGTAAAGCAGCAGTCATCGATCATCGTGGGTGAGGTCGGCAGTTCTTCTAGCCGGGCGGGCACACTGGAGAAATGGATCCGGTGACAGCGCTGCGACAGATCGCGTACTACAAAGACCGAGCGCGGGAGGACTCTCGTCGCGTGATGGCCTACCGCAACGCCGCCGACATCGTTGAACGCCTAGACGACGCGGAGCGGGAGCGCCACGGTCAGGCCAACAGCTGGCAGTCGCTGCCGGGTATCGGGCCGAAGACAGCCAAGGTGATCGACCAGGCCTGGTCTGGCCGCGAACCCGACGCGCTGGCCGAATTGCGTGCTGGTGCTGAAGATCTCGGTGGCGGCGAAATCCGCGCGGCGCTGCGCGGCGATCTGCATCTGCATTCGAACTGGTCGGACGGCTCGGCGCCGATCGAGGAGATGATGGCCGCCGCTGCTGCGCTGGGCCACGAATACTGCGCGTTGACCGACCACTCGCCGCGGCTGACGATCGCCAACGGGCTGTCCCCGGAGCGGTTGCGCAAGCAGCTTGACGTCATCGACGGCCTGCAAAACCGGTTCGCGCCGATGCGCATCCTGACCGGTATCGAGGTCGACATCCTCGACGACGGCAGCCTGGACCAGGAGCCCGAGCTGTTGGAGCGTCTCGACATCGTGGTGGCCAGCGTGCACTCGAAGCTGTCGATGGATTCCGCCTCGATGACCCGCCGGATGGTGAACGCCGTCAGCAACGGCCACGCCGACGTGCTCGGCCATTGCACGGGTCGACTGGTCTCCGGGAATCGGGGCATCCGGCCCGAGTCAACGTTCGACGCCGAAGCGGTTTTCACCGCCTGCCGCGAGCACGGCACGGCCGTCGAGATCAACTCCCGGCCCGAACGTCGTGACCCGCCCACTCGTCTGCTGAACCTGGCGCTGGAGATCGGCTGTGCGTTCAGCATCGACACCGACGCGCACGCGCCGGGCCAGCTTGACTTCCTCGGCTACGGCGCGCAGCGAGCTCTGGACGCCGGCGTGCCTGCCGAATGCATCGTCAACACCTGGCCGGTCGACAAGCTGCTGACGTGGACGGCATCAGTCGGGTAGATGGGGCATTTCGAGGGCGGGGTCGCGGCCGAGCAATACTCCGCGGGTCAGCGCCGACTTCCCGTAGCGATGACGCACCCGGTCGATCGCCGCGTCGACCGCTGCGACATTCTTGAGCTGCGACTGTGGGGCGAACGGCAACAGCAGCTGTTCTGCGCCACTACGGTCGATTTCTGAGACCGCGAACCCGACCAGCGTCAGCCCCCGCTCGGCGATCAACGGCCTGGCGGCGGTGACCAGTCGCCGTGCGGTGACCAAAAGTGTTTGCGTCGACGAGGTGGCCCACGGCAACGTGTGCGAGCGGGTGGCGCGGCTGAAGTCGTTGAACCGCAACCGCAATGTGACCGTCCGGCCGGTACGTCCAGCGGCCCGCATCCGCCCGGTGATCCGGTCGATCAGGCTGATCACCACCGCATCGACATCGGTCGCCGACATGGCGTTGCCCGCGCGGCCAAGCGCGCGCTGGGCGCCGACCGAACGTCGCCGAACACCCGTCGTCACCCGGCGCGGATCGACGTTGCGGGCCAGCGCATAGAGCCGGCCGCCCATCGCGCCACCGACCAGCGAAGCCAGCGTGGATTCACTGAGCTCGGCCACGTCGGCGACCGTTTCGATGCCGTGGGTGTGCAGTTTGTCGGCGGTCACCGCACCAACGCCCCACAGCCGGCGTACCGGCAGCGGATGCAGAAAAGCCAGCTCGCGCCCGGGCGCGACCAGCAGCAAGCCATCCGGTTTGGCTTCCTGGCTGGCGACCTTGGCCAGAAACTTCGTCCGCGCGATGCCGACGGTGATCGGCAGCCCGACACGCTCGCGCACATCATTGCGCAACCGGGCTGCGATCTGCACCGGTGTTCCGGACACGCGGCGCAGCCCGCCGACGTCCAGAAACGCCTCATCCACCGAAATCGGCTCCACCAGCGGTGCGGTGTCGCGGAAAACGTCGAACACTGCCTCGCTGGCTTGCGTGTAGGCGGCCATCCTGGGCGGAACCACCGCAACCTGCGGGCACAGTCGCCGGGCCTGCGTGCCGCCCATCGCGGTGCGCACACCGTAGGCCTTGGCTTCGTAGCTGGCCGCCAGGACCACGCCGCCGCCGACGATCACCGGCCGGCCGCGCAGGGTGGGGTCGTCGCGCTGTTCCACCGACGCGTAGAACGAGTCGAGGTCCGCATGAAGTATCGATGCCCCAGACCGCACGAACATATGTTCGCATCGACCGGTGACGTCCTTCGTGCCGGGTACGGCCACACATTATCGGCGTAATTCACGTCCAACGTGGGCCTACCTCGAGCAACTGTGACTTTTCGCGATCGGCTTGCCGGTCCTAATTTTGGCGTCCCACGTCCTAGCGGGGTTGGCCGTAGATGCTGGTGACCCAGATGTGCACCAAGGTTTCCAGCACGTGCTCATCGGGCACGGACGGGCGCTCGTCGGCGAACGACGTCAGCATCACCTTCTCGTTGAGCAGGTTCAGTGCCGCCGACAGTTCGTGGGCCGGCAGCGTCTCCGGCGCGGCACCGCGGGAGCGCTCGGCTTCGATCACCGTGGCAATGTGGCCGACCCACTTTTGCATGAACCGCGACCATAGTTCGCGGAGGTCCTTGTTGGTGCGCGCGGCGTCGGCAGCCAGCGTCACCGCGCGATGTGAGCCGAAGGTCTCGACGAAGAGGTTGATACCGGTGCGCCACAGCGCTTTTAGGTCGGCCGGCGGGTTGGCGACCATGCTCTCCAGCGCAGAGTCCGCTTCCACGATCACCCGTTCGAACAGGGTCAGCAGGACGGCATCTTTGGACGGGAAGTAGAAGTAGAACGTCGGGCGGGAAAGACCGGCGCCCTTGGCCAGGTCGTCGACTGAGATGTCGCCGATCGGATGCTGCTGCAACAGCCGTTCGGCGGTGGTCAGGATGGCGAGCTCACGGTCGTCGCCGGACGGGCGCGTCGAGCGGCGGCCCCGGGAGGCGCGGGTGGAGCTGGCAGCAGTCACGACAGCTACTTTACACGGTGTTGAGAGTTTCGACAGTATGTTGACGTACTCAACACTATGTTGATAACGTGGCGCTATGACTGAACACCTCGACGTCCTCATCGTCGGCGCCGGCATCTCCGGCATCAGCGCCGCTTGGCACCTGCAGGACCGCTGCCCGTCCAAGAGCTATGCGATCTTGGAGCGCCGCGCCGACCTCGGTGGCACCTGGGACCTGTTTCGTTACCCGGGTATCCGCTCCGACTCCGACATGTTCACGCTCGGATTCCGATTCAAGCCGTGGGGTTCGGCCAGGTCGATCGCCGACGGTGCCTCGATCAAGGCCTACATCAAGGAGGCCGCGACCGAGAACGGCATCGATCGGCACATCCGCTACCGCCATCGGGTGCTGGCCGCCGAGTGGTCTGATGCCGACAATCGATGGACAGTCACGGTGGACAGCGACGGTCGACAGGAAGAGATCACCTGCTCGTTCCTGTTCGCATGCAGCGGCTACTACAACTACGACGAGGGCTACTCGCCGATGTTCGAAGGCGCGGAAGACTTCGACGGCACGATCATTCACCCCCAGCACTGGCCGGAGGACCTCGACTATGCGGGCAAGCGGATTGTCGTCGTCGGCTCCGGCGCCACCGCGGTCACACTCATCCCAGCGTTGGTGAACTCGGGGGCCGGCCACGTGACGATGCTGCAGCGTTCGCCGACCTACATCGGCTCGTTGCCCGGAGTTGACCCGTTAGCGGAGCGGGCGAACCGGCTGCTGCCGGCCCGGATCGCGCACATCGTGAACCGCTGGAAGGCAATCGCTTTCAGCACGGCTCAATACCAGCTTTCCCGGAAGTTTCCCAATTACATGCGCAGGACCCTGCTGACGATGGCCAAGCGCCGTCTGCCCGAGGGCTATGACGTGGAGAAGCACTTCGGCCCGAGCTACAACGTGTGGGACCAGCGGCTGTGCCTGGCCCCCGACGGTGACCTGTTCCGCACCATCCGGCACGGCGAGGCCGAGGTCATCACCGACACCATCGACCGGTTCACCAAAACGGGGATCAAGCTCACATCCGGTGACGAGCTGCAAGCCGACATCATCATCACCGCAACGGGGTTGAACCTGCAGCTGTTCGGTGGTGCCGACATCCGGCGTAACGGCATGCCAGTGGAACTCAACGACACCATGGCCTACAAGGGCATGATGCTGACCGACATTCCGAACATGGCGTTCACCATCGGATACACCAATGCGTCCTGGACGCTCAAGGCCGACCTGGTATCCGAGTTCGTTTGCCGAGTGCTCAATTACATGGACTCGCAGGGATTCGAAACCGTGGTACCGCAGCACCCGGGGGACTCGGTGGACGAGCGCCCGCTGATGGACTTCACACCCGGCTACGTGCTACGAGCCCTGGACTACCTACCCAAGGCGGGTTCGGTGATGCCGTGGCGGCTCAAGCAGAACTATCTGCTCGATCTGCCACTGATTAGGCGCGGCCGCGTCGACGACGAGGCGCTGAACTTCGCGAAAAAGCCTGCCGCGCTGGCTGTTTAATCGACACTCGCCGCAGCGACGACGACAATGCCGTCGTCGTCGCTGTATGCGATGTCGCCGGGCACGAATACCACACCGCCGAAGCTCAGCGTGACGTCTCGGTCCCCGGCACCGGTCTTGCTGCTCTTGCGGGGATTGGTGCCGAGCGCTTTGATCCCGAGGTCGAGGTTGCGCAGCGCGGCGGCGTCTCGAACGGCGCCGTGCACGATCAGCCCTGCCCAGCCATTGGCGTGCGCCAACTCGGCGATCACGTCGCCCACCAGCGCGGTGTGCAACGAGCCTGCGCCGTCGATCACCAGGACCCCGCCGTCGCCGGGCGTCGAAAGCACCGACTTCAGCAGGGCGTTGTCCTCACTGCAGCGCACCGTGCTGATCGGGCCGGCGAATTCCGCTCTTCCGCCGAACTGGCGAAATTGCACGTCACAGCTGCGTACGTCGGGCCCGATGTCGTCGACCAGATCAGCTGTGGGCCGGAATATCACGGTCACCGGGCCATGCTAGACGTCAGTCACTCGCCCGTCGACGGAGTTGGCGCACCAGCAGCAACGCCAGCACACTGATCGCGATCGCCACCGCCAGCGCTACCGGAGACCGGCCCTCGGGTGCCGTTTCGGGTTCGCGGGGCATTGGGTTGCGCGCTGCGTCGACGGTTGACTTCGCGTGTGCCGCAGCGTCTTTAGCTGCCGCAGCGAGCTCGCCGTTGGTGTCGGCGAGCGGTGACGCTGAGGGCGGACTTGCTTTTTTGGCGGGTGCCTTCTTGGCCGGAGCTTTCTTTGCGGCTTTTTTGGCTGGTGCCTTTTTTGCCGCCTTCGCCGGAGCAGGCGCAGCCTTCTTTGCTGCCTTGGCGGCGGGTGCCTTTTTTGCCGGTGCCTTCTTGGCCGGTTCATCGGGTGTAGGTGGCGGAGTTTCCGCGGCGGGCGGTGGGGGTCCTGGGCTTTGCTCAGCTTGGGGTGTGTCGGGTGTGTGGTCCGGTCGATCCTGCGGGTCTGCCATGTAGGGAGCTCCTTTGAGTTCTTTCTCGCTTACACCGGTCAGGTACACCAGCAGTCGAATCCATCATGCCAGGACGGTCGCGGCGGGTTAGCCCGGCGATGGCGGGTCGTCAGGGTCGCTTGCGCGCCGCCCACAGCGCCGCGCCGGCGACAAGCACTAGGGCGCCCACAACGAAGGGCCAGACCGGCACCTCATCGGTCGCCGTTTCCGAGCCGCCCGCCGGCGGCCCGGGTGTACCCGTACCGGGCATTGTCAGCCGAAACGACCACGATCCAGACACCACATGCCCGTCGGCCGACGTCACACGGTAGTTGACCGTGTAGTTTCCGCTCGGACCTAACGGCGGTACGTCGAGGCTGACAACCGCACCCTGCACCTGCGGTTGTCCGGACGACCACAGGTTGCGGTCCGGGCCGACCACCGTCATCGCGGCGAACGTGGTTTGCAGTTGCTCGTTGAAGGTCGCGCTGACCCGGGCCGGACCGACCCGCAGCACGGCGTTCTCGGCGGGATCGACCGACACCCGGGCGGCGTGGGCGCTGGCTGCTCCGGCCCCCAGAGTCGCGGCGAAGGTGACTGCTGCCAGCAGCAGAGCCACGGCAACCAGGCGTGCTCGTCGGCTCATGCTCGTCGACCGATCAGCGCGATACTGATGCCCAGGGCGCCGAAGAGCAGGGCAATCCCTCCGAGCAGCCGCGCGGTGTTGTCGGCGGATTTGGCGGGATTTTGGGTTGGCGGCATGGCCACGGCGGTCGGCGTGGCGGACGCGGCGCGGCTCATGTGGTTGGTGGCCGGCGGCGTTGACCGCGGGGCCAGGGTCAGCATCGGCGCCGGATGCTCCGGCTCGGCCGAGCCGGGCACCAGCGGCTGATCCCATTTGACCTCTGTGCCGTCGGAATAGGTCTGGGTAGTTGGGAAGCTGACAGTGTCGGCGTCGGGAAGCTTTACCGAGATCCGGAACAGCCCGAACTGATCCACACCGATACCGGTGTCTGCTCCCGCGCTCCAGGTCACCGAGCGGACGGTGCCCGACGTGGAATCATGGTCGAGTTTGACCGTCCAACCGGGCTGCGTTTCGGCCTGTACCGACGTGAGATCAGGCAGGCTCACCGCGAGTCCAGTAGTCGCTGCTCCGGTGGTGGATTCGTTGGGCACTTCGAAGGTGACCAGCGCCGTGCCGCCGCGTACGGCGTCGTCGCTGCTGGCGCGGACATGGGCGGACGCCGGCGCCGTTGATCCGAGGTAGAGCGTTGTGGTGGCGGCGGCCGCGATCAGGGCTTGCCGAACCAGCCTGCGGTGCCATGACATCCGATTAGGTCAACCCGAGCCGCGCCATCAGGTCGGCGTCGATCTCATCGAGTTGTCGGGAGATCGCGACGTGTGCGGCGCGGCGGCGCGCGGCGGGCATGTTCTCGGCAGCGGTGACGGCTGCCGCCAAGTCGGTGAGCCGCTCAGAAATGGCGGCAACGAATTGCCTGGTTTCGACGTCCTTGGGCTTCTTCTCCTGCACCGTCCGCAGCGATTGCTCGGCGCCGGCGACGCGGGCCGACAATCGGCCACCCTGTCCGGAGAACTGACCGACCTGTGCCAGCGGAACCCCGAGCTGATCGGCGCGCCGCTGATCGATCAGCCCGCGCGCGGCAATGGCTAGCCGGTAGGCCAACGGAACCACGATCGGAGCGAGCAGCCGAGACACCGTCAGCAGTCGGCGAATCCGCGTCGGTGAGAGCAGCTTGCCTTCACGCACCGTCTGCAGCTTGGTCTCGGCAACCTTCAGCGCTGCGCGGTCGCTGTCGCGCTGTGCCTTCCACCGATCCCGGAGCGCCTTGGACTCGGCCCGCTGCGCGGCCTTGAACCGACGGATTTCGTTCTTTGCCGACAGCTTCGCCTCGAGTTTGGCCCGGGCTTTGATCGCGCGCGCCTCGGCCCGACGTGTGGCGCGGCTTTTCCGCTTGCCGAACAGGCCCATTCCCAGCCGCCCTCCCCGGAATCTCGTCGACTATCGAGGCGCGTATGCGCCATAGCTGGGCCAACCCTAACCGGACCAGCCGGGACACCTGTCGTCAGGACCGCCGGGCTATGCGTCCAGGTGTTCCTTGCGCCGCAACTCGTCAACACGCAGCGCGAGGTCCTGTTGCGCCTCCGCAGACAACCCACTGGCGCGAACGGCGATACGCCGAACGCCCTCGTCACGCATGGTCATCAGCCACGACAACTCTTTGTCGAGCTTCTCGTAGTAGTCGTCGTCGGTGAAGTAGGCGGGCTTGATGCGGAAGAAGTTCGCCAGCGCTGCCATGGTTGCCGACGACGGGTTGGTGCGGTTGCCAGAGCGTAGCTGTGACAAATAGGGAGCCGACATCGTGATGCCCTCCGCCTTCAGCGCCGCGATCACCTCAGCGGATGTATGCGGCCCCCGTCCGGGTGGATAAACCGTGTCGAACAGGCGGTTCAAGCGGGCGGAAAACGTCGTGCTCATCGATATGACCTCCACCAGGTCGGTAGAACTAATAACTCTTCAGATGTATTTGCTGACCATCCTAGCGAGAGTTATCGCCGCATCCAAGTGCAAACTCTTGGAGGATTGCCCTCGACGGCCGCAGCGATCGCCGGCGACGCCGCCAAAGTGCCGCGAGCTCGTCTCGCAGCGAATTCACAAGATGTCCCAAGCGAATTGTGACGCGTGTCGTCGTGCCTGCCGGTTGCGACCGGGGTGCCTGGCTTCGTCGGCGGAGTGCACGCGATGCTGCGTGGCAACCGGCACGCCGCGGCGCCATGCCAAAAACCCGATTTGCTGTCGTGAGTGTCTACGCTGCCCGCGAGGGCGGTTCTGGCGGCTCTGTTGACTTAGCCGGCGACCGGGGACGCCCGGTTGAATCGCAGCGCCGTCAGGGTCGGCGCGGCGAGCACCGTGGGTCCCGGTAATGAGGAGCAGAGAGTCGGTGGAAGTCGCTATGCGGCAAGCAGCATCGCCAGGATCGCGGTGTCGGGATGGCTGATCGGGTCGACGCCTACGCGACTCACCATGGAGGTGATCGTGCCGTCAGCTTCTGCTTCCACCCAGGCCGCCCGATGTTCCAACCCCAGATACGGCAGCCCGGGCAGCAGCACGCATCCCGACGCGGCGCCGTTGCATTCCGGCAGCGAAGGCGTGGTCTCTGAAGGTGGATGCAACATCAACAGCGCAGGCGGCTGATGCTCGGCGAAATAACCTGGCTGAATCGCAGATTCGCCGACCACCGGGCCCTCTGCCAGCACCAGGCCGACGGTGCCGGGCGCAGGAGCATCCGGCAGTTCCTCGCGAGCACCGAATACCGTTGTGGTGTTCAGCAATCCGGGTAGGGACGCGACCCGGACCGCAACCATCAACAGTTGAGCCCATTCTTTGGTCGAATCAGGCCAACGTCCGGAAATCACAAACCCTTTCAGGGCACCACGAGAATGGAAGGGGGCCACCTCGATGGCCCGGCCTGACCCGGTTTCCATATCACCCTCCGCCATACTTCGGCTCGCACCCAGCGATACGCCGGTGGGTCGATGAGCTCAGCATGAGCCAGCTCATGAATACCCGCAAGCAGACACGAGCAACCAATTGCAGCGGGTGGAAAAAAGAAACAAAGCCGAAATAGAAAACGGGGCGCCGCGCGAATTACGCGGCGCCCCGAAACGGGCGAATCCAAACGAGATCAGCCGGCGATCAGGCCCTTGGCCTTCGAGGTTGCGTTCGCGTAGCGAGCCTGCACATCGTCCCAGTTGACGACGTTCCAGAACGCCTTGGCGAAGTCGGCCTTGACATTCTTGTATTGCAAGTAGAACGCGTGCTCCCACATGTCGAGCACGAGCAACGGAACGATGCCAAGCGGGAAATTGGTCTGATGGTCATAGACCTGGAATACCAACAGCTTCTGGCCGAGGCTGTCCCAGCCGAGTGCCGCCCAGCCGGAACCCTGCACAGTGGTGGCAGCCGAGGTGAACTGACCGCGGAACTTGTCGAAAGATCCGAAAGCCTCGTCGATAGCCGACGCAAGCTCACCGGTCGGCTTGTCACCACCGTTGGGGGACAGGTTTTTCCACCACAGACTGTGGTTGACGTGGCCGGCCAGGTTGAACGCGAGGTTCTTCTCGTGCAGCAGAATGGCCGAGAAATCTTCTTGCTCGCGTGCCTCTTCCAACTTGGCGACGGCGTCGTTGGCGCCCTTCACGTACGTGGCGTGGTGCTTGTCGTGGTGAAGCTCGTTGATTTGACCTGAGATATGCGGCTCCAGTGCGCCGTAGTCCCAGTCCAGGTCGGGCAAAGTGTATTCAGGCACTCCGATTCCTTCCTCCGATGATCGTTGCCGATCTACCTTCTGACGCTCCACTCGCAGGCTGTTAGCAGGGCGGCGGCTTGGGTGGGTCGATCACGATCAACCCTGCTCCATCGCCGCGCACACCGCAAGAAGCACCGCAAGACGAGTGCGACGCGTGATTACCCAGCGGTGGGACTTCAGAACCAAACGATGACCGCGAGGACTGCCAGCAAAACCAGGGCGATCAGACCAGCGCGCAAACCAGCGAGCAAGTAGGAGCGGTTGCATAGGGCCGAACTGGTGTACCAGTGCGACGACGATCTCGCCGACTGAGGTCCGATCGGTTGCGTTGTCATCCCATGGCTCCGACCTGCAGGTCCAACGTTGCCCCCCAGTGAGATCAGTCACAAAAGAATCTGAGTGATCGCGATCATATCGCCTTATGCACCACCGGAAAAATTTAGCTGACGGCGGGCCGCTGACCAGCATCTTGTTGCTGGCCCACGCTGGCCGTCGGATGGCTAATCGGCTCGGAGCGGCTCAGCCGAGGCCATGCACCGCCGCATCGAAAGCGTTGTGACGTCCCCCATACCTGGCACGTGGTGGACGGCGTTAGGAATGCTAAGAATTCGCTAAGCATGTGGCGGGGTTGTCGATCGCGACCCGGAAACAGCCGGCGTTATCCACAACCGCTGACCCTGCCGATGTCTTGACGGCGCGTCAATGTCATGCAACTGCACAGCTACCTGTGCATAAACCTGTGGAAACTGTGGATACTTTGTTGGTAGCTGGACCCTGGCTCCTGACCGGCTTCTGCACCGCCGATGCCTGGCGTGCCAAGATCAACCCCATGGACGCTGAACCGGTGATCGCACAGGCCGACGTCGCCGAGCTGCCCGCCGAATTTGGACCGGCGGCGGTGTTGCTGGATGTGCGCGAAGACGACGAGTGGAGACGCGGCCACGCCGCGGACGCCCAGCACATCCCGATGGGCGAGGTGCCGAACCGGCTCGAGGAGATCGATCCAACAGCCAGCTTGTACGTCGTTTGCCGGGCCGGCGGGCGCTCCGCTCGGGTAGCCCAGTATCTGGCGCGCAACGGTTATGCGCCCGTCAATGTCAGTGGCGGCATGCTGGCATGGGCCAACGCCGGACGCCCGGTGGTCACCGACGACGGCGGCCCCGGCAGTGTCTGAGCCGGTCTAGGCTGATGCCGTGATCCGCGCCGTCGACGAGGCGGCGCGCAGCAATGAGGAGCGGCGCAAATGATCCAAGTGTGCTCCCAATGCGGCACACGCTGGAATGTCCGTGATCGGCAGCGTGTGTGGTGTCCACGCTGCCGCGGGACGCTGCTGGCGCCGTCGACCCAAGCGCCAGATGTCGACCCACGGTGGAGTGCGGGGCCGCGGACGCCCCCGCGGCTGCCACCGGGCTATCGATGGATCGCGGTGCGTCCCGGCCCGGCACCGCCGCCACGACGTCGACGGCGGCCGCTAGGGCCGACACCGCGATACACGGTGATACCGCGCTGGGGCCTGATGGACCGCATCTACACCGACGGCGCCCCGCCAGGTTCAGTGGTGCGGCAACCGCCGCCGGCGAGCCGGGTGCGTGCGGCGCTGTTCGCTGCCGCGGTGACGCTCGGTTTCGCCGCGCTGGTCCACGTGCTGCGCTATCTGCTACTGATCATCAACCGCAACACGTTGCTGAACTGGCTGGTGGCTAACGCCGCGGCACTGCTGAGCGTGTTGGCCAGCCTGGCCGCGATCGCGGCCGTGATTGCCGCCGCTCTTCTGCTCACGCGATGGTTGATCGCCCGACGTGCCGCAGCCTTCGCCCATCGCGGCAAGGCGGAAACCCGTTCGCCGTGGGCGCTGCGGCTTGGATGTCTGCTGCCACCGACGGCAGCGATGGTGCTGGCCATCAGCTTCGCTGTCAGCATGATCGGTTTGGGTCAGCCGGCTAGCTGGGCGTTGATGGCTGCCTGCATGATGGCCAGCTGTCTGCCGCTGCTTGCCGCGGTGTGGGCGCTGGTGTACCTCATCGAGCTGGCCAAAACCGAGGACCACTACACCCGGCTGCGCGCCCTGATCTGGGGTTGGTGGCTGTTGTGGTTGCTCAGCAGTGTGACGTCAGTCTTCGCCTCGGTGACCAGCGGTGCACAAGACGCACAGGGCATCGCCAACAACACGGTGGCGATGATCGTCGCCTACCTGTTGGCGTTGGCCGCGACGCTCGCGACAGCGAGGGTCTTCGAGGGCTTCGAGCGCAAGCCGGTCGAACGGCCCGCACATCGCTGGGTGGTCGTCGCAGACGATTCCGCCGGGGTTTCGAAAACCGCTCCCGCTGTTGAGTCGACGGGTGAGGAACCGGCAGCATAGTGGCATGACGCGGGCCGACGAGGTGGTCTCTCGGCACCCATTCGTCGTCGCACATCGCGGCGCCTCCGCCTCCCGGCCCGAGCACACGTTGGCCGCATACGACCTGGCTCTCAGAGAGGGCGCCGACGGCGTGGAATGCGATGTCCGGCTCACCCGCGACGGGCACCTGGTCTGTGTGCACGACCGCCGGCTGGACCGGACGTCGTCGGGCGCCGGGCTGGTCAGCACGATGACGCTAGCCGAACTGCGCCAGCTGGAATACGGGGCCTGGCACGGCAGCTGGCGCGCCGACGGCACCCACGGCGACACGGGGCTGTTGACGCTCGACGCGCTTGTCGCGCTGGTGCTGGACTGGAAGCGACCGGTGAAGATCTTCGTCGAGACCAAGCACCCGGTCCGGTACGGCGGTCTGGTGGAAAGCAAGCTGTTGGCGCTGCTGCATCGCTTCGGCATCGCCGCACCCGCGTCGGCGGACCGATCCCGCGCAGTGGTGATGTCATTTTCCGCGGCCGCACTGTGGCGGGTCCGGCGGGCGGCGCCGCTACTGCCCACGGTGCTGCTCGGCAAGAGCTATCGATACCTGAGCAGCAGCGCCGCCACCACCATCGGGGCCACCGCGGTCGGGCCGTCGCTGCCCACCCTTCGCGAACACCCCGAGTTGGTCGACCGTTCGGCGGCCCGAGGCCGAGCGGTGTACTGCTGGAACGCCGACGCCTACGAAGACGTCACGTTCTGCCGCGACGTGGGAGTGGCGTGGCTGGCGACCAACTACCCCGGCCAGGTCAAAGCCTGGCTAGATGCCGTCGACCGCGACTAGTCACAGGCGGCCCCCGGCGACGACCGGCGCATCCGAGGCGCCGTGCGGGGAGTCGACCTCGCGCGCAACGAAGTTCTCCAGGTCGAACAAGTTGGCCCCGGCGCGGTCGGCGATTCGCAGCAGCGACGCCATCAGAGCCATCTCCTCGACCTGCTCCTTGAGGAACCACTGCATGAACTGTTCACCGAGGTAATCGCCCTCGTCGCGAGCGACGGCGGCCAGCCTGCTGACCTGGTCAGTGACCGCCCGTTCCTGATCGAGCGCCAGCGCCAGCGCGTCGCGCGGGGTGTCGAACTGATTACGCACCCCCCCTACCCCAGGGATCTCGACGCGCGCGTCGCGGTCGAGCAGATACCGCACCAGCATCATCGCGTGATTACGTTCCTCGATGGCCTGAGCATAGAAATGCTTCGCCAGCTGACGTAGGTCGGCGCCGTCGAAATAAACGGCCATCGCAATATACTGCTGGGCGTTGGTGAATTCGTTGTAGACCTGCTCTTGTAATAGCGCGTGGAATTTCGTTTTGTGGGATGAGTGTTCGTTCATGAACCGTACGCTACCGCAGGTCAAGGCGCGTTGTCAGCCAAGGTAATGCTTACTCAGGAGAGCTTTCCCTAAGTAAAGCAAGGCTATGTTGAATTAAGAGCAGCACCTTTCCGGACATTTATTTGAATTTGCTGACTTCGGGGTCGTGAGCGGCGCAACAGTTATTCGCCGAGGACGTCCGACGGTACCGAGTTGTCGGCGGCCAACGCGTCGAACAATCGGGCGGCTTTGTCGTGGTCCCACACGACCACCGCGCCAGAATCGCTGCCGGTGAACTCGCCGATCGGCACCGTCAACGTCGTGACGGAACGGTGCAGCGCCCAACCCAGTCGGGCCAGGTCCCAGACATGGTCGCCTTGGTCGACGGTGACAGCGCCGGCCGCCGCATGCGGCACCGAATACCACCGCCACGGGTCGAGCCACACCGCTGGGCTGGCCATGCGGTGCAACAGCGCTGTCATGAACCGGCGCTGGTTGACCATGCGGTCGAGGTCGGCGCGCGGGGTGGCGCGGCTGCGTACGTAGCCGAGCGCGTCGCGGCCGTCCAGCTGCTGGCAGCCGGCCGGCAGGTCGATGCCGGCCAGCGGGTCGTCGATCGCCTCGGCCGGACACAAGGTGATACCGCCGGCCGCATTGACCACCGCGGCGAACCCGCTGAACCCGACCTCCACGTAATGGTCGAGGCGCAGGCCGGTGGCTTGTTCGATGGTCTGCGCCAGCAGCGGCGCCCCTCCCATCGCGAACGCCGCGTTGATCTTGTCGCGCCCGTATCCGGGGATCGGCACGTAGGAGTCGCGGGGGATGGACACCATCGTTGTCGAGGTGCCCGACCCGAATGCGGGCACATGCACCAGCAAGATGGTGTCGGTCCGTCCGTTGCCGATGTCGCCACCGGTGGCCAGGGCCTGCTGCTGCTCGACGGTGAGGCCCTGACGGCTGTCCGAGCCGACCAGCAACCAGTTGGTGCCGTGCCCGGATGCTGGCCGGCCGGGATAGTCGGTCAGCACTGGCTCGCGGTGCAGCGCCGTCTCCATCCATAGCGCGCCGCCCAGGATGCCGGCGCTGATCAGCAGCACCGCGATCACCAGGCTCAGCGAAATCAGTTGGCCCCAAGCCCTTTTGCGGCGCGGCCGGCGTGGCCTGTCAGGGCGCGGTGGCGGGCCGGCCGGGCGCGGCGGCCGGTGACCGGGGTAGCGGCGAATCACCTGAGACGGCTCGGAGGCCTGGGGGTGCTTCGTGTGATCGGAAGGCACCGTTAGTGCAACCATTTCATGTGGGCGGCCAGCAGGGCATACCCGACGAAAGCCACGGTGTCGATGAGCCCGTGGGCGATCACCAGCGGCCACAGCCGGCCGGTGCGCCGCCACACATAACCGAACACCAGACCCATCGCGACGTTGCCCAGCCCGGCGCCGAAGCCCTGGTAGAGGTGATAGCAGCCGCGCAACACGCTCGAGCTGGCCAGCGCGGCACGACTCCCGATGCCCAGCTGCTGGAGCCGAGTGAGCAGATATCCGACGACGATGACTTCCTCTGCCCAGCCATTGGCGAAGGCGATCAACACCAGCATCGGGACCCGCCACCAGGTGTCGCCCAGGCTGGACGGGATGACTGAGGCGTTGAGCCGCAGGGCCCGCGCCGCGAGGTAGAGCGCGAGGCCGGGCAGGCCGATCAAGGCGGCCAGGCCGAGGCCGCCGAGCAGGTCGGCGCGCCAACCGAAGCGCGCCAATCCGACTTGCGCGGGGCTTAATCCACAGCGCCACAACAGGTACAGGCCAAGCCCACCCCAGGCGACCAATTGCACGACGACGGTCGCATTGAGACCGAGGTCGATCAGATCGAAGTAGGACCGCTTCGGGTTGAGCGGGATCCGCTGGGCGCTGAGGTTGCGCAGCACCGAGTCGGTGAGCTGCAGGATCGCGGTGACGGCGCTGAGACCGAACGTCACACCCAAGACGACGACGACCTCGATGCGCAACCCGCGTCGAGAGACCAGCTGGCTAGCCGCTTCGGTCACCTCGACACGGTAACCGGCACCAAGACGGCGCGCCGTTCAGTCCCGGCGGGCCCGCAAGCCGTTCACGAACGGGCAGCCCATCAGCACCCGGATCGCCTGGCTGAGACCGCTCACATCGTCAACCGGCGCACGGAACGGCAGCCGCACATCGCGGTCGCCCTCAGCGCTCTCGACGCGTAGCCGAAGACCGTAGCGGTCGACACCCAGCGGCCGAACGTCACCACGCCGCAGCCGCCCGGGCAGCCGGGCGGCCAGGCGGGCGAGCACGTCTCGATGCGCGGTATCCAGATGCCGAATCCAGCACGTTTCAAACGCGCAGAACGGGTCGGGGTGCGCGGCCAGCAGGGCTGCCGTGTCGACTACTTCGGCGCCCTCGGCGTCGGTCACGACCACCGACTCGATCTTTAGCCGCGACAGCAAGTAACGGGCGTCGCCGGTCGCGATCGGCCCCGACTCGGGTGTCTGCACTTGCAGCAACACAGGAGTCGGGTGCTCGGTAGCGATCAGGTCGAGCATCCCGGGCACCTCCGAGAGCGGCACCCGGTGCAGTCGGCCGCGGATCCACACCAGCGAGCGCACCGGTTCGCGCAACGGCAGCGGTGCGTAGTCGGCCAGCTCCAGGACGGCCTGCGCCCCTCGGGCGGCGCAGTTGGTCAAGCGTTCGGCCACCGCCCCGTCGACCGGAACAGTGACGGCAAAAGAACCGCCGGCGAGCAGGTGGTGCAACGGGGTGGTCACCGGCTCGCCGCTTTCGACCGCCAGCAGCGCTCCCCGGGCGCGGATGCAGGTGCTGCGGATCCGCTCGGCCGTCGTGGGCGCCGGGCAGTTGGTAAGAGTCAATCGTCGACCGTCCTGGCTTTCCGTAGTGAGGTAAGGCTAACTTAACTAGGGACGATCGATCAGCGCAAGGCGTACCCTCCGATAGGGTTTTGGTCGTGGCGAGCATCGCGTATCTGGGCCCCGAGGGGACCTTCACCGAAGCGGCGCTGCTGCAGATGATCGAGACCGGCATGGTTCCGCAGCACAGCCCCGCGGCGGTGACCCCGATACCTGTGGACAGCGCGCCCGCTGCTCTTGATGCGGTTCGTGACGGCGTGGCCGAGTACGCCTGCGTGCCGATTGAAAACTCCATCGACGGCTCGGTGATGCCGACCCTGGACAGTCTGGCGATCGGAACGCCGCTGCAGGTGTTCGCAGAGCTGACGCTGGACGTGGCGTTCAGCATTGTCGTCAGGCCGGGCCGCGCCGCCGCCGACGTGCGCACGCTGGCCGCCTTCCCGGTCGCCGCGGCCCAGGTGCGGCGCTGGCTGGCCGTCCATCTGCCCGCCGCCGAGCTGCGCCCCGCGAACTCCAACGCCGACGCTGCGCAACAAGTCGCCGACGGCCACGTTGACGCCGCGGTGAGTTCGCCGCTGGCCGGGACCCACCGTGGGTTGTCGACGCTGGCCGACGGCGTAGTCGATGAAGCTAACGCGCGTACCCGCTTTGTCCTGGTCGGTCCGCCGGGGCCACCGCCCACGCGTACCGGTGCCGATCGGACGTCGGTGGTTCTGCGGATCGACAATGTGCCAAGCGCGCTAGTGACCGCGCTGGCTGAGTTCGGGATCCGCGACATCGACCTGACCCGTATCGAATCGCGGCCCACCCGAACCGAATTGGGAACCTACGTGTTCTTCCTGGATTGCGTCGGCCACATCGACGACGATGCGGTCGCTGAGGCACTCAAAGCTCTGCATCGACGTTGTACCGACGTGCGCTACCTGGGCTCCTGGCCGACACACGTGGTTGCCGGCGCGCCGCCACCGCAGCTGGACGAGGCGTCGCGCTGGCTGACGCGGCTGCGCGATGGCGACGGGCCGTTGCGATGAGCGGTCGTTTGGTGCTGCTGCGGCACGGTCAGTCCTACGGCAACGTCGATCGCCGGCTGGACACCCGTCCGCCGGGGTCGGAGCTGACGCCGTTGGGCCGCGACCAGGCGCGGACGTTTGCCCGCAAACGTGTGTGCCGGCCCGGGCTGTTGCTGCATTCGGTGGCCACCCGCGCAGCGCAGACCGCGGCGGAGATCAGCGCCGAGGTCGACGTGCTGGCCGGCGCAGTCGATGGTATTCACGAGGTGCAGGTCGGCGAGCTGGAAAACCGCAGCGACGACGACGCCGTCGCTGCGTTCAACGCGATCTACCAGCGCTGGCACCAAGGTGAGCTTGACGTACCTTTGCCGGGCGGTGAAACCGGGAGCGCGGTGCTTGACCGCTATCTGCCGGTGGTGACCGAGCTACGGCTGCGCTATCTCGACGATGACGCCTGGGACAGCGACATCGTCGTGGTCAGTCACGGAGCGGCGATCCGGCTGACCGCGGCCGTGCTGGCAGGGATGGAAAGCAGCTTTGTGCTCGATCATCACCTGGCCAACACCGAGGCGGTGGTGCTGGCGCCGGGCGCCGACAGGAGCTGGAGCTGTGTGCGGTGGGGAACCGTGACGCCGCCGTTCTACCCGGAACCGGACGAGACTCCGGTGAGCGATGCAGTGGAGTCGGGCAGCGACCCGATGGGCTGAATTTCAGACCGCCACGGCCGGCGCTGCGCCGACGTCAGCGCAGTGGCAGCCGATGGCGTCGCAGTCAACGACGAAGGCGTGCGGCATCAGCTCCGGGCTGGTGCACCCTTCCTCCGTGCACTCCGACCGGTGTCGCCAATGGCGAATGATCGTGCCGTGGCAATGATCCAAGCCTGCTCGGCAGTCGCGGCAACCGTTACTACTCATGGGCCGTTCTTAGCACCCATGGCGGACAGATCCCAGGCGCCGCGCCCATCCGACCCGGGCCGAGTTGGACGGGGTTGACTTCAGGCCCAGCCCAGTTCGTGCAACCGGTCGTCGTCGATGCCGAAGTGGTGGGCGATCTCGTGAATCACGGTGATCTTCACCTCCTCGACGACCTCGTCGTCGCAATCGCAGGCCTCCAACAGCGCGTCGCGGTAGATCGTGATGGTGTCCGGCAACGAACCGGCGTAGTGGGAGTCGCGTTCGGTCAACGCCACACCCTCGTACAGCCCGAGCAGATCAGGGTCGTCGGGATCCCGGTCGGCGATCAGGACGACCACGTTGTCCATGACGGCGGCTAGCCGCGGCGGGATCAGGTCGAGCGCGGCGGACACCAGCTCGTCGAACCGTTGCGGATCCATCCGCACGGTCACCGGACTATCCCCCCGGCGGGGGCGGCGGAGGCGGGGCTTCCGGCGGAGGCGGAGGCGGTAGTCCGAATGGCGGCGGTACCTCGGGGGCCGGCGGCGGTGGCGCTTCCGGGGGCGGTCCGCCGGGCGCAGGCTGCGCTGGGGCAGGTGACGCCGGGGCCGGGGCGGCCGGTTGTCCTGGAAGGTGCTGGTTACCCTGCCGTTGGCTGGATGATCCCGACGACGACCCCGACGATGACCCCGACGATGACCCCGACGACGATCCCGCCGACGACGCGCCGCCGCCGGTGTCCGGCGGCGTCCCGGGGATTGGCGGCAGGTTGAGCCGCTCCTGCGGGATGTCCGGCGGCGGGACAGGGGGCTGACCGTTGATCCGCAGCGGGCCCTTGGCGGTGTTGAGCAGCGTCGCCCAGCCGCCGTTGCCCAGGGTCGCTCCGATGCTGCAGGCGACCTGCCGGCTACCGGCCGACCAGCTGGGCAACGACAGCGTGCTGTAGATCAGCGTCAGCGTGGTGCTACGCAGCTGAACCGGCGCGAGGTAGGCGTCGGTCAGCCGGGTGCAGGAGTCCCTGATGAAGCTGTCCTGGTCGGGCTCGGGAGGCAGCGCGCCGGGAAACTTGGCGAGCAAGTCGACCGTGCCGGTGACCTCCATCGCATGCGGTGCCGCGCAGTCGACCGGAATATCGGTGGGTTGATTGGTCGAGGAGTCGATACCCAGGCAGGTGCCATCCGGCCACACCTTGGATTGGTCGACGTCGGCGACCTTGCCTTTGAAGGCGATCTGCTCGTTGTTCGCGCCCGGCAGCTGCAAGCCGCACAGCATCCGCCGCTCACCGGATTGCCGCCAGGCTTTGTCTCCGGACCACAGCATGCTGATGACGAACTTGCTGTTGGGGTCGAATTTGGCGCCGAGGTAGCGGCGGACGGCCGCCTCGCACTGCTCCTGGCTGATCTGCTCGATGCGGGTGGCCGACGGCGGCGGGGCCTCCGGTCCGTATTCCGAACCGGGAAACGTGCGCATGTCGATCGACTCGGCGACCTCGAACCGGTGGTCGTCTTTGCAGTCGACAATGTTCGCGGCTTCCGGCATCCGATCGGGCCACATCAGGCAGTTACCGCTGATGGCGTGGTTGAAAGCATCGTTGCCCTTGGTGCCGGTCGGGGGCACCGGGTCGATGTAGCCGGTGAGTCGTCCCTGGCCGTTGCCGACCGGCAACGCGGTGACAAGACCGGCAATGAGCAAACCGCCCAGGGCGGTCAGCAGCAGCGCCCGCCGCGTGGCCGAGGCCTGCAATGTGCCCTGCAGGGCCGTAAGCCAGTCCGCCCGCGGCAGCCGCCGTCCCGGCCGCTCGACCGGTGCCTCGTCCTGCTCGGATGGTTTCGACATTGGCTCCATTCTGACAGGCTGACCGAACTACGTGACCACTGTTGCAAATGTCATGTCATGTGGTCATCGCGGGCGGGTGTCGCCCGCGTAGGGTTTTGGCCGTGATCGACCTGAGGCTGCTCCGCGAGAACCCGGACGCAATCCGTCAATCCCAGACCAGCCGGGGCGAGGACCCGGGTCTAGTCGACACGCTGTTGGCCGCCGACACCGCGCGGCGCGCGGCGATCTCGACAGCGGATTCGTTGCGGGCCGAGCAAAAGGCCGCCAGCAAGAAGGTCGGTGCCGCGTCCGCCGAGGAGCGTCCCGCATTGCTGCAACGGGCCAAGGAACTCGCCGAGCAGGTCAAGGCTGCCGAGGCCCAACAAGCCGACGCTGAGGCAGCGTTCACGACCGCCCACATGGCGATCTCGAACGTGATCATCGACGGCGTGCCGGCCGGCGGGGAGGACAACTACACCGTCCTCGACGTCGTCGGGGAGCCGGCCGCCATCGACAGCCCGAAGGATCACCTGGAACTGGGAGAGGCGCTGGGTCTGATCGACATGGAGCGCGGCGCCAAGGTGTCCGGCTCGCGGTTCTACTTCCTGACCGGCCGGGGCGCGCTATTACAGCTGGGGCTGCTGCAGCTGGCGATGCGGTTAGCGGCCGACAACGGTTTCATCCCGGTCATCCCGCCGGTGCTGGTGCGTCCGGAGGTGATGTCGGGCACCGGGTTCCTCGGTGCGCACGCCGACGAGGTGTACCGCATCGAGGCCGACGACTTGTACCTGGTCGGCACCTCCGAGGTGCCGCTGGCCGGCTACCACGCCGATGAGATCCTCGACTTGTCGGCCGGGCCGCGGCGCTACGCGGGCTGGTCGTCGTGCTTCCGCCGCGAAGCCGGCAGTTACGGCAAAGACACTCGAGGCATTATCCGGGTGCACCAATTCGACAAGGTCGAGGCATTCGTCTACTGCACACCCGCCGACACCGAGGCCGAGCACGAGCGACTGCTGAGCTGGCAACGCGAAATGCTGGCCCATATCGAAGTGCCCTATCGGGTAATCGACGTGGCCGCAGGCGATCTCGGCTCGTCGGCGGCCCGCAAGTTCGACTGCGAGGCGTGGGTACCGACGCAGCAGACCTATCGCGAGCTGACCTCGACGTCCAATTGCACCACTTTCCAGGCGCGCCGGCTGGCCACCCGCTACCGCGATGACACCGGGAAGCCGCGGATCGCCGCGACGCTCAACGGCACGCTGGCCACCACTCGCTGGCTGGTCGCCATTTTGGAAAACCACCAGCGGCCCGACGGCAGTGTGCAAGTTCCCGACGCGCTCGTGCCCTTCGTCGGTGCCGAGTTGCTGGAGCCGGTTTAGCGCAAAGCTCGATAGAGCCAGATAGGGCCCAATCGCTGAACTATCATCTTGTGATCGACGTCCTGCATGCGTGGATGGGGCAACCGCGGCGGAGGGTGTGAGCGCGATGGGTCGGGTCAGGCTGTGGTGGCGACAGTCCGACCACTACGACGAGCTGAGTTCTCACCTGCAGTCCCGAGGCATGGCCACCTTTACCCGGATGACCATCGCGGTGATCACCGCCGGTCTGGCGGTTGATGCGCTCGCGACGATTTGGACGCCCACCGGTCCGCGCAGCGTCGTGCAGCTCGCCTGCACGTTGGCCGCCTCCGCCGGCGCCGCCGTCGGGGCCGTGGTGTGGGCCCTGTCGTGGCCGAGCCGCGCGGTGGCGATTCGGTTCGCCGTGCTGGCCAATGCCAGCATTGCACTGATCGCGCTGGCTCAAAGCGATCCGCTCGTCGCGATGCTGATCTGTACCACCTTCGCGACGATGGCCAGCTACATCGCGCTGTTTCACCCCGCTCCACTGTTGGCATACAACTTCGCGATCGCCACCGTGATCGGCGGGATCGAGGCGGCTCGGGTAGCCCAGCGGTTCGGTTTCCTTGGCGCGCTGTGTGGGTTCTCGGTGGTGCTGCTGCTCAACCTCGCTGTGCCGTTCGGCATCCAGACGGTGGTGCACATGCTCGGCACCGACGCCGTGCGGTCTGAACGTGACCAGCTCACCGGACTGCTGAACCGGCATGCCTTCCATCGGCGCGCGAAAGCGTGCCTGGCGCGCAGGCACGACGAGCTGACCCATTTCGTCATCACGGTGATCGACCTCGACCGCTTCAAGGAGCTCAACGACAACTATGGGCACAGCACCGGCGACGATGCGCTGGCCTCGGTGGCACGTGCGCTGCGGGACAGCACCGACGACACCGCGGTGATCGGCCGCTCAGGCGGAGAAGAATTTGTGATCGCCGATCTCTGGCATCCCGATGAGGTGGACCGGAAAGCACGCCAACTCTGCGATGCGATTGCCGCGCTACCCTTTGGCATTACCGCCAGCATCGGTACGGCCGGTGTGCACCCGGCTTCCCGGCCGGCTGACCGCCCCGACTTCTTACTAATCGAGTTGATCGCCGCAGCCGACGCCGCGATGTATGTCGCCAAGCGACGGGGTGGAAATCAGGTCGGCCACCACCTTTGGTCGACCCCGACCCGTCACGACGATCACGGTTTCGGGAAAGACGAAACCGATTACCGCAGCGACGGAATCAGCGCTTAGGCGCTCACCTTCTCGGGGGCCTGCTGGTGGCGGCGCTGTCGTTCGACGGTGGCGAAGTAGAACGCGAACGCGAACGCGAAACTGGTGAATAGGCTCGAGACGAAGTACAGCCACGGACGCCGCAGTCCTCGTCGATAGCCGTCGACGATCGTGAACAGCGGCAATAGCACAACGTTGGCGATCGTGTAGTCCTGGCTCGCCGAACTGGCTGCCGGGTTGGTGAACATCAACCGGATGTATTCCGCCCAGCTGCCGTGTTCACCCCACAGTGGGTTGGTGGAACCCTGTGAGTATCGCTGCACGAACGTGATGTTGAAGTACCACCCCAGTGCCACCGACGCGATGCCGACCAGGTAGTACACCCATTCCAGCGGTGAGAACAGCGCGCCGGCAGCAGGGCGCGCGAAAACTTTGGAATTCGACACGACGATCCAGGCGATAACCGAGAAGCCGAGAACTGCGTGGACGAGAAGCGAGACCATGCGCGCAGTGTCACCATGATCACTTCGTTTTGTCAATATTGTCAAAACAAAATTGGGGGTACCTTACTGGCATGGCCAGACCGGCCCAGACGGCGCGCAGCGAGCGGACTCGAGAGGCGCTGCGCCAAGCTGCGCTGGTGCGGTTTTTGGCCCAAGGCGTCGAGGAAACGTCGGCCGAGCAAATCGCATCGGACGCCGGGGTGTCGCTGCGGACGTTTTATCGGCACTTCGCTTCGAAGCACGATCTGCTGTTTGCCGACTACACCGGGCTGCATTGGTTTCGCGCGGCGCTGGACGCCAAACCGGCCAGCGAATCGATCATCGATTCGGTGCAGTCGGCTATCTTCTCGTTTCCCTATGACGTTGACGCGGTGACGAAAATAGCCGCGCTGCGGAACGGCGAACTCGACCCCGGTCGCATCGTCCGCCACATCCAGGACGTCCAGGCCGACTTCGCCGATGCCATTGCGGCCCAACTGCAACAACGTAGCCACACCGTTGACCCGACACCAGATGACCAGTTGCGCATGGTGGTGACCGCCCGTTCCATCGCGGCGGCGGTTTTCGGCGCGATGGAAGTCTGGATGCTGGGCAGCGATCGATCGCTCGGGGAACTGGCGCGGGTGTGCCATGCGGCGCTGGAGTCGCTACGAGCCGGTATCACCGATGCGTGGGCCGACCCAGTTTCGTCATAATTGACAAAACTTGGTGGTCCGTGCCAGCCTGCATTTCGGGAGGGCAGAAATGACCGACTACGACGCGATCGTCCTTGGTGCCGGACATAACGGGCTGGCCGCCGCGGTGATCCTGCAGCGCGCTGGCCTGCGCACGCTGTGCCTGGACTCGAAGCTCTACGCCGGCGGCATGGCGTCCACCGTCGAGTTGTTCGACGGGTACCGATTTGAGATCGCCGGCTCGGTGCAGTTCCCGACGGCATCGGTGGTTGTTCAGGAATTGGGGCTGGACACCCTGCCGACGATCGACCTGGAAGTAATGTCGGTGGCGCTGCGCGGGGTCGGTGACGACCCGCTGGTTCAGTACAGCGACCCGATCAAGCTGTTCACCCACCTCAACGAGGTGCACGGGGCAGACGCCGTCAACGGGATGGCCGGGCTGATGGCATGGAGCCAGGCGCCGAGCCGGGCATTGGGCCGATTCGAGGCCGGTGCCCCGGCGAAATCCCTTGACGAGATGTATGCCTGCGCGACAAACGAATTCGAGCGCTCGACTATCGATGACATGTTATTCGGCTCGGTCACCGACGTGCTGGATCGCTATCTTCCGGACCGTGAGAAGCATGGTGCTCTGCGCGGCTCGATGACCGTGCTGGCCGTCAACACCCTCTACCGCGGGCCGGCTACCCCGGGCAGCGCGGCGGCACTGGCTTTCGGACTGGGCGTTCCCGATGGGGGCACCATGCAGATGAAGAAGCTGCGCGGCGGCATCGGCGCGCTCACCTCACATCTGGGCGAGCTGCTGGCGCGCCACGGCGGCGAGCTCCGGCTGCGCAGCAAGGTGACCGAAATCCTGGTCGCCGACGGCCGGGCGAGCGGCGTGCGCACTGAGGGTGGCGACACCATCACCGCGCCGATCATCGTCTCCGGTATCGCGCCCGACATCACGCTCAACGAACTGATCGATCCCGCCGCGCTGCCCGCCGATATCCGGGAACGCTATGCGCGGGTCGACCACCGCGGCAGTTACCTGCAGATGCACTTCGCGCTGGCCGAAGCCCCCGCCTTCGCCGCGCCCTACGAGGCGCTCAACGACCCGGCCATGCAGGCGTCGATAGGTCTGTTCTGCACACCGGAGGAAGTTCAGCAACAGTGGGAGGACTGCCGGCGCGGAATTGTTCCGGCCGACCCCACGCTGGTATTGCAAATCCCGTCGCAAAACGACCCGGACCTGGCGCCGCCGGGGATGCACGCCGCGTCGGCGTTCGCCTTGTGGTTTCCGATCGAGGGCGGTGCGGACTACGGCCGGGCCAAAGTCGAGATGGGTCAGCGGGTGATCGACAAGATCACCCGCCTCGCTCCGAATTTCGAGGACAGCATCCTCCGGCACACCACGTTCACGCCCAAACACATGGGTGTGATGTTCGGCGCGCCGGGTGGCGACTACTGCCACGGGTTGTTG
This sequence comes from uncultured Actinomycetota bacterium, assembly GCA_963838755.1. GTDB lineage: Bacteria > Actinomycetota > Actinomycetes > Mycobacteriales > Mycobacteriaceae > Mycobacterium. Next base: position 129,058 of record CAWISO010000024.1, on the reverse strand, counting down.
AACCCTGATCAGATTGGACCCAATCGGCCCGGCCCGAGAGGGTATCTGGGCCAACCGATCCCGATCGACGGGCTATACCTGGGCAGCGCGGGCTGTCACGGCGGGCCGGGGATCACGTTCATCCCGGGGTATAACGCCGCCCATCAAGCACTGGCCGACGCCGGACGGTGACAGGCGCCCTGCTAACCGCGCTCGTCCAGTAGCCGATCCAGCAGTTCGGTGAACTCGCCCGCGTTCGCCGGTGTGAAGGCCGGGGTCGGTCTGGTCCCCGGCACGTCCAGGGTGATCAGCGTTGTTCGCCACGGACGCCGCATGTCCAGCGGCAGCCAGCGGCGTAGGTCTGAGCTGCCCCAGATCCGGAACCGGTGCATAAATAGACCTAGCGGTTCGGCCTTGTACCCGCGGACCCTGTCCAGCGCGATGATCTTCGAGGTACCAGACGGAAAATGATAGCGGCGCAACGTGATCGCCTCCCGGTCCAGCTGGACCAGGCCGTCATCGTAGGACTCGTAGCCGGCCGCGGTCATCGGGGAAAGCTCCGCAGCTGGTGACCTCGCGCGGTGAGGCAGCGACCGTTCTCCAAGTTCCACTGCCACCCGTGCAGGTTGCAGGTCAGCGTGCTGCCCTCAACCACACCGAACCTGGACAGGTCGGCTTTCAGGTGCGGACATCGGCGCTGTATCTCCCAGCCGTCCAGGGTGATCGACGCGGTGTCGTCATGCGTCTCGGCAAACCAGCCGTCGGCGTAAGCGATCCGCTCGCCGGTCAGGCATTTGAAAAACGTGTATAGGTATTCGTTGTAGCCGCCCACCCGCCATGCTTTGAACCGGGTGGACAGGAAGATGGTGTTGACCCAGTCCGGCTCGTTGTCGCGCAGCACCGTGCGCACCAGTTCCGGTGGGATGGCGAAGCCGTAACGAAACTTCTCGTCGACAATCGCTTCCCGCACAGCGCGTTTGGGGAAGTCCAGCACCACCCGCGCAGCGCCGATCACCAGTTCGACGGGGTAGCCGATACCGTCGCAGATCTCGTCGCCGGCCAGCATGATCGGCTCGAACACCGCCCGCAGCGGCTCGAGCAACGTCTCGCCGGTGGCGGGCTCCCAGCCGGCTTTCTCCGCCGCCAGCACCGGCTGCATCCGCTCGGCATAGTCGGCGATGTAGGCCGCCTTGCCGGTGGTGAAGATGGCCTCGACTTCGTCGGCGGGCAGCGGGTGGCGCAGCGACTTCAGTTGAGCACCACGAAACTCCGCCGTTGACCCGGGCATCATCAGCAGACCCCGGTCATGGCCGTGGGCGCGCATCTGATCGAGGAACACCGCCTGGTCGGGGAAGATGTTGGCCGGGTCGCCGTGGTCGTCGTTGAGGTCGCGCAGCTCGGGATCCAGGAAGCACGGCGGGCCAGCCGACGGGATCACCCACGTCGCGCCGACCTGCGCGACGTATTGGCGGGCCCGGTCCATCTGACGCTGCCGTTTCTGAGTGCCGAACGTCTTTTTGGCCCGCGCCGGCATGTCGTAGACCATCGGGTACCAGATGGCGCCGGAGTACTGCAGCATGTGCACGTCGACATGACCGAACTCGGATGCCAACACGTCGAGGTCGATCGGGCGTGCGTCGTTCATATCGAAGGTCGTGGTGACCCCATCGGAGACCACCAGCGCCGAGTCGCCGATCGGGCCGTCGGCGGGAGCGCGCAGCGCGATCACCATGACATCGAGGTCGCCCTTGGGCCCGCTGATCCGGTGCTTCACCGAATCGGTGGTTTCGAAGAACCGGTGAAACCCCAGCATCTGCAGCGCGTTTTTCAAGTCGGGTACCGGATAGTCCGGTAACAACACCATCGCGTCTTTGTTGACGTGCTCAACCAGCAGCCGCGCGTCGAAGTGGTCCTGGTGCAGGTGCGAGACGTACAGGTAGTCGCAGTCACCCAGGCTGTCCCAGTCCAGCCCGCTGTTGTCGGGGAACGGGAACCAGGACGCGAAGTAGGCCGGGTTGACCCAGGGGTCACACAAGATGCTGCCCGCCTGGGTCTCGATCCGAAAGCCGGCGTGGCCGATGCTCGTGACCTGCACGGATGCCCTTCAGTAGGTGTTTTCGCGACGTTGGTGTGCCGCCCCTGAGCTTAGCGGGACGGCGAAGTCGAACCGTCGCGCGCACATCCTGTCTGCCTGACCCGTGCCGACCGCTGCGTTTGGAAACACTAGGGTTGGTGACCGTGGAACCGGTATACGGGACGATCATCCAGCTCGTTCGTTTGGCGTGGCGTGTGCAGGGTCTGCGTTTCACGGTTCTCGGGCAGGAGAACGTTCCCGCCACCGGCGGCGCCGTCATCGCCATCAACCACACCAGCTACTTCGACTTCACCCTCGCTGGGTTACCCGCCTACCGGGAGCACCGCACGCGCAAAATTCGGTTTATGGCCAAGCAGGAAGTCTTCGACAACAAGATCACCGGGCCGATCATGCGGGGTTGCCGGCACATCCCGGTGGACCGTGCCAGCGGCGCTGCCTCGTATGAAACCGCGGTGCAGCGGCTCCGAACCGGTGAACTGGTCGGCGTCTATCCCGAAGCGACCATCAGCCGCAGCTTTGAGATCAAGGAGTTCAAGTCCGGCGCGGCCCGGATGGCGATCGAGGCCGACGTGCCGATCATCCCGCACATCGTCTGGGGTGCCCAACGGATCTGGACCAAGGACCATCCCAAGAAACTGTTCCGCCCCAAAGTGCCGATCGCGATCGCGGTGGGCGAGCCGATCCCGCCGACGCTGCCCGCACCCGAGCTGACCGCGTTGCTGCATTCCCGGATGCAGCATCTGCTGGAGCGGGTGCAGGACGCTTACGGTCCGCATCCGGCCGGCGAGTATTGGGTGCCGCACCGGCTGGGCGGCGGTGCACCCACCCTGGCAGAGGCAGCGCGATTGGACGCCGAGGAAGCCAGCCAGCGCGCGGCCGCTCGAGCCGATCGCGACAACGCGGATTCGGCGGGCGCGTCGGAGTAGCGACATGGAGCCGGTCTTCCGAACGCTCGAGATCGCGGCCAAGGCCCTGGTCATGGTCACCGGCACGCAAATCAGCTACCAGAACCTGCAGAACATCCCTCGCACCGGCGGCGCGGTGATGGCGATCAACCACACCAGCTACGTGGACTGGCTGCCGGCCGCGCTTGCCGTGCATAACCGAGGGCGGCGCATCCGTTACATGATCAAAGCCGAGATGCAGCAGGTGAAAATCGTCAACTTCCTGATCAAGCACACCAAGACCGTCCCGGTCAACCGCGGAGCCGGTTTCGAGGCCTACGCCGAGGCTGTCCGGTTGCTCCAGGCCGGCGAGGTCATAGGCCTGATGCCCGAGGCGACGATCAGTCGCAGTTTCGAGCTCAAGGAATTCAAGACCGGGGCGGCGCGGATGGCGCTGGAGGCAGGAGTACCGACGGTTCCGCTGATCGTGTGGGGCGCACAGCGGATTTGGACGAAAGACCACACGAGAAATGTGGGCCGCAAAAAGATCCCAGTCATCGTCGCGGCGGGGCCGCCGTTAGCGCCGTCCGGTGACGTCGAGCGTCTCGACGCTGCGCTACGCGAAGAGATGACGTCGTTGTTGCACCGCGTGCAGGAGGAGTATCCCCACCCAGAAGGCGCGTACTGGGTGCCCCAGCGACTGGGGGGTACCGCACCTACGGTAGCGGAGGCAAAGATTCTTGAGGAAACTGAGAGAACAGAGCGTGCCCGTAAGCGGGCGGAGCGCCGTCCGTGACACCGCGAGCAGCTAACGGCGCTGAACGTCTGCGTCAGGGCGGATAACGGCCACAAAGCCGGGCAAGTGCGGCGCCGGGTGCAGGAAAGGGGCAACGACCATGGCAGAGCCGTTCTACCGGTTTGGCGAGTGGATCGTGCCGCCGGTCGTCGCGATGAACGGGACCAAGTTCACCTTCCGCGGGCTGGAGAACATTCCGCGGCGGGGTGGGGCGTTGCTTGCCCAGAACCACACCAGTTACCTGGATTGGCTGCCGCCGCTGTTCGCTGCGCGTGAGCGGGGCCGGCGGATGTACTTCATGATCAAGGCCGAGATGGCCGATGTGAAGGCGGTCAACTACGTCATCAAGCACGCCAGGCTCATTCCGGTGGACCGCACGCACGGACACGACGCTTTCGACGTCGCGGTGCAGCGGCTGCGCGAGGGTGAACTCATCGGGATGCATCCCGAGGCCACCATCAGCCGCAGTTTCGAGTTGAGGGAGTTCAAAACCGGGGCGGCCAGGATGGCCCTGATGGCACAGGTTCCGATCGTCCCGCTGATCGTCTGGGGCGCTCATCGAATTTGGCCGAAAGATCAGCCTAAGAAAGTGATTCGCAACAGAGTCCCGATCACCGTGGCCGCCGGACGCCCGCTGCCACCGCGCGGCACACCCGAGCAACTCAACGCGGCGCTGCGTGAGGCAATGAACACGCTGCTGTACCGGGTGCAGGAAGAGTATCCGCACCCACCGGGCGAGTTCTGGGTGCCGCGCCGGCTCGGTGGCAGCGCGCCGAACCGGGAAGACTCCAGGGCAATGCGCTTGGCGGAGCTGCAAGCGCGGATGAAGAAATACGGAAGCGACGGCGTGACGCGACCGGGGCAGAAGCAAAGCGGACTGCATTGAGCAGATCAGCTAGCTGCGAAGGCAGATCGTCCCGGTGACGCTGCCTGCCCTTATCGCCTGCGATGTGGACGGCACTCTGGTCGCTGACGACGAGAAGATCTCACCGCGCACCCGCAACGCGGTGCTCGCCGCCGTGGCGGCCGGGGCGCAGTTCATCTTGGCCACCGGTCGTCCGCCGCGCTGGGTGCAGCCAGTGGTCGACGAACTCGGCTTCGCGCCGATGGCGGTGTGCGCGAACGGCGCTGTTATCTATGACGCCTCGACCGACCGGGTGATCTCGGCCCGGACGCTGTCCGTCGATGTCCTGGGCGAACTGGCGGAGATCGCGACACGTGCCATCCCCGGGGCCGGGTTGGCGGTTGAGCGGATCGGCGCCAGCGCGCACGACACGGCGACGCCGCAGTTCGTCAGCTCGCCGGGCTACGAACACGCTTGGCTTAATCCGGACAACACCGAGGTGTCAAAAGAAGACCTGCTAAGCGCCCCGGCGGTCAAGCTGCTGGTCCGCAAAGCAGGTGCCCACAGCGCCGATATGGCTGCCGAGCTTGCCAAGCATGTCGGTCTCGAGGGGGATATCACCTATTCCACCAACAACGGCCTGATCGAGATCGTGCCGGCGGGTATCACCAAAGCCACCGGTATCGCCGAACTCGCCCGGCCGCGGGGCATCACCGACGACGAGGTGATCGCGTTCGGGGACATGCCCAATGACGTGCCGATGCTGCTGAGTGCCGGTCTCGGGGTGGCGATGGGCAACGCGCATCCCGACACGATCGCCGCGGCCGACGAGGTGACCACACCCAACACCGACGACGGGGTGGCGCGAGTGCTGGAACGGTGGTGGCTGTAATACAGCTCAGCGGGCGTGCGACCACGCTGGTGTGACGCTCGGCGCCCGCTGCCACACCACCGTGACTGTCGGCTTCAGCCCACGGGTGGCGAGAACCGCTCGAGTTGCACCGGCGGCCCGCTTGGCGAAGGCGGCGGCAATTCTTCGGCAACACCGTCAATCACCCGGCTGACGCGACCGCTCAGCCGGTCGAAATCCAGCGTGCCGTGCTGAAAGTTCTGCTTGACCCACTGCGGTTCCTGCAACTCACCGCTGGTCGGCAAGCCCAGCGCCCCGCGCTCATAGCCGAGCGAGGCCCACGCGTCGTAGATGGCCCCGGTGAGCGGTTCGGCGCCGGTCTCCGCCGACCAGTACATCGCGCCTTTGTCGAAGGTGGCGTAGCGCGTCGAGCCTGCCCCGGTCGCCTCCGGTGACGTCGGTGCGCCTAGCGCGCTGGTCATGGCGCCCATCGTCTGCCATCGGTCATAGATGGCGCCGCCCTGCAGGGCCATCGCCAGGTCTTGGGGCCTGGGTGGGCCGTTGAAGTGGGCCGCGACATCGCGGATCTCGTCCAGCAGTGCGTAGGCGGCATTGCCCGGACAATCGGTGGCGCCGACGTCGCGGTGGCTGAAGATCGTCGGCAGCGTGGCGACCGCATCGGTGGGGAAGTTGGTGTCGGGGCCGCCCGCCGAGCTCAACTTGACGGTGCCCTTGGGGTCGACGCCGTCGAGTCCCAGCCGCCAGCCGAGCAGCCGGCCCACGGTGCGAAGCTGAATCGGCGTCGGCGCCACGTCGTCGAACGTGCCGATCATCGCCACCGCCCAACTCTCGCGGTTGAACCCGCCGGTGTGGTCGCCTTGCACTGGTCCAGTGAGTGCGCCAGCCCTGCCCTCGAAGACCTGGCCGTATTTGTCGACCAGCGCGTTGTAAGCGACGTCGCACCAGCCCAACATTTGGGTGTGGTAGGCGTAGATAGATTGGACGATCGCCGCCGAGTCCTGCGGCTGGTAATCGTTGCCCTCCGCGGTGTGGTGAACCACCGCGGCGCGGATGGTCGGGGTTGGCCGATTTCCACAACGCACCAAATCGTCGGCACCCCACTGCGCGCGGCTGATGATGTTGGGGGGCTGACCCGCCGCGATGACGGCGGTGGGCGGTGTCCACTGGGTGTCGGCCGGCGCCTGCGGCGCAGAGATGAGAACCGCCGAGATGTTCTGCGCCAGCGGTTGTTCAGCGGTGGCCGGAAGGTAGCCCAAGCCGGTTTTGCGGGACGTCTTGCTCGGCGGTGAGGTCAGCGGCGCGCCCGCCGGGCGGCTGACGGCGATCTGGACGGTCGTGGCTTTGCCCACGTACACCGGGTCGGTGCCATACCGGCGTGGTGTTGAGCCATGGCCGCCCGAGGACTGGAGCGTCTCGGTCTCACGCGTTTCATACCAGGGACTCCACGACCCATCGGCATGGCGGGCGCGTATCCGCGCGGAGGTGCCCGTCAGGTCACCACCAGTCAGCGCGACCATGGAAAACGGTGTGGCTTGGCTGACTTCGCGGACCGTCACGCCTCCGCCGAGCCCAACCAACGGCTGTTGGGCGAGTTGAGCTTCGCCAGCGGGGACCGGTTGATCGCGATGCCCGGCGCCCGAGTCGACCGCCCAGGGGAGGATGACGACAGTCGCCGCGATAGCGGTGAACAACGTCGTCGGCACGGGACGGCGGGGTGCCACGACCCGATGTTACGTATGTGTTTAGTGTTGCAGATGATTCGACACGCTACGTAAGTGAACTAAGTGATCGAACCCGATACGGCACCGCAGAGTTTGGGCGGCGGGTCATTACCGATCCCACTTCTGCGGTGCCGCTTCGGATGCCAGGTTCTAGCTGCGACCGGGCTTCGATCAGGCTCCAGGCACCGGCGGAGCCGGCACGGGAGCAGCTGGTACGGCAGCGCCCGGGACGCCGCCGTGCATCGCCTGGGTGAGTGACGGCACCAGCAGGCCCTTGAGCAGATCAATGGCCTGTCCGGCACCCAACTGGTTGGCTGCACTCATCATGTCGCTGACCAGTCCGCCGCTACCACCGCTGCTGGCTGCCGGCGCAGCGCCGAGCGACGGGTCACCGAGGATCGGGTAGGTGCCGCCGGCGCCCGGGTCCAATCCGACCGGGTCACTGATCGGGTATTCACCCGGACTGGCGCCCAGACTCGGACTGGTCAACGCGGGATCGACGCCGGTCGGGCTGGTCAGACCCGGCGTCAGGCCGGCCGCCGGGCTGGTCAGCCCGGGGTTGGCCAGCGAGGGATCGGTCAACGATGGAGCCGCCCCCGGGGTCAGGCCGGGAGTGGCGCCCGGGGTTAGGCCCGGAGTAGCGCCCGGGGTCAGGCCGGGAGTAGCGCCCGGAGTCGTGCCCGGGGTCAGCCCCGGCGAGGTCAGCCCGGGGGTGGTCAGGCCCGGCGAGGTCAGCCCGGGGGTGGTCAGGCCCGGCGAGGTCAGCCCGGGGGTGGTCAGGCCCGGTGAAGTCAGCCCAGGGGTGGTCAGGCCCGGTGAAGTCAGCCCAGGGGTGGTCAGGCCCGGCGAGGCCAGACCCGGGGAGGTAAGTCCCGAGCTGGTTGTACCGGTCAGGCTTGGCACTGGCGGCAGGTTTACCCCGAATTGCGACAAGCCTTGTGACAGAGCACCGATCAATTCACCCGGCAGGTCGGTCATTCCCGCGGCCTGCACGAACTCGCGGTGCTGTGGTGCAGGCTTGATGTCGGCTGACAAGTTGCAGATGGCAACGTAAGCAAAAGGACTCACGACCGCCAGAGCGGCGACTGCGCTCGTGGCTGTCGAGAGCCTGCGTCGACGTCGGTTCGGCACGGAAGTCTCCTCAATCTGGACTAGTGGTCTGGAGTTTCATGCCCGCTGTTGGCGTGCACGGCGGCTGATTGGGTTGCACTCAGGCCACGTGTTTGATGGTACGGACGTGAATGGTGTGACTAGAGTGACGAGATCGAATTGTGAGCCAATCGCGACTTTCGTCACCGAAATGCATTCGTTCGCCGACCACGGCGCGCCTATTCGTGCCACTGATCGACGTTGCGGGCAGAAACTCCCGGCACCACGCCGCCGCCAGGCGGGTTGCGGTCGCGCGGTCGGATACCCTAGGCAACCGATGACCACTCGTTTCGACCTCTTCGTCGTCGGCTCCGGATTCTTCGGCCTGACGGTCGCCGAGCGCGTGGCCAGCCAGCTCGACAAGCGGGTGCTCGTCGTCGAAAAGCGTCCACACATCGGCGGAAACGCCTACTCCGAGGCCGAGCCGCAGACTGGTATCGAGGTGCACAAGTACGGTGCGCACCTTTTCCACACCTCCAACAAGCGAGTGTGGGACTACGTGCGGCAGTTCACCGAGTTCACCGGGTATCAGCATCGGGTCTTCGCGATGCACGACGGGCAGGCCTATCAATTCCCGATGGGCCTCGGGCTGGTGTCGCAGTTCTTCGGCCGCTACTTCACCCCCGACCAGGCGCGAGAGTTGATCGCCGAACAGGCTGCCGAGATCGACTCCGCCGACGCGCAAAACCTCGAGGAGAAGGCCATCTCGCTGATCGGCCGGCCACTCTATGAGGCGTTCGTCAAGGGCTACACCGCCAAACAGTGGCAGACCGACCCCAAGGAGTTGCCTGCGGCCAACATCACCCGCCTGCCGGTGCGCTACACCTTCGACAATCGCTATTTCAACGACACCTACGAGGGTCTACCGGTCGACGGCTACACCGCTTGGCTGCAGAACATGGCCGCCGATGACCGCATCGAGGTCAGGCTGGACACCGATTGGTTCGAGGTTCGCGACGAGCTGCGCGCCGCCAATCCGGAGGCCCCGGTCGTTTATACCGGTCCGCTGGACCGCTACTTCGACTACGCGGAGGGCCATCTAGGCTGGCGCACTTTGGATTTCGAAGTGGAAGTATTGCCGGACTGCGGTGACTTTCAAGGCACACCGGTAATGAACTACAACGACCTCGACGTGCCCTACACCCGCATCCACGAGTTCCGCCATTTCCACCCCGAGCGGGACTATCCGACCGACAAGACGGTGATCATGCGGGAGTACTCCCGATTCGCCGACCATGACGACGAGCCCTACTACCCGATCAACACCGAGGCCGACCGTGCGGTGCTGGCCGCCTATCGGGCCAGGGCCAAAGATGAAACCGCCTCGGCGAAGGTGCTTTTCGGCGGTCGACTGGGCACCTACCAGTATCTCGACATGCACATGGCCATCGCCAGCGCACTGAATATGTATGACAACATCCTGGCGCCGCACCTGCGCGACGGTGCCCGGCTGGACGAAAACGACAAAGGAAGCATCCGCGGATGAGCAAGACCACCGGCGACGACGCGACCTGGGCAGCGGCCAGTGCGGGAGCCACAGCTCCGCAGCTGGGTTCCGGTAAAGCCGTGAGCCTGTTGGCCCGCGTCATCTTGCCGCGCCCGGGCGAGCCACTGGACGTGCGCAAGCTCTACTTGGAGGAGTCGACGACCAACTCCCGGCGCGCGCACGCGACCAACCGCACGACGCTGCGGATCGCCGCAGAATCCGAGGTGTCATTCGCCACTTACTTCAACGCGTTCCCGGCCAGTTATTGGCGTCGATGGACGACGTGCACGTCGGTAGTGTTGCGCGCCGAGCTGACCGGCGCCGGACGCGTCGATGTCTATCGCACCAAGGCCACCGGTGCGCGTATCTTCGTCGAGGGCGCTGAATTCGCCGGTACCGCAGATGAGCCGGTGACGGTCGAGTTCACGGTGGGACTCGAGCCATTCCAAGACGGTGGGTGGATCTGGTTCGACATCACCTCAGACCGAGAGGTGACGCTGCGCAGCGCCGGGTGGTACTCGGATAAGCCCGCGCCCGGCGTGGCGAACATCGCCGTTGGCATCCCGACTTTCAACCGGCCCAACGACTGCGTCAACGCACTGCGAGATCTGACATCGGATCCGTTGGTGGACCAGGTGATCGGTGCGGTCATTGTGCCCGATCAAGGCACTGCGAAGGTGCGCGATCATCCTGACTTCGCCACCGCCGCCGCGCCCCTGGGCAACCGGCTTTCCATCCACGACCAGCCGAATCTCGGCGGGTCCGGCGGGTATAGCCGGGTGATGTACGAGGCACTGAAAAACACCGACTGCCACCAGATCTTGTTCATGGACGACGACATCCAACTGGAGCCGGACACCGTTCTGCGGATACTGGCGATGCATCGCTTCGCCAAGGCGCCGATGCTGGTGGGCGGCCAGATGCTCAACCTGCAAGAGCCGTCACACCTGCACATCATGGGCGAGGTGGTAGATCGGTCGAACTTCATGTGGACGTCCGCGCCGTATACCGAATACGACCATGACTTTGCCGAATACCCGTTGAACGGCAACAACTCTCGTAGCCGGCTGCTGCACCGGCGCATCGACGTCGACTACAACGGCTGGTGGACATGCATGATCCCGCGACAGGTCGCCGAGGAGTTGGGCCAGCCCTTACCACTGTTCATCAAATGGGACGACGCGGATTACGGACTACGCGCCGCCGAGCATGGTTACCCCACCGCCACCCTGCCCGGCGCGGCGATCTGGCACATGGCGTGGAGCGACAAGGACGACGCGATCGACTGGCAGGCCTACTTCCACCTGCGCAACCGGTTGGTGGTCGCGGCCATGCACTGGGATGGCGAGGTCGCCGGCTTGGTGGGCAGCCACTTCAAGGCGACGCTGAAACACCTTGCCTGCCTGGAGTATTCGACGGTAGCAATTCAGAATCAGGCGATCGACGACTTTCTTGCCGGCCCCGAGCACATTTTCTCGATACTGAAGACCGCGCTACCGGACGTGCATCGTATGCGCAAGGAATTTCCCGATGCGGTGGTGTTGAAATCGTCTGACGAATTACCCTCGCCGTCGGAGCGGAACCGTGAGATGAAGCCGCCAGTCAACCCGCTGGTCATCGGCTACCGGCTGGCCCGCGGAACACTGCACCAGGTCAAGCGCGAAGACCCCGCGCATCACCGGCGCCCGCAACTGAACGTGCCGACTCAAGATGCCCGGTGGTTTCGGCTGTGCACGCTCGACGGCGCCACCGTCACCACCGCCGACGGCCGTGGCGCGGTGTACCGGCAGCGGGACCGCGCCAAGATGTTCGGGCTGCTGTGGCAGTCGCTGCGCCGCCAGCGGCGACTGGTCAGTCGCTTCGACGAGATGCGCCGGGTTTACCGCGACGCGTTGCCGGTGCTGTCCAGCAAGGAGAAATGGGAGACGGTACTGTCCCCCGCAAGTGGAGGGGGTCTCCGCAAGGCAGGGGAGGACCCCCAACCGGCGGAAAATAACGTATCGGGCAATGGCCGGCATCACGCCTGAATGGGCGCCGCCACATGGTGAAGTGGCCGCTCTGGTAGCGATTCAATCGGCGTTGGCCGACCGCCCCGGGGCCATGGCTGCGGCGCGGGCGCTGTCACATTTCGGTGAGCACAGCATCGGCTGGCTGGCGGTTTCAGCCATCGGTGCGCTGCTGGCGCCGGCGCGGCGCCGGGCGTGGCTAGTGGCCGGAACCGGAGCGTTTACCGCGCACGCGGCCGCTGTACTGGTCAAGCGACTGGTGCGACGTCCGCGCCCGCATCATCCGGCGGTCGCGGTGAACGTCGGCACTCCGAGTAGCCTAAGTTTCCCGTCGGCGCACGCCACCTCGACCACGGCGGCGTCCATGTTGTTGGCCCGCGCGACCGGTGCGCCGCTGCCTGTCATGCTGGTGCCGCCGATGGCGCTCTCCCGGGTGTTGCTCGGCGTGCACTATCCCAGCGACGTGGCCACCGGGGTGGCCTTGGGCGCTGCCGTCGCGGGCGTCGCCGCCTGGGTGGACGGTCGGTTGCTCGGCGACGAGGCGGCCGTGCTGCCCCAGGAGCCGGGCCATTGACACGAGCAGCTGGAGCGAGCAAATGAGTGAGGACATCGAGAACAAAGTCCCGGTGACCGGGCCGCCGGCGAATTTGATCGTCGGCGTGGTCAAGGCAATCCGCCCGCGGCAATGGATAAAGAACGTCCTGGTGCTGGCGGCGCCGTTGGCCGCCTTCAGTGCCGATGTGCACTACGAATGGGACAAGGTGCTCGTGCAGGTGGCGATCGCCTTCGTGGTGTTCTGCATGGCAGCTTCGGCCGTCTACCTGATCAACGACGTCCGCGACATTGAGGCCGACCGCGAGCATCCCACCAAGCGGTTCCGGCCGATCGCTGCCGGCGTGGTGCCGGAGTGGCTGGCCTACACGTTGGCCGCAGTGCTCGGGGCCGCTTCGCTGGTCATCTCGTGGTCGGTCACCCCGAATCTGGCGGTGGTGATGGCTGTGTACCTGGTCATCCAGCTGGCCTATTGTTACGGCCTCAAGCACCAAGCGGTGATTGACATCTGCATCGTTTCGTCGGGGTTTTTGATCCGCGCGATCGCCGGGGGCGCCGCCGCCAGTATCCATCTGTCGCAATGGTTTTTGCTCATGATGGCTTTCGGATCGCTGTTCATGGCGGCCGGAAAGCGCTACGCCGAGCTGCAACTGGCCGAGCGCACCGGGGCCAGCATCCGCAAGTCACTGGAGAATTACACCAGCACCTATCTGCGCTTCGTCTGGACGATGTCGGCCACCGCGGTAGTGGTGTGTTACGGGCTGTGGGCGTTCGAGCGTGACCATGGCAGGGCCGGCTGGTTCGCGGTCTCGATGGTGCCGTTCACGATCGCGATCCTGCGGTATGCGGTCGACGTCGACGGCGGCCTGGCCGGCGAGCCCGAGGACATTGCGCTGCGCGACCGGGTGCTGCAACTACTGTTTTTGGCCTTGATCGGAACTGTTGGTGCTGCGGTTATCCTCGGCTGATGTGGCCCCGAAGATCCCGGCGCCTTCTCGCCGGCCGGTCACCAGCGCGGTAGGCCGGCCGACATTCCCTTACGACAGCACGGTTCGGGTCAGTCTGTGGGCGAGTGTGGTCGTGGTCGCGGTGTTGTTTGGGTGGGGTGCCTGGCAACGACGCTGGATCGCCGACGACGGCCTGATCGTGTTGCGAACGGTGCGCAACCTGTTGGCCGGCAATGGGCCGGTGTTCAACGAGGGCGAGCGGATAGAGGCCAACACCTCGGTGGTGTGGACCTATCTGACATATGCGGGAAGCTGGCTGAGCTGGCCGATGCGGCTGGAATATGTGGCGCTGGCATTGGCTCTGGTGCTGTCCGTGGCGGGCCTGGCGTTGCTCATGTTGGGGACCGGTCGGCTTTACGCACCGGGATTGCTGGGCCGTCGGGCCGTTGTGCTGCCGGCCGGCGCGCTGGTCTACATCGCGATCCCGCCGGCGCGTGACTTCGCCACCTCGGGCCTAGAAAGCGGCCTGGTGATGGCCTACCTCGGGCTGCTCTGGTGGATGATGGTCTGCTGGTCGCAGGCGCCGCGAGGCCGCCCGTCCGGACGGCTGTTCACCGGCGCGCTGGCCTTCGTCGCCGGTTGCAGCGTCTTGGTGCGTCCCGAGCTGGCCCTGATCGGTGGCTTGGCGCTGATCATGATGCTGGTCGCCGCGCGGGGCTGGCGACCCAGGGCACTGATCGTTGTGGCCGGCGGGCTGTTGCCGGTGGCCTATCAAATTTTTCGGATGGGCTACTACGCGTTGGTGGTTCCCGGCACCGCGCTGGCCAAAGATGCCGCCGGCGACAAATGGTCCCAGGGCCTGATTTACCTGTCGAACTTCAACCAGCCCTACGCGCTGTGGGTGCCGGCGTTACTGCTGACCGGGCTGGGCCTGGTGCTGTCGGTAACCGCCGGTCGGCGAAAGGGGATCCGTGCTTCGGCACCCGGCGCCGGGGTGACAGCGCGCGGGGTGCAGAGCCCAACCGCCGTCGTGGTCTTCATCCTGGTCAGCGGGCTGCTGCAGGCGCTGTACTGGATCCGGCAAGGTGGAGACTTCATGCATGGCAGGGTCCTGCTGGTTCCGCTGCTGTGTTTGCTCGCTCCGGTGTCCGTGGTGCCTGTGGTGTTTCCCGGCGGAACCAGACTCTCCCGGGAAGCCGGCTACTGGCTGGCCGGTGCGGTGAGTGCGCTGTGGATGGCCGTGGCCGGCTGGTCGTTATGGGCGGCGAATTCACCTGGAATGGGTGACGACGCGACCCGGGTCACCTATTCGGGCATCGTCGACGAACGCCGCTTCTATGCCCAGGCGACGGGTCATGCGCATCCGCTCACCGCCGCTGACTACCTGGACTACCCGCGAATGCGTGCGGTGTTGGTGACGCTCAACAACACCCCGGAGGGCGCGCTGCTGCTGCCGTCCGGCAACTACGACCAATGGGATCTGGTCCCACCGATCCCGCGGCCGAACACAGCGCCGGTCCCGCCGCACGGGGCTGATAAAGAGCCGCACACAGTGTTTTTCACCAACCTCGGGATGCTGAGCATGAATGTCGGTCTGGACATCCGGGTGCTCGACCAGATCGGATTGGCCAATCCGGTGGCGGCTCACACCGCCCGTTTGCAGCACGGCCGGATCGGCCATGACAAGAACCTCTTCCCGGACTGGGTGATCGCCGACGGGCCCTGGGTGAAGTGGTATCCAGGCGTTCCCGGTTACCTCGATGCGCAATGGGTTGTGCAGGCCGAGGCGGCTCTGCGATGCCCGGCAACCCAGGCGATATTCAGCTCGGTACGCGCCCCGATGGGTTTTCGCCGGTTCGTGTCGAACGTGCTGCACTCCTATGAGTTCACCAAGTACCGAATCGACCGCGTGCCCCGTTACGAACTCATCAGATGCGGCCTGGCTGTGCCCGAGTCCGGCGTGCCGTACACCGGATTACCGGCTACCGGGCCCTGATCGGCACAGATTTTTTTCGCCCTCATTACGTCCGCATTCTGTGACCTTCGCGGCAGCCGCCCCGACCAGCACTCAGCAACGCGGCATATGTAGTCTAACCGGCGCGCACCCGCCCACGGGCACATTCACGGCGCAGTGACCTGCTACCGGGCTGAGCGGGTCTGGCCACGCCGTTGGCCCGGTAGTCGACCCGCTCCGAGGCGAAGGCGACCCCAAAGATGTGGTTGACTGGCCAGGCGGCTGCGCCGGAGAAACCAGGCGAGCGCCCATGCAAGTCCGACCCAAACAGTGGGCCCGACAAAGAATGAGGAAGCAACAATGAGGCTTGTTGACAGGTTTCGTGGCGCGGCAAAGAAGATGCCGCGCCGACTCGTAATAGGCGCCGTCGGGGCGGCCCTGTTGCCTGGGCTGATCGGCGTCGTGGGCCAGACCACGACCGCGGGAGCGTTCTCCCGGCCGGGTCTGCCCGTCGAGTACCTGCAGGTGCCGTCGGCGGCGATGGGCCGCGACATCAAGATCCAGTTTCAAAGCGGCGGGGCCAACTCGCCGGCGGTGTACCTGCTTGACGGCCTTCGGGCTCAGGACGACTACAACGGCTGGGACATCAACACCCCAGCCTTCGAGTGGTACAACCAGTCCGGTCTGTCGATCGTGATGCCGGTTGGTGGGCAGTCCAGCTGGTACACCGACTGGTACAGCCCGGCTTGCGGTAAGGCCGGCTGCTCGACCTACAAGTGGGAGACCTTCCTGACCAGCGAGCTGCCGCAGTACCTGCAGGCCAACAAGCAGGTCAAGCCGAACGGTAGTGCTGCGGTCGGCCTGTCGATGGCCGCGGCGTCGTCGCTGAACCTGGCGAACTACCACCCCGACCAGTTCATCTACGCCGGTGCGATGTCCGGTCTGCTGGACCCGTCGCAGGGCATGGGGCCGACGCTGATCGGCTTTGCGATGGGTGATGCCGGCGGGTACAAGACCAAGGACATGTGGGGTCCGTCGAGCGACCCGGCCTGGCAGCGCAACGACCCGCTGCTGAACGTCGGTAAGACTGTCGCCAACAACACCCGGTTGTGGATGTACTGCGGCAACGGCAAGCCGTCCGAACTCGGCGGGGACAACATGCCGGCCAAGTTCCTCGAGGGCTTTGTGCGGACCAGCAACCTGAAGTACCAGGACGCCTACAACGCCGCCGGCGGTCACAATGCGGTGTTCAACTTCGACGCCAACGGAACGCACAGCTGGGAGTACTGGGGCTCCCAGCTCAACGCGATGAAGCCCGACCTTCAGCGGGTGCTTGGCGCGACGCCTGGCGCCGGGCCGGCCGCTCCGACCGCTCCGGCCGCTTCTCCGACCGGCCAGCACACCTAAAGTTGGAATAGCACGACTGACGGCGGCGACCTTTGCGGGTCGCCGCCGTTAGTCATTTCCGGGGTCGGAGCTTCCTCGGGTGTGATTGACTACCTCGCGGGACGGGGGCGATCTGCGGGGTTGGCGGTCGAGCGACGAGTGAGGTCATCATGAGAAGTCTGTCGATGCTGCTACGGCTGCTGTGCGCCGCCGTGCTGACTGCCGGGGTTTCGGGCGCCATCGCGGCCAACGCCGGCCAAGCCCACGCCGCGGGATACGAGACGTTGATGGTGCCCTCGGCATCGATGGGCCGTGACATTCCGGTGGCCTTCCTGGCCGGTGGTCCGCACGCGGTCTATCTGCTGGACGCGTTCAACGCCGCCCCGGATGTCAGCAACTGGGTGACCGCGGGCAACGCGATGAACACGCTGGCCGGCAAGGGCATTTCGGTGGCG
Organism: uncultured Actinomycetota bacterium; assembly: GCA_963838755.1. Classification (GTDB taxonomy): domain Bacteria; phylum Actinomycetota; class Actinomycetes; order Mycobacteriales; family Mycobacteriaceae; genus Mycobacterium. Next base: position 111,933 of record CAWISO010000024.1, on the reverse strand, counting down.
GCACCGGCGGGCGGGGCGTTCAGCATGTACACCAACTGGGAACAGGACGGCAGCAAGCAATGGGACACCTTCCTGTCCAGTGAGTTGCCGGACTGGCTAGCCGCCAACAGAGGTCTGGCGCCCGGCGGTCACGGGGCGGTGGGGGCGTCGCAGGGCGGCTACGCGGCGATGGCCCTGGCCGCTTTCCACCCGGACCGGTTCGGCTTCGCCGGGTCGCTGTCGGGCTTTCTGTACCCCTCGAACACCACCACGAACGGCGCGATCCTGGCCGGCCTGCAGCAGTTCGGTGGCATCGATGGCAACGGCATGTGGGGAGCTCCGCAGCTGGGCCGCTGGAAATGGCACGACCCGTGGGTGCATGCTGAATTGCTGGCGGCGAACAACTCCCGGGTGTGGGTGTGGAGCCCGACCAACATGGGCGGTGATGCCGCCGCGATGATCGGCCAAGCCGGCGAGGCCATGGGCAACAGCCGGATGTTCTATCAGCAGTACCGCAACGTCGGTGGGCACAACGGTCACTTCGACTTCCCCGGCGGCGGCGACAACGGCTGGGGCTCGTGGGGCTCCCAGCTGGGCGCGATGTCCGGCGACATCGTCGGCGCAATCCGCTAGCTTACAAATCCCACGCATCCGTCGAACCTCAACGGACTTGGCAACCGGGCCTGCTACCGGCAACCGGTACCGTGGAGGGGTGCTGCCGCTTCCGCGCGCGGCGTCGCCGCGGTAAGACGCCTGCCGCCGACTGTGCAATCGAACGACTCTGCTAGCAGGAGACCATGGCTGTTAAGTCCCGGCGGAAGCGCCACCGCACCCTGGCGTTGATCGCGGCCACCGCAACGGCGCTGGTCGTGGGGCTGGTGATCTTCGCGGCGGTGGTCATCCTCAAGCAACCGAAAACCGCGCCCAGCGCGGTGCCGCCCAGCATTGTCCCGCCGACCGCCACTTCGGCGTTGCCACACAAGCCGCGGCCGGCGTATCAAGACTCCAGCTGCCCCGACGTGCAGCTGATCGCAATTCCCGGTACCTGGGAATCGTCGCTGCAAGACAATCCGCTCAACCCGGTGGACTTCCCGAAGGCGTTGTTGCTCAACGTCACTCGGCCGATCAGCGACCAGTTCAACTCCAGCCGCGTCGAGACCTACACCGTGCCCTACACTGCGCAATTCCACAATCCGCTCAGCGGCGACACGCAGATGTCCTACAACGACAGCCGAGCCGAGGGAACCCGCGCGGCGGTCAAGGCGATGACCGACATGAACACCAAGTGCCCGTTGACGAGCTACGTGCTGCTCGGCTTCTCTCAGGGCGCGGTGATAGCCGGCGACCTCGCCAGCGATATCGGCAACGGACGCGGTCCCGTTGACGACGATCTTGTGCTCGGTGTCACCTTGATCGCTGACGGCCGCCGCCAGGAGGGGGTGGGACAAGACATCGGACCCAATCCGCCGGGTGAGGGCGCTGAGGTCACCCTGCACGAGGTGCCGATACTGTCCGGGCTTGGGTTGACCATGACCGGCCCGCGGCCAGGCGGTTTCGGTGTGCTCAACAGCAAGACCAACGAGATTTGCGCGGCCGGCGACCTGATCTGCGCCGCGCCGCAGGAAGCGTTCAACCTGGCTAACCTGCCAAAAACGCTGGATGTCCTGGCCGGCGGCGCCGGTCAACCAGTGCACGCGCTGTACGCCACCACCCAGTTCTGGAGTCTGAACGGACAGCCCGCGACCGAATGGACGCTGAATTGGGCACACGACACGGTCCAAAACGCACCTCATCCGAAACATGGGTGATTCGGGCTGCCAAGACGGCCCCGCATCATCGGTAACGGTTGAGACAAGCGGTACCTTCGGATTTGGTCAGTGGAGCACCGCCCACTAACATTAAGAGGAATTTAAGAGCAGCTATGGTCGGCTTACCGCTTCGACGTGGTGCGGAATGCCCGGCGCAGACCGGTGTGTGGTGCCCCGCGAGCCGGCCGGAGTCCGACGAAACAGTTCGGTGATGCTCACACAGACTTAGCCCGAGCAGCGTGGTGAAAGAGAGAGCGGTATGGCCTACCACAACCCGTTCATCGTCAACGGCAGGATCAAGTTCCCGGACAACACCAATGTCGTCCGTCACGTCGAGAAATGGGCGAAAGTCCGCGGCGACAGGCTCGCCTACCGGTTTTTGGATTACTCCACCGAACGTGACGGGGTCACCCGCGACATCTCCTGGTCGGACTTCGGTGCCCGCAACCGGGCGCTGGGCGCCCGATTGCAGCAGGTCACCAAACCGGGCGACCGGATCGCCATCCTGTGCCCACAGAACCTGGACTACGTCGTCGCCTTCTTCGGCATCCTCTATGCCGGGCGGATCGGAGTGCCGCTCTTCGACCCGTCCGAGCCGGGCCACGTCGGGCGACTGCATGCCGTCCTCGACGACTGCTCGCCCACGGCGATTTTGACCACCAGCGACGCGGCTGAAGGCGTGCGCAAGTTCTTCCGGAGTCGTCCGGCCAAGGAGCGGCCACGTGTGATCGCGGTGGACGCGGTGCCCAACGAGGTCGCGTCCACCTGGGAACCTGAGCAGGTCGACGCGACGTCCATCGCCTATCTGCAGTACACCTCTGGTTCCACCCGGACCCCCACCGGCGTCGAGGTGACGCAGTTGAACCTGGCCACCAACTGCGTTCAGGTGCTTACGGCCCTGGAAGGTAACGAAGGCGACCGCGGTGTGACCTGGCTGCCGTTCTTCCACGACATGGGTCTGATCACGATCATGCTGGGACCAATGCTCGGTCAGCACAACACGTTCATGACGCCCGCCGCCTTCGTGCGCCGACCCAGTCGCTGGATGCGCGCGCTGTCCGGTGTCAATGGCGACGACGGGCCGACGTATTCCCTGGCCCCGAACTTCGCGTTCGAGCACGCCGCGGTGCGGGGTCTGCCGCGCGACGACGAGCCGCCACTGGATCTGTCCAACGTCAAGGCTCTGCTCAACGGCAGCGAGCCGATCTCGGTGGCGTCGATGCGCAAGTTCACCGACGCATTCGGGCCGCTTGGTCTGGACGACAAGGTGATTAAGCCGTGCTACGGCTTGGCCGAGGCGACGCTGTTCGTATCCATCACGCCGATGGACGAGGGGCCCACCGTCGCGCACGTCGACCGGGACGCGTTGAACAAGCACCAGTTCGTCGAGGTCGCCCCCGACGCGCCAAGCGCCGTCACCCAGGTGTCCGCCGGTAAGGTCGGTGTCGACGAGTGGGCGGTCATTGTCGATGCCGAGACGGCCACCGAACTGCCGGACGGGCAGATTGGCGAGATCTGGCTGCACGGCCCGAACATGGGGCTTGGCTACTGGAAGCGCGAGGACGAGACGACCGAGGTCTTCCGGAACATTCTGAAGTCGCGCGCGAACCCGTCGCACGCCGAGGGCGCTTCCGACGACGGGACGTGGGTGCGAACCGGTGACTACGGCACCTATTACAAGGGCAACCTGTACATCACTGGGCGGGTCAAGGACCTGGTGATCATCGACGGACGTAACCACTACCCACAGGATCTGGAGTACTCGGCGCAGGAGGCCACCCGCGCCCTGCGCACTGGTTACGTCGCTGCTTTCTCGGTGCCGGCCAACCAGCTGCCTGCCGAAGTGTTCGACAATGCGCACGCCGGCCTGAAGCACGACCCGGAGGACACCTCCGAGCAGTTGGTGATCGTGGGCGAGCGCGCCCCTGGCGCGCACAAGCTCGATTACCAACCCATTGTCGACGACATCCGGGCGGCGATCGCCGTCCGGCACGGGGTGACCGTGCGCGACGTGCTGCTGGTCCAGGCCGGGTCGGTTCCCCGCACGTCCAGCGGCAAGATCGGCCGCCGCGCCTGCCGCACCGCTTACCTCGACGGCAGCCTGCGCAGCGGCACCGCGTCTCCGAATTCCTTCCCCGACCAAGCTGACTGATACGAAAATGACTGACACAGACACCGATTCCCACCTGTCGACCGAAGCCGCTGATTCGCCCGCGACTAAGCCCGCCCGCACCGACATGACCGTCGTCGAGGTGCGCCAGTGGCTGCGCAACTGGGTGGCCAACGCCACCGACCGGTCGGCCGATGCGGTCGACGAGGCCACGCCGATGGTGGAACTGGGTCTATCGTCGCGTGACGCGGTGGCGATGGCCGCCGATATCGAGGACCGCACCGGGGTCACGGTGTCGATTGCCGCGGCCTTCGAGCATCCCACCATCGAGACGCTGGCCAGCTGGATCGTCGAGGGCGACCCCGAAGACGACACCGCCGACACCGACGACACCGACTGGACCCGCAGCGGGCCGGTGGAACGAGTCGACATCGCCGTGGTGGGCCTGGCCACGCGGTTCCCCGGAGACATGAACAGCCCCGAGGAGACCTGGCAGGCGCTGCTGGAGGGTCGCGACGCCATCACCGAGCTGCCCGAGGGTCGCTGGTCGGAGTTTATGGAGGAGCCGCGGCTGGCCGAGCTGATCACCAAGGCCCGCACTCGCGGTGGCTACCTGAAAGACATCAAGGGCTTCGACTCCGAGTTCTTTGCGCTGTCGAAAACCGAAGCCGACAATGTCGACCCGCAGCAGCGGATGGCGTTGGAGCTGACCTGGGAGGCGCTTGAGCACGCCCGCATTCCGGCGTCGAGCCTGCGCGGTCAATCCGTCGGTGTCTACGTCGGCACGTCTGTCATGGACTACAGCTACCTGGCGATGTCGGACCCGACCGTCGCTCACCCGTACGCGATCACCGGGACCGCGAGTTCGATTGTGGCCAACCGGGTTTCGTACTTTTTCGACTTCCACGGCCCGTCGGTCGCGGTGGACACCGCTTGCTCGAGCTCGCTGGTCGCAACCCACCAGGCCGTGCAGGCACTGCGCAGCGGCGAGTGCGACATGGCCGTCGCCGGCGGTGTCAACGCACTGATCACCCCGGCGGTGACGCTCGGTTTCGACGAGATCGGCCAGGTGCTCGCGCCGGACGGTCGAATCAAGTCGTTCTCCGCCGACGCCGACGGCTACACCCGCTCCGAGGGTGGCGGCATGCTGGTGCTCAAGCGGGTCGACGACGCCCGTCGCGACGGCGATGCGATCCTGGCCGTGATCGCCGGCAGCGCGGTCAACCACGACGGCCGGTCCAACGGCCTGATCGCGCCCAACCCGGATGCGCAAGCCGACGTGCTGCGCCGGGCCTACAAAGACGCCGGCATCAACCCGCGCACGGTGGACTACATCGAGGCGCACGGCACCGGCACCGTGCTTGGCGATCCGATCGAGGCCCAGGCGCTGGGCCGGATCGTCGGCCGCGGCCGGCCTGCCGACAAGCCGGCGCTGCTGGGTGCGATCAAAACCAATATCGGGCACCTGGAGTCGGCCGCCGGTGCGGCCAGCCTGGCCAAGATGGTGTTGGCGCTGCAGCACGACAAGTTGCCGCCGTCGATTAATTACGCCGGGCCAAACCCCTACATCGACTTCGACGCGGCGCACCTGCGCGTCCTGGACACCGCCGCCGACTGGCCGCGCTACAGCGGTTACGCGATCGCCGGAGTGTCAAGCTTCGGCTTTGGTGGCGCCAACGCGCACGTGGTGTTGCGTGAGGTGCTGCCGCGCGATGTCGTCCAACGTGAACCCGAACCGACCCCCGAGGAGGTGCCCGCGGCATCAGCCGAGGACAACCACGTCGAGTACGTGGGTGGGGTGCGCTTCGACGAATACGGCGAATTCATCGAGGAGAACGGCTCTTCCGCCGCTGCGGCCCACCTGGAGGCCGAGTCCGAACTGCCCGGAATCACCGAGGAAGCCTTGCGGCTCAAGGAGATCGCGCTTGAAGAGCTTGCCGCGGAAGACATTCCGACCCCGGTTGTGCCGTTGGCGGTATCGGCATTCCTGACATCCCGCAAAAAGGCCGCCGCGGCCGAGTTGGCCGATTGGATGGAAAGCCCGGAGGGCCAAGCGTCTTCGCTGGAATCGATCGGCCGGTCGCTGTCGCGGCGTAACCATGGCCGCTCCCGCGCGGTGGTGCTGGCCCACGATCACGACGAAGCCGTCAAGGGCCTGCGCGCGATCGCCGAGGGCAAGGCGAAGCCGAACGTATTCAGCACCGACGGACCGGTGACCAACGGCCCGGTGTGGGCGATGGCCGGTTTCGGGGCCCAGCACCGCAAGATGGGCAAGAACTTGTATCTGCGCGACGAGGTGTTTGCCGAGTGGATCGAGAAGGTCGACGCGCTGATCCAAGACGAGCGCGGTTACTCGGTGCTCGAGTTGATCCTTGACGACTCACACGAGTACGGCATCGAAACCAGCAACGTCGTCATCTTCGCGATCCAGATCGCGCTTGGTGAGGTACTGCGCCACCATGGCGCCAAACCTGCTGCGGTGATTGGTCAGTCGCTGGGCGAACCCGCGTCGGCGTACTTCGCCGGCGGGCTCTCCCTTGCAGACGCCGCCCGGGTGATCTGCTCGCGCTCACACCTGATGGGCGAGGGCGAGGCGATGCTGTTCGGTGAGTACATCCGGTTCATGGCGCTGGTCGAGTACTCGGCCGACGAGCTGAAGACGGTCTTTGCCGACTTCCCCGGCTTGGAGGTCTGCGTCTACGCCGCACCTAGCCAGACCGTCATCGGCGGCCCGCCCGACCAGATCGACGCGATCGTCGCCCGCTGCGAGGCGGAGGGCCGCTTTGCCCGCAAACTGCAGACCAAGGGCGCCGGCCACACCTCGCAGATGGATCCGCTGCTCGGCGAGTTCTCTGCGGAGCTGCAGGGCATCGCGCCGATGAGCCCGACCGTCGGAGTCTTCTCGACGGTGCACGAGGGCAACTACGTTCGGCCTGGTGGCGAGCCGATCCACGATGTCGCTTACTGGATCAAAGGAATGCGGCACTCGGTGTACTTCACCCACGGCGTCCGCAACGCCGTGGACAGCGGCTACACCACGTTCTTGGAGCTAGCGCCCAACCCGGTAGCGCTGATGCAGATCGGTCTGACCACCGCTGCCGCAGGATTGCCTGATGCACAACTGATCCCAACGCTGGCCCGCAAGCAAGACGATGTCGATGCGATGACCTCGGCGATGGCGCAGCTGTTCGTCTACGGCCACGACCTCGACATCCGCACGCTGTTCACGCGCGCCGGCGGACCGCAGGATTATGCGAACATTCCGCCGACCCAGTTCCGCCGCAAGCAGCACTGGCTCGACGCGCACTTCTCCGGTGACGGGTCGGTGCTGATGCCCGGTACCCATGTGGCGATGCCGGATGGTCGGCACGTGTGGGAGTACGCGCCACGGGACGAGACCGACCTCGCCGCGTTGGTGAGAGCCGCTGCAACACAGGTGCTTCGGGATGCCCAGCTCACGGCGTCTGAACAGCGGGCAGTGCCCGGCGAGGGCGCGCGCCTGGTGACAACGCTGACCCGCCACCCGGGCGGGGCGGCCGTTCAGGTCCACGCGCGCATCGGCGAGTCCTTCACGCTGGTCTACGACGCGCTAGTGTCGCGGACCGGTCAAGCTTCGGTGTTGCCGACGGCAGTTGGCGCGGGCTCTGCGGTCGCGCCGACGGTCACCGCCGCGCCGGTCGAGACGGCACCGGCACCCGAACCCGAAGACGATGCCGGCACGCTGAGCGACAGCCTCACCGCACGGCAGCTGGGCGGTGGATTGCAGCGGTGGTCACCGGATTCCGGTGAGACGGTGCGCGATCGGCTGGCCGGCATCGTGTCGATGGCGATGGGCTATGAGCCCGAGGACCTGCCGTGGGAAGTGCCGCTGATCGAGCTGGGCCTGGACTCGATGATGGCAGTGCGGATCAAGAACCGCGTCGAGTACGACTTCGATCTTCCGCCGATCCAACTGCAGGCGGTGCGCGACGCCAACCTCTACAACATCGAGAAGCTCATCGAGTACGCGATCGAGCACCGCGACGAGGTGGCCGATCTGCACGAACACCAGAAAACCCAGACCGCCGAGGAGATTGCCAAAGAGCAGGCCGCCCTGCTGTCTGGAGCGACCCCGGCTTCGGTAACCCAAGCCGACGATCCACAAGCGGAACCGCAGACACAAGCCCCCGCTTCCGACACGTCGATCCCGGCGCCGCCGACTAATCCTTCTGGCCCGGCAGCTAAAGCCGCAGCGCCCAATCTGACGGCCGCGGCGCAGGTGCTCAACCAGCAGGCCGTCGCGGAGGCGCTCAACTCCGACATCCCCCCGCGTGACGCCGCCGAACGGGTCACCTTCGCCACCTGGGCGATCGTCACCGGCAAGTCGCCGGGCGGCATCTTCAACACGTTGCCGAAGCTCGACGACGACGCGGTCACCAAGATGGCGCAACGGCTTTCCGAACGTGCCGAGGGTCCGATCACCGCCGACGATGTCAAGGCCGCCGAGACCATCGAGGGCCTGGCGACCAGGGTGCGCGAATACCTGGAGGCCGGCCAGATCGACGGCTTCGTGCGTACCCTCCGGGCCAGGCCCGAAGGCTCCACCAAGCCGCCGGTATTTGTGTTCCACGCCGCGGGCGGATCCACGGTGGTCTACGAACCGCTGCTCAACCGGCTGCCGCCGGACACCCCGATGTATGGGTTCGAACGCGTCGAAGGCACCATCGAAGAGCGCGCGGCGCAATACGTGCCAAAGCTGCGCGAACTGCAGGGCGACGGGCCGTTCATCCTGGCCGGCTGGTCGCTGGGCGGTGCGCTGGCCTACGCCTGCGCGATCGGGCTTAAGCAACAGGGCTGCGACGTGCCGTTCGTCGGGCTGATCGACGCGGTGATGCCAGGGGAGCCGATCCTGCAGACCAAGGAAGAGACCCGCAAGCGCTGGGATCGCTACGCCCGTTTCGCCGAGCGGACCTTCAACGTCGAGATTCCCGAAATCCCTTACGAGCAGCTCGAAGAACTCGACGACGCGGGACAGGTGCAATTCGTGCTGGAGGCCGTCAAACAGAGCGGTGTGCAGATCCCGGGCGGAATCATCGAGCACCAGCGCACGTCGTATCTCGACCAACGGGCCATCGACACCGCCGAGTACCGGCCGTACGACGGCCATGTCACGTTGTACATGGCCGAGCGCTACCACGACGACGCGATTACGTTCGAGCCCGCCTATGCCACCCGCAAGCCCGACGGTGGGTGGGGCGACTACGTCTCGGATCTGGAGGTCGTGCCGGTCGGCGGTGAGCACATTCAAGTTATCGACGAGCCGATCATCGCCAAGGTCGGTGCGCATATGACCCAGACACTCAACAAGATTGAGGCAGAGCAGAAAGCAGCGAAGTGACCACTAAGACCACCGCCGAGCTGCTAGCTGAACTGCACGAGAAGCTGGAGCTGGCCAAGGAACCCGGCGGGGAGAAAGCCGCCGCCAAGCGCGACAAGAAGGGTATCGCCAGCGCCCGTGCCCGGGTGCACGCACTGCTGGATCCGGGAAGCTTCATGGAGACCGGGGCGCTGGCCCGCACGCCGGGCGATCGTAACGCGCTCTACGGCGACGGCGTGGTCACCGGCCGCGGCACCATCAACGGCCGGCCGGTCGGGGTGTTTTCCCACGACCAAACCGTTTTCGGTGGAACGGTCGGAGAGATGTTCGGCCGCAAAGTCGCCCAGCTGATGGAGTGGTGCGCGATGGTCGCCTGCCCGATCATCGGCATCAACGACTCCGGCGGCGCCCGCATTCAGGACGCGGTCACCTCGCTGGCGTGGTACGCCGAGCTAGGCCGCCGCCACGAGGCGCTATCCGGGTTGGTCCCGCAGATCTCCATCATCCTCGGCAAATGTGCTGGGGGAGCGGTGTATTCGCCGATTCAGGACGACCTTCTGGTCGCGGTGCGCGATCAGGGTTACTTCTTCGTCACCGGTCCGGACGTCATCCAGGAAGTCACCGGCGAGGAAGTCAGCCTCGACGAGCTGGGCGGCGCCGACGCGCAGGCTCGCTACGGCAACCTGCATCAGGTCGTCGAATCCGAGGCCGCCGCGTTCGCCTATGTGCGCGACTTCCTGTCCTTCCTGCCGTCCAACTGCTTCGACAAAGCACCCACCATCAATCCCGGTCTGGAGCCCGAGGTCACCCCGAGCGATTTGGAACTCGACTCGATCGTGCCGGACTCTGACAACATGGCTTACGACATGCACGAGATTCTGCTGCGGATCTTCGACGACGGCGACTTCCTCGATGTCGCAGAACAACACGGGCCGGCCATCATCACCGGGTTCGCCCGGGTCGACGGGCGGCCGGTCGGCGTCGTCGCCAACCAGCCCATGCACCTGTCCGGTTCGATCGACAACGAGGCTTCCGACAAAGCGGCAAGGTTCATCCGGTTCTGCGATGCGTTCGACGTGCCGCTGGTCTTCGTCGTCGATACCCCGGGCTTTTTGCCGGGCGTCGAGCAGGAGAAGAACGGCATCATCAAACGGGGTGGGCGGTTCCTGTACGCGGTGGTGGAGGCTGACGTGCCGAAGGTGACGATCACCGTCCGCAAGTCGTACGGCGGTGCCTACGCGGTGATGGGTTCTCGGCAGCTAACCGCGGACTTCAATTTCGCCTGGCCGACCGCCCGTATCGCGGTGATCGGTGCCGAAGGGGCCGCGCAGCTGCTGATGAAGCGGTTTCCCGACCCGACTACGCCAGAGGCGCAGGCGATCAAGAAAGACTTCATCGAGGGCTACAACCTAAATATGGCGATTCCGTGGATCGCCGCCGAACGCGGGTTCATCGACTCGGTCATCGAACCGCACGACACCCGGCTGCTGCTGCGCAAGTCGATGCACCTGTTGCGCGACAAACAGATCTACCGGCGAGTCGGCCGTAAGCACGGGCTGATCCCGGTCTAGCTTTGTCTGCTCGGCAGGCTAGACCGACGCGATAATAATAGATGTGTAGAACTCGGCCGGGTCTTGTGAAAACTGGCCGGGCCGCTGGACATACACCCATGCGCCGGTCGTGCCCGGCCGGATAGTGTCCTGCACAGTAGTTGTCGCCTGCCCCGCCCCATCGCTATTGAGGCTGCCGACGGCGACCCCCGGAGCTCCGGGGCCGCACGGAAATTGTGATTCCCGCGGTGCCTGAATCAGCCTGACGTCGTAGTGGGTGCCTGGCGAACTGGGGTCTGATAAATGCACCTCGGCGCTGACGGTGCCCCCGGCGGACCGGATGACAGATGACACGCTGGCGTCGGCGCGGGCGGCCACCACGGTGCTGTTGGCTACGCTGAAGTCGCATGCGCGCAGCACATTGTTCAGCGGAACCCGCGTTGTGCCGTCGATCCCAGTTGGAGCAGCCGAGGCCGCCGCGGTAGATGACGGGAGCGCCGTCGCAGCAATTGCCAGGACGGCTGCGCAGCGGGTCATCGTGGGCATCGGTCGTAGCATCGCTTAAATCTACTGCTGCTTGCCGGATTGCTCGGATTCCCGCTGGACCTTCTCGCCGGTCTCGGTGGACTCTTTGAGTTCCTTCTTCGCCTTGGCGGCCTCATCAGCGAGCTCGTCGACGGTTTCGTCGCCTTCTTCAGCGCGCAAGGTCGCTCCTTTCGTTCGGCACTGCTTTTATTGCCTACCCGTCATCGGCCGTGCCGAATCCCAGTTGCCGAGGGTTTTCCAACAGCGGTGGTCCGGGGTGGCGGTGCCGACTAGGGGGCGCTACGGTGAGCCGTCAGCGCCATGCGGTTGCGACGGACGCCGTGAGCTCTGCGAAGTCAGCCCACGATCAGCGTTTAAAGAAGGTGGTGCGCCGTGGCCGGACGACGTGCCGGCGCGTTTGGTGTCGGTCTATGCACCCGGATGCGAGCCCATGGACTTTCATGCGGTTGCCGAGGCCTTCGTCGACGGCGAATGGCGGGTTGTCGACGCGACGTGTCTGGCGCCGCGGCAGTCTATGGTCCGCATCGCTACCGGACGCGACGCTGCCGACACGGCGTTCCTGGACAACCACAACGGCGCAATCTCGTTTAAGCACATGCAGGTAACAGCCATCGTCGACGGCAACCTGTCGCAGGACTCCGTGCATGATCTGGTCTCGCTGACCTGACGCCAGGCTGGGCGGCAAGGGTAAAACCCTTACCGCCCAGCCTGTTACGTGTTACCTAGCCGACTTCTGACGAGCCTCGGCTGCTTGCTCAGCGGCTCGCGCCGACGCTGCCTCGGCCTCCCTCTTGGCGACGTCGCGCGCGGCTTGAGCCTTCTCCTGTTGAGCACGGCCCTCTTGGCGCAGACCATCACGGTTGGTGACGATCCCGATGATTTCCTTCGCCTTGCCCTTGACGTCCTCGACGACGCCTTTGATGGCCTCTTCGGGTCCACTGCCGCTCATGGTTCTCCTTTCACTAGGGGGACATCGATTCCCGTACCCCACGACAGCCGATTTCGAACGTCTTGTGACACTCAACAGCTCAGGTTGAGGGTGTGACAGTGATCACGACGCCGCAGAGCTACGGCTTGATCCGGATCTGGCCTGGTGACCACCACCCGCTGCGGGTGGCGGTGCCCAGCTCGAGCTGGGCTGGGTGGGCCGACGCGACCGTGTCGAACTTGCGCAGCGAGCCCCAGTCACGGCCCCAGTCGCGGGACAGGTAGGTGGACATCACGTGGGCGCGCAGTAGCAGGTCGGTGATACCCAGCAGGCCGCCGTTGACGCCGTCCTCCCAGGTGTCGGTGTCCTGCTTCTTGGCGTTGTAGTCCGGCGTGATGCGGAACTTCGGGATCTCGGTGACGCCGTTGGCGTGCAGCACCGGCTGCTGGCAGGGGAAGGCCAGCCCGACCGCCCAGTCCATCAGCACAGGCTGCGATGAGCCGACGTATTCCTGCAGCGAGCGCAACTCCGGCACGCGCGGCGGGGTTACCGCGATCCAGTCGTCCGGCGTCAGCGAGAGATCTTCTGCCACCAGGCGGACCGCTACCGCGTCCGCGGGCATCGTGTCGCGGGCAAAGCGCAGATTGCGCCACGCCCTCGGCTGTTCCCCGTTCAGGTCGTAGGGCACGATCCGACCGGCCGGCACTATGTCGCCGCCGGGGCCGGGCTCGCCGTATTCCAGCACGACGGTCTGCCCGGCGGTGTGCCCGTGCAGCACGCTGTTTCCGGCGATCTTGCCCGCGGCGGTCACCACCAGCAGGGGATGCCCGTCGTCGGGTTTGGGCAACTGGTACCACGCTGAGGTGAGGCTGCTCTGCTGTTGTGCGCCGGTTGTGTAGCTGCCGGCCAGCGCAACCTGGTCTGGGTTGAGGCCGTAGGGCAACGGCACTCGGGATCCGTTGATACCTGGCGCCTTCAGCTTGGTCGGCGCGCGCCAGTCGTACGCGTACCAGTCGTAGTCGGTTCCGGGCTGCGGCACAGAGGTCTCCTGGACCGACTCGGCCACGGTATGGTCCGGTACGCCGTTAGGGGCGAACCCTACTGGCTTGACACCGCCCAAAGGACCCAACGGGCCGTAATTGCCGGGCACCGGCGCCATAAAGCCGGCGTTGCTGTCCGGCTCGACGAGCACGTCGTCGGCCAGTGCGCAGCCCCCGGCGAATTCGCGCAAGTTGGCCCAGCCATTGGAGTAGGTGGGATATTGACGCACGATTCCGGCGACCATCGAGGCGATGAACACTAGCACCATAAATGCGGCCGCGATCGGCACCGGCGCTGCCGTCACCGCCCGGGTCAGCCGGTCCTCACCGCGTTCCCGCGATGCGAAGTGCAACCAGAACGCCCAGACCGCTGCGACCGCGAACAAGACGAAAAACACTGTGCTGCCGCTGATTCCGGCGAGCCTCGGCATGACGTTGTTGAACGGGACACCGTAACTGGAGACGTACCACCAGCCGTTGAAGGTGGCGAAGCAGAGCGCCATCAAAAACAACACCGCCGCCACGAACGCCATGCGGTTACGTGACCAGCGCAGCACCTTCGGCGACACCAGCACCGTGGTCAGCGCGGCCATCGCCGCGCCCACCGCGGCGAACAGCCCGAAGTGGTGCACCCACTTGGTGGGCGTGAACATCAAGAAGAACATGGTGCCGAAGATCACACCCATCAGCCGCCACACCGGCCCCCGGGCCACGCCGGGAATTCGCTTGCGCCGCAACATGATGAACACGGCGGTGAACAGGCACAGCGCGGTGACGAAGAAGCCGAACCGCCGCGACAGCGCACCGTCGACTGTCGGCAAGAAGAGGTAGTAGTAGCGCAGGTTCTCGGTGTACCAGGCCTGGCTCGGCCCGATCGCGGTACGAATCCTGGTGGCCTCCAACACCGTTGACAGGGTCTGGTCGGCGAAGACGACGGTGAGTACGACCGACCCGGCGGCTAGCATAGGGGCGACGAGTGGCCAGGTGCCGACCAGGCGGTGCCTGCGCACCAGGATTCGCAGGATCGGCCGGCCACCGGCAACCAAGGCAGCCACCGCGATCAGACCGGTGGGCTGCACCCCGAGGGTGAACGCAGCGGTCACCACCGCCAGCGCCGCCGGCGTCAATCGGGAAGCGCACATCGAGCGCTCGATCAGAACGTAGGTGATCAGCGAGCCCAGCGCGATGATCGGCTCGGGGCGAAGGCCGTTGTTGAACGGCATCCACGCGGTGAGCAGAACCATGCCGGCCGCCCAGTTTGCGGCCGTGCTGGAGGTTACCGCCGGCCCCAGCCGGGGCAACACCTCACGCGACAGCAGCAGCCAGCAGACCAGCCCGGCGACCAGGTCGGGCAGCCGCATCCAGAGGCTGCCGTCGCTGACGTGGGTCATCAGTGCCAGCAGGTTGTAGTACCAGCCGAACGGGTCCTCCGGGCTGCCGAACCAGCGGAAGTAGTTGGACATGTAGCCGGCGTGGTCGGCGACTCGCGCCATGCCCAGGATGTAGCCGTCGTCGGAGGAATTCGCGCCGATCAGATGCCACAGCAGGAACCCGAATATCACCGTGGCATCGACCAGAGTGAACTTCCGCCAGCGGGTCGGGATCAACCGGTGCATGCGGCGCCCGTCCAACTGGTCCAGACGCCACAGTGCGACCAGCGCGACGATGGTGGACACGATCGCCAGCACCATCGCAAGCAGTTTCAGCGTCGTCGGGGTGGTGGAGAACCGGGTGTCGATGGTCGCCGAAAACTGCAGCCCGGGCGGCGCAGGACCAGACATATCGGTAAACACCCCAACGATCTGCGGGCGCAGGTTGGGGTCGGGGAAGCCGCCCCTCACGGGCTTGCCCGCCGGATCGGTCAATCCGACAAAGGTGGCGAAAGTACCCGCGAGTGTGGAGGTCACCTCGATCCGTTGGCACTGAGCGGACATCACCTGGGCCCGAGGCACGCTGGCGATCACCACGTTGCGGTCGGTGACGTCGACGTGCTGGCTGCTGGCGACGACGAACAACGCGTTGAGCGCGGCGTCCTTGCCCTTCTTGGGGGCCGTACTCAGCACGACCCCGCCGCTGGGAGGCAGGTTGCGCACCACCGAGCACGGCACGGTTGCCGTCACGTCGACCGGCGTCAGCGAAATCAGCGGTGCGGTAACGCTGTTCAATTGGCCGCTTTGTGGCCAGTTCAGCGTCGCGGTGGTCTGCACTACGGGCAACAACGGCGTCGCGATTGACAGGACGAAACCGATCAGCCCAGCTACCGTCGCGACCCACCGGGTCACTCGCACATCGGGACGGGCGTCGGGCTGCGCGGTGGCCGTTTGGCGTTCGTGGTTGATGACGCTCATGGCAGGGCCCTAATCGGGCCGTGCCGGCTCCAGCCGCGCACTGTGGTCACACCCTGTTCGACGACGGCGTTCGGTGCCTGATCGGCCGGCACCAACCGGTGATACTGCTCGACGGATCCCCAGTCCCGGTACCAGTCGCCGTTCAGGTAGGTGGGGATGGTGGAGGTCCACAGCATTGCCTGGGTGACCAGGAACGGACCGCCGGTCGCGCCGGCCTCCCAACCGTTAGACGACGCCGCAGTCTGTTTGTGATCGGGCAGGATGCGATACTGCGGAAGTTCGGCAACGCCAAGATGTTCGGAGAACGGCCGCTGGCAGGGCAAGTTTGCGGCGGTCGCGATGTCCATGAGGACCGGCTTGTGCGATCCGATCAGCTGCTGCAGAGTCTGCAGCAGCGGGACACGCGGCGGCGTGAACGCGAACCACTGCTCGGAACTCAGATTCGGGTCGTAGGCGACGATGCGTGCCACGTTAGCCTCCGGCGGCGCCCAGGCCAGCGGGAACCGCAGGTTACGCCAGGCCGGGTGCGGCCCGATGTCGATCGGCTGCACCTGCGCGAGCGGCTGGGTGGTGCCGTCGGGGCGTGCGACACCCCATTGCAATTTCAGCGACTGCCCGTAGGTGAAGGTGCCGTCCTCTTTGTACGACCAGATCGCACCGGCGGCGGACACCACCACCAGCGGCCGGTCGGCTGTGCGCGGCGGCAGTTGGTACCAGGCCGAGGCGGCGGTAGCAGCCAGGGAGTTCTCGCCGTAGCTGCCCATCACTGGAGTGCGGGCCGGATCCAGGCCGAAAGGTAGCGCCGCGTGCGACCCGTTCACCCCGACCGGGCCTTTCCCGCCGGCGGTCCCCGCGGAGTCACTCATGGCAGCGTTGGGCTTGTTGGGTGACGCGTCGGAATTCACTACCCCCGGTTTGGTGACCACAGGGTTGGACCTCAGGTCGTCGCCGACGCCGTTGGGATTAAAACCGACCGGGTCAATGCCCCCGAGGGGGCCGTCCGGCCCAAATTTCTGACCCGGAACTGGTTGCAGCAGGCCGACATTGGGATCGGGCTCGGCCACGACGTCATCGGCCATGGCGCAGCTGGTCGGCGAAAGGCCCGAGGTGATTGCGGCCAGATTGGCCTTGCCGGTGGTGTAGAGCGGGTAGCGGAACACCACCCCCTTGGTCAGCGAAGCTACCTCGCCGAGCACCATGATCGTCGCGACCACCAGCAGCGGGGTCGATGCCAGCACCCGGTTGCGCCGGTTGTCCTGGACTTCGGTATGCCCGGCGTAGTCCATCCGGAAGTGCTGCCAGGCGGCCAGCAGTCCGGTCAGGATCGACAACGTCAGGAACATCGACGTCACCGGGTGGCTGGCGATGACGGGCGGGATGTCGAACCACGGCACCCCGTAGTTGCCGACATAGAACCAGCCGTTGACCCCAGAGGTGGCCCACGCCAGCACGAATAGCAGCGCCGTCACGTACAACGTGAGGTTGCGGCGGCTGTGCAGACCTATGCGGGCGAAGGCGAACGCGGTGACCGCACCGAGGGCGCCGGCCAGCCCGGCGAACACGCCGAACTGCACGGCCCACTTCGTCGGGGTGAACGTCAACAGCAGCAGGCCGACCGCGGTGGTGCCGATTAACCGCCACGCCGGGCCGCTGGCCAACCCGGGTACCCCGCCGCGGCGCAGCAGGACCACCAGCATGCCGAACAGGCACAGCAGCAGCACGAGCACCGCGAACCGCCGGGACATCGACCCGTCGGGATTGGACTCCACCGTCAGGAAGTAGTAGCGCAGGAAGTCCTGGTACCACGCGATCGTCGGACCGACCTTGTACTTGATGCGGGCCGACTCGGCGACAGTGGCCAGCGTCTGGCTGCGGAACACCACGATCGTGATCAGCGACATCGAGCCCGCCAACACCGCCAAAGGCGCTAATAACCCGTCCGCTGCCCGGCGCTGCGTGATTATGCGGGCGATCGGCCGCGCCCCGGTGAGTAGTGCGGCGACGGCGATCAACCCCTGCGGCGCCAGGGTCGCAGTGAACATCGCCACCACGATCGCCACCGCCGCCGGCACCAGGCTTCTGCCGGCGATCGCACGTTCCACCAGCACCCAGGTGAGCACCACGCCGAAAGCGATCAGCGGCTCGGGCCGCAGACCGTTGTTGAACGGCAGCCACGCCGCCAGGAAAACCGCACCGGCAGTCCACATCGCCACCCGGTTAGCGGCCAGGCCGCCCCTCCCGGGGCCCAACCGCCGCAGCATGTAGCGGCTGATGATCAGCCAGCACCCGATCCCGGCCAGCGTGGCCGGTATCCGCATCCATACGCCCGCGGTGCTCACCGACGCCAAGTGGGCCAGCATCGCGAGATACCAGTCGAACGGTGCCTCGGTGGTCCCGAAGAACCGGTAGTAGTTGGCCAGATAGCCGGCCTGTCCGGAAACCCGGGCGATGGTCAGGTTGTAGCCGTCATCCGACGAGGTGGCGCCGATGACGTGCCAGACCAGTAGCGTCCCGATCACGCCCGCGTCGGCGAGCCAAGTCGCTGCCCCGACCCCGAGCCGTCCGCGCCAGTGGTGGGGCACCCGCCGGCCCGACTTCCGGTCCAGCACCGCCAGCGCGACGATTGCAATCACCACGGCGAGCCCGCCCAGGGCCATCACCGCTGCCTTGAGCACGGTGGGGGCGACGATGAACCGGGTGTCGACGTCGATGCGAGCCGATAATCCCGGTTGCGCAGGCACTTTGAGGTCGGTGAAGATCCCGCCGACCTGCGGCTTCTTCTCCGGCGCGAGACGGCTTACGGCACCCGGTATCCCGACGAACTCCGCTCCGGTAACGCCGGCGTCGGCCCAGATGTGCAGCACGCTGCAGCCGGGGGAGTTCACCGCCGAGCGGGCCGCGACCGCCGCAACCGAATCCCGGAATGCGACGACGACGGTGTCTTTGTTGGCTCGGACGAACAGCCCGGCTTTGCCGGTCTCGAATCCGTTGACCGGCAGCGTCGAGAGCACCAGGCCGCCGTCGGCGGGCAGGGTGGCCATCGCCGGGCATGGAATGGAAATGTCCAAGGCGCGCGGCGCGCCGGATACCAGTGGTGCGGTGATGTCGGTCACGTGCCCGTCGCCGGTCAGACCCTGCGGCCACAGGATCGTGGCAGTGGTCTGCCGCACTGGAAGCAGCGGAACGACCGCGCAAAGCAGCGCTCCGGCGATCCCCGCGACGACGGCGATCAGCCGCGCGAGGTGCGCCGGCGATCGCTCATTTTCGTCGTGGGGCACGAGGGACGATCGTAGGCGACGGCTTCGGTTCGACGACGATGCAGCCCGCGTGGCGGGCTGAGGAGAAGTCGGACAATCGAGCTTCCGTTCGACGACGATGCAGCCCGCGTGGCGGGCTGGGTGGGGGTCCCCCCGCTTGCGGGGGCAAGTCGGACAATCGAGCTTCCGTTCGACGACGATGCAGCCCGCGTGGCGGGCTGAGTAGGGGTGCCGAATGCGGACTTAATCAAGATTGTGATGCAAACCGGACCATCCGGCGACGGTGCAGGTCCGCGCGCGGAATGCGGCGATTCGGCCCGCCCAAGATCCCGGACGAACCTTCCAGGGGGGTTCGACTACTTCGCGCGAGCATGGTTTAGTGGGCCAGCGGTGGTGCATTTAACGGATCAAACGCAAATCACCACCGGCCACTGGCGTGAGTTGTGGAGCACCCAGTATCTGCGAACTTCAGCTGTGGTCGCCGGGGGCGTCGTGCTGTATTCCACGAACGAGTTCCTGACGATCAGCATGCTGCCCAGCACGATCAATGAGATCGGCGGTGAGCGGATCTATGCCTGGGTGACGACCTTGTACCTCGTCGGGTCGGTGGTCGCAGCAGCGACGGTAAATTCGTTGCTCGGCCGGATCGGGTCGTGCGTGTCCTATCTGCTGGGTTTCGCCGTTTTAGGCGTCGGCAGTCTGGTCTGCGCTGCGGCGCCCAACATGGAGGTCTTGCTGGCCGGCCGCTTCTTACAGGGGCTGGCAGGCGGTCTGCTGTGCGGATTGAGTTTCGCGGTGATCAACGCCGTGCTGCCGCGCTACTTGTGGAGCCGCGCATCGGCCATGGCGTCGGCGACATGGGGCGTGGGTGCCCTACTTGGACCCGCGCTGGGAGGCTTTTTCGCACAGTTCGGTGCCTGGCGCTGGGCGTTCGGGGGGCTGGCCGTACTGAGCGCGGCGATGGCCGTGCTGGTACCCGGCGTGCTGTCGGTGGACGAATGCGAGCAGGACAGCGGCCATACCTCGACACGGGTGCCCGTGCAGTCGGTGGTTCTGCTGGGCGCCTCGGCCTTGGTGGTCAGCGTCGCATCGCTGCCGCACAACGCCGTCGCGACCGCCGGCCTGCTTGCCGTCGGCGCCGTGCTGGTCGGACTGTTTCTGATCGTCGATCGACGGACGCCTGCGGCGGTATTGCCGGCCAGCGTTTACAGGCTCGGCCCGCTGAAGTGGGTGTATTTGACGTTGGGGTTGCTCGTCGGCGCGACCAAGGTCGACCTGTACGTGCCGTTGTTCGGCCAGCGGTTGGCCCATTTGGGACCGATGATGGCCGGACTCTTGGGCGCAGCTCTGTCGATCGGTTGGACGATCAGCGGATTGGGCAGCGGCTCACTGAACAGAGCACGCACGATCGTCGGCGTGGTGACAGCGGCACCGTTGGTGATGGCGGTCGGCCTGGCGATGGCCGGTGTCAGCCATGTCGAAGGCGCCCCGGTCAGCATCGTCATCTTGTGCGCGACGGCGTTGCTGGCCGTCGGAATCGGGATCGGCGCCGCCTACCCGCACTTGTCGGCGTGGGCGATGAGCGACGTCGATGATCCGGCCGAGGGCAGCGCAGCGGCCACCGCTATCAATTCGGTGCAGTTGATATTCGGCGCCTTCGGCGCCGGGCTGGCCGGTGTCGTGGTCAACCTCGCCGACGGCGGCGGCGTGGCGGCTGCCCGCTCAGCTTTCACGGTGTTCGCGCTGGTGGCGCTCATGGCCGTTTTCACCGGTTTTCGCGCCAGCCGCCGCCAATTTGCCTATTAACTACTGCCGGAGCGGGGCCGGGCTCCACAGGCCGCTGCGGGTTGCCGTGCCCAGGTCGAGACGAGCCGGTTGCGCGTTCGGGTAGTAGGCCGTCAACTGCTGCAGCGAACCCCAGTCACGGGACCAGTCATCTTTGAAATAGGTCGGCAAGGTGTCCGCCCGTACCAGCAATTCGGTGATGCCCAGCGGACCGCCACCGTTGTTGTCCATCACCGGTGAGTTGGCCTCCGCGCCGAACCGGTCGGGCAGGATGCGCCACGTCGGCAACTCGATGACGCCGTTTTGATGGCCGAATGGCCGTTGGCACGGGAAGGCCAGACCGACCAGCCAATCCAGTAGCACCGGATCATGCGAGCCGACCACATCCTGAAGGGTGCGCAGCTGCGGGATCCGCGGCGGGGTCACCGCAATCCAGTGTTGCGGTGCCAGATCGTCGTCGGTAGCCACCACCCGCAGTTGGGTGGCGCTCTGCGGCACCGCGGACAGCGGCGCCCGCAGGTTACGCCACGCGGGCGCCGCCCCGACGTCGGCGAAACCGATTGTTCCGCCGGGGTGGTCAGCGGCTGCACCCGCGTCGGTGGCCCACTGCACTGTCACTTCGCCGGCATCGAAACGGCCCGCCGCTGATATCGCTAACAGCGGCCCGGCCTGGCTTCGGGGCGGCAGCCGGTACCAGGCCGACCGCAGCAGGGCCGGTACTTGCACGCCGGATCGCCAACTGCCCACCACCGGGGTGCGCGCCGGGTCCAGGTTGTAGGGCAGCCGCGCCCGCGAGCCGTTGATGCCCGGCGCGGCGGTGGTACCGCCTTCGGTGCCAGTCTCACTGCTGGTGATCATCCCGTCGTTGTTCACGAAGCTGCGGTCACCAGGACGTTCCATCACCGGGTCGGCGGACACATCGGCGGGGATGCCGTTGGGATCGAAGCCGTCGGCGCGACCGGCGCCGAGTGCGTCTTTCACCGACGTGCCGATCGGGGACAGCGTGCCGGCGTTGGGGTCTTGCTCGACGAGCACGTCGTTGGCGAGCCCGCAGGTGTTGCCGATCAGGGCCTGCAGGTTGGAGCGGCCGACCGACCAGGCCGGGTATTGGTCGGTCATCGCCAGCGTCAGCGATACGACTTCGAAGAAAACCAGCGCCCATGCGGCAATACTCAATGGGGACTGGACGATTCGGGCGACGCGCGATTGGCTGGCGGCCGCAGCGTCGTCATGGTTGTTGATGAAATGAAACCAGGCGGCCAGCAGCAGAACCAGCACCGTCAGCCCCAGCAGCACGGTGGTGAAACCGAAATGCCACTCCGGAAACGCATTCGACCACGGCACACCGAAGTTGGAGACGTACCACCAGCCGTTGACGCTGGCGAACGACAACGCCACCACGAACATCACCAGGGCGGCGAACATAGTCCGGTTGCGCCGTGAGCGCATCGCCGTCGCCGTCACCGCCACGGCGGCCAGCGCCCCCAGTGAACCGGCCAGCCCGGCGAACACCCCGAAGTGGTGGGTCCATTTGGTGGGGGTGAACATCATCGCAAGGAACGAGATGACGGTGATGCCGATGATGCGACGGGTGGGTCCTGCGGCGGTACCCGGAATTCGGCCCTTGCGCAATGCCATTGCCACCGACACCGCCAGCGCGACGAGCAACGCCAGCAAAGCAAAACGACGGGCCACCGAGCCGTCGGGGCTGGCCATGAACAACCGCTCGTAGCGGATGTGCTCGTCGAACCAACTCAGGCTGGGCCCGACCGCGGACTTCAGCAGGCTGGCCTGGACTTCTCCGGTGAAGGTCTGATCCCGGAAGATCAGGATCAGGGTGACTGTCGCCGCGGCCAGGACCGGCGCGAGCAGCGGCAGCAGACCAAACCGTGTGGTACGGCGGTGCAAGATCGTGCGCAGCGGCCCGATCGCCACCAGCAGCGCGCCGATCGAGGCGATCCCGGTTGGACCGGAGAACAGCGTCAGGCCACCGAGGACACAGGCGACCGCTACCGGCAGCAGCCGGCTGGTCGCCACCGCGCGCTCGACCGAACACCAGGTCAGCAGGATGCCCACGGCGATGATCGGCTCTGGCCGCAGACCGTTGTTGAGCGGTAGCCAGAACGCCAAAAATAGCCCGCCGGCGCTCCATGCGGCCGCTCGGGTGGTCTTGACGGCGTGCCCGAGTCGCGGCATGACTTCACGGCTGATCACCCACCAGCAGGCCAGCGCCATGAGCAGGGTAGGCAACCGCATCCAGATGCTGGCGGTGGTCACCTGCGCCCACAGCGCCAGCAGGTCGTAATACCAGCCGAACGGCGCCTCGGGCGTGCCAAACCAGCGGTAATAGTTGGCCATGTATCCGGCGTGCTCGGACACCCGCGCCATGGTCAGGATGTATCCGTCGTCGGCGGTGTTGGCCCCGACGAAGTGCCACCACACCAGCACCAGCGTGACCAGGACATCCAGCCCGCTGATCGACCACCAGCGCGGCGGAAGGAAGCGACGGTGACGGGTGCCGTCGGAAGTATCCAGGACGTGCAGGGCGATCAGGGCCGCGATAGTCGATGCGATGCCGAGAATCATCGCGGCCATCTTGAGCGGGGTGGGTGAGCTGCTGTAGCGGGTGTCGATGGTGGCCGAGAACGCCAGGCCTGGTGGGGCAGGTCCACTGAGATCGGTGAACACTCCGACGATCTGCGGGCGGAAGTCGTAGCCGCTGCGCTCGCCGCGCAACGCGGCGCCGGGATGATCAGCGTTGGGGCCCTGTTTCAGCCCGACGAATTCGCCGGTGACCCTGTCGGCGTGCGCGGTGAAAACTAATTTCTGACAGGTCCCGCTGAGCACCTGACTCAGTGGTGCGACGACCACCGGGGTGTTGCGCACCACGACGACCAAGTCGTCGTTGACCCGCTCGATCAGCAATCCGCGGTCGACGGCCTTGGGAGCCTGCTTGGGCACCGTGGACAACAACACCGTCTTGCCGGTGTTGGCAGATCCGGCCAGACCAGCGGCGGCCTGGCACGGGACGCTGATGGACAGATCGGTGGCCACGTAGCCGATCAGCGGGGCCTCAACGCTGCCCAGCACACCGTTTTGTGGCCAGTTCAACTGCGCGGTGGTCTGTTTGACCGGCAGCAGCGGGGTGGCGATCGCCAGTAGAGCCCCGAGCAGACCGGCGACGACGGCGACGACCCGGGCGGCCCGGTGGTTTGCTGGCGTCTCGGTCACGGAGCTAGATGGTAATTGCTCCACATGTGCTGACCCGGTAGCCATCAGCGGGCCAACTCGGGCTTGCGGATGGCCAATACGAATGGCCCGATGTTGGTGACGGTGAACCACGGGTCGGCGAACAACGCGGCGTTCAGTTCCACCGTGTAGCGACGGACGTTGGGCTGGTTGGGGTAGACGTCTTCGGCCAGCCGCAGCGTGTAGCTGCCGGACTCGCCGGCCGAGCCGCCGTGACGCATCAGGAAAACCGTCGGCGGCGCCCAGGGCAGGGTGTCCAACGCGTGGACGAACTGGTCGGCGGATGTGAGCTTGGACCAGCTTTTGATCGCGGCCGCCCGCTTGTCGAACTGCGCGAGCGGGTTGGCGTAGTGCGACGTCAGCCCTTGGAAACCCCAGTAGGGGTAGTACGACAGGAAGCTGTAGTCAGCTGTCAGCACGACGATCGCATCGCGTGGTTGGCCGGTCGTGCCGGTGATCGCGGCGTCGATCTCGGGATAGTACTTCTGCGAGCCCGGCGGGCGGCGATCACCGCGCTGGCCGTGGCCGTCGGTGTCGGTGTAGGCAATGGTGAGGTCCGGTCGCAGCACATTCGGGATGTCCTGGCTGAACGCGATCGCCGCGGCCAGCCCGACCGCGGCCGCCACCGGCAGCACGCTGCGGCCCCAGGCGTGGTCCCGCCCGCGGCCAACCAGAGCGAGGGTGACTTCGATGAAGCAGAAGACCCCGGCGGCGGCCAGCAGTACCGTCAGCGTCGGCTGCAGCCGGAAGGACAGCAGCGTGATGCGCGCCAGCGTGGCGAGCATCGACAGCACCGACCACAGGTAGACGGCCAGCACGCCGATCGCCAGGCCTGCGGCCCGTACCGACGAGCGGACCCGCACCACCAGCCACAGCGTCCCGAGCATGCACAGCGCACCGAGCAGGGTGAACTTCAGCATCGGAAAGGTCAGCTCGGCGCCGTCGGCCGGCAGGTAGTGATAGGCGCTGCCGGTGTTGCTGACCGGGTCGCGCATCGCCCGTAACAGGAACGGGAGCGAGGTGGTCAACCAGATCGCGGCCGCGATGACGGCGATGACGGCCAGCCGGCCCAGCGGATCCAGCGCGGCTTTCCTTCCCTGACGCCAGCGGAACGCCGTCAGCAGGAGCGCCATAAGCACCACGGTGAATGCGGTGTAGGCCAGCAGCAAGGTGTAAAAGGCCGCCGCGAAGCCCAGGAATATCCCGGCACCGATCACCGCGGCCCACCCACTTGATCTGGTCTCCAGCTCTGGTGTCACGCCAGCGTGACGCTCGGCGCTCTCCGTCACGCTGGCGTGACGCTCGGTAGCGCGCAGACCCGACCACGTCAGGATCAGCACCGGCGGCAGCAGCACGGTGATCATCGCCGAGTACGGCTCCGGGGAGCTGTACGCCAGCATCACAGCGGCCGTCGCCGTGGTGACCATTAGTGCGTACTCGAAACGGATTATCCGCCACCACAACACCAGCGCCAGCGCGACCGCGATCGTGATCGAGGTTATCGCCCACGGCTTGTACATCTCCCACGCCGGAATACCGCTCAGCGCCGCGACGCGCCCGCCCAGCCAGAACCAGCCCGGCGGATAAAACGGCGGCAGCCCGATGTAGGTCATGTCGTGCAGCGCGGCGCTGTCGGTGAGCCGCGTCAGGTATTCGGTGCGGAACTGCTGGTCGACGGAAATGCCGAACAGGTAGAGCTTGGTGGCGCCGAGCGGCATCGCCAGTGTCACCACCGAGAACGCGGACACGAATACCAGCGCGAGCAGCCGAACAAGCCACGGTAACCGACCACGCCGCCACAGCCAGCCGACGACCAGCAGCCCGACGATGCAGCCGACCTGCCCCACCGTGGTCAACGCGTGCAGTTGGTTCGACGACGGAAATGCGGGCCATTCAACGCGCGCGATGGCAACCAGCGAGACCACCGATACGACGACGGCGACCGTCACCGCGACCGCCATGTGGCCGACGGTGGCCAGCGCGTTTCGCATCTAGATGGGCAGCTTGCGGAAGATCGGTCGAGGGATGTGCCGCAACACCATCATCACGTAGCGGAAAACGCCGGGCGCCCATACGAGTTCTTTGCCCTTGGCCGCTGCGCTCACCGCCAGGTTGGCGACATCTTCCTTATCGACGGTGAACGGCGCTTCCTTGGCCCCCGTGGATTTCCAGTGCTCGATCGTCGTGGTGGTGCGCACCTGGCCGGGCCGGATGACCAGAACACGAACCCCGTACTCGCGCAACGCCTCGCCGAGGCCGAGATAGAAGCCGTCAAGACCGGCCTTTGTCGACCCGTACACGAAGTTCGACCGCCGCACTCGCTCACCGGCTGCCGAGCTCATCGCGATGATGCGGCCGAAGCCTTGGTTGCGCATCTTCTCGCCGAGCAGCACACCGACAGAAACCGCTGCGGTGTAATTGATCTGGGCGATCTGCACGGCCTTGTGCTGGTTCTGCCACAGCTCTTCGGCGTTACCGAGCAGGCCGAAAGCGACGATGGCGACGTCGACGTCGCCGTTGGCGAACGCGGCGTCGATGACCTTGGGATGGCTTTCGGTCTCGACGCCTTCGAAGTCAATCCACTCGACGGATTTAGCGCCCGCTGCCTTCATCTGCGCGACGGCGTGGTCCCGCCCTGAGTGGTTAGGTAGGTCGGCCAACACAATTCGCGCATGTGCGTTTCGCAGGTAGCGCTCGCAAATCGCCAGCCCGATCTCGGAGGTACCGCCGAGCAGCAGGATGGTCTGGGGATTACCCACGGCGTCGAGCACCATCAGTGCAGCTCCAAACGTCGGGCCATGTCCGAGACGAAGACCCCGGTGGGATCGACCTTGCGACGCAACGCGATCCATTCTTCGATGCGCGGGTACATGGCGTGGAAAGTGTCCGCGGTGGTGCGATTGTCTTTGCCGGTGTAGAGCCGGCCGCCGAACTCCAGCACCCTGCGGTCAAGTTCGTTGAGAAACTCGTTGAGCCCCGGCTTAATCGGAAAATCGACGCACACGTTCCAGCCAGGGATCGGGAAGCTCAGCGGCGCTTGATTTCCGGGACCGAACAGTTTGAACACGTTGAGCCAGGAGTAATGACCCGACTTTTGGATGTCGTACATGATGCCCTTGAACGCTTCAACTGCTTCGACAGGTACGACGAACTGGTACTGGCTGAAACCCGCTGAGCCGTAAGCTCGATTCCACTCGCCGACCATATCCAGTGGGTGATAGAACTGCGTCAGATTCTGCGCCTTGCCGCGGTAGGACCCCGACTTGCGGTACCAGAGTTCGGTCAGCGTGCCGAAGATCGGCTTGTTAGCCAAGCCGTTGGGGAAGATGTCGGGTGCTGTAAAGAATTGCGGCGCATCGAATTTCAGCGGGTTCTTCTGCAGCTTCTTCGGCAGCTGGTCGACCGTCGCTAGCGATCCGCGCGAAATTGCAGCCCGGCCCAGCTTCGGCGGTGCGCTGATGGCGTCGAACCAGGCCGACGAGTACGTGTAGTTGGCCTCGCTGCCGTCGCTGTGAAAGGCGATGGTTTCGTCCAGGCTGTGCGTGACGTCGCCGTCGGCGATGAAATACGCCGTCTCGGTCGGAGTCATCGCGATCGTCGCGCGTAAGACGATCCCGGTCAACCCGTTGCCGCCCACAGTGGCCCAGAACAGCTCGGCATCTTCGCCGTCTGGGGTGAGGTGGCGGACCTGCCCGTCGGCCGTCAACAGCTCCATCGAAACGACGTGGTTGCCGAAGCTGCCGGCGCTGTGGTGGTTCTTGCCGTGAATGTCGGAGCCGATCGCGCCGCCGATGGTGACCTGCCGGGTACCGGGTAGCACCGGCACCCACAGGCCGAACGGCAGCGCGGCCCGCATCAGCTGGTCGAGGTTGACCCCGGCATCGAGGTCGGCGAGGTGGGTGTCGGCGTCGATCGAGTGGATCCGGTTCAGCGCGGTCATGTCGATAACCAGCCCGCCACCGTTTTGCGCGTTGTCGCCGTAGGAACGGCCCAGCCCGCGAGCAATGACACCCCGGCCGCCGGCGTCGGCTGCCCGGGCAACCGCCTCGGCGATCACCTCAGGGTCCGGGGTGACGAGTACGTCGGCCACCGACGGCGCGGTGCGACTCCACCCGGTGAGCCGCTTCGTGGTGGTGGGAAACATCGTGAAAGAGGGTACCGCCTGCAGAGGTAGGTTCAGCGCAGCCGGAAGATCACCGAGCGCTGCACGACGAAGTTGATCACCGTGGCAGTGCCCTGCGCGATCACGAAAGCGGCCGGTACCCGCCACGGCTCATTCGCGAACTGCAGGTAAAAGAGGTAGTTGATGCCGACCTGCACGGCATAGGTGAGTGCATAAAGCAGACAAACGGCGACGAATCGGGCCTTGCTGGGCGGTGCCTGAAACGTCCAGCGCCGGTTAATCAGGTAGGCGGTTGTCGTGCCGGCGACGAAGCTGATTGATTTGGCGACGTTGACTTCTAGACCCACCCGAAGCAGCAACACATACAGGCCGAAGTCGACGATTGCCGACAGCCCACCGGTGACGACGAACCGCCAGACCTGCGTCTTGAGGGGCAGCTGTGCGCTCGCCGCGATCTCGGCCATCGGCCGAAGTCTACGGGGGACTACGACGGGTATTTGACGTCCAGCAGCTCGACTTGGCTTTCACCTTGGGGCGTCGTATAGGTGACCTTGTCGCCGACTTGGCGTCCGACGAGCGCCTGCCCAAGTGGGCTGCCTGCAGTCAACGCTTCGGCTTCGCCGCCAGCGGTTGTCTCTTCGATCACTAAGATCACCTGCATCTTGACGACCGCGCCATCGGAGAACCGCAGTGTCACCTCGGTCCCGAACGGTAGCGCGTCGGTCCCATTCGAAGGCACAGGTCCCGCGCGTAACAGCCGGTCGAGTTCGATAATGCGCTCGTCGAGGCTGGCCAGTTCGTCGGCGCGCTGAATGGCGTCGGCAGCGTCCGCGTGATCGCTGACCGCGCCGCGGTCGTTTCTGACCTCGGCCTCCAAGCGGTCGCGCCGTTCTCGTACCCGGTCCAACTCGGCCGTGATGCGCTCGCGCGCTTCATCCGTAAGCCCCTTGGGCTCAACTTGCTCGCTCGTCATCGCCGACCTTTTTCTTCCGCGCGGGACGTGGTTCTGACCGAGAAATGGTAAGGCTGTATTCCCCGAAATCTAATTATCCATGCGTTTGGTGCAGGTTGTACGAGGTTTCACCGGACAGCTTGGCCACCCCCAAACCAGCGGAAGCTTTCCATTATACCCAATAGGCCACCCGGGCGCGGTATTGGCGCATCGCGAAGCCCGCCATAACCCAGCCCACGACGGTCAGTCCGATTACCACCGCCCAGTGACGAAGTTCTTGATGTGAGCCCAGCAGTGGCGCGCGCACGATATCCAGATAGTGCAGCAGCGGGTTGAGTTCGACGATGCTCGACCACCGCCCGGCGCCCTGCTGTCGCAGCGTGTCGTCGTTCCAGATGATCGGCGTCATAAAGAACAGCAACTGCACGATGGAAAACAGCAGCGGGCCGATGTCGCGGTAACGGGTCGCCAGGATGCCGAAACACAGCGACACCCAGACGCAGTTGAGCACGATCAGTCCGAGCGCCGGTATCACCGAGAGGTCGGCCAATGACCACGGTTTGGGGTAGATGATCGCAATGACGAGGTAGATGACGATGTTGTGCGCGAACAAGATCATCTGCCGCCAGACCAGCCGGTAGACGTGCACGCTCAACGGCGTCGGCAATTGTTTGATCAATCCCTCGTTGGCGACGAACACCTCGGCGCCCTCCAGGATGGAGGCGTTGATCAAATTCCAGACGATCAGACCCAGCGTGACGTAGGGCAGGTGCACCGAAAGCTCGAGATGGAACAGCTTGGAGTACAGGCCGCCCATTGCGACGGCTGTGGTGCCGGTTGCGATGGTGATCCAGAACGGCCCCAGCACCGAGCGGCGGTACCGCTGCTTGATGTCCTGCCAGCCCAGGTGCAGCCACAATTCGCGGCGGCGATACCCGTCGGCCAGATCACCCCAGGCACGGGCCAGCGTCCTCGACTGCGCCGCGGCGTCGACGATTGTCATTGGCGCCGCTCCTTCCCCCCTCGCCGCAAGCGGCTGAGCGGTACCCCCACTGCATCGTCGCCGGCGTGCATCATGAGCCCTCGGGCCTCCGGAATCTTTCCCGCCGCCCCAACCGGCGTAGCCGCAGCCACTCCAGCAGGCCCCTCGGGTCACGACGGGAGATCAGGAAAAACCAGCCGAACCGCAGCCATTCCTGAACCAGCAGCCTACGCAGGCCCGGCTGCGACATCAGGTAGCCGCGATTGCGGTAGGTGAAGTAGCGCTTGGCGGGATCGTCGGGATATTGAGTGTGCATTCGGCCGGCAAGGATCGGCTTGAACTCCGCCGACCCGCAGGGGTGCAGGTAGACCGCGCTCAAACAGGTTCCGAACGCCAGCCCGGACCGGACCAGCCGACGATGTATCTCGACTTCGTCGCCGCGGACGAATAGCCGCAGGTCGGGAACGCCGATCGACTCGAACGTCGAGGCGCGAAACAGTGCACCGTTGAACAGCGAGGCGATGCCCGGCAGCAGTTCCTGGCCCGCATCGGTCCGCAACTCGTCGACCCGCCGGCGCCACACCAGGCCGCGGCGCAACGGAAACGCCAGCCGTTGGGGGTCATCGGCGTTGCACACCATCGGCGACACCTCGGCCAATCGGTGCTTTTCGGCGCAGGTCAGTAGCGTCGCCAGCACTTCGCTGTCCCGGGGGTGACCGTCGTCGTCGGCCAGCCACACCCAATCGGCGCCTGCGGCAAGCGCATACAGAATGCCGAGCGCGAAACCGCCTGCACCGCCGAGGTTTCGGCGTGACGGGAGATAAGTGGTGGGGATGGGCTGACCGCCCACCAGATCGCGAACACGTTCGTCGTCATCGTTATCCACGACGACGAGCTGGTCGGGCAGTCGGCTCTGGGTGGTCAAGACATCCAGCGACTTGGCCAGTTCGTCGGGACGCCGGTGGGTCACCACGACCGCGCACACCATGTCAGTCATCCGCGGTGGCCGTTTCGGCTAGTACCTCACGAACATGCCGCGCGGCGTCTTCACCCTCGTAGGCGCGCACGACGTCCTCGATGCCCCCGGTGAGCCTGATGACGCCGTGGTCGATCCACATGGCGGTCTTGCACAGCCGCGCCAGGAACTCGTTGGAATGGCTGGCGAATACCAGGATTCCGGAGCGCTCGACCAGCTTTTGCAGCCGGGACTGGGCCTTCTTGAGAAAGTCGGCGTCGACGGAGCCGATGCCCTCGTCGAGCAACAAGATCTCCGGATCGATGCTAGTGACCACCCCCATGGCCAGCCGCACCCGCATGCCGGTCGAATACGTGCGCAGGGGCATCGAAAGGTAGTCACCCAACTCGGTGAACTCGGCGATCTCGTCGATCTTGGCCAGCATCTGCCGTCGCGTCTGCCCCAGAAACAGCCCGCGGATGATGATGTTTTCGTAGCCGGAGATCTCGGGGTCCATACCGACACCGAGATCGAACACCGGCGCCACCCGCCCGGTCACCAGGGCCGAGCCGCGGGTCGGCTCGTAAATGCCCGAAAGCAGCCGCAGCAGAGTCGATTTCCCGGCGCCGTTGTGGCCCACCAGCCCCACCCGGTCACCCAGATCCAACGACATCGTGACGTCCCGCAACGCCTCGATGACCACCACGTTGGAAGCGTTGCGCCCGATCGTGCCGCCCAGGAAAGTCTTCTTCAACGACCGCGATTTGGCGTCGAAGATGGGGAACTCCACCCATGCGTCGTGAGTCTCGATATGAGGACTGCGCGGACCCGTCACCCGTTAGCTGCCTAGAGGTATTGCCCGGTACCCGAACCCCCGGGCCCACCGGACCTGCCGATACCCGGGGGCAGCGCGCCCTGACGCATCTGCTCCAGCTGCGCGCGAGCGGCCATCTGCTGGGCGAACAGCGCGGTCTGAATTCCGTGGAACAACCCTTCCAGCCAGCCGACCAGTTGAGCCTGCGCGATGCGCAACTCGGCATCCGAGGGGGTGGCGCCTTCAGTAAACGGCAAGGTCAGCCGGTCGAGTTCTTCGCGCAATTCGGGCGCCAGCCCGTCTTCGAGTTCCCGGATGCTGGTGGCGTGGACCTCGCGCAGCCGGTTGCGGCTGGCGTCGTCGAGCGGTGCCGCTCGTACCTCCTCGAGCAGCTGCTTGATCATGGTGCCGATGCGCATCACCTTGGCCGGCTGCTCGACCAGATCGGTCAGCGACCGGTCATCGTCGTCGTCGTCTTTCGCCGCGGCCATCAACCCCGGGTCGAGGCCACCAATGACCTCGATGCCATCGTCGTCGTTGCCGTTACTCAATCTCAGGCCACCTCTCCCTGTGCCTTAGCTTGTCGGCGCGCCACGCCATTCGTAGATTCGGGCTGCACCGTTGTCGTAGATTTTTGCCCACCACTTCGATTGGTCTATAGACACTAGTCCGTCGGGCACCTTGAACCCCCGAACCGTCGGGACGCTGGTCAGCGTGTAGCGAATGTTGAGCGCCCGCATCGCTTCGGGTACCCGCGCCCGTACCGTGTCGGGTACCCCCGGATTGGTGTCGGCATCGGCGTAGGCCCAAAAAATGAAGCGGTAATGGCCGGGGCCGGTCTGCTGCGGGAAGTCGTAATGAGTCCACAGCGGGTGTAGGTCGGCCACCGCGTACATCCACGCGGTGCCGTCGATGTTCGAGTTGCCGATCACGGTAGTGCGGGCGCCGGGCAAGCCCGCCAGGTGGGCAAAAGCGTCGAGGTCTTTCTGGTCGATGATCACCGAGTCGTATTTGTCGCCGAACAGCACCAGGTGCCGGTAAAAGTAGTGCCGGGCGGTGAACACGGTGGTGGCCACCAGCAGGATCACGGTGGTCGCCGCCCAGATCGGCGCGGGTAAGCGGTTGAACCGCTCGGTAAGGCGTTTGATCTCGGCTACCAGTGCCACGATCAAGGTGAATACTGCCACGCCTGCCATCGGCGTCACGACCATCGTCACCACCGCGGAGAGCCGGCGCGGATCGTTGTAGAAGAACTGGCTGTACTGCTCGATGACCGTGCCGAGCGGGTTGTGAAACGGCGCCCCCGAGTAGATCGTCGCCACCGTCAGCACCAGCCAAATCACTGGTAGCCACCAGATTCTCTGGTAGAGCAGGATCAGCATGCCGATGGCGGCCAGCGCGATCAGGCCATATTGGGTCGGGAAATCGTTGAGGTGGCGGGTGTGCAGCAGAAGCGCGTCGATGACGCCCTGCTTGACGCTCTTGAAGCTGGGGAATGCGTGCCCGGCGATGATGTCCGCCTGCCTGAGCACCCCGATGAACTGCGGCGCGAGGATCAGCGCGGTCGGCACGGCCACCGCAGCCAGCGTCGACAGGTCGGCCAGTCGGCCACGGGTCGGATGCCACCAACCGTCCAATACCCACCAGGCCAACAGGAACAAGATGACGACGAAGCCGCCGGTGAGGTGCACCGAAAACACGCCTACCAGGGCCAGTACGGCGGCCGGGATGCGGTCGCGGTGCCGTAGCGTCGATGTGCTCAAGATGAACGTCGGGATCGCGACGCCGAAGGCCGCCAGGTTGGGCATCGCCGCGACGCCGAACTCGACATAGGGCACCGACGTGAACGACGCGGACAGCACCGCCGCGGTCGCCGCCGCGCCCGCAGTGCCCCAATCACCGATGCGCGGCCGCAGCAGACGCCAGGTGAGCATCGCCGCGCTGGACGGAAACAGCCACACCGAGGCCGCAACCGAACTCAAGGTGTAGCCGGTTGTCGGGGCTGCGCCGGTGAGTTGGCAGAACACCGCTGTCAGCGCATGAAACACCGACGGGTAGAACAGCGGCTGGTGCGTTTCGACGTTGCGCAGCTCGCCCATGTGGGTGGACGACGCCTGCGCGGTGTCCAGGATGAAGCGGACGGTGTTGGCGTGCCAGACCGCGTCCCAGGTGCTGGGGATGGACTGCCAATGCACGATCCCGCGATAGGCGGCCCACATGATCAGTAGCGCGCCTAGCAGCACGCCGGCCGCGACCGCCAGCGCCGGTCGGCCGGCGATCCCCCGGGCTTGCGCCTCGGTGTCGCGGTAGCGGACCAGCAGCAGCTGCAAACCCGTCATCAGTAGGCATACCGCAGCCAGCGCAGCCAGCGCTGTCCAACCGTTCCAAGGGATTCCGAGCGCCCCGAACGGAATGATCGCCAACGCCACCACGCCGTAAGTCAGCGCCGGGCCAACTGCGATAGCAATCGGCCACGTTAGCTGAGTGATGCGTCCGATGATTGCCCCCGGCGCGATCAGCAAAAACAATGCGATCAGCGTTCCGAACCACAGCCCCACTGGACTAGTATGGCTGGCCGGGTGACCTGGCTCGGGACGGCGGGGACGCATCTGGGCGCCCGCTACCGTCGTGGTTTGGCTGAATCTGCGGAACTCTAAGGTGGCTGGCATGGCATACGACGTCGCCCGAGTACGGGGATTGCATCCCTCACTCGGGGACGGTTGGGTGCATTTCGACGCGCCGGCCGGGATGCTGATTCCCGACTCCGTGGCGACCACGGTATCCACCGCATTCCGCGGATCTTTCCCGACGACGGCCACTCCACATCCGTCCGCCAAGCGCAGCGCGGCCGTGCTGGAAGCCGCCCGCCAAGCCGCGGCAGACCTGGTCCACGCCGACCCGCGCGGCGTGGTGCTCGGGGCCGACCGGGCGATTTTGCTGTCGCTGCTAGCCGAGGCGTCCTCGTCCCGTGCCGGATTGGGCTACGAGGTGATCGTCACCAGGCTGGACGATGAGGCGAACATCGCGCCCTGGCTGCGGGCAGCAAACCGCTTCGGCGCCAAAGTGAAGTGGGCCGAGGTCGACATCGAGACCGGTGAGCTGCCGACCTGGCAGTGGGAGAGCCTGGTCGGGCAGCCGACCCGCCTGGTCGCCGTGACGTCAGCATCGGGAACCCTGGGCACGATCAACGATCTGCGTCCGGTGACCAAGCTGATCCATGACGTCGGCGGGTTCGTGGTCGTCGACCATTCCGCCGCCGCGCCTTACCGGCTGATCGACATCGACGAAATCGACGCCGACGTGGTGGCCGTGAACGCCGTCGGATGGGGTGGCCCGCCCATCGGGGCGTTGGTGTTTCGCGACCCGGCGATGATCAACACTTTTGGTTCGGTCTCGACCAACCCGTACGCCACCGGGCCCGCGCGTCTGGAGGTCGGCGCGCACCAATTCGGTCTGTTGGCCGGCTTCGTCGCCAGTATCGAGTACCTTGCATCGCTCGATGAGTCAGCCCGCGGAACAAGACGCGAAAGACTAGCTACCTCAATGCAATCGGCCATGGCCTACATGGACCGGATATTCGACTATCTGATGGGCCTGTTGCGCTCGCTGCCGTTGGTGGTGGTGATCGCGCGACCCGAGGCCCGGATACCCGTCGTTAGCTTCGCGGTCCACGAAGTGCCGGCCGAGCGGGTAGTGCAACGGTTGGCGGACAACGGAATTCTGGCGATTTCTAATGCCAGCTCACGAGTGCTCGATGTGATCGGTGTCAACGACGTCGGCGGCGCAGTCACTGTCGGGCTCGCGCACTACACCACGATGGCCGAGGTTGACCAGTTGGTGCGGGCGCTGGCCTCGTTGGGCTGACACCCGGATCGCTAGTCAACTGTCAACACGACCTTCCCCGTCACCTTCCCCGAGGACAGCATCTTGTGGGCCGCGCCGGCTTCTTGGATCGGCATGCGCGCTCCGATGATGGGCCGCACACGACCCTCGGCGATCAGCGGCCAGACCGAGCTTGTCACGGCCTCGACGACCGCGCTCTTGCTGGCGGGTCCGGTCGCGGGCCGGCCGCGCAGCGTGGTGCCGATGACCCGCGCGCGTTTACCGAGCAGCTTGCCAATGTTGAGTTCGCCTTTGATGCCGCCCTGCATTCCGATAATGACCAGCTGGCCGTCGCTGGCCAGCGCATCGAGGTTGCGGTCCAGATACGCCGCGCCCATGATGTCCAGAATCACGTCGGCACCTGCTCCGTCGGTTGCCTCCCGGATGCGGGCGACGAAGTCATCGTCGTGATAGTTGATGGTGATGTCGGCGCCCAGTTCGCGGCAGAACTGCAGCTTTTCCGACGAGCCCGCGGTGACCGCCACCTTGGCGCCGAGCGCCTTGGCGATCTGGACCCCGTGACTTCCCACGCCACTGGCACCGCCGTGGATCAGGACAAGCTGACCCTGCTTCAGGTGAGCGGTCAGCACCAGATTTGACCACACCGTGCACGTCACTTCGGGTAGGCCAGCGGCGTCCAGCAGGTCGACGCCGTCCGGAATGGGCAGAATCTGACCAGCGGGGACGGCGACATATTCGGCGTATCCGCCGCCGGCCAGCAAAGCACAGACTTCTTGCCCAGGCGACCAGTCGCCGATGTCGTCTCCAGCCGCAGCGATGACGCCGGAGACCTCCATACCGAGCAGCTCGCTGGCACCGGGCGGTGGTGGATAGCGACCGGCGGCCTGCAGGATGTCGGCTCGGTTGACGCCGGCGGCAGCGACTTTGATCAACACCTCGCCGCGGCCCGGCGCGGCATCGGGCACTTCCTGCCACAGCAGTTGATCAGCGGATTCGGCGACGATGGCGTGCATATCCGTCACGCTACTACCTGCGGAATCCGACTGTTCCAAAGGCTTTTGAAGAGCCAGAGTGTCGCATAGCATGAGGTAATGGCCGCCCTGATCGCTGGCCGGACAGCCAGTGAGATGCCCGGGCTGGATATCGCCGAGCAGAAGTCGTGGCAGAACTTCCTAGACTCCACCCTGCGCTTGTATTCGACGCTCAACCGCCGATTGACTGATGCACACCAGTTGTCGCTGTTCGATGTCCGGGTTTTGGCGATGCTGGACAGCGCACCCACCGGGTGTGCCCGAATGGGCGATTTGGCTGAAGCGCTGCCGTCACTGCCGAGCCGGCTGACCCGCCAGGTCCGTCGGCTGGAGAGCCAAGGGTTAGTGCGCCGCGAGGCCAGCAGAGACGACGGCCGCGGCGTCGTTGCCGCCATCACCGACGACGGGCGGATTGCGGCAGAACAGGCCATGGTCACCTACGCCCAAGGTGTACGGACCTATTTCCTCGGTCATTTGTCACGTTCGCAGATCGCGGCGATGGGGGAGAACTGCCGCCGGATCAGCATCGGACTGAAAGTGGCCGACCGGGCTTCGCGGACCGGCGGGCACGTCGGCCGGGCCTGACACCGCTACCCTTATCGGCGGTGGCGTGGCAGAGCGGCCTAATGCACTCGCCTTGAAAGCGAGAGACGGCTAAAACCGTCCGGGGGTTCAAATCCCTCCGCCACCGCGTTTTTAGCTGCGGATTTCTTGCGGGTAGGTGCCCCGCGTCCGCGGGATCTCGGCCGCGATGCGGTCTATGAGCGCGGTGTAGCGCTTGACTTCGGGATCTCTGCCCGGCTTTCCGCTGCTCACCACGCCCGCTGCCAGGCGGCGCTCGGGATCGGCCCAGATTGCGACGTTGACCAGCCCCAGGTGACCGAACGCTGCCGGCGCATTGCGGCCGAACGGGCCGAACCTGTCGGTGCCCAGCTGGAAACCGGTGCCCCAGCGGGCGAGGGCCAGTCCGGTTGCGAAATCTGGGCGCAGACGGCGACTTTGGCGCACCGCGTCGCGCAGTGTTTCCGGACGCACCACCTGGACACCATCGAGTTCACCTCCGCGGCACCAGATTTCGGCAAACCGTGACATCTCGTCGGCGTTCGAGACGGTGTTCGACGACGGGACGACAGTGGTGAGGAACATTGGTGTGTTGGTGAGCGGGATGGTCTGGTAGAGAGTGCCGCCGATCGCCTTGCGGAATATGGTCGCGATCGGGGCCGGTAGTTGCCTGCCGGTGGCGTGGCTCGGCGCGACCCGCGGGACATCCTGTTCTGCGACACCGAAGTTGGTCCAGCGGAAGCCCAGCGGGTCGAGGATCTCGGTAGCCAGAATCTCGCGGATGTCCTTGCCGGTTGCCGCGTACACGATCTCGCGCATCAGCGGGCCCCAGGTGAGCGCATGGTAGATGTGCACCAGTCCCGGCCGATACAGCGGCCGCAGCTTGCCGAGTTGTTCTTGCGCGTACTCGTGGTCATCGGCTCGTTTGAGGTCCGGCCTGGGTCCGGTGGGAAACGGGACGCCCGCGCTGTGGGTCATCACGTGCCGGATCGTCGTGCGGTCCTTGCCGTGACTGGTGTAGGTCGGTAAGTAATCGCAAACACGATCGTCGAGGGAAAGCTGGCCCCGCTCGACGAGCATGTGCACGACGGTCGCGGTGATCGCCTTGGCCGAGGAGTACACACAGAACGGGGTATCCGTTTTGACCGGAACCTTGTCGGCGTCGGGCGGGTCGGTCGGGGCGTTGCCCCAGCCGTGCCCGATCGCCCGGTTAAGCACGACCCTGCCGTTGTGCCGCAGGCAGACCTGAATCGCCGGGTGCATGCCGGCCTGATACCAGTGGCGGGCGGCTTGCCAGATCCGTTCGATGGCCGCGTCGTCGATATCGGAGTGGTCTTCGTCGCCGATGGCGGTGACGGCGTCTAGGTCGGCCGGGACGCGGATCTTGCCCTGTAAGTCATCCTGGCCGGCCATGCGCCCCCTTTTCTGCAGATCAGTCGATCAAACCCAACCGCGAGGGTACGTGGCGGCCGTATGCCTAGCGGCACGGTCTGCGACGAGATTGCACTCAGGGTCGTGGAACCAGGAGAAACCACAGCCCAGAGTGCAATCTCGGCGGCTAGCTGGGGTCACTACGTGAGCGTCTAGTGCAGCGTCGGCGCGTAGCGCAGCACTGCACCGATACCGTCGGCCGGGGAAATCCGTTCGTCGGTGCGGACCAGCGCGGCACCGACCGATATCGCGAACATCGGCAGCGCTTCGTCGGCTCGCAAGGTTCGGGCCGCCGCGGCGCCCTGCTCGGACAGCACCTCGGCGTTGGGTGCGACGGTGGTCAACTCGTCGTCGGCGACCACGGTCTCCTCCCCGATCTCGCCGATGATCAGGGTGTCCACCGCGCCTTGACGCAGACCTGAGCACACCGGTCCAAGCCCTTCGGCGGCTAACCCTGATTGCCGGCCGACCTCGGCGGTGAAACGTTGCGCGGCATCGTCGATCACGGCAAGTCGGCGCTTGAGCAGTGCGGCTTCGATCGCCTGTTGCACCTCGTCGAAGTCATGTCCGCTGTGCCGGGCTCCGACCTGCAGCTCCACCACCAGGGCGTTGACCCGGTCGGGCAGCGTTGCAAGAAGATCCGAGCGTGATCGCACCTCACCGACCACGAAAACCGCGTCGATGGCTTTTGCATCGACCAGTTCGCTGACGCGGTCGGCGACCGCACGCATGTTCTTTCGCGCGGCTTCTTCGGTGCGCAACTGTGGATCGCCGTCGCCGGCTTCAACACTTTCCGTACGCAGCTTTTCGTCGACGTGCAGCGTGATGTCGGCGCCGGCGTGGTCGACCGCGACCAGTACGTAGTTGAGATCCTCGAAACCATGCTCGACGATCGGGACGAGGTAGGGCAGTTCGGACACTCGAACGATCGGTGTGGCGGTCGGACGCAGCAGGTGCTCGTTGAGCACAACGCCGTCGGCGCCTGCGACGACCGCGCGGCCGCTGCGGCCGACCGGTGGTCGCAAGTCCATGACGGCGCGTTCGATGTCGGCGGTCACCGATTCGTTTACGCCCATCTCATCGAGCTGTTCGCGGAGACCGCGCCATCTGAGCTCTAGTTGGGCGTCGGCATCTTCGGTGTCGTGCGAGTCCTCGAAATACACCGATGTGAACGGTCCAGGAGTGGTCAGCAGGGGCCGAAGGCGTCCGGTATCCATGCCATTTTGGGTTGCCCGCGAGCGCGGCGGACAAACGTCACCGGCTAGGCCCGGTCACCCTCGGTGTCGTCGAAGAACCGCCAGTCGCCGTCGACGTTGACTTCCATCCGCCAGCCGAGTTCGGTGTTGTCGGCCTTCGCGTCGACGAACCACGCGTGCGCGTCGTCGGCGCTGGCGATGTCTTTGGTGTCGACGACGTCGCCGTGTGGGTTGATCACTCGGTAGGTAGACATACCTGAGGGTTACCCGCGATCGACGTACCGAATCGTGCTATTCCCCGGTGAACTGCGGCGGGCGTTTGGCGAAGGTCGCCGAGATGCCCTCTGTCAGGTCTTTGGACGGCAGGAATGCCGCGTTCCAAGCCGCCACGTAACGCAGGCTTGCCGACACTGCCGAAACCCGTTGCTGGTCAAGGACATCCTTGATACCGCGGACAGTTAGCGGCGGGTTGGCGGCGATCTCGGCGGCGGTGGCGTACGCACCGGCCAATGCGGCGTCCGCGTCGGCGAAGACATCGTTGACCAAGCCGATCTTCTCGGCGCGGGCGGCGTCGATGTCCTTACCGGTCAGCGCGAGTTCCCGCAGGTGCCCGTCGGAAAGGATCAGCGGCAGCCGGGCCAGGCTGCCCACGTCGGCGACGATCGCCAGCTTGACCTCGCGGACCGAGAACTTAGCGTCGGCGCTGGCATAGCGGATGTCCACCGCGGAGATCAGGTCGACGCCACCGCCGACGCACCAGCCATGCACCGATGCGATCGTCGGGGTACGGCAGTCGGCCACGGCGCTGATCGTGCTCTGCATGCGCAGCACGTCGGCGT
The DNA here is from genome assembly GCA_963838755.1 of uncultured Actinomycetota bacterium. GTDB lineage: Bacteria > Actinomycetota > Actinomycetes > Mycobacteriales > Mycobacteriaceae > Mycobacterium. The sequence continues at coordinate 71,250 of CAWISO010000024.1, read as the reverse complement.
GGAAGTCGGTGCGGGGCCCCGCCAACGCGCCGTCCGCCAGGACCGGGGCCATCGTGCCACCCATCGCCGGCAGGTCCAGGCCGTAGCTGAAGTTGCGACCCGACCCGGTGATCACGATGGCCCGCACGCCGGGGTCAGCGTCTAGGGCGGCGAACACCTCCGGCAGCTCCGACCAGAAAGCCGGCCCCATCGCGTTGCCTTTGCCTGGTCCGATCAACGTCACCTGTGCGACGTGTTCTTTGGTCTCGACGGTGACGGATTCGTGCGGCTCGCCCATGTCGAGACCGTACCGTGGACGTCATGCCTTCAGATCTGCGGCCCGGGCCCGACTCCCCTCCTGCCGACGAACTTGCGCCAGCGCAGAAGCCGCGCTGGGAGCACTGCAACATGTCCTGCATCCGATCTCAGACGACGAGCTGTCGCGCAGATCCACGCCCTGCTCGGAGTACGACGTGGCCGCAGCTGACTGACCACCTGCTGAACTCGATCACGTGCTCGGCGGCGCGGCCTGGCGCAGAGCTGCCGGAGCGCAACGCCGGCGACTCGGTCGAGCGCCAGATTATCGGCGCCGCCCGGCCCGCACTGGATGCCTTGCACCGTCGCCATGGCCTGACGGACCGTCACCTTGGCGCCGCAACGAGATACCGGCCAAAACCTTCGCCGTCAGCATCCTGTCGCTCGAATTCCTGGTGCACGGCTGGGATTACGCGGCGGCGACCAGACATCCGATAGACGTCGCCGAATCGCTGGCCGACTACGTGCTGGGGCTGGCGGAGAAACTCATCTCGCCGAGGCGCGCGCGTCAGGGGATTCGCCGATCCGGTCGTCGTTCCCGATGATGCCGTCCGCCCTCGACCGGCTGATCGCCTTCACCGGTCGCGATCCCGCGCACAGTTTAGACGCGCTCGAGATAGAAGTAGAAGTAACGGCCGTTATCGACGACGCCCTTGCCGTTCATGATGCCCATCACCGCGTTGTCGTCGATCGCCTTGAAGTGGTCGTGGACAGGTTGGCCGTCGTAGACCATCGTGGCGGTGACTTCGCCGCGGAACTCCTCCAGCCAAAGGCTGGCTTCGCCGTTGCCCATCTTGACGTTGGAGAATCGGTTCCCGTCCTCGTCGAGACACACCAATGGCTGCACTTCGGCGGGCGAGTTGAACGTCTTTCCGAACCACCGGGCCTTCTCCAGTTGGCCGTTCATCCGATGGCCGGTGACGAACTCGCCACCCTTCCACTCGCCGAGCATGCCGTCGATGGTGCGCAGGCCGCAGACTCGCCCAGTAGTCGTCGAGCTCGGCATCGGTGATAGCGCCGGTGCGCTCCTTGAACTCGGTGAACTTCTTGCGGGCCAACGCATCACTCATCGGGGTACTCCTTTAGATCCAACCTCTAGCGAATTCCAGCAGAGCGTCGTTTTCTTCCGGAGCACCGATCGTGATCCGGACGCCGTCGGTGCCGTACGGGCGAACCACGATGCGCGCGTCGGCGGCCTGCTCCACGAAGTCGAGTGTGCGCGTGCCCAGCGGCAGCCAGACGAAATTCGCTTGCGAAGGCGGCAGCGTGAAGCCTGCGACGCGCAGCGCAGTCGCTCACTCGGGCGCGTTCGGCGACCACTGCGTCGGTGCGGGCCAGCAACTCGTCGCCGGCGTCCAGCGAGGCGATCGCGGCGGCCTGCGAAACGTTGGTCGTGGTGAACGGAACCGAAACCTTGTTCAGCGCGGTGATCACTCGCGGGTCGCCGACCGCGTAGCCGACGCGGAGACCAGCCAGCCCGTAGGCCTTCGAAAACGTTCGCAGCACAACAACATTGCTGTAGCGAGCGGACCAGGCCCAGACTATCCGGCTGCATGCCGTCGCGGATGTACTCGACGTAGGCCTCGTCGATCGCGATCAGGATGTGCGACGGCACCGCCTCGACGAACGAGGACAGTGCCGCTGCGATCGACGACAGTGGATGTCGGGTTGTTCGGGTTGCACACGAAGATCAGCCGAGTGCGGTCGGTGACCGCCGCGAGCATCGCGTGAAGGTCGAACGTCTCGTCGAGCAGCGGGACCTGGACCGGGACGGCGCCGGCGACGCGCACTTGCAACGGATATATCTCGAAGCTCCGCCAGCCGTAGAGCACCTCGTCGCCTACTGAGGCAGTGGCTTGGATGAGCCGCTGGCACAGGTTCACCGAACCACCGCCGACAGCGATTTGTTCGGGGGCGAAGCCCGCGGCTTGGTCGACGTTCAAGTCGGCGTTCAGGTGCTGCGCCAGCCGCGCTTTCAGCTCGGTGTTGTGGTTGTCCGGATAGCGGTTAACCGTGCCGATGGCCCGGTCGATGGCCTCCCGCACACTGGGCAGCGGTCCATGCACAGTTTCGTTGCTGGCCAATTTGATCGCGCCCGTAACCGTCTTGCCCTCGACGTAGGCTGGTATCTCAGCCAATTCGCGGCGCAGGCGAGCGGTCATTTCGACAGCATATGTCCGGGCTGTGTACGCTGTGCTCCGCGGCGGTTCCGGGACCCGGTTGGGGTCCGGTACCCTCAGAAATCCAAGGAGGCGTGCCAGAGCGGCCGAATGGGACTCACTGCTAATGAGTTGTCCTCTTACCGGGGACCGGAGGTTCAAATCCTCTCGCCTCCGCCAGTTAGATAACTGAACACATGCGCCCGTAGCTCAACGGATAGAGCATCTGACTACGGATCAGAAGGTTGGGAGTTCGAATCTCTTCGGGCGCGCAGCAGGTCTGTATTACCTCGGCTGATGCTTGACATTTTGTGTTCGGGTGATGCCTGACAGTGTTTCGGCTGATGCTTGACAGTTATTTCGGCTGATCCTTGACACTCCTTCGATGAGGGAGTTGAGCGTGGCTGAGCAGAGGTATCAGGCTGTGTTGGCGGTGATCAGCGACGGGTTGTCGATTTCGCAGGTCGCCGAAAAGGTTGGGGTGTCGCGCCAGACGCTGCATTCCTGGTTGGCCCGCTACGAGGCTCAGGGCCTTGAGGGGCTGGTGGATCGGTCGCATCGGCCGGCGAACTGTCCGCATCAGATGCCGGCTGTGGTGGAGGCCGCGTTGTTGGAGTTGCGCCGGTCACGTCCGTATTGGGGGCCGCGGCGGCTGATGTTCGAGCTGGCTAAGCGCCGGGTGAGACCGGTGCCCTCGGAGTCGGCGGCCTATCGGGCGCTGCTGCGCGCGGGCATGATCGACCCGAGTGTGCGGGATCGGCGCTCGCGCAAGTGGAAACGCTGGGAACGCGGCGTCCCGATGGAGTTGTGGCAGATGGACATCGTGGGCGGCTTCCCGCTGGCCGATGGCAGCTGCGCCAAAGCCTTGACCGGCATCGACGATCACTCTCGGATGTGCGTGGCCGCACGGCTGATGGCCCGCGAACGCACCCGCGCGGTCTGCGACGGGCTGCGCGCGGCGCTGGCCGCCTACGGGGTGCCAGAACAAATTCTCACCGATAACGGCAAGGTGTTCACCGGCCGGTTTTGCCATCCCCCCGTCGAGGTGCTTTTCGATGCGATCTGTCGCCAGAATGGGATCGAGCATCTGTTGACCCAGCCCCGGTCTCCGACGACGACGGGCAAAATTGAGCGATTCCACCGCAGCCTGCGCGCTGAGTTCCTCAGTAACGCAGCCCCATTCAAAAATCTGAAGGTGGCCCAGCAAGCCCTGGATGAGTGGGTGGACTATTACAACACCGCGCGGCCACACCAGTCCCTGGACATGGCCACCCCTGCCCAACGGTTCACCCCAGCCCAGTCCTCGATGCCAGTAATCGCCATGGCCGCTGGCGGCCACGCCGACCGCAGCGGCGCCGACTGGGTCAGCCGCAGGGTGGGCGCCAACGGCGTGGTGGGCGTGTCCTGGCAGCAGGTCTGCATCGGCCGCCATTACGCCGGCGCCCGCTGTGATGTCCACGTCGACGGCGACCTACTGCGGTTCTGGGTCGGCGACAAACTGGTCAAAACCGCCGCCCGCACCAGCCGCGGCGAGGTACGAAACAAACGCGCCCTCCGCACCAGCGGACAGGCCTAAACCACAACACAGAGTGTCAAGGATCAACCGACATAGAAATGTCAACCATCAACCGACACTGAACAGTCGCGCCCACTACCGGTAGAAATGCCTCATTTTCTCGCCGAACGTTAGGCGACGGGATGCCAGAGCGACCTTTTCAGGTTGACCCTGAAAACATCTCAACCGCGACCCTTCCAGCAAGCGCCTGGGTTGCCATTCGGCCCGAGTCGCTAGCGCAGCTCGGCGCCGGTGCTCCCGGTCGACGACATAGACCACGCCGACGGCGCGACCACGGCGAGCAGCCACGGGTAGGTGCACACCGCGGAAAGCCCGAACACCGCCGTCGGCAGCGCGAAGGACCAGGGGTGCCGATCGAACAGACTTCCTCCATGACAGCGGTCCTCGAGGCCGCAGCGCAGACAGGTGTGCTTTGCCATTCGTCATCCTTTGCGATTGCGGCTGAGGCGCTAGCACCCCTCGGTACCTCGTTCGCTCTTGTCTGGCAACACTTTAACGGCTCTGCTGATTCAGGGTCGACGCTGTGACGGTGAATGACCTGGGCTTACGCCCTCCGATGCGCACGCTGCTGGTGAATCCGGCGGGTTGCGACACGGTCACGGATGTGTACCTTTTGACTACTCACTAATCACAACAGCCACATCGACAACTATCGTCACATGAGCAACTTGCGGACGTCAATTCCTGTCATAGGACGACGGCCCGCCCCTCGAAAGGTGGGACATGTCGGCGATTCGTCGAATCCTTTCCATGTCGGTGGCGTCGGCGACCACTATCGGACTCGTTGTTCCGATTGGCTTCGCGCCGCCGGCGATCGCCACGCCGTGCACGGCGCCGGAGGCGAACGTCCCGGCTCCTGCCGCCCTGCCGAGCATGCCGGAGCCCGCGCCGGTCGTAGCACCACCAACTGGACGCCGGCCTCGGGGTGCGCATGACAACGCGCCGCTTCCCAAACTGGGTCCGTTGATCCAGTCCTTCGGCTCCCTCCTTAAACCTCTGACTCAAGCCCAAAGGCAGGCGCAACTTCAGGCGGCGGTAACCCCTTCACCCGCTCCACCCGGTGCGCTCAACCAACAGCCTCAGGTAGCCCCGGAGGCTGCGCCGGCGCCGCCACCTCCTCCTGCGGGCATCGCGGGGGCTCCGACCTCTCTCGTCGACTTCGTCACCGGACCGAATAGCCCAAATAAAACACTCGAACGCTTCGGTATCTCCGGGACTGACCTCGGGATCCCTTGGGACAACGGCGATCCCGCTAACCGGCAGGTGCTGATGGCCTTCGGCGACACCTTCGGGTATTGCAGCGTCCATGGCCAGCAGTGGCGCTACAACGTACTTTTCCGCAGCCAAGACCGCGACCTGTCCCACGGACTGCACGTCGCGGACGGCGTGCCGAACAACCCATACTCCGGCTCGCCGGTATGGGCGCCGGGCCTGTCCAAACAGGTGCTCAACAGTATCCATAAGGCAGGGCACGAGACAGGAATCATTCCGACGTCTGCTATTTCCCTTGGGCGAACCCAATATATGAACTTCATGTCGATCAGGAATTGGGGCCGCGACGGCGATTGGTCGACGAACTACTCGGGAATCGCGAGGTCCGTCGACAACGGTCAGACTTGGGGGATCTTCCCCGGCGCCATCCGGCTGGCTGCTGCCGACACCGTTCCGGGTGGCCATTACTTCCCGGGCAATGAGAACTTCCAGATGGGCGCGTTCATGCGGGGTAAGGATGGTTACCTCTACTCGTTCGGTACTCCGTCCGGACGTGGCGGCCCAGCGTTTCTGTGTCGAGTTCCGCCGAACTTTCTGCCCGACCTCACCAAGTACCAATACTGGAACGGCGAGGGCAAGGGATGGGTCCCGATGAATCCAGGGGCGGCGACACCGATTTTCCCGGGCCCCGTGGGCGAAATGTCAGCGCAGTACAACGATTATCTCAAGCAATACCTTGTGCTCTACACCAACGGCGGCAGCAACGATGTGGTGGCAAGAACTGCGCCGAGCCCGGAAGGCCCGTGGAGTCCAGAGCAACCGCTGGTGTCCTCGTTCTCGATGCCGGGCGGCATCTACGCGCCGATGATCCATCCCTGGTCTTCGGGTAGGGACCTGTTTTTCAACCTGTCGCTGTGGTCGGCATACGACGTGATGTTGATGCACACCGTGCTGCCCTAGCCCGATGTCACTTCCGGTAAGCGGAAGCTCAAGTCGACCGTGGTCCCCGACGAGGTGCACTCCATCTCGAGCCCGTCGCTCACCGCGCGCATCAGCAGCAGTCCCCGCCCGCGGCCACCGGGATCAGTAGGTGCCGTTTTCCACGAGCCGGTATCGCTGACCTTCAGATGGACTCGGGCGCCATCGTTTTCGCCTTCCACCCGAACTCTGCCCGGTTTATGTCCTCGATAGGCATGCTCGATGCTGTTGGCACACGCTTCGTTGGCCGCCAAGACCACATCGGCCACCGGACCGTCGGGGATCGCGGCGGCACGCATCCATGTGGCGAGCTGGTGTCGGATATCGCTCAAATGATCTGCTGATGCGGCTTTTTCAATCATCAGAGGGGCATACGGTTGCCGGTAGACGACGATGGCGATGTCGTCGTCGTAGCCGGCCGGCGGCGCCATCGCGCTGAGAACCGCATCCGCCACACTGTCGACGGGCAAATTCATTCCGGCCGCCACGACTTCGCTGACCCGCGCGATCCCGTCGTCGATCGACACCTCGCGCCGCTCAACCAGACCGTCGGTGTACAGCATCAACGTCGACCCGGGCGGCAAGACAACGCACTCTTGTGGACGGGAATCCTTGCGGTGCACAGCCAGCGGCACCGAGCGGGCGTCCGAAAGCAGGGTCAGCCCGGACTGCGGAGCGACCAGCACGGCTGGTAGGTGACCAGCACAGCTGTAGCAGAATTCACCGGACTCGGTATCGAGAACCGCCAGAAAAACCGTGGTGCAGAACGCATCCGGGATCAGCTTGGCGACGGCATCGAGATCTTCGAGCAGCAGCGCGGGCTCGGCGCCGGTGAGTAGCAGCGCCCGCGCAGAGCTTCGCAGTTGGCCCATCACCGCCGCGGCGGACAGGCCGCGCCCCACACAGTCGCCAACGATGATGCCGATGCGGTGGTCGCCGACCCGCAACACGTCGTACCAGTCGCCGCCGATCTCCAGCGGCGGCACTGCGGGTTCGTAGCGGACCGCGAAGCCGGGCGGAAGCTCCGTCGGCGCCAACATCGCATGCTGCAGCGTCAGCGAGGTCTCACGCGCGGTCTCGAACTGGCGCACGTGCTGTATTGCCAGCCCGAGGTGGCCGACGAGCACGGTGACCAGCAGACGATCTTCTGCGCTGACCAGGCGAGGAACTCGGAGTTCGAGCCACAACGCGACGTCGCCCCCGCCGGTAAGAACCGCGACGATTCCATGCGACGTGCCATGGGAATCCGGCGACGAGATCGGTTGCACCGTCAGGGGCAATTGATGACGCGCTTGCTGGAATATTTGGCGAAGTGGTGATTCAAGTTGACGCCAGGACACAGTGGCCGTCTGGCCGGCCACCTGAATCGTGGGGTCGCCACCGTTGGTCGGCCACACCGCGGCCACTACCCGGTGGACGTCGAGCGCCAGGCGGCACTCGTCGAGGGTGATCGAGAGCACCTCGGCGACACTTTTGGCGACACCGACGGCTGTGGCCAGCCGTAGCACCGCGCTTTCCCGCGCCGCGAAGGCGCGCTCGGCGGTGATGTCGCGAATCGTTCCGACGAAGACGTCTTCGTCTGCGGCATCCGTGCTGACCTGATTGATGTTGCACGTCACCCACACCAGCCGGCCATCGCGATGCCGAATCGGGGTCTCGTATTGGACCTGGTTTTCCTGGCGGAGCCTGGTTTGTTGTTGGCGCGCCGCCTTCTCGTCGACCAGCCACGGGTGCGGCCACCGGAAGGGGATGCCGTGCGCGGGGTAGCCGGTGATCTTGGTGAAGGCGTCGTTGATCTCGATGACCGCGCCGGCGCGATCGGCGACGAAGAAGCCCTCCTGCAGCGAATTCACTAGTGCGCTGCGGAACTCGTCGCGATCGGCAAGATTGTCGGCGCGGGCCCGCTGTTCCTCGTAACGCTTTGTGCCGTCCAGGAATCCGCGGGTTGCCACGTCGAGTGGGGCCAGTGTCTGCAGCAGGAAAGCCAGCGCGGCCGGTCCGTCGAAGCCCGGACTGGGCGCGAGATCGTCGACGAGGTGAAAGTGGTTTTCGGTGATGTCCAGCATGCTGATGCCGTCTTGCAGCGCCCGGCGGCCGAGGTCGTGGCCTACGGCGAGCTCCTCTTCGCCGCCCGCCGCCAAGTAGGTACGCAGTGCGGCGGCGTACTCGACGTGGAAGTCCTCCGCCGGTGTCATCCTGAAGCACCTCGGTGACGCGCGGCCAGCACCAGCGCGTCGTCGTTGTCCTTGCCGTGGTTGCGCAAAATACGCTCGGCGATCGTCAGGGCCGGTGCGGAGAAGTCGATGTCGTCCAAATGACCTTCGACGATACCGTCGCTGGCGATGACGAGCAGGTCGCCGGGCCGGATCGGAACATTCTGCGGCGTCAGTGTTTCCGGTATCCGATAGCCGACGATGCCGCCGACAAGACGTGCCGAAGACCGGAGCTCGACGCCGGCCGGGTGTTTGGCAACAAGGTCGGCGGCGACGTTTCCGATCCCGAGCCAGCTCAGTATATCGGCTTGAAAATCGATGCGCGCCAATGTCATCGCCGCTCCGCGGGTTCCCGAAAGGGCGCGGTGACAGCGTTGGACCAGCGTCTCTAGCGGCTCGGCGCAGGCCGCCTGCAAGACGTCAGTACCGCGGCCTGCTGCCTCGGCGGCCTCCGCGCCGTGGCCCAGACCGTCCAGCACACCGACGAGAGCGCCGGTACCGTGCACGTCGACAGCGATCATCCGGTCACCGCAGACTCTTTCGCCCAGCCGCGGGCGAGCCTTGGCCGCCCATTCGATCGGCCCCAGCCAGCCGTGCTCAGCCATTCCGCGGAATCCACTTCCACATCTCGATAATCGTCCCCTGACCCGGTGTGGATTCCACGACCAATCGGTCCATCAACCGACGCGCGCCGGGCAAACCGAGCCCCAAGCCGCGCCCTGTCGAAAAGCCGTCCTCCATAGCCCTTTCGATGTTGGCGATACCCGGGCCGTCGTCTTCGGCCCGCACCACCAGCGCTTGCCTGCCCTCCCGGTCTTGCACTCCGACCCGAATCGCTCCGTAACCGGCGTAGCTGGTGATGTTGCGAGCCACCTCCGAGATCGCGGTGGCGATCATCGTGACATCGGTCAACGAGAAGCCCAGCTCGCGGGCCATCTGGTGACCCGCTTGACGCGCCGCGACGATGTCGTCAGGGTTGCCGACATCGACCACGAGGTCATCCCCCATCGTCGAGTCCGATCGATTTGCCTAGCCCCAGTTGTCTATTCAGCAGCGCCAGACCCTCTTCCAGATCCAGCGCGGTGTACATATCGTCGAACATCAATCCCAGCTGGACCATGGCAAATGCGACCTCCGGCTGCAGGCCGACAATCACTGTGTCGGCGCCCCTTAGCCGGGTCATGTGCGCGATCGTGCGCAGCGAACGGGCGGCGAATGAGTCCATCACATCGATGGCGGTGACGTCGACGATGATGCCTTGCGCCCGAAAGCGGCTGACCTGCTCCATCAGGTCGTAGCGCAGGCGCTCGGTGTCGGAGTCTGTCAGCGCCGCCTGCACTGACGCAATGAGGATTGGGCCCTGCTTCAGGATCGGGACTGGCATGGCGCGCTCGTGTTAGCTCTCACGAAGTAGTGTTATCCGCCCGTCTCGCCGGTGCGGGTGACCTCGTAGCCCAGCAGACGTTCGGCTTCTTCGATACCGCCCTGCAAGTCGCCGACCGCGTTCATCTTGGAAAGATCTAGCCCGATCGTCACCAGCGTAAGCGCGATCTCCGAGGACAGGCCGGTGATGATCACGCTGGCGCCCATCAAGCCCGACGCGTCGACAGTCTGCACCAAGTGGTTCGCCACTGTGGAGTCGATGGTGGGCACACCGGTGATGTCGATGACGACGACCTTGGCCCGGTTGGCGCGGATGGCTCGCAGCAGCTGCTCGGTGACCTGTCGGGCGCGCTGACTGTCCAGCACACCGATGATCGGCAAGATCAGCAACTGCTCGCGCACCTGCAGCACCGGCGTGGACAGCTCCCGGATGGCCTCCTGCTGCTGGCGGATGATGCGCTCGCGTTCTTGCACGAAGCCGACGGCGACGGTGTTGGCGATGCGGTTGGCCGCGGGCTCGTAGGCGTCGAGCACCCGGTTGAGCAAGTCGAAGTCCGATTGGTACTTCTCAAACAGCGAGCGGGCCAACACGTCGCGGAGCAGCAACACGATACCGACGACCTCGTTCGTCTCCACGCCCCGCGGAATGATGCGCTCAGACAGGTCGCGTGCGTAGTCTTGCAACGCCTCGACGCTACCGGTCTCGAGCACCTCGACGTAGCTGTCGTACACCGTCGTTGCCTCGGAGAATATTTCCTCCGGCGACATCGCCGTGAGCAACTCGGCTTCGGTAATCCTGCGGGCCCATTCCTCGCGTAGAGCGGTTCGGTTCTGGCGTAGGTGCTGCACTAGCTGTGGCAGCAGCAAACCTTCACTCGAGACCGCCGGCGCTTGATTGACGACGCCCGTTCCCGACAGATCTATCGTTTGATCCGACATCGAACCTCCCCGGCTTTCCGCTGCGGGCCTAAGTCCCGCGCCAAGACTAACTGAGCCCCGCCGGACGAGGAGTTGAAGTAGTATTTCTGCCAGTTTGCGACTGCGGCCCAGGGTCGGCACCAGGTCCGCCAGGCGCGATGAGACGCCAGACTAAGGACGGCCGTTGTCAGCTGCGGATCCGATCACCACCTCCATCGCTCACCGCGAGGGGGTCGCCGTAGTAAGCATCGGTGGTGAAATCGATCTGAGCACCGCGTCGGCTTTTGAAGCGGCGATTGCCGGAGCGCTGGACGAGGATCCGCCGGTTCTCGTCATCGAGCTTTCCGGAGTGCGGTTCATGGCGTCGGTCGGCCTTCGGATCCTGGCCGCGGCCCACGAAAGGGTCAGCAAATCTGCTCAAGTGGCGATAGTGGCCAATAACCCGGCGACGAGCAGACCCATAGAGCTGACCGGTCTCGACAAAATCATCTCGTTGTACTCGACGCTGGATGACGCATTGACTGCGGTGGCCGAGATTCCGAAAAACTAGCGCAGCACCTGACGGGCGATCGCGTACTTGTGTACCTCGGTCGGGCCGTCGTAAAGACGGAACGCGCGCATATCGGAGAAGATCATCCCGACCGGTGTCTCGTCTGAGATGCCCATGCCGCCGAGGATCTGCACGCAGCGGTCGGCTACCTTGAACAACTCCTCGGACACGTAGGCCTTCACCATCGAGCTTTCGTGTCGGCCGGTGCCTCGGTCACCCTTGTCCAGTGTCCAGCACGCCCACCAGATCGCGAGTCGGCATTGCTGCAAGGCGATTTCATTGTCGGCGATCATGAAGCTCACGCCTTGGTGCTCACCGATCGGTTTGCCGAACGCGGTGCGCTCACGGGCGTGCCGCACCGCGATCGACTGCGCCCGCGAGGCGGCCCCCAGCCAGCGCATGCAGTGCGTCAGCCGTGCCGGGGCCAACCGCAACTGTGCGTAGCAAAGAGCCTGCCCGACCTCGCCGAGCACGGCCGAGGCGGGCAGTCGCAGGTCGGTGAACCGGACTACGCCGTGGCCTTCGACGTAGTTGCGGTCCATCGTGTTCATCACCCGCTCGAGTTCGATGCCGGAGGTTGTGCCCTCGCACAGGAACAGCGTCGGCCCTTCTGCGCCGTGCGGATTGGGTACCACGCGGGCCATGACGATCCAGGTTCGCGCGCCACGCGCACCGGTGATCAACCACTTGTGCCCGTTGATGACGTAGTCGGTCCCGTCGAACTCCGCTGTGGTGGTCAGTTGGTTGGGATCTGACCCGGCGCCGCCGGGTTCAGTCATCGCGAAGACCGACCGCGCTTGCCCGTCGATGACCGGCAGCAGGAATTGTTCGACCTGCTCGGTGTTGGCGATCTTGCCCAGCAGATACATGTTGGCTTCGTCGGGTGCGGCGCAGTTGAGCGCCACTGGCCCCAACGTCGACCACCCGGCCGCCTCAAACAGCACGGCTTGTTCGCGGTGCGACGGCTCCCTGCCACCAAAACGCTTGGGCGCCTGGAACGTCAGCAGCCCGGCGTTGCGGGCCAGCTCGACTAGCTCGGCCCGCAGCCCGTCGTCGGGGCCGTGACGAGTCAGGCGCGGATCGGTCTCATACGGCACGATCCGTTCGGTCACAAATGCTCGGATCTCGTCGCGCAGCGCGGCCAGGTTGTCGGGTATGTCGAAATCGATCATTTGGTGTCCATTAATTCCAATGCCTGCTCGAACAGGCGCACGGTGGCTGAGTGCAGCAGATCGCCGATCTCCCTCGGTGCTTTACCGGCGCCGGCTCGCGCGTGCGTGCCCTCCAGCACGATGCCGAGCTTGAAACACGCCAGCACGGTGTACCAGGTGATGTGCGACAGGTCGCGGGCGGTGTTGCGGGCATACTGCTCCACCAAGTCGCTGGTGCTTGCCAATCCGCCCATCTCGGCTAGCGGGCCGCCGAACACGCCGCCACCGCCGGACTGGTCCCAGGTGGCCAGCAACCAGCCCAGATCCAGCAGCGGGTCGCCGATGGTGCACATCTCCCAGTCGACGATGGCGACCACGTCCGGACCATTCCGGGAGAACATCACATTCGCAGCGTGGTAGTCGCCGTGCAGGATCCCGGGCGTCCATGCCGACGGCCTACCCTGCTCGAGCCAGGTCGCGACATCTTGCACCCCGGGAATGTCGGGCCCGGCGTAGTTTTCGAACTCACGATATGAATCCAACTCCGAAAGCCACCGCGGCACTTGGCGTTCCAGGAAGCCGTCTGGCTTACCGAAGCTACCGAGACCGACGGCAACATGGTCGACAGCCCCCAGCTTGGCCAGCGCATCGGCCATCGACAGCCCCATCTGGAAACGCACCGCCGCGTCACCGGCGTGCAGCGCGGGCAACTCCTGGCCGGCGTTGAACCCGTCGATGGGCTCCATCAGATAGAAGACCGCGTCGCCGAGCACGCCCAGGTCGTCGCAGCTGGCGATCAGGTGCGGATGCGGCACGTCGGTGCCGGCCAGCGCGGCCAGCACCTGGGTCTCCCGCATGATCACGATGTTGCTGCGCGGGCGCAGGTGCTTCGGCCCGCGTCGCAGCACGTATGGCCGACCCGACCTGGTGAACCGCAGCATGATGTTCTGCGTTCCGCCGCCGATCTCCGAAACGTCCTCCAGCGGGCCATCGCCGAGACCCTGTCGCGACATCCACTCGGCGACGGCTTGCAGGGCAGTTGAGTCCACTCGCCAGAACCTACTACTAGCCGGCCAGAGGCTGAGTCACACCAGCTCCCAAGGTTCCGAGGGTACTGTCCGGAACTGCCGGCGTTGGCTGGGGATAGGAGTAATGACGATGCCGCGGACCGACAATGATTCCTGGGATATCACCGAGAGTGTGGGCTCGACGGCCCTCGGGGTTGCCGCGGCTCGCGCGGCCGAAACCGAAAGCGACAATCCGCTCATCCATGACCCCTTCGCACGGGCATTTCTGGAGGCAGCCGGCGACAGCAAGTGGACCCTGGTGGTGAATCCCGCGATGGCGGCTGAACTGGACGACCTAGAAGAAATAGTTCCAGAGCTACGAGCCTACCGGCAGGTGATGGTCGACTTCATGGCAGTGCGGACAGCGTTTTTCGACGAGTACTTCCTCGAAGCCGTGGACTCCGGCATCCGGCAAGTGGTTATCCTCGCGGCCGGCTTGGACGCGCGAGCCTGGCGACTGCCATGGCCCGACGGGACCATCGTGTATGAGCTGGATCAGCCCAAGGTTCTGGAATTCAAGTCAACGACCCTGCAGCGACAGGGCGCACAGCCGACGGCGCAGTTGGTGAGTGTCGCGGTAGATCTGCGCCACGATTGGCCAACCGCGTTGCAGCAAGCGGGCTTTGACGCATCCCTGCCAAGCGCGTGGTCTGCCGAGGGACTGCTTCGCTACCTGCCCGCGCAGGCTCAGGATCTGCTGCTCGAGCGGGTAAATGCGTTGAGTCCGTGCGACAGTCGGCTGGCGGTCAACGCACCGGCAAAGAGTGCTTGGGATCCCGCTCTGAATGCCCGCCGGCGTGAACAATCGCAACGTGTCCGCGCCGTGATGTCTCGGGTGCTCGACACCGAGGTACCCGACCTCGACGATCTTTGGTACCCCGAGGAGCGCACCGACGCGACGGACTGGCTGGGTGAACACGGCTGGGAGGCATCGGCAACGGGCATGGCCGAGATGCTGTCCCGCTACGGCCGCGATGTCCCTGCAGACGACAAACGGCCGCCAACCGATTTCGTGTCCGCGCGACGGCTAACTGGGTAGCGTCGACCGCCGTGCGGCTCGTTTCGACGCGCCGGCGGTTGGGTAGGCGACGCTCGGAGGAGGTAAGACGTGGAGTTGACAACACCGACCCGGCGCGGCGTCGTGGAGCACGAACCACTCCCGCCGCACACGCCGGAACCAGTCACGCCCGCCGAGCCGCCGGAACGGGTGGCGCCGGCGGAAGAGCCGGAGCGGCTCACACCGGAACCGCAGGAGCCACCCGATTAGCGCAAGCTGCGTTTTTCGTTCCAACGCCTCAAAACTGAAGTATCGCTGACCTGCATCATTCGACTTGTGTAAAATTGCCATGTTTGAATGCGCTTCGGCGCGGGTACTTCAGCATCGCTATTTTGTCCGGCGGTGTTCCGACATTGATGGAGGCCAAGATGCGCGGCGGAGGTTTAATCAGTGCAATTGTGGTGGTCTGGTTGGTGATCGGCGTGATAGCCGCTTTCCAGCGGGGCTACTTAAAGAATACTGACCAGAATTGTGCCTCATTAGGCACCATTGCAGTCACCGTGGTCGTGGGTCCCCTGAATTACGCGGGTGTCAATCCCAAAGTGGCCGATTGTCATTTGCCGCAGCCCAGTTCGATGCCTGTCCTGGACATGCAGAACGTGATTGGAATGGAGTCGTCATGATTGTTCTCGGCATCATCCTGCTGATATTGGGATACTTCCTAAAAGTGCCCATCCTGGGGACGCTCGGCATCATTCTGCTAGTAATCGGTGCCGTGCTGTGGGTTCTGGGCTCCGTCGGTCGGCCGGTGGCGGGTCGGCGCTACTGGTACTAGCGAAATCAACAGTGTTGCAGAGTTTCTCAGCGTCCGCGGGCGTCGATCCGCAATGATGTGGCAATTACAGCACCGAACTAGTTGAACGGAGTCCTCATGATCATCCTCGGCATTATCTTGATCCTCATCGGAGTCTTTGTTCCAAACCTCAGTATCTTGTACACCATCGGCGGCATCCTCGTTGTCGTGGGCGTAATCCTCTGGATCCTTGGCGCAGTCGGGCGCCCCGTCGCGGGCCGACGCTACTGGTATTGACCCCAGCTCTGGTCGGGCTGGCTCACAGCCGGCGCATAGGAAGGCCATAGCACCGGCTCATCCTGTTGCGCATACTTAGTACCTGTGAGCCAACCCCACGCACCGGCCGAGCGCGTTGTCATGCGGCGGGCCGACGGAAACCCGATCAACGTGCTGGTGGTCGACGACGAGGCCGTCCTCGCCGAAATGGTGTCGATGGCACTGCGTTACGAGGGCTGGAACATAGCCACAGCAGGCGACGGCGCATCGGCGCTGGATTCCGCTCGGTCGCAGCGACCCGACGTCGTCGTCCTTGACGTGATGCTGCCCGACATGAGCGGGCTCGACGTATTACGCAAACTGCGGGAACAGAATCCGCAGCTGCCGGTGCTGCTGCTGACGGCCAAGGACGCGCTGGAAGATCGCATCGCCGGCCTGACCGCCGGTGGCGACGACTACGTCACCAAACCGTTCAGCCTCGAGGAGGTCGTGCTGCGGCTGCGTGCATTGTTGCGGCGCACCGGAGTAACGACCGAGGACAGTGGCGCTCAGCTCGTCGTCGGCGATCTGGTGCTCAACGAGGACAGCCATGAAGTGACCCGGGCCGGCGAGCTGATCTCGTTGACGTCCACCGAATTCGAGCTGTTGCGATTCATGATGCGCAACTCTAAGCGGGTGCTGAGCAAGGCGCAGATCTTGGACCGGGTGTGGAGTTATGACTTCGGCGGCCGGTCCAACATCGTCGAGTTGTACATCTCGTATCTGCGCAAGAAGATCGACAGCGGGCGCGAGCCTATGATCCATACCCTGCGTGGCGCCGGTTACGTGCTCAAGCCGGCCCCGTAGCATGCGGCGGGCTTGGTCCCTTCGGCTTCAGCTGTTGGTCGGGCAGGTCGTGGTCCTCGCCATCGTTTGTGTCGGGATCGGCGCGGTGACCGAGCTCGCGTTGTACCGATACCTCATCGGACAGCTCGACATGGAAGTCAGCGATGCCTCGCACCGGTCCGTGCGGATATTCAGTGACCCGCCGCCGTGGTCACATCACCCGCGGGTGTTTCCCAGGCCCGGCCCGGGCCCGAATTTCCTTGACGCTCCAGGCCAGCCGGTGGGCACGGTTGCAGCCGTGATTGGCGCCAACGGGACGATCGACGCGGGATACCTGACCAATGCCGCGGGCAGGGCGGCGTTGACAGACACCGCCAAGGACCAATTGCGCACGATCCCGGTCAACCGCAAGCCGGTAACCCGTGATCTCGACGGCGTAGGCCGGTACCGCATCGAAGCAGCGCCTGCCAGGCGCGGTGGCGACATCGTCGTCATCGGTCTGTCGATGGCCAACGTGGACAACACCATGATCCGGGTGTTGTTGATCTTCGCGGTAGTCATCGTGATCGCGGTGGCAGCAGCCACGACGGCCGGCATCGTGATCATCCGCAGCGCTTTGGCGCCGCTGCGCCGTGTCGCGCAAACCGCCGGCGGCGTCGTTGATCTGCCGCTGCACCGCGGAGAAGTTACGCTGCCGGTGCGAGTGCACGAGTCGGATGCCAACCCGCGCACGGAGGTTGGCCAGCTGGGGTCGGCGCTGAACCGGATGCTCGATCACGTCGCCGCCGCACTGTCGGCGCGCCAGGCCAGCGAGACGCGGGTGCGCCAATTCGTCGCCGACGCCAGCCATGAGCTGCGCACGCCGCTCGCTGCCATCCGCGGCTACACCGAATTGGCGCAACGGGTGCACGGCGACACCGATGCGGTGGCGCATGCGATGAACCGTGTGCAATCCGAAACCGAGCGGATGACCCACCTGGTCGAAGATCTGCTATTGCTTGCCCGGTTGGATTCCGGGCGGCCGCTGGAAAGCGAATCGGTGGATCTGTCGCGGGTGGCGGTCGACGCGGTCAGCGATGCGCACGTCGCTGGTCCGGATCATCAGTGGGAGCTCGATTTACCCCAAGAACCAGTGCTGGTTTGCGGCGATGCCGCCCGACTGCATCAGGTACTGGCCAATCTGTTGGCCAACGCCCGCGTTCACACCCCGCCGGGCACTGTCGTGACCACCCGACTGGTTTCTGACACGACGCACGCAGTGCTGACCGTGACCGACAACGGGCCGGGTATCCCCGAGCGGTTGCAGTCGGAGGTGTTCGAGCGGTTTGCTCGCGGCGATACTTCGCGGTCCCGCAAGGGCGGCAGCACCGGCCTAGGTCTGGCGATCGTCTCGGCGGTGGTCAAGGCCCATCACGGCGAGATCACGCTGGAAAGCGTGCACGGCCGTACCGAATTCACGGTGCGACTGCCCCTAACAGCCGATGCCTGACGTCTGTTGAGCGGCACTGGGCCGCAGACGATTTGACGGCTGCGCCCGCCGAGCAATCCCGGGGCGCAGCCGTCGCCGTCCTAGGGGCAGGTTACGTCGATTTCGAAGGACTCGTTGACCGGCTGCATCGGATTGGACATATTGACCCCGGTCGCCGTTCCGCTGATCTTGTAGGTGCTGCCGCTCTTGGTCGCGGTGGCGTTGCCCTGACCGGTACCCGGCGTGTAGCCCAGCGTGACACCGTTGACGTTACCCAGCCCGACCGACTTCACTGCGGGCGGGTTGGCGTCGGTGAGGACGGCGCCGATGCCGGTGGCTGCGCCACCGATGGCGATGTTGACGTTGCCTGCCGCGGTGGTGCAGGCGACTGTGCCCTGAACGTTCTGCTCTTTGCCGCCGATCAGGACTTTGGCTGTAGTGGAGCCGCTTGAGCCGGCTGGCGCCGCGCTGCTGTGCGGCGACGAGGACCCGGAGCTGCTGGTCGATGACTTATTGCTCGAACATCCGGAAAGACCTACGACGACGATCGCCGTCGCTGCTGCAGCGACCGTTACTGAACGCTTCACCCATGCTCCTTTGCCGTTGTGGCGGTCCGCAGGCACTTCGCGGGCCGTTTTGGCAGTATGCAGCGTTACCGTACGGTCGGTATCGAATTCGCCAAAAATTCGTTTTCTGGTCAACACGCCTGATCTGGGCGCAAGTGAACATTTGCTGGTCGATTCATCGATCAGGTTGTTCTGGTCCGATTCGGCGCAATTAGTGGCAGTGTGTCAAACCAGTGGATCAAAAGCTTCCAGGCGCCGACACAGCGGATTTCGATGACACCGACCGGGGATTCATCGGGGCGCTGACACCCTGCGTCGTCACGGCCGCCGACGGCCGCGTGGTGTGGAATAACGACCTTTATTCGTTCCTTTCTGGCGACCCGCCGCCATCGGTGCATCCCAGCCTCTGGCGGCAGTGCATGCTGACGGCTAAACAAGGTCTTTTCGAGGTCGTGCCGGGTATCTACCAGGTCCGCGGACTGGATATCTCCAACATCAGCTTCGTCGAGGGCGACAACGGCCTGATCGTGATCGACCCGTTGGTCTCGACTGAGGTGGCGGCCGCTGCGTTGCAGCTCTACCGTACGCATCGCGGTGATCGGCCCGTCGTGGCGGTCATCTACACCCACAGCCATGTGGATCATTTCGGCGGCGTACTGGGCGTCACCTCACAGGCCGACGTCGACGCCGGGACGGTGGCGGTGCTGGCCCCCGAAGGTTTCGTCGAGCACGCGGTGCAGGAGAACGTTTACGCCGGTCCCGCGATGACGCGTCGGGCGACCTACATGTACGGCACGCTGCTGCCGCGCGGGCCGCAGGGTCAGGTTGGTTGCGGGCTCGGCCAGGCCCCGTCGACCGGCGAGGTCGCCGTTATCGTCCCGACAGTCGACATCCGAACCACCGGCGAGACGCACACCATCGACGGCGTAGAGATCGAATTTCAGATGGCGCCCGGCACCGAGGCCCCCGCCGAAATGCACTTCTATTTCCCGCGATTTCGCGCCCTGTGTATGGCCGAGAATGCCACTCACAACCTGCACAACCTGCTGACCCTACGAGGAGCGCTGGTGCGCGACCCGCACGCCTGGGCGGGTTACATCACCGAGGCGATCGACAGGTTCGCCGACCGTGCCGACGTCGTGTTCGCCTCTCATCACTGGCCAACCTGGGGACGTGCGCGACTCGTCGAATTCCTGTCGCTGCAACGGGACATGTACGCGTATTTGCACGACCAGACGCTGCGCCTGCTGAACCAAGGACACACGGGCACCGAGATCGCCGAAACACTGCAGATGCCGCCGGTGCTGGACAAGGCATGGCACACCCACGGGTACTACGGCTCGGTTAGCCACAACGTCAAGGCGATCTACCAGCGCTACATGGGCTGGTTCGATGGCAACCCGGGCCGGCTGTGGCCGCACCCCCCGGAAGCTCTGGCGATCAGGTACGTCGATGCGATGGGCGGGATCGACCGGGTCGTCGAACTCGCCCAGGCCGCCTTCGATTCCGGTGACTTACGTTGGGCGGCAACGCTGCTCGATCATGCGATTTTTGCTGACAGCGATCATGCCGCGGCGCGCACGTTGTACTCCGACACGCTCGAGCAGCTGGGCTACGGAGCCGAAAACGCAACGTGGCGCAATTTCTTCATCAGTGGCGCAACGGAGTTGCGCGATGGCAATTTCGGCACTGCTACCACGGCTACCTCAATGTCGATGCTCAGCCAGTTGACGCCAGAGCAGGTATTCGACAGCCTGGCGATCCGAATCGACGGACCCCGCAGCTGGCATCTCGACATCGCCATCGACATCACCTTCCAAGACCTGCAGGCCAACTACCGACTCACACTGCGCAACGGCGTGCTGATCTATCGTAAGGTAGCCGCCGACCCTGCGACGGCGGGCGTTACGGTCAAGTTGGACAGCAAGTTTCGTCTTCTCCTGATGGTGATGAGCGACTTCACCTCGCCCGGGCTTGACGTATCCGGCGACCAGGGCGTGTTGGAATCACTGCTGAGCGTGCTCGACAGCCCCGATCCGGCATTCAACATCGTCACGCCATGACGAGTGATCTCGCCGCGAGATTGCACTGAAGGCTGTGATTCCATGAAAATCACGACCGTGTGCGCAATTTCGACCACTCATGCTACGTCGATGATCACCTTGCCGATCGCCTTGCGTTCGGCCACATGTCGTAGCGCCGCCGCGGTGTCGGCCAGCGCGAACCGGGCGCCGATATAGGGGCGGATCCGACCGTCGGCGAACATCTCATGCAGCTCACGCAGGTCGCGTGCGGAGTCATCGGGGTGATCGGCCATAAAAGTGCGAATCTCCATGCCGCGGAGGGTAATACCCTTAAGCAGGATCAGGTTAAGCGGGATCGACGGGATCGCGCCGGCGGCGTAGCCGAGGGTGACGAAGGTCCCGCCACGTGCGAGACCGCGCAACGACGGTTCGGCATACGGTCCTCCGACCGGGTCGAGAACCAGGCGGGCGGCGTCGCCGGTGAGCTCACGAATACGCGTCTTCAGGTCTTCTCGGTCGTAATCGATCGTCGCCTCCGCGCCGCGTTGCCGGCACAGCTCGAGCTTCTCGCGACTCGACGCGGCGGCCAGTACCCGGGCCTTCATCGCCACCGCTAGATCCACGGCGGCCAATCCCACGCCACCTGCGGCGCCAAGCACGACCACCCAATCCCCTTCGGCGACTTGGGCAACCGATCGCAGCGCGTGATAGGCGGTGCGGTAGGTAACACCGAACGCCGCAGCGGCGGCAAAGTCGGAACCGTCGGGCATCGCTGAGACCTGGTGCGCATCGAGTAACGACAGCTCGGCGAACGCGCCGGTGAATGCGGCGGCGGAAACACGCTGGCCCGGGTGAAACGGCACCCCGTCGCCAACGGCCACCACCTCACCGGCGAGTTCGCTGCCCGGGGTGAACGGCACCGGGATCTTGACCTGATACTTGCCGGCTATCAGCAGAACATCGGGAAAATTGACAGCCGCGGCGTGGACCCGCACCACCAGCTGGCCGGGGCCGGGCGTCGGATCGACGAGGTCTTCGACGACCAGGTCTTCCGGCGGACCGTAGGAACGGCAGACCACGCCGCGCATCAGCTGACCCCCAGCCCGCGTAAACAGAATTGGACGACATGCGCGATATCGTCGGGGCCCAGCCGACTAGCCGAATGCACGTAGCGTCGCAATGTCGCGGCAGTGCAGGAGAACACCGCCTCGACGTCGCGGTCGACATCGCTGCTACCCAACGCGGTGACCGGCTCGATCAGTAGGTCGCGCATCGGCCGCAGCATTTCCTGATCAGCTGTCAGCCAATTGACTCCTGCCGACATCTGCTCAGCTGCCGCGCGACTTTTGCTGACCAATTCCGGATCCGCCACCTGCGCCAGCGTGCCCTCGATCCAGCGCGCGACCTTGTGCTGCGGTTTGGACTCTTTGGCCATCTGATGCTGAAGATAGGACACCACGATTCCCACTCCGCGTTCCATCACCGCCAGGATGAGCTCATCCTTGCCGGCGAAGTATCGGTAGAACGCCTTGTTCGACGAGCCGGCTTCGGCGACGATATCGCTGACCCGTGGTGGTTCGGGTGCCACGCGTTCCATCACCCGAACAGCGGCGGCAAGAATGCGTTCGACCTCTTCGGTGGCTTCTCGCTGACGATCGTCGAGAGCGCGCTCGACAGCCGCGGTGACCCTGCTACTGGTCAATGAGCTCACCGTATTTGGCGCGGATAGCCTCACGGCGGATGTCCAGCATTTCGCTGGGCCACTCCGGGCTCTCGGCTTCGTAGTTCTTCAGCAGCATTCGGGCCAGGTTGACCTTGTGCGCCTCGGTCGGTCCGTCGGCCAGACCCAGCGCGATGCCGCCGAGCAGCACATTGACCAGGGGCAGCTGATCGGTGAGCCCGAGTGCGCCGTGTACCTGGATCGCCCGCAGTGCAATCGATTTCAGCACCTGCGACGCCAAGATCTTGCAGGTCGCTATCTCGGCGCGGGCCGCATGCTCGTTACCGCTGTCGATCAACCACGCGGCGTGCAGCACAGTGAGCCGGAAAGGTATCAACTCGGTGTATGAGTCGGCAACGAATTCTTGCACCATCTGCTTATCAGCGAGCGGACTGCCCTGAGTGAATCGGCTTTTCGCCCGGCGCGCCATCATATCGACCGCGCGCTGCGCCATGCCGATCGAGCGCATCGCATGATGCAGCCGACCACCGGCCAGCCGCGTCTGCAAGATCAGAAAGCCTTGCCCGGGTTCACCGAGCAACGCTTCCGACGGCACCCGCACGCCGTCATAGTGCACCAGGGAATGCCCCGGTTCGTGCGGGTCCGCTCCGACCAGGTGATGGGTAGCTGCGACGTTGAGGCCCTTGGTGCCCGCCGGGATCAGGAATGTCGAGGCGCCTCGGTGCACGGGTACATCGGGGTCGGTGATCGCCACGACGATGAAGAACGAAGCGACGGATGCGTTGGAGGAAAAATACTTTCGCCCGGTGATCACCCAGTCGTCACCGTCACGCACCGCGCGGGTGGTGAAGACTCGCGGGTCGGCGCCGCCTTGCGGCTCCGTCATCGAAAAGCACGAGAAGATCTCGCCGGACAGCAGCCCGGCCAGGTACCGGTCCTTCTGGTCTTGGGTGCCGAAGCGCGCGATGATCTCGGCATTGCCCGTGTCGGGCGCTTGCGTTCCAAACACGATCGGTGCCCACGGGCTACGGCCCAAAATCTCGTTGATCAGCGTCAGCTTGACGGCGCCGAAGCCTTGCCCGCCGAGTTCCGGACCGAGGTGCGGAGCCCACAGTCCCTCGTCGCGAACCTGCTGTTTGAGCGGATCGACGATTTTTCGGCGCTCGTCGTTGAGCGGCAAGAATTCGCAGCCGGGGAAAAGCACCTCCAGCGGCTCGACCTCTTCACGGACGAACTCGCGGATCCAGTCGAGTTTCTTCTCGAATTCGGGCTCGGTAGAAAAATCCCATGCCATCTTGAATACTCCTTTATTCATTCGCGGCGACCCGTCCCCCGCGAGCTTGCGATTGCCGCTAGGGGATTCCGCCGTCGGCACGCAGAATCGAGCCGGTGGTGAAGCTGGACGCGTCGGATGCAAGAAAGAGTGCGGCGCCGACGATTTCGCGTGGGTCGCCGGCGCGTTTCAGTGAAAGATGGCCGAAATTGTTGCCATCACCCAGATCCCACGCCTTGCTGACGTCCGTCAAATACGGCCCTGCCATCAAGGTATTCACCCGCACGGTCGGTCCGAAGGCCTGCGCCAGCCCCTCGGTCATCGCGTTGAGCCCGGCTTTGGCTGCAGCGTAGGGAATGATCCCGCCGTTGGGACGCAGTGACCCGGTGGAGCTGACGTTGATGATGCACCCGCGGCCGGCGGCCACCATTCGCTCGCCTACCAATGCCGACAATCGGAAGGGACCCTTGAGGTTGAGGTTGACTACCGCGTCGAACAGCTTCTCGGTGACGTCACTGAGCTTGTCGTACAGCGGAGACATGCCGGCGTTGTTGATCAACGTGTCGACCTTGCCGAACCGCTCGTAAGTCGCCTCAACCAGGCCGTCGAGCTGGTCCCAGCGTCCGACGTGCACCTGATAGGGCATGGCCGCGCGACCGGTTTCGGTCTCGATTTCCTTGGCGGTGGCTACACAGTTGTCCAGGTTGCGACTGGCGATCACCACATCGGCGCCGCAATGGGCGGCGCCGAACGCCATCTCGCGTCCCAGTCCGCGGCTGCCGCCGGTGATCAGGATGACCCGGTCGGTCAAATCGAAAAGCTGGTCTGCATAACCCACTTCAGACCCCCTTGCGCGGAAGAGACCGGGCCAGCTCGGCCGCGGTGGCGATGAGCTGCGGGATCATCGCTCCGAACGCGTCCTGGATTTTGGCGTCGACCTTCCCGGTGCGCACCCCGGCGGCGTAAGTCTTTTCCAGCACGATGCCCAGTTTCCAGTTGGCCAGCACCAGGTAGTAGTCGATGTTTTCGCAGGATCGCCCGCTGACCTTCTCGTAGTGCTCGAGCAGTTCGCTGCGGGTCGGCATGCCTTTCATGTCGAGATAAAACCCGTCCTCGCGCGGGTTTTCGCCGTCGTAGCCCAGCAGGCACCACGCCAAGTCCAGCAGCGGGTCGCCGACTGTGGTCATCTCCCAGTCCACGATGGCGGCCAGCCGGGCAGGCCCGCCGTGCGCGAACATCACGTTGGCGAACTGGTAGTCACCGTGCATGATGCCCGGCGTGTAGTGCGCGGGTCGGTTGCGGCGCAACCAGTCGGCGGCCTCGTCCAGGCCGGGAAGGTCGCGCACCTTGTAGGCGTCCAGAAACGCCACCCAGCGATCGACCTGTCGCTCGTGAAATCCGTCGGGGCGGCCGAAGCCCTCGAGACCTTGGCTGCGCCAGTCCAGCCGGCCCAGCTTGGCGGCGCCTTCGACGAGCTGGAACGCCAAGCCCCGGCGCGCGATCAGGTCGGTGTCGAACGGCGCTTCCCATCCACCGTCCATCGGACTCCATCCGTCGATGGCCCGCATGACGTAGAAAGGCATGCCGAGCAGATCGCCGGCATCGTTGGCGGCGATCAGCTCGGCATGTGGCACGTCGGTGCCGCGCAGCGCGCGCACCAATCGGATCTCGCGCAGCAGCCCGTCAATTCGGGCCGCGTCGGCTCGGCTGCCCGGCATCCGCAGCACCATGCGCTCGTTAGCACGCTGGATGAGATACAACGTGTTCTGGGAACCGCCGGACAGCGGCTCGAGGATGGGTTCTTCGCCCTCGCCGGGTGCACCGTTCGCGTCCAACCAGCGTCCGAGAACGCTTGCGTCCAATTGGGTACTGCTCTGCGTCCTCGCCATCAGCACACCCCACTCTCCACTCGGAGAATAGCATTCTCTGAGCGGGCGGCCTAGCGGCTAGGCGTGAGGCGGATGATCGGCAGCTCGCGATCGGTCTTTCGCTGGTACTGCGCAAAACGCTCTGCTGACGCGGTGATCTGCTTCCACGCCTCCTCGCGCGCCGCGCCATGGAGTTGCTCGGCGGTCACCGCGATCGTGCGGCCGGCCGTCTCGATCTGGACGTTGTCCGGGTGCTCGGCGATGTTGTAGTACCACGCCGGATTCTTCGGCGCGCCGGCTGCCGACGCCACGATCAGCCAGCTGCCGTCATCGCCGGGAAAATAGCCGACAGGAGAGCTGCGTTCGACTCCGCTCTTGCGGCCGACGGTCGTCAGCACCAGCGCGTCCATCCCGCCCATGAACTTGCCACTTTTGCGGATGCGGTTCATGGCTAAGGTGTTGAACCACCGCATCAGTCGTCCAGCGCGGGGCTGGCGAGCGCCCCTGGTTCCGTTAGGTGTATCGAAGCTCATGTGTCAAGCCTCTGCAGTTCGAAGACCGGGATGACGCGGTTGGTTTTGGTTTGGTATTCGCCGAAGCCCGGGGCAGTTTTCACGACGTGGTCGAAGGCGACGTCGCGCTCGTGGCTCGGCAGCTCCCGTACTTTGACATCGTATGCTTCCGTGCCGATTTCAATGTGCGCCTCTGGACGTGCGCGCAGGTTGTGCACCCACGCCGGATCCACGTCGGCGCCTGCGTAGGATCCGACGATCGCGAGTGTGCCGTCGATGCGGAAATACATCACCGGACTGACGCGTTCTTTACCGGACTTCGCGCCGGTGGTGTGCAGAAGAAGCAGGGTGGCGTCTTTAAACGGGCCGCCCACCTTGCCGCCGTTTGCGCGGAACTCCTCGATGATCTGCGGGTTCATCGATACATCGGGGCGATCAGCCATTTGCTTGTCCTCCTGGATAACCGGCCTTATGGGCGCTGAGTAGGAAACCGGGCACCACAAAGTGGCCTTCGTTGTCACGGTCGACGTTGGCAAAGTGTCCCTGAGAACGACCATGGGAAGGACTGTCGTTGCCGTAAAGCTTGGCGGGGCGGATATCGTCAACCTCCCACAACGTCGAGACCGCCGCTCGAAGTTCGGTTTCGGTCAGGCCACGCGGGCCCGGCCGGTCCACAGCCTCCTCGTCGCCGAATGCCTCGGCAGCGAAAGCCAGAATGTACAGCGATGCTCCCGGCGAGGCCGCCCGAGAAATCGATTGCAGATAGTCCTGACGTTTCTCGATTGGCAGCGCATGCAAGCAGCCGCTGTCGATGATGGTGCTGAAGCGATCGTCGTACCCACCAAATGAAGTGATGTCAGCCTGTTCAAACGTCGCCGTGGTCAGCTTCTGCTCGGCGGCAGCTGCGGCAGCGGCCGACACTGCAGTTTCGCTGGCGTCCAGACCGACCACGGTGTACCCGCGGGCGGCCAAGGCCAGCGACAGCGCCGCGTGGCCGCAGCCGGCGTCCAACACATCGCTGCGGACTTTGTCGTGATCGATCAGGGCCGCCAGCTCGGGCTGCGGTCGTCCGATGCTCCACGGAGGCGGTGCCTCTTGCCGGTAGGCGGCGTCCCAATCCACGGGCGGCTGCGTCACCTGTCCTCCTCACGGGGCCGGGCCTTCATCGACGACGCAATTCTGGCAAAATTTCTCACCGCTTGGGAGATGGTCGTCCGCTGCGCTGTCGGGCGAGCGGAAGGGGCGCGGAATGCAATTGCTTCTAGTCCGGCATGCGCTGCCGCTTCGCAGCGAGCCCGGACAAGGGGCCGACCCCGACCTGTCAGACGAGGGACGAGCTCAAGTAGCCCGCCTGCCTGGCGCCCTGGCCAGGTTTCCGATCTCCCGGGTGGTCAGTAGCCCGCAGCGCCGTGCGATCCAGACAGCGGAGCCGATAGCCGCGGACCACGGGCTGACCGTCGAGATCGACGACCGCTTCGCCGAATACGACCGCGAGCTACCCGTTTACATCCCGATCGAGCAAATCCGCGACGAGAACCCGCAAGAGTGGGCACGAATGGCGGACGGACACCTGCCCAGCACGGTCGACGAGGACGCGTTTCGCGCCCGGGTGCGTGCCGCTGTCGACGACGTTGCCAGCGCTGCAGAGCACGAGGACACCGTGGTGGTATTCAGCCACGGCGGGGTGATCAACGTGGTGCTGCATGAGATTCTGGGCACCAAGCGGGTGTTGTCGTTCCCCATCGACTACGCGTCGGTCACCCGGCTGCTGTTCTCCCGGTCTGGTCAGGCCAGCGTGGTGACGGTAAACGGCACCGAACACGTCTGGGACCTGCTGCCCCGGAATCGACGCGCCCGGTGACGGTGCAAGCTAGCGGTGATAGACAAGTCCGGTGACTTCTTCGGCGCTTGACGGGCTCGACTTGACCGCGCTGGACGGTTATCTACGTTCGGCCGGCATTGGCCGCGACGGCGAACTGCGGGCACAACTAATCTCCGGTGGCCGCTCGAACCTGACCTTCCTGGTTGAAGATGATTCGTCGAGATGGGTGCTGCGTCGTCCGCCGCTGCATGGGCTGACCCCGTCGGCGCACGACATGACCCGCGAGTACAAAGTCGTCGCGGCTCTTGCCGATACCGCGGTTCCGGTGGCCCGCGCGGTCTCGTTGTGCAACGACGACTCGGTGCTCGGTGCACCGTTCCAACTGGTCGAATACGTTGCCGGACAGGTTGTCCGCAGCCGCGCTGAGCTCGATGCCCTGGGCGACGAGCAGGTCATCGAGGGCTGTGTGGACGCGCTGATCCGGGTGCTGGCAGACCTGCACGCCGTCGAGCCGAATGCTGTCGGACTCGCCGATTTCGGCAAACCCAGCGGGTACCTGGAACGTCAGGTCCGCCGGTGGGGTTCGCAGTGGAGGCTGGTGCGCCTACCCGACGACGACCGCGACACCGACGTTGCCCGGCTGCATTCGGCGCTGCAGCAGTCCATTCCGGAGCAGAGCCGCACGTCGATCGTGCACGGTGACTACCGCATCGACAACACCATATTGGACGCAACGGATCCGGGACAGGTGCGTGCCGTCGTGGACTGGGAGCTGTCCACGCTCGGAGATCCGCTTAGTGACGCGGCGTTGATGTGTGTCTACCGCGACCCGTCGCTGGACCTGATCATCAATACGCAGGCCGCATGGACGTCGCCGCTGCTGCCAGTTGCCGACGAGCTGGCGCACCGCTACTCGCTGGCCTCCGGACAGCCGTTGGCGCACTGGAACTTCTACATGTCGCTGGCCTACTTCAAGCTGGCGATCATCGCCGCCGGCATCGAGTTCCGCAGCCGCATGTCGGGCTACTCCGACGCCGAAAACTCCGATGCCTTCGACCGGGTAGGGGATACCGTGGCGCCGTTGATCGCGCGCGGACTGACCCAGCTGCACCCCTGAAAATCTTTCAGCTCAGGCGTTGAGGCCGTACACGCAGGCTTGTCGGGTGGCTTGCGATCGGGTTCCTACACCGGCCGGCCGGCGGCCAGGTTCTTCTTCGCCGCCCGCCGCAACTGGAAAATCCGAGCCGTACCGGCGAGCACGGTGATCAGCCCGCCGCACACCGCGGCCAACAGAATCGCCACCCCCAGCGGCAGGCTCCAGTGCCAGCCGAGGAAGGCAAACTGCGCCGACACGGTGTTCTGGGTGATGAAGATCAGCAGGACAATGAGAATCAGGAAGCCCGCGGTCAGCGACGTCCATATGCTCGCAGCGCGAGTGAACTTCACCGCCGACTCCGGCGGCGGCGGGGCCCCAGCGCGTCCTGCCGGAGCAGTGGTTTGAGGTGACTGATCGGCTGGTTGATCGGGCGACACCGACGGATCGCTGCTCATAGTGCAATGTTTGCCCTTTCCCACCCGGAATGAAACCGTCCTACCAGAAAAGAGGCACTAGGCGACCCTCCCAGCCGAGCCAGCGCGATGTGAACAGGTGCCTGGCGATAGTGTCGGTTGTTATGAGCATGCTGCGACGACGCGGACCCCGCGCGGCGGCATGGATCGCGAGCGTATGTCTGGTTGCCGCGGCCTGTGGAAGCTCGAATCCGCTCGGCGGGGTGTCGGGCAATGTGAGTTCGATCGTGGTCGGATCGGCGGGCTTTCCGGAGTCGAAAATCATCGCCGAAATCTATGCACAAGCCTTGCAGACCAACGGTTTCACCGTCGGAAGGCGGATGGGGATCGGCAGCCGTGAGACGTATATCCCCGCGCTGAAAGACCATTCGATCGATCTGGTGCCCGAATACATCGGCAACCTGCTGCAGTACTTCAAGCCGGATGAAACAGTGACCATGCTTGATGCCGTCGAGTTGGAACTCTACAAACAGCTTCCGGGGGATTTGTCGATTCTGACGCCGTCTCCGGCGTCGGATACCGACACGGTGACTGTCACTGCCGAGACCGCTGCCAAGTGGAATCTCAAGACGATCGCCAACCTGGCCGCATATTCACCCGACGTGAAGTTCGCCGCGCCCTCGGACTTTCAAGTCCGCGTGTCGGGTCTGCCCGGGCTCCGGCTGAGATACGGACTGGAAATCATGCCCGGCAACTTCGTCGCCATCAGCGACGACGGCGGGGCAGTCACCGTACGTGCACTGGTGAACGGGACGGTCAACGCCGCCAACATCTTCAGCACCTCGCCGGCTATTCCGCAGAACCATCTGGTGGTGTTGGATGATCCAGAGCACAATTTTCTGGCGGGCAACATTGTGCCGCTTGTCAACTCGCAGAAGAAATCCGATCGACTCAAAGACGTGTTGGACGCGGTATCAGCCAAGCTGACCAGCCGCGACGTGGCCGATCTCAACGCCTCGGTGTCAGGTAACTCCGGCATCGACCCCGACCAGGCTGCCCGTAACTGGCTGCGGGGCAATGACTTCGATCATCCGATTCGGGGCTGAGACGTGATCAGCTTCGAAGACGTCAGCAAGGTCTACGGCGACGGCACCGTCGCCGTCGATCGTCTGACGCTGGAAGTACCGGCAGGTACGCTGACGGTTTTCGTCGGTCCCTCCGGTTGCGGTAAAACGACCTCGATGCGGATGATCAACCGGATGGTCGAGCCGACCTCGGGCAGCGTCATGGTCGATGGTGCCGACGTCGCGGCGGTCGATCCGGTGCGACTGCGCCTTGGCATCGGCTACGTGATTCAGGGTGCGGGCCTGATGCCCCACCAACGGGTGATTGACAACGTCGCCACCGTCCCGCGGCTCAAAGGCGCCTCGCGACGGGTCGCGCGAAACGCCGGGTACGCGGCGCTACAGCGGGTCGGCCTGGACACCAAGTTGGCGACTCGCTATCCCGCGCAGCTCTCCGGTGGCGAGCAGCAGCGGGTCGGCGTAGCGCGGGCACTGGCCGCCGATCCACCGATTCTTCTGATGGACGAGGCATTTTCGGCCGTGGACCCAATAGTCCGCCACGAGTTGCAGCGCGAAATACTGCGGCTGCAAGCCGAACTGCACAAAACGATCGTTTTCGTCACCCACGATATCGACGAGGCGTTGCGGCTAGCCGATCGCGTCGCGGTGTTCGGCCCGGCTGGAACGCTGCAGCAGTACGAGCAGCCCGCGCGGCTGCTGTCGCGTCCGGCTAACGATTTTGTGGCGCGGATGATCGGCGCCGGTCGCGGCTATCGGTGGCTGCAGTTGTTGGACGCCAGTGGACTGCCGATGCACGAGATCGCCTGTGTCACCGAGGCCGGCATCGGCGATGTGCAATTCCGCGACGGCTGGGCATTGGTGGTCAGACCCGACGGCGCTCCGCTGGGCTGGATCGACGCGGCCGGGATGGGCAAACACCGCAGCGGCGCAGCATTGGTCGACAGCATGACCGCGGTCGGTTCGCTGTTCCGACCGGGCGCCAACCTCAGCCAGGCGTTGGACTCCGCGTTGTCGTCCCCGGCCGCGATGGGTGTGGCCGTCGATGCGGCGGGCAAGGTCATCGGGGGAGTGCGGGCCGACGACGTGCTGGCCGCAGTGGAATCCCGACGGCAGGATTAGGCGTGCACTACCTGCTGACTCACCTGCCGGCCGCGTGGACGCTGACCGTGATCCACCTCCGGCTCTCGCTGGTGCCGGTGCTGGCGGGGCTGGCGATCGCACTGCCGTGGGGGGTCGTGGTGTGGCGCAGAACTATATTGCGACGCCTCACCACGGTGGCCGCCAGTGTGGTGTTCACTATCCCGTCGCTGGCGCTGTTCGTGGTGTTGCCGCTGGTCATCCCCACCAGGATCTTGGACGAGGCCAATGTGATGGTCGCGCTGACGCTGTACACATCGGCGCTGCTGGTGCGGGCGGTGCTCGAGGCGCTCGACGCGGTGCCGGCTCAGGTCCGTGACGCGGCCAGTGCGGTCGGCTATCGGCCGGTGGTGCGGCTGCTCAAAATCGAACTGCCACTGTCGATTCCGGTGCTGGTAGCCGGCTTGCGCGTCGTCGTGGTGACCAATATCTCGATGGTCTCGGTCGGCGCGGTGATCGGGATCGGTGGCCTGGGAACCTGGTTCACCGAGGGCTATCAGGCTAACAAGAGCGACCAGATCGTCGCCGGGATCATCGCCATCTTCGCGCTGGCGGTCGTCATCGACGTGCTGATCATGCTGGCCGGTCGACTGGCGTCGCCGTGGGAACGGGTGTCGCGCCCCGGCCGTCGGCTGCTGAGGGCTCCAGTGGTGGGGGGCTCGCAATGAATTTCCTTTCCCAGGCGCTGTCCTTCTTGTTCACCGCCTCTAACTGGGTCGGCCCGGTGGGCCTGGCGGCGCGCACCGCGGAGCACCTGGAGTACACCGCAACCGCAGTGGCGGCTTCGGCACTGGTGGCCATCCCGCTCGGTCTAATCGTCGGTCACACCGGCCGCGGCACGGTCGTGGTGGTGAGCCTGGTCAACGCTTTGCGCGCATTGCCGACGTTGGGTGTGCTGCTGTTGGCGGTCCTGCTCTGGGGGCTGGGCCTGGTACCGCCGATCGTGGCGCTGATGCTGCTGGGCATCCCCCCGCTGTTGGCCGGAACGTATGCCGGAATTGCCGCGGTGGACCCGACAGCCGTCGACGCTGCCCGCGCGGTGGGTTATAGCGAGTTGCGGATATTGCTGCGTGTCGAGGTGCCCAACGCGCTGCCGCTGATCGTGGGCGGGGTGCGCACCGCGACGCTGCAGGTGGTTGCCACCGCGACGGTGGCGGCCTACGCCAGCCTGGGCGGGCTGGGCCGCTACCTCATCGACGGCATCAAAGTGCGTCAGTTCCACATCGCCCTGGTCGGTGCGCTGATGGTGGCCGCGCTGGCGCTGATCCTTGATGCCGCGATGGCATATGCGGTGTGGACTTCGGTGCCGGGTACCGGTCGGCTGCGCCGGACGCCGCCGACTGACGCAGGCGTGACCGAATACGCCTCGAAATCACCGAGGCCGTCGCCTAACGTGGACCCGTGAGCCAAGCCCCTGCAGATGCGACAGCGAGCTCGTGGTCGACGATGCTGACCTGGCGCGCATATGACGCTCGGCAGATGGAATCGGTGCGAGTCCAGTTGTCCGGCAACCGAATCAAGGCCAACGGGCGTATCGTCGCCGCTGCCGGAAACGCTCATCCGGCGTTCGCCGTCTATTACGACCTGCAGACCGACGAGACCGGTGCGACCAGGCGGCTCGGCATGACTGTCACCTCGGCCGAGCGGGAACGGCAGCTTGCGGTGGCCCGCGACGAGGAGAACATGTGGATGGTCACCGACTACCGGGGTGAGTCCCGGGCCGCCTTCGGCGGTGCGCTTGACGTCGACGTGGTCTTCAGCCCGTTCTTCAATGCGCTGCCGATCCGCCGCTGCGGATTGATGGAGCGGCCGGACTCGATCACGGTGCCGACGATTTACGTGAACCTGCCGGATATGTCGCTGACTTCAGCGGTGGTCAGCTACAGCAGTGCAGCGCCGGGGGCTCCTGACGGGATCAAGGTGCACTCGCCAGTGTCCGAGACCACCCTGTCCGTCGACGCGGACGGCTTCATTGTGAACTATCCAGACTTGGCAGAGCGGATCTGATCACCCCGCCGGCACGGCCCGCGGCAGCCAGTTCTTCGCGCCAGTTTTCCGCGCCGACGAACACGGTGACGATCTCGGGTCGGGAGAAACTGTCGTAGCGTTTGCGTGCGGCATGCCCGGCTTCGGTGAGCTCGGCCACGGAGTTGTTGTGCGCCAGCGACTCCCGGGCAGCAGCCAGCAATGTGATGGCACGATCCACCGCCGGCAGCAGTTGGCTTGCATTGGCTTCGCACATGGCCCGCACCAGATCGGGTGCGCTGGCCGCCACCCGGGTGCCGTCCCGGAACGACCCCGCGGCCAGTGCGAACGCCAATGGAACCTCTGAAGCGGCGACGGCCAGGGCTTCGGCCAGCAGGTGCGGCAGATGCGAGATGGCGGCCGCGGCGGCGTCGTGCTCGTCGGATCGGGCCGGTACCAACACCGACCCGCAGTCCAGCGCCAGCTGCATCACCATCGCCCAGACGCCGGGATCGACGTGGTCGTCGACGCTGATCACCCACGGGGCGCCTCTGAACAGCCTGGCATGACCGGCGGCCCAACCCGAGTGCGCCGTGCCGGTCATCGGATGTCCGCCGACGAAGCGTGTCAGCAGACCGGCGGCGTTGACCTCATCGAGCACCGCGGTTTTGACGCTGGTGACGTCGGTAAGCGGACAGTTCGGGGCCAATTCGCTGATATGGGTGAGCAGGATCGGTAATGCTGGCATCGGCACCGCGAGAACGACTAGCGCCCCGCTCTCGGCGGCGCGGGTCAGCGCTTCGGTTATGTCGGTCGTGGCGTCGAAGCCATCGAACCGGGCGGCCTGGACGCCTTCCACCGAGCGGTTATAGCCGAAGGCCTGGCGGCCGGCGGCGGTTGCGGCCCGCAAGATCGACCCGCCGATCAGCCCCAGGCCCAGCACGCATACCGGTGTCTCGAAAACAGGGCTAGCCACCCCCCAAGGTTGGCACATTTGCCCGGACGGCCGCCGCCTGATATGGCACCGATCTGCTGGTGATGTGCTGGTCGTGTGCTGGGCTTGTGCTGGTCAACGGGCTCCAGCGGGACTAGCGTAGGCGCCCATGGGAGCACAGCGGGCTTCCGCGCAGCCTGACGCGCCGGATGGGTTCGGCGTGGCGGTCGTGCGTGAGGACGGTAAATGGCGCTGTTCTGCCATGCGGTCAAAAGCCCTGACCAGCTTGACTGCCGCCGAGACGGAACTGCGCGAGTTACGCAGCGCCGGAGCGGTTTTCGGGTTACTCGACGTCGACGACGAGTTCTTCGTCATCGTGCGCCCGGCCCCTTCGGGAACACGGCTGTTCCTCTCGGACGCCACCGCGGCCCTGGACTACGACATCGCCGCCGAAGTGCTGGACAACCTGGATGCCGACATCGATCCCGATGATCTTGAGGACGCCGACCCGTTCGAGGAGGGCGACCTCGGGTTATTGTCCGACGTAGGGCTGCCCGAGGCGGTGCTGGGCGTCATTCTCGACGAGACCGATCTGTACGCCGACGAGCAGCTGGGCCGCATCGCGCGGGAGATGGGCTTCGCCGACGAGCTGTCGACGGTGCTCGAACGCCTCGGACGGTGAGATCCGACCAAGACCTGATCCGCGCCGCGCTGGCGGTTGCTGCTACCGCTGGTCCCCGCGACGTTCCGGTGGGCGCGGTGGTGGTCGGCGCCGATGGAACCGAGCTGGCCCGCGCGGTCAATGCGCGTGAGGCGCTCGGCGATCCGACAGCCCACGCCGAGATTCTGGCCATCCGGGCGGCCGCCGAGGTGCTCGGCGACGGGTGGCGGCTGGCCGGGGCCACGCTGGCGGTCACCGTCGAGCCGTGCACGATGTGCGCCGGCGCGCTGGTGATGGCGCGGGTGGAGCGCCTGGTGTTCGGGGCGTGGGAGCCCAAGACCGGGGCGGTCGGCTCGCTGTGGGACGTGGTCCGCGACCGGCGGCTCAACCACCGCCCAGCCGTGCTGGGCGGGGTACTGGCCGACGAATGCGCCGCGCTGCTGGAGGCCTTCTTCGCCCGCCAGCGATTGGGGTGAGCAGGTCGGCGTTGGGTAAGCTGTCCGGCGGTGGCGTGTCCGAGCGGCCTAAGGAGCACGCCTCGAAAGCGTGTGACGGGTAACCCCCGTCCGAGGGTTCAAATCCCTCCGCCACCGCCAAACGTTTGGTCGGCCAGCTGCGCACGTCTTGGCCACGCTGATGGGCGAGCAACGGAATCGATTGCTGTCGTCGCTCGAGACCCTGCTGTCATCGCTCTAAGCGCTAAATCGCTCTGCGTGAGGGCGGCGGTACCCAGGCTTGCAATGCTTTGCGCCCAATCAGTTGGCAGCGGTGGGTATAGGCTAATTGCTTTGCCGCAGTTGTGAACTCCTGGTTACTTACCACAATGCTCCTCGTGCATCCGTGGTGCAGTGCACCCGAGACCACCTGCTGGACGGCCGCCACACCGACTGATTTGCCGTGGCGTTTGCACTGGATTGCCACGGACTGGCCGTCCCTGTCGGCGATCAGATCAACGCCGTAGTCACCGATTGCCGGGGTGAACCTCACCTGCCAGCCCGCACGGCGCAGGCGGCCGGCGACGTGGTTCTCAAACTCCACCCCGCTCATGGCATCAACTTGTGCCATGCGGGCATCTGGGCGCTCGCGGCGCAGCAACAGTGCCAAGGCGATGCCGAAAATAGCCCCCGCCAAGCCCAACCAGACGTTACGGCCGATGACGCCGACGATGAGCCCGAGGTAAAGCGGCAGGAAGATCAGGGCAATGTTCATGCGCACATTGGGTCCGTGAAAGACGCCCTGTGCATGAGCTGATGATAAGGACGGCAACCGACAATTCAGGGCTAGCCGGATGCACGGGGGGAGCTTCGCAACAAACTGCCGCACATGCTGACTGTGGTCAACACCGGGTTCTTCCGCAGATGCTTGAGTGCTATGGCGATGATCTCGGTCCCCATTTGCAAGGCAGACGACCCGTTCTGAACATCGTGATCGGCCAGCCCGCAAATCGACCTGCGTGGGAGGCCTCGACATCCCGGCCGGCGCCACGGTCATGGTCTCCCTGGGTGCGGTCAACCGGGATCCCAGACGCTTCGACAGCTCACACGAATTCCGACTCGACCGCAGCAATGTTCGCGAGCACATCGCGTTCGCGCGCGGCGTGCACACCTGCCCGGGCGCACCGCTGACCCGGGTCGAGGGCCGGGTCTCGCCGGAGCGCATTTTGGATCGGATGGCCGATATTCGGGCCAACGGAAGCCCAACACGGCAAGGTGGACGAGCGCCGCCACAGCTACGCCCAGACCTACATTTTGCGTGGCCTCAACGAGCTTCACATTCAATTCACGCCGGTCGGATGACTGCGGTGCAGTCGACGAAGGCAACGGTCAGCGCAGCTCTCATTGCGGCTGTAGCCGGCGCGTTCGCGGGGCCGACGGCGGCCGCTTCCGGCGACGAGTGGGGACTCAACGGAACCTACGCCGCCATGTCGAATGGCGACTGGGCGCAAACCAACGAGGTCTACCAGCGTGAGGTAACCGTCCGCAGCACCTGGACGATCAGCACGACGTGCACCACCCCGGTGGATTGCACTGGACGGGTCAGCAGTGATCAGGGGTGGAGCGCGGACGTGAACATCCACGGCAGCGAATACGTCGTCAAGCGTGATATCCCGAAACGAAAAGGGTTCGGTCTCAGTCGGTTCGACAACCCTCGCCGGTATCGACAGGACGTCCGGCGAAAGCGGCGCTTGCGGCATCAACCAGGCGCTAATCATCACGATGCCGTTCCGGCTGGACAAAATCAGCTGACGGGTTTGACCAGCGGCTACCGGTTGCCGCACCGAGTAGGGTCAAGGGATCAGGTCGCCGGGTCCCTGCGGTGTTGCCGTCGGACAGAACGACCACGCAACTGCGTTGGAGGCGTTGTGGACATCGTTTTTGGAGTGTCGATGGCACCGTCGACAGTCCGCATGGTGCTGGTCGAAGGGGAAAACGGCGAGGGTGCCACCGTCGAGGACGATGCGTTCCCGGTCGCCACTGCAGCACATGCCGGCAACACGGCAACCGACCAGGTGCTGGCAGCGATCCTGGGCACTCGAGAAGGTGCCGAAGAAGGCGGTTATCGGCTGGCGTCGACCGGCGTGACATGGGCGGATCCGGTCGAGGCCGATGCGTTGCGGGATGCCTTGGCGGCCCACCGGGTGGAAAACGTCATGCTGGTCTCGGCCTTTCTGGCTGCGGCCGCGTTGGCTCAGGCATATGGCACCACCACCGGCTATGCCCATACCGGGTTGCTGTTCGTTGAGCCGGACTCTGCGACGCTGGCTGTCGTCGACTGCTCGGACGGTTCGATCGCCGACGTGCGCCAAACTCCCCTGCCGGACGACGACGTAGACGCTGTCGCCGAACTCACGGCGATGGCCGCCGGCGCTGAGGGGCTGGAACCTCATCCGCAAGCGCTATTCGTGGTGGGCTCCAACGGTGTTGACGTCGGGATCATCAAGGCAGAACTGGACGCCGCGACTCCGCTAGCCGTCAGCGCACCCGCCGAGCCGGAATCGGCACTTGCCCGCGGTGCGGCGCTGGCATCCGGGCATGCACCGCTCGTCGATTGGTCAACGAACGCCCTCGCGTATGCCCAAGATCCCGGCAGCGGAGCGGTAGAGCCGTTGGTGCCGGTTGATGGCGGAGCATTCAGCCAGCAGCAGGCTTACAGCGCAACGCCGGACGAAACCAACGCTGACTTCTTCGCCGAGGACACAGAGCCGGGCCGACGGCCGTTCCTGGTCGCCCTCGGGGTATTGATGGTCTTCGTATTCGGTGTCGCTGCCCTGACGATGGCGCTGGCACT
Source organism: uncultured Actinomycetota bacterium (assembly GCA_963838755.1). Classification (GTDB taxonomy): domain Bacteria; phylum Actinomycetota; class Actinomycetes; order Mycobacteriales; family Mycobacteriaceae; genus Mycobacterium. The sequence continues at coordinate 33,065 of CAWISO010000024.1, read as the reverse complement.
CGATATCCGTCCAAAGGTCAGTGAGCGGCCCAGCATCGGGCAGCGGGTGGTAGTTCCGGCCAAACCGGCCCCGCCACCTGTCCAAGCGCCGGTGCCTGCCCCTGCCGCCCCTGCCGCCCCGGCCGCTCCAGCCGCCCCGGCCGCTCCGGCACCCGCCCCGGCCGCTCCGGCACCCGTTCCAGCAGTTCCGCCGGTCATACCGCCCCCGATCGCCCCGCTTCCGGCGCCACGGCTGCCGATACCCGGGCCCGGACCCTTGGCGCCGGGTCCCCCGCCAGGGCCGCCGGGTCCGGGCCTCCCGGGCATACCGCACGGCCCCGGCCCAGGCCTCCCACACCTGCCGGGCCTCGGGGGCTTTCACCTCTGACGCCGTAGGCGAGACCGCTCTTCAACTGCGCAGATTCAGCCGAATCCGTTGTCGAAAGCGTTTAATGGGTCCAATGGAGCTGATGACCCCCACCGACTCGGTATTTCTGCTGACCGAATCGCGCGAGCACCCCATGCACGTCGGCGGTCTGCAGCTGTTCGAGCCGCCGGAGGGGGCTGGACCGGACTTTGCCCGCAAGGCCTACGACGCTCTGGTTGCCAACCGCGACTTCCAGCCGGCGTTCCGCAAGCGACCGGCACGGCTTCTCGGCGGAGTCGCCAACCTTGCTTGGGCCTACGACGACCCGGATGACATCGACCTGGACTATCACGTGCGGCGCTCGGCGTTGCCTCCGCCGGGCCGGGTCCGCGACCTGCTCGAGCTGACCTCGCTGTTGCACGGCAGCCTGCTCGACCGCCACCGCCCGCTGTGGGAAGCCTATTTTGTGGAGGGGTTGGACGATGGGCGGTTCGCCTTCTACACCAAGTGTCACCATTCGTTGATCGACGGTGTTTCCGCGTTGAAGCTGACGCAACGCGCGCTGTCGACCGATCCGGATGATCCTGATATACGGGCGATCTGGAGTCTGCCGCGCCGCCGGAAACCCAACCGTTCAGCTGGCCGGTCGCGCTGGCAGACTCTGCGGCAGGTTGCCGGATCTGTCGCGGCGTTGGGACCTTCGACGTGGTCGCTGGCCCGGGCCGCCCTGGTGGAACAGCAACTCACCCTGCCGTTCGCCGCGCCCCGCACCATGCTCAACGTCCCCATCGGCGGCGCACGCCGGTGCGCGGCCCAGTCGTGGTCGCTGGACCGCATCAAGAGCATCAAGCGGGCGGCTGGGGTGACGGTCAACGACGTCGTCCTCGCGATGTGTTCGGGTGCACTGCGCTATTACCTGACCGACGCGCATGCGTTGCCGGACACACCGCTGATCGCCATGGTTCCGGTCAGCCTGCGTACAGCAGAAGAGGCCGACAGCGGCGGCAACATGGTCGGCAGCATCCTGTGCAATCTTGCGACCGACGTCGAGGATCCCGCCAAGCGGCTGGAAACGATCAGCGGATCGATGCGAGGCAACAAGGAAGTGTTCGCCGAACTGCCTCGACTGCAAGCACTGGCGTTGTCGGCGTTCCTCATCGCGCCGTTGGGACTCGCCGCGGTGCCGGGGTTCGCTTCGTCGGCACCGCCGCCGTTCAACATTGTCATCTCCAACGTGCCGGGCCCGACCGAGCCGATCTACTGGGGAGGCGCGCGTATGGACGGGAACTATCCGCTGTCGATCCCGCTGGACGGGCAGGCGTTGAACATCACGTTGGTGAACAACGCCGACAACATGGACTTCGGCTTGGTCGGCTGCCGGCGAAGTGTGCCGCACCTGCAGCGGCTGCTCGGTCACCTGGAAACCTCGCTGAAAGATTTGGAACGCGCGGTCGGGGTTTAACTCCCATGCCCAAGCTCAGCGCGGGCCTACTGCTGTATCGGGTGCAGGACGGCGTCGTCGAAGTCCTCATCGGACATCCGGGTGGACCGTTTTGGGCTCGAAAGGACAACGGAGCCTGGTCGATCCTCAAGGGGGAGTACACCGACGGGGAAGATCCCTGGGCGGCCGCGCAGCGCGAATTCGAAGAAGAGGTGGGGCTGCGGCCGCCGACCGGTCCGCGCCTCGATCTTGGTCTGGTCAAACAGCCCAGCGGCAAGTTGCTGACGGTGTTCGCCGTGCACGGCGATCTCGATATCACCGACGCGCACAGCAACACCTTCGAGATCGAATGGCCGCGGGGGTCGGGCCGGATCAGGTCCTTCCCGGAGATCGACCGGCTTGGCTGGTTCTCGGTGCCGCAGGCCAGGATCAAGCTGCTCAAAGGCCACGGTCCTTTTCTGGATCGACTTGAATCGATGTGCTAACTGCCCGCCGAGTTATGGTGTGGCATGCAGACCCGGCGAACACCCGACGAGCGCTTTGCTGATCTTCCTGAATTCCCGTATCCGCCACAGTATTGCGAAGTCTCGGACGACGACGGCGACGCGCTGCGGATGGCGTGGGTGCAAGACGGCCCAGCCGACGCCGACCCGGTGCTCATGCTGCACGGCGAACCGTCGTGGTCGTTCCTGTACCGCAAGATGATTCCGGTGCTGACCGCTGCCGGGCATCGAGTCGTGTGCCCAGACTTGGTCGGGTTCGGTCGTTCCGACAAGCCAACCCGCATCGAGGACCATACTTACGCCCGTCATGTCGAATGGGTGCGGGCGTGCGCGTTCGACACCCTGGACCTGCACCGGGTGACCCTGGTCGGCCAAGACTGGGGCGGGCTGATCGGATTGCGGCTGGCCGCCGAGCATCCTGAACGCTTCAGCAGGCTCGTCGTCGCCAACACCGGTTTGCCCACCGGCGATATCCCGATGCCGGAGATTTGGTGGCGGTTCCGCGAGGCGATCCAAGGGGCACCGTCGATCGACATTGGCCGGTTCGTGCAGGGCGGCTGTCGTCGGCCGATGAGCGACGAGGTGCGCGCGGCCTACGATGCGCCGTTCCCCGACGACACTTACTGCATCGCAGCGCGAGCCATGCCCGGCTTGATTCCGACATCGCCGGAAGACCCCGCGGCACCGGCCAACCGCTCGGCATGGGCGAAGCTTTGCACGAGCCCGACGCCGATGCTGGTCGCCTTCAGCGATAAAGACCCGATTACCGGCGGAATGGCGCCGATCTTTAAGCGCGAGATGCGCGGCGCACAAGGGATCGACCACCCGGTCGTGCACGATGCCGGGCACTTCCTCCAGGAGGACGCCGGCGAAGAATTGGCCGGACACATCGTCGAATTCCTGCGCGGCTGAGCTCCCTGTCAGCAGGAGGCGCGTAGCGCTCCGCATCAATGCCTGCACAATGAAGCCATGACAACTGTGTTGAGTGTCGCCGAGCCGCAAGCACTTCTGCTGCAGCTGCTGGACGCGGCCAACCGGGCTGATCCATATCCGGTGTATGCGCAGTTACGTGACCGCGGCCCGATGCAGCTCCCGGCAGCCAACCTCACCGTCTTTTCGACCTTTCGCGACTGCGACGAGGCGCTGCGCCACCCGTCGTCGTCCTCCGACCGGCTCAAGTCGACGATCGCCCAGCGCCTGCTTGCTGAAGGTTTAGCCGCGCGGCCGATGGGACCTCCCGGCTTCTTGTTCCTCGACCCACCCGATCACACCCGGCTGCGCAAACTGGTCAGCAAGGCGTTCGTGCCCAAGGTGGTCAATGAGTTGCAACCGCACATCGCCGAGCTGGTCGACGGATTGCTCGACCGCATCGCCGAGCGGGGCCGGTTCGACGTGATCAGCGATCTCGCTTACCCGTTGCCGGTGGCGGTCATCTGCCGGCTGTTGGGGGTGCCGCTGGAGGACGAGCCGGGGTTCAGCCGTGCATCGGCGCTGCTGGCGCAGGCGCTGGACCCGTTCTTCACGATCACCGGCGAGCCGGCCGACGGCATGGAGGAGCGCATTCGTGCCGGTCAATGGCTCCGGAATTATCTGCACGAGCTGATCGAGCTGCGCCGTTCACAACCCGGCGACGACCTGATGTCGCGGTTGATCGCGGTGGAGGAGTCCGGCGATCAGCTGACCGAGGATGAGATCGTCTCGACATGCAGCTTGCTGCTGATCGCCGGGCACGAAACCACCGTGAACCTGATCGCCAACGCCATCTTGGCGATGTTGCGTAATCCGGCGCAGTGGGCCGCACTGGGCGCGGACGCCAATCGTGCGCCGGCGGTCATCGAGGAAACTCTGCGCTACGACCCGCCCGTGCAGTTGGTGGCCCGAATTGCCGCCGACGACATGACGATTGGGGACACCGCGGTCGTCAAGGGCGATTCGATGATGCTGCTGTTGGCCGCAGCTCAGCACGACGCGAAAGAGTTCGAGCGGCCAGAGACCTTCGACCCGGACCGAAACGCATTCCGGCACTTGGCATTCGGACGTGGCCTGCATTACTGCCTGGGCGCTCCACTTGCCCGCCTGGAGGCCACGGTCGCGTTGTCGGGCGTGACGGCACGCTTCCCTGACGCGCGGCTGGACGGTGAACCGGTTTATAAGCGCAACGTCACCCTGCGCGGTTTGGCGTCACTCGCGGTGGCCGTCTGATGATCGCCGGTCGCAGCGGTTGGTGAATCAGCCGCGCTCCCAGGGCGCTACCTCGTTCATCTTTTTGTAGTACTTGGCCAGGTGACTCTTTACCCGGTCGACGTCAGTCTTAGGCAAGTTGATGCCGCCACGTGCGCCGTCCATAATCGCGCCAGCGATCATCACCCCACGCGGCACTGCTTTGAGCTGTCCTCCGATCACGTCGGCAAACAGCAGCTTGTAGGCGGTGAAGTTGTTTTTCTTGCCGTTGTCGTACCAGATGTGGGCGTCCCGGTACTTCTGGTTGGGTCCGTCCTCTGCGCCGGCCCACTTGCGGACACGCTTCTCGGCGGCGGCACCGTCCCACTTGCGGTCCCGGTCGGCCAACGGCAGGTCCTTAAACGCTGTCACTGACACATTTCTCGCGTGCCCCCTTCACACCTTGACTAAACGGCCGTTATCCGAGGCCGGAACGATGTCACCGAGGCTGAATAAACCGCCGCCGCTTTAGGTCTTCCGGCGCAGAACAAGGCCTTCCTTCAGGTAGTCGGCGAACCGTTACTCCACAATGGGCTGATGAAGCTGCCCGTCATGCCCCCGGTGTCGCCAATGCTGGCCAAGTCCGTGGCGTCGATCCCCACTGAGGCGTCCTACGAACCTAAATGGGATGGATTCAGGTCCATCTGCTTTCGCGACGGAGATCAGGTCGAGCTCGGCAGCCGCAACGAGAGGCCGATGACCCGGTACTTCCCCGAACTAATCGAAGCCGCCAAGACCGAACTTCCCGATCGCTGCGTGATAGATGGCGAGATCGTCATCGCCACCGACCACGGCCTGGACTTCGAGGCGCTTCAACAGCGCATCCACCCGGCTGATTCGCGGGTGCGGATGCTCGCGCAGCAGACGCCGGCCGCTTTTATCGCCTTCGACTTGCTTGCTATCGACGATGACGACTACACCGGACGGCCATTCAGCGAGCGTCGCGCCGCCTTGGTCGAGGCGCTAGCCGGATCAGGTCCCTCAATTCATGTCACACCTGCGACCACCGATCTGTCGACCGCGCAACGCTGGTTCGACGAGTTCGAGGGAGCCGGCCTCGACGGGATTATCGCCAAACCGCTGACCCTCACCTATCACCCGAACAAGCGCGTGATGTTCAAGATCAAGCACGAGCGGAGCGCCGACTGCGTAGTCGCCGGTTATCGCGTCCACAAGTCCGACGAGAAGGCGATCGGCTCGCTACTGCTCGGGCTCTATAAGAATGACGGCAGCCTCGCTTCCGTCGGCGTGATCGGTGCCTTCCCGCTGGCGAAGCGGCGGCAATTGTTCACCGAGTTCCAGCCGCTGGTCACCAGCTTCGATGCGCATCCGTGGAATTGGGCTGCTCACGAAGCCGGCGAACGCACACCGCGAAAGAACGAGTTCTCCCGCTGGAACGCAGGGAAGGATCTGTCGTTCGTGCCGCTCCGGCCCGAGCGGGTGGTGGAAGTCCGCTACGACTACATGGAAGGTGAAAGGTTCCGCCACACCGCGCAATTCAACCGTTGGCGCCCCGATCGAGACCCGCGATCATGCACTTATGAGCAGCTCGATCGGCCTGTCGTCTTCAGGCTTTCCGACATCGTTTCAGGGCTCGCGTGACATGGCTGCTGCAGAAGAGCTCGACGTCGACGGCATCGCGGTCCGGCTGACCAACCCGGACAAGGTGTATTTCCCCGAGCTGGGCTCAGGCGGAACCAAGCGCAAACTCGTCGAGTACTACCTTGCAGTCGGGCGAGGCCCGATGCTCACCGCGCTGCGCGACCGCCCAACCCACCTGCAGCGCTTCCCCGACGGTATCGACGGCGAGGAGATCTACCAGAAGCGAATTCCCCAGCACCATCCCGATTATCTGCAGACCTGCCGAATCACGTTTCCGTCCGGGCGGACCGCCGACGCATTGAAGGTCACCCACCCCGCGTCCATCGTGTGGGCTGCGCAGATGGGCACCGTCACCCTGCATCCGTGGCAAGTCCGCTGTCCGGACACCGACCACCCCGACGAGCTGCGCGTCGATTTGGATCCGCAGCCCGGCACGAGTTTTGACCAGGCCCGTACCGTTGCCGTCGACGTCCTGCGACCGCTGCTCGACGAGATCGGACTCGTCGGTTACCCGAAGACGTCCGGGGGACGTGGCATTCACGTGTTCGTGCGAATCAAAAGGGATTGGGATTTCATCGCGGTGCGCCGTGCCGGCATCGCGCTGGCCCGTGAAGTGGAACGCCGTGCGCCGGACGCGGTGACGACCTCGTGGTGGAAGGAGGATCGCGGCGCCCGCATTTTCATCGACTTCAATCAGAACGCGAGGGACCGCACGTTTGCGTCGGCATATTCGGTGCGACGCACCGCGATTGCAACGGTCTCGACTCCACTGACCTGGGAGGAACTGGCTGCCGCGGACCCCGACGACTACACGATCGCCACCGTGCCCGATCTGGTCGCCCGCCGCGAAGACCCATGGAATGGTATGGATTCGGTCGATCAGTCGATTGCGCCCCTGCTGGAGATGGTCGCTGCCGACGAAGAGCGCGGACTCGGCGATATGCCCTATCCGCCCAACTACCCGAAGATGCCGGGCGAGCCGAAACGTGTTCAGCCATCGCGAAATACTGATCTGAAGTGACTGCCTAGGAGGCAGACGCCCCCGGCATCCCCTTGATCTTCGGCGAGTACGAACACAGCGTGCGCAAACCCTTGCCGTCGACTGTGTCCCAGTTGATCCTTCCCGCGGCGCGCCGGTCGCAGGTGAGCGAGTAATAAATATCAGTCGCGGGCTTGCCGCCGATCGCTGTCACCGGCCCGCTTACGGTGATCGTGCCCGACTGAAAAGTCGGGTCAGTGAACAGTGCCTTCCATATCTGGCGGGTGGGCTCGATCATCTCGGTGTCAGCCTTGCTGCTTGCGCCCCCGATCGGCTCCTCAATGGTGTAAGAAATCGTGCACGTCTTCTGACTGTCGCAGTTCGCGCTTGCGGGGCCATCCAACTTGGTAGCCACCGAGTCGGCGTCAACCGCTTGCTGGGCCAGTTTGGCGACCGCCTCGTCGGTCACTGTGAATGTGGCTGGCGCCGAGTACGTGCGGCCGCTGGAGCACCCGACAAGGGGACCGACAGCGGCCGCAACAGACATGGCGGCCAGCCAAAACAGGCGGAGCACGGAGACCTAGAGCCGACCGGCGACGAATGTCGCGGCCTGGTTGGTCGAATCGGGAACGTACGAAAGATGTGCGAGCATGTTGCCCTCGTCGGAGCAAACGATGTCGTGAGGAAGGCAGATCGCATCCGTCTTCGGCAGATAAGCCGCGTTGAGCGGCGGGATCTGGTCGACGCCGTTCTGCCTCGAGTAGCCACTGGCCGTGGACGGATTGCCGAAGAGGGCGACTGCAGCGACATGGTTTCCGACCTGGGCAGGCAACTGATTGGTAGTCAGATCGATCACCGCCGCGCCTTGGGAATAGCCACCAAGCACCATTTTGGTGTTCGGGCAGCTGGCAACCATGTTCTGTACGTGAGCAACCGCATCCCCGGCACCGGCCCTCGCGCTGTCGACGTAATCGTCGGTCGCCGGGTAGTTGACCGGGTAGACGCCGACCGACCGCCCGGACACCTGCGCGGTGAGAGAGTCGATGAAGGCCTGACCCACCCCGCCGACGCCCGGGGGCTCGCCGGTACCGCGAGCAAACACGACCTCGGCGTCCGGACATGGATCGGCAAAGGCAACCCGAGCGCCCACGGGCGCGGTTGCTAAGACCCCCACCATCATCAACCAAGTACTGACGATGCGAGCAATGTTTCGACGGCGCATACCTAAATCCTGCCATCTCGCCGGAGGTGTCAAAGCCGGCGGCTCCCGTCATCGGACACCCTATGAGTTATGTCGAACCTGGAACAGCGAAGGCCAGTCGCAAGCAAGGCGGTTTCCGGCAGACGTCAGCCGGGAACTCGTAGTCCACGAGGCGCCAATTTCAGGCGCCGATGTGACAGGAGCAGCAATGATCGGATCAATAGTTCTTGCGATTATCGTGGGCGCGCTCATCGGCGTAGTGGCCCGCCTCATCATGCCGGGCAAGCAGAACATCGGCATGATCATGACGGTTTTGCTCGGCGCCGTCGGAGGCTTGATCGGCTCGGCGGTGGCCGGCCAACTCGGTTACCACAATGCCAACGGCGGAATCGCCTGGATTCCGTTCTTCATCGGCGTCGTCGTCGCCGTTTTCCTGATCGCGGTCTACCAAGTGCTGACAAGCCGTCGCTCCAGGTCGCTTCGCTAAGGCTCATCCAATAGACGTAGCGGGTGCAGGCCGTCGACCGCGCCGACGAACGGCGGGTGGATGCTGTAGCCGAGCATGCGGCGAATGTCCCCGGAGACCGCTCGCGCGGTTTCGCGTGAGATCGACAGGGTGAAGGCCTCCATCGGGCGCAGCCACGGTTGGCAGTACTGCGCGGTGACCGCCAGACGGTCGCGGGCCGTGGTGTTGGCACCTCCGCCATGCCAGAGCGTGCCGATGAAGAAGACACACGAACCAGCGGGCATGACGACGGGCAGCGACTGATCCTCCGGGCCGGGTCGTCGTCTGCCCCAGCGGTGGCTGCCGGGATACAGCACGGTCGCGCCATTGTCGGCGGTGAAATCGTCGATCGCCCAGATCGTGGCGGCCGCCAACGGCGCGCGCGGACGCGGAATCGGGTAAAACCCGTCGTCGTGATGAGCCAGCTGCGCGGACTCTCCTGGCTGAATATTGATGGCCTGCAATGCCGAAAGCAGGTAGTTGGGCATCAGCAACTGGTCGAGCACCGCCAGCACCCGCGGGTGATCGGCAAGCCCGTCGCAAACCCGAGTCCTGCTTAGCACGCTGTAGATGCGCTGAGTCCGTCGGCCCTCGAAAGAGTTGCGGCCGGTATGCCCCAGCCAGGTCGTGACCACCTCACGGATCTGTCCGCATTCCTCGGCACTGAGTAAGTTCTCCCAGATGACGTAGCCGTCGCGGTCGAGGGCGGCCATGTCGCCCTCGACGACCGCGCGATCGACCGAGGCGCCGCCGCTCGGTGCCCGCTTGTATCGAAGCGCCAGATCGGTCCTGAGGTCTTCGAGTGTTGTGACGGACTCGTCGTCGATGTCCACCTGCACACACTAAGCCGAATGGCAGCTGAAACATAGCCAAACCCGACCCGAAAATGCCTGGTCGTCGGTAATCTCGCGGCATGCTTTCGGCGGCCATGCGTGATATGCAGTGGCGTAGGCGGCGCCTTGTCATCGCGATCGTCAGCACTGGGTTGGTGTTTGCGATGACCCTCGTTATGACCGGACTCGCGAACGGCTTCCACGTCGAGGCGCAGCGAACCGTCAACTCGATGGGCCTCGACGGGTTCGTGGTCAAGGCCGGCGCGGCTGGGCCGTTCCTGGGCTCAACACCATTCGCCGAAGTCGACGTACCCCGGGTGCAAGCAGAGCCCGGCGTCGTGGCTGCGGCGCCATTGGCGACTGCGGCGATGACGATCAAGGAGGGCACGTCGACGCGCAACAGCACGGCGTTCGGCGCGCCGGAGCACGGGCCCGGCATGCCGGGTGTCTCGGCGGGTCGAGCACCCTCGACGCCGGACGAGGTCGCGGTGTCGAGCACGCTGGGCCGCAACGTCGGTGAGGACCTGCAGGTCGGCGCGTACACCTTGCGGATTGTCGGCATTGTGCCCAATTCCACCGCATTGGCCAAGACACCCAATATCTTCCTGACGACCCAAGGCCTGCAGCGGCTGGCCTACAATTCGCAGCCGGTGATCACCTCGATCGGGGTCGTCGGCACCCCACGACAGCTCCCCGAGGGCTACCAGAAGCTAGACAAAGTGGCCGGTGTCAACGATCTGTTGCGTCCGTTGCAGGCTGCGGTAGGCGCGATCACGATCGTGGCTGCTCTGCTGTGGCTCGTGGCAGTGCTGATCGTCGGATCACTGGTGTACCTCTCGGCGCTCGAGCGCATACGCGACTTTGCGGTGTTCAAGGCGATTGGCGTGCCGACGCGGTCGATCATGGCGGGACTGGCGCTGCAGGCAGTCGTCGTCGCGCTGTTCGCAGCGGTGCTGGGCGCCATCCTTTCGCAAGTGCTGGGACCGATCTTCCCGATCACCGTCGTGGTGCCGATGACCGGTTATCTGGCGCTGCCGGGAATCGCAATCGCGATCGGACTGCTGGCCAGCCTCGCTGGCCTGAGGCGGGCGGTGACGGTCGATCCCGCGCTGGCTTTCGGAGGTCCCTGAGCCATGGGGGATCTCAGCATTGCCGACCTTGTCGTCGAATACTCCAGCGGTGGGTACGCGGTGCGGCCGATCAACGGCATGAACCTCGATGTGCCGGCGGGATCGTTGGTCATCCTGCTGGGGCCCAGCGGCTGTGGGAAGACGACGCTGCTGTCCTGCCTGGGCGGCATCCTGCGTCCGAAGTCCGGGTCGATCACCTTCGGTGGCGTCGACATCACCGGACTGGATGGCAGCGCGCTGGCCAAGTACCGGCGCGACGAGGTCGGCATCGTATTCCAGGCGTTCAATCTCGTGCCAAGCTTGACCGCCCTGGAGAACGTGATAGTCCCATTGCGCGCGGCCGGCAAATCCCGCACGGCGGCGCGCGAGCGTGCCGAGGAACTGCTGACGCAGGTGGGTCTGGCAGAACGTCTGAAACACCGACCGGGGGACATGAGCGGCGGCCAGCAGCAACGCGTCGCAGTTGCTCGCGCGATCGCGCTGAACCCGCCGCTGATTCTTGCCGATGAACCGACCGCACACCTTGACTTCATTCAGGTGGAGGAGGTGCTGCGGCTGATTCGCTCGTTGGCTCAAGGCGAACGGGTGGTGGTCGTCGCGACGCACGACAGCCGGATGCTGCCGTTGGCCGATCGCGTCGTCGACTTGGTGCCCGCCGTCGCGTCGATGAGTCGGCCGCCGGAAACGGTCCACCTGAAAGCCGGCGAGGTGCTGTTCGAGCACAGCACGATGGGCGATCTGATCTACGTGGTCTCCAAGGGTGAGTTCGAGATTGTGCGCGAATTAGCCGATGGCGGTGAGGAATTACTCAAGGTAGCTGGCCCCGGTGACTACTTCGGTGAAATCGGCGTGCTGTTCAACCTGCCCCGCTCAGCGACCGTGCGCGCGCGAACCGACGCCTCAGCTATCGGCTACACGGCGCATGCGTTCCGAGAGCGGCTCGGCGCGGAGGGTCTCGGTGAGCTGATCGAGCGCCGGGAGCTTGCCAACGACTAATCGGCAGCGTGGCGGCAGGGATCCGGCCTACCCTAAAAACCTGGAAACTCGGGGGGCCCGCGATTGGCGGAGGATCGGATGAGTGCCGTAAGGACGTGCCGCGCATGCGGCACCGAACTCCTCGCGAACGCTCGGTTTTGCCACGGATGCGGTTCACCGATTGCCGAGGCCGACGCCCACGCGGAGTACAAGCAGGTTACCGTCCTGTTCGCCGACGTGGTGCGGTCAATGGATATCGCGGCACGGGTGGATACCGAGCGCTTGCGCGAGATCATGACCGAGCTGGTCAGTCGTGCGGCGACGGTCGTCAAGCGCTATGGCGGGACGGTCGACAAGTTCACCGGTGACGGCATCATGGCCATCTTCGGAGCGCCGACCGCATTGGAAGACCACGCGTTGCGGGCGTGTCTGGCCGCGCTGGCAATTCAAGATGAGGTCAAGGCTTTCGCGCCGGAGGTGGCGCGCCGCGACGGCATCGCACTCCAGCTGCGGGTGGGCCTCAATTCCGGCCAGGTGATCGCCGGAGATATCGGTTCGGGTGCGCCGGGCTATACCGCGGTCGGCGAGCAGGTGGGAATGGCGCAGCGGATGGAGTCGGTGGCGCCGCACGGCGGGGTGATGCTCGGTGAGTCGACGGCTCGGCTGGTCGAGGGCGCGGCGGTGCTCGGCGAGCCGGAGCTGGTGCACATCAAAGGAGCCGATCAGCCGGTGCCTGCGCATCGGCTGCTGAGCATCGCCACCCAGCCCCAGCGGATCGGCGCGATGGAACCGACCTTGGTCGGTCGCGACTGGGAAGTGTCGACGCTGGCCGCGATGCTGGATCGATCGCTCAGCGGACGCGGGCCGGTGGTTGGCGTGACCGGCCCGCCCGGTATCGGGAAGACGCGGCTGGCCCGTGAAGCCGCGCAGCTCGCGAACAGCCTTGATTTCGAGGTGTTTTCCACCTTCTGCGAATCGCACGCCACCGATGTGCCGTTCCATGTCGTCGCGCGTCTGTTGCGGGCGGTTGGGCAGATCAGCGGCCTGGACGATCAAACCGCCCGCGCGCGGGTGCGGGACCAGATTCCAGAAGCCGACCCAGAAGACCTATTGCTGCTGTACGACCTATTGGGCATTGCCGATCCTGATACCGCGTTGCCCACTATTGATCCGGATGCGCGACGGCGGCGGTTGACCGCGCTGATCAACGCAGCCCAGCTAGCCCGCACGAAACCGGCGGTCTTCGTCGTTGAAGACGTGCATTGGATCGACGAGGTCAGTGAATCCATGCTCGCCGACTTCGTGACGGTAATCCCGCAGACGAACTCGATGGTGCTGATCACCTATCGTCCCGAGTACCGCGGGGTGCTGCAGCGTGTCGCGGGCGCACAGACCATTGCCCTTGCGCCGCTGAGTGAGTCGGAATCCTCGACGCTGCTGGCGGAACTGCTGGGCACCGACCCGTCGGTGGCCGAGATCAGCGGGATCATCGCCGAGCGGGCCGCGGGTAACCCGTTCTTTGTCGAAGAGATCACCCGCGAGCTTGCCGAACGCGGCGTGCTCGGTGGTGAGCGTGGCAGCTACGCCTGCAATGCCGATGTCGGTGAGGTCGGTGTGCCGGCAACACTGCAGGCAACCATCGACGCTCGCATCGACCGGCTCAGTCCAGCGGCCAAAAACACGCTTGCCGCCGCGGCGGTCATCGGGTCTCGCTTCAGCGCCGATCTGTTGACCAGTTTGGGAATTGATCCGTGCGTCGACGAGCTGATCGCCGCCGAGCTCGTCGACCAGGTGCGGTTTACCGAAGCCGCCGAGTACGCCTTCCGGCATCCGATGGTCCGGACCGTGGCCTACGAATCACAACTGAAATCCGATCGCGCCCGGGTCCATCGGGCGTTGGCCGCCGCGATCGAGGCCCGCGAACCCCAATTGGCTGACCAGCATGCCGCACTGATCGCAGAACATCTCGAGGCCGCCGGTGACCTGCACGCCGCCTACGGTTGGCACATGCGCGCCGCGACGTGGGCGGCCAATCGCCACATCGCCGCTGCGCGGCTCAGCTGGGAGCGGGCCATACGGATCGCCGACGCATTGCCCGTCGACGACCCGGACCGTGCCAGCATGCGCATCGGGCCTCGAACCATGTTGTGCGGCTTCGCCTGGCGTGTCCACATCGAGATTGCCGGCGCCCGCTTCGAGGAATTGCGCGAGTTGTGCGCCGCCGCCGACGACAAGGCTTCACTGGCCGTCGCGATGGCGGGCCTGGTGATGGATCACTGTTATCGAGGCCGGATGCGCGAGGCATCGCAGCTGGCATCGGAAGCGATGTCCCTCATTGAGTCGGTCGATGATCCGATTATCACCGTGGGGCTGTCGTTTGCCGCGATCCACGCCAAGGGTGAGAGCACCGAATGGTGCAACGGCCTGCGGTGGTCGCAGCGGGTAATCGACCTTGCTGACGGGCACCCGTCGAAAGGCGACTTGATCGTGGGGTCTCCGCTGGCGCTCGCGTTAACAACGCGGGGTATGGCCCGTTATTTTCTGGGTCGTCCGGGATGGTCAGACGACCTGCGGGAGGGCCTGGCCATGGCCCGCAGCGCCGACCCCGCCTCGTACGCCATGGTTGTCGCCTACGTCTACTGCGTGGGAATACCGTGCGGCGTGCTCGGGCCCGACGATTCCGCATTGCGCGACATCGAGGATGCCCTGGGGATCACCGAACGGTCCGGCGATGATCTCGCCTTATCGAATGCCCGGATGACGCTTGGCGTGGTGCTGACGCATCGCCAAGACGATGACGACCGGGATCGCGGACAACGATTGCTCGCCGAAGTCAGCGAAGCCTTCCGGCGCCGTGGACACAACCTGGGCGAGTTGCCGTTGGTCGAGGTGTACTTGGCGCGAGCAAGGGTCCGTCGCAGAGAGCACGATGACGCCGTGCCGTTGATGCGGGCCGCGGTCGACAAATTGTTCACCGATGGGCGGCTGTTGGCGTGGGGAAGTCCGACGACGGGCGTTCTGGTGGAGACGCTGCTCGACCGCGGTGCCGACGCTGACCTAGCCGAAGCCGACGCCGCGATCGGGCGTTTGGCAGCTGCACGAACCGACGACGATTTGGTAATTCGCGATATCTGGTTGTTGCGCCTGCGGGCATTGCTGGCACAAGCTCACGGCGACACCGCAGCGTATGCGCCGTTACGGGACAGCTACCGGGACATGGCGAGAAGCCTGCAGTTCGACGGGCACATCGCCTGGGCCGAAGCACTGCCGTGATGCCGGCAAGCCGGTCAGCGGATATAAAGAAGAGCGTGACACTGAGTTTTCAGGACGTCGTCAAATCCAAGTACCTGCTGTTGACGACGTTCACCAAGGATGGCCGTGCCAAACCGACGGCAATTTGGGGGGTGCCCGACGGCGACCGGCTGCTCGTCATCACCGACGACGGGTCGTGGAAAGTCAAACGCATCAACAACACGCCCCGGGTGACGATCGCCAAGAGCGGAGCGTTGGGTAAAGCCAAGAGCGAAGAGGTCGAGGGCATCGCCCGGGTGCTGCCGAAGTCGGAGACTCGGCGCGTCTACAACGCCGTCCTCAAGCGGTACTGGTATCACGCCCCCTGGTTCTACGCTCATTCGATCGTGCGGGGCGGCATCGACAAGGTGCACGTCGGCCTCGAGGTCAAGCCGGCCGGGTAGGTACTTTGGTCACCTAGGCATGGGCTTTGCCGGAGCGTTATAGTAGCCGCATGCGTCTTTCTAGTCTGAGCCCTGTCGTCCGCGTCGGCGTCGCAGTGCTCGCGCTCGGTGCCGCCGTGACCGCATCCCCCCGGGTTGCGGTGGCCGATCCCGGTTTCCAACCGTGCAACGGCTGCTCATCGAACGATTCCACCGACGACTTTCCGATACCTCGGAGAATGATCTCGACGACTTGCACCGCTGAGCAGATATTGGCCGCCGCAAGGGATTTCGAGCCGGTTTATTACCAGCGGTACATGACTGACTACGACAATCATCCGAACGTTCAGCAGGCCACGCAAGATAAGGTGCACTGGTTCTACTCGTTGTCAGCGGCGGATCGCAGGGCGTATTCGGCGAACTTTTATGCACCCCAGATTGATCCGCTGAACTTGGCCTGGCCCAACCACATGAAGATCTTCTTCAACAACAAGGGCGTTGTCGCCAAGGAAACCGAGAACTGCGCCAACTATCCGGCCGGCGACATGTCGGTGTGGAACTGGTAGGTCTACTCACCGGGCTCGGCTATCAGCCCGACGCAGGTCGCCGTGATCAGGCGCGTCAGCGCGGATGTGAAGTCGATGTTCCAGTCGGGCGGCAGGTCTGTCGCTTTTGCCTCCGCGTAGGCGTCGGCGAGCTCCTTGGGCGGATGAGCTAGCTGCCACAAGGGCGCCGCCAACGTGTAAGCGGCAAGAATGACGTCGTATGCGCCCGGGCGTCCCAGCCCCGGCAGGGCCTGCTCAATGGCATCGGCGAGCGACGTCACCGCGACCGTGCTGATCTGCTTGACCTCGAGAACCCTGTCGATTTTTACCTCATGCTCGAGGTGTAGATGCAGGTTGGCGAGTAGGTCGCAAAATAGTGGATCGGCCGCCAGACCATCGACTAGCTCCCTGGCGACCCGCGACGGCGACATCGGACCGGCTTCGCGCAGCCCCTCGCACACCCTGTTCGACCACCGCACCCATCCTTCGGCGGCCAGATGCAGCAGCACCTCTTTGTGCGAGGTGAAGTACCGCCGAACCGCGGAATAGTGCACCCCGGCTCGGCTAGCGACGTCGGTCAAAGTGACCGATGCGACACCGGATTCCAGCGCCAGCGAGCGTGCGGCTTCCACCAGCGCCGCCGCACGTTGGCGCTTCTTGTCCTCGGTGCGGGCGCGCTGGAAAGTAAGCTGCGGCACGGCGCGAGAATAACGCACCTCGACTGATTGCGGGTGGGCCTGGAACCCGGTACGGTCCGTTTACGCACGTAACATGCGTTACAGTCGCGCAGGTAATCGGGCGATGGAAAGGAGTCAACAATCCGAGTCGGCGGCATGATTTACTCGTCGGCGGTGCCTTCTTGCCGCCGTCGCTCGGTCGAGGTGACTGTCACGTAGGCACCCTGAGACGCCCCAGCGCGTTCGATGTGCTGACGGGTAGCGTGGCTCGCCGATCAGTGGGCGAATATTTGCGAGCAGGCGGGAAGTGGCCGACCAGGAGAGCGGTAACGGGTGAAGGGGATTCCGATTTTCAGGGTTCTGCAGCGGGTGTGGATTCCGCTGGTGATAGTGCTGGTCGTCGGCCTCGGGGGATTCACGGTCTGGCGGATTCACGGCATTTTCGGCTCTGACAAACGCCCGTCGTATTCCGATAGCCAGACCGACAACAGCAAGCCTTTTAACCCCAAGCGGCTGACCTACGAGGTCTTCGGTCCGCCCGGCACGGTGGCAGACATCAGCTACTTCGATGTCGACGCTGATCCGCGGCGAGTCGATGGAGCGCAGTTGCCCTGGTCACTAAACTTCACCACGACATCGCCGGCAGTCATGGGAAACATTGTGGCCCAGGGCAATAGCAACAGCATCGGCTGTCGCATCGTGGTGGACGGCGTGGTCAAAGCTGAAAAGATTTCGCACGAGGTGAACGCGTTCACCTTCTGCGTGCTGAAGGGCGCATGATTAGCGAGCAGTCGAGCAGCGGACACACCAAACCGCCATTCGTGCCGAGGATGATTCATCGGCTGGCGGTTCCGATCATCCTGGCGTGGCTGGCCATTGTTGTCCTGGTGAGCACCGCCATTCCGTCGCTGGAGCAGATCGCGGCGGAGCACTCGGTGTCGCTGAGCCCCACAGATGCGCCGTCGGTGCAAGCCATGACGCGCATGGGCCAGAAGTTCAAGGAATCTAACTCCGACAGTTTTGCGATGCTCGTCTTGGAGGGCGACCACAAGCTCGGCGACGATGTCCATCGCTACTACAACAGGTTGATTCGGCAGCTGAGAGATGACACGAAGCACGTCGAGCACATTCAGGATTTCTGGGGGGATCCGCTCACAGCGCCAGGTGCACAAAGTCACGACGGTAAGGCCGTCTACGTGCAGATCAACCTCGCCGGTAACCAGGGCACGACCTTGGGCGACGAATCGATCGTGGCTGTCCGGAACATCGTGAGCCGGATACCTCCGCCGCCCGGCGTCACGGCTTATGTGACCGGCCCGGCGGCGCTGGTGAGGGACATGCACCACAGCGGCGACAGGACCCTCTTCAAGATCACCGTGACAACCCTTTTGGTGATCCTGACGATGTTGCTGCTGGTCTACCGCTCGGTGATCACGGTGGTAGTGCTACTGGTGATGGTCGGCATCGAGTTGACGGCGGCCCGCGGAATTGTCGCTTTTCTCGGATACCACGGACTCATCGGGCTCTCCACCTTCGCCATTAATTTGTTGGTATCCCTCGGAATTGCCGCCGGAACAGATTACGGCATCTTTTTCTTCGGCCGTTATCAAGAGGCCCGACAGGTGGGCGAGGATCGTGAGACCGCCTTCTACACGACGTATCGCGGGGTGGCTCACGTCGTGTTGGCCTCCGGTTTGACAATCGCGGGCGCGCTGTTTTGTCTGACTTTCACGCGCATGCCGTATTTCCAAACTTTGGGCATACCCTGCGCAGTCGGCATGCTCGTCGCGGTTGCGGTAGCTCTCACACTGGTTCCGGCCGTCATTGTCGTTGGCGGTCGTTTCGGGTTGTTCGACCCCAGACGAAAGATGCAGGTTCGCGGCTGGCGGCGGATAGGGACCGCTATCGTGCGCTGGCCATTGCCCATTCTCGTCGCCGCTTGCGGAATCGCGCTCGTCGGCCTGCTGACGTTGCCAGGGTATAAGACCAGCTTCAACGACCGGCTGTATATACCTCACAATATCAGCGCTAATGAAGGATATGACGCCGCCGAGCGACATTTTTCGCAGGCCCGATTGATGCCCGAAGTCATGATGGTCGAGGCGGACCATGATATGCGGAATCCGGCAGACTTCCTGATTCTCGACAAACTTGCCAAAGGCATCTTACGTGTGCCCGGCGTCTCCCGGGTGCAGGCCATCACACGTCCCGAGGGCACGGCGATGGAGCATACGTCAATTCCGTTCTTGCTCAGCATGCAAAATGCCGGGCAAGTACAGACGATGAAATTCCAAAAAGCCCGCATGGACGACATGCTCAAGCAGGCCGATGAGCTTGAGGACACCATTGCCAGAATGCAGCGGATGTACAACCTCATGCAGGAACTCACCGCTACCACACACAAAATGGTCGGTGAGACCAAGGAAATGCAGGCTGTCACCGAAGAATTGCGAGACGACATCGCGAACTTCGAGGATACCTGGCGGCCTATCCGTAGCTACTTCTACTGGGAAAAGCACTGCTACGACATCCCGATCTGTTTTTCGCTGCGATCGGTATTCGACGCCGTCGATGGCGTCGACGAGATCGACGACAAGTTCCAAGTTCTCACCAAGGACTTCGACAAGCTTGATGCGCTGATGCCGCAGATGATTGCCGAATTTCCGCCCATGATCGCCAGCATGGAATCCATGCGGACGATGATGCTGACGATGCACAGCACCATGTCCGGAATCTTCGGCCAGATGGACGAGATGAGCGACAACGCGACGGCCATGGGCAAAGCCTTTGACGCCGCGAAAAACGACGACTCGTTCTACCTGCCGCCCGAAGTCTTCAAGAATCCGGACTTCAAGCGAGCCTTGAACAATTTCTTCTCGCCGGACGGTAAGGCAGTACGTCTCATCATCTCGCACAGGGGAGATCCCGCATCGCCGGAAGGCATCGCGCGCGTCAACGCGATCAAGCAGGCAGCCGAAGAGGCGCTCAAGGCGACTCCGTTGGAAGACGCCAAGATCTATCTCTCCGGCACGGCCGCCACCTTCAAGGACTGGATGGACGGCTCACGATACGACCTGTGGATCGCTGGGATCGGTTCGCTGTGCCTGATTTTCATCATCATGCTGATCATCACCCGAAGCCTCGTCGCCGCCCTGGTCATCGTTGGCACGGTGGCGATTTCGTTGGGCGCGTCGTTCGGCTTATCCGTGCTTCTATGGCAGTACTTCCTCGGGTTCAAGCTGCACTGGATGGTGCAGGCGATGTCGGTGATCGTCCTGTTAGCGGTCGGATCTGACTACAACCTGCTGTTGGTCTCCCGGTTCAAAGAGGAAATCGGTGCCGGCATCAATACTGGCATCATCCGTGCGATGGGCGGCACCGGCAAAGTGGTGACGTCCGCAGGCCTGGTG
Organism: uncultured Actinomycetota bacterium; assembly: GCA_963838755.1. Taxonomy (GTDB): domain Bacteria; phylum Actinomycetota; class Actinomycetes; order Mycobacteriales; family Mycobacteriaceae; genus Mycobacterium. The sequence continues at coordinate 13,024 of CAWISO010000024.1, read as the reverse complement.
TTTGCGTTCACCATGGCCTCCATGGTGGTCAGCGACCTACGAATCATCGGTCAGGTGGGCACGACGATCGGACTGGGTCTGCTGTTCGACACGCTGGTGGTCCGCTCGTTCATGACGCCGTCCATCGCCGCGTTGCTCGGACGCTGGTTCTGGTGGCCGCTCAAGGTGCGGCCTCGACCTGCCAGCACGATGCTCCGACCCACCGGACCCCGGCCGCTGGTCCGGTCTCTGCTGAACGGCGAGGTCGACGGCGGAGAGCCCACGACCGCCCCGTTGGCGAAGGCGCCGTCCGAATAGGTCATTCGACGGCGGGGTCCGCGGGCGTGCTTGTGCCGATAGCCAATTAGGCGATCTGTGCCGGTAGTTAGCGCTGTTGCACCAGTCCGCCGGGCGGATGTTCGTCGACATCCTCCAGCAGCAGTTCGCGAACGACCGGCCGAGGTCCGTACGGCCGGAGCATCGTGCTGGCGGGGCGCGGGCGCACGTGTTGCGGCCACCAGAACCAACGTCCGAGCATTGTCGCCACCGACGGTGTCATGAATGAGCGAACGATCAAGGTATCGAACAACAGACCCAATGCGATCGTGGTACCCACCTGAGCCATGACCTTCAAGGGGCTGAACATGAACGTGGCCATGGTGGCAGCGAATACCAGTCCGGCAGCGGTCACCACCGAGCCCGAGCCGGCCATGGCGCGGATGGTGCCCGTCTTGAGCCCGGCGTGAATTTCTTCCTTGAACCGGGATATCAGCAACAGGTTGTAGTCCGACCCGACCGCCAACAGCAGGATGATCGCCATCGCCAGCACCATCCAGTGCAACTTCACCCCGAGAAGGTACTGCCACACGAGCACGGAAAGGCCGAACGAAGCGCCCAGCGAAAGCAGCACGGTACCCACGATGACCAACGCCGCGACAACGCTTCGGGTGATAACCAGCATGATGATGAAAATCAAAGTGGCCGCGGCTATTCCCGCGATCATCAGGTCGATGTTGGAGCCGTCGCGCATGTCCTTGTACAGCGCTGCGGTGCCGCCGAGATAGACCTTGGCGCCCTCCCACGGGGTGCCCTTGATGGCCTCGTGCACCGCCTGCTTGATCGGGTTGATAAGGGCGATACCTTCAGGGCTAGCCGGATCACCTTCGTGCGAGATGATCAAGCGAACAGCATGGCCGTCGGGTGAGATGAACTGTTTCAGACCCCGCGCGAAATCCGGGCTTTTGAAAGCCTCCGGTGGCAGATAGAACGTGTCGTCGTTCTTCGCTTTGTCGAAGGCCTCGCCCTGGGCCGTGGCGTTGTCGGACACCGCCTTCTGTTGGTCGTTGAGACCTTTTGTCGTCGCGTAGTTCGACATTATTGTTTGGAGATTTGCTTCCTGGCTGGCGATCTGCGGTGGTATCAGCGCTACCAGCTGCGGCTGGATTTGGTCCAATCTGTCGAGATTGGCGCTGAGTTTCTCGATGTTCTCAGCCACTTGGTCGATGCCGTCAAGCGCGTTGAAGATGGACCGCAACGACCAGCAGGCCGGGATGTCGTAACAATGCTTCTCCCAATAGAAATAGCTACGGATCGGCCTGAAGAAATCGTCGAAAACAGCGATATTATCGCGCAATTCCTGCGTGATATCGACGGTCTCTTTCGTGAGAATCACAGTTTGATGCGTCGTGTTGCTCAGATCCTGGGTGACTTGCATCTGCCGGTGCAGAGTTGCCATCGTTTTCCGGAGCTCGTCCGCTTGCTTCAGCAGGTTCTCCGCCTGCTCCTCCTGGTAATGCTCGGTCTGGATCCGGCCCGCGCTTTGCGAGCCCATCTGAAAACCGAGGGTGCTGTGGTCGAGGGGGGTGCCTAGAGGCCGGGTGATGGTCTGCACCCGGCCGATACCGGGGATGTGGAAGATCGCTTTTGCCACCTTGTCCAACACCAGGAAGTCGGCCGGATTGCGCAGGTCGTGATCCGTCTCGATCATCAACAGCTCGGGATTCAGCCGGGCCTGGTTGAAATGCCGGTCGGCGGCCGCATAGCCAACGTTGGCTGGGGTGTCAGGCGGCAGGTAGTGGCGATTATCGTAGTCGGTTTTATACCCGGGCAGGGCGAGCAGACCGATCAGGGCGATCGCTATCGTCACTGCGAGGATTGGCCCGGGCCAACGGACAATCGAGGTGCCGATGCGTCGCCATCCCCGGGTTTGCAATATCCGCTTCGGGTCCAAGAGCTTGAAGAAGCTGGCTACCGCGAGCACCGCCGGGCCCAGTGTCAATGCTGCGAAGACCGCGACAAGCATTCCGACTGCGCAAGGCACGCCCAAGCTCTGAAAATACGGCAACCGGGTGAAGCTCAAGCAGTACATCGCACCGGCAATGGTCAGACCCGAACCCAGCACGACGTGCGCGGTACCGTGAAACATCGTGTAGAAGGCCTGTTCTCGGTCCTCGCCGAGGCCGCGGGCCTCGTGATAACGGCCCATCACGAAGATCGCGTAATCCGTTCCGGCGGCGATCGCCAGCAACACCAGCAAGTTGTTGGCAAAGGTTGAAAGCCCAATGATCCCGTAATTTCCCAGAAACGCGACGACACCTCGGGCCGCGGCCAATTCGACGAAGACCATGAACAGCACGATGAAAACAGTGCTCACCGAGCGGTAGACAAAAAGCAGCATCACGATGATCACCAGAAATGTGACGAGGGTGACCTTCTTGACGCCTTTCTCGCCCGCATGGGACTGATCAGCGATCAGCGGACCCGCCCCGGTGACGTAGGCCTTGATCCCTGGTGGCGCGGGCACCGAGTCGACGATCTTGCGGACAGCGTCGACGGACTCGGCGGCCAAACTCTCACCCATATTGCCGGCGAGGTAGACCTGGACATACGCCGCCCTGCCGTCAGTGCTTTGTGAGCCCGCAGCCGTCAGCGGATCGCTCCAAAAGTCCTGGACGTGCTGAACGTGTAGCTTGTCCGCTTTGAGCCGTTTGACGATTTCGTCGTAATAGTGGTGCGCGGCAGCCCCGAGCGGTTGCTTCCCCTCCAGCACGATCATCGCCGAGTTGTCGGAATTGAATTCACGGAACGTCGTTCCGACTTTCTTCATCGCGATCATCCCGGGCGCGTCCTTCGGACTCTGTGACACCGAGTGATTTTTTGCGACGACTTCCAGTTGCGGCACCGTGACATTCAGGACGACGGTAAGGCCCAGCCACAACAGCACGATCGGCAGCGCGAGCCGATGGATCATCCGCGGCAGGAACGGCGGGATCAACGGTTGCGAGACAGGCTGTGCAGCTTTGGTCTCAGTGGTCTCACTCATGCGGACTTATTTAGGCAGAAGGTGAAGGCGTGCACTGTTTCGTTGGCGGGGGATTGATTTGTGGCCTTGACGATCGGACCGCGCCCGTCGTTATCGTCCAGGGTGATCTTGCAGGCGATCCAATCGCCGCTTCCCTGCGCCACGAGATTGGCGGGGAGGGAAGGCTGCGTTGTTTTCAGCTCTGTCGACCAGGGCAGGGTTACGTTGAGGGCCTGCTGCGGCTTGGAATCTTTGTCCAGATAGTTGATGGTCGCCACGCTGCCCGGTGCGCCCCAGACTTCGAGTGTTAACACTTTGGGATTGAACGGCTTTATCTCGTCGACGACGGCACCGCCGCCGAAGGCGTTGCCGTGAGCACCGAAGATGCCGTGCAGCCGATACACGCAGAAACCCGAGACCGCGACCACAGCCGCGATCACTATGACTATCCAGAACCGTCTGAACAGGCCAAAGAACGAGGTTCGGGCGACTCGGCGCGGTTCGGCAACCTTGTCTTCGCCGCTGCTGTCGGGCCGAGTAGGCAACGGCTCGGTCCTCGGCTCGGTGGTCGTCATGGGTTTTTTCATCCTTAACCAGGGGCGAAGGGCGCTCAACTAATTAGCCTGTGTGTAACCTTAGCTACTCTAATCGGAATAGGCGATATGGAAAAACTGGTGGGAGCGACTCGGGGCGTGGACGAGGAGGATCTGTGACGAGGGTTATGAGGATGCGAGCACGATCTGCGGGCCAGACGCGGAAAGGTACGATCCAGCCCATGAAGGCTCCACGGTCTGCGGGGTTCGCAGCGCTCGCCGTCGCCTCGGTCATGGGGTGGGCAATCGGTTGGGCTGCGCCCGCATCCGCCGACCCCGACACCGATTTCGACAACCAGCTCCAGGGTTACGGCATCTACGGGCCGCATGACTACAACCCGTACCTGGCCAAGATCGCCTGCAGACGACTGGGCCAAGGTGTCGACCCTGATGCGGCCGCGTCCGCCCATTTCCTGGAAAAGAACCTTCCACGGGGCACTACTCAAGTTCAGACCTACCAATTCCTCGGCTCCGCCATCAGCTTCTACTGCCCCGACCTGGCGCCTAAGCTGCAGAACATTCCGGCCCGCTAGGCCGGGGGGACAACGCCGCGAGGCAGCGTCAGCGGCAGGTCGGCGTAGGTGACGATGCCCGGTGCCGCGGCGACGACGGCGGGGATCGCGTTGATGGCGGGCACCGCCGTCATGATGTGACCGAGGTCCATGAATTCCTCGAGCGTCGTGGCCTCGAAGTACGGCGGCGGCAGGAAGCCGACCTTGGTTGTCACCGTCGGCTGCCCATCGATCTGGATGACCCAGCCATCCTGTTCGATCTTCCAGTCGGGTTCGAGCGTCTGTCCCTTGCGCCACCGCACATTGAGGTCGATCACGGTTCGGCCGCCGACGATGCCCTGCCAGCTTATGTAAACTCCCGCAACGCATCCCGCGGGGATGGTCCAGGAGGCCATTTCGAGGTCAGCTGTGGTTTGGGCGAACTCGGCCACACACGGCACATCGTCGAGCTCGACGCCCAGCGCGTCGCCCACCAGCCGGACGGCCTCGCCGAAGATCGCCGTTCCCTTTGCCGCCATCGCCTGCAGCTCCGGGTGGTCGATCGGCTGGCCGAAGCCGACCGGCTTCTCGGTCTCCGGTGAGTCGTAGAACGTGGTGTCGGCGGCCTCGTTGACGGTGACCTTGTCGATGCGGTTGCACACCATTGCCGACACAATGGCCAACAGCTCGGCGAAACCTGGGCTGACCCCGGAACCGAAGATTGTGGAGCCGCCTTTCTCGCAGGCCTCCAATATCCGGTCGCGGCCCTCGCCCAGGTTGTGTCCGGTGACGAAGGACGCCGTCGTCACCACGTTGACGCCCGCGGACAAAATGCGGACCAGATCGTCGACGTCGATCCACATCGGGTTGTAAACCACGCAGTCGGGTTTTAGGGCGAGCAGCGCATCAACATCGTCGGTCGCCGCAACGCCCAGCGGCGGGATCCCGACGAGTTCGCCGGCGTCGCGGCCGACCTTCTCCGCCGACCAGGCGTAGCAGCCGACCAACTCAAGTATTTGGTTGTTGACGATTGATTTCAGCGAGCTTTTGCCGACGTTTCCGGTGTTCCACTGAACGACTCGATAGGTGTTTGGCACTCGCTCAGCATAGGGTCGCTGACGTGGTCCGGTAAGGACTTGAGTCGACCAACCGCGTGGCTGGACCTGACGTCGTTGTCAGTCTTCGACGGCGACGCCACCGCGTCGGGTGCGTCTGCGCCGATGTCCCGATGACGATTTGCCGCTGGGGCGCCGGTTGCGTAATCCGCCCTGGGACGCCTCGTCGGCGACGGTGTCCTCTAGGGCGGGTGCCTCTTCGGCCGCCGACTCGACGTCGGGCTCTTCCGCACTGGCCTTCGTGGGCTCCACGTCCTGATCCGGCGTTTCGGCGGTCTCGGCGTCCGCGCCGTCAGTTGCGGCGTCTTCGTCGGCTTCTGCTGCGTTGTCCTCGGTTTCGGCTTCGCCTTCTTCGACTTCGTCGGTGTCGGCGCCCTTCTTGCCGCGCCGCCGCCGCTGCTTTTCCGTCCTGGGTTTGATCGGTTTGGGCGGCGGTGGCGGCAGCTCGGCGACGAACGACAGGTAGAAACCGAATATGCCGAGCACCGCAATCGCGGCTGCGGCGCCATAGACGCCGAACAGCCACTGCCCGACGGTGTCGAGGTTCAGCCAGATCTCACTGATCGCGGTGCCCGCTATCAGCACACCGGCCAGCACATGGGCGACGATCGAGCAGACCTGCAGGGTTAGGGCCAGCTGCGGCGTGCCGAACTCCGGCTTGCGGGCCCGCAGCCAGGTGAACACCACCGGCAACGCCGCCAAGGCCATCACCACACCGGTGACGATCCGCACTGCGGTGCCCAGCGTGTGGGTGGTGTTGCCCATCAGCTCCCACCAGCGCGGCAGCACAAAGCAGAAATAGAGGAAACCGGCAACAACCGAGAGCGTCGCGTGCCAAAACACGGCAGCCTTGCGTCCCATGCGCCTCCTTGAGCCGGTATCCGAGAGCGACCCGACCCACGCCGATCTGGCCTGGTCGCACCCCGGACTGAGTGCGGAGGATGCGGGATTTGAACCCGCGAGGGCTGTTAACCCAACCCGCGTTCCAGGCGAGCGCCATAGGCCACTAGGCGAATCCTCCGTCGGCAATGGTAGCCGAGCCGAGCTTGGAGTCTTCTGGCTGTCGCCAATTGATCTGGGCCCGGGTACTACACTCGCGGTGGACCCCGCGCGGCGTCTATCCTGTGAACTCCCCCAGGGCCGGAAGGCAGCAAGGGTCAATGGGCTCTGGCGGGTGCGCGGGGTCCCCTATCCGGCCACTCAGGTCTCGACGATGAAAGGTGGATGGTGTCGTACGGCGCGTTCAGCTCGTTAGGCCGTACCGACCTCGAGGCATTACACGCCCACCATCAGCGGGACTACGCGGAGCTGCAATCCAAAAAGCTGGCTCTCGATCTCACCCGGGGCAAACCATGCAGCGAGCAGCTCGACCTGTCCAACGCGCTGCTGAGTCTGCCCGGGGATAACTATCGTGACGGCGAGGGCACCGACACCCGCAACTACGGGGGTCAGCACGGCTTACCGGAACTGCGGGCCATCTTCGGTGAGCTGCTCGGCATCCCGGTGCCCAACCTGATCGCGGCCAACAACGCCAGCCTCGAGCTGATGCACGACGTCGTCGCCTTCTCGATGCTCTATGGCGGCGTGGACTCACCGCGGGCTTGGGTGCAGGAGCAGGACGGCGTCAAGTTCCTGTGTCCGGTCCCGGGCTATGACCGCCACTTCGCTATCAACGAAACCATGGGCATCGAGATGATCCCGATCCCGATGCGCGACGACGGGCCGGACGTCGACTTGATCGAAGAAATGGTCGCCGTTGACCCGGCGATCAAAGGCCTGTGGACGGTCCCGGTGTTCGCCAATCCGACCGGCATCACCTACTCATGGGAAACCGTTCGCCGGCTCGTCCAGATGCGCACGGCGGCAGAGGATTTCCGACTTTTCTGGGACAACGCCTATGCAGTGCACACCTTGACGCTGGACTTCGTCCACCAAGTCGACGTGCTGGGCTTGGCCGCCGCCGCGGGCAACCCCAACCGGCCATACGTGTTCGCCTCGACGTCGAAGATCACCTTCGCCGGCGCCGGTGTCAGCTTCTTCGGTGGATCGCTGGGCAACATCGCGTGGTATCTGCAGTACGCGGGCAAGAAGTCGATCGGGCCCGACAAGGTGAACCAGCTACGGCACCTGCGCTTCTTCGGCGACGCCGACGGCGTGCGCCTGCAGATGCTGCGCCACCAGCAGCTGCTGGCGCCCAAATTCGCGTTGGCGCTAGAGATCCTGGACAACCGTCTCGGCGATTCCAAGATCGCCTCCTGGACCGAGCCCAAAGGCGGCTACTTCATCAGCCTCGACGTGCTGGCCGGCACCGCACGACGCACCGTCGCACTGGCCAAAGACGCCGGTATCGCCGTCACCGACGCGGGCGCGTCATTCCCCTACCGGAAAGACCCGGACGACAAGAACATCCGGATCGCCCCGACGTTTCCGCCGACGTCCGACCTGCGCAATGCCATCGACGGGCTCGCGACCTGCGCATTGCTGGCCGCCACCGAAGCCTTGCTCAGATGAGTGTGAACTGAGGGGTTCCAGTGTGCGTTGGGGCGGAGATGCGCAGAAAATCCCCGCCCTACCTACACAGTCGATGCCGTGAATTCACACTCGATGCCCAGCCGAGCCAACGTCGGACGGCGTCGGTAGCGTTGGCGACCGTGGCCCTCTACCGCAAGTACCGACCGGCGACCTTCGCCGACGTAGTGGGACAGGAGCACGTCACCGAGCCGCTGTCGACCGCGTTGGCGGCGGGCCGGATCAACCACGCATACCTGTTTTCTGGCCCGCGCGGCTGCGGCAAGACGTCGTCGGCGCGCATCCTGGCCCGCTCGTTGAACTGTGAGCAGGGGCCGACGGCGACGCCATGCGGAGTCTGCGACTCATGTGTCGCGCTGGCACCCAACGGGCCCGGCAGCATCGACGTCGTCGAACTCGACGCGGCCAGCCACGGCGGCGTGGACGACACTCGGGAGCTGCGTGACCGGGCGTTCTACGCGCCGGCCCAATCGCGCTACCGGGTTTTTATCGTCGACGAAGCCCACATGGTGACCACTGCGGGGTTCAACGCGCTGCTCAAAATCGTCGAAGAGCCGCCGGAGCATCTCATCTTCGTGTTCGCCACGACGGAGCCGGAGAAGGTACTGCCGACGATCCGCTCGCGGACCCACCACTATCCGTTCCGGCTGCTTCCGCCGCGGACCATGCGGGCGCTGATCGAACGGATCTGCACCCAGGAAGGCGTCGTCGTCGACGATGCTGTCTACCCGCTGGTGATCCGGGCCGGCGGCGGTTCCCCGCGCGACACTCTCTCGGTTCTCGATCAACTACTTGCTGGTTCGGAAGCCGGTCCTGACGGCAACCGGATCCACTACCAGCGGGCGCTGGGTCTGCTGGGTGCCACCGACGTCGCATTGATCGACGAGGCCGTCGACGCGCTCGCCGCCGCCGACGCCACCGCGTTGTTCGGGGCGGTCGAATCGGTGATCGACGCCGGCCACGACCCGCGGCGGTTTGGCACCGACCTGCTGGAACGATTCCGTGATTTGCTTGTGCTGCAAGCGGTTCCCGACGCCGCCGCCCGCGGCGTGGTGGATGCACCAGAAGACGTGCTGGACCGGATGCGCGATCAAGCCGCTCGGATAGGCTCGGCGACGCTCACCCGCTACGCCGAAGTCGTCCATGCGGGTCTGACCGAGATGCGTGGCGCAACCGCACCCCGTCTGCTCCTCGAGGTGATCTGCGCGCGGCTGTTGCTGCCGTCGGCCAGTGACACCGAATCGGCACTGCTGCAACGCGTCGAACGAATCGAGACCAGGCTGGACATGTCCATCCCCGCCGAGGACAAACCGCAGCCATCCAGGCCGGTCGAGCCAGTGCCCGCGGTGAGACAACCGAGCCGGCGAGCTACCGCCGAGCCAGCGCCCAAACCGGAGCCGGAACCCGCGCCAGCGCCGGAACCCACACCAGCGCCCGCGCCGGCGCCGCCTGCCGCGGGACCGGGCGAACCGGGCGCGGCCGCGGTGCGCACCTTATGGCCCACGGTGCGCGACAAGGTGAGACAACGCAGCCGCACCACCGAGGTGATGCTGGCAGGTGCCACCGTGCGCGCGGTCGAGGGCAACACCTTGGTGCTGAGCCATGAATCGGCGCCGTTGGCCAAGCGGCTGTGCGAACAGCGCAATGCCGACGTCATCGCCGAGGCGCTCAAAGATGCGCTGGGCGTGGACTGGCGAGTGCGTTGTGAAGCCGGTGCGCCGACCCCGACCCTGGCCGACGCGCCGATCGAGACCGCGGTTGACGTCGATCCCGTGAAGCGGGCCGCCGAGGCCGAAGAAGAAAGCATGTTGGCCGAGGCCGGTCGCGACGAGACACCGCCGGAGCGTCGCGATCCCGAAGAGGCCGCGCTGGAACTGCTGCAGAACGAGCTTGGCGCTCGCCGCATCGACAACGGCTAGCCGTCGCGGCCCCGCAAGTAATCTTCTTTGGTGTACGGCAAGCCTTGCACCCGCTTCGCCTCGGCTTCCTTGAACGCGCGGCTGTGCTCGGTCCAAGGCTCGTCGCGCAGCTGAAGGTACACCTCGTTGTCCATCGCATATACACCTGGAATCGGTTCTTGTAGGTGCCGGAGGTAGATGGCGTCGGCGTATCCCAGGGGATCATCACCGGTGTTCTGACGTCGAATGAACTCTTCTCCGAGCTTCTCCCGCGCTTCGGCCTCTGTTGGCGCCGAGACCGACCAATCCGCCCCGGGATAGCATCCCGTCCACGATTCACCGTCGTGGGTGAAAATCGGTTCCATTTGAAAAGCCCACCGCTGCAAGGTTTCATATTCCTCAGGTGTCGTCACGGCAGGCTCCCTCCGCTGTCATCCGTGAGACTCCAGTAGCTGCTGACCACGCGATCCGGGGAAAGCACCGAACACCGCCACTTACCCGAGGCCCCACCGGGTTGGAGACACCAGACGATGGATCCGCGCGGCACAAAGCCGCCGGCCATCAGCGGAGATCCGAAGGCCGAAAAGCCCGAAGTCGACACCGTCGTATAGGAAGGACGCAGGGACCGCAACACCGCGGCGTTGGATGTGGAATCGGCAACAGCTTCGGCTACCACCTGTTTGATGTCTTGAGTCTTTCCGTGCAAGAACATTGAGAAGCTCCGCGCACCGGACGGCGTATTCAGCGCCAGCGCTTGTTGATTGGCCACCGCGCACTCGATCTCGGCTGCAATGACGTCGAGTCGTCCGCGGCCGCGCAAGGCGCTTTGATGCGCGCGCATCACCGGGGCGGGCATGGCGCGATCGGCTATCAATGCCACATCGAAACGCCGAGTCAGCGATACTTCCCGAGCACGCGCCGCGTCAGCAGCGAGACCGACCTCTTCGGGCATGTGCAAACGGTAACCACGCCCCCACCCGACGACAAGTCACCCTAAGGCTGCCACCAGGGCCGCAGTGGCAGGCCGCCATCGCGACCGCGCTCGTCGAGCTTGGCGGCCAAGACGTGATGCAGCTGAAGCTTGTTCTGCTCGAAGCCCACTCGCGAAGCCGCCATGTACAGCCCCCACACTTTGGCGACGGGCAGACCGACCTCGGCGACCGCTTCGTCCCAGTGCTCAACCAGGTTGCGGCACCAGTCGCGCAGCGTCATCGCGTAGTGGTGGCGGAAGTTTTCGGCGTGCAGCACCTCCAAGCCGACCTCTTGGATTTCGGTGATGATGCGCCCCGAGCCGGTCAGCTCCCCGTCCGGGAACACGTAGCGGTCGGTAAAGCTGCTAGCCCTAAACGCCGACCGGTTGTCGTGGCGGGTGATGCAGTGATTGAGCAGCAAGCCGCCGGTGCGCAACTTCGACTTGAGAAAGCCGAAGTACGACGGGTAATTGCTCACCCCGATGTGTTCGGTGAGGCCAATCGACGAGACGGCGTCGAACCCGCTTTCGCGAACGTCGCGATAGTCGGAGTGGCGCACCTCGGCCAACTCGGTCAGTCCCTCGGCTTCGATCGCCCGCTGCGCCCAGCTGGCCTGTTCTGCTGACAGGGTGGCACCGATCGCCCGGACACCGTGGCGCGCGGCGTAGCGGACCATCCCGCCCCATCCGCAACCAACGTCGAGCAGCCGATCACCCGGCCGCAACCGCAGCTTGTCGAAGATCAGCCGGTACTTGTTCTCCTGGGCTTCCTCCAGCGTGGCTTCAGGAGCGGGATATACCGCACAGGTGTAGGTCATCGACGGCCCGAGCACCCGTTCGTAGAAGGTATTGGAGACGTCGTAGTGGTGATGGATGGCCTCCGCATCGCGAGTTTTGCTGTGTCGCAGGCCCTCGAATATCCGGCGCCAGTGCGGGAGGGCCTCCTGCGGTGGTGGCGGGATGGGCACCAGCCGTTCCAACCCGATCGAGCGGACAATGTTGGCCAGCACGCGGGCCGGCGGCCGCTTGAACTCGAGCTGGTATGCCAGGGTGTCGAGTAGCTCGTAGGGATCGCCGGGGTGCACGCCGCGCAGCTCCAAGTCGCCGGAGATATAGGCCCGGGCCATCCCCAGCTCGCCAGGTGCGGTGACCAGGTAAGTCGCGCCCCGCGGGGTGAGCAGATGCATGCCCAGTGCGGCATCGTCGGGTCCGGCGGTGCTGCCGTCATAGGCAGTGAATTTCAGCGGCCGTGGGCCGTTATCGGCGAACACTGCCACGATCTCGGCCAGGCTCATCCGCTGGCTTGTGGACGAAGGCTGCTCCCTAGTGGTCGTCATCGCCGTTGCACCGCCTTTGCATACAGGTCAAGAAGACGCGAATCCGGGTCGTAGGTTTTCTTCACCGTTTTGTAGGTCTCGCCGCCATAAAGTTCGTCGAACTCCTCACGGGTGTAGTAGGACTCGGAATACAGCGACTTGTGCCCGTGCAGCGAACTGACCTTCGCTTCGATCAATCGGTTCGTCGCGCCCTCGGTCACGCCGACCGGGACCGACGACCAGAACCCGACATTGACGTAGCTGCGTCCGGGCCGGATCGGGTACAGTGGCCAGCCATCCTGGTCACGTAGTCGCAACGGACACAACCAAATTGGTGTGATGGGCACTGTATCGAGGAACCACTCCAAGTAGTCGACCGTCCGCTCGATTGGAACTTCGACGTCTTGGACGACCCGCTCGCGCGGTGGCCGGCCGTTGTGCTTCTCGATCCGGTCGGCGATACCGAAGCGCTGATCGAGCGCCACCAACTTCCAGTACACGCTGCTACGCCGGTAGCGGCGGGGCCACCAACGCCGCACCCGGGGGTTCTGTGCGCCGAAAGAGCGTGAACACCAAAACCAATCGGTGTCCCAACGCCAGAAGTAGTCGTGCATCGTCAACCGGTCTTCTTTGCTGCCGGTGTGGTGCTGGATGGAGCGGTAGTAGACGCCTTGTCCGGTGTAATCGCTGACCGGTCCGGGGGTGGTGGTGCGCACACCGACGCACAGGTAGCTCTCCTCGAGTCCGAACACCACACCATCGAGATAATCGACCGGCACACCGTCGAAGCCGCCAGTGTCGACGATGCGGTCCATCGCTTCCACCATCTCGG
>CAWISO010000023.1:0-24290 GCA_963838755.1 uncultured Actinomycetota bacterium | reverse complement strand
TCGCCTGGAAGGACCCCTCCGCTGCCGAATCGGCGCAATGCCGAACTGCTGCTGCTGTGCTTCGCCACTGCGATCACCGCGGCCGCCTTCGCGCTCGTACAGGCCGATCAGGAGCGCGACATCAGCTGGCAGCTGATTACTTACGCCATCGTGTTTTTGGCGTTGTTCACGGGGGCACATCTGGCCATCCGACGCTATGCGCCCTATGCGGACCCGTTGCTGCTTCCGGTAGTGGCGTTGCTCAATGGTCTGGGACTGGTGATGATTCACCGGCTACACCTCGACGACAGCCTGGGCGGCGGGACCGCACGCCCGAGCGCAAACCTTCAGGTGCTCTGGACGCTGCTCGGGGTGGCCGCTTTCGCAGCTGTGCTGATCGGGCTGAAGGATCATCGACAACTCGCCCGCTACGGCTACCTGTGCGGGCTGACCGGGCTGATCATCCTGGCGATCCCGGCAGTCCTACCCCGTTCGTTCTCCGAGCAGAACGGTGCCAAGATCTGGATCCGGTTGCCGGGCTTCTCAATTCAGCCTGCCGAATTCTCCAAAATACTGCTGCTCGTTTTCTTTTCGGCGGTGTTGGTCGCCAAACGCGGTCTGTTCACCAGCGCCGGCAAGCATGTCCTGGGCATGAACCTGCCGCGTCCGCGCGACCTCGCGCCACTGCTGGTGGCCTGGGTGACGTCGGTCGGCGTCATGGTCTTCGAAAAGGACTTGGGGACTTCGCTGCTGCTGTATGCCTCGTTCTTGGTTGTCGTCTACCTCGCCACCCAGCGGTTCAGTTGGGTCGTCATCGGCTTGGCGTTGTTCGCATTGGGCAGCGTTGCGGCGTATTTCAGTTTCAATCACGTCCGGGTGCGCGTGCAGACCTGGCTGGACCCGTTCGCAGACCCGGACGGCGCCGGTTATCAGATCGTGCAATCGCTGTTCAGCTTCGCTACCGGCGGCATCTTCGGCACCGGGCTAGGCAACGGGCAGCCGGATACCGTGCCCGCCGCTTCGACCGATTTCATCATCGCCGCATTCGGCGAAGAACTCGGTCTGGTCGGATTGGCCGGCCTGCTGATGCTCTACGCCATCGTGATCCTCCGCGGCATGCGCACCGCGATCGCGGTGCGTGACAGTTTCGGCAAGCTGCTGGCCGCGGGCTTGGCTTCCACGCTGGCCATTCAGTTGTTCATCGTTGTCGGCGGGGTGACCAACCTCATTCCGCTGACCGGACTCACCACACCCTGGATGTCCTACGGAGGTTCGTCGCTTCTGGCCAACTATGTGCTGCTGGCCATTTTGGTGCGCATCTCGCATGCAGCACGTCGCCCGCTGCGTACCAAGACCCGCGACACCGGGTCGATCGCGGCGACCAACACCGAGGTCATCGAGCGAGTATGAACGCCTCCCTGCGTCGGATCTCGGTGAGCGTGATGGCGTTGATCGTGCTGCTGCTGTTCAACGCCACGCTTACTCAGGTGTTCACCGCCGACGGGCTGCGCGCCGATCCGCGCAACCAACGCGTGCTGCTCGACGAGTACTCGCGTCAGCGGGGTCAGATCACCGCTGACGGCCAGCTGCTGGCCTATTCGGTTGCCACCGACAGCCGGTTCCGATTCCTGCGGGTGTATCCCAACGCAGCGGTCTACGCCCCGGTTACCGGTTTTTATTCGTTGCGCTATTCCAGCACCGGTCTTGAACGCGCCGAAGACCCCCTGCTCAATGGATCCGACCAGCGATTGTTCGGTCGTCGACTGGCCGACTTCTTCACCGGGCGCGACCCACGCGGCGGCAACGTAGACACCACGATCAACCCGCGGATCCAGCAGGCCGGTTGGGAGGCGATGCAGCAGGGCTGTAACGGACCCTGCCGGGGGGCGGTCGTTGCGCTGGAACCGTCTACCGGCAAGGTTCTTGCGCTGGTGTCCTCGCCCTCGTATGACCCCAACCTGCTCGCCTCGCATGACCCCGACCAGCAGGCGCAAACCTGGCAGCAGCTGCGCGACGATGCCCACTCGCCGCTGACCAACCGAGCCATCTCGGAGACCTATCCGCCGGGCTCGACGTTCAAGGTGATTACCACCGCGGCCGCCCTGCAGAACGGGGCTAGCGAGGACGACGAACTCACCGCTGCGGCGACGATTCCGCTGCCGGACAGCACCGCCACCCTGGACAACTACGGCGGCGAGGCTTGCATCGACGCACAGACGGTGTCGCTGCGCGAGGCATTCGCGCGGTCGTGTAACACCGCCTTCGTCCAGTTGGGCCTGCTCACTGGCGCCGACGCCCTGCGCAGCACCGCACAGGCGTTCGGCCTGGACATCGCCCCCGACCAGATCCCGCTGCAGGTCGCCGAATCCACCGTCGGGCCGATTCCGGACGCCGCTGCGCTGGGGATGTCGAGTATCGGCCAAAAGGACGTGGCGTTGACGCCCCTGGAAAACGCTCTGGTTGCCGCTACCATCGCCAATGCCGGCGTAACCATGCAGCCCTATCTGGTTAACAGCTTGCAAGGACCCGACCTGGCTAACATCAGCGCCGCGGTGCCGCACCAGCAGCGCCGTGCAGTCTCACCAGAGGTCGCAGCTAAGCTAACGGAGTTGATGGTCGGCGCCGAGAATCTCACACACCAGAAAGGGGCGATCCCCGGCGTGCAGATCGCATCCAAGACCGGTACCGCTGAGCACGGCACTGACCCGCGCCACACTCCACCACACGCGTGGTACATCGCCTTCGCGCCTGCACAGACGCCGAAGGTGGCTGTCGCGGTGCTGGTCGAGGACGGCGCCGACCGATTGACCGCGACCGGCGGTGCGCTGGCCGCGCCGATCGGGCGGGCGGTGATCGAGGCCGCGCTGCAGGGAGGACCATGAGCCCGCGAGTAGGTGTGACGCTGTCTGGCCGGTATCGCCTCCAGCGCCTCATCGCCACCGGCGGCATGGGCCAGGTGTGGGAGGCAGTGGACAGCCGGCTGGGCCGGCGCGTCGCGGTCAAGGTGCTCAAGCAGGAGTTCTCTCAGGACCCGGAGTTCATCGAGCGCTTCCGCGCCGAGGCACGCACCACCGCCATGCTCAATCACCCCGGGATCGCCAGCGTGCACGACTACGGCGAGACCCAAATGAACGGCGAAGGCCGCACCGCTTACCTGGTGATGGAGTTGGTCAACGGTGAGCCGCTCAACTCGGTGCTCAAGCGCACCGGCCGGTTATCGCTGCGGCACACGCTGGACATGCTCGAGCAGACCGGCCGCGCGCTGCAAGTCGCTCACGCCGCGGGCCTGGTGCATCGCGACGTCAAACCCGGCAACATTCTGATCACCCCAACCGGGCAGGTGAAGATCACCGACTTCGGCATCGCCAAGGCCGTCGACGCCGCTCCGGTGACGCAGACCGGCATGGTGATGGGCACCGCCCAATACATCGCCCCCGAACAGGCCCTGGGTCATGACGCATCTCCGGCCAGCGATGTGTATTCGCTGGGAGTGGTTGGCTACGAGGCGGTTTCGGGTAAGCGACCATTCACCGGCGACGGCGCGTTGACGGTAGCGATGAAGCACATCAAAGAGGCGCCGCCGCCGCTGCCTTCCGACCTGCCGCCCAATGTCCGCGAGCTGATCGAGATCACCCTGGTCAAAAACCCGGGTATGCGCTACCGCAGCGGGGGACCGTTCGCGGACGCGGTAGCCGCCGTTCGTGCGGGTCGTCGGCCGCCGCGGCCCAGCCAGGGGGCACCCGCAGGCCGAGCCACCCCGGCTGCCATTCCATCGGGCACCCAAGCACGGGCCGCGGCCAGCCCCACCGACCGGGCTCCTGCCGCCCGGCGCTCACGCCCGACGACGGGCGGTCAACGTACCCAGGCACCGCGCCGCACGTTCTCGTCCGGTCAACGTGCGCTGCTGTGGGCCGCCGGGGTACTGGGCGCACTGGCGATCATCATCGCGGTACTTATCGTGGTCAACTCGCACGACAACACCTCCCAGCAGCAACAGCAGGCGCCAACCGTCACCGATACCGGACAACCGGGGTCTGCGCCTGCACATCCGACTTATTGGACGAATCGGGGCGCAACAGGTAATCCTGGACGACAAAGCCAGCCGCTGTGGCAGAGCCGAGCGGCAGTGCTGACCGACCACCGCGCGATGCCGACCCGACACGAGACACCGCAATGACGACCCCGCAACACCTGTCCGACCGCTACGAACTGGGTGAAATCCTGGGCTTCGGCGGCATGTCCGAGGTGCACTTGGCCCGCGATGTCCGCTTACACCGCGACGTGGCGGTCAAGGTGTTGCGTGCCGACCTGGCCCGCGACCCCAGTTTTTATCTGCGGTTTCGGCGTGAGGCGCAAAACGCCGCCGCGCTGAACCACCCGGCGATCGTCGCGGTCTACGACACCGGCGAGGCGGAAACGGCGGCCGGCCCCCTGCCCTACATCGTGATGGAGTACGTCAACGGTGTCACGCTGCGCGACATCGTCCACACCGATGGACCGCTGCCACCTAAGCGAGCCATCGAGATCATCGCCGACGCTTGCCAGGCGCTGAACTTCTCCCACCAGCACGGCATCATCCACCGCGACGTCAAGCCGGCGAACATCATGGTCAGCACCACCAACGCGGTAAAGGTGATGGACTTTGGTATCGCGCGCGCGCTGGCCGACGGCGGAAACAGCGTCACCCAGACCGCGGCCGTGATCGGTACGGCGCAATACCTATCGCCCGAGCAGGCCCGCGGAGATTCGGTGGATGCCCGCTCCGATGTCTACTCGCTGGGCTGCGTGCTCTACGAGATGCTTACCGGCGAACCGCCTTTCATCGGTGACTCTCCGGTCGCGGTGGCCTATCAGCATGTCCGGGAGGACCCCGTTCCGCCGTCGCTACGGCATGAGGGCATTTCCGGCGACCTCGACGCGGTGGTCCTCAAGGCGCTGGCCAAAAACCCTGAGAACCGCTACCAGACTGCTGCCGAGATGCGCGCCGACCTGGTTCGGGTGCACAACGGCGAGGCCCCCGAGGCGCCTAAGGTGCTCACCGAGGCCGAGCGCTCATCGCTGCTGGCTACGCCGCATCCCAGCAATTCGGCCGGACCGCAAACTGATCCGCTGCCCCGCCAGCAGCTCGACTTCACCCGCGACCGCGGCGCCGGTTCGGTGAGCCGCTGGCTTATCGCGGCCGCGGCGCTGACCGTGTTGACCGTGGTCGTCACGATCCTGATCAACACCTACGGCGGCAGCACGCGCAACGTTCAGGTACCCGACGTGCGGGGCCAGGCGTCCGCCGACGCCATCGCCACGTTGCAGAATCACGGCTTCAAGACGCGCACCCAGCAGAAGCCCGACTCAACCGTGCTGCCCGACCACGTCATCGGCACCGACCCGGCCGCCAACTCCAAAGTGGCCGCCGGCGACCAGATCATGATCAACGTGTCCACCGGCCCTGAGCAGCGCGAGGTTCCGGACGTGTCGTCGCTGAGCTACACCGGCGCCGTGAAGAAACTGAAATCGGCCGGGTTCAACCGGGTCAAAGAGGTCCTCTCGCCGTCCACGCCGGAAATGAAAGACAAGGTCATCGGGACCAATCCGCCGGCCAATCAAACGTTTGCGATCACCAACGAGATCACGGTCATCGTCGGCTCGGGTCCCTCGACCAAGCAGGTTCCCGACGTCGCCGGGCAGACCGTCGACATCGCCCAGAAGAACCTCACCGTCTACGGCTTCACCAACTTCAGCCGGGCTGAGGTCGACAGCCTGCGTCCGGCGGGCGACGTCATTGCGACCAATCCGCCTGCAGGGGCCACTGCCGCGGTCGATTCGGTCATCGAGCTGCAGGTGTCCAAGGGCAATCAGTTCTTGATGCCGGATTTGTCGGGTCTTTTCTGGACAGAAGCCGACCCGCAGCTGCGGGCGCTCGGTTGGACCGGGGTGCTGGTCAAGGGCGCCGACGTCGACGCGGGCGGCTCCGCGCACAACCGAGTGGTGTATCAGAGCCCGGCCGCGGGTCAGGGCGTCAACAAAGACGGCCCCATCACGCTGAAGTTCGGTCAATAGCCGCCGGCGCCCGCTCGGACGAAGCGTCACAGTCGTCGGGACGCCGCACCGGGGCCAAGCTGTCGATGACCTCACGTTCCAGCCGCCGCACCAACGCTTCGTCTCGGTCCTGACCGCAATAGGCCAGCCAGTTGGCCAGCATTCGATGGCCACCTTCGGTGAGGATCGACTCGGGGTGAAACTGGACCCCGTGGATCGGCAGCTCGGTGTGCCGCACACCCATGATCACGCCACTGCGGGTGCGCGCAGTCACCGCCAAATCAGCGGGCAAGGTTTCGGGCAGAATAGTCAGCGAGTGATACCGGGTCGCGGTGAATGGATCTGGAAGCCCCTGCAGCACACCGGTGTTCGTGTGAAAGACGCTGCTGGTTTTGCCGTGCAACAACTCGGGGGCACGATCCACGGTGGCACCGAATGCGACACCGATGGCCTGGTGGCCCAGGCAGACTCCTAATAGCGGAGTACCGGCCGCCGCGCAGGCACGCACCAAATCAATCGACGCGCCGGCGCGTTCCGGCGTACCCGGCCCTGGGCTGAGCAGGATTCCGTCGAGCTGCGTGGCGATCGCGGCAGGGTCGGACAACCGAGCGTCGTCGTTGCGCCACACCTGTGCCTCGACGCCGAGCTGTCCGAGGTACTGCACCAGGTTGAAGACGAAACTGTCGTAGTTATCGACGACCAAGATCCGCATCGTGTCAGGCTACCGGGCTCCCCGATTGCCCGGCTCGCCCCCGCAAGCGGGTGGTGTCCCCGCGGAGCTGGGGAGGGCCCCCCTCGGGGCGTTACACGGCCCGCATCTCGTCCGGCGCTTGCCTGCGCGCGCTTCAGTAACTGATCGGTCCGGCCGGCCGGGCGAAGTGCATCCGCACCGGCTCGCTGTACCCGGCGACCCGGACATCGGGCGTGACTTGCTCGGTGTAGCCGAGCCCGAACCGTACGACATATTGCTTGTAGAGGGTCACCAGGGGAGCGGCGGCCAACGCAGCCTGCATGGCCCCGGCGTTACCGATGGCGGTGACCTTGTACGGCGGACTATAGGTTCGCCCGTTGAGCAGCAGCGTGTTCCCGACGCAGCGGGGCGCCGAAGTCGCGATGATGCGCTGGTCCTGCATTTGAATAGCCTCTGCGCCAGCGCTCCACAGCGCATTGAGGACGGCCGAGATGTCCTGCTGGTGTACGACGAGATCGTCCGGGGATGCATCCCCGGGGAAGCGACCGTTAGCGTCGCGCTGCGCATCGGTGAGCGTGACGATCAGCCCCGGCCCGTGCACAGCCTCCAGACCGGCGTCGCCGGCCAGCTCGGCGGTACGCCGCAGCATCGCCGCGAGCGCGGTGTCGGACGATCGGCCATGCGTCGAGTCGATCGCGCTGGCCAGTCGATCCCGCTCGCTGTTCAGCCGGTTGACGTCGGCCTGCTCGCCGCGCACCAGGTCCACCAGCCGCGGCGCGTCGCTGCGGCGAATCTCGCCGCCGCGGGACACCCCGTGCGTCGCACCGAGCAGCAACCCGGCCAGCAGGCAGACCAGCGGGACACCGACCCGCCACGGAGAGGGACGCGAGCCACCCGGGCGACTACCCCTGTCGGTAGGGCGGAGCCTGGCGATGATTTTGGCCATCGGCTCTCCGTTCGCTGCTGGTTGGTGCGTTACGCTCGTCCCTGAGTTTCCCAGCACCCGCCCTAAACACCGTAGCTCCCAGGTATCCCGCGAGGTAGAAATGCCTAAGTCCAAGGTCCGTAAGAAGAGCGATTTCACCGCCCACGCAGTGAGCCGAACGCCGGTCAAGGTCAAGGCTGGTCCGTCCAGCGTGTGGTTCGTGGCGTTGTTCATCGGCCTGATGCTGATAGGGCTGGTCTGGCTGATGATTTTTCAGCTCGCGGCCAACGGGCCCGACGCCCCGTCAGCGCTCAACTGGATGGCAGAACTGGGCCCGTGGAACTACGCGATCGCGTTTGCCTTCATGATCAGTGGTTTGTTGCTCACAATGCGGTGGCGCTAAACACCACCGCAGCTGAGATGAATTCATTTTGACTCTGCGTGGTTACTGGGCCGGCAACCTCGCACCCAGCGGATCACACGCGTGTGATTCATCCCCATTGTTGATAGCGCTTGTGGATAACCGCATCGGTAGTGGTAGGCCCGCGTAGGGACACCATGCAGCAAACACAGTGGGGACCGCCTTCAGCCGGAATCGCAGCTTGCGGCGTCGCGGGTGTGGTGATGGCTATCGGATGTGTGACTCTGGTCACAGACGCTCCGGGGCGGCTGTTGGTCGGAATTGCCGCGGTCGGCCTGATCTTGTTTGCAAGCGCCACGTGGCGCGCGCGCCCCAAACTGGCAATCACCGCCGACGGTCTCGTAGTGCGAGGCTGGTGGCGGACGCAGCTTTTGCGACGGCCCGATATCAAGATCATCCGGATCATAGAATTCCGGCGGATTGGACGGAAAATCCGGTTGCTGGAGGTCGACGCCGAGGATGGCCGGCTACTGATCTTCTCCCGGTGGGACCTCGGCACCGACCCGCTGGAAGTGCTCGACGCGTTGACCGCTCAGGGTTACGCGGGGACCTGATTCGCCGTTAGCCGACGGCTCAGGTGATCGTGATCGACTCGATGACGACGGGTTCGGTGGGCCGGTCGCCGTGGTCGGTGGCGGTGGTGGCGATGGCGTCGACAACTTCCTGCGAGTCCGGGTCGACAACCTCACCGAAGATCGTGTGCCGCCGGTTCAAGTGCGGGGTCTGACCAACCGTGATGAAGAATTGTGACCCGTTGGTTCCTGGACCCGCATTGGCCATCGCCAAAAGATACGGCTTGTCGAACTGCAACTCGGGATGGAACTCGTCGGCGAACTTGTATCCTGGGCCGCCGCGACCGGTGCCGGTCGGGTCGCCGCCCTGGATCATGAACCCGCCGATCACGCGATGAAAGATAGCGCCGTCGTAGAACGGGCCGGACCTTCCGCCGGATGCGTTTTCGGTCGAGTACTCCTTGGTGCCTTGGGCCAAGCCGACAAAATTGGCGACGGTCTTGGGGGCGTGGTTTCCGAACAGCGCGATCTTGATGTCGCCGCGGTTGGTGTGCAGGGTGGCAGTGGCAGTCTGGTTCGGGCTGGTAGTCACGGCACCACAGTCTGCCATCACGACTTGGGCCGCCGGGCAGCCGGTGCCCGTAGTTGAGTCCATCGGGCCCACAGGCGTGCCGGTGATGGCAGTCTGCAAGTATTCGGATCACGGTCTCGCGAAAGCGGCCGGGAAAGGCGAGAAATGAGCGCGAGGAACGACACCCGGCTTACCCCGCGGCAGCGGCTGTCCCGTGGCCTGACGAACACAGCGGTCGGGCCGGTGGACGTCACCCGCGGCCTCGTCGCGCTGGGCGCTCACTCGGCGCAATCCGGCGCATCGAATCTGCGGCGCCGTTACCGCGAGGGTCGGCTGGCCCGGGATCTGCAAAACGCCCAGGAGACCCTCGCCCAAGAACTGGCGGCCACGCAGGATGTCGTTACCGGCCTGCCGCAAGCGCTTCAAGAGGCCCGCCGATCACGGCGGCACGGCAAGCGCCCGTTTGTGCTTGCCGGAGTCGCCGCGGTTGTCCTGGCCGGCGGCGCGGCGGCGTTCTCGATCGTTCGTCGTCGTCGCTCGTCGCGTGAGGAGCCGTCACCGCGGCCGCCGAGCGTCGACGTGGAGCCTCGTCCCTAGCCGGCAAGATTCGCCGGCATCGGCGGGAGTTGGTCTGCGTCAGTTTAAGACTTGGTGCAGTGAGGTATAGAGGACCAACGCCGAAGATGGATGCCTCTGCGTCCAGCCGGAAGGACTTTAGCCAATGGTCCGAGTTGGCGTTTCCGGCACCTTCTTACCTACTGACGTTCGGAGATTTGTCATGCGAAAGACCCTTGCTGTCACTGCCGCCACTGGAGCACTCTTGTTCGGTGGTGCTGGTATTGCCAACGCCACTGTCGCGGGCGCCCCGCCATCGTCGTCGACCACGACGACAGTGGCCCAAGGCGGCGACGACGCCAACACCAACAACCACAGCGACAAGACCGGCTTGTGGGGATTGCTGGGCCTTACTGGGCTGGCTGGACTCGCCGGACTGCGGCGGCGCAATGACGCCACCGTGAGAACTGGAACCAGCGTTCCGGGTACGCGCGCCTAAAGACCCCGGACGCGTACTCGAATCGATCAGAGCCCCGCCAAGGTGATGTTGCCTTGGCGGGGCCGTCTGTCACCGCCGCCAGCTTCTGACAGTTACTGTTCCAAATATGCCCGTAAAATTGGCGTTGAGCTACGCATATCCTCTGTGGAGCCTAGGGGATTCGAACCCCTGACTTCTGCCTTGCCAAAGGCGAATCCTGGTGCTGTTCAAGGGCTTATAGCCCGGCCGACATGCGAAAAGGCACAACTGTAGCTAACAAGAGTTATCTGTAACTGTGGTCAGATTGTGGCCACAGAGCGGCCACGGCGCCCACTTGTTCTTTGCGTGGCCGCGCGCATCCGCATGAGGGACGCACCAGTCGACTTGCGAGACAGTCTGCCAGCCGTCCACGTCACCACGAACGCAACAAATCGCATAGGTAGGGCACACAGTTTCCAGAACCGTTTCACCGGGGCTACGACCTGTCGCAAGTTGGAGAAACACTGTTCTAATGGCTCGCGGCGTTGGTGAGCAACAAACGGGGATTTCGTCCGGCTGCGCTCGGTTCATGCTTAGGCTAATAGATCGCGGATCCGTGCATTTAGTGGATAGCGGCGTCGCAAGGGAACGGGGCGATGACGACTCAGCCAGCGGTTTCACGCTTCGAGGGGCATACGCTCGTAGGTCTCTGCGGGTCGACAGTGTGCGCAGTGACTGTCGGTTGGTTGCTGGCCAGCATTCGTGGGATTCCAGCTCCTGTCGTGGGATCACTTACAGCTGCCGCGGGCTACCTTCCCGCCGCGATTGATTACTACGTGCAGGGCAGCAAGCGTGATAGAGCAGAAGACATAGCCCTCATGCAGAAGGGTGAACTGCGGCGGCCGGTTGGTCTTGTGGTGGCGATGTTTGTCGCTGGACTAGCCATGGCGACGGTTTTGATGCCTTTCCTCATCAACCTCGGCGAAAAGACCTTGGGCACTCATGTGCTCAGTCGCACCCATGTGTCGTCTAGTTCGTTCACCATCCCGTTCAGCGTCGCGCTCTTGGCGATTCCCGCGGTTGCTCTTTTCTTCATGTCGTCGTACGCGTCGCACTACTTGGGCGCGCACCCGTACCGCTGGACTGCTGTTGCTGTCGGCTGTGCCTTCGTATTCTTCGTCGGGTATTCGACATGGCGGTGGCACAAAGAAGTGCCGGAGCTGCGGGGAACTGTGCTGGATTTCTTTGATGCGTCTTTGGCCTCTGCCGCGTCTTGCAGCATCCTCCTTGGCGCTTGCTGGGCCGGAACGCGGAACGGCCAGCGTCACCATCGACAGTTCGTCGCCAAGAAGCTCGCGCGCATGCAGCGCAAGGCCGCGAGAGAGGCCGGCAAGCAGCACGAGTCCACCTTGCAGAGTCAAGTGCCTGCAACGCAGGCTTCGGCACAGGATTCCAGTGCCCCGCAAAACTCTGCGCCGCCCACGTTGGTGACACCTTTCAGTCGGCCTGGCGACTCGCCGTCAGCGCCGGACATTCATCCGACACGGGACCCCTTCGAGGAGATTGAGAAGCTCGCCCACCTGCGAGACACAGGTGCGCTGACCGAGGAGGAGTTCCAAGCGAAGAAGACAGAGATCCTTAGCCGGATTTGAGGCTGACTTGTGGCCCACGTCGGGGCTGCCTAGCTTCGTCCCATGCGCGACCTCGACACAATTGACTCCGAGCTGCGGCTCATCGGCTGCCGTGCGCCGTTCAATCGGGGAGCACGGTGGCGAGCTGTCGAGTCGTCGGGTCGACGAACTGCTTGACGAACGGAACCGGGCCGCTGATTGGGCACGCGTCGATCGCCACGACTGAACGCTAGCGGTCGATGCCGATGAAACCCGCGCTGCCATGCTTGTGACATTCGTCGCGGTTAATGGCGCGTCATTCCTTGTTGCGAAAGTAATTTCGCCAGCCTTCGGCACGGCGCCAGATCAACACGCGCTCAGAAGATGCCGGCGCCAGCCACAACTGCGTTATGTATTCCGGAATCCTCGGCGGCTCAGGCGGCAACGCATCCCGGCGGCTACGGGCGGTAAATACCGCCTGAACTGCGCGTTTGTCCTGTGGAGCCTAGGGGATTCGAACCCCTGACTTCTGCCTTGCAAAGGCAGCGCTCTACCAACTGAGCTAAGGCCCCTCGCCCCGACCAGCGGCCTGGTCGGCGGCCACGTGCCAGACCTCCACACCACGTCGAGACCGAAGCACCAGCGCCAGCACAGCGATCGCTGCCAGCGGCAGTACCAGTCTCACGAAAAGTCTTGGCGAACACATGGTTGTGGGCCTAGGAGGACTCGAACCTCCGACCTCTTCGTTATCAGCGAAGCGCTCTAACCGCCTGAGCTATAGGCCCGCACGTGCGTACGGCCGAGCGACGAGATTACCCCACCGGACCGTCCGCCCCCAAACCGTTAGTCCCGGTCGGCCAACGTCACCTCGACACCGCCGATCAGGTCGGTGGTCAGGTTGTAGATGAAAGCACCGATCGTCGCCATCGCGGTGAGCAACACGATATTGACCAATCCGATCAGGACAGCGCCGCCGAAAATCGTGCCGGCGGACACCAGGTCGGCGCTGCTGCCGCTGGTGTTATTCAGCAGATCCCCGACATTGCTGTTGAGCTTGCTCCACACGCCCATGCCGCCGAGCACCAGATACAGGAACGCCACGGCGATCATCCAGACAAAGAACAGCGCCACCGAGAGCACCAACGACACCTTCAACGTGCTCCACGGGTCGACGCGGCGGATCTGCATGCTGGCGCGCACTGGGCCCTGGGCCCGCCCGGCCGCCTGGAGACGGCTTTCCGATCGCACCGGCGTCGTCGACGTGTCCGGTGCCCGGTCGACGGCCGGTTTGCGCTGCCCGGCCCTCGGTATCGGACCGGACAGATCGGGCAACTCGCTGGCGTAGGCCTCGCTGTGCCGGCTTTCTTCGCGCGCAGGCGCCGCCTCGGCGTCGCGCGCCGGGGTCCTGGCGGCGCCCGGTGCCGCGGTGCCCGAGATGAACCGACTCAGCCGCGCCTCGGGGCCAGCGGAGCTACGGCCCGCCGGTCGGGGCTCGCGTGGTTTAGGCGTTTCTGGCGACGGGCGCCGTGGTGCGGGGGAGGGTCGGGCGCTGCCGCGCGACCGTGGGGCTCCCTCTACGGCATCGGAGGCGTGCGCCGGGCGTTGTGGGACTGCCCGGTCGACCGAGCCACTCCCGTTCGGGCTGTCGCCCGGTCCGGGGTATCCCGGCTCGTTCGGTGATGTCACCCGCGGCTCCTCACTGTGCATCCGGCCGCCGGGGCGGTCGGCGATCGCTTACGCGTCGACCGAGTCTAATTAGCTATCTAATTCGTCGTCGGTAACGGCAGCTTCTTCGGCGTTACGTGCGATGGCTAACAGTGTGTCGCCCTCGCCCAAGTTCATCAACCGAACACCTTTAGTCTGCCTTCCGGCCTTGCGGACCTGCCGGGCAGCCGTCCGGATCACCCCGCCGCCGGACGTGATGGCGTACACCTCGCTGTCGTCGTCGACGATCAACGCCCCTACCAGCTTCCCACGGCGGGTGTCGTACTGGATCGTCAAGATGCCTTTGCCGCCGCGGCCCTGCGCGGTGTACTCCTCTATCGCCGTGCGCTTGGCATACCCACCGGACGTCGCGACCAGCAAATATGTGCCCTCGCGGACCACGTTCAGCGACAGCAGGTAGTCGTCGGCGTTGAACCGCATGCCCTGCACGCCCGAGGTCGCCCGGCCCATCGGCCGCAGCGCATCATCGGTCGCGGAGAATCGGATCGACTGGCCGTTGGCCGACACCAGCAGCAAGTCTTCGTCGGCCGAGCACAGCACCGCCCCGACCAGTTCGTCGCTGCCGCGTAGGTTGATCGCCACGATCCCGCCCGACCGGTTTGAGTCGAAGTCGGTCAGCTTGGTCTTTTTGACCAGCCCGTTGCGGGTGGCCAGCACCAGATACGGCGCGTCCTCATAGCTGCGGATCTGAATAACTTGAGCGATCCGCTCCTCGGGTTGGAACGCCAAAAGGTTCGCGACATGCTGACCGCGCGCCGTCCGTGAGGTTTCCGGCAGGTCATAGGCCTTGGCCCGATAAACCCGGCCCTGGGTAGTGAAGAACAGGATCCAATCGTGCGTCGAGCACACAAAGAAGTGCCGCACGATGTCGTCCTGCTTGAGCCCGGCGCCTTGTACGCCCTTGCCGCCGCGCTTCTGGCTGCGATACAGGTCGGTCTTGGTGCGCTTGGCGTAACCAGTCTCGGTGATGGTGACGACGACGTCCTCGCGGGTAATCAGATCCTCGTCGCTGACATCGCCGTCGGCAGCGATGATCCGGGTGCGACGGTTGTCGCCGTGCTTGTCGACAATCTCGCCGAGCTCGTCGCGCACGATCCCGCGCTGCCGTTCCGGCTTGGCCAAAATGTCTTCCAGGTCAGCGATTTCGGCTTCGATCTTGGCCAGATCGTCGACGATGCGCTGACGCTCCAAGGCCGCCAGCCGGCGCAGCTGCATGTCGAGGATGGCCTGGGCCTGGATCTCGTCGATGTCGAGCAGTTCGATCAGGCCGGTCCGCGCGATGTCGACGGTCTGCGACGCCCGGATCAGTGCGATCACCTCGTCGAGCGCGTCAAGCGCTTTGACCAGACCGCGCAGGATGTGGGCTCGTTCGTTGGCCTTGCGTAGCCGATAGGTGGTGCGCCGCACGATGACGTCGAGTTGGTGGTCGACGTAGTAGCGGATCATCTGGTCCAGCCGCAATGTCCGCGGCACGCCGTCGACGATCGACAGCATGTTCGCCCCGAAGCTGGTCTGCAGCTGGGTGTGCTTGTAGAGGTTGTTCAGCACCACCTTGGCCACGGCGTCGCGTTTGAGCTCAATGACGATGCGCAGGCCCACCCGGTCGCTGCTCTGGTCTTCGATGTTGGCGATGCCGGCCAGCTTGCCGTCGCGAACCTGCTCGGCGATCGAGGTGATGAAGTTGTCGTGGTTGACCTGATACGGCAGCTCGGTGATCACCAGCGATGTGCGGCCGCGCGAATCTTCTTCGACCTCAACAACGCCGCGCATCCGGATGGAACCTCGGCCGGTCGTATAAGCGTCGACGATGCCCTGATTGCCGACGATCAGAGCCGAGGTCGGGAAGTCGGGACCCTTCACCCGCTCCATGACCGCAGCCAGGGTGGCTTCTTCGTCGGCGTCGTAGTTGTCCAACGCCCAGAACACGGCGTCGGCGAGCTCGCGCAGGTTGTGCGGCGGGATGTTGGTCGCCATTCCGACCGCGATGCCGCCCGAACCGTTGGCCAGCAGGTTGGGGAACCGGCTCGGCAGCACCGTCGGTTCCTGCACTCGGCCGTCATAGTTGGGTATGAAATCGACTGTCTCCTCGTCGATTTCGCGCAGCATCTCCATCGCCAACGGAGTCAGCCGCGCCTCGGTGTACCTCATCGCGGCTGGCGGGTCGTTGCCCGGTGAGCCGAAGTTGCCCTGCCCGTCGACCAGCGGATAGCGCAGCGACCACGGCTGTGCCATCCGCACCAGGGTGTCGTAGATCGACGCGTCGCCGTGCGGGTGGTAGTTACCCATCGTCTCTGCCACCGACCGCGCCGACTTCGCGTGGCTGCGGTCCGGGCGGAAGCCGGAGTCGAACATCGCGTAGAGCACCCGGCGGTGCACCGGCTTGAGGCCGTCGCGCACCTCGGGCAACGCGCGTCCCACGATGACGCTCATCGCGTAGTCGATGTAGCTGCGCTGCATCTCCTGCTGGATGTCGACCGGTTCGATACGGTCGGCGGCATCGCCGCCCGGTGGCAGCGTGGTGTCTGTCATCTATTCCTCGTTCGACGTGCGAATAGGGGACTGGGGGAGTGGTCTGACATCGTCAGACATCCAGGAAGCGAACGTCTTTCGCGTTACGGGTGATGAAGCTTCGACGCGCGTCGACGTCTTCGCCCATCAGAATGGAGAACAGCTCGTCGGCCGCGGCGGCGTCATCGAGGGTGACCTGGCGCAGCACCCGAACCGAGGGATCCATAGTGGTTTCCCAGAGCTCCTTGGCATCCATCTCGCCCAGACCTTTGTAGCGCTGGATGCCGTCGTCCTTGTTGATCTTCTTGCCGGCCTTGAGTCCGGCCTCCAACAGGCCGTCGCGCTCCCGGTCGGAGTAGGCGAACTCGGGATCGCTACGTTGCCACTTCAGCTTGTACAGCGGCGGTTGCGCCAAAAACACGTGGCCGTTCTCGATGAGCGGTCGCATGAACCGAAACAGCAGGGTCAGCAGCAGTGTCGAGATGTGCTGGCCGTCCACATCGGCGTCAGCCATCAGCACGATCTTGTGGTAACGCAGTTTGGTGATGTCGAACTCGTCGTGGATTCCGGTGCCCAGCGCGGTGATGATCGCTTGCACTTCGGTGTTTTTCAGCACCCGGTCGATGCGGGCCTTCTCAACATTGATGATCTTGCCGCGCAACGGCAGGATCGCCTGGAACATCGAGTCACGCCCACTTTTGGCCGAGCCGCCAGCCGAATCGCCCTCCACCACATACAATTCCGACTTGCGGGGATCGGTGGAGCGGCAGTCCGCCAGCTTCCCAGGCAGCCCACCCAGATCGGTGGCGCTCTTGCGCCGCACCAACTCTCGGGCCTTTCGGGCGGCGATCCGGGCCTGCGCCGACGAAACCGCCTTGTTGACCACGGTCTTGGCATCGGTCGGGTTTGCTTCGAACCAGTGGGTCAGCTGTTCGTTGCAAATCCGCTGCACGAAGGACTTGACCTCGGTGTTGCCCAGTTTGGTCTTGGTCTGGCCCTCGAACTGCGGCTCGCTGACCTTGACCGAGATGACCGCGGCCAACCCCTCACGGATGTCGTCGCCGGTGAGGTTGGGGTCTTTGTCTTTGAGCAGCTTGCGGTCCTTGGCGTACTTGTTCACCACCGATGTCAACGCCGCGCGGAAGCCCTCCTCATGGGTGCCGCCCTCGTGGGTGTTGATGGTGTTGGCGAAAGTGTGCACCGACTCCGAATACCCGGCGTTCCATTGCATCGCGATCTCAACCTCATGGCCGGGACCCTTGCCGGAGAAGTCCACGATGCTGCTGTGGATCGGGTTCTTGGTGCGGTTGATGTGCTTGACATAGTCGACCAGACCGCCCGGGTAATGGAAGGCACGGTGCTTGACCTTCTGCGGCGCAACGGATTCGGCGGCCTTCTCTTCCGCGGACTTGGGAGCTTCGGCGGTGTCGCTGACTACTTCGTCGACAACCTCTTCCCTAGTCACCCGCTCGTCGGTGAGGTTGATGGTCAGACCTTTGTTGAGGAAAGCCATCTCTTGCAGCCGGCGCGCCACGGTCTCGAAGTCGTAGTCCGTCGTTTCGAAGATGTTCGGGTCCGCCCAGAAGCGGACCGTCGTGCCGGTCTTCTTGGTTTTGTCACCTTGCTTCAGGGTGCCCGGTTCCGAGTGGTCGTAGGTCTGGTACCACTCGAAGCCGTCGATGGAGATCTCGACCTCGAGTCGCGTGGACAATGCGTTGACCACCGAGACACCCACGCCGTGCAGACCACCGGATACCGCGTAGGCGCTGTCATCGCCGCCGAACTTTCCGCCGGCGTGGAGTTGAGTCATCACCACGTCGACTGTGGGGACGCCGGTGGCGTGGGTGGCGACCGGGATACCGCGTCCGTTGTCGGTGACCTCGACGCCGCCGTTCTCCAGGATTTTCACGTCGACTGTGTTGGCGTAGCCGGCCATCGCCTCGTCCACCGCGTTGTCGACGACCTCCCAGATAAGGTGGTGCAATCCGCGCTCCCCGGTGGAGCCGATATACATGCCCGGGCGTTTGCGGACCGCTTCTAGCCCCTCCAGGATCGTGATGGAATCGGCACCGTACACTTTCGGACTTTTTTTCTGGGCAGCCACGGTCGGACGGCACTCCTCGGGGTTGCGCGCGGGTAGTCAAATGACTGTGCGCTGGTTTCTCCGTCAGTCTACCGGCAAGAGGCCGCGGCACCGATTCTGCGAGGGTGTTTCTACACAGCTATCTGCGCCGTGTGCGGAATTTCTCGCTCGGGTTTGCGTCCTGACGCTTGACGCGTCAACTCGCTCCCTTGTGACGGCCCTGAGCGGATCGTCGGATCGCTCAACCATAGGTGTCACGAGGACCTCTGCCGGCGATGTGCAACGGCCCCTTTCGCCACGACGGCGCCACCGGTCCAGTGATCTTCAGCGTCGTCACCACGCCGTCGCCGACCGCGGACGCGATCTTCGCCAACACTTGGGCCTGGATGATCCGCAACTGGGTCGCCCAGGCGGTCGATTCGGCCGACACGCTCAATACCCCGTCGCGCAGTCCGGTCGGGGTGGCGTGGTCGGCGATGTGTTGCCCGACCACCGACGGCCACTGCCCGAACACCGCTCCCTCGGCTACTCGCGACGACCAGCCATGCTTCTTCGCCACGTCACGCGCGACGCTGCCCAGCGGCTGCGGGTCGCGGCTGTCTGGTCCCGGACCGGACCACCGGCTGCGGCTTCTGGCGCCCGCCACGCGGCGGGCGGGTGGTAGCCGACGCCCACGCCCGACGTCTTTGCCTTGCGTGCGTGCGGCGCCTCGCGCCTCTTCCAACACTCGCCGCACCAGGTCCATCCCGGCCAACCCACTCAGCCGCTCCGGCGGTCCGGGGTCGGGTGACGGTCCGGACACGTCGTCGGTCACGTCCGCACCGCCGAAACCGGTCCGTTGTCGCTGTCGTCCAGCCCGATCGCCACTTGGGCGGCATCCCAGTCGCGGGGAATGTCGTCGAGGACGGCCGCCGTGACCAATACCTGTTCTGCCGAGGCCGCGGCTGCCGCCAACGCCTCCCGTCGGGCCGTGTCGAGCTCGGCGAAGACGTCATCGAGCAATAGCACCGGATCGCTTCCGTCGGCACGCAGCAACTCGTAGGAGGCCAACCGCAACGCCAACGCCATCGACCACGCTTCACCGTGGCTGGCAAACCCTTTCGCGGGTTGCTCACCAAGCCGTAACTCAAGATCGTCGCGGTGCGGACCGACCAGGCAGACACCCCGCTCCAGCTCAGCGTCGCGGCGCTGGGCCATCTGTGCCAGCAGAGCCGTCCGCAGCAGATCCACGTCGGTGCGATCCGGCTCGACGTTGACACTGCTGCGATAGCCGATCACTGCTGGTCGGGAATCTGGCGCCAACGACTGATAGCTCTTCTGCACTTCGGGTGCCAGGTCATTGACAAGGTCTATCCGTGCGGCCATCAACTCCGCACCGTGGCTGGCTAGATGCCCGTCCCAGACATCGAGCGTGTCCAGGGCGCCACGGTCACCCCGAAACCGCGCACCGGACGCGGATTTGAGTAACGCCGTGCGTTGGCGCAGTACTTTGTCGTAATCGGCCCGGACCGCGGCGATCCGCGGGCGGCGTAGCGTCGCCAGATCATCGAGGTAGCGGCGGCGATCTGCCGGGTCTCCTCGAACTAACGCCAGGTCTTCGGGTGCAAATAACACTGCCTGCAGCACACCCACCACCTCACGCGGGCTGCGTACCGGCGACCGGTTCAGCCGCGCCTTGTTGGCCCGGCCGACGGAGATCTCCACGTCGACCGCGCACTCACGGCCATCGTTGACCACGATGGTGGATACCACGGCCCGCGGCGACCCCACCCGAACAAGGGGTGCGTCGGTAGCAACCCGATGCGAACTCAAAGTAGACGAATACCAAAGTGCTTCAACCAGATTCGTCTTTCCGTAACCGTTGGGGCCAACGAACACCGTCCGGCCCGGCGCCAATTCCAGGTCGACGTGCGACCACGACCGGAAATCCCGCAAGCCGAGATGGCGGACGTACACCTAACCGCTAACCAGGAAGACGGACCGGCATCAACAGATAGACGTAATCGGTCGAAACCGCTGGGAACGGTCCGCTGTCGGTGGGCTGTGGATCGTCGGCGCCGGCCGGTCGCAACACCGCTGGCCGGCTCGGCGTGGTGAAACCAAACGACACCCGCTCAGAGTGCAGCGACCCCAGCCCGTCGGTCAGATACGTCGGGTTGAAGGCGATCGTGAGTGGTTCACCCGCGAATTCCACCGGGACGTCTTCTTCGGCGCGGCCGACGTCGTCGGCGCCGGCCGACAGTCGCAGCACATCGTCGGAGAATTCCATCCGAACCTGCGCACCGCGGTCGGCGACCAGCGCGACTCGTTTGATCGCCTCGGTCAACTCGGCCACGCCGATGGTGGCAACCGCGGTGTGCTCGGTGGGCAAAAGTTGGCGAAACTTCGGAAACTCCGCGTCCAGTAATCGGGTCGTGCTGCGCTTGCCGTTCCCACTGATGCCAAGTAACCCGTCCTTGCCCACCGCCGATCCGGCCCCCAATGACAAATGCACCTCGGCACCGTCGGTCCCGGTCTTGGCTGCTTCGCTGAGCGTCTTAGCCGGTACCAACACGGCGGCCTCGACATCCGGTGTCACAGCCGACCAGGTCAGCTCACGAACCGCCAGCCGGAAACGATCCGTAGCGGCCAACACCACCGCCTCACCGGAAATCTCCACCCGGATCCCAGTCAACATCGGCAGCGTGTCGTCGCGACCGGCCGCGACAGCAACCTGACTGATCGCTTCGGCGAATACGTCTGAAGACAGTGCTCCGGTTTCCGCGGGCAACGCCGGCAGGGTGGGGTAGTCCTCGACGGCCATCGTCGGCAACGAGAATCTGGCACTTCCGCAGGTCAAAGCAACCCTGGTGCCATCCACATGGACGTCGACCGGCTTGTCCGGCAACGCTCGGGTGATATCAGAAAGCAGTCGTCCCGATACCAAAACCGTTCCCGGAGAAGCGATTTCCGCTGGCAGACGTGCTTCCGCGGAAACCTCGTAGTCGAACCCGGAGATCGTCAGCCCATCATCCGAGCCGGTCAACAACACCCCGGCGAGCACCGGCACAGTGGGCCTGGTGGGCAGAGTCCGGGCCACCCACGCCACCGCGTCAGCGAAATCCTCCCGCGTTAAGCGAAACTTCAAGTCGGTCAAGCCGACTGTGGTCGTCGCCACGTCCATTGCGTCCCTTCATCAGCTCCGGCAGCAAGGCCAACTCCAGCGGCTATACCCCGCTGATGGACGCCCGTGCCTGTAACCCGCCTCGACGACCGAACCGGCAGTCGAACCACAACCGTAGAGCCTCGGACGCCATCTTGAAAGCTAATCGGAATCAATGACAATCGGGCGATCTCCGCGTCGGAGCATGGTGTGGAACGGCCCTTCCCCAGGTGTCTTTTAGAAAGAAGAAACTACGAAGAGATACCAATAACAGTATTAAGGGCTGTGCATGTTGGGGACAGGATCACGTCGGCGCTGTTGGGTAAGCCGGCCGGGTTGTGGATGACAGGCGGGGAACTGTGTGATTTGTGTGCAGCAGTTGGGGATCACTCGCGGGTCTGCAACCGGCGTGGATAGTGGGGGAGGAGTGCCAGCAGGTTGCGCACAGACTGTCCACAACACAATGGTGTGACTGGTGGTGTCGACGAGTCCAAAGTTTTTTGCCGTCTCGGCGCAGATTTAGCGCTTCGAGCGCTGCCGAATCCGCGTGGTGAGTTCTTTGACGTGATCGAAGACTTCGCGTCGTTCGGCCATCTCGGAAAGGATCTTGCGTTGGGCGTACATCACCGTGGTGTGGTCGCGACCGAAGGCTTGGCCGATCTTCGGCAGCGAGAGGTCGGTGAGTTCGCGGCACAGATACATTGCGATCTGGCGCGACTGAGCCAGGGCCCGAGTCTTACCGGGACCGCGGAGCTCCTCGACTGTGGTGTCGAAGTACTCCGCGGTGGCCGCCATGATGGTTGCCGCGCTGATCTGCATGGTGCTGGCGTCGGCAATCAGATCGCGCAACACGATTTCGGCCAGGGCCTTGTCGATCGGGGTTTTGTTGAGCGAAGCGAACGCGGTGACCCGGATCAACGCGCCCTCGAGTTCGCGGATGTTGCGCTCGATGCTGCTGGCGATCAGCTCAAGCACGTCGTCGGGGACGGCGAGGCGCTCCATCTGTGCTTTTTTGCGCAGAATAGCGATTCGGGTTTCCAACTCCGGGGGCTGCACATCGGTGATCAGCCCCCACTCGAAACGAGTGCGCAGCCGGTCTTCCAGCGTGGCGAGCTGCTTGGGCGGCCGGTCTGAAGAGATGACGATTTGCTTGTTCGCGTTGTGCAGCGTGTTGAAGGTGTGGAAAAACTCCTCCTGGATACCTTCTTTGCCCTCGATGAACTGAATGTCATCGACCAGCAGCACGTCGACATCGCGGTAGCTGCGCTTGAAGGCGACCTTGCGGTCGTCGCGCAGGGAGTTGATGAAGTCGTTAGTGAACTCTTCGGTGGAGACGTATTTGACCCGCATGCCGGGGAACAACCGTTGCGCGTAGTTGCCGGCGGCGTGCAGTAGATGCGTCTTGCCCAGGCCGGACTCGCCCCAAATGAATAGCGGGTTGTAAGCCCGAGCAGGTGCTTCGGCGATCGCCAGGGCCGCGGCGTGCGCGAAGCGATTCGAGGCTCCGATGACGAAGGTGTCAAAGGTGTAGCGGCGGTTGAGGCTGGTGCCACCGGAGGCTTCCGGGTCGGCCGTCTGTGGACGTTCGGTGAAGTAGGTCGGCCAGTTCTGGTGTGCGCTGGCGAGCGCTTCGCGGTCTTCGTCAACCTCGTCAGTGTCGGCGAGCGACTCGTCGAACACCAGGGTGTCTTCGGGTTCGTCGGTGGTCAGCGGAGCGATCCGGACGCCGAGTTCGATCTGTTGACCGAGCCGGCGGCTGAGGGCCTCGGTGATCTGGGTGCGCAGGTGACGTTCGATCTCGTTCTGCACGAAGCTGCTGGGCACCGACAACAGCGCAAATCCCTCGACAATCGTCAACGGTTGTACGAGGTTCAGCCAAGCTCGCTGCTGGGGAGTGAGGGGAGAGCCGAAGGGCTCGCCGTTGCTGGCGAGGCCGTCGGGGGAGAGCTCACCGTTGAGTTCGGAGACGACGGCATTCCAGACCGTCGCCAGAGTTGATCCGGGGTCCTCGGTCATCAACGACGGGTCCCCCTGCTATGACGTCGAAGTACAACCTTTAGTTGCGAAAACCAACTGTCCACATGGTTATCCACAAGTGTGGACAGGACGACCTGTATCGCGCCGCAACTCGGCGCGGACGGCACGCGGGATTGGCCAGAAAGCCGACCCGCCGTCCTCGCTTCGTTGTCGGGCGCCGTTCCGGTCAGAAACGGCATTGCCAGAAGCTAACAGTTTTCCGTTCGTGCGCCAACCCTTCTGCAACATTGGGACGAGCTTTCATAAGATTGCTCGCCCAGCGCGGGATGGCTGTGACGTTAGTGAAGGATCGGCGTGACATCGGCGGTCGACGTGGCCAGGTTTGACCCGAGGAACGCTCGTCAGTACCCTCGAAAAGTCGCCCGAAAGTCGGCGATACGGCTGCGATCCGAGCAACACGCCCGGGGCCCGCGCCGGCTACCAGCGAGACACAGAGCCTGCCAAGGCTTCGTGAGGGCAATCGTGTCACACCGGCAATGGGGTACCCGCCGGAGCGCGATGCCAGATGCAACGAGGAGAGAGTCGTGGCAAAGGGCAAGCGGACCTTCCAGCCGAATAACCGGCGCCGAGCCCGCGTGCACGGCTTCCGGCTGCGGATGCGCACCCGGCCCGGGCGGGCGATAGCGTCGAATCGGCGTCGCAAGGGACGCCGCTCGCTGACTGCCTGATCTTCAATTCTGGTGTTACAGCGGTGCTTTCCGCGCGGAACCGCATGAGGCGGTCCACTGACTTCGATACGACGGTGAAGCATGGGACTCGCGCCGTGCAGCCCGACCTCGTGATTTACGCGCGATGGGCAGCGACAACGCAGCTGGTCCGCCGAAAATCGGACTGATCGTCGGCCGGTCGGTTGGGTCAGCGGTGCAGCGTCACCAGTTGGCCCGCCGGTTGCGACACGTGATGCGCGGCCTCGTGCAAGGGCTGGAGCACGACGAACACGTGGTCATTCGCGCGTTGCCGAGCAGTCGGGACAGCACCTCGTTCGGTTGGCCGAGCAGCCGCGGGCCGGCCTCAAACCAATCCGGACGACGGGAGCCCGCC
>CAWISO010000022.1:0-124368 GCA_963838755.1 uncultured Actinomycetota bacterium | reverse complement strand
GTCGTCACGTTGACTGAAATACGCCGAGCACTCCACCCGGGTGGTCGCCCGGCCGGCAACACGTCGTGCGCTGGATCCCAGTGCGCCAACCATTTCCCGAACGGGCCTTCCTGGCCGTGCTTGGCGAACTCGTCCTGCAGCATCTGCATCCGCTGCCGCAAGAAGCCGTGGTTGTAATAGAGCTTGAAGACCGACCACGCCGGGCCGGCGTCGGGGAACCGCAGATAGTCACCGGCGGCCTCATACGCGGCAACCGAGACTTGATGGCAGCGGACGTGGTCGGGGTGCGGATAGCCACCGTTCTCGTCGTAGGTCGTCATCACGTGCGGCCGAAACTCACGCACCACCCGCACTAATGCCTCGGTGGACACCTCCAGCGGTACCAGCGCGAAGCAGTCCTCCGCCAGCGGGGGCGGCGGATCGCCCTTGGGCAACCCAGAGTCGACGAAGCCGCCCCAGGTGTGTTCCACGCCGAGGATTTCGGCTGCCTTGGCCATCTCGTCACGGCGGATATCGGCGATGCGTCCGTGCACTTCCGGCAGGTCCATGGCCGGGTTGAGAATGTCGCCTCGCTCGCCCCCGGTCATTGTCACCACCAGCACCCGGTGACCCTCATCGGCGTAGCGGGCAAGGGTGGCAGCGCCCTTACTGGACTCGTCGTCCGGGTGGGCATGCACCGCCATCAACCGCAGTTCGCTCACGTATTCCCTGACTATGTGTTCTTTTCAGCCGGTCTAGGGCCCTATAGTTCCAGTTCTCATAGTTCCATCCTGGATGCGGAGGCCCGAAACCCGATTACCCGTCTACCGACCCGACAGATCTATGACCGAAGGATCCAAGCTGCCGCCGCAGGCCCGCTACGGGCGCGGCCCGCTGCCCCATGCCTCGCGCCGTCGCGCCATCATCGCGCTGACTGTCATGGGCATCACCGCCGGCGTCGTGGTCGCCGTCGTCGGCTACCTACGGCTCGGCCGCAGCGACGTCGAGGGCACGCTGGCCGGCTATCGGCTGATCGACGAGCAGACCGTCTCGGTAACGATCAGCGTGACGCGATCCGATCCGTCGCGGCCGGTCGACTGCATCGTCCGGGTTCGCGCGAAAGACGGCAGCGAGACCGGTCGGCGCGAGGTGCTGGTTCCGCCGTCAACCCAGGCAACGGTCCAGGTGACGACGATCGTGAAGTCCTCCCGACCCCCGGTGATGGGCGACGTGTACGGCTGCGGCGACGATGTGCCCGGCTACCTGCGCCCGCCCTGATCGGGCAGGCTGCGGGCGCCCTTGACAACGCCGAACTGCGAAAACGAACTCGCTGCCCACCGCAGCGGTGGTAGGATCTTTGGGTGCACGGTTCCGGCTGGGACCGTGTATTGCTGCATTAGCGGCCAGGTGCGCCGCGCAGGGGGTCTGCCCGACTACTGGGGTCGGCGGTACACGCGGTGCAACCGCCCGGCAGCAAGACGAGACAACCTGCCGACGCGGATGCCGCGCAGCCCACACAAGGAGCACGACGAGATGACGGACACTCAGGTGACCTGGTTGACCCAGGAATCCCATGATCGACTCAAGACCGAGCTCGACCAGTTGATCGCGAACCGTCCGGTCATCGCCGCGGAAATCAACGATCGGCGCGAGGAGGGCGACCTGCGCGAGAACGGTGGGTACCATGCCGCTCGCGAGGAGCAGGGCCAGCAAGAGGCCCGCATCCGTCAGCTGCAGGAGCTGCTCAACAACGCCAAAGTCGGCGAAGCTCCCAAACAGTCCGGCGTGGCACTGCCGGGGTCGGTGGTGAAGGTCTACTACAACGGCGACAAGTCCGACGCCGAGACGTTCCTGATCGCCACCCGCCAGGAGGGCGTCAACGACGGCAAGCTCGAGGTGTACTCACCGAACTCACCGCTGGGCGGCGCCCTCATCGAGGCCAAGGTCGGTGAGACACGCAGCTACACCGTGCCCAACGGCAACACCGTCGAAGTGACGCTGGTCAGCGCGGAGCCATACCACTCCTGATCGGGTCGGCATCGGCTGATGGCGCGCATCGCCGAGGATCTACTGCTGCTCTTGCTCGACAACGCGTCAGCGCAGCCGGCATTGGACCGGGCCCGACGCGAGCGCGTTGTCAGCGCTGCGGTGCTGCTGGATTTGGCGCATGCCTGCCGGATCCGACCGGCGGTTGACAACGAGCCGGTGCAGGCCGGACGGCTGGTGGTGCTGAACGGGCCCGATCCGCTCGATCCGGTCATGACACCGGCGCTGAACCTGTTACTGCGCCGTCCCATCAGCCCCGCCGTGGCGATCGCCAAGCTGCGCCGCGCGACTCCGGCAGCGGTGCTGTGGCAGCTCGAGCGCAGCGGCCAGATACAACAGGTTCGCCTGCAGGCAGGAGGTTTTCGGCGCCCTCGCGCGTGGCCGCTGATCGACCGCACCCGGGTGACTCAGATTCGTGCGGCGATGATGTCCACACTGTTCGATCAACACCAGCCCGACCCGGCGACCGCGTCTATCATCACGCTGCTCTACAGCATCGATGGACTGGGCGCAGTGCTCAGTCTCAACGACCGCGGCTGGGAGTGGGTGCTGCGCCGCGCGGGTGATATCGCCAGCGGGAGCTGGGTGAGCGAATCCGAACCGCAACTGGCCGAGGTGAACCTGGCCGTGACGACCGCGGCCATCCGTCAGGCGCTGCGGTAGCCAGCCCTATCCGGCCAGCGCCTGTTGGAGATCCGCGATCAGGTCGGCGACGTCCTCGATGCCGACCGAGAGCCGCACCAGGTCGTCGGGAACCTCCAACTGCGAACCGGCCGTCGATGCATGGGTCATCGCGCCCGGATGCTCGATCAGCGACTCCACTCCACCGAGCGACTCGGCCAGGATGAACACCTGGTGCTGGCGCACAACGCCTCGGCGGCGCGGCGTCCACCGCGCATCCGCACCGACACCATGCCGCCGAACCCGCGCATCTGCCGGGCTGCGATCTGGTGGCCGGGATGGGTCGGCAGACCCGGATATAGCACCGCGCCCACCGACGGGTGCTCGGCCAGGAATTCGGCCACCGCAGCGGCGTTTTCGCTGTGCCGCTGCATCCGCAGCACCAGCGTCTTCAACCCCCGCATGGTCAGGTAGGCGTCAAACGGACCGGGCACCGCACCGGCCCCGTTCTGCAGGAAGGCGAACGCCGCGTCCAACTCCTCGTCGTTGGTGACCAAGGCCCCGCCCACCACGTCGGAGTGGCCGCCGATGTATTTGGTGGTCGAGTGCAGCACGATGTCGGCGCCGAGCGTCAACGGCTGCTGCAGCGCTGGCGACGCAAATGTGTTGTCCACCAACACTTTCGCGGAGTATTCGGCGCCGAGCTCGGCGATCGCGGCAATATCGGCGATCGACAGCAGCGGGTTGGTGGGCGTCTCCACCCAGATCAGCCGCGTGCGCGGGGTGACCGCTGCGCGGACGGCGTCGAGGTCGGACAGCGCGACCGGGGTGTGCTCTACCCCCCACCCGGTGAACACCTTGTCGATCAACCGGAATGTGCCGCCGTAGGCGTCGTCGGGGATCACCACATGGTCTCCGGGACGCAGCAAGGCCCGCAACGCGCAGTCGCTGGCCGCCATGCCGGATCCGAACGCGCGGCCGAACCTGCCGTCCTCGACGGCGGCCAACGCGGCCTCCAGCGCTGCCCTGGTCGGGTTGCCGGTGCGCGC
This sequence comes from uncultured Actinomycetota bacterium, assembly GCA_963838755.1. GTDB lineage: Bacteria > Actinomycetota > Actinomycetes > Mycobacteriales > Mycobacteriaceae > Mycobacterium. The sequence continues at coordinate 120,673 of CAWISO010000022.1, read as the reverse complement.
GTATTCGAACCCGCCGCGCAGACCGCCGACGCCGTCCTGGGCGAAAGTGCTGCTGGCGTAGATCGGGGTGTTGACCGCACCGGTGGACGGATCAGGTCGGTAGCCGGCGTGGATGGCCTTGGTCGCGAGCCCGGCCTTGTCGAAGTGTCCCTTGTTGCTCATCGACGATCAGCCTAACGACGGCTGGCATCGCGATCCCGCGACCAGCCGCGCATCGGCCGAGTTCACATCGTCAAGACATCCAACTGCTCGGTGCTGACCTCTGCCTGGTGTCAGCGCTTTCCGGTGGACCTTTCGAAGGTCTAGCGCGGTCGGTGTATGACGAGGTCGTGGGCGGCTTTGTCCTGCCAGCCCTGCAAGCGGCCCGAGTTGTCGAAAAGCACTGACAGGTAAACCACGATTAACCCGACACCACAGGCGAGGTTGCCCAGGAAGAAAATGGGCCAGCGGACAAACGCACCGCCGAGGCCAAGCACTTCGCCCGTGTTTTCATTGACCACTTTGATCGACAGCGCCATCTTCCCTAACGTCGCTCCGCGCAAGCCCACCATCAGCCACTCGTACAGGAACCCGATTGCAGCAGGATCGCGAGCAGCACAAAGTAACCGGCCATTCCGGCGGTAGATGGCTCGTCGATCGTATTGCCGTACTGGTCGGTAACGGGATGGGAGGTCTTCAAAATATCTGCCACGCCGACCGCCTGAACTAGCAAGTAAATGACGCCAAAGAGGACCCCGTCGATCAATCTGGCGAGTAGGCGCTGGCCAATTGAGGCGACCTGGACCCCACCGACCCCGGGAATCTGGACATACCCGCTCGACGCTTGCGGCGAGTAGCCCTGCGGTGGGTAGCCGCCCGCGGATGGCGGTGGCGGCGGGTAGCCGCCCGGTGAAGGCGGTGGGTAAGCACCGGGAGGCGGTGGGTAACTACCCGGTGGCGGTGGATAACCTCCCGACGGTGGTCCAGGGGGTTGCTCAGTCATCGGCTCGTTCCTTTGCAGAGCAGAGTTTTGTTAGGTCAGCGCTGCGTACGCTACCCGAGTGATGCCGCGAAGGAGGGGTACTAACAGAAGTTGCGATGCTCGGCGTCCAAAGCCGGACCGCCGCGCCGCCCGGCATCTCAATCCGCCCGACGGGTGTTCGACTGCCCCGGCGGGCTCGGCGCGCCGGTCCGGCAGACATACTGTCGACATGATCTTGTCGGCCAGCGTTTGGCGCTTGGCATCCCAAAGCGGAAACAGGTAGCCGGCGCCGCAATGACCGCGTCGACGAGGTGGGCGATCTGGCGCAGTACGGACGATCCGAAACCGAGTGGCTCACCGGTGTGCTCGCTGACGACCTTGAACTTCAGCACCGACTTACCGATGCTCGAACCGGTGGCCCCTTGCCGGTAACCGTAGTTCCAGACCAGGTAGACCAAACCGGCCAGCCCTGCCAATCCGAACACCGTCAGACCCAGCGTCGAGTAACCGCTGTCGCAGACCTCGACGGCGTTAGTCGGCATGGTTTCGATGAGGCACGCCGACTCGTAGCTGTTCTGCAGGACCAGCCAACCCATGCCGAGGATGATCACCAACGGCAGGCTGTCGACGAGATACGCCGCTACCCGGATAGACCACGGCGTGTAGGCCCGCTGCGGCAGACCGCGGATCGCCGGCCGGGCGGCGACGGCTCGTAGTCATGAACGCCTCTCCTTGCGCGGCGTTTGCTGGACTAGGCGGCACTAGGGTATCCGAGAACCCCGCACGGCCAGGCTTGTCTGGCCGAAGGCTACGGCGGGGCGAGGCGTTGCGGCCGCGCCGAGCGGCGGCGGCGAGCCACCCCAGCCAACGCGGTGATTTGCTACTCGAAGTAATTAGCCTGCCGCACGCCCCGCTACTTTCGCCGCGGGCCATCGGAAAGAAAACCCAACAGGTCATATCGGGTGATGACCCCTGCCGGTTTCCCTTCCTCGACCACCATTACGGCGTCCAGGTCGCGCAGCGTCTTGGCCAGCGAGCTGACCAGTTCGCCGGCGCCGATGATCGGCAGCGGCGGACTCATATGCATCCCGACGGCGTCGGCCAGGTTGGCGCGGCCCTCGAAGACGGCCGAAAGCAGTTCGCGCTCCGACACGCTGCCGGCCACCTCGCCGGCCATCACCGGCGGCTCGGCGCCGACGACGGGCATCTGTGACACCCCGTACTCACGCAGGATGCTGATCGCGTCGCGCACGGTCTCCGACGGGTGGGTGTGCACCAGGTCGGGCAACGCCCCGGTTTTCCCTCGTAGCACGTCTCCGACCGTGGGCTGTTCGATCGAGCCGTCCAGCCTGTTACGCAGGAAGCCGTATGACGACATCCAGGAGTCGTTGAAGATCTTCGACATGTAGCCGCGGCCGCCGTCGGGCAGCAGGACCACGATCAGCGCATCGGGCCCGGCTTGCTCGGCCACCTTCAGCGCGGCAACCACCGCCATTCCGCACGACCCACCGACCAGCATCGCCTCTTCGCGGGCCAGTCGCCTGGTCATGTTGAACGAATCGGAGTCGGACACCGCGATAATCTCGTCGGGCACGCCGGGGTCGTAGGCCGCCGGCCAGAAATCCTCACCGACCCCTTCGACGAGGTAAGGCCGGCCGCTGCCACCGGAATACACCGAACCTTCCGGGTCGGCGCCGACGACCTGTACCCGCCCTTGCGAAACATCCTTGAGGTAACGGCCGGCACCGGTGATCGTCCCGCCGGTGCCGATACCGGCGACGAAATGGGTGACCTGACCGTCGGTGTCGGCCCAGATCTCCGGGCCGGTGGTCTCGTAGTGGCTGGCCGGGCCCTCCGGGTTGGAGTACTGGTCGGGTTTCCAGGCACCCTCGATCTCGTCGACCAACCGATCGGAGACGCTGTAATAGCTGCCTGGATGATCGGGCGGCACAGCGGTCGGGCACACCACCACCTCTGCGCCGTAGGCGCGCAGCACGTTCTGCTTGTCCTCGCTGACCTTGTCGGGGCAGACGAACACACACCGGTAGCCGCGATTCTGAGCGACCAGGGCCAAGCCGACGCCGGTGTTTCCCGATGTTGGTTCGACGATGGTGCCGCCCGGTTTGAGCCGCCCGTCGGCCTCGGCGGCGTCGATCATCTTGACCGCGATTCGGTCTTTGCAGCTCAAACCGGGGTTGAGGTACTCGACTTTTGCGACGACCCTGCCAGACCCTGGCGGCACAACCGAGTTCAGCTGAACCAGTGGGGTATTGCCGATCAGTTCACTGATGTGCTGCGCGATCCGCATGCCTTCATGATCTCAGGTGCCGTGGGGCCGCGCGCGAGCGCGCCCGGCGACGATGCGGGCCGGAAGGAGCCGGGCAACCGGTCCAGCTAGCCGGTGGCCTCGCGGATGTACTCCCCGATCTGCCGCAGCGAGCGCGTCGCCTCCGGCACAATCGGCGCGGCCAGCTGGAAGTCGTGGATCTGGCCACGCCAAACCCGGACCTCGGCAGGCACTCCCGCCTCCGCCAATCGGCGGGCGGCCGACCGCGCGTCGTGCAACAACACTTCGGATCCCGATACGTGAATCAACGTGCGGGGCAGCCCCGGCTCGATATGGTCGAGCGGCTCGTAGAGTTCCTCCGGCTTCCCGTCAACAATGTTCTTTGCCGCCGCCTTCGCAACCAGCGCGATCAGCGCATCGAATGCCTTAGACGGGAACATCGCGTCGGTCTTGATGTTGGGATGCGACTGCTTGGGCTCCTTGGCCAGCTGCAGCAGCGGCGAAATCGCCACCAGCGCAGCCGGTTCCTCGTGTACTTGCTGAAGCCGTTGCGCCAGCGCCAGCGCGAGATAACCCCCGGCCGAGTCGCCGGCCAACACTATCTGGTCGGGGTGATAGCCGCGCAGCCGCAGCCAACGGTAGGCGTCATGGCAGTCGTCGAGCGCCATTCCGACCGAATGCTTCGGGATCAGCCGGTAGTTGACCACCAGCACCGGGGAATCGGCGTATCGCGACAGCGCGTTCACGATCCTGCTGTGCGAGTTGGCCCCACACGTCAAGAACGCACCGCCGTGCAGGTAGAGCACCACCCGCCGCTTGCCGTCGGCCGGTAGCACACCGGGTGCGCGCACCAGCTGGGCGGTGGCGTGCGGCAATTCGACCGTGGCGCGGATGGTTCCGGGAGCAGGAAGCAACACTCGCGAAGCGAAGTCGATGAGGCCGAACGGCCACGGCATATGCGGCACCAAGCTACCGACGGCCAAAGCTGGACGGATAGTCAGTCGGCAGGCCAGCGCGACGGCCATCGCGGGGAGACTCGGGCCGCTTTCGACGACCTCGACCGGCTTCCCGTCGCTGACTGGAAACCTGCGAGCTCGCGCCCCCGCTAGGGCGCGGACACTCTCCTTGGGAATGCTGGGTAGCTGGGTCGGTGCGCTCATGCTCAACACTTCCTACGTCGTTGTAGTCAGTCGACGGAGTAGCGGAGCGTGGGTCTCAGCTCCTAGATAGTTTAACTGCCTAAGCTCTGTTGTACCCGTCTCAGCCAACCTCGCAAACTTAGCTTGAACAACTCTAAGAATTTGAACAATCAAAGAGTCTGATTCGATACCAGAATTGACCCGGCCCGTAACCCGTGTCGGCTCCGGGCCGCATGAACACCGGCCGGCGGCGACCTAAACTGATCCCGTGGTACTACGCGCGCCGCGAGGTTCGGTGGTTGCGCTGGCCGCAGCGGGCGCGCTGGCGTCGACGGGCACGGCCTACTTGGGCGCACGCAACCTGCTGATCGGCCAAGCTGCAAAGGCGCGCAGCGTCATCCCGAAATCGTGGGACGTCCCGCCCCGGGCCGACGGGGTATACGCCCCGGGTGGCGGCCCGGTGCAGCGTTGGGAACGCGGGACGCCGGTCGATCTGCATCTGATGATATTTGGGGACTCGACGGCAACGGGGTATGGCTGTCGCAGCGCCGACGAAGTTCCCGGTGTACTGATCGCGCGTGGACTGGCCGATCACAGCGGCAAACGCATCCGGTTGAGCACCAAAGCAATCGTCGGAGCCACGTCGAAGGGCTTGTCCGGCCAGGTAGACGCGATGTTCGTGACCGGCCCGGCGCCAGATGCTGCGGTGATCTTGATCGGCGCCAACGATGTCACCGCGCTCAACGGGATCGGCGCCTCCGCGCGCCGGCTAGGCGCGGCGGTGCGGCGGCTGTCCGCCAGCGGCGCAGTGGTCGTCGTCGCCACTTGCCCCGACTTCGGAGTCGTCAAGGCCATCCCGCAGCCGCTGCGCTGGACGGTACGCACCCGGGGTCTGCGGCTTGCCCGCGCACAGTCGGCCGCCGTCCGCGCGGCCGGTGGCGTGCCGGTGCCGTTGGCCTCGTTGCTCAGCAGGGAGTTTCGCCATGCGGCGGAATTGATGCTGTCCGACGACCAATTCCATCCGTCCGCCGCCGGATATGCGCTCGCCGCAAGCCAGCTGCTGCCAGCGTTGTGCCACGCGCTCGGCGTGTGGGCCGGCGAAGCGGCCCTACTGTCGGCGGCCGAAACCGAGTCGGGCTCCGGCTATCCGATCCTTTCGCTGCTTTCGCGACTGTGGCGACGCCCCACCACGGGCGTGCCCGCACCTCTGGTCCTACCTGCCCCCCGTTAGCTCCTCCCTACGGGCTAGATTCGGGTCCAGACCAGACCTCATGGATGGAGCCGTCATGTCAGAAGCCGTCATCGTCTCAACTGCTCGTTCACCGATCGGCCGGGCCATGAAAGGGTCGCTGGTCAGCATGCGGCCCGACGACCTGGCGGCGCAGATGGTCCGTGCCGCGCTGGACAAGGTGCCCGAGCTGAACCCGCACCAGATCGACGACCTGATCCTGGGCTGCGGGCTGCCCGGCGGCGAGCAGGGCTTCAACATGGCCCGCGTGGTGGCCGTCGAACTCGGCTACGATTTCCTGCCGGGCACCACCGTCAACCGGTACTGCTCGTCGTCGCTGCAGACCATTCGGATGGCCTTCCACGCGATCAAGGCCGGCGAAGGCGACGCGTTCATCTCAGCAGGCGTCGAGACGGTCTCCCGCTTCGCCAAAGGCAACTCCGACTCGTGGCCGGACACCAAGAACCCGACTGTTCGACGAGGCCCAGCAGCGTACGTCGACCGCGGCCGAGGGCGCCGACGAATGGCACGATCCTCGCAAGGACCAGGCGGTGCCCGATATCTACATCGCGATGGGTCAAACGGCCGAAAACGTCGCCATCCTCACCGGGATCAGCCGTGAAGACCAGGACCACTGGGGGGTGCGCAGCCAGAACCGCGCGGAGGAGGCGATCAAGAGCGGCCACTTCGAGCGCGAGATCGAACCCGTCACCCTGCCCGACGGCACCACCGTCAGCACCGACGACGGTCCACGACCGGGCACAACGTATGAGAAGGTCAGCGAGCTCAAGCCGGTGTTTCGGCCCAACGGCACGGTGACCGCGGGTAATGCCTGCCCACTGAACGACGGCGCGGCCGCGGTGGTGATCACCAGCGACACCAAGGCCAAAGAACTCGGCCTGACACCGCTGGCACGCATCGTTTCCACCGGGGTCAGCGGCCTCTCGCCGGAGATTATGGGGCTGGGACCGATCGAGGCGAGCAAGACAGCATTGGCCCGAGCGGGCATGTCGGTCAACGACATCGACTTGTTCGAGATCAACGAGGCGTTCGCGGTGCAGGTGCTGGGGTCGGCTCGCGAACTCGGCATCGACGAGGACAAGCTGAACGTCTCGGGAGGTGCGATCGCCTTAGGCCACCCATTCGGTATGACCGGCGCCCGCATCGCCACCACGCTGCTGAACAACCTCACCAGCTACGACAAGACCTTTGGCCTGGAAACTATGTGCGTCGGCGGCGGCCAGGGTATGGCGATGGTGATCGAGCGGCTTGCCTGACCCTGCCGCGTTTGACTCTGCGACCTCGGTGCAAAGGTGCGAGTGACGTGCGCCGTCAGCGCAGAGTCAGCGCATCCCAAGCGTGCTGAACCCTACGAACTACGTCGCGCGGACGGTGCTGGGACACCACTCTGATGACCGTCCAGCCGAGCCCGCCGATGTACTCCTGCCGCGCTACGTCCTTCGCGTACTGCCGCGGATCGGTCCAATGCTGCTCGCCTTCATATTCCCCTCTGTTTTCAAGGCCAACAGCATCTCCTCCCACCCCATGTCGAGGAAGTATCGGGGGAAGCCATCCGCACCGAGCACGGGGATCTGCGTCTGCGGCCTCGGGAAGCCCGAATTGATCAACAGCAGTCGCAGCCACGTTTCTTTTGGTGACTGAGCCGCCGCGTCGACGAGATCCAGCGCTACCTCCAATTGACGCAGACCACGCGTGTGACGATGGTTGCTGGCGAGTTCCTGGACATCTCGCACCTTGAAGTCGGTGGCGGCCGCGAGGGCATCAAGAGCGGCAACGGCACGACCCACCGTTCCGCGCCTGCCGATGTCGAAGGCAGTGCGCTCTGCGGTCGTCACGTAAACGCCGTCGCGCTGCTGGAATTCGTCGCTCGATAACAGCTCATCGCGCGTCACCACGCCCTGGGGCGCTCTCGCATTGCGCCAGATCAGTTCGACGGGCGCATTGTCGTCGACCCACTTGCTCCCATGCAACGCAGACGCTGCGACGCCTGCTATCACTGCCTCTCGCCTCGACCAGAGCCAGGCACCCATGATCCGCTGCCGCAGCGACGGCCGCACCCGCTTATCGATGTAAACGTTGGGCATGATCGCGCGGTAGTAGGTGCGAAGCTCATGTCGACTGAGGTCCCCAGCGCCAAGCGCCTCACTGCCGATGAACGGTTGCTGACCCTGCCCCATGCGGGCATGCTGACAGCCCCTACCGACACTGGGCGTTGAGTCTGCGTCTGCGCAGAGAAAGTGCGAGTGGAGCACACCGCCGACGCAGAGCCAATGAAAAAGCCGGCACGTTACGAACGTGCCGGCTTTTCTGTCAAACGCTAGTCGCTTTGTAGATAGCTGAGCAGACGCAGGATCTCGATGTAGAGCCAGACCAAGGTGACGGTCAGGCCCAGCGCGATTCCCCACGCCGCCTTCTCCGGAGCACCTGCGCGGATCATCTGGTCGGCAGCGTCGAAGTCGATCAGGAAGCTGAACGCCGCCAGACCGATGCAGACCAGCGAGAAGATGATGGACAACGCACCGCCGCTGCGCAGGCCCAGCCCCTCGTGGTGGTTGAAGGGAAGGAACGACAGGGCCAGGTTGCCAAGCATCAGCACGAACACGCCGAAGATGCCCGCGACGATCATCCGGGTGAACTTCGGGGTGACCCGGATGGCGCCGGTTTTGTACACCACCAGCATCCCGAGGAAAACCCCGAGAGTACCCAGGATCGCCTGCCCGATCAGCACGCCGGCATTCGTGTTCGATACAGCGAAATGGGCCAGCAGGAACGAGATGGCTCCCAGGAACAGACCCTCCAGCGCCGCGTAGGTGAGCACGATCCCCGGGTTGTCCTGTTTACGCGCAAAGGTGGCGATCATCACCAGGGCCAGGCCGCCGAAGGCGCCGATGAAGGTGAACGGGCCGGCCAGCGTGACGTTGCCTTCCACCAAGAAGTAGGAGACGACGGCGACAGCCGACAGCACCGCCAACGTGATGCCGGTCTTGGTGACGACGTCATCAATGGTCAGCGGACGGGAAACGGCCGCCCGCTGGTCGACGTACGGAGCATATGGGTCCGCCTCGCGCCCGTATTGAGTCGCGGCACCCGCGACGCCAGTCCCGAACTGCGCGTATCCGCCGCGCTGCTTGGGCAGCGAGCGAAATACCGGGTTGCTAGTTTCCCGCACCGTCGGATCCTCTCTTAGCAGTGACTTGAGCTGTGCGAACACCTGATCAACGAACCGTGGTCCAGCCGTGTTCCCAGCGCAGAGCCTGTTCGACGGTCGGTCCGGACCTCTTCGAGATAAACCTTACCCGCGAGCGCCCCGATGCGGGCAAGGATCTAGATTGCTCGTCAGGCCTGACCAGCATCCGACGACGATTTCGCTGCTCTTCGGCTGAGAGGAGACCACACGCGTGACGGATGAATCCGCCGACGTTTTGAGCCGCGTCGAAGATGGTGTGGGTTTTGCGACGCTGAATCGTCCCAAGGCGATCAACTCGCTCACCCAGGTCATGGTCAATGAGCTGGCCGCGGTGCTGAGCGGATGGGAGCAGGACGCGGCGGTGCACACCGTGGTGCTGCGGGGCGCCGGAGAGCGCGGGCTGTGCGCCGGCGGGGATGTGGTGGCGATCTACCACAGCGCTCGCGCCGACGGGCTCGCCGCGCGACGGTTCTGGCACGACGAATACTTGCTCAACGCACAGATCGGCCGCTTTCCCAAGACGTACGTCTCGCTGATGGACGGCATCGTGATGGGCGGCGGCGTGGGTGTGGGCGCGCACGCCAACACCCGGGTGGTAACCGATACCTCCAAGGTGGCCATGCCCGAGGTCGGTATCGGCTTTATCCCGGACGTGGGCGGGGTCTACCTGCTGTCGCGGGCACCTGGATCGCTGGGTCTGCACGCCGCACTTACCGGTGCGCCGTTTTCGGGGTCCGATGCCATCGCCATGGGATTCGCTGACCACTATGTGCCGCACGACAAACTGGACAAGTTCAGCCAAGCCATCGTCACCGACGGCGTCGAGCAGGCTCTGGCTGCTCATGCCATCGAGCCGCCGGCCAGTGAGCTTGCCGCCCAACGTGATTGGGTCGACGAGTGCTATGCCGGTGACACCGTTGCCGACATCGTGGCCGCACTGCGCGGCCATGACGCCGAGGCCGCCCACGACGCCGCCGACCTGATCGCCACCCGCTCCCCCGTCGCGCTGTCGGTGACGCTCGCCGCCGTGCGCCGCGCCGCCAAGCTAGACACCCTGGAAGACGTTCTGACGCAGGACTATCGGGTGTCGTGCGCATCGCTGCGCTCACACGATCTGGTGGAAGGCATCCGCGCTCAGCTGGTCGACAAGGACCGTAATCCGAAGTGGTCGCCGGCATCGCTGGACGAAGTGAGTGCGGCCGACGTCGACGCATACTTCGCCGCGGTCGGCGACGATCTGACGTTCTAGAAAGGCAGCGGAAGTGACTGAAACGACTTACGAAACCATTCTGGTCGAACGCGACGGACGGGTCGGCACCATCACGCTGAACCGACCGCAGGCGCTCAATGCACTCAATACCCAGATGATGAATGACGTCACCAGTGCTGCAACCGAATTGGATGGCGATCAGGGTATCGGCGCGATCATCATCACCGGTTCGCCGAAAGCATTCGCCGCCGGGGCCGACATCAAGGAAATGTCGCAGCTGGCATTCGCCGACGTCTTCGACGGCGACTTTTTCGCCCCGTGGGCCAAGTTGGCCGCCGTGCGCACTCCGACGATCGCGGCGGTGGCCGGGCATGCGCTGGGCGGTGGCTGTGAACTGGCGATGATGTGCGACCTGCTGATCGCCGCCGACACAGCGAAATTCGGTCAACCGGAGATCAAGCTCGGCGTGCTGCCAGGCATGGGCGGCTCACAGCGGCTAACCCGGGCGATCGGCAAAGCCAAGGCCATGGACCTGATCCTGACCGGCCGCACCATCGATGCCGCTGAGGCCGAGCGCAGCGGCCTGGTGTCGCGGGTGGTTCCCGCCGACGACCTGTTGACCGAGGCCAAGGCTGTCGCCACGACGATTTCGCAGATGTCGCGGTCGGCGACCCGGATGGCAAAGGAAGCGGTCAACCGCGCCTTCGAATCCACCCTGGCCGAAGGGCTGCTCTATGAACGTCGGTTGTTCCACTCGGCATTCGCCACCGACGACCAATCCGAAGGGATGGCGGCGTTCATCGATAAGCGGGCTGCAAACTTCACTGGCCGCTGAGGCTCTGGTGAGCGAGCCGGCCGGCCCATCCCGCAGCGCGGCGGACATAGCCGAACCACCCCCAGCCGCCCCGGTGGCCCGCAAGAAACCGTGGTGGGTTCGGCACTACACCTTCACCGGCACCGCAGTCGGCCTGGTGTTCCTGTGGTTTTCGATGACGCCGTCGCTGTTGCCGCGCGGGCCGCTATTTCAGGGTTTGGTCAGCGGTCTCTCCGGCGCGATCGGTTACGGCATCGGCGTTTTCGCGGTCTGGCTGGTCCGCTACATGCGGTCGAAAGATTCCAGCCCACCGGCGCCGCGGCGGGCCTGGCTGATCCTGATCGGCGCCGGTGTTCTCGGCATGCTCGCGATGGTGATCTGGTTTCACGTCTGGCAAGACCGGGTGCGTAACTTGATGGGAGTTACGCACCTGAAATGGTTCGACTATCCGGTGGGCGCGGCGCTGTCCTTGATCGTGTTGTTCGCCGTGGTCGAGATCGGCCAGCTCATCCGCAGACTGTTCCGCTTCCTGAAAATGCGGCTGGATCGCGTTTTACCGCCGCGCGTTTCAGCCGTCATCGTGGCGTCGCTGTTGGTGGCGTTGACCATCGCCGTGCTTAACGGCGTGGTGGTGAAATTCGCGATGCGGACCATGAATAGCACGTTCGCCGCGGTCAACAACGAGACGGATCCCGACACCGCCGCGCCGCGGACCCCGCTGCGTTCCGGCGGGCCCCAGTCGTTGGTGTCATGGGAATCGCTGGGCTATCAGGGTCGCGTCTTCGTTGAGGGCGGGCCTACCGTCGCCCAGCTCACCGCGTTCAACGGCGCCCCGGCGACCGAACCGATCCGCGCCTACGCCGGACTGAATTCCGCCGACGGGATCACCGCTACCGCCGAGTTGGCCGCGCGAGAGTTACAACGCGCCGGCGGATTGCGCCGTGCCGTCATCGCGGTCGGAACCACCACCGGCACCGGCTGGATCAACGAAGCGGAAGCTGACGCCCTGGAGTACATGTACAACGGCAACACCGCAATCGTGAGCATGCAGTACTCGTTTTTGCCCAGCTGGCTGTCGTTTCTGGTGGACAAGCAAAACGCCCGCCACGCCGGCCAGGCGCTGTTCGAGGCGGTGGACAGGTTGGTTCGCGAGCTGCCGGAACCCCAGCGGCCCAAGCTTGTCGTGTTCGGCGAAAGCCTAGGTTCATTCGGCGGGGAGGCGCCGTTCATGAGCCTGAACAACGTCTTGGCCCGCACCGACGGCGCGCTGTTTTCCGGGCCGACATTCCAGAACACCATCTGGACCGACCTCACCGCGACCCGCGATCGCGGTTCCCCGGAATGGCTGCCGATTTACGACGACGGACACAACGCGCGGTTCGTGGCCCGTCCCGGCGACCTGAGCCGCCCGGACGCCGCGTGGCACCGGCCACGAGTGACGTATTTGCAACACGCATCGGACCCGATCGCCTGGTGGAATCCCGACCTGCTGTTCCGCCGGCCTGGCTGGCTCCGCGAAAAACGCGGCTATGACGTGCTTCCCGAGACCGAGTGGATTCCGGTAGTGACGTTCTTGCAGGTGTCGGCCGACATGGCGGTGGCCACCGACGTCCCGCAGGGCCACGGCCACGTCTACGTCGCCGACGTGGCCAACGGCTGGGCGGCCGTGCTGCAGCCGCCAGGATGGACGCCGGCCAAGACCGACAAGCTGCGCCCCCTGCTGCGCGCCAGCGATTCCTGACCTTCGACAAATAGTCGACCAACCAGCAGCAAAGTGTGCGGCGGGTTTCGGCCGTCTGAACAATAGCTACGTGATCATGAATATCTCTCGCGTCGACCGATTAAGTGGAAACATCAGTTGTCTGGGGCCCGATGGACAGATTGCCATTCGGGACCTGGTGAAGGAGTGAGCGATGACTTGGACACGGTCACCCGGCGTCCGCAGCAGCATCACGAAAATCGCCGTCGCGTCAATATTAATCGGGATACCCGTGGCTGCGGTCGGCGTCCCGGCGTACGCGGCGCCCGGCATTGTGAATGCGCCAGCTGTGCTGCCGGCGCCGCTGCCGGCGGATCCACCCACCGATGCACCGGCACCGCCAGCGCCTCCGCACCGCCAGATCGGCGAGGAACTCAATGCAGTTCAGGACTGGTGGGTGCCCGGTGACGCCGGCGGTGGTGGCGGCGGTGGCTGAGCCGAACTAACGCCCGCCCAGTACTCCGGAGGCAGCTAGCGCGTGGTAGCCGCCGATGACGTCCGTGGCGCGATGCAGGCCCAGGTCCTGCAGCGCGGCCGCCGCGAGGCTGGAGGTGTAGCCCTCTGAGCAGAGGATCACCCACTCCACGTCGTCGCTGATCGCTTGCGGTAATCTCGCGTCGCTGGTCGGGTCGCACCGCCACTCCAGCACGTTGCGTTCGATAACCAAAGCTCGCAAGACCTCGGGCACCTCGCCCTCGCGGGTGCGTTGGGCTTGCGGCCGGATGTCGACCAGTAACGCGCCGCGGTCCAGCGCAGCCGGCACCTCTTCGGCAGCCAGCCGGCGCAACCGGGTGCGGGCGCTAATCAGTACTCGATCGATGCGGCTCATGCCTTTTCCGGTAAGTCGGTCAATTCGGTGCGCTGGCGGCGCAGTGTCTGCTGGCCGGTGACCTCGTAGTACGACATCGCCGTCAGCGGCGGTGAATACGCGTGCACGCTCAGCGTTGGCCCCTCCGGCGTGGGTAGCGGTGTCACCGATGCGGCCATTCGGGTGGGGGCCCACACCACGTCGTGCACCCAGCCCAACGGGAACCCGGCCTGGTCACCGGCCTCAAGTCGACGGAGGCGCAGCCGCCGGCCGTCCCAGCGAAACTCATCGAGCGACCCGGACAACAACGTGAGCGCGCCCAGCGATCCGCCGTGGTCGTGCAGCTCGGTGCTATGCCCGGGCACCCAGCTGATCAGCCAGATGTCAACTTCGTCGTCCCCGTACAGCCGTGCGAACCAGCGATCGTCGGTGGGCACGCCGCCGGTCGGGATCAGATGGTCGTACTGTCCGCTGAGCACCTCATCCGCGGAACGGTCGGTGAGGTGCAACAGGTCGGGCAGCCGCAGCCGGGTGGGCCCGGAGACCGATCGGATGTCCGAGTGGCGTGGCAGGGCAGGGTCAGCGAGCAGGTTTGCGGAAACCATTGAGGAGCTCCAGAGCGAATTGGCGGATCGTGGCGGCGGCGGTTAGGGCCGACAACACTCCTGAAATCCGAATCGCTCGATCACGGGCGTAAGTGTTGCATAGATTGACGCAGATGCGCCTGCCCTCGTGGCGCCCCCTGCTGCGGGGCATGGTTGTGGTGCTGGCCGTCGCAGCGGCGGTAGCGGGCTGCTCGGCGGACAACAACGCGACGCGCTCGCCGATCGCACCGCACGGCGTGTCGGGTACCAAGCAGGCCGGGGCAGCGCAACCGCCCGGCGCGGTCGCGGTGTCCCCCACTGGCGTGACGACCAAGATCAACGTGCCCGCCAAGTCGACCGAAGAGGAGTATTTCCAGGCCTGTCACGCCGCGAAGGTGTGGATTGGGGGCCGGCAAGGCGATCGGCAGGCACTGATCGAGGCCTATTTGGCGGCGGTTCAGGCGCCGGGCGCGCATGGAGCCGGCACCTGGAACACCCCGTGGTCCGCCCTGACGCTGGCCCGCCAGGCGGCGGTCATCGTCGCGGCCCGGGCCGCCGGCAACGGCGAATGCAGCTGACGGCGGGCCGCGCCAGCCCAATTCGGATCACGACGGGCAAAAAGCATAAAGCCCGCCCGCCCCTGCCCGGCCGGCGCGCGCGACGGAGGATCCGGAGTCTGATACCGAAGGCGCGCTGGCGCGCGAAAATGAAGGCATGGCCGACACCGACGCTCTTCGCCCGCCGAGCCTCGCAGGGCCTGATACTCATCGCGCCTCAGATTCGGCACCGCCCCGAGTGGCGCTGGCGCTGGGCAGCGGCGGCGCGCGGGGATACGCCCACATAGGGGTGATCAACGAGCTGCGCGACCGCGGCTACCAGATCGTGGGGGTGGCCGGCTCGTCGATGGGTGCCCTGGTCGGTGGTCTGCAGGCAGCGGAACGGCTCGACGATTTCGCCGAGTGGGCGCGGTCGTTGACTCAACGCGCCATCCTGCGGCTGCTGGATCCGTCGATCACCGCGGCGGGTGTGTTGCGGGCCGAAAAGATACTCGACGCGGTACGCGACATCGTCGGTGCTGCCACCATCGAGCAACTGTCGATTCCGTACACCGCGGTGGCCACCGACCTGTTGGCCGGCAAGTCGGTGTGGCTGCAGCGGGGGCCCGTCGACGAGGCTATCCGGGCGTCGATCGCCATCCCGGGGGTGATCGCTCCGCACGTTGTCGATGGGCGGCTACTGGCTGACGGAGGGATCCTCGACCCGCTGCCGATGGCGCCGATCGCGGCGGTCAACGCCGATTTGACCATCGCGGTCAGTTTGTCCGGCAGCGAGGTCGGCGGCGAGCCGGAGCCCGAGTCCCGGCCCACCAGCGAATGGCTGAACCGCATGCTGCGCAGCACGTCCGCGATGTTCGACATGGCCGCCGCCCGCGCGCTGCTCGACCGGCCCACCGCGCGGGCGGTACTGAACCGGTTCGGCGCATCGATTCCGGAGACGCCCGAGGATGCCGACGAACAAGCAATCGACGACGAGCCGCCGGCGGACGAGTCAGCGGAGGCACCCGAGGTGCCCAAACTGGGCAGTTTCGAAGTCATGAACCGCACCATTGACATCGCCCAGGCCGCCCTGGCCCGCCACGCCCTGGCCGCCCACCCGCCCGACTTGCTGATCGAGGTGCCGCGCTCGGCCTGCCGGGGCTTGGAATTTCACCGTGCGGCGGAGGTGATCGACATCGGCCGCGGGCTGGCCGCCCGGGCGCTGGACGCCTTCGACCCGCCCCACTCCGACAGCGATGTCTAGCGATGTGTACGAAGGGATTAGCCATGGCACGACCCGCTTCACCCGACACCGCGGCGCCCGACCGACCGTGGAAACGGCCAGGATCGGCCCGCTACGTGCTGAAGCGGCTAGCCGGCTTGCTGCGTTCCCCCGTCGCTGTCTACCCGCCCGCACCCGGTGCGGTCGTGGTCGACAACGATGTGGCAGTAACAACACGGGACGCAACCGTGTTGCGCACCAACGTGTATCGACCGCCGGGCCCCGGCCCGTTCCCGGTTTTGTTGTGCGCACATCCCTACGCAAAGGACAACCTCCCCAACAAAAAGGCTTTCGGTCGGGGCTACTCGGTGCCCTTCCAGTACCGTGTGTTGCGCCAGCCGTCGCATCTGCGGTTCTCCAGCCTCACTGGCTGGGAGACGCCGGACCCGGTGTGGTGGACGGCGCATGGTTTTGCGGTAATGAACTGCGACCTGCGCGGTTCCGGTCGATCCGAAGGCGTGGCCGCACTGCTGTCCAATCAGGAAGCCGAGGATGTCTACGACCTGATCGAATGGGCCGCAGACCAACCGTGGAGCACCGGCGCGGTAGCGATGATCGGCGTCTCCTACCTCGCGATCGCGCAATGGAAGGCCGCCGCGCTGCGTCCGCCGCACCTTGCGGCGATCGTGCCATGGGAGGGATTCACCGACGCCTACCGGGACCTGACGCGCCCAGGTGGCATCAGGGAGAAAGGCTTCCTAAAAATGTGGAGCCGTGGCCTGAAGGCCGCGCGACTGAAATACAACCTAGACGAGGAGAATACGAACCGACCACTACGCGGCCAGTGGTGGCAGGCGCTGGTCCCCGATCTGTCCAACATCGAAGTGCCTGCGTTGATTTGCGGCAGCTTCTCGGACAACAACCTGCACAGCCGCGGTTCGCTGCGCGGCTTCGAGCAGATCAATTCCCCCGAACGGCATCTGTACACCCATCGCGGCGGCAAGTGGACGACGTTCTATGGCGAGTCGGCCTTAAGCACCCAGCTGGCATTTTTGAACCGGCATCTGCGAGCCGACCGAGAAACACCAGATGGGTCGGTGCCGCCGGTGCGCCTGGAAGTGCGCGAAGACCGCGACCGCATCGTCGAGGTCCGTGATGAATCCAGCTGGCCGCTGGAGTCCACCGATTGGACGGCACTGCACCTGGCCGACGCCGGTCTGTGCGCCGTGCCGCCCGACCAACCGGGATCCATCGCATTCGATACTCGCTGCGGCGGAGTCCGTTTCGGCTGGACCGTACCCGCGGACACCGAAGTAACCGGACCGATGTGCTTGAGGATGTTCGTCGAGGTCCACGGCAGCGACGACGTCGATCTATTCGTCGGTGTAGAAAAGTGGCGTGGCCGAACCTATGTGCCGTTCGAAGGCTCGTACGGCTTTGGGCGCGACCGGATCACCAGCGGATGGTTGAAGGCGTCGATGCGAGCACTTGACCAGACCCGCTCCCGCCCTTTCGAGCCGGTGCCGGCACTGGATGCGAAAAGTCCGCTGCAGCCGGGTCAGATCGTGCAGGTAGACATCCCGCTTGGGCCATCCGCGACGCTGTTTCGAGCCGGCGAGCAGCTTCGCCTTGTTGTGGCGGGTCGATGGCTGTGGCCGAGCAATCCGCTCACCGGGCAGTTTCCCGCCAGCTATGAACGTGGTCCTCGGGCTACATGCACCGTGCATTGGGGTCCGGACCACGTTGCCCGCCTGCTTATTCCGGTGATCCGCTGACCAGATATGCCTCATTCGATGCCGAAGAACGCGGCGACGGCGGCGGCCTCGCGCCGACCCTGCGCGCGTCCTGCCTCCGCCGCGGCCACGCGGCAGTGCGGATCTAGCGGGTTTGACCCGAAAGCGCCCAGCGACTCGGCGTCGGCGAACACACCCAGCGCCGTGCCGCGAAACGCCCCGATCTCGGCGGCGGGCCCGGCCCCGAACGACGCCGGCGCCGACGCGCCTGCGGGCACCAGCACCACCGCGACATCGCAGTCCTCGGCGACTTCCAGGTTGATCGTGCTGCCGATTCCGCCGTCTATGTACCGCCGTTCCGCGATCGTCACCGGCGGCCATGCTCCCGGTACCGCGCAACTGGCGGCCACCGCGTCCACCAGGTCGACGCCCGAGGAGCGGTCGAATACCACCAGTTCTCCGGTGGCGATATCAATAGCGGTGACGCGTAACACTCGGTTGGGCCAGTCGTGCGTCGGCAGTCGCTCGGCGATCACCCTACGCCGGACGGGTTCTGCCACGGTTCGCGTCGTCAGCGCCACCTCCCCGATCCGTTGCCGCTTCTGTGCCACCGTGGTGTCCGGTTGCGACATGGCGGCCTGGAAAAGGTCGATGACAGCGTCGATCCCGATGCCGGGATCGAGTTCGGCCGAGGTGTCTTTGACCTGGCGGGCGAATAAGTCGTCGATGCGCAGCCCGCTGCCGATCTGTGCGGCGACCGCCGAACCAGCCGAGGTTCCCACCAGCACAACGGAATCCAGCAGTGCTTCTGCCGTACGGGGCGAATCGTCGGCAATACCACGCAGAATTCCTGTCTCCCAGGCGATTCCGGCCACGCCGCCACCGCCGAGCACCAGCGCTCGTCTGGTCGTCACTGTCCGTTACACCGCAGTGTGCTGGGCGGCCTGCGCCGCGGCACTGAGTTCCTCGAGGCGCAGCTGATGCCTTGGCGGATCCGGTAGCACCAGGTCGCTGGTGATCTGGAGTCCGCGATCGACATGGACCAGCTCGCCCGGCTCGATCAGGCGCCAGCGCGGGTCGTCGTCCATGCGCTCGGTGGCGAACACCACCGATGGCCGGACTCGCAGATGATCGGACTCAGCACGAATCCGCTTGGTGCGCAGATGGAATTGGCGGCCCGCAGGGATTTCGCGGCGATCCGAAACATATAGCTCGTGGGTCTGCGGGTAGCGCAGCGCCCACAGATCGGTGGCGGTGCTCAGCAGGACGTTGACCGCATAGATCGGCACGTTCGCGGCCAGCCAACCCATGGCGTCGAGCAAACCGGCCCGCACGTCACCGTCATACCTACGGATCGAGGCGGTGATCAACGCGAACACCCGCTCGGAGTCGGTCTGCCCCCGCACCAGATGGGCGGTGCCCACTTCGCGCAGCCGCTCGTCGAGCACATCGAGGCCTTCCAATACGCCGTTGTGCGCGAAGATCCGGCCGTCTTGCAGAAACGGATGGGTGTTGACCACGTCGTGCGATCCCGTTGTCGCGTAGCGAACATGCGCAATGAACGTGGTGCCGGTCATCTGGTGCGCTTCGGTGGCGAAGTCGGAGTCCTGCCACGCGGCGATCGGCTGCTTTCGCACCTGCGGTCGGCCCTGGCCATCGAAAACACCCAGACCGGTGCCGTCAGGGTTTCTTCTGCTCTGCTCGGCAAGGTTGTCCGGAGCGTCCAGCAGCCAAAATGTGGCGGTGACAACGTCAGTCCCGGCATGCAGTCCGAAAAGTCGGCACATTTCAGGCCGTCAGCGCAGCTGACAGTGTTTCCAACGATTTGCGCGCGTAGCCTTTCCATAAAAAGCCCAACACGGGCAGCAGCAGCGCGGCGAGCGCCGAGCGGGCATGGATGTTCCAGCTCCAGGTGACCACAGTTTGGGAAGCCGCGCTGCCGTTGGGGGCGAAGGTCCACTCGCCGTCTGCACGACCGATCAGCGGTCCCAGGGGACCGGTGAAGCCGGTCAGGACGTAGCCGAAGGCATGCGGCGGGTCGAGCTTGGTCAGTTCTTCGTGCATGCCGCCCGCGACTTTGAACACCAACAGCCGGGTCTGCCCGACAGTGGCCCATTCACCCACCTGCTCGCGCACCGCTCTTAACGGCGGGACGGGCCCGTACCACCGGCTGAGGATGGTGGTCAACGGGATCGGCAAGGTGCGGGAGAAGGCCTCGTCAACACCGACCGGAATGACGCGTGATTGTGCAACGGCCAAGGTCCTTGTCATGACGGCAGGCTACCGCGACAACCCGGGCGCTGCGCGGCCGGTGATCAGTGGCAGATCGAAGAAGCTTTGGATGCCGGCCGGGGCCGCGCATGTTGCCGGGACGGCGTTGACGCAGTGCGCTGCGGTCGCGACGATGCCGGGGTTGTTCTTCAGTCCGGACTCTACGCTTTCCGGCTGCCAGCCCTTGACCGTCACGAAAGCGTCCGGGTTTCCGCGGACTTCGATTTCATAGCGTTCCCCCGCCGGCCCGAATGTCCAAGGCGGCTCGAGATTTTCCTCGCCCATAAACCAGTTCACCGTGATCCGGACGACCACCGTGTCGCCGACCAAAGCCTCCCATCCGAAGCGACGCCCGGCGACCTGGCCCGGCTCGATCACCCCGATCGGGGAGTCGATCGGGGCGGTGGCCACAGCCACTTCTTGCGATGTGCGGATCTTGGGTTCGGCGGCGAAACCCAACTGGTCGACGCACAGCTGCACCGACTGAATGAATCCGCCGTCGAGGAGTTTCTGCATCGGTCCGGTCAGCGCACTCTCCGGTGTCCCGCCGAAACCCATCACATAGCGCAGCACGTCCGGCGCGCCATAGGTTCGAAGGTCGGAAAACTCTTCGGAGCGAACGAAAGTCACACCGGTAGACATCACCGAGAGCAGCAACGGAAACAACTCGGTTGCCGCACCTGGGCCGATGCCGGCACCGTGTAACGTCGCGTTGCCGGCCTGCGCGGCAACCTCTAGCGGCGCGGCTTCCCGCTCCCCAGGGTAGAACCAGCCGAGCGGGGTGACGACATTCTTACCGGAGTGCAGCAGGGCCGCGACTTCGTCAGCATTGGGCAACAGCGGCGCATAGATCACCGCATCGGCGTCCAGCGCGAGGATGTCGTCGATGCTGTCGGTGGCGATCACGCCCAGCGCCGGGGTTCCGATGATCTCGCCGACGTCCTTGCCGCTCTTGGCTTCCGAATGCACCCAGCAGCCGGCGAGTTCCAGCTCGGGATGCTCGAGCACGCCTTTGATCGCGGCCACCCCGACCGACCCGGTTGCCCATTGAACGACGCGCAAGCTCATGACGCGTTCTCCTCGTCAGTCTCGCGCTTCGCTGACCTGATAATCGTTATCGGCGTAACGGGATCGAATCGTCTTCTTGTCGTACTTTCCGACGCTGGTACGGGGAATTTCGTCGACGAACGTCCAACGCTCCGGCAACCACCACCGAACGACCTTGTCGGCCAGAAAGCTTCGCAGATCGTCGGCACTGACATCAGAGCCCTCGTTGGTGACGACGACGGCCAGCGGCCGTTCCTGCCAGCGCTCGTCGGGAACCCCGACCACAGCGGCCTCGACCACGTCAGGGTGCGCGATCAAGCAGTTCTCCAACTCGACCGACGAAATCCATTCTCCGCCCGACTTGATCACGTCTTTAGCGCGGTCGGTCAGCGTAATGAAGCCCCGTTGGTCGATGCGGCCCACGTCGCCGGTGCGCAGCCAGCCGGAATCGAATTTCGACTCGTCGTGTCCCCGGTAGTAGGAGCTGGTGATCCACGGACCGCGAACTTCCACCTCGCCGACGGCTTCGTTGTCGTTGGGCAGTATTTGCCCGTCGTCGTCGACGATCCGGGCTTCTACGCCGCATACGGGTTGGCCCTGGCTCGCGCGGATCGTCCAGTGTTCCTCGTCGGGGGTTCCCGGTGGCGGCCAAGCCATGGTGGCCATCGGCGAGGTTTCGGTCATGCCCCACAGCTGGCGGATCTGCACGCCGTGTTTGTCCTCGAAGGTGCGCATCAGCGACACCGGCACCGCCGAGCCGCCGCACGGTACCACCCGCAGCGATGACACGTCGTGACCGGGATTGCGGTCCAGGTAGTGCATGACGTCGTTCCAGATGGTGGGCACCGCCCCGGCCACGGTAGGCCGGAGCTTCTCGATCATGTCGACCAGTGACTTGGCGTCCAGATGCCGATCGGGCAGCACCAGGTCGGCGCCGGCCATCAGTGCCGCATAGGGCAGGCCCCACGCGTTGGCGTGGAACATCGGCACGATGGGCAACACGCAATCGATGGATCCGACGCCGATGCCGTTGCTGGTACACGTTGCCATGGTGTGCAGGTAGCTCGAACGGTGGCTGTAGACGACGCCTTTGGGGTTGCCGGTCGTGCCGCTGGTGTAGCACATTGCGGCCGCTGAGTTCTCGTCGATGTCCGGCCAGTCGAACTCGGTCGGCTGGTCGGCGATGACGTCGGCGTAGCGCAGCACGGTCTTGCCCGATTCGTCGAGCAGGTCCGTGTCGCCCTCGCCGACCGCGATCACGGTGTGCACGGTGTCGAGCTCGGCCAGGATCGGCGCCAGCAGTTTGGCCAGCGACAGATCGATCAACACCACCTGGTCTTCGGCCTCGTTAGCGACATAGACGATCTGCTCGGGAAAGAGCCGGATGTTGAGCGTGTGCAGCACCGCGCCCATCGCCGGTACGGCCATGTATGCCGCCAAGTGCTCGGCGTTGTTCCACATGAAGGTGGCGACCCGTTGATCGCCGGTAACACCCACCGCGCGCAGCGCGTTCGCCAGCGCAGCGGCCTGGCCACCGAGTTCGGCGTAGGTGCAGTCGCGGTAGCCGTCATCCGTCGCGGTGGTGGCTTTGCGAGCGCCATGGACGCCAGCGGCATGTCGCAGGATCGCGGTGATCGTCAGGGGAAAGCTCTGCATGGTGCTGTACATCGATGGACCGCCTCGTGGTTCGCACTACTTGCTGCCCGGGGGCCAGCCCGCCCCCGAGCCCGCCCTCGTGGCGATCATCCCATGCCCGATCGACCGCCTGCGTCCAGATGTAGCCGAGCCCCCCCGGCTAGGCCATTACCGGCTCGAGTCCCAGCAGCTCGGGTAACGCCCACGGGTGCGCAACGGTGGATGCGTCATCCGCTGATGCGTCTGCCGACGCGATCGTCGGCGCGATCGCCAGCGTGGTGACGGTGCCGGCGTAGTCGCCGATGTAGAGGCGGTTCCCGTCCAGGCTTTCGATCACACAGGACGGCTGCGCACCGAGTGTGATGCTGCCGATCACGTCGTGGGTCGAGGTGGACAGCACCGCCACGCCGGTGTCACCGACGAGGTATGCGCGCTCACCGTTGCGGCTCAACGTCAATTGCGTGAGCAACCCGGAGATCTCCCCGACCTTGTAGGTGCTGACGATACGGTTGGTACGGAGGTCTCGGATGTCTACGACGTCGAGCACCGCCCCGAAGTCCGGACTGCAGCTGGCAACGTATGCGCTTGCGCTGTCCGGGGTGAGCGCGATAGCGCGAATAGGCGAACCGATTTCGACGGTGTGCAGCACGCGCTTCTGATGCGTGTCGATCACCACAAGCTCTGCGCTGCAGGGCCCGTTGGCCGCCACGTACAGCCGACTGCCGTCCGCGCTGATGCGCACGCATTCGGTGCTGATCCCCGCCTTCGCCGCGATGTTGATCGCGTCGTCCTTACCCGTCTTAGTGTCGAGGACCGCGACGTCGGCGCCGGTGACTGCCGTCCGGCTGGCGTAAACATGCCTACCGTCGGGGCTCACCGCCAGGTCGGTCACGGTGTGCGCGACCGGGTAGGCCGCGACGACCCGGCTGGCGTCCATGTCGAAGGCCAGCACCGAGTCATACGCTGCCGATACAGCGCTGACATAGACGCGGTTGGCCGCCGTGGCGATGGCGAACGGCTCGTCGATGTCGAAGACCGTCTGCGCGACGGTGTTGTTGGCGGTGTCGATCACCGAGAAACAGTGATCGCCGTAGTGGGTGACCATCATCCGCGAGCCGTCGGGACTGACGGTGATGCCGCTGACGGCACCGTGCTGCGGCGAAATGTCGGTAACGACCGTGAAACCGGGCGCAGTGATCTCAGCAATAGCATCGTTGACGCGCTTCCGTGTGTCCACACGGCTAACAACGCTCACAGTGGTACCAGCCTCTACTCGTTGGCCCGTCGGCGGGCGGATGTTGGACGCCTGGCGGTCAAATGCTTCCGCAAATCACAAACCCAAGAGTCCCAGGGTCAGGCGCGGGGTCGGCGCCGCATCCGGCCGAGTCTAGCGGCCGAATTCGCATTGAAAAGGCCAACTTTGGACGGCTGTTGCCCAAGTCACGCGCGTGACTTAGAGCGCCCTTAAGCGAAATCTGTTGGGCGGTGGTCTCGATTCCCAACAGCAAACGACACAACTGGTTTCGCCAGCTGATTCGCGATGCCCGCTAACCGACGAGCGGCTGGTTATGTGGTGATGACCCATTGAGAGTCTCTTACCGTTTCACGAAGAAGAGGCCCAAATCACATCGATTGCAAGATCAGAATCTGCGCTACTTGTACTGATTTGCACCGTGCTCACGCGGCGGCCTGCTTCTCGCTAGATGGACAGGGCTGCCGAACTGGGACGTTCGCAGCGAGGCGTGGCGGGTAACGCTCGGCGTCGTCTACTTTGGCGCGCCGTAGAGCGGCGAGTTGGGTACTCTGATGTGATCCGAAAACTCCCCTAACGGGCTGCGACAACGGGGAGCCAACACGCTCCTGGGAATCCTGGTCGCACTACTGCGCTCCCCCACATCACTGCGACCACACTGGAGTCAAGCCAGGCGATGAACGACAGCGTTATGACCGATATGGCTGACTATGCACGTAGCCGGGCGCCATTCAAGGAAGCCGCGTGAGTGCGTCTCCCTTACACCACAAAGAGAGTCCGTTCTTTGCAGAAGACCGCGCCGCGTTTTGGCGCCACCTGCGCGAGCTGGGCCCAGTGGTGGAAATCAACAAAGGCGATCCAAACCTTCGCGGCTATTATCTGACCCGGCGGGACGACGTGCGAGCGGCGTTGCTCGACCCGGACACGTTTCTGTCGCCGCCGAAAACCTTTGCGCTCACCTTATTCGGCGCACCGGTTCCGCAGGTGCCGCTGTCTTGCGGGACGCGATCGGATCATGCCCGTTTCGGCCGCGTCTTACATCCTCTCTTCAGTCCCAAAGCGTTGGCAGCCTTCGCTCCGGTCTTGCACGATCGAGCCGCAGCGCTGGTGGATGCCGTCGCCAGCGAAGGGCGCTGTGATGCAAACGATGTTGCCGACACCTACGCCAGCCAAGCGCTATTCACGGTGTGCGGGTTGCCGCCCGACAACCGCAGGGCGACTCGGCTGACCCGGGCCGCCGTCATCGGCGACACCACCGGGGCATCCCAAATCGAACTCTTCAAGTGGCTGAACCTCAACGTTGACGCCGGATTCAAGAATCCCCAGCGGCCGCCGGGCGTCCTCTGGCCAATTATGCAGGGACTCACCGGCGATCCCAATTTTCCGCTCAGCAAGGTCGAGGTGGCTGCGGTCATCCTGTTGTTGTTCTCAGTTGCAGGCATTGAAATGGTTTCTTCGGCAATGTGTTTCGCGCTTTTGCATCTCGCGCGCGACCCCCAACTGCAGGCGCGGCTACGCAAGGACCCGGCGCAGCTTCCGGCGTTCATCGAGGAGATTTTTCGGTTGGAGCCACCGGGACCGGCCATTCCACGCGTGACCACGAGGGAGGTCACTATCGGCGACGTCACGATCCCAAAGCACAGTTCGGTGTGGCTGGCTTTAGAAGCCGCGGGCAGGCAGAACGGCGGTGACGACATAGCGATAGCCGGCACCGGAGAGATCAAGCGGCAGCGCAACTGGGCCTTCGGCGGCGGCATGCACCGATGCTTGGGCATGCACCTGGCCCGTCTTGAAATGACCGCATTTTTGACCGAGTGGTTAAGCCGCATCCCGGATTTCGAACTCGAACCAGGCTTCATGCCAGTCGTTGTCCACAAGCCGACCAGCGTGACCCACCTAGAGAGCCTGAGGCTGCGCTGGGGGGTCCGATGAGCGGCCGGCTACGGGGGTCGACTTCATCTCGGGAATCGGCGGCTATTGGACGCTTTATCCAAGTTCGGGAAGCACAGCGCAGAGGCGTTCGAAATCAATTTTCGGATCTGTCGCTGAGCTTCAGCAAGTTTGGGTCGAAGCGGCGCTCAAATACATACGTCCCGGCGTGGCTTAAACGAACCCAGGGCGCTGCGTAGATTTTGAAACCATGCATACGCGCCAACCTGCAGAAATGGTAGTCTTCTGTGATCAGCTTGCCCGAACTGGTTTCGATGCTCGTGGCGTAAAACTCTTTGATTAGTCTTTGGTCGAGCACATACTCAGAAACCTGATCGGATAAAGCGTCAAACACCCCGCGCTTGATGAGCATGAATCCGGTGCCTCCGGCGTCAATTTCGAATAGCCCATCAGAGTCGGTGCAAGATCGGCCTGCGGAGTCATCGAAGAGTTTGATAGCGAATGAGCCTGCATAGTTGCTCAGGTCTTCCGGCGGGACCCCGGCCTCGACCGCCCGCGCCACCCGCGACCAGTCAATTTCTTTCCTCGGATATATCCCACACACGATATCCTTGTCGGCAATCAGCATGCTCACGATGTCCATGGGATTAAACCCGATGTCCGCATCGATCCACATCAGGTGGGTAGCCCGGGATTCCAGAAATTGATGGGTTAAGCCATTTCTGGCATTTGTCACAAGACTTTCAGTCCACGAGGTGGCGTATACCGAATCTACCTTATTTTGCAGAAAAATAGCGGATAGTTGCACCATTGACACCGTGTAGAGCCCCGTAGCCATGCCGCCGTACATTGGCGTAGCGATGAATACCGTTGGCGTAGCAGCGTCGCGGTTAAGGTCTTGTCCAGCGCCAGCATCAGGCGCCAAATCCCCACCAACCATCGCGCCACTATATGCCGTCGATGGACATACCCGCTCACCACGCAACCGGTGCAACGAACAGTGATGAGATGGCTGCGCGCCACACGACCGACAGGATGCAGCGGTCGGTCCGATCAGCTCATCCGCCGCAAGGTGACATGCACGCTGCTAAGAATTCGTAAAAGGTGTTGGGCCATCTGAACACCGCCATACCTAGGTTTAGCTGTGGATGCCCGTCGTCCTGTTTAGAACACGCTTTGAACGACCTGAAAACAACCTGAGGCCACTGTGAGCTAGTTACGCGGTCCCATCGTGCCCCCAGTCGGACTCGAACCGACACTTGGCGGATTTTAAGTCCGCTGCCTCTGCCGATTGGGCTATGGGGGCCAGCGACGAATGTAGCGCGTGGCAGCTGAAACTCTAACCGGGTACCAATCCCCCGGTCGCTAGAAGCTGTGTGTTAAAAGTTCGGACCCCACGTTAAGAAGCCATTAACGCGGTAGGCGCGGCCGCTCAGGTTGGGTCAAGGTAGATCTGTGGAACCGCTGCCGGACACCCGCACCAACTGACAGTGACCATCGTGGCCGACCCCGCTGACGGGGTCGGCTTCTTGCCACACAGGAGAATACATGTCATACGTGACCACAGCACCCGCCGCGATCGCCGCGGCCGCGACCCAGCTAGAAGGAATCGGCAACTCGTTTTCCGCCGAGAGCTCGGCGGCCGCAGGACCGACCACAGCCATCTCCCCCGCGGCGTCCGACGAGGTATCGATCCTGCAGAGCGGCGCGTTCTCTACCTACGGCCAGCTTTACCAGACGGTCAGCGCCCAAGCGCAGGCGATTCACCAGCAATTCGTGAATGCCCTGCAACAGTCCTCCGGCTCCTATCAGCAGACCGAGGCGGCCAACCAGGCCGGGGCCTCCGCTTCCTCGCTGTCGGGCACCGGGTCGAACGCGTCGTCGGCCGCTGCGCAACCTGCGCAAAGCGTCCTCGATGACCTGGCCTCCTTCCTCAGCAACAGTACGTATTCCGGCATCTCCAGCGCCTTTATCCAGGTGCCGATGGATGAGATTGGTAACTTCGCCTCCGCCGAATCGGACTTGATCGGTATGGGCGGTGGCGGCCTGCTTACTGCGCTTGCGGGTCCCTCGACCGCTTCCGCCGACCTCGGCGGCTTAGGCTCCGGTCTGATCGGAGACGTCGGCCCGGCCGGGGCCGTCGGCGGAACCGGCGGAATAGGCGGAATCGGCGCTGCGCCTGTCCTGGCCGCGGCCGGCCAAGGGTCGTCCATCGGTCCGCTGTCGGTGCCGCCCAGCTGGGCTGCCGGAGCCGGAGTGCCGACGACGAGCGCGCCGGTCACGTTGGCCTCGCAGAGCTGGACCACCCCCGCGCCGTCCACTGGCGGGATGGGACCCGGCATCGCCGGCATGCCCGCGGTCGCCAACGGCGGTCGCGGCGGCACGAGCTTCGGGGCGCCGCGATACGGCGTCAAGCCCAAAGTCATGCCGGTGATTCCCAAGCCGACGGCCACCTAGAAATCCTGGCGGCTAGCGGTGGCCGATTGAACCTCAAGCCCAATCCGATCAACAAGGACGGGATTAGACAAATGACTTTCGATTTCGCAGCACGACCCCCGGAGATCAACTCCGGTTTGATGTACTCCGGCTCGGGAGCGGGACCACTGATGGCCGCCTCCTCGGCGTTTAGTGCCCTCAGCTCGGAACTGAGTTCAAACGCCGCGTCCTACGAGTCGACAATCTCCCAGCTCGGTTCGGAGTGGACGGGTCCGTCGTCGACGGCGATGGCCGCGGCGGCCCAGACCTACATCAGCTGGCTGACCACCACCTCCGGGCAACTCCAGGAAGCGGCTGCGGCAGCCACCTCATCGGCGGCGGCTTACGAGGCGGCTTACGCCGCCACGATCCCGCCGGCGGTTGTCGCTGCCAACCGCGCGCAGCTGGCCATGCTCGTCGCCACCAATGTCCTGGGCCAGAACACCCCGGCGATCGCCGCTAACGAAGCCATGTACGGCGAGTTTTGGGCGCAGGACGCCGCCGCGATGTATGGCTACTCCGCCGCGGCGTCAGCAGCATCGGCGGGATTGTCCCCGCTGACTGATCCGACCGAAAACACCAACCCGGGCGGACAGGGACAGCAAGCTGCCTCGGTCAGCAACGCCGTCGGCAGCAACGGGACCTCAGCGACGCTGAACAACACGCTGAGCGGCCTGCAGAACGCAGCGAGTTCGGCCGCCGTCCCGGCAGCCAGCACGGCGCAGGCCAGCAACGTGCTCACGGACCTCAATACCATCGTCGGCTCGCCGATCGTCGAAAATGTCATCTACAACATCGGTGTCACGCTGGCATGGAACACCGCGATGATGACCGCGACCCTGCCACTGCTCGGTCACTTCATGGCCGGCGCTCC
Organism: uncultured Actinomycetota bacterium; assembly: GCA_963838755.1. Lineage (GTDB taxonomy): Bacteria > Actinomycetota > Actinomycetes > Mycobacteriales > Mycobacteriaceae > Mycobacterium. Next base: position 91,740 of record CAWISO010000022.1, on the reverse strand, counting down.
ATTCGGCTTCGTGGTCGGGGATGCCACCCCCCTGGGCGCCGGCTTGGGCTTCGGCACGACGCTGGCCGGCGCGACTGCGGGTGGCGAAGGTGCGATGTTGGCCGGCATGGGCGGGGCGTCCTCGGTCGGCGGGCTGTCGGTGCCGGCCGGCTGGTCGGCGGCCACCCCGGCAGCCGTCAGCGAAGCCACGTTGGCAGGTTCGGGCTGGACCTCGGCCGTCGACGAGGGTGCCGGCGTGGGAGGCGCGCCGGGCATCATGCCAGGGATGGCCTCTGCCGGCGGCAAGTCCGGTTATGGCATGGCCGGCCCGCGTTACGGCGTCAAACCCAAAGTCATGCCTAAACAAGTGTTCGTCTGACGACCAGGGAGGCGATAGCGCCTAGCTGAGACCAGTCATGAATTTCGACCAATTCGATCACTTCACGGTAAGGAGCAGGGATATGCCGACGCGTTTTATGACTGACCCGCACGAGATGCGGTCGATGGCGGGCCGTTTCGATGTGCACGCCCAGACGGTGGAAGACGAGGCCCGCAAGATGTGGGCATCAAGCCAAAACATCGCCGGTGCCGGCTGGAGCGGCACGGCCCAGATGACGTCCTACGACACCATGGGCCAGATGAATCAGGCCTTCCGCAACATCGTCAACATGCTGCACGGGGTGCGTGACGGATTGATCCGCGATGCCAACAACTACGAAACCCAAGAGCAGGCCTCCCAGCAGATCCTGTCCAGCTAGCCGCCCACCGGAAACTTTTAGGAGCAAGCAGATGTCGATTAGTTACCAGTTCGGCGACGTGGATGCCCACGGCGCGCTGATCCGCGCTCAGGCCGCCTCGTTGGAGGCCGAGCACCAGGCCATCGTGCGCGATGTGCTGGCTGCCGGTGACTTCTGGGGTGGCTCGGGTTCGGTGGCCTGCCAGGAGTTCATCACCCAGTTGGGTCGCAACTTCCAGGTCATCTACGAACAAGCCAACCAGCACGGCCAAAAGGTGCAAACGGCGGGCAACAACATGAACTCCACCGACAGCGCCGTCGGATCCAGCTGGGCCTAACAACCCCAACCCTTGTGGCCCGCACACCAGTGTGCGGGCCACAAGTCATTTCTGGACCCACGGCCGGATGACAACAAACAACAACATGTCACGCGTTTGAAGCTGTCCGTTCATCGCCAGGTCGTAGGCTGTGCATCAGACGGCTAGCACCGCACCGCAGCCGACAACCTCAATAAGGAGACAGGGATATGCCGACGCGTTTTATGACTGACCCGCACGAGATGCGGTCGATGGCAGGCCGTTTCGATGTGCACGCGCAAACGGTGGAAGACGAGGCCCGCAAGATGTGGGCATCGAGCCAAAACATCGCCGGTGCCGGCTGGAGCGGCACGGCCCAGATGACGTCCTACGACACCATGGGCCAGATGAATCAGGCCTTCCGCAACATCGTCAACATGCTGCACGGGGTTCGTGACGGGCTGATCCGCGATGCCAACAACTACGAAACCCAAGAGCAGGCCTCCCAGCAGATCCTGTCCAGCTAGACCCACGAAAGTCGTTAGGAGTAAGCAGATGTCGATTAGTTACCAGTTCGGCGACGTGGATGCCCACGGCGCGCTGATCCGCGCTCAGGCCGCTTCGTTGGAGGCCGAGCACCAGGCCATCGTGCGCGATGTGCTGGCTGCCGGTGACTTCTGGGGTGGCTCGGGCTCGGTGGCCTGCCAGGAGTTCATCACCCAGTTGGGCCGCAACTTCCAGGTCATCTACGAACAAGCCAACCAACACGGCCAAAAGGTGCAAACGGCGGGCAACAACATGAACTCCACCGACAGCGCCGTCGGCTCCAGCTGGGCCTAACCGCGCTGCAGGACTGAATGGCGCCCCCCGAAGGGGCGCCATTCACGTTTAGGATTAGCCGACCAACGGCCGCGGAAGCATGTTGGAGCGCAATCCGATTCGCTGCATCCCGTCGGCCTCCCGTTCAATCAGACTCGGAAACGTCACCTTGGGTGCAGCCATGGCTGAAGTCGACGCAGCCGGAGTCGCGCCCGAGCCGCTATTGGGCAAGGCGATCGCGCTCGCGGGGCTCGTCGACGCGGCGGCCGCGCCGCTGTCCGGCCAACTCTGCGGCACCGAAAGTCCGCTCAGCGAGGCCGCCTGGCCGATGCTGGCCGCCGCTCCCGCGCCGCCGAGTCCGCCGGTGTCGCCCAGTCCTGCTCCTAGCCCTCCCAGCGGCAGAGCTCCCAGTGCTCCTAATCCGCCCGACTCGGTCAATTCATCAGCACCCAGGAAATCGAGGCCCACACCGATGACGTCCAATCCAACGCCGCCACCATCCAAGCCGACCAAACCGATCCCGTCCTCGCCGAAACCGATCGTGTCCTCAATCAAACCTAGCGATCCATCACCGAGCGTTGAAGCCAGGTTACCCAGCGCACCACCGGCGTCCGCGGTCTTGCCGACCGCTTTGACGGCGCCATTGCCCGTCGCGCCGGTCAGGCCGGTAAGCATGCTGGTCGGAGTGGAGATCGCCGATGTCGCGGCTGACGTCCCGGTGCCCAGCGCTACCTGGCCCAGCCCGGTCGGCGATGAGCCTGGCGCAGCCAGACCCTGCAGCGTCTGCTGAACAGACGACATCGATGAGGCCAGGGTCTGCGAATGGCTGGCGGCGGCTGTGCCCGCGGCGTGAGCCACCGCCGCGTTCTGACCGGCCACACCAGCTGGATTAGTGGTGGATTTCGGTGTAGTGAACGGCGTCAGCGTCGTGGCGGCCGCTGAGTTCGCGGCATAGCCGTACATGGCCGCGGCATCCTGCGCCCACATCTCGCCGTAGTGGGCTTCGGTGGCCATGATGGCCGCAGTGTTTTGCCCTAGGAAATTCGTCGCTATCAGCGCCATCAGCTGAGCCCGGTTGGCGGCGATCACTGGTGGTGGCACCGTCATCGCGAAGGCGGCCTCGTAAGCGGCGGCTGCCGCCTTGGCCTGCATTGCCGCCTGCTCGAGTTGCGGCGCGGTTGCGCCGATCCACGTCAGATAGGGGGCAACCGCCGCAGCCATCGACGTCGATGCCGGACCACGCCACGACTCACCAGTAAGCCCAGAGATCACCGATCCGGCGGCGGCTGCCGCGGAGTGCAAGTCCGCCGCGAGCCCATCCCACGCGGCGGCGGCAGCCAGCATCGATCCCGAGCCCGGACCCGCGTACATCCGAGCCGAGTTGATTTCCGGCGGAAACGCCCCGTAGTCCATTGCCTTTCCTTTCTGCTTGTACGCGCGTTAGCCGACCGCGGCCACGTTGGCCGCCTCGGTGACCGCATAGGACGTGGCGCTGCTCTGCAGGGTGGTCACCAGCAACGAATGGATGGCTGCGGCCGCACTGCTGACGGCCTGATAGTGGCCGGCGTGGGTGGCGAACTGCGCCGCGGTCAGCGCCGATACCTCGTCGGCCGCCGCCGGCACCACGCCGCTGGTCGGACCCGCCGCGGCCGCATTCGCGGCGGCCATCGCGGAGCCGATGCCCTCCAGATCGCTGGCCGCCGCCGACAGCAGTTCCGGATGGGCGGTAACGAAGGGCGAAGACATTGAAATCTCCAAAGCTGTCTCAAGCAAATGGGTCCGCGCGCATCGATGGCTGCGGTTGTTACGACTGAGTTACGTAAAGCTTTCACACACAAGCGTTTAGCGTTGCTGCATCACTTTCGCCAGCCGTCTTCTTGGGTCAACGGGTCTGTTACCCAGTGTTTTTGGAATGCGGCGACATTTCAACTCCACCAATGAGATGCATAGAGAACGCATATCTGACCGCGTCAGCGGATGTTCGCCCGGCGGCCGATACATTTGAAATTGCTATGAGCTCCGTGACAACGAGGTGTGCGGCAGGAAGAATTGTCGAACATGGCGATAATCTCGGGATCCGCGCGCGAGCAGCGGCCGCGTCAAGCCATCCTCGGTCAGCTGCCCCGAATCACCCGCGCGGATGGATCGCCGATCCAAGTTTTGCTGGTCGACGACGAACCGGCGTTGACCAACCTGGTCAAAATGGCGCTGCACTACGAAGGCTGGACGGTCGACGTCGCGCACAACGGTCGGGAGGCCGTCAGCAGGTTCGACGAGGTCAGCCCGGATGTGCTCGTTCTCGACATCATGCTGCCCGACATGGACGGGCTGGAGATCCTGCAACGGATCCGCGAAGCAGACGCCTACACCCCCACCCTGTTCCTTACCGCGCGCGACTCGGTGATAGACCGGGTCACCGGTTTGACGGCGGGCGCCGACGACTACATGACCAAGCCGTTCAGTCTGGAAGAGTTGGTCGCCCGCCTACGCGGACTGCTCCGGCGGTCCAACCATCTGGCGGCACCGGCTGAGGAGGGTCTCAAGGTCGGCGACCTCACCCTCGATGGCGCCAGCCACGAAGTCGCGCGTGCAGGCACGCCGATCCCGGTTACCTCAACCGAGTTCGAGCTGCTGCGCTTCCTGATGCGCAATCCGCGACGGGCGTTGAGCCGCACCGAGATCCTCGACCGGGTATGGAATTACGACTTCGCCGGACGTACCAGCATTGTCGATCTGTATATCTCCTACTTGCGAAAGAAGATCGACGCCGGCAGAGAGCCGATGATCCACACCGTGCGCGGTGTCGGATACATGCTGCGCCCGCCAGAATGACGCCAAAATGACCGGGGCCTCAGCGGCTCGGTGGTGGTTCCCGCGCACACTACGCCGTCAGCTGGTGCTGGGCGTGTCAGCAGTAGTCACGTTCGTCGTGCTGATGGTCGGCGTGGCATCGGTGCTCAGCCTTCGAACTTACGTCAACGGACTCAACGACGGGGAGGTCGCCGAATCGCTGGACGCACTCAGCCATTCGTTCACCAGGCACCGTCTTGGCGAATCGAGCCATCGCGGGAATATCGAGCAAGCGATGTTGGGATTCACCGGACAGAACGCGGGAAACGTAGTCGCCATACTGCACGACGGCGAAATCATTGGCTCGGCCGTCTTTTTCGAAGACGATCCGCGACCCGCCCCGCCCGATGTCGTTGCGGCCATCAAGGCGCAGCCCTGGCACGACGGCCAGCTACGCACTGCGACGCTGGGCAGCCTTGGTTCATTTCGGGTGGGTAGCCAAGGCGCCGGTTCTGACGACCGTTTGGTCGTCGGAGTCTCGCTGAATCTGGCAAACAAGATGATCACCCGCCGAATCGTTAGTACCACAGCGCTTTTAATTGCGGCGTTGGTATTAACAGCCGGGCTCACCACATTGGTAGTCCGATACGCGCTGCGCCCACTGCGCCGCGTTGCCGCGACCGCCGCGGAGGTCGCAGGCACGCCACTCATCGGCGACGACCATCGCATCACCGCCAGGGTGCGACCAGACGACACCGACCCGGACAACGAAGTGGGAATCGTCGGACATACCTTGAACCGGTTACTCGACAATGTCGACAGCGCGCTCGCCCACCGCGTCGAATCCGACCGGCGGATGCGGCAATTCATCACCGACGCCAGCCACGAACTGCGCACCCCGCTGGCGGCGATACAGGGCTACTCCGAGCTCACCCGTCAAGACAGCGCCGAGTTGCCGCCCACCACGGAATACGCGCTCGCACGCATCGAGTCGGAAGCGCGACGGATGACGTGTCTCGTCGACGAGCTGTTGCTGTTGTCCCGGTTGAGCGAAGGCGAGGATCTGCGCACCGAAGAGGTCGACTTGGGGGATGTCGTGCTCAATGCGGTCAACGACGCGGCGGTCGCGGCGCCGACCCATCACTGGGTGAAGGACCTGCCCGACGAACCGGTCTGGGTGCGCGGGGACCGCGACCGGCTGCATCAACTGGTCAGCAACCTACTCACCAACGGCTGGGTGCACACTCCACCGGGAGTCACCGTGACCACCGGAATCACCTGTCACCGATCCGATGCCGGTGCGCCCTACGCCGAGCTGACGGTCGCCGACGACGGGCCCGACATCGACCCGGATCTCCTCCCGCACCTCTTCGATCGATTCGTGCGGGCCAAGAACTCGCGATCTGACGGATCCGACGGATCCGGTAATGGGCTGGGGCTGGCCATTGTCGACTCGATCGTCAAAGCTCATCAAGGGTCGGTCACCGCCGAATCCGCCCACAGCCGAACCGCTTTCCGGGTCCGCCTGCCTCTCGTTGAGTAGTCGATCAATATGGCGCCAACCGACTGGTGGTGTCGACCACCCCGGCGGTACGCTCCCGCGGCCAACAGCAGAATCGCGCCGTCCGCGGCAGCGCGCCGAAGGCCGGCGTGACATGCTCAGCAAAGCCCACGCGATTTCGCGACGCTCGGCGCGGCTGTGTCGTGAGACTCAGACAACCGCTGGTCGACGGGGCCTAGCGGGACTGGCACCGCGGAGCATAGGCTTAGACGTGGCCCAAATGCCGCAAACCCAAATGGGGCCAATGGGCGTAAAGAAAGCGTAAGGGACGAGGCGTTATGCACCGGCGGAGCCTAATTTCGTTCCAGATCCTCATCGTCGAGGGCTAAGTTGCATGCCGGTGTCCAGGCTCGATCGACGATCGAGCGAATCGGTTTGTTACGAACGGAGAAGCTATGTCCGTGCTTGCCTACGCCCTACTGACGGTAGGCGTATTCGCCGTGCTCGGCTTGGCCCAGAAGCTGGTCGAAAAGCTATGAGCTGCGCCGGCGACGATGCAGTGGGGGTACTCCCCCGCTCCGCGGGGACCCCACCTGCTCGCGGGGGACGAAGCGTTGAGGAGCGGCGCACATGAGCTACGACAACATCGTGGGCCTCGCGCTCGCTGCGTTATTGGCGGTCTACCTCGTCGCGGCCTTGTTCTTTCCGGAAAGGTTTTAGGTGAGCACTTCTGCGGGATCTTTTGCGGGGATCGCATTCCTCGCCTTGCTCGTAGTGGCGTTGGTCGTGGTGCACATACCGCTGGGCGACTACATGTACCACGTCTACACCTCGCCAAAGGACTGGCGGGTCGAGAAGGTCATCTACCGCATCATCGGCGCCGATCCCAAGGCCCAACAGCCCTGGTACGCCTACGCCCGCAGCGTCCTGGCCTTCTCGGCGGTCAGCGTGCTGTTCCTGTTCTTCTTCGAGTTGCTACAGGACAAGTTGCCGTTGCACCTGCACAACCCGACGACCCCGATGACGCCGGCCCTGGCCTGGAACACCGCGATCAGCTTCGTGACGAACACCAACTGGCAGGCGTACTCAGGTGAGTCGACACAGGGACACCTGGTGCAGATGGCCGGCTTGGCTGTGCAGAACTTCGTATCTGCAGCGGTCGGCATGGCCGTCGCGGTGGCCCTGGTTCGCGGTTTCGCTCGAACCAGGACTATTGAGCTGGGCAACTTCTGGGTGGACCTGGTCCGGGGAACGCTGCGCATCCTGTTGCCGCTGTCGGTGATCGGCGCGCTAGTGCTGCTCGCCGGCGGCGTGATCCAGAACTTCCACCTGCACGACCAGCTGGTAACCACACTCGCCGGCCCGCAGCAGACCATCACCGGAGGGCCGATCGCCAGCCAGGAAGCCATCAAGCTGCTCGGCACCAACGGTGGCGGCTTTTACAACGCCAACTCCGCGCATCCGTTCGAGAACGCGAATGCATGGACCAACTGGGTCGAGATTTTCCTGCTGACGGTCATCAGCTTCTCGCTGCCACGCACCTTCGGTCGCATGGTGGACAACAAAAAGCAGGGCTACGCGATCGCCGCGATCATGGGTCTGCTCGCCGTGGTCAGCATGGTGATCATCGGGGTCTTTCAGCTGGGGCACCACGGCACCGTGCCCACCGCGGTCGGCGCGGCGATGGAAGGCGTCGAACAGCGTCTGGGCATTGCCAACTCCGCGGTGTTCGCCGACGCGACCACGCTGACCTCCACCGGCGCCGTCGACTCAGCGCACGACTCCTACACCAGCGTGGGCGGGTTGGTCCAGCTGTTCAACATGCAGATCGGTGAGGTGGCACCCGGTGGGGTCGGCTCGGGCCTCTACGGGATGCTCATTATGGCCGTTCTCTCGGTATTCATCGCCGGGCTGATGGTCGGCCGCACACCGGAATACCTCGGCAAGAAGATCAGGCCTCGCGAGATGAAGCTCGCGGCAAGCTATTTCCCGGTGACTGAGCTGCTCGTGCTGTTCGGTACCGGCATCGCGATGGGGTTACCGGGTCCGCGTGCCGGCATGACCAACACCGGACCACACGGGTTGTCGGAAGTGCTCTACGGTTTCACCTCGGCGGCTAACAACAACGGCTCCGCTTTTGCCGGCCTATCGGCGAACACCACCTGGTACAACACCGCACTGGGCCTGGCGATGGTGATCGCCAGATTCCTGCCGATGATCCTGGTGCTGGCACTGGGTGGGTCGCTGGCCCGCCAACGTCATACGCCGCAGTCCCCCGGCACCCTGCCCACTCACCGGCCGCAGTTCGTCGGCCTGGTCGCAGCAGTGACGGTGATTCTCTGTGCCCTAACCTTCCTGCCGGCCCTGGCACTCGGACCCCTCGCTGAAGGAATCCACTGAGATGACCGCGTCTACGGCTTCCAAAGCCCAGCCCACCCATTTGTCGCACCACCAGCACAGCGCTAACAGGCCGGGCGGGCGGGTTCAGGGCGGACTGCTCGACCCTGCGCTGCTGGCCAAATCATTGCCCGACGCACTGCGCAAGCTCGATCCCCGCACCCTGTGGCGCAATCCGGTGATGCTCATCGTCGAGATCGGCGCTGTGTGGTCGACCGTGCTCACGGTCCGCGACTCGTCGTGGTTCGGCTGGCTCATCGTGTTCTGGCTCTGGCTGACCGTGCTTTTCGGCAACCTCGCTGAGGCGGTTGCTGAGGGGCGGGGCAAAGCCCAGGCCGACACCTTACGCAAATCGAAGGCCGACACCATAGCGCGCCGGCTGCAGGGCTGGTCACCCGAGAATCCCGGGACCGAGGAAGACGTTCGGGCGCCCGACCTGCAAAAAGGCGACATCGTCGTCGTGGAAGCCGGCGACATCATCCCGGGCGACGGCGAGATCGTGGAAGGCATTGCGTCCGTCAACGAGTCGGCAATCACCGGCGAATCAGCGCCGGTGATCCGGGAATCCGGCGGCGACCGTTCCGCGGTCACCGGCGGCACCACAGTGCTCTCGGACCGCATCATCGTCACGATCACCCAAGAGCCCGGCAAAAGCTTCATCGACCGGATGATCGCCCTTGTCGAGGGCGCCAACCGGCAGAAGACACCCAACGAGATCGCGCTGAACATTCTGCTCGCAGCGTTGACCATCATCTTCCTGTTCGCGGTGGCCACGCTGCAGCCGCTGGCCATCTATTCCAAGATCAAGAATCCCGGTGTGGCGAACACCCCCGCGCTCACCAACAACGGCGTCGCCGGGGTCGTCCTGGTGGCCTTGCTGGTGTGCCTAATCCCCACCACCATCGGTGCGCTGCTGTCGGCGATCGGCATTGCCGGCATGGACCGACTGGTACAGCGCAACGTCCTGGCTATGTCGGGCCGCGCGGTCGAGGCCGCCGGGGACGTCAACACGTTGCTGCTCGACAAAACCGGCACGATCACTCTGGGCAACCGGGAGGCATCGGAATTCATCCCGGTCAAAGGGGTCACCGACGCAGAGCTCGCCGATGCCGCTCAGCTGTCCAGCCTGGCCGACGAGACCCCCGAGGGCCGCTCGATCGTCGTCTACGCCAAACAGGCTTACGGGCTGCGTGAACGCTCCCCCGGCGAACTCAGCCACGCGCACTGGATCGAGTTCACCGCAGCGACCAGGATGTCCGGTGTCGACCTCGACGGACGTCAGCTGCGCAAGGGCGCGGCGAGCTCGGTCGCCAACTGGATCCGCGACCAGGGCGGCGCCATTCCAGACCAGCTCGGCGAGATCGTGGACGGAATCTCGGCCGCCGGCGGAACCCCGCTCGTGGTCGGCACTGTCACCAACGTCACCGACGGCAGTGACGGCGACGCGGGCAAACAAGCCGACGTTCTCGGCGTCATCTACCTCAAGGACGTGGTCAAACACGGCATGCGAGCGCGTTTCGACGAAATGCGCCAGATGGGCATCCGAACGGTAATGATCACCGGTGACAACCCGCTGACCGCCAGAGCGATCGCCGACGAGGCCGGGGTCGACGACTTCCTCGCCGAAGCCACCCCAGAAGACAAGCTGATGCTGATCAAGCGGGAGCAGGAGGGCGGCCGGCTGGTCGCGATGACCGGCGACGGCACCAACGACGCGCCGGCGTTGGCTCAGGCCGACGTCGGGGTGGCGATGAACAGCGGCACCAGCGCGGCCAAAGAAGCCGGCAACATGGTGGACCTGGACTCCGACCCCACCAAGCTCATCGAAATCGTGGAAATCGGCAAGCAGCTGTTGATCACCCGCGGCGCGTTGAGCACGTTCTCGATCGCCAACGACATCGCCAAGTACTTCGCGATCATCCCGGCCATGTTCGTGGCCCTATTCCCCGGACTGGACCTCATCAACGTCATGCGGCTGCACAGCCCGGAATCGGCGATCCTCTCCGCGGTGATCTTCAACGCGGTGATCATTGTCGCGCTGATTCCGTTGGCGCTGCGCGGTGTTCAATACACGCCGAGCAGCGCGTCAAAACTGTTGAGCCGCAACCTATATTTCTATGGAATCGGCGGCATCATCGCCCCGTTCATCGGCATCAAGCTGATCGACCTGGTCGTGCAATTTATCCCTGGGATGGGCTGAGATGAACCGCGTCGGCGACGATGCAGTGGGGGTACCGCCCGCGTGCGGGGGTGGGGGTACCGCCCACTTGTGGGGGAAGGAGCGGCGCAAATGAACATGTCCAACCTGCTTCGCCAGCATTGGGCAGCTCTGCGTGCGCTGCTTGTGCTGACCGTTATCACCGGCATCGGCTACCCATTGGTCATCTGGGCAGTCGCGCTCATTCCCGGCTTGCACGCCAAGGCAGAGGGGTCGATAGTCAACGTCTCCGGAAAGCCGGTCGGCAGCAAACTGATCGGCCAGCTGTTCACCGACAGGGACGGCAACCCGCTGCCACAGTACTTCCAAAGCCGGCCGTCGATGGCCGGGACCGGCTACGACCCGACGGCATCGGGAGCCAGCAACCTGGGCCCGGAAAGCACCGTCGATAAACCCGACAAACCCAGCCTGCTGACCCAGGTCTGCTCGCGCAGCATCGCGATCGGGAAGCTAGAGAAGGTCGACGGTGCACGCCCGTTCTGCACCGGCGGCGGCGTCGGGGCTGTGCTCTCGGTGATTGGGCCGCGTGACTCCTCCGGCAATGTGATCCACCCGACCCAGGTGGTCAGCGTGAACGAGCCCTGCTCGAAGCCCGGAAGCGCACCGACCACGGTCTTCCAGCGATTCTACGAAGGCGTGCGGGTGGAATGCGCCCAGTACGGCCAGGACTACTCGGTCGGTCAAATCGTTCCGATCATCGGCGCAGCCTCTAATCATCCCGTGGTACCGGCCGACGCGGTGACCGCCAGCGCCAGCGGCCTGGATCCCGCCATCTCGCCGGCCTACGCCGACATACAGGTGGCCCGGGTAGCCCACGCGCGCGGGATCAGCGCCGCCCAGGTGCGCGCCGCGGTGCGCGACAACCAGCGCAGCCGTTTGCTCGGCTTCCTCGGCGAGCCGTTGGTTAATGTGCTGCAACTCAATATCGAGTTGGACCACAAATATCCGGTGAAGTCTTGACCCGTCCGGTGGATGATGACCATGTGGCCTCCAGCGACGGACCGCTCGCAGCACGAACGGCAAGCCCCGAGAAAGAGCTTGCGGCGGGAGCGACTTCCCGCGAGGAACCGCATGCCCAGCAACTTCAGACGCACCGACGCGGCGAGTTACGGATCTATCTCGGCGCGGCGCCGGGAGTCGGCAAGACCTGCGCGATGCTCGGCGAGGCGCATCGCAGACTGGAGCGCGGCACCGACGTCGTCGCCGGGGTAGTCGAGACCCATGGCCGCAAGAAAGTCGGCGAATTGATCAAGGGCATCGAAGTCGTTCCGCCGCACTACATCTCCTACCGCGGGACTACGTTCCCCGAACTCGATGTCGAGGCGGTGTTGCGGCGCAAGCCGGAAGTCGCGCTGGTCGATGAATATGCGCATAACAACATCCCCGGCAGCGCCAATACCAAACGGTGGCAGGACATCGAAAAACTGCTTGACGCCGGGATCACCGTGATCTCGACGCTCAACATCCAACACCTGGAGAGCCTCAACGACGTCGTTGCCCAGATCACAGGCGTGGAGCAGCGCGAAACCGTGCCCGACGAAATCGTCCGAAAAGCAGCTCAGATCGAGCTGGTCGACATCACACCGGAAGCGTTGCGGCGCAGGCTCGCCCACGGCAACGTCTACCCGCCGGAAAGAATCGACGCGGCGCTGTCGAACTACTTTCGCACCGGCAACCTGACCGCCCTACGCGAAATCGCCTTGCTATGGCTGGCTGATCAAGTCGATTCGGCGCTGGCGAAATACCGTGCGGACAAGAAGATTACCGATACCTGGGAAGCCCGCGAACGCGTCGTCGTCGCCGTGACGGGCGGTTCCGAATCAGAAACACTGGTCCGCCGCGCCTCCCGCATCGCATCGAAGTCTAGCGCCCAACTGATGGTGGTCCACGTCGTTCGCGGCGATGGACTCTCGGGTGTGTCACCGCGGGAGATGGGCAAGGTGCGCGAACTCGCGGCGAGCCTGGGCGCCACGGTTCACATCGTGGTCGGCGACGACGTGTCCACCGCATTGCTCGACTTCGCCCGCGAGACGAACGCCACCCAACTGGTGCTCGGCAGCTCCCGAAGGTCACGGTGGGCGAGCATCTTCAGCGAGGGAATTGGTGCCGCCACCATCAAAAACTCGGGCAAGATCGACGTCCACATGGTCACCCATGAGCAGGCCAACCGCGGCTTGCCGTTCGTGTCGATTTCGCCGCGTGCCCGCCAGATTCTGTCCTGGCTTGCCGCTGTCACCGTGCCATGGGCCATTCTTGCGATCACGTCACGCTGGCTAGACGCGGTGCTGGACATCGGCGGAAAGACCGCCGTCTTCTTCGCCGGGGTGATTGGCGTCGCGCTATTCGGCGGGGTGGCCCCGGCCGTGCTGGCGGGCCTGTTGTCCGGAGCGCTGTTGGTCTATTTTCTGGCCGACCCGCGATATTCCTTTGCCGTCGACAACCCCAGCAACGCCGTCACCATCGTGGTGTTATTGGGGGTCGCGATGGCGATCGCCGTGTTGGTGGACGCCGCGGCCAGCCGTGCTCGCGACGCCAGGCGGGCAACTCAGGAGGCGGAGTTGCTGGCGCTGTTCGCCAGCTCCGTGCTGCGCGGCGCCAACCTCACGACGCTGCTGGAGCGGGTTCGGGAGGCTTACTCCCAGCGCGCGGTGTGCGTGATACGCGACGTCGATGGTCACCCGGTGCCAGTCGCGAGCGTGGGCAAAGACCCATGCGCGACAGTGGATTCCGCCGACACCGCGGTGAAGGTGGGCGACGAGGAATTCTGGATGCTGATGTCCGGCCGCGCTCTGACCGGCCGCGACCGCCGAGTGCTGGCGGTCGTCGCGACCCAGGCCGCAGGACTGGTCAAACAGGGTGAGCTCGCCGAAGAAGCCGGCAAGGTCCAATCCCTTGCTGAGGCCGGGGAACTGCGCCGCTTGCTGCTCTCAGCACTGGGCCACGACCTGCGGACTCCGCTGACCGCCGCCAAGGCCGCGGTATCAAGCCTGCGCGCCGGAGACGTCTGGTTCTCGCCCGAGGACACCGCCGAATTACTTGCCACCGTTGAAGAGTCGATCGACCAATTGACCGCCTTGGTTGCCAACCTGCTGGACTCGTCTCGGCTGGCCGCCGGCGTGGTGCGGCCACAGCTCTCCGAGGTCTATCTCGAGGAGGTCGTGCAACGCGCACTGGTCGGAATCGGCAAGCGCACCACAGTGTTTGGCCGAGGTAGCCTCGACCGGGTCAAGGTGGAAGTCGGCGGGACGATCGCGATGGCCGACGCGGGTCTGCTGGAACGTGTGCTGGCCAACGTCATTGACAACGCGTTGCGCTATGCCCCACACAGCATGATACGGGTCAATGCAGGTCAGGTGGGATCCCGGGTACTGATCAACGTCGTCGACGAAGGACCGGGCGTTGCCAAAGGCGCCGCGGACCAGATGTTCGAGCCGTTCCAACGGCTCGGCGATTACGACACGACGACGGGCCTGGGCCTTGGCCTGTCGGTGGCGAAAGGGTTCGTCGAGGCGATGGGGGGAACCATCGCAGCGACCGACACCCCCGGCGGGGGGCTGACCGTGCTGGTGGACCTGAAGGCGCCGCCAGGTGACGAGGAGCGCCGCTCATGACGAGAGTGTTGGTGGTCGATGACGATCGGCAACTATTGCGGGCGCTTCGGATAAATCTGACGGTCCGCGGCTATGAGGTGATTACTGCGGCAACCGGGTCGGCTGGACTGAGAGCCGCCGCTGAACAACACCCCGAGGTGGTGATCCTCGATCTGGGTTTGCCCGACATATCCGGCGTCGAGGTCCTCGCCGGCCTGCGTGGCTGGATGACTGCTCCGGTGATCGTGTTGTCGGCACGCACCGATTCCGCAGACAAAGTCGGAGCATTGGACGCTGGAGCAGACGACTACATCACGAAGCCGTTCGGCATGGACGAGCTGCTGGCACGGCTTCGCGCCGCGGTGCGCCGGGCCGCAGTGTCGGCAGACGGAGACGAGCCGGTGGTGGAGACCAAGTCATTCACGGTCGACTTGGCCGCTAAGAAAGTCATCAAGGATGGCAGCGAGGTGCACCTCACTCCCACGGAGTGGGGGATGTTGGAGATGCTGGTCCGCAACCGTGGCAAGTTGGTCGGACGCGAGGACCTACTCAAGGAAGTGTGGGGACCCAAGTACGCCAAGGAAACTCACTATCTCCGGGTCTACCTGGCGCAGCTGCGGCGCAAACTCGAGGACGACCCGTCGCGGCCCAATCACCTGTTGACCGAAGCCGGTATGGGCTATCGCTTCGAAGCCTGATCGTCATTTCGCTTCCCCCGATAACGCCGAATTCCTCGTTGGCGCGCAATGTTCGGGTTAAGTTCCTGCCACGTTGCCAACGTACTTGTGACACCTGCGCGATAAATGGGTCGCCGGCATGCCAACAGCCTTGTGCAACAGCAACTTCACCCAATCGCGCATTGTGGGCTGGTATTGGCGCCGAATGGCGTTTCGCAGTCACCTCTCGTCGCGGTGGAGCAACGAGTGAATCTCGGCTTCGGCAAAGTTTGGCGCCGAGGCCGGACGGGGTAAACCCGTGGTGTAATCTGTCCAGCTAACGGCATCGGCAAAGCGGGTGCTATTCGCGCTGAGTCTTCGACTCGATCGCGATCAGGTATTCCCGAGTGGCGGATGAGAGTTATGCATGATCACATCATTGTCAGCGGTGATGATCCGCTGGCCACCACAATCATCGATGAGCTGAAAAGCGCTGGCGCCAACGTTGTCAAGCTGACCAACACCGAGCTTGCCGGGGTCGCTCGCGAACTGGCCCGCGCCGAAGTCGCTCATGCACTCGCCATCGTCTGCGCGGGGGACGACGACGCGACAAATCTCGAAATCGCGCTGCTGGCAAGGAGAGCCAGCCCGACCGTGCGCGTGGTGTCCCGAGTGGCCAACGACGTCCTGCGTGAAGCGGTGGCCGACGGAAACGGACCCGGCGCCATCCTCGATGTCGCCGATCTCGCGGCACCAGCGGTCGTCGAAGCGTGTCTGGCGCACAGCACGCACCCGTTCGAGGCAGCCGGCATCCAATTCGTCGTCTCGAGCACCGAAGCGTCGCGGGACGCGACGCTGCGCGAACTCTACGGCGATTTGGCACCGGCGGCGGTGATCCACGGTGACAACTCGCCCGACCCCGGCGAGGTGGAGGTATGCCCGGGCCGGGATCAGCAGGTGCACGCCGGTGACCGAACGGTGATGATCGGTACCGCCGACGAGGCGGCCGTCCAGGGCATCAAGATGCCCCGCCGGTCAATGCGGATGCGGTCGCGCCAGCCCCGGCTGCGGCGAGCGCTCGACGCGGTCCGAGTCCTGGTTAATGACTTCAACCCGGCGTTCTATCCTGCGTTGGCTGCGTCGCTGGTCCTACTTGCCGCGTCGACAATCCTGTTGCGCTTCAACTACCAGCACCCGCGGATGAGTTGGATCGACGCGCTGTACTTCACTGTCGAGACGATCACCACCACGGGCTACGGTGACTTCAGCTTCGGCCATCAGGTCATGTGGCTACGACTATTCGCTGCCCTGCTCATGTTTGGCGGAGCGACCACCATCGCTTTGTTAGTCGCATTCATCGCCGACGTGCTGCTCTCGCGCCGCTTCGTCTTTGCGTCCGCGCGGCCCCGGGTGCGCCATCTGCGTAACCACATCGTCGTTGTCGGGCTGAGCGGGCTGGGGATCCGCGTGGTAACCGACCTGGTAAACGCCGGATACGACGTGGCAGTGATCGAGATCAACGAGGAGAACCGGTTCTTGTCAGCCGCGCGCGAACTCGATGTACCGGTGATTTACGGTGACGCCACCTTGATCCAGACACTGGAAGCGGCGCGGGTGGATCGGGCCCGCGCGGTGGCGGTGCTGACCCGCGACGACATGATCAACATCGAGACCGGAATCGTGCTGACCGAAATGTTGGGACCGCGGGTAATGCCCAAGGTGAATCGGCTGGCCGAGGTTCCGCTGGTACTGCGGGTGTACGACCGAGCGCTGGGCATCGCGGTGGCGCAGCGATTCGGGTTCGACAACGTTCGCTCCACAGTCCAGTTGGCCGCACCGTATTTCATCGGCGCCGCGATCGGTTTGCGGGTGCTGGGTACGTTCTCGGTCGGGCAGAGTTCCTTCATGATCGGCGCCATGCATGTAGCGGCCCGCAGCGAACTCGATGGCATCCAGATGTTCGAAATGTCGACCCGAACCCGCGTCATCGCGATCACCCGGCAGGACGCACCGGTGCAACTGCACCCACGCCGCGATGCTCGGCTGCGAGCCGGCGACACCGTCTACCTCGTCGGCCCCTACCGGGAGTTGCTGGACACGCTGCGCAAGGGACAGCCTCCGCAAGACCCCGCTAACGGCGAGGAACGCCTCCGCGACGACCAACAGGTCAGCGCTGCACGCAACGCCATGACCGGTTGAGCACCGCGGGACTCCGAACTGCCGACCGCACAGCGGAATTTAGCTGTGAGTTGCCACAGCCAACTCACAGGAATGACCGCATAGAATCGGTCCGCTGTGAGCCTGGGTCACCAGATCAGGGGGGCGAAAGTGAGGTCTTGGGTCTGACTCCCACGCGACCGACGAATCCATAAAACTGAGAAATGCAAGTGATTCATCTGAGAAATATCAATGACTGCCGCTACGAGGCGCCGTTAAGAACGCGTTATTTTGTTGGCTCCCTTCCGTTAATCGCCGATAATGTGATATCCAGCGGTCGCATCAGTCTGCTGGTGCGCGCGATAGCCCGAAACCTGAGCCCAAGAAATAGGTGGCTGCCCGACCATTATCGGAAAGGGAAAGCGATGCTTTCTGGAATTGTTGAACCCGAATTTCAGCAGCCTCGGCTGGTGTCTTTACCTGGGGCCCTCTGCGCCAGGACCCCCGCCTCGACTGCGGCCTCAGGTCCCGACGCGCCGGACGCCGCGGCGACAACCGTCGTAACACATGCCACCATTCACCCGACAGTTTATGGCGTGTTGAAGGCCGGCCGCCGGGACTGGGCCAACTCGATCGCGATGCATTAGAGAGGTGGCGTAGCAGTGGATTACGGGATTCTTCCGCCAGAGATCAACTCCGCTCGAATGTATACCGGCTCCGGGCCGGGATCGATGCTCGCCGCCGCAGAGGCCTGGCAAGGATTGGCCGCCGAACTGCACTCGGCGGCCAACTCATATCAATCGGTGGTCTCCGGCTTGACCGCCGGGTCGTGGTCGGGTCCGTCGTCAGCGTCGATGGCGGCCGCGGCCGCGACCTATTCGTCATGGCTGACCACCACCGCCACGCAAGCCGAGGAAACGGCCGCGCAGGCCAAAGCCGCCGCCGCCGCCTACCAGACGGCGTTTAGCTCGACGGTGCCGCCGCCGATGGTCACCGCCAACCGCACTCAGCTAATGACGCTGGTGGCCACTAACCTGTTCGGGCGCAACACCCAGGCGATCGCGGCCAACGAAGCGCAATACGGCGAGATGTGGGCCCAGGACGCCGCGGCGATGTACGGCTACGCAGCTTCGTCGGCATCCGCGACAACGCTGACACCGTTCACCCCGCCCCAACAGAACACCAGCCCCGGCGCATCGGCTGCCCAAGCAGCCGCGGTCAGCCAAGCCACTGGAACGTCGGCCGGCAACGTACAGAGCACTGTCTCGTCGATTCAGCAGGCGTTCGCCTCGGTACCTAATGCGTTGCAGAGCCTGTCAACCGCAGCGCCGGCTGCCGCGACGCCGGCACAGGCCGGCGATCCGCTGGGCACGTTGAGCGACCTGATCAGCATATTTCTCGACGCACCCGCGGCCGTCGCCACCTTCGCTGCCGACATCCCATTCGGCGTGGTAGGCGTGCTCGCCCTGCCGCTGGACGTCATCGGTGCCGGGACCGGTCTGCACACCGACGAGCTCGTCAGCGGTTGGAATGGGGAAGAGCCCTGGCCAGGGACCGGGTCGGCACCGGTGAAGCCCTTCCCGGCGCCCCTGCTGAATCTGCCAGAAGGCACGGTGCCGCCGCCCAGCCTCGCGGCCGGCCTGGGCGAGGCTAATACGGTCGGAGCACTGTCCGTGCCACCATCGTGGACCGTAGCAACGCCGGCGGTACGCCCGATCTCATATACGCTGCCGGCGCTTCCGGAAACTACGGTCGGCGCCGCCGCGCAAGCCGGACAAGCCGGTTCGGGAAGCACGCTCAGCGAGATGGCACTGGCGGGCATGGCCGGGCGGGCCATGGCTGGAACCGTAGGCACCGGCGTCAGCCGGGGCGCCACCAAAGCGGCTAAAGGCGTTCGTGCGGCGGCGCGCCCTACAGAGGCGGCAACCACCGCTGGTAGTGCCGCAGCGGGCGATAGAGGCGAGGCGCCTAAAGACAAGCCTCGGGCCGTCGTCACCGGAGTCGCGGCCGAGCTGCGTGAGTTCGCCAAACTCCGCGACGAGGGAATTCTGACCGATGAGGAATACACCGAGCAGAAGAACCGGTTGCTCGGTCGCTGAACCGTTTGCCGCCGTGCGGCGGAAACGCCCGTTGCCTGGAAGAGGAATGCGCAGCAATGGATTTCGGGATTTATCCGCCGGAGATCAACTCTGGCCGGATGTATGCCGGTCCGGGATCGGGGCCGATGCTGGCCGCTGCGCAGGCCTGGGGAGCTCTGGCTGACGAGCTGTATATCGCGGCCAGCGGGTATCAGTCGGTGGTGTCGGAGCTGACCTCCGGGTCGTGGTCAGGCCCGTCGTCGTCGTCGATGACGGCCGCGGCCGGATCCTATGTGGAGTGGCTGAGTAGCACAGCTGCGCAGGCAGAGCAGACCTCCGCTCAGACCGCAGCGGCAGCGGCCGCCTACGAGGCGGCATTCGCGTCGACGGTTCCGCCACCGGAGATCGCCGCCAACCGCAGCCTGCTGATGGCGCTGGTGGCGACCAATTTCTTTGGCCAGAACACTGCGGCGATAGCGGCCACCGAGGCGCAATACGCCGAGATGTGGGCCCAAGACGCCGTCGCGATGTACACCTACGCAGCTTCGTCGGCATCGGCGACCGTGCTCACGCCGTTTAGTTCGCCACACCAAAACACCGACCCGGTCGGAACGGCCGGCCAAGCCGCCGCGGTCAGCCAAGCCAGCGAGACCTCTGCTGGAAATGTGCAAAGCACTATATCGGCTGTGCCCGAAGCATTGTCGGCGGCGGCGGCGCCGGCTCAGAGCGACCCGCTGACCACACTGAGCAACTTGATCACTGTTTTTCTCACTGCACCAACAGATTTGGCTACCATATTTGGGATCATCCCGATGGATGCCCTGACTGGGCCGGCAGACCTTCCCGTCGCCTATCTCGGCACTGTCGCCGGCCAGAGCACCGACGAAATCGTCAGCGGCTGGGCCGGGCAACAGACCTGGCCGGGGACCGCCCCGGCGCCCATCGAAAGTTTCCCGGCGACGCTTACCAACCCGGGCGTGATTCCTGCGCCGACATTGTCGGCGACGTTAGGCGAGGCCAATTCCGTCGGGGGATTGTCCGTGCCGTCGAGCTGGACCGTTGCCGCACCGGAGATACGTTCTGTCGCAATGGTGTCGCCGATCACCAGCGCGAGTCCCGCCGCAGCAGCGCCCCTGGAAGCCGGATCGGCAAGCTCGTTCAACCAGATGGGCCTGGCGGGCATGACCGGACAAGCGATGGCCGGTCCGCCGGCTACGGGTGACAACCGGGACAGCGGCAAGGCAGTGACCCACGCACGTCTGGCGGCTCGGGGTCCAGGCGCGGCGGACGACGGCGACGCCGAAGCGTCACCCGCGCCTCGGACGGTCGTCACCGGAGTCGCGGCAGCGATACGCGAAATCACCAAACTGCGTAACGAGGGACGTCTGACCGACCAGGAATACACGGAAAAGAAGAAGCACCTGCTCGAAATCTCAGTCAGACACCGCCCGTTGGGATGATCGAAAGCGCAATGCCGTCCAAAATGTCGTGCTCGCTGACCGTCAAAGCATCGATCCCGGCGCGCTTACGCAGCGCCAAAGCCAATTCCTCGATCACGATGGCACCCCCGCCGATCACATCGGCCCGCCCTTCGTGCATAGGCCCGAGCGCAGCGCGCTGCGCTCGAGACATCCCGATCAACCCGTCGCACACCGCAAGCAGCCGGTCCATGCCGACCCGCGAAAGGTGAATGGCCGCAGAGTCATAGGTCGCCATGTCCTGTGCGAGCGCCGCGATCGTCGTCATCGTCCCGGCCACCCCCACCCAGGTGTGAGCATGTCGCACGTCAACATCGCGCAGCGCTTCGGTGAGCCGTTCGCGAACCACCTCGCGGGCCGTCGCCACCTCGGCCGCGGTGGGCGGGTCGGAGTGCAGACAGCGCTCGGTCAGCCGCACACAGCCGATGTCGGCCGAGAAGCTCGCCACAACGGTGTCCGTTCCGAGCACGATCTCGGTCGACCCGCCGCCCAGGTCGACGATCACGAAAGGAGCCGCGGCGGGGTCTAATTCGTTCACCGCCCCGCGGAACGACAGTTCGGCCTCTTCGGCGCCGGTGATCACCTCGGCGACCGAGCCGTCAACCACGGCGCCCAGCACATCGGCCGTCATCGCGAAGAAGACATCCCGATTGCCGGCGTCGCGGGTGGCCGAGGTGGCGACCATGCGTATGCGGTCAACACCGTGCGCGCGACACAGCGTGGCGTAGTCGACCAGCGCGACGCGAGTGCGCTCCAACGCCTCCGGCGCGAAGCAACCGGTCGCGTCGACGCCCTGACCGAGCCGCACGATGCGCATCTCGCGGTGCACGTCGCGCAACCGTCCGTCCTGCGCATCGGCGATCAGCAACCGAATCGAGTTGGTACCGCAGTCGATTGCGGCAGCGCGCGTCATATCCACTGCTCCGAAACCAAGATTCCCGCCATCGAGGGGTCGGCAGCCAGCACCGCCAGCGCCTGGTCGCCGAGCGGGTTGGTTCCCCGGCCCTTGGCCAGCGAGTGCGCGATCAGCACGTGCAGGCACTTGACCCGGTCCGGCATGCCACCGGCGGAAGACGTCGTGCCGAGCGGCTCGACGGCGTCCCGCTCGGCCAAATATGACTCATGGGCCCGTAAGTACGCGTCCGCCAGATCGGGTTCACGCTGCAGCCGCTGCGTCATCTCGCGCATCATGCCCGACGACTCCAGCCTGCTTGCCGCGGCGCACAGCGCCGGGTGCGTGAGGTAGTACAACGTAGGAAATGGTGTGCCGTCAGGCAGTTTCGGCGCGGTCTTCACTACGCCGGGTTGACCGTTGGGGCACCGGTAAGCGATCTGCAGCACTCCACGCGGCTCGCGGCCGAGCTGGCGCGCTACCGCATCGAGGTCGGCCGGCTCAACCACCTGTGGTGGGTGCGGTCGGTGGAGCGGGGGGTGGCGGTTGCGGGGCAGGAGTCGGTGGGCTGTGCGGGGTGTCGGCAATGGTGTGCCACAACGACGTGTACCAGGGGTCGTTGGAGGTCACGGGCGCCGACGGGGAACCCGGCTCGGTAGGCACGGCCGCCGACGGCGGAAGTTGAACCTGGTACGGGATGTCGCCAGGCTTCACAAAGCCAAGCCGCTCACGGGCTTGCGCGGCAACATAGGCCGGATCCGCCAACTTGACCTTCTGCTGCTCGAGGTCGGCAATCTGCTGCCGCAACGCGGCTTCGGAGGCGGCCAGCTGTTTCATCTCGGTGCGCTGGGCGAAATAGGTGCGGACCGGGCCAGCGATGGTGAGCGTCAGCACGCAAACGACCGCCGCCAGGATCGCCGCCCGCCGCGCGGTCAGGCCGAGCCGTTGCTCGGAGCGTTGTTCGGCCGATTCGGCGATCGCGCGTTTGATCGGCTCGACGGCCTCGGGCAAGGCACGTGATGCGGTAGGCCCGCGGCGGGCCGCCGGCGTTTTGCGCGGCCGGCCGTGTTCGGAATCACCGGCCCGGGCCGGTCGCGAGGCCGGTGAGCGCCGCTTCGGTTCTGGCCGTTTGGATTCGGGCATGGCTCTGCGGGCTATCTGACTTCCGGCGCATATCGGGGAAACGCCAGATCGCCGGCGTAGCGGGCAGCATCACCGAGCGCTTCTTCAATGCGAAGCAGCTGGTTGAATTTGGCGACCCGTTCGCTGCGTGCCGGCGCGCCGGTCTTGATCTGCCCGCTGCCCACGGCCACCGCCAAGTCGGCGATCGTGGTGTCCTCGGTTTCGCCGCTGCGGTGGCTCATCATTGTCCGGTATCCGCTGTGGTGCGCCAGCGCCACCGCGTCGAGTGTCTCGGTCAACGTCCCGATCTGATTGACTTTGACCAGCAAGGCATTTGCCGCGCCCTTGTCGATGCCTTCTTCCAGCCGTTCGGGATTGGTGACGAACAGATCGTCGCCCACGATTTGCACGCGGTCCCCGATGGCTGTCGTTAGGGCCACCCATCCGTCCCAATCATCTTCGGAAAGCGGGTCTTCGATGGAGACCAGCGGATAAGAGTCGAGCAGTTCGGCGTAGAACTGCGTCATCTGATCAGCGCCCAGGGTCTTGTTCTCGAAGGCGTAGCCGCTGCCGTCGGTGTAGAACTCGGTAGCCGCGGCGTCCAGCGCTAACGCCACGTCGGCGCCGAGATTGAAACCCGCAGACTCGATGGCCAGGCTGATCACGTCAAGCGCAGCCTTGGTCCCGGGCACATCGGGGGCAAACCCGCCTTCATCGCCCAGTCCGGTCGACAGTCCCCGCTTTTTCAGGGCCGCCTTGAGCGCGTGGTAAACCTCTGCACCCCAGCGCAACGCCTCGGCGAAGTTCGGCGCCCCGATCGGGGCCACCATGAACTCCTGGATGTCGACGGCGGTGTCGGCGTGCGCGCCGCCGTTGAGGATGTTCATCATCGGCACCGGCAAGATGTGGGCATTGGGCCCGCCGAGATAGCGGAACAGCGGCAACTCGGCGGAGTCCGCCGCCGCCTTACTGACCGCCAAAGAGACCCCCAGGATGGCGTTGGCGCCCAACCGGGACTTGTCCGGGGTTCCGTCGAGATCCAGCAGAGCCTGATCGACCAGCCGCTGATCGTCGGCGGACAGGCCGATGACGGCCGGTGCGATTTCGTCGAGCACGGCCTGCACAGCCTTTTTGACGCCCTTGCCGCCATAGCGTTCGCCGCCGTCGCGCAGCTCGACGGCCTCATGCTCGCCGGTGGACGCACCGGAAGGCACCGCTGCCCGGGCAAATGTCCCGTCGATCAGGGCCACCTCGACCTCGACCGTCGGATTGCCGCGGGAATCGAGAATCTCGCGTGCTCCGACCTGCTCGATAATCGGCACTGGGTTCTCCTTGTGTCGTCAGGGCTACCTGCCACCAGTAGCGTAGAGCCTTCGTCAGAGCGGGTGACCTGCCGCATAGGCGGTGGCCCAGTCACGCACCGCACGGGCATACACGTCGGAGTCGTTATAGGCCCGCAGCGCCGTTATCCACCCTCGCGGTGTCGCGAGATCCTTTCCGCGCCAACACAAGTACCCCGCAGCCGACAACGCGGCGTCATCGATGTTATCGACGCTGACGACGCCGTCGTTGTTGGCGTCCACCCCGTATAGCCGCCATGTCTCTGGAATGAACTGCATCGGTCCCATCGCCCGCACCGTGTCCGGGTCGTCGTCGACGCCGCCCGCGTCGCTGTCGACGATGCGCAGGGTGCCATTGGTCCCGTCCAGCTGTACCCCCCTGATCGGGGGCCGCACGTCGCCGTTGGGAAACAGCGTCGCGTGGTGGTAGGTGCCGTGGTGGCTTTCGACCTGGCCGATACCGGCCAGGGTGGTCCATGCGATATGACAGTTCGGGTTTTCCACTTCGGCGACCCGCGCGGCATAGCCGTAAGCCTCGAGCGCGGTGACGGGGATTTTCATCGCCGGAGCATATTGGGCCGCCCAGCCGTGCAGCCGATCCGCAGGCCGGCCTTTGGCGTGGGTGTCCACCGGCGGCACCGGTGCGCCGGAGGGCGGCGGGACGCCCTTGGGAATGAAGAAGCCCAACTGCCAGGTGCAACTCGACGCCAATAACAGCGCCGTGGCACCCACGACGGCGAACGCCCGCAGCCAACGGACCGGCGACACAACACTCCCCTACACACTGATTCCCGCGTACATGGTCCCATGGGAATCGAGTAGGTCACCTCGCCGCTGGCGTTCCCAGTCCGGCAAATACCGGTTGGCCAGCGACAATGCTGTGCGCCACCGCCGCGTTGGCAGGGCGGATTGGCGGCCCTGCCCGGGCGTGTCGAGAGGTCACCGCACCTCAGCGAAAACAGTCGGCGACACGTCCAACCGTTTGAATTCATCCTTGCGGTAACGCTCACCACACTTTGATCGTCGAACCTTGCCGCTGGTGGTGGTCGGGATGGAGCCGGGGGCCACCAGAACGAGGTCGGCGACCGGTAAGCCATGCGATGCCGCTATTGCCGAGGAAATCTCGCGCTTGATCGCGCGAAGTTGGTAAGTCTGGTCGCCAGGCGATCCGCCACGTTCGCTGATTTCCGCGACAACGACGAGCTGGCCGGTGCGGTCGCCCCACACCGTGATTGCCGCCACCCGGCCCTGGCTGATCCGTTGAACCGTTGCCTCGATGTCGTCGGGATAGTGATTGCGGCCGTCGACGATCAGTACGTCCTTCATCCGTCCCACGATGAACAATTCGCCGTCGAACATCACTCCGAGGTCTCCGGTTCGCAGCCAGGGTCCGCGCGGACTGCCGGGCGACGGTGCGGCGATTCGTCCGCCGAAAGTGTGTTTGGTCTGCGCGGGTTTCTGCCAGTAACCACTGGCCACATTGGCGCCGTGAACCCAGATCTCACCAATCTCTCCCGGCGGGTTCTCCGTGCCGCACCGAGGGTCCACAATGCGCACGTCGCACATCCGCGGCTCACCGTGACCGACCAACTCGGCACCGCAATCCTGTTGGTCGTTGCAAGGTTTCGCGTAACCGCGGGACAACTGCTCATTGTCGAAACGCACCGCCGCGGCGGGACGGCCCGTGTCAGGCGATGCGACCCACAAGGTCGCCTCGGCCAGCCCGTAGGACGGTCGGACCACAGTGTTCTTCAGATTGAACCGTGCGAACCGCCGGGTGAACTCGGCGACCGTTGCCGATCGCACCCGCTCGGCGCCGCTGTTGATCGCCAGCACGCCGCCGAGGTCGAGGCCTGCCATATCCGCATCGGAGGTTCGCCGCGCCGCCAGTTCGAGGGCGAAGTTAGGTGCACAGGAGTACGACAGGCCTTTGTTGGCGAGCATTTGCATCCAGCGGGCGGGCCGCTGCACAAATGCCAGCGGCCTGATGAACTCGACCGGATTTCCGGTGAACATCGGCGTGAAAATCGTGAAAATCAGTCCCATGTCGTAATGCAACGGCAGCCACGACACGAAACTCAGCTCCCTCGGCGGGCGGTTTCTGGAGTCCGCGAAGGAAACGCTGCACATCTGGTCGAGGTTGGCCAGCACGTTGCGATGAGAAACCATGACGCCGGCGGGCTGCCGGGTCGATCCGGACGTGTACTGCAGGTAAGCCGTGTTGTGATGGTGCGCAGAGTGAATCGGGTCAAACTGCCGGGGTGAGTCCAAGTCCAGCGAATCGACCTCGATGACACTCATTCTCCGGTTGAGGTCGCTGGTGCCCTGAGACCGCGCATAGCGTGTGACGTCGTCGACGATCGTGGATGTGGTGAGGATGACCGACGGTGAGCAATCCCGCAACGCCGCGGAAATGCGTTCATCGTGGATCCCAAATTCCGGGGCAGGCAGCGGGACGGCGATGAACCCCGCCAGCAGGGCACCGAGAAACGCAGCGATGTAATCGATCCCTTCCGGCGCCAAGATTGCAGCCCGGTCACCGGCCGACCCACTACGTCGCAGCTCGGATGCAACGGCCAAGGTTCGCTGATGAACCTGCGACCAGGTGACGGTTTGGGCGAAGCCGACGGGGTTGCGCTCGTAGTCGATGAAGGTGTAAGCCGCGGCATGGGGCTGCCGAGCGGCTCGTTGAAGCAGTAGTGCGGGGAGAGACGGGCGCGTCGTGACGATCGGATGATCTAGCTGCTCGGGAGTGATGTTGCTCATCGCGCCGCCGCGAGTCGGGGCCCGTGCACCTTGCCCGGAAGCCGGCATCCGATCCCGACCTCAACCACGTCGACTAGCTCCTCTTCGAACACGCCCATTGCTGATAGACGCCGGCAGCGAAGGCCGAATTCGCATCGACGTAGATAGGCGCAAGCAGGATGCGGACCGCCGAGAATTTGCTCCGACACGCGCGGGGGGTCAGCGTGGGTGACAAACCGGAGATCCGCATAAAAGGAATGATACATACTTTTAGTATCTTCCAATAGCAATTTTTAAACTTAAAGTTCCCGATCTTGAATTTCGATCTTGGATTTCCGTTCCGGACGCCGGTCTGACCAGCTACGGAAGTGGAAAAACCGTTCCGCCAACTTGGATAGCTCGTCGACTATTGGGACTCGTCGTCCTCGGTGTCCGGCTTCTGCGGTTCGGCGCCCGGCTCGTCAGCTGAATCATCGGGCAGTACGTCCTGTTCCGCCGGCTGTTCGCCGTCGTTCGCGGGCTTGTCGATTTGATGCGGCCAGTGGGTACGCCACTCCTCCGCGCTGACCGCACCGATCGGAGCGACATCCAGCTCCACGGGGACGTCCGCTCCGCGTCGCTCGGCGGCGATTGCCTTCTCGGTGCCCCGAACAGTGTCCATGAATTCTAAAACTGCAGTGCGCAGGGTATTCTCGGAATCGACATCAGCCGTAACCGTGATCGATCTAATTTCGGTTGGAATCAGGTCAGTAGGCAACCCGGCCTGTCTGACGCGGTTAATTACCTTATGCGCCAGTGCCAAAGCTGGCTGCGCAGTGGGCACGTCGTCAAGCACTGAATACCTCGGCTTCTCGGCGGCTTTGCGCTCCTCCCATTGAGCCAATTGCTCATCCAGTGAAATCGATTCTCCAGCAAGGACTCCCGGAACCCGATTGCCCAATTTGCGTAGCAGGGCGTCGGCGACATCGTCGATCGTAAACGGATGCTGCGGCGCCTCCTCGGCTATTCGGGCGTGGAAAAGCACCTGCAGCAAGACGTCGCCGAGCTCTTCTCGCAACGCATCAGCATCACCGCTGCGGACCGCGTCGAAGACCTCGTAGGTCTCCTCCAGCAGGAATCGGCGCAGCGAGTCGTGAGTCTGCTCACTTTCCCAGGGTCCGGCGGTCCGCAGTTTGTCCATCATCGCGACCGCGTCCACCAGCCGTTCCCCGGGCTGATGATCAGGCGCGGAGATCAGCCGTTCGCCGGCGGCCAAACGTGCGGTGACAGACGGGTGTTCAGGGTCCGACGACAACAACACCGGGGCGTCCTCGCCGGTATGCGCCGGGCGTGCTGCCGGCAGCGTCCACGGCACCGCGACCGGCATTTCCTCGGTGTACTGCACTTCGCCGGTGAGCAACTCGATGGCTTCCACGGGGACCAATGAGGGGCGGCGGGGATCGACCAAGACGACAGTCACGAGCGCCGCTCCACAATCCCGGCTACGCCGGGATCATCGTCGGTGGCGCAAGTCATTTTGCTTGTCGCTCCTGTCGCGCCGCCGATGTTTGTATCCGGCTGGATTTCCCGTCCAGTGCCACTATCAAATCGGCAACCATCTGCACCAATTCAAGATCACGAATTCGGGGCGCGCCGACACCGCCGGCGCGCGGAATCGGAACCTGCACGGTAGCCGTAGTGGCGCGATATCGCGCACCCGGGTACATCCGCGCCAACCGCACCTGCGCGGAGTCCGGCAGCGTGATCGGCGCCAGTCGCACGGTGGCCGCTGTCGCCGGCGCCGCTGCCGAGACCTCGGTAATTCCCGAAGCGCGGCACAGCAGCCGAAGTCGCGCCACGGCCACCAGTCGCTCAGCGGTTTCGGGCAGCGCGCCGTAGCGGTCGGTCAGCTCGTCGACAACGGAGTCCACCTCGGCGTCGTCGGCCGCCGCGGCCAGCCGCCGGTAGCCCTCCAGGCGCAGCCGATCGCTGGGAATGTAGTCCGGCGGCAGGTGCGCATCGACCGGCAAGTCGATCCGCACGTCTTTGGGCTCCTCGGGACCGGTGACGGTCTTGCCGTCGGCGGCCGCCCGATACGCCTCGACGGCCTCGCCGACCAGCCGCACGTACAGATCAAAGCCCACCCCGGCAACGTGTCCGGACTGTTCGACGCCCAGCACGTTGCCTGCGCCGCGGATCTCCAGATCCTTCATCGCCACCGCCATGCCCGCGCCCAACTCGTTGTTCTGCGCGATGGTTGCCAACCGGTCGTAGGCGGTTTCGGTCAGCGGCGTGTGCTGCGGGTAGAGGAAATAGGCGTAGCCACGTTCGCGGCTGCGCCCGACCCGGCCCCGCAGCTGGTGCAGCTGGGCCAGACCGAAGGTGTCGGCGCGCTCGACGATCAGCGTGTTGGCGTTGGAGATGTCCAGGCCGGTTTCGACGATCGTGGTGCACACCAGGATGTCGTATACGCGGTTCCAGAACCCTTCGACGGTGGTCTCCAGCAGGTCCTCGTGCATTTGTCCATGCGCGACGGCAACTTTGGCCTCCGGCACCATTTCCCGCACCTGGGCCGCGGCCGCATCAATGGAGCTGACCCGGTTGTGTACATAGAAGGCCTGCCCGTCGCGCAGCAGTTCTCTGCGCAGCGCCGCGGCGACTTGTTTGTCGTCGTGCGGCCCGACGTAGGTCAACACCGGATAGCGCTCTTCGGGCGGGGTCAGGATCGTCGACATCTCCCGGATCCCGGCCAGACTCATCTCCAGCGTGCGCGGGATCGGAGTGGCGCTCATCGTCAGCACGTCGACGTGGGTGCGCAGCGACTTGATGTGCTCTTTGTGTTCGACGCCGAAGCGCTGTTCCTCATCGACCACCACCAGGCCGAGGTCTTTCCACCGCACGCCGGTTTGCAGCAGCCGGTGGGTGCCGATCACGATGTCCACCGACCCGTCCGCCAGGCCGTCGATCACGGCGCGGGATTCGCTGGTGTCGGTGAACCGGGACAGGCCTTTGATCCGGACGGGGAAGCCGGCCATCCGTTCAGCGAAGGTCTGCAGATGCTGATCAGCGAGCAACGTGGTGGGCACCAGCACCGCGACCTGCTTGCCGTCCTGAACCGCCTTGAACGCGGCACGGACGGCGATCTCGGTTTTGCCGTAGCCGACGTCGCCGCAGATCACCCGGTCCATCGGCACCGGCTTCTCCATGTCCGCCTTGACCTCGGTGATCGCGGTGAGCTGGTCGACGGTCTCGGTGAAGCCGAACGCGTCTTCCATCTCGGCCTGCCACGGCGTATCCGGCCCGAACGCGTGTCCCGCGGTGGCCTGCCGCTTGGCGTAGAGCGAAACCAGTTCGCCGGCGATCTCGGCGACCGCTCTGCGGGCCTTCGTCTTGGTGTTCGTCCAGTCGCTGCCGCCCAGCCGGCTCAGCGCCGGTGCTTGCCCACCGACATAGCGCGACAGCTGGTCGAGGGAATCCATTGGCACATAGAGCTTGTCGGAACCCCCACCGCGCTTACTGGACGCGTACTCCAGCACCAGATACTCGCGCCGGGCGCCGCCGACAGTGCGCTCGGTCATCTCGACGAATCGTCCGATGCCGTGCTGGTCGTGAACCACCAGGTCGCCCGCGGTCAACGCCAGCGGGTCGACGGTGTTGCGACGTTTGGCGGCAAGCCGTTTGCCGTCGGTGGCGGCCACCCGGTTGCCGGTCAGGTCGGTCTCGGTGATGATGACCAGCGACGCGGCGGGCACCACAACGCCGCCCTGCAGCGGGCCCTTGAGCACTCCGACCACACCGGGTTGCGGCGCCGCTCCCGGCTCCAACATCGTTGCGGGCGTGTCGGATTCGGCCAGCTGCTCGACGACGCGGTGCGCGGTTCCGGTTCCGGGCGCGACGACGGCGGCGACCCCGCCGGTCGCCACGTGGGCGCGCAGCATCGCGAAGATGTCGTCGATGTCGCGCTGATGGCCGCGGGCCGACGGGGCGGCGCGGATGTCCAACTCGATCGCCGACTCGTCGGAGAGCTGGCTCAGTGTCCACCACGGGTGACCCGACTCCCCCGCCGCGGCCCGTACTTCGTCAAGTTCCCGGAAGCCCGATCCACCGAGTTGCTCGACGTCGATCGGCGAATCGCCACCTACGGCAGCCACCGACCAGGACGCCTCCAGGAACTCGCGGCCGGTCTTGATCAGGTCGGCCGCGCGAGTGCGGACTTTTTCCGGGTCGCAGATCAGCATCGGCGTGCCCTCGGGCAGCTGATCGCTCAGCGGTGCCAAGTCGCCGGCCCGCAGCACCGGAAGTAACGCCTCCATGCCGTCGACCGGGATGCCCTCGGCGAGTCTGGCCAACATGTCGCCGACACTGCCGGTGACAGCACGCTCGGACCGCGACTGCTGATCGGCCAACTCGGCCGCCCGCGCTCGCACGTCGTCGGTCAGCAGCAGCTCACGACAGGCAACCGCGACCAGGGTGTCGACGCTGATTTCTGGGATCGATCGCTGGTCGGCCACCGAGAACATCCGCATCTCGGTGACCTCGTCGCCCCAGAACTCCACCCGTACCGGATGCTCGGCGGTCGGGGTGAAGATATCCAGGATGCCGCCGCGGACGGCGAACTCCCCGCGCCGGCCGACCATGTCCACTCGGGTGTAGCCCAGCTCCACCAGCCGCGAGATGACCCCGTCGAATCCTCCATCGGCGCTGGTGTCGTCGTCGACCGACAGGTCCAGCGGTTCCAGCAGGCCCAGCTGCGGGGCCATCGGCTGTAGGAGCGAGCGAACCGCTGTGACCACCATTTGCAGCGGGGGCCCCAGCCGCGCATCGCCGGGGTGGGCCAGCCGGCGCAGCAGCATCAGCCGGGCACCGACGGTGTCCACGCCGGGCGAGAGCCGTTCGTGCGGCAACGTCTCCCACGACGGGAACATCGCCACCGCATCGCCGAACACACCGCGCAGCTCGGCGAACAGGTCGTCGGCTTCCCGGCCGGTGGCCGTGACGACCAGCACAGGCCCCTGGCGAGCCAGCGCACTGGCCACAAATAGCCGCGCGCTGGCCGGTCCGACCAGCGTCAGTTCGTCGGGCCGAGCGGCGGCCAGCTCGATGAGCCGCTGCAGAGTCGGTGCGCGCAGCGCCAACTCCACCAGCCCCGCGATCGGGGTGGCGAGACATTCCGGCCCCGGTGCGGTCATGATCCCGCCATTCTATGGCGGGAGATACCCTGTCAATTTTGAGCCCGACGCCGTCAAGGCCCTGTAAGGGAAGCGGCATCCGGCGAAACCGCACGGACGCTGAAGGTATGACAACAACATTGCCGGACGTCCTGCCTTGCATCGGCTATGTGGCTCCGTCTACGCCGGTAAGTTGCTGCTGACCATCGCGGTGACACGCTGGCTGCGCGAAGACGGGCTTGGCGTCGATGTCTGCTCAGCCGGTGAACTGGCCATCGCTTTGGCCGGCGGCGTGGAAAAGGCCCGCATCATCACGCACGGTAATGCGAAGTCGCAGGAGCTGCCGGTCGACCTGACCGCCGACCTGTTGGCCCGCGACCTCGGCTAAGCGGCGACCCGTCCCCCGCAAGCGGGTGGGGCCCCCGCAGGGCCGGGGAGTACCCCCAGCGCCCGACCACCCCGGGCTTGCGATCACCGCGGGATAGCGGCGAACTATTCGTCTTGCAGGTGCGGGTCGGCTTCCAGGTGAGTCAACCCGTTCCAGACCAGGTTGACCAGGTGTGCGGCGACGACTTCCTTCTTCGGCTCACGGGCATCGAGCCACCATTGCGCCGTCATCGACACCGAGCCGACCAACGCCTGGGCGTATAGCGGGGCCAGCTCGGGGTCCAGGCCGCGACGGGCGAAGTCGCCGGCCAAAATCGAGCTGACCTGGCCGACGGCGTCGTTGAGCAGGCTGGAATAGGTGCCCGAGCTGATCGACGCCGGTGAGTCGCGGATCATGATCCGAAAGCCGTCGGTGTGTTCCTCCACATAGGTCAGCAAGGCCAGCGCCACCCGCTCGACACGCACTCGAGACCGGTTGTTGGTCAGCGACGAGGTAATGCCGTCCAGCAGCGCCGACATCTCCCGGTCGACGACGACCGCGTACAGCCCCTCCTTGCCGCCGAAGTGCTCGTAGACGACCGGTTTGGATACGTTGGCGCGCAGCGCGATCTCTTCGATCGAGGTCGCGTCGTAGCCGCGCTCGGCAAACAGCGACCGGGCGATGTCGATGAGTTGGTGCCGGCGCTCGGTACCGGTCATCCTGGCTCGAGGCGTCCGCCCTTCTTTTTCCGGCGCTGCCACGTCTATCAGGTTATCGGTTGCACTACAGTCTGACGAAGGCATCGTTGACCGCGAGCGGGCAGAGTTGCTCGCCGGTGATGCGCGGTCCGTCGTGGTGTAATCGGCAGCACATCAGATTTTGGTTCTGAGAGTTCAGGTTCGAGTCCTGGCGACGGAGCTAGCACATTTCCCATCAGCGGCCCCTCGTTAAGTACTAATTAGTATGCTTGTATTTACGCAGCCGTTAGGCGCCCGCTTTTACGGGAGATAAGAATATGGGGGCGCTAGAGGTGAAACTTGACGAGCGAAATCCTCGACGCTCGCTAGGGCAGTCGCGCCCCGGGGTCGCGCAAACCATGACGACTCCAGCCGTCCTCACCATCGCACACCGGTTGGAGCAGCACGCTCGATCGCGCCCGAACGACCGGGCCTTTTCGTTCCTCGACGACGGGGACGACGTCACGACGCGAACCTGGGGCGAGCTCGCCGGGAGTGCCAGAGCCGTTGCTGCCGCCTTGAGCGAGCTCCCGCGTACCCGAGAGCAGCCACGCGCGCTACTGCTGCTACCCCAGGACACAACGTTTCTCGACGCGCTGTTCGGCTGCTTTTACGCCGGCGTGTGCGCGGTGCCGGCGCACGTCCCCATCCCATCGCGACTCGAGCAAACGTTGTCGCGGCTGTCCGGAATCGTCACCGAGGCGCGACCCAACATTGTGCTCACCACCCGCGAACTCCTCGCGGCGCGAGATCTGGTCCCCGCACTCGAGCAGATCCAGTGCATCGCAATTGACGATCTTGCCGTCACTGAAGCACCGGCGCGCGAACCGACCGCCACCTCCGATGATCTGGCCATCCTTCAGTATTCGTCCGGCTCCTCCGGCACGCCACGCGGCGTTATGGTCACCCACGCGAACCTGATGGCCAATGAGTCGATGATCGAGAGCGCCTTCGAGCACACCTCGTCGACAATGGTCCTTGGTTGGCTGCCGTTCCAGCACGACATGGGCCTCATCGGCAATGTGGTGCAACCGGTATTCGTCGGCGCCGAGTGCGTGCTGATGACGCCGTTGCAGTTCCTCAAGCACCCGCTGCGCTGGCTGCAGGAAATCACCCGGTACCGCGCCAACACAAGTGGCGCGCCTAATTTCGCCTATGAGATGTGCGTCGCGGCCGTGGAGCGCCACGGCGATGAGAGCCTCGCCGGCCTCGATTTGTCCAGCTGGAGCCTGGCGTTCGTAGGGGCTGAGCCAGTGCGCGCGAGCACCCTGGATCGCTTCGCGGCGACATTCGCCCGCGTCGGTTTTCGCCGCGAGGCCTTTTACCCGTGCTATGGGCTCGCCGAAGCGACACTGATGGTGTCTGGCGGACAGCGCAGCGAGCCACCCGCGGTGTGGCGCGGCTTAGCCGGACGCACCCGAGTCAGCTGTGGTCGGGCCTGCAACGGGATCGAGCTCGCGATCGTTGACGGTGCACAGCGTGTTCGCTGTGACGACGGCATCGAGGGCGAGGTCTGGGTACGTGGACCGAGCGTCGCACGCGGATATTTCGGCCACCCGCAAAGCTCCCGCGAGACCTTCGCCGCCACGCTCAACGACGCTCCTGAGAGCACCAACTGGCTCCGCACCGGTGACCGCGGCTGCGTCGTCGACGGCGAGCTGTACATCACCGGCCGCGACAAGGACACCGTTGTCAAGAACGGCCTCAATTATGCCGCTGAGGACCTTGAGCACACCGTTGAAGAGCTGCGCCTAGCATCGTTGCGCTCCAGCGGATGCGCGGCTTTCGGCTACGACGACGGCCAGCGCGAGCGGCTTGTCATCGTCAGTGAAATCGAGCGCGACGCGGTCGCCGAGTGGAGCGACGTGGCGGATCAGATCGTCGCCGCCATCGCCGCTGCGCACGGGACGCCGGCCGATGTCGTTGTGTTCGTCCGTCGCGGCAGCATCCCGCGCACGACCAGCGGCAAGATCCGGCGCGGCGAGTGCCGCGCACGCTACGCTCGCGGCGAGCTCGCCGATGTTGCGCGTCACGTGACAGGGCAATGCGCATGACGCGGGGGTATGCCCTCGCGGCGTTCGTCGTCATTGCGCCGGCCGTCTCCGCGGTCACGGCAGTCGCGTTGTGGTTCGGCGGAATTGGACCGTCACGGACCGACCTGGCTGTGTTCGTAGTCGGCACGCTGGCGACGATGGCGGGAATCGAGCTTGGTTTTCACCGTTACTTCGCACACCGGTCATTTACCGCTCGTCCCGCGCTGGTCTGGGTGCTTGGCGCGCTTGGCTCGAGCGCCTTCCTTGGTCCGGTGATGTGGTGGGTCGCGATGCATCGACGCCATCACGCGGTCACCGATCGCGAGGGTGATCCGCACTCGCCGCATTGGCCGTCCACCGGCGCGCGCGGGCTGGTGCACGCGCACATCGGGTGGCTCTTTCAGCCCGAACACACGGTGATGTCAGTCTCGGCGCGCGACGTCAAGGACATGTGGCAAAGCCCCCGCACAGTTGCGCTGCATCGCAGCTATCTGTTGTGGGGTGTGCTCGGGCTGGCGATCCCGGCACTGATCGGTTTCGCCGCCGGCGGCGTGCGCGGTGCTCTGACGGGTTTCTTGTGGGGTGGGATGACCCGGGTGTTCGTGGTGACGAACCTGGTGTGGGCGGTCAACTCGTTCGGCCATGCGTTCGGCGGCCGCGCGCAGCTGCCGCACTCGGGGCGCGCACGCAACAGCATGTGGCTGGTGCTCCCCGCTCTTGGCGGCGGTTATCACGCCAACCACCACGACGCTCCGCGCGCGTACACCACTCGGACGCGCTGGTGGCAGATCGATGTCGGCGGCGCGCTGTTACGCATTTTCGAGCTGTGTGGTCTCGCCAGTGACCTCAAGCAACCCGGGCTGACCAAGACGGGGTCCTGAGTGAGCGAGACCTACCTGGGCGCCGGCTCCGACGCGATTCGCCACCACTACGACGTCGGAAACGAGTTCTGGCAGGTCTGGCTCGATCCCACGATGAGCTACTCGTGCGCGATGTGGGAAAAACCCGACGAGAACCTCGAGCAGGCGCAGCGTCGCAAGCTCGACTTCCACGTCGCGCAGGCGCGCGCAGCAGGCGCGGCGCGGGTCCTGGACGTCGGTTGCGGTTGGGGTTCGATGCTGATGCATCTGGTGGGCTGCTACGGCGTCCAACACGCCGTGGGGCTCACCCTCTCCGATGCGCAGGCTGACTACCTGCGAGCGATCGCGCCGAGCAGCGTTGAGGTCTTGGTGCGCAGCTGGAGCGACTACCAACCGACCGCGCCGTTCGATGCCATCATCTCGGTCGGGGCGTTCGAGCATTTCGCCCGTCAGGGTTTGTCACCGGATGAGCACATCGAGGCCTACCACAGGTTTTTCCGCGCCTGCCGCCAGTGGCTCAAACCGGGAGGGCGGCTATCGCTGCAGACCATCGCGTACGGCGACATCCCGCGCGATCGAGGCCTGCGTGATCGCTTCATCGTCGACCAAGTCTTCCCCGAGTCAGAGCTGCCACGGCTGGCCGACATTGCCCGCGCCGCAGAGATGGAGCTCGAGATCGAAAAAGTGAGAAACGATCGCGGCGACTACGTCAAAACGCTTCGGGCATGGTTTGACCGACTGCGTGCAGGGCGAGCCGACGCGATCGCGGCGTCCAGCGAGGAAGTGGTCGTTCGCTACGAGCGTTACCTGCGCATGTTCGCCTATTCGATGGAGCTCGGCGCGTTCACGCTGCTGCGCTTGACGATGCGACGAATAGATTTACCGGGGCGGTGGTAGCGATGGACCCCCAGGAGCACGCACTCGTCGCGCGCCTGCGGCGGGCGATCGATACTGGTCGCAGCGACGGCGAGGGCAATTTCACCGCTGCGGCCTCGGAGTACGTTGACGCCGGGCGGTACTCTCGCGAGCTGGCCGCGCTGCGGTCGCACCCCATCCCGTTGATGGCGAGCGCATCGCTACCACCGCAAACCACCCGGCTGGTCGAGCGACTCGGCGTCTCGCTGCTGGTGACGCGCACCGCCGAGGGTCGGCTCCACGTGGTCAAGAACCGTTGCCGGCATCGCGGCACCGAACTTGTGACCAACGAGCAGCAGTGCTCGTCGGTGCAGCGTTTCGTCTGCCCGTACCACGGGTGGTGCTACGGCCTGGATGGTGCGTTGCTGCACGTGCCTGAGCGCGAGCATGGCTTTCCAGACCTCGACGCCGCCGCTTTTGCACTCCATCGGGTGCCGACAGTTGAGTTTGCCGGGATGATTTGGGCTGGTGGCCCGTCGGAGGCGCATCTGCGCGCCGCGCTCGCCCCGCTCGCCGACGAGTCAACGCTGAAGAGCCTCGATGGTGCGCGCGTCCTCGATGAAAGGATGTGGCCGGGCGAGTTCAACTGGAAGCTGGGCGTAAGCGGTTTTTTGGAGACCTACCACTTCAAAGTCGCCCACAAGAGCGGCATCGCGCCGCACTTCAGCTGGAACCGCATCCTGATCGATGAGTTTGCCGAGAACCTTCGGCTCACGCTGCCACGTAGCACCGTCAGCAAGCAACCGGACATCCTCGATCGCGAACCCTTTCGCGATCATGTGACGTTCGTCTACTTCGTGTTTCCGTGCTCGTTCATATCCATTCTCCCCGACCACGCGTCCTTCATCACTTTCCTTCCGGACGGACTCGGTCGCACGCATGTGGAGAGTCATATATTCGTCCCGCACGACGGCGACGAAGACTACTGGCAGAAAAATGCCGCTCTTTTCGCCCAGACGATCACCGAGGACATGGCGCTTGCGGAGTCAATCCAGCGCGGGATCGCCGCGGAGCCCACCGACACCTTCACTTTCGCGACTTTCGAGCATGCGATTGCGCACTTCCACCACGCGCTGGCGCGGTTCACAGGCTGATGAAGTTGGGATGCGTGCGCAACCTTCGATCTGATGCAGTGGTCGTCGGCGCGGTCGACGAGTGATTCGCAGGAGGATGAGATTAAGAGTTATGAGGAGATCGCGACGATGCTGGCCACCCACGTCGCGCACCGGACCGGAACGTCGCCTGAGGAGATCGATCGGGGACGCCGGTTCGATCACCTGGGACTCGACTCGGCCGAAGCGGTCGCGCTGATGGGCGAGCTGGAGGATTTCGTCGATCGTCCGCTATCTGCCTTTTTGCCATACAGCTATCCGACGATCGACCGGCTCGCGCGCTGCGTGGCCGACGGCAACGGCTAACCACCGTGGTGTCTCCAGCGGCTGGATGCCGGTCAACATCAGCGGGGGTGGCCCGGTCGATCGCGTAGGCGCATCCATATCGCGGATCGCAGCCGGCGCGGCGGCGACGGTGCCCGCCTCCACAACCTCACCTGGGTAGTTTTGCGAGTTTTATCGACGCCTGAAAAATGCGTCGGGTAATTCGATATTCACTTCGCGCGGCGCTTGGGAAGCCTGTTAGCTCCCGTTACCGCGTTTAGCTATCTGGTGGGCCTGTGCTGCCCCCGGGCAAATTGGCCCGCTGAATTCCGGATACTCGCGAGTAGCAAATTATTTGCCATCGTGCACTGATCAGACACCGCGTTCGCCCAGCTGAGACCATGCGGACGAGCCGACGCTCGGGTCTGGATTTGTCCGCGTTCCCGAGCCGCGTTCGGGCTTTGATGCGCGGCGCGAAAAGTTGCTCTCAAGAAATAACAGTCCCGCAAAAAAGGGTTATACTCTACATTCGGAGGTTGGAATAGAGGTCGGTTAAAGCGCGCAAATAAAGTCAGTACGTATTTAAATGCGCGCATTAGCAAAACTGGAGTTCGGTGCAATGCTCGGAAAGATACCATCAAGCGCCGTTCCGCTCAATTCCACGACTGCGGGTCGGTTCGACCTGTGCCAGCGACTCAGCTGGCGTGACCCCGACATCGGGGCGACGCTGGTGTTGTCACAGCCGGCGGTAGATCCCGACCTGTGGGCCGAGTTTTGCCGCGGCGCCCAGCGCAGCTACCGCAAGCATGGTGTTGAGTGTGCGCTCGACTTCGAGGTGCTGCACGGCGGCGCCGATACCATCATGTTCTGCGCAGCGATTGACGATGCCGGGCGGATGCTGGCGGGACTGCGAGCCAAGGGACCGCTGAAGTCGGCCGAGGACTCGCACGCGGTCGTCGAATGGGCGGGCCAACCCGGTGAGCAGGCGGTTCGCGACATGATCACAGACCGTATCCCGTTCGGCGTGTTGGAAATCAAGTCGGGCTGGGTAGTTGACGACTCGGGTCAGAATCGTTCTCTGACCACCGCTTTAGCCCGCAGCGGTTTCCATATTGCGGCGCTCACCGGCTTCCAATTTTTCATGGCGACTGCAGCAACATTCGTGTTGAACACCTGGAAGTCGTCCGGCGGGGTGGTGGCCCCGATTCCGGCTACGCCCTACCCCGACGAGCGCTACCAGACCAGGATGATCTGGTGGGACCGGAGCGACTTCATCCGGCACGGGGAGCCGGAACAGGTTGCCAAGATTCTCATGGAGAACAGTTTGCTGACCACGGAACTCCGCCGCCGGGGTGACCTCGCGACTGCGTGGCGGGAAGTGGTTTAAAAGTCGATCGGGATAAAGCGTCGGGCAAGCAGCGACGCCATCGCCGTCCGGTCGAGCGGGCGGGATAGCAAAAAGCCCTGTGCCCGATAGCAACCCAGATCAAGCAGCGCCTTGGCCGCGAGTTCGGTCTCGACGCCTTCGGCGATGACCTCGAGGCCGAAAGCGTCGGCAAGTGCTACAACCTGCCGCAAGATCGCCTGATCGGCCGAGTCCGTGCCGAGGTCGCGGACAAATTCTTTGTCGATCTTGAGTGTGTCGACAGGAAGAGACTTCAAATATGTCAGCGCGCTGTAGCCGGTGCCGAAGTCGTCGATCGCGACCTGCACGCCGACCTCCTTCAGACCCGCCAACGTCTTGTGGGTGGTCTCGATATCTTTGACGACCACGTTCTCGGTGATCTCCAGGCAAACCGTGCTGGCGTCGAGGGCGAACTCGTCAAGCGTTGTGGCAACCATGGCGACAAAGCCATCCGTGACAAGCTGCGCGGGCGACACATTGACGTGCAGCATGACGTCGTGCCCCAGGCCGCGAGCATGCCAATCCCTGAATTGCGCACATGCAGAACGCATTACCAGACGGCCGAGCTTCCCGGCCAAGTTGATGGACTCGACCACGCCCATGAACGAATCAGGCATCAGCAGCCCTCGAGTGGGGTGGCGCCATCGGATCAGCGCCTCGGTGCCGAGGATCTCACCGGTGCGCATGTCGAACTCCGGCAAGTAATGCAGGACCAGTGCGCCGTTATCGCTTTCGATGGTGCCTTCTAGGTGCAGCTCGATGTCGTTACGGATCGCGTACCTCTCCGCCATATCCGGGTCGAAAGCTGCAACGGTATTTCCGCCGACGCTCTTGGCTGACACGACAGCCTGATCGGCTCGACGCAGCAAGTCCGATGCGCTGTCTCGCCCTGGTGATCCCACCGCAACACCGATGCTGACGGTACGGGTGATCGTCTCGCCGTCGACCTCCACCTGCTTATGGACGCGCTGCTGCAGCTCCTTGGCCAACTCCTCGACGGCATCGGCATGCAGCGGGTCAGCAGGCACGATGACGAACTCGTCACCGCCGAACCGCGCGGTAACCGCGGATGCGCCGGCGGCCTCGCGCAAGAGCTCGGCGAAGACCTCGATAAACCGGTCGCCGGCCTTATGACCCAGGTGATCATTGACCGCCTTGAGCCGGTCTAAATTCAAGAACACCAACGCGACCGGACCTGGTTGGCCCTCGGTAAGTCGATCGTCGAGGCGTGTCATCAGCGCTCTGCGATTCAGCAGCCCCGTGAGGTCGTCGTGTTCGGCAAGATAATGAAGCCGCTCTTCGGCAACGATGCGGGCCTGTAGTTGAGCGAATAGCGTCGCGATCGCCTGCAGCGCGTTCAGCTCCTCGGGTAGCCATTCCCGGTCACCGAACTTGATGAAGCCCAGGGTGCCGGTGGTGACGTCTCCGGAAAGCAGCGGTACGCCCGCATACGAGACCCCGGGAATTGCCCTACCTTCCTCGATGGTGCGTTGATAGTCGGCATTGTCAGGATCGGGACGCAAAACGATCGGCGGTTTGCGGTGCTCGGCCTCTGCGAAGATCGGGTCGGCACCGGCGAAGTACACCACTTTAAGCGGATCAGGATCGGGAATATTCTCGCGCGGCGGCCATTCGGTGACGAGCACCGTCGCGTGGATCGTGTGGTCGTTGTGTCGCAGAAAGCCGGAATCGACGGCGAAGTGACTAACCAGCTTGGCCAGCACCCGCTGGCTGATGGCGGCATGACTCTCCGCAGTGGCCGCCATCAACTCGGCGGCCGCCGCCGTAACCAGCTGATCCAGCGAGCCGGACATTCTCATACGGTAGCCGGTGTTACACCTACAGCAAACAGATACGGTCGATACTGCGACGACTCCGGACCGAAGCCGGCTCGGAGATCGCCAGCCGTAGCGTGAGCGCGGGCGCTGTGCCGATCGGCATTCCGACGAGCCGCCGAAACTCCGTCTGCAGCTCCGCCAGTTCGCCGACGAACAACTTTGATAACCCACTGAAGTCTTCGACGTCGCGTGCGTACAGGAAGACGGGCGAGATCGGCTGGACGGACAGCCCGCGTTGCTGCGCGGTAATCCATACCGCCTCGGCGGCTGATCCGCCGCGGGCGTAGTCGGTCAATGTCCCCCCAGGCGCAGCAATCACAGCCAGCGCAGAGCTCGCCACGACTCGACGGCGGGTGTCTTCGCCCAACGCGGTTCCGCCATTCCACTTTGCCAGCCAGGCCATCACGTCCGAGCGCTTCAAGATGTCGAGCACGGCAAGGTCGCCGGGGTCCAGCTCGAGGCTGCGCACATCGATGCCGGTGTCGGGAAACCGATCATTGGGCCAACGCAGCTCAGAAACCATCTCCGCGTGCAGTTTTGGCGTCAGGTAGCGGATGCGGTCGGCCGCCGCGAGAATCGTTGCGACACTGTCTAAGTCGTCTCGCTGGGCCAAGAGGTGCAACTGTGCACCCTCGCGCTCGCTGGCGGTGCGTAGCAGTTCGATCGTGTCGGCGGGGATCGGGCGCCACGTCCCCAGGCGGCGGTTGGTCTCACGGGCCAGCATCGGTTGATACAGACCGCTGAGGTCGGAGTTATCGCCGCCACGCAGCTGCAGCACCGCCTGCAGCGGCGTATCGCCGACGTTCTCGGTCAGACTCACCGGCCCGAGCAGGTTTTGCGCTGCAGCAGCTACTTTGGCGTTGAACAGGGCCGCCCCCAATGCGACAGCGCTGGCGCGGAATCCAACGTCCATCCGCGATGTGTGTTCGGGGGCAAGCCGGATGGTGATCGCGCCATCATCGGCCTGCACCTGCCAGGGTTGGACGTTGCCGCCGGAGGGCGCGCGAATAGCGGCGCCTACGACAACGCCGGTCACTCCCGGGACGCCCGGCAGGGACGGGTCTGGGTACTCCGCCGGCGCTGTGGCGCCATCCTCGGCGATCTCC
Organism: uncultured Actinomycetota bacterium; assembly: GCA_963838755.1. Lineage (GTDB taxonomy): Bacteria > Actinomycetota > Actinomycetes > Mycobacteriales > Mycobacteriaceae > Mycobacterium. The sequence goes on along the minus strand of CAWISO010000022.1, from coordinate 49,162 downwards.
GGCAGCTCGAGCCGGTTGAGTGCGTCGCCGACGTCGATGCGGATGCGGCCCGACCGCAAGTCTTCACCCAATCCAATTCTGCGGACAGCTTCGGCAATTAGGGTCGCGCCCAACACCACCTCACCGGCCAACTGTGGCCATGTCGACAGGGTGTGGTCGATTTCCACGACCGACGCCGCCAGCCGAGGCGACACACGTTGAGCATCAATTTGACGCAGGACGTGCGGAACCTTGTCCCGGCTGGTCATACCGGCAAGCGACGCGGTGTCCAGTTCGCCCAGCAGTCCGTGCAGAATCGGCCGTTGCGGCTCGAGGTCGAACCGTTCGACGTCCACCAAACCTCGATCGCTTGTCGCCATCAGCACCGGAATCCGGCGGGCCCGAGCGCTTTCCCGAACAAGTGCCTTGATGTCCAGCGAATCGCATTCCTCGACCACGACGTCCAATCCGTCGAGGAACTCGTCGATGGTGTCGAGCGTCACCCCCGCGTCGAGAACTCGAACGTGTAGATACGGGTCGAGCTCGGCGATCCGGCGGGCCACCACCTCCGCCTTGTTCAGACCAAGGTCGAAGACGGTTGCCGGCACCCGGTTGAGGTTGGACAGTTCAATGCGGTCGAAATCGGCCAGCCGAAGCTCGCCACAGATGCCCTGTGCCGCCAAGGTATGCGCAATCACATGTCCGACGCTCAAGCCGGCGACTCCGATGCGCAGCGCGCCGAGCCGGGTTTGTTCCTCGGCGGTGATCAAGTTGCGGTTGCGGTCCAACCGCACTGCCCGAAATCCGCGGGGACCAAGCACCGCCACAACGGTCCGCCGCCACGGGTAGTACGCCCATCGACCGGCCTCGGCCACCAGCGCGGCGTCCGGCGGCGGTCGAAGTCTGCGCAGCTCCTCGCGCTGTTCGTCGCTACGGTCGACGAACTCGACGAGCGGATCAGCACGCAGCTGCTTCAATAAAGCGTTGTCAGCGGGGTTTGCAGCGTCGAGAACCCTTGCTATCAGTGGACTTATCGTCATCTCCTCGGTGGACCGTCACGCCAATGGAGAATGTCCCAGCTCACCAGGCTAAGAATACCGAGCCGTTAACACATCGGCGACGACATCCGGGCACGAACGTGAAGGACGCGATGGAGCAGCTTCGCGCAGAGCACCTTGCTGGCAGACCCCACTGGCATTTGTACTCCGGCGAACCTACTGCACTGTTCGAAGTCATCCGAAGAGCGGGCCCTAGTCGGCCGGCGGTCGAAGGCGAAGAATAACCGTCGTTTGGCTGTTCCTCAGGCCTTTTCAAACACCATCAAGACTTGACTTTGCCAGTAGGGACTCTTAAACGGGAACGGGGAAAACTCGATATCGACGCACCGGAAGCTCTCGAGAAGAGTTTGCTGCGTTACACGCCAGTCAAATCCGCGGTGTGAAGCCTTGATATCGTCGGCGCGTCGCGCAGGAATGCCCAGAAATGCCGCCTTGAAGAGCTCTGATCCGGTCATGTCCGAACGACGACGGAAAAGAATACTTCGACTGAGCTCCTTCAGCAGGACGGCCGGGCCAGTCATGATCGGAACCGACACCAGGAGCTTGCCGTTCGGTGCGAGGACCTTCAGGGCGAAGTCTATGAACTCTTGCGTTTCCGAATCCGTCAAATGCTCGCAGACTTCTAAGCATGTGACGATAGTGACCGATTGTGCCGCGATGGCAGCCGGATCAGAGACGATGCAGTAACCGTTGTACTGCGCGCTTTGATAAGGGTCGTATCCGAGGAGTTCTACGCGCGGTCGTTGGTGGTTGATATCAGCAGCGATATCGTGCAGAAATCGCCCTTGGCCACAGCCGTAGTCCAGCAACACAGCCGGCTCCGCCAACAGCGGCATCAGAAGTCGTTTCGACTTGTTCAAGCGTGTGCGGTGGGCAAAGCGTGCGATCGGATTAGGACTATCAACGGTCTGCTTCTCGTAGGAAACTTCCATCGGTATCACCTCCGCGGTTACGCGACGGTGCGATCGCCAGTGGCACCGCTGACTGAGAGCTGGTCGAAGATCCACCGATAGGTGCGCTCGAGGCCGTCCGCGAGAGTGATCGACGGCTCCCAGCCGTGGATCTCTTTGATCAGCGTGTTGTCACTATTGCGGCCGCGGACGCCCTTGGGCGCGTCCAGGTTGTAGTTGCGCTTGACAGTGATTCCGGCGATCTGCTCGATGATGTCGATCATCTGGTTGATGCTGACCAACTCGGAACTACCGACGTTGACCGGCACCGCGCTGTCTCCCGCCGTCACCCGCCGCGTCCCTTCGATGCAGTCGTCGACATACATGAAGCTGCGGGTCTGCCCGCCGTCCCCCCAGACCTCGATCTCGTGCCGACCGGTGAGCACAGCCAGCGCAATCTTGCGGCAAAGGGCAGCGGGGGCCTTCTCGCGTCCACCGTCGTAGGTACCCTCTACGCCGTAGACGTTGTGGTATCGGGCGACACGCGTCTCCAGGCCGAAATCTTCGCGGAAGTGGCGGCACATGCGCTCGCTGAACAACTTCTCCCAGCCATAGCCGTCTTCGGGCATCGCGGGGTACGCGTCGGACTCCTTGAGCGCCGTCACGTCGGCGTTCACCTGCTTGTCGGCGGCGTAGACACAAGCCGAGCTCGAGAAGAAGTACCGACCAACGCCCGCGTCGCGGGCCGCTATCAACATATGCGTGTTGATAAGCACCGAGAGCATGCACTCGGCTTTATGAGTTTCGATGAAGCCCATCCCGCCCATATCGGCCGCCAAGTTGTAGACGGTGTCGATTCCGCGCACGGCCTCACGACAGTTCGCGAGCCCCGACAGGTCGAGTCGGCGGGCCTCCACGCCCGGGGGAATCTGGTACCACTCCTCCAGCGGTTTGATGTCCACACTTCGGACCCGAAAACCTTGCTCGTGCAGAGTCCTGGCGAGATGACCCCCGATAAAGCCACCTCCCCCGGCGACCAAGACTGTTCCTCCCCAGTCGGCCATCTTCCAGTCCTCCTCGTTGAAGCAGGGGCCAGGCCCCGAAAGCGGGCCCGGTTACTACCGGAGCGCCCCACACGACCTTTGCCGGATACCAACAGTACGGTACAGATGCAGTATACATACTGTAAGAAGGTATACAACGGTTCTACCAACTTTGAGTCTCTTCGCGCAGGTACCGTCAGAGCCGGAAACGCGCGCTAGAACCCGGCCCCCAGACCACGACTAAAGGCTCCAGAAAACCGATGGTGACGCATCGTCGGCGCGAAATCACGGTATGGGGACGCTGTGCGCCGCCGCCATCGACGCAACCGGCAGGCTGAAACACTCTGTGCCACATCGAAAGCCGGACCCCGAATGGATCAAGGTGCTCAGACGCGCTTCATCTCGGTCGGCGATTCCATCCACGGATGGAGTTTCGCGAGGTCTTTGCGGATGATCGCCGCGAAGATGTTGCCTTGCCGCGGGATAGCGGCGTTGAGAGCTCGATAAGCCAGGCCAAAGCCTTGTTGCGCCTGTTCATCCGACAGGTGCAGCTTGCGCTGGAGGACTTGGGTGGCAACCCGACCCGAACCGAGGTTCCATTCGCAATGAAACGTGATGGGCACGTCGTAGGCCGGGTCGAATGATGCGACAGCCTTGCGGACCTCCCGTCGAGTCCATCGATATACGAAGTTCGGAACTCCTGTGCCGTCGACGCCACCTGACCTGTACTCCGCGTCGACCACCGCAACCTGCTCGTGCCACGTGACGACGCCGGCCCGGGTCGCGGCGCGCATCATCAGTGAGTCCTGGTTCTCGACAAAGATCACCGTCTTGCGGGCAAGTCGGTACATCTCGTGTAGCGCCTCATGCGGGCGAGAGCAGTGGTGCAGGCCGGAGTGTCCCATCACATGGTCAAACGACTTGGGCGGCTGCGGCATCCGGTGGGCGTCGAACTTCACCGCCGAGGTGTGGCCGGTGCTGCGGCTGTGGGGCGCGATATTGCTGAAACTGCAATTGGTAAGGCCCACCTCGGCGCACACCGCTTCATCGAATGACCCAGCGAACTGAACTAATACGGAGTCGTCCGTGCCGATGACTCCATCATCGATGAGCCGCCGGAGCAGCTTTGCGAACGTTCCAGCGCCGGGCTCTTCCATTCGGTCTCAGTCCTCCCAATCGAAATGACAGGCGTAGTTCAGTGCTTGCGAGTGCACTGCACAGGGCGGCATATGCTGCACGGTGTCTAGAGATCCCGGACTAGCCATCGAAGCTCGCCGCCGGGGAATGCCTACGAACGACGTACGAGTACGCACTTCTCCAAGGCGCGTAATAAGCGATTCCCACCGAGGACATCAGAATCGCTGCCGCCGCCACTCCGATAGCGACGCCGCTTGCGCTGCGGAACAAAAATGCGCCGCCGGTGGAAGCCGCGAGCGTCACCACTGCGAATGCGATTTTCCACCGTAACAAAGCCGAACTTCGATTGAACGTCTTGAGAAAGACAACCACCACGAAACCCACCGAGGTCGCGAGATACCCGACAACCACGATGGGAAGCACACGCTGGGCCGGTTCGAACGACTGCCCTAACAGATAAGCCCCCACGCTGGCCGGCAGTGCACACAGCACAACGCCGATCAACACACACAACGCCGAAATCCCCGCCATGAAGCGGAATGCCGCGTACCAGACGTCGCGGGGTTGCGCGGAATTGCGGATACTTTCCGAGATGACGATCAACTGCAGGGCCCCCGCCAGTATCGCAAGCGGAGACAAAAGTACCGTGGCGCCGCGAAACGCCGCTGTCGCTGTGGGGCTCAACAGCACCGCCGCCATTGCCAGAACCAGGAATACGCCCGTCTGCTCAACCCCTGCGTCGGTGGCGAACCTGACGCGGTGTTGCCAGCCGTCTTTCACCCAGTGTCCGAAGCCCTCGACTTGGGGCACCAGCCGCAGGCCTGCCGCCATACCAGCGAAGGCCATCAACCCGAGGACTGCCCAGGCTGCGATCAACCATGGCACGGTGGCAAGCTTCAGCCAGGCCGAAACGAGGAGGAGAAGAGTTCCGAGGAACCAGATGCCATCCCACGTCGCCGCGACGTGGGGTCTGCCTTCAGCGAACGTGACATACCGCAAAACGTCTTGGCACAACAGTATTGGCGCGGACACACCAAGCAGCACCGCCGCCACGCCGACCGCATGTCCGCAGGCGACCATGACGACGAGTACGGTACAGCCGGTCGCCAATCCCGCGACCAGAGCGAACGAGCCGTCCCGGCGTATCTCCTCGGTCGTTTGATCGGATTTCAGCAGCAGTGGAGTTCCTAGCGCGCCGCGCTGAACTCCTAATACGGCGATGAGGGCCGTGAGCATCAAAATGATCTGGCCGAAGGATTGCGTCGTAGACGCGACCGCGACTGCGAATGTGAAGACACCGTTGCTGGCGCTGGAGAAAACTTGGTCGATCAGCGTCGACCAGACACGTGTCCTGCGGTTCAACGTCGACAGCGCCACTTTTCCTCGCACATGTCATTCACCGGTCGGCGTCATATCCAAGAGACCGTTGGCCTCTGAGGTTGGTGAGTACGTGATCTGGTGGCCGGCGGGTTACGGCGAGCGCCACGATCATCCACGTCCTGAGCCGCATGTTTGTCTAGCCCACCTCTTCGGTTGCGTCGTGACTCGTCCGCCACCACCGCGACTACTTCCGCTGACCGCCTAATATACCGGTGATGTACCAAAAAGACAATTTACATGCTTTTTGGCTTTTTATATAGGCCCTGCGAGACTAGGAGTTTCTGATAGCCACAACAGCCAACGTTTCGGACGTCGAGCTGGGCGCGAGAAAACTACGTCAGCGTTTCCGTGGTGTCGCAGTGTTCAGTGTCGGGCTGCTCGCGGCGCACGGCCCGGCGGATCCTCGCCGTCTGGACAAGCGCCACGCCGGCGGCCAGGACGCAAAACAAGTCCGACACCGTAATTGCGTTGGTGCTGCTCAGGATAACCAGGGTGTTGCCCTCTAGGGGTCCGTTCGCAAACGGCCAAATCAGCGCAAACGTCAAGACCGCCAGTATCGACCACCTACCGGGCTTAGCGGCACACCACGCAATGGAAGAGAAGAGCGCATTCATCGCCGCGATGCCGTAGAAAAGCTGGTGCACTACCGGCCTCCTGTGAGTAGTCCGCAGCTAAAAGGTGCGCTCCCGGGAACATCGAAGGTTCCGACCACTAAACGGCACTCAGCCGATCTTGGTCACGATGTCGCCATAGATGCCTTGCATTGCGCTCAGCCATGCCGCTTCGGTGTAGAACTTCTGATAGACATCGCGGCAGTGGGCAATCAACGCGGGAAAGTCGGCGTCTGCTCTGCTGATGTCGTCGGTCACCGACCCCGACATAAGGATTCCGGTGCCGTCGCGTTCGACGAGCTGACCGACAATCGATCGCGCTCCCGCGATCACCGGCAGGCCGGCGGCTAGCGCCTCCAAATAGACCGTCGGCAGTCCTTCGGGCCAGATACTGGGGAAGAACAGACCGCGTGCTGCTGCCATCAGCCCGCCCACCTCCGCAGGTGACCGGTGCCCGAGCAGCTCGACGCCAGGACGCGCGATCCGGCGTAGCTCCTCGTCGAGCGGGCCACAGCCCAATACCTTGAGCCGTGGGCCGTTCGGCCAGTCGCGCACAAGCGGCAGGATGCCTTTTTCGTGGCTGGTTCGGCCGACATAGAGCCAGAAGTCACCTTGTTCGTCGCCACGATGCGTTCCCGATGAGGTTGCGGCGGACGTGAAGTTGGGCACCGTCACGATCTTGTGTTCGGGCAAACCCATGGCGACGTAGCGCGAGCGCATGTCGTCGTTGATGGTGATGATCCTGGCTGCGGCGGCCAGCAGCGGGTCGCGATCGAATCTCATGCCCAGCGCGACCGGCAGTGTCGCGACCCGGCTGCCCTTGTAGCAGCGGTGTTTCAGCGCCGGAAGCGCACTGTGGCGCTCCGGGCACAGCGTGCAGGACTCGCCGTCGCGTAGCAACGTCGCCGCCGCACACAGCGGCCGGTAATTGTGAAGTGTTGTGACAAGACGTGATGAATACCGCGCTGTCCAACTCCGTCCGAAATTGGGGAAAAGGTTATGCACGTGCACGATGTCGGGGTCAAACCGGTTGATCTCGTCGACGGGACGCGGTCCCCGGTTAGTCGCCACACCTACAGCGGTCACAGCTGGGTAGGTCCTCGACCTCTCGACGTCTTCCTGGCGCCGACTCATCACTGCGACGTCGTGCCCGGCGCGGCGAAGCGCCGCAACCTGCAAATCGACGATAACGTTCTCGCCGCTGGGAACCCGGTTCGAATAGTAGCTGTGTACCACCGCGATGCGCATGACTAAGCAACTCCCTCAACCTAATCGCATGGCTTAGTCGAATTCCATCAAAGGTAGAGCCCTTCCACCGTCGAGGACTCCGTCGCCAGATTGACGACAACACCAAGCACCGGCATATCGAGCGCCTTGACCGCGGAGACCAGTCGACAGAGCGAAAGTGTCGTATTAGCGATCGGCCGCACGACGAGTATCACGGCATCCGCCGCGCAGAGCGCCAACTGAGCCTCGATCGACTCGTGGAACGCAGGTGTGTCGATCACGATGACGTCGCTCTCGAGGAGCTGGGCGTCGCGACCGCGGATCTTGGCAGTCAGCGCTGCTGTTGAGCAAGACACGGTCGTTACGGGACCGATTCGATTGTCGTTCTCCGCCAACGCCGATCCTGCAACCACCGGCTCGGCCTCCTCCAACTCCCGGTTGGGCGCAGCCAAACTCACGACACCTGCCGTACGCCCACGTTCGGCGAACGCTCGGGCAAGCGACCGCGTCGCGACAGTGCTTCCATCTCCGCGATGGCCGGCCACAACGGCGACGACGGGTGGGATTTCGGCTTTGATTCGGGGCAGACGCTGCAGCACGGACTCGACATTCAGGCTGAGTCGCAATGCCGCCTGTTTGAATTCTGCAGACTCGTCGAACGCTTGGCCGACGTCGCCATTCGAACCGAGCGCTCGGGTTTTGGGCAGGTTGCCGACGATGTCACATCCGGTGATCGCCTCGACCTGGCGTCGCGACCTCACCTTCGTGTCGAAGCGTTCAAGGAACCAGACTAAGCCGGTCGCTAACAGCAGAGCCATTGTGATAGCCGCAAACGCGACCATCCACGTCGGATATCCGGAAACCTTGGCGCTGGCCGGATTCGCCTTTGTCACCACCTGGACCAAGGGCGGAACCTTGGGGTCGCCGACGACGTTTTCGAGCTTGGCAACGTAGGCCGGCAGGACTTGACCGTATCCGTTGGCGATATTGGCCGCGTGCTGAGCATTGCTGTCGCTGACTGAAAGAACGATCAACACCGTGTTTCTCACCGGGGCCGCGGAAACCTTCGACGCGAGCTGTTGTGCTGTAATGGTCAGGCCGAGCTTGTCGATCACCATTTGCGCCAACTCGTCGCTGCTAAACATCTTGACGTATGTTTGCGCCCTCTGGCGAGAGAACAGGTCGCCCTGGTATGCCCCCACGGACGTCTTCACGTCCGGGGCCCGGAGGAACAGTTCGGTGGACGCAACGTAGTTCTTCTCGGCGCTAGCGTGGTAAACCGTCACACCAACTATGGCTGCGGCCAGGCACGCAAGCACGACCGGCCATCGCTGCCGGAACTTCGTCCAGATTCTTGTCAATAGCTCCATCATTCCCCGCTCGCGGTTTTTGACTGACTCATGCTGCTAGACGTCGGGTGATCAAACTGCGGCAACTCGACTTGCTTTGCCAGTGCCCGACCGGCGACAACTACCCGTCCCAGGTACCTGCCCCGGGCTAACCCCAGCAGCCTCTCGCTTTCACGGAGCTCCGCCGCGGTGGTTTCTGGGACCACGTCGACCAAAATCGATGTGCCGATTTGGCTCGCCACGTCCACGGCATCGGCCGACTCCAGTACCGCCGGGCCGACAACGATGACATGCCGGTAGCGGCGGGACAGCTCGATCAAAAGGTCACGCATCTTCGGGCCCACAAGTTTCCGTGTCGGATTTGACGGCGCCGAGCCGGCCGGAATCCAGCTGATTCCGCTCTGCTCGTCCGACTGGATAGCCGAGTCCAAACCCAAAGGTGCGCAAAGCAAGTCGCCCAGGCCGACGGTCGAGTCGTCGTGTCCAGCGGTGAAGTCGGCGCATACAATGACGGTGGGCGATCCTGCTTCCGTTAAGGCGGTCGCGAGCACTGCAGCGAGAATGCTGGTGGCCGGGGTGGCGCGCGGCGATGTCATCACGAACGAGTAAGCCTCGGCCTCCGTTAGGCGGTTGGCAATTTCCAGGCGAAGCAGCTTGGCGTCAGGGTGCACCTGGTCGAGCGTTAGGTGGTCCTCGGCGGTGAGTACACCGAGCACGCCGGCGAGTTCATCGGTACGGCCGCCGCCCCGGAAACGCACTAGCTCTGGATTTTCCCTTCGGGCGGCATACACAGCGAGCCAGGTCAGGCCCAACAAGGCCCCGATGATCGCGCCGCAGACGATGTTCGGCAGTGTTCGCGGCGAGATGGGCCACGACGGAACGGACGCGGGTTCGGTCAGCACCGGTTGAACCGGAGACACCACGCTGAAGGGCGGGCGCTCGAGTTCTTTGATGACGTCGACGGTCTGCTGCGCTGTCGCATCGGCGATGGTCGCCGCTCGCACCGGAGAGGCGTCTTGGGCTTGCACTTGTAAGATGACCGTGTCAGGGACCATGCGGCCACTTAGCTTCTTGGCAAGGTCTGCCCCGGACTCCGCCAATCGCAATCGTTCGTTGACGCGATCAGTGACGAGCGGCGTTGTCACCAGCCGTGCATACGTCGCCATGCGCTGCTGACTGTATTCATCCCCGTACGACTGCGGCGCTTTCCCGGCAAAGCTTGGATCGGGGATCACCGCGGTCGTGTCGTTCCAGTACGGCGTCGCGATGACGATCTTTGCGGTGGCCTCATAGACCACCGGCAGCAGAAGATTGACCACGCCGGCAACGGCAGCACCCAATAAGGTCCACGTCATCAGCACCAGGGACTTCCTCCGCACGACGGCGAGCAACGCGCCCATACCGGTCATGATCCGAATCCCATGAGCTTCAGGTTTTCGACGATCTTGTCTGCGTAGTAGGTCTCGCCGTTGGCGTTGAAGTGGGTACCGTCCTGCCACAGCAGCGGCTTGACGTCGATGTCGCGATACCAGCCCTGCGCCACCGGATCGATCACATAAGCTCCCACGCTTTCGGCCGTCCGGCGAAGTCCATCCGCCACTTCGGGATCGTTCACGGTCTCATCCGGAGTGGTGGGAAGGATGATCACGACCTTGGCTTTTGGCCAGTCCGAGCGAACCCTCTTGATGTACTCGTCGGCTGCCGCCATCACCGACTCCGCTGATTCGCCAAGATCATTCCGGCCGCCGTCGATGATCACGTAGTCGACGTGATAGGTGGCTGCATCGCCATCGAGGCGATCCATGAACGGGGCACGCGCAGGATTGTGCGTGTCGCCGCGCACAAAGCCGGTCCCGTCTTGGCCATCGAGGGCCAGACTCCAACCCATTCGGTCGGCGACCAAATCGGGATAGGTGACGGAGTACGAGTCGCGTACGACGAGCAACGTGGGCTTGTAGTCAAAATTTATTGACGCCAACGGCGCGACGTCGTGAGCTTCGATTTGGCTGCGAGGGGGCTCGGTGCTGCGCAACTCATGACCGGCCAGGCTGACGACGGTCAACGCCAACACCGCGGCGCCAGTCACGTGGATTCCGCGGGGCGCGCCGCGCAGAGTGTTACGCGTAAACATAATCGGTCCTTGGCTGCCCAGCACCCGACTTGGGCAGTAGTTCAGGAACGACGCCGGGCGCACGAGGTCGCGCCTTCAGTTTCTTTCGCTGCGAAACGAAGGCGGAGAACACCACAACGCAAGTCAAGAAAGAAGCGGCCTGCAAAAGTGAGCCGCGGAGCAGAATCATCAAATAGAACGGCAGAACGCAAGCAAGCAGTCCTGGCATTCGGTAGAAGTTGAGTTCAGCGTTCAACCGGGTGTCCCAGCGATGTATAGCGAAGCCCAGAGCGAACATTCCGACGGCGAGCAGCAGCCAGCTGCCATTCAGATACAACTCGATCCACAGGGGTGCAGATAAATTCGTGAAGAAGTAGCCTCGCCCCTCCGCGATGTATGGCCCCGTGTCCATCGGTTTGGTGGTCCACAAAGTCCTTGGCACCCAAAAAAGCAGCACACCGGAGAGTTGCTTCATCGGCACAATTCCGTCCCGCGCGCCCACCAGATATCCGTTCATCAATTGCGCGAAGGAGTCGTAATCGCCTGCCAGCAGCAACTCGATGGGATTCGTCGCCTTCAACTCGGCTTCCCGGCTGTTGCGGAATGCGTCGGCAAGCGGGAAGATCAGGAGCATCCCAACCAGGAACCCGCACGCCGTAAAGCGGAAACGCTGCCTGGTAGCAAAGAGTCCAAACGCCGTGGCGACGGCTAGCATTGCCGTGCCAAAGAGGTAACGCGCGTTGGATATCGGGTTCATGATGACGGCCAGGACCAGACCCATGACGACGAGCAGCACCGTGTTGCTGCCCATCACAAATGAGGAGACATCCTTGCCCTGCAAGAGTGCGCTCTTCGCTTCTCGGCGGAAGCGCATTAGCGCTAGAAAGGCTACGAGCGGCGCCGTCGCGGCAGCACCTCGCATCATCGCAAATGTGCTGGACTGCCCCCAGACATCGTTTTGGGCATCGAGTACTTCCGTACGGCTCTGCAAAAAGATGGTCCACCCAAGCCGTGAGAGGAAGTAGACGTCGATGACAACGGCAATCGCAGAAAGGATAACGGCGCGTGGATAATTGATGGTGAATAGCTGCTTGACGACGTCATAGGTGTGCCCGGCGATCCGACGCCGCCGCACTGCCGCAACGCTGTCAAAAGCTGCCCCGCCGATGAATGCGCCGCATCCGACGAGGACGATCAGTGTGGCCGCGGCGACGTAGGTGTCGTCGATGCGAGGAACGCTGAAGGGCCAGAAGTCTTCTCGTAGCTGAGCCAAGGGGGCCAAGCCCAGAAAAGTGTAGGTGTAGCACCAGAACATCATTTCGAACAGCCGCCGTTCACCCTTGCCTATCAGGAAGGCGAACCGTGCGGCGGAGATTACGATCGTCGGAAGCGACCACAGCCAGGACATGTTCGTGGGAATCCCGGTGAAGCGGATGATCGCTACGGGGGTGAACACTGCCAATGTGGCGAAAATCCACAGCGCGATAAGCGCCTCATTCACCGGTGTCGTCTCGCCCAGGCGCAGCCTTGTCGCGAGCGGCAGCGGTCTTGGTCTGCCGATGTCCACCAGGTCGTGGGCGGCGCCGAAGGCGCCTACTACACCTCGGCCGGTCCGGGGTGTATGCGATGAATGCGGTGTAACTAGCTGGCTGCGTTCGGTTTTCGCAGGGTTGACCGGCGTGGCCCACGGCTTCAACCGGATCAGTGCCATCACCGTGCTGAACGTGGTCGCTGTCGCAATACCAACAGCGACCCCCGCCGCGGTACGGAAGAGCATCGCACCGCCGAGTGCCGTTACGAGCAGGACCAACGCGTGAGTGGCGTTGAGCCTGAGTGCATCAGCGCTGCGGTTGGAGGTGCGCAGCCAGAGCAGCAGCACGATGATCCATGATCCAATTGCGTATGCGAAGGCGACGACGGAAATGATCGCTCGCGTTGCTTCGAATGTGGGGCCGAGGACAAGCTCACCGACGGTGCTAGGCAGGAAGGGCAGCGCCAGGCCAAGGAGGATTGTCACAGACATCGAGACCAAAGCGATTCGGGCGAGAGAGCTCCATACCTGCGCCGGTGGCATGTTGAGTCGTTTGCTCTCGGCGACCACTCTCGATTGAATTGCACTCACTGCGATGGCCACGGGTGCCAGCAACGCCGTCGCGCCGCACAGTGCGGCGGTGGCTCCGAAACTCAAAACGAGAGCGGTGAGGAGCAGCACCGCAAACGCCGTCGTCGCCTGAAGGCAGGAGTTGGCGCCATGCCGCGCGCGATGCCGCCAGCCCTCCGAGATCCATGCGGGGTACTGTCTGAGCCGCGGAAAGATGCGAACTTCGATCAGCATTCCGACTAACGCAAGGACGGCAAGGGCCGTCCAGCCGCCGATGAGGTAACTGGTGGTAGCCGTCGGCAAGCGCAAGCATGCCGCCACCAATAACGCGGCCGAACCGGCGAAAAATACGCCATCCCAGCGAGTTACAACGTCTACACGTCCCTCGGCGATGGCAATGGACCGTAGCACATCTTCCACAAGCACGATCGGAGTCGCGACGATGATCAACAATGCCGGCAGACGGATCGCTGATCCTTCAATTGCCCACATGACGATCCCGACGACGGGGCTGACCAGTAGGGCACTGGTGAATGCGAACGAGCCCGCACGCCGGATGTCAGACCGGCCACTGCTCGCCATCAGCAGCGGTACGCCCAACGCACCGCGAAGGAAGCCGACAGCCGCGGCGAGCAGCGTCAGAAGCACCGCGATCTGGCCGAACTTCTGGGTTGCCGTCACCGCTGCCACGGTGTAGATGATCAGGCGGTTGCCAAGACCGGAGATGACCCGGTAGGCGCCGCTCGAGACAGCGCGCACCTTGCTCATCGAGGAACCGTCGGTCATGGGATTAGTCCCTATTGCCCGTTGCCCAGAATTTGTCAAAAGCTCCGATCGAGTCGGTGGCTCCGTGATTCGAGAAGAGTTCGAACGTAACGAAACTTCCTTGCCACTCCGAAAAGCGCGGATCTGTCAGGACCTTGTGAACTCCGGGCAAATCCACGGTGACTTGAGCACCGTCGATGGTCACGCGTGCCTCGTAGACAGTTTGTCCATCTCGGCGCAGCGGTTGCGGAAAACTATCGGCTGCGACCACTTCCTGAGGCGCCTTGTCGGTGCGCACGACACTGATGTTCCAGTTGATCGGTGTTACCACAAGGTGGATGGACACCGACCCGACGACCGGTGGTACGCGTTTGTCGATGCCGCGCGACACCGCAAGTCCGATTGCGCCACCGGTGCCGGGTCCGGGCCGAAAGACGAACCGCGCACCCATACTCTTCACCGACGAACCGAGGTCGGGGGAACTGAAGTATGCGGCGGCGGTGTGTTGCGTCGTGGGTTGATAGGTCAGCCGACCGCTGTGGATTCTGAGTTGGTCGCCTGGGTCGTCGGGACTAACCACCATGGTCGCGGGCTGGCCGCCGTCGAAATGGTCTGGAGCCGGTCCGTCGGACATCGCGGTGAAGTCCGCTTGGACCCGGATGCCCGAGGTGCCCATCGGGGCGTTCTCACGGAGAAACCCCCACCAAAGTGCCACGGCCACAATGACTGCCAGCATCAGGGCGAAGGTACCTTGCACCGCCGTGCCGTCTCGGCGGCCGGTATTGAGTGTTATCATTCAGACCCACTTCGAGAATCTGGGTGCAGCTCTGTGCTAACTCGCGGCCGTCTCTGACGATGCCGAAGTCGGGTAACCACGTGACGGACTCTCATGCGACAGCGTTCCCGTCGGCGCCGCTCGGGCTCCCTTGTGCGGCGAACAGATTTTGTGAAGTGAAAGCCTTCTGCAGAGCGTTTCGCACGGTGTCGGGATCGACCAACACCGATGGGAAGGTCGCCGTCGCATGGACTGATCCGTTGCCGGCGACCCACAACGCGATTGACAGGTGCGAGGCACTGCCGGGCGGGAGCGCCGCTGCGATTTCGGCCTCCATTGGCCTGGTCCAGGCCACCTTGGCCAGCGCCGGCATCTTAGATACGTCCGAGATCGACAGGTGCACCGCCGAGCGTGGCTTCAGCTTGCCGGCCACCGCCCGCCTCGGTTGATGGCGATTGCGCCGGAACTCCCGAAACGCTCGCGCCAAAGCCAGGTAGCCGGCGAGATTTACCAGCGTCCCGATCGATTCGGACTTCGCGCCGAGTTCGGCGCTGAACTTCTCGTAAGAAGTGCCTCGGGCATGCACGCGGGTGACAGTGAAAAAGTTCGACAGGGTCTGTGCCGCGTCCGGCAGGAAGCGCCGAAGATCGACCAGCACCTCGCAATCGTCGGCCAGCGTGATACCGGCGGCTCGCAGCGCGCGGTAGATCAACAACATGACCAGTCCGGTCACGGAGGCACGCGTGTTGGTGGCGTCGCGCCAGGCGCGCAACTCGTCGGCGAAGTGGGGTTCGCTCTTGACGAACACCGCGAGGTAGTCCTTTGCTTCTTTAACGCCCTCCACGATCGGTTCGTGGCCACCAGCGGCGGCATGCGCACGAACTCTTGCGGACGACCATGCCGTGGTCGCCAGACTAACCGCCTGCCGAATGACCTGGCGCGGTGCCGATTTCAAAGAGTTACCGATTGCCGATTGGACCGGCTTGTCGATGGTCGGTGCGGGAAGCGGGTCGACGAATCCGTTGGGTGCTTCTTCGTGCGTCAGCGCGGCGACTATCTCCATCATCAGGTGCGAGTCGCCGATTCCGTGGTCGATGCAGATGCACAGATGCTCGCCTGCCTGTCCCACCGAGATCGGTGCCGCCGCCGGTCGCCCCACCAATTGGTCGAGGATCTCCTGCGTTGTTGTACATCCGGAGACGTCAAAAGTCGGCTTTGCGCTCAGGCTCGGTTTGTCGGTGAAGTTCCACCGTGTGGTGCTTGGCGATGGCCGCAGGCCGACGCGAAATCGCGGACCCAGCACCGCCATTTTGTCCAGCACGTCGGCCGCGCGGCTGGCGGCATCCTCGCGGACCGGGCCGACAACGACCCAGACACGTGCGCCAGCCACCGCGACATCAAGTTGTCCGACTCGGACTGTTCTAGTTCTGCGGTCCTGCTCGTGTGCGAAGTTCCGATGATCCGCCAGCAAGCGCTCGACAGCCGCGGGAACGTGATCGCGCCATGTCATCGGTCGTGCACCTCCTTGTGCTACTCCTGGCGAAAGCGGGCTGACTCGGTGTACCGATGATCCACTTGAGTGCTGACTGTACATACTATAGGGTGGTAATATCCACTCTATCGAACTTATAGTATGTAAATCATGTGAACACATCCGAAGATCCGGGATATCAGGTGCAAAGCAGACCGCAAGCTGACGATATGCTTCGACGGAGCGAGCGTGGCTCCCGAGGCGGAGCCGTTCATGCCGTCCTGTCGGCCCGCCCCTTACCAGGCCAAAAGGGAGCTTTGCGGCTGGTTATCCACGATTACTCCGGCCACCCTGGCCAGCTACACCTGAGTCGGGAGCTCGCCCGCCGAGGGCATCACGTCGAGCACCAATATTGTGCGTCGTACACCACCGGCCGGGGTGCGACAGAGCGACGTGACGGGGACCCCGAGTCGTTTGCCGTCCGTGCTATCGAGCTAGGTAGTGAGTTTGCCCGCTACTCACCGCTTGTCCGACTGCGGCAGGAACTGCAGTATGCCCGGATGTCGTCCCGTGCGATCCTGGCCGCACGCCCTGACGTTGCGGTGCTGTCCAACATCCCCTTGCTGTCTTCGGTCATCGTCACTTTGTTGCTGCGGATGCGACGGGTGCCGTACGTCTTTTGGCAGCAGGACATCTACAGCGAAGCGATCCGGGTCATTGCTCGTGAGCGGTTTGGCTGGCCGGGTCGCCTCATCGGCTGGGTCGCGGGACGTGTTGAGCGTCAGGTCGCGTGCGGTGCACGGGCCATCGTCGCCATCAGCGACACGTTCGTCGAACAACTCGAAGCCTGGGGGGTCCAGACCGGCAGGATCCACGTTGTGCCGAACTGGGCCGCGATCGACGAGATGCCATTGCGACCGCGGGACAACGCCTGGGCGAAAGCTCACGGTCTGGTGGGCATGCCCGTCGTGATGTACGCGGGAACGCTTGGTGCAAAGCACGATCCGTCGGTGATATCGAAGCTGGCTGAGACCGCGCCCACGGGTAGCCGCATGGTGGTTGTGTCCGAGGGGCGGGGCCGCGAGTGGCTTGAGTCGGAAGCGGGCGAGGTGCCCGGGCTGACGCTGCTCGACTACCAGCCCTACGAGCAGCTGCCGGACATGCTCGCCAGCGCAGATGTGCTGTTGGTCGTCCTGGAGAGTAACGCCAGTCGCTACTCGGTGCCGTCGAAGGTTCTCAACTACTTCTGCGCCGGTCGTCCCGTGCTGGCGCTGCTACCGCCGGACAACGCGGTGGCCAACATGGTCGAAGCAGCCGAGGCCGGGCACGTGGTGGCCCCGGGAGACGCCGATGCGGCGTCCGCCGCGCTGCGAAGTCTGCTGGCTTCTCCCGTCGCGCGAGCCGCGATGGGGACCGCGGCTCGCAACTATGCCGAACGCACATTCGACGTAGAACGCGTGGGGGATCGCTTTGAATCGTTGCTGAATGACGCTTGCAGCGGCCAAGTTCCATTGCCCGACCGCGAAGGGGAGCGCGTGACGATGGAGATTCCACCTTTGTCTGGGCCGAAGAGGGCTGTCTACAACCTCGCGGCCGACCGGACTTGAGTGTATGTGGCCCGCGGAGGTCTGCGATGAGTAAGCCAGCGCTAGGGATAGTCGCGATGATCTCCTTGGTCGGCGGTATCGCCGTTGGGTACTGCCAGCCCGCCCGAAGTGACACGGCCGATGACGGCACAGCAGCTTTGCAGGCGATGTTCAACAGTGTGCAGCCCGGTGCCACCCTGACCCTGGACCGCAGGATTTACTCGCACGGTGGCGTGGTGACCATTACCGTCCCGAACGTGCACATTGAAGGAAACGGCGCGACGTTGGCGGCCACCAACGACCTCACCTCGTCGGTGCAGATCCGTGCGAATGGCGTCTCGGTCTCGAACCTGAACCTCACTGCGCCGATCGGCGGCCCGCGCTACAGCGGGCAAGAACAACAAAAGCTCTACGTTCACGGCGACGGAGTCAGGCTCAATGACATCACGGTTACCGGCTCCGCGGGCGCGGGTGTGATCCTGGACGGCGCAAGCAATTTCGTGCTCAACCGCGTCACGGTGCGCGACAGCCGCGCCGACGGTATCCACATGACGCGCGGGTCGAACCACGGTCAGGTCAACAACCCGCTGACCGAGCGCACCGGCGACGACGGTGTCTCGGTCGTTTCCTATGGCCCACAGTTCGGTGTCAACGACCCGCCGTGCCGCGATATCACCATCGAGTCGCCGGTCGTCAACGGCACCACGTTTGGCCATGGCGTGACGGTACGGGGCGGCGAGAACATCACGTATCACAACGTGAAAGTGTCCGGCACCAGTGGCGCCGGGGTCTTCGTCGACACCGAGGCCGCACCGTTCTTCCTGCAGTCGGTCAACGGTGTCACCATCGAGGGCGGAACCGTGACCGCCGCCAACAACACCCCGAATGACGCGCCGGCTGCGCTCTTCGCCTACGGCGAGAGCCCTGGCGCCGTCACCGGTAACGTCACCTTCTCCGATCTCACAGTCGTCAACACTTCCGCGCCGGCGCAGAGCAACATCGCGGTGGTAATCGAAAACGGGGGCGCAGTCAACAATATTGTGTTCCGTAACATCGCGATACAGCAACAATCGCAGAAGCCGGTTCTCTTTGCGAACGCGCCGCGAGAGACCTACATGCTCTCGGGCATCACGCTCAACGGGTCGCCGTACAATGCGCCCTGAGAATCATTCAGGCTTCTGGGCAGCAAACGCGCCGGGAAGGGCCGGGATCAACTTACCGCTGATAGCGACAAGGTTTCCAGGTATGTCGATTATCCAACAAGGACGCATCCGCAAAGCCAAAGGCTGGGATTGGCCCGCTTGCGGTGGATCAAGGAAGGACTGCACATGAGTGTACGTGGCGCGCTGGTCACTATTGTGGCGGCGCTCCCTGCCAGCGAGCTAAAAAACTCTCTGCTCCGTCGCTTGGGATGGGCCATTGGCAATAGGGTGCGCATCGGCCCCTGTTTGGTCTCTAGGGTTGATCGCGTCGAGATTGGCGACGGAGCGTACATCGGATCATTCAATGTCATCAGGGATCTGGCGGTGCTCACGCTAGGGGAACACGCAGAGATCTGTCATTGGAACTGGGTGACCGCTGCTAAAGAGCTGGGCGACGCGGGTGCCGCTTGCCTGCTGCATCTGAAGCCGCACTCCAACATAACTGCTCGCCACTACCTCGACTGCAGCGGTGGCATACGTGTTGGGACACACAGCGCAATTGGTGGTGTGCGGTCGACGTTGATTACCCACGGAATCTCCTCGGCGAGCTGGCCGGCCCGAACGCGACGCAAGAGCAACACTCACACTTGCAGCCCCATCGAGATTGGCGATTACTGCCTCATTTCGTCGAACGTGCAAGTTTCCCCAGGGACGGTCGTCGGCAGCAGGATTGTCGTCGGAATGGGAGCAACCATTGCGGGCCGGCTCGTGGATCCGGGGTTGTACATGCAATCGCGCGCGACGCTAGTGAAGTCGGACCTGGACGGCGAGTACTTCCCAAGAGAGGCTGGGCATACCGACACCGTTGAGGCACACGCAT
This sequence comes from uncultured Actinomycetota bacterium, assembly GCA_963838755.1. Taxonomy (GTDB): domain Bacteria; phylum Actinomycetota; class Actinomycetes; order Mycobacteriales; family Mycobacteriaceae; genus Mycobacterium. Next base: position 29,658 of record CAWISO010000022.1, on the reverse strand, counting down.
GAACCCGATGTCTGCCTGGTGGCGGATCGCGGGATTGCTGTATGGAACGAAGGGGGCGTGTTCTTTTCCTCGAGGTGGCTCGAGGTGGTTGCAGAACCGGTGGATTCACGGTCAACGGCGGTCATCATGTGCGGCAGGCATTTTCGAGGCTCTGCCACCGACCCTGACCTCGCGGTATCGAAGGTCTTGCACATAGGAGGGGGAAATCTGTTGGGCGTTATCCAGTCACACTGTTTCGGCCCCGCGGCGTGGCCGACGCGAGGACGGTTGAACCAACTGATGAAAATCAGCAAAACAACCTCGAACACGAAGCCACCCGCCAGCGGCGGAAGCCGATCGGGCCACCAGCGCAACATGCCGTCGACGACGACAGAGGTGCCGACGTTTTTTGGGCCGTCTGATTCGCCCTTGTTCGGTGTGGTTCATCTGCCCGTCGAGAACCAGATCAGGGGCGGGGTAGTGATCTGTGGTTCGCTCGGCAAGGAGGGGATGGACAGTGTCCGACTACAGCGGGTCCTCGCCGGCAACCTGGCGCGTCGCGGTTTCGGCGTGCTGCGTTTTGACTATCTGGGCTTAGGTGATTCTGCATACGCTCAGGTCCGTGATGACGCGGTGGCCAACTGGGTGGCGAGCGTGGGCTATGCACTCGACTACCTCACGCTGATCGGCGCGCAGTCGGTGACCGCTATCGGCATACGTGCGGGGTGCCTGATCCTCAACGAGTACCTGGCCCGATCCGACACGGTCAACCGCGCGGTCTATCTCGATCCCTATGGAACGGGCAGGCGTTACCTTCGGGAACACACCACGCTGTTCCGGTTTTCGGTGGGCGGAGACGCTGCTATGCCCGGCGAAGTGTCAATCATCGGCGGGCGGTTGAGCGACCATGCCGCCGCAGAATTCGCCGCGCTGCGGATGGGTGCCAATCCAGTTGGCGCCCACGGCGTCGAGAACCTACTTCTGGTGGGAAGGCCAGCCGAGACCGACAAGCGCGTCACCGCCCTGGCATCGGCCAAGGGAGTTGATTCGATCATTGCCGGCGGTCTGCCGGAATGCGCCGCGCCGACGCCGACGCCGTTACCGATCCCTTTCACCGCGGTCGATTCGATCGTCGACTGGGTCGACGGAAACGTTCCCAGTCGCACCCATCGCGCTGATCCCCAATACCTGACAACCGTGACGATGCCGGCCGAGACGCCCGAAGGCGTCGACGTTTTCGAGAGCATCGAAAGAATCGGGCCGAACGGACTCTTCGCGATCCGCACGCGGCCCCGACGCCGTAGTCCCGCGCCGGCAAAGACCGTGTTGTTCTTCGTGACTGCCAACGACTTGCATGTAGGACCGGTCCGGGAGTGGGTCGAATTGTCACGTCGCATTGCAGCGACCGGGTCGCAGGCGGTGCGCTGGGACCCGGCGCGACAGGGCTTGTCGGGCCAGATCAGCCGGGAGCGTTGGCGCAGAGTGTATTCCAAGGCCGACATCGCCGACTCCATAGCGGTGGCCAGACATGCGTGCCAAGACGCCGGCGAACTCGAGCTTGTCGGTATCTGCTCCGGCGCGTGGTACGCCGCTCAGACGGCCCGCCATATCCGTGCGCAGTCGGCCATCCTGGTCAACCTGCTGGTGTGGAATTGGCGCGTCACCCCTACCTTACTGTCGCAGTGGGCCTTTCGGAAGAAAACGCTCAGCGCCGACACGGTTGGTGACACGGGCGGCGGCGCTGGCGAATCCCGGACAAAACGCCTTAGAGCACTTCTCAACCCGGCTCGAGAGCCGACGAAGAGCTTCCTGCACAACCGCCTCCCGCGATACGTCCTGCGGGTGTTGAGCTGGGTCGGACTCGTATACCTGCCGGAGGTTATTCTGAACACTCTTGCCCACCGTGGAAACGGCGTGACGCTGATTGCTTCACCCGAGGATGCAGAGCAGTTCACTGCCCAAGGCGGCCGGGCAGCCCTTGATCGGCTGCAACGGACGTCGCGGCCGCCCCGCCTGATCGTCACACCCTCCGGCGATCATTCCGCCCATCATCCGGCGCTATTGGCGGCGATCCGCAACGCGGTGTTGCCGGTAGCTGCCGTCTCCGCATCCGAGCACATCCCCGTATCGGACATCGCGTCGATTGAGAGTTGCGGAATCAGCTAGGCGCCCACACGTCGAGCAGGCGTGAACCGGACAGGCATGGAGTGGATGCCGTTGATCAATGTCGAAGGCATGCGCTCGACCGGCCCCGCCAACTCCATGTTCTTCATCCGGCTCAGCACTTCCGATACGAGGGTGGCCGCCTCCACCCGGGCCAGGTTCGCGCCGAGGCAGAAATGTGTGCCGCCGCCGCCAAATGCCAAGTGCGGGTTTGGCTTACGAGTCACATCGAAGTGGTCGGGATCGACGAAGTGGGCCTCATCCCGATTGGCCGACGGGTAGAACATCGCCACCCGGTCGCCCTCCTTCACCGGCACCCCGCGTAGTTCGGTGTCCATCGTGGCCGTGCGAAAGAACGTGTTGACCGGGCTGATATAGCGGAGCATTTCTTCAACCGCAGTCGGCAGCAGCGACGGATCGGCCTCCAGCTGTGCCCGCTCCTGCGGATGGGTCATCAGCACGCACGTGCCTCCCGCGACCAAGTTACGCGTCGTGTCGCCGCCGGCATTGATCAACAGCAAGAACAAGAAGTTGAACTCGGTTTCGGTGAGGCGCTGTCCGTCGACTTCGGCATGCAGCAGCGATGTCGCGATGTCGTCGCGAGGATCCACACGTTTGCGGGCCACAAGTTCCGTTGCGTACCTAAACATCTCGGCGGCCGCCTTCATGGCGCGCTTGTCGCCTATCAGACCGGTGTTCATGATCTCGGTCAGCTCGTAAAGTCGGTAGCCGTCTTCCAGCGGAATGCCGAGCAGTTCGGCGATGACGTGTGAGGGCAGCGCCCCGGCGACGTCAGTGACGAAGTCGCACTCGCCCCGCTCGATGACGCTGTCGACCACGTCGCGCGCCATGTCGGTGATGCGCTCGTTGAGCTTCGCTACCTGGCGCGGCGTGAAGCCCTTGCTGACGAGCGCGCGCAGCGCGGTGTGCCGCGGCGGGTCCATCGTCAACATCATCACGCCCCGCTGGTCGGCGATGTCGCCGGGACCGGGCACGTCGAAGTAGACCGCCGTCGCCTCCGACGACCACGTGGCGCTGTCGCGAGACACGGCAAAGACCTCGTCGTAGCCGGTGAGCGCGAGGAACCCAGGCCCGTCCTTGTACGGGTGCCATGCCACGGGTGCGCACTCGCGAAGCTTCCGGAACGCGTCGAAGGGCATTCCCGACATGTATGTGTCCGGATCAGCGAGGTCGACGCCGCCGATGCTGATCGCGTCTTCGGTCACGCCCCACCTCCTCTCTGTGATGATCGCGCTCAGGACTAGATGGTGTAGCCGGTCGAAATTATCCCGTACCGGAATCGTTCGGGAGGTGGTTTCGGTCGGCCGGTCGAGCCGCCGCCGGAGGTCCGCCGAACCGGTGGAGTCCAATTATGCTCGTAAGCACAATGGAACGGGAAAACCAAACATTTGTACCTAACTGTCTTCTTGCGCTCGCATTTTCATTACGACAGCAGGTACGAAGGGTGACCCCCCGTTTATCCTGGTGTTCGGAAACACAGTGCCCGAGAAAGTCACTTCGCAGCTCACACGGAGGCAGCCATAACCCACAAGCGGCCCAAAACCCGCCTCGCAGCGAAAAACGCCGCCCGTGGCGTCGTTGTCAAAGTCATGCCGTGGATTCCGCCATGGCAAAAACGTCTCTTGGCTGGCGGCAGAAGGATCACCATCGACGGCAACACCCTTGACACCACGCTTCAGTTGATATTGATCGCCCGACGAAGCACACGTACTGGCAGCCTCTCGGCTGATGGGGATCTGGAAGTTGCCCGCGCCCTGTTGCGCAAAGCGCATGCGGCGATGAACACCCACGTAGCCGTCCCCACCACCGACCTCACGATTCCCGGCCCCGACACACCCCTTCGAGCGCGACACTATCGACCGGCCGTCGCCGAGACGGCCCCGCTACTTGTCTTCTTCCACGGCGGCGGTTTCGTCGTGGGCGACATCGAATCTCACGACGGACTGTGTCGGATGATTTGCCGAGACGCCGCGATACACGTGTTGTCGGTGGACTACCGGCTCGCACCGGAACACAGGGCCCCGGCTGCCGTCGATGACTGCGTTGCGGCCTATCGATGGGCACGTGGACACGCCGGCGAACTGGGCGCTGACCCGTCGCGGATCGGCGTTGGCGGTGAAAGCGCCGGCGGAAACCTGGCAGCCCTCGTCGCGTTGCGAAGCCGCGAAGAGGGTATTCCGCAGCCAACGCTGCAGGTGCTGCTCTATCCGGTCCTCGACCTCTCCGCGAAGACCCGGTCGCGCACCTTGTTCTCGGACGGGTTCTTCCTGTCCAAGCTGCAGCAGGAACGGTACGTAGACCTGTATCTGGACGGCACGGGCCTTGCCGCCGACGATGCACGGGTATCGCCGCTGAAGGCCGCTGATTTATCTGGATTGGCCCCCGCTGTGGTGATCACCGCAGGATTCGATCCACTGCGCGACGAGGGTAACGAATACGCCGTGGCGCTACGCTCGGCCGGCGTCGCGGTCGATCACCGGCAGTTCGATGCACTTACGCACGGCTTTGCCGGTATGGCCGCGTTTGGAGGCGGCAGCGCGGAGGCCACCACGGCCACCATCTCTGCCATCCGGGCCCACCTGAGCCGCGGCTGATGCGCGCCTCTCCCCTTGAAGCTGCGGCGACTGAATCAGCTCAGAAATCAACTGCTCGGCCTGTTTTCGGTATCGGGCGACATTAGCGAGTTTGACGTCTTCGTATCCGCGCACGACATCCGGGAGTTCGGCGACTCGCACCGCGAGGGAATGATTCTCCGGAGTCATGACGACGGCGACATCGTCCATCCACGCTCGGTATTCTACGATCAACTGCCGTTCCAACCGACGGATTTGGGTGTGGCCGAAGGGATCCAAAAAGCTGCCGCGGAGAAACCGCAGGGTGGCAAGCGCCCGGAAGAACGGCCGCACCCACGGGCCCAAGGTGAGCTTCCGATTCATGCCCATCGCCCGCAGGAACGGTGGATGCAGCTTGTATGACACGCGCGCGTTCGACCCGAACGCCTCGCGCACCCCAGCGTCGACCTCTTGGTCGAGGCACAGTCGGGACACCTCGTACTCATCCTTATATGCCATGAGCTTGTGCAGATTTCGAGCCACGCTCCTGGTCAGGTCGTCACTACCAGGGGCCTTGGTTGCTTCGGCGACACGAATCCGCTCGACGAACTCTGCGTAGCGTTGTGCGTATCGGCGACTTTGATAGGCGATCAGATCGGCGACGCGCACCGCGACGTCCTCGCCGAGCGGCGATTCGGGCCTGGCCTGAACTATCGTCGCAATGCGACGTGCATCGTGCGACATGGCCTTGGGCCGGCGCTGTTTTCGCAATTGCGCGACGGCGGCGTCCAAATCGGCTGGCGCAGCGACAGCTTGCCGACCACGGCGGAATGCTTGCAAATTCTCTTGCACCTTGATGCCGCTGCCGCGAATGGCTTCCTCGATGTGTTGGGCGCGCAATGGCAGTCTGCCGGTTTGGTACGCCGCACCCACCAACAGCATGTTCGCGAACTGATCCTGACCGAACAAGGTGGTGGCAAGCTTGCGGGCATCGAGGATGACGGCGTGGTTGGCGCTAGTGGCCTCCAGTATCGGTGCTATCGCCTGACTGATTGCCGGGAACGTGGCGTCAGGGTCGACGACCATGTGGCCGGTTGGCACCGCCGACGAAGAGATGACCGCAACCGTGCGGTGCGGATCGGCAGCCAGCAGGTAGCGAGCCTCGGCCGCGACCAACAAATCACAACCTAGGTACAGGTCGCATTCGCCCTCGCCGGCGCGGTTCGCCACCGCTGTCGATTGATCAAAGATCTTTATGTCGGACACCACCGGTCCGCCTTTTTGGGCTAGGCCGGTCTCGTCCAGAGTGCGAACGTAGCGACCTGCAATCGTCGCGGCCGCGGCCAGCGTCTGGGCGACCGTGACGACACCGGATCCGCCGATGCCGGTGATTCGGGTGGTGTGCGGCTCGGCGGCCAGCTGAGGCGGTTCGGGAAGATCAGTGGTCTCCAGTGCCCTTACTGCCACTTTTGCGGCGCTCGAGCGGCTGGGCACTATCGTCATGAAGGCCGGACAATCTCCTTTGAGGCAGGAGAAGTCGAAATTGCACGATGATTGGTCTATGCGGGTCTTGCGACCGAATTCGGTATCGATCGGCTGAACCGACAGGCAATTCGATTTGGCGCCGCAGTCCCCGCAGCCCTCGCACACCCGCTCGTTGATCATGATGCGTTGAGCGGGCTGAACTGCTGTGCCGCGCTTGCGCTTACGACGCAACTCGGTAGCGCATTCCTGATCGTGGATGATGACCGTGACACCCGGTGTGGCTGCCAGCGTCCGCTGCGCCTCGTCCAGGCGATCGCGATGCCAGCAGCGCACACCACGCGGTAGATCGTTGCGACGGTAGCGTTTCGGGTCCTCGGTGGTGACGATGACCCGGGTAACCCCCTCGGCCAGCAATGCCCGCGCAAGATCCGTCACGGTGAGCGCGCCTGCGGGGTGCTGACCGCCCGTCATCGCGACCGCGGAGTTGTAGAGAATTTTGTAGGTGATGTGAGAGCCGGCTGCGACGGCGGCGCGCACCGCGAGGCTGCCGGAGTGATGAAAAGTGCCATCCCCCAGGTTCTGGATCAAATGGGACTGGTGCACAAAGGGACTCATGCCGATCCACTGCGCGCCCTCGCCGCCCATCTGCGTGAGCCCGGTGATGCTGCCCACCAGTTCCTCGGCCATCAGCGTGACAAGACCGTGGCACCCGATGCCGGCGCCGACCAACGAGCCATCAGGCGCCTTCGTCGACGAATTGTGCGGACATCCCGAACAGAAATATGGGCTGCGAGTTGTTATCAAGGGAAGCGTCAGAGGCGATTTCGGTGATCGGCGCCGGTCGAGCCAGTCCCGGACGGAGCGGATCTCACTGTGTCCGAGTAGGATTCTCGCAAGCACGGGGGCGATCGTGTCGGCGGTGAGTTCGCCGTTGCTTGGGAATACCGGACCGTCCTCGATATTCCGCTTGCCGATGATCAACGGCCCGCCCTCGTTGTGACCGTAAAGCTGGTCGCGGACGGCGGTTTCAATGAAAGGCCGTTTGTCCTCGACCACGATGATCTTCTGCAGGCCTGAGGCGAAGCCATTCAGCGTGCGCGGCTCGATGGGGTCGATCATCCCCAGCTGAAGCAGGCGAACTCCGTGTTGTGTCAGCTCAATATCGTCGAGACCCATCCGCCGCAAAGCTTCACGGACGTGGAGGAACGTGGGTCCGGCGGCGGTGATCCCGATGCGGTCGATCCCACCGTGTGCGGTGACCAGGTCGAGTTGGTTTCGCGCGGCGTAGTCGAGTGCAGCCTGACGACGTTCGCCGTCGCGACTGCGTTCCAGAACTGAAAGCATCGGTTGCATCATCTTTGCCGTCACTGCGTGGTCCACTGCGCGTAGCGGTCCTAGGGGGATTACGCGGCCGGGGGTGACATCGACTGTCATAGAGCCATTGGCAACGTCGGTCGATATTTTGAGTGCCACCCATAGCCCGCTGGCTCGTGACATAGCCGCGGCATGTAAGCCAAGGTCCAGAATCTGTTGAGGGTCCGCGGGGTACAGCGTGGGCATGCCCAAATCGGCGAGCAACCGTTCCGATGCGCCGGGCACCGTCGATGACTTCGCTGATGCGTCGTCTCCAACGAAGACGAGTGCTCCGCCGTTGGCGGGCACGCCCATCAGAACGTTATGCCGGAACGCATCCGACGCCCGATCCAATCCCGGCGATTTGCCGTACCAGAACCCGATGACGCCGTCGACCGTGCATCCCTGCGACGCCGACGCGAGCTGGCTTCCCTGAACGGCCGTCGCTGCAAGCTCTTCATTGACGCCCGGTTGAAAGATGATGCCGTACCCGTCCAGTAGGGCGCGGTGGCGGTCGAGCTCCATGTCGTATCCGCCCAGTGGCGAACCTTCGTAGCCAGATATGAACCCGGCCGTGTTGCGGCCTGCCCGCCGCTCCGTGCGCATGATCTCCACCGGTAGGCGTGCCAGAGCTTGTAAGCCGGTTAGCCGGACGAGGTCTGGCGGCGTCGGCGGCTTCACGGGCTTCACATTGGCCTTGGTCGGCGTCGACAACGTGCCCCCTAAGGAAAAGGATTTGGGTTTAGTTCAACTATCAATCAGTGTTCGTCTCGCCGGTTCGGTCGACACCGGCAAGGATTCGAAGCGCTGACGAAGAAACGCGCCAAGGCGCAGCGGGATGGCAATAAGGCTCAACAAAGCGAACGGCACATATGCGATGAAGTAGAGCCAATGCTGTGTCTCCCGATTGAGTGCGCCCAGCACAAAATCCAGGCCGAATGCGGTCAGAATGTAAGTCGTGCCCAGGAAAAGCAGTGGCCGCCACAAATGTCCCAGGCTGCGCATTCCGATTCCGAAGGACAGCAGCGCCAACTGATAGGTAATAAACAGTGCGAGCAGGAAGAACCACAAGATGCGGCCGTGCAACGGAATCTGCCCGATAGCGACGCCCAGCCAGATGACCAATCCGATATGGACCTGGAGCGCGGCGGCAAAGGCCAGGCCGAAGGCTCGCGCCTGGCGCGCCAGCCCGGCAAAGGCGGGGCCGAACAGGATGGCCATCGCGCCGCCGGCATACGAAAGCCAGAAAAAAAGGAACGACCAGCGCGCCGTGACGCGCACGGCGAGTGTGAGGCCGGCGGGACCGGTGCCGTAACCGATGAGAACGGCCACGGCAAGCGCGAGCCCGCCGCCTACTGCGCCGATCATCCAAGCCCATGCTGGCTCGCGTTTGCGCGTCATCGCGCGGCCGCCTCGGCGTTGGAGCCGCAGACCACGAGAAGGACGGCCATTGCGTGGCAATCAGCGTGCGAAAGCGACAACGATGAGGTCAGCCAGCCTTGATGTCGTGCCCGCTCGGCGAGTGCTCCGCTCAGACGAAGCAGCGGCAGCGGACCGTCCTTTGTTACCTCGATCTCGCGCCAGGGAAACGGCATGTCGGGTTCTGCGAATGCTTTGATCACTGCTTCTTTGGCCGCGAACCTAGCCGCCAGTCTGTGTACCTGGTTGCGGCCTCGACAGTCGTTGATTTCGCTGGGCGTGAAAATTTTGCACAGGTACCGGTCCCCGAACGCCGCCAATGAATTCTGGACATCCTCAACCTCAACGACATCGCATCCGAGACGGACGCGGCGCCCGTCAACCTCGTCCGGCAGGGTGATCATGCACACTCCGTAATCGTTGCGGGCTGCCGCCGGCCGGCGCCGACTGCGACCGCACGTTCCATCACGCAGACAGCTTGACTAGGCTTTCGACTACCTGCGCGATGTTGTGTACGGAAGCAAAGGTGGCTTTCTTGAGCACTTCATCGGGAAATTCGATGTCGAATGCATCCTCAAGCGCAAGCATGACGTCGACCGACGCGTGCGACGTCAGACCGAGGTCGTAGAGGTCGGCCTGATCGTCCACCTCCCGTGGATCAACCGCCATACGGCCATGGGCAGCTAAGACTTCACGAATCTGATTCTGCATATGCTTTCCCTCACCTATTTGCCGTTGTTTTCTCATTAGCCGGTGTTTCCGGGCTAAGACTTATGGGTGGAACGTAGGTTCCCGTCGCCTTGAGCCGCTTGCGCGCGGCGCGGCGGTATTCGTAGAAGTCCGACATAAACGCCGGGCTGCCGTACAGCCAGTCCAGGGGTTCTCGCATGTCGTCGGTGTAGCCGATGGCGTAGGAGCCGCGCTGGTAGCCCATCAGCCGCAGCAGCCCCTCGGGGAGGGTGCGGGCGATCTCGGGTGGGCAGGCGAGATACTGGTTTTCCTCCTGGCGCAGCCACCCGAGCGAGTAGCCCACGTTCATGCCGATCCGGGTGTTCTTGGTGGTGTTGGCACCCCCGCCATGGAATACCGAGCCGGTGTACAAGAGGACCGAACCCTTGGTCATGACCGCTGGGGAGGACAGGGCGGCGTCCACCTCGTCGGGATCGTCCTCCCACCGGTGACTGCCCACCACCATCCGGGTCGCACCCATCTCTTCGGTGAAGTCGGTCACGGCCCACATGGTGGCGACTTCGGCTTCGAAGCCCCTCGGGAACTGGTAGCGATCGAACGACCACTGATCCCGATGAATCATCTGCGCCGGCGCACCGGGCCCGATGGTAACCAGCTGGGTCAGGTCGACCTGGAAGGTGCTGGCGTGGTCGCCCAATACGAGGTCGAGCGTGTCGATGATCGTCGGATGAGTAATGAGTGAGCGCGAGGTCGGCGAACGGGCGATCAGGGCGCCGGTACGGCGGGTGGTTTCGCCCAGAAAGTCGGTGTTGCCTCCATCGGTGGCAGCGAGGTACGGCTCGAGCTCGGCCCGTATCTGATCCATCGTTTGGGGCGAAGCGAGGTCCGCGATTACCACACACCCGTCTTCGTTGAGCAGTTTCGCAATGTCCGTCAATGAGAAATCTGAACCGACTGTTCGTACTGCTATTGGCATAACGCCTACTGTATAGGATGATATGAGGATGATTCAATGACTCTCGGTCGGTTAATCACCGGCTTTCATGAGTAGTGGAGGTGCCAGGACAGATGCTCCCGTTCCGGTTCGGCGTACAGGCCGCGGTCGCGCCGACCATGTCGGCGTGGCGAGACCAGGCCCGCAAGGCCGAGGATCTCGGTTACTCGACCCTGTATGTTCCTGACCATCTTGACGCCCAGTTCGAGCCTCTCGTCGCGATGACCGTGGCCGCCGAAGCGACCTCAACCCTGCACGTAGGTTCCGGCGTGTTGAACAACGACCTCCGCAACCCTGTGGTGTTGGCCAAGGAGATCGCGACGCTCGGCTTGGCGGCCGAAGGGCGGGTCGAGGTGGGTCTTGGAGCGGGCTGGCTCCGAAGCGATTACGAGCAATCCGGGATCGAGTACGGCGAACCGGGTGTCCGTGTGGCCCGGCTGGCCGAGAGCCTCGCTGTCATGAAGAGACTGTGGAGTGACGGGGAGGCGACATTCGCTGGGAAGTATTACACGGTGCGCGACGCCCGCTGCGATCCTCGCCCGGCTTCGCCACCTCGCGTCATGGTCGGCGGTGGGAGTAGGCGCATACTCATGGTGGCTGCCGAACACGCGGACACGGTGGGCGTGAACACCAGCCTGGCTTCGGGCGAGAAAGGTGGCGACCTGGCCAGCCAAGCCACCTTCGATCATTTCGATCGCTGCTTGGCATGGGTGCGCGAAGGGGCCGGTGACCGCTTCAGTTCGATCGAGCTCCAGATTGTGGCCTTCGCCACCCGAGTCGTCGCCAGCCGCCGCGCGGCGGTGCGCACCGCAACGATGCTCGGCTTTCCGGGCGAGGACGCGCTCGAGCTTCCGATCGTCCTGCTCGGCACCCCGGACGAATTGTGCGACCAGCTTCTCAAGCGCCGCGAGAGGTGGGGCTTCACCAACATCGTGGTGCCGGGCGAGGCGATGGAGTCCTTCGCACCTGTGGTCGCCCAGCTCGCGGGCACCTAGCTCGCGGGCGCGTTTCGATGACCTCCACCGGCGAGCGAGAAATAGAGAGCATGCAGCAACTGCGAGAAAGCGTGACGGTCCGCGGCGTGCTCGGTGCGGTGCTGGACCACGCCCATCGACACCCGGATCGGCCCGCCGTCAAGGACCTGGATCGCGCGCTGACCCGCGGTGAGTTGCGCGCGGCAGCTGGCAGAGTGGCCGCCGGCTTACTCCAGAAAGGCGTCGAGCCCGGGGATCGGGTTGCCCTGCTGATCGGTAATTCTGTGGACTTCGTGGTGGCGGCACTGGGCTGTCTGTGGGCGGGAGTCACGTTCGTTCCATTGGCAATCACCGATCCAGATCTGCGCCGTGCGCAGATCGTGGCCGACTGCCGGCCCACACTGGTGATCACCGCAGGCTCGGACCAAACGGCGCCTTCGGGGCTTCCCGTCGGCACGGCGTGGACGTCCCTTTCGGCGTTGAACCTGTCGGCGTTGGACGTCGCAGATCGGCACACGCCACCACCCGTAACGGGCCCCATCTCCTACATCATTTACACGTCGGGGACGACCGGTATCCCCAAGGGGGTGCAGATTTCCCCGGAGGCCTTTTTCACCGCAGTCGAAGCATGCGCCGACGCCGTGGGACTTAGTGCGAGCGACCGGGCCCTATGCGTTTCGCCCGTGCACTTCGACGGGTCCTTCTCTGCCATCTTTCCCCCGCTGGTGCGCGGCGTCCCCCTCGTCATCCCCGACCGGGAAGCCCTTCTGTTCCCTCGCAGGTTTTTCTCGATCGTTATCAGCGAGGGGATCACGACGACCAGCTTCTCTCCCAGCTACCTTCGGTTGCTCCGAGCCAGTGGCCGTCTGGCGCGGTTGGCTGACACCCCGTTGAGAGTGATGGCCCTGGGCGGCGAAGCGCCGTCCACGGCCGATATCAGGGCGGTGTGGGCCGCCAGTCCGGGGCTGCGGGTGGTGAACCGGTACGGCCCGACCGAGACAACCATCGCCGTCGCCCATCTGGAGCTGACGCCCGAGCTGCTCGACGCGGGGCTGGTCCCGATCGGTCGTCCGCATTCCGGGAGCTCGTTCCACCTCGTTGATGAGCACGGAAAGCTGGTGGATCGTCCTGGAGTGGTCGGCGAGCTGTACATCGGCGGACCGCAGCTCATGGCTGGATATCTGAATGACCCGGCGCTGAGCGCAGCTGTGCTGCGGACGGACGTGGTCGAAGAAGCCATTCTCTACCGCACTGGTGACCTTGTCTGCCGCGACGACCGGGGCAACTACGTATACGTGGGGCGCTCGGACCGCGTCATCAAGCGACATGGAGTGAGGATGTCGCTGGTCGAGGTGACCGATGCGCTCGGTGGTCTCGGCGGGGTCGCATCCGCCGCGTGCACGACCTTCGACCGGGAGGGCGATCTGGGGGTCGTCGCATTCGTGGTGCCAGACTGCGAGCTCACTCCTATCGCCATCCGCAAGGCCGCCAGCGAACGGCTCCCGGAAACGATGCTGCCCGACCAATTCGTCTTAGTGGCCGATTTGCCCTTGACGTCTTCCAGCAAAGTCGACGAGCGACGGCTGCTGGCGGAGGCTGGCTTGTCTCCGCCGAACGGTGGGGCTTGAGGTGAGCGTTATCGACGTCGGCTACGCGGGCCATGCCGTCGCCTACTTGGTCGGTCCACTCGACCACTTGGATGACCCAGACAGACTTCGCCTGCGGCTTAGGGCGATAGCGCAGGGTGGTCCGCCTAATCGCATCGGGCTACTCCCGGATCCCAACCGGCGCCGCTGGCGGTTTGACCCGACCTGTAGTTCGGTGGCGGTCTGCGAGGGACCGAATCTGGACTGCGACGATCCGGCCAGGACTCTTGAAAAGCTGACTGCTGCAGGTCCGCAAGTACCCGACGTCTCACTACGGGTCCATGTCGCCGATCCCTGGCTTTTCATCGTGTACGACCACGGTCTTGGCGGTTGGCGCCTCTTCGCTGAGATCATGGCGTCGTTGGGCGCGGCCGAACCAGGGTTCGCTCATCCGCCGCCGCTGGCAAATTGCAGCAGCCCGGGGTTGCGTGCAGCGATTCACGCCGTACGAACCGAACCCTTGCAGCTGTTCAAGGCGCTCAACGAACCGCTACGTAAGTTTCGGCGCGCAGGCGGCACGATGACGCCGTTCGCGGGCAGGGTGTCGGTCGCGTACGCACGCAGTGATGCGGATTTCCTAACGCGGGCGCGAGAAGTTCGCGACCGGTACTGGCCCGGGGTGTCGATCTCCGCAATCATCACGTCGTCATTTCTTCGTTCCCTCGAATCCCATGGCATCACACCGGAGGAACAAGTGAGCGTCATGGTGGATCTCAGTCGACACTTGCCGCCGGATGTCGGCACTTTGTCGAATTTTGTTGGCACTGCGCTGGTTAGCACAAGCTCGCCGTACGATCCAGCCGAGATCGCTGCCGCGACAAAAGAGTACACCAACGGGTTCCGGGCTCTTGTCGGCTACGGCATGGGTTACGCTGCGCGGCTCGCCTCCCGGCCAGCTAGTGAGACTGCCTGGAACTCGGGCAGCTCACGTGCCCGTCTTGTGGTCAGCGACGGTTCCACTATGCCCGCAGCCCAACGGATTTCATGGTCGACGTCAACGAGCCCCCATGTCTTCGTGACACAGCTTCCAGTCGGTTTGGCGAATCAGATCTCGCTGGCGATAAACCGGGTGAATTCGGAACTCCACCTCACCGCTTCGTACTACGACTGCGTGTTCGACACGGCGAAACTACAGGCGTCGCTTGATTCGATTGTCGCGGCACCATACCCACTCGTCGAAACGTAAGCCTCAAGGCATGTACATTCCCGCCTCTTTCGCCGCCGACGAGCAGGCCGTCGGCGAGCTGCTCGCTCACCACGGCGCCGCTGACCTGATCACTGCGACACCGCAGGGCGTGGTCGCTACTATGCTGCCGTTCGTCTATGACCCGGGCATGAGGACCCTTCGTGGTCACCTCGCCCGCAACAATGACCAGTGGCGGCTCCCGGTGGTTGGCGAGGCTCTGGTCATCGTGCGGGGACCAGATGCGTACATTTCCCCGGCCTGGTATCCGAGCAAGGCCGAGCACGGACGGGTGGTGCCCACTTGGGACTACGTCACTGCGCACGTCTATGGGCGACTCGCAGTGCACGATGACCCGGCCTGGGTCGAACAGAATGTGCGTGATCTAACCGGACGCCACGAGGCCGGCCGACCGCAATCATGGTCCGTCGACGACGCGCCGCCGCAGTTCATCGAGGGTCAACTACGCGCCATTGTGGGAGTGGAATTGCTGATCACCCGCATCGAGGCCAGTTTCAAGCTCAGCCAGAATCGATCAGCCGCTGACGTCGATGGCGTGATCTCAGGATTGATCACCAACGGACACGAAGACGCTGCCCAAGCGGTGCAGCGAGCGCGAAAGGCATGAGATCGATTTCGCTTCTTGATGATGGCCCGCACGCGACTCCCCGAACCTCGCGTTGCCACAAAGATACCGTGAGTCACGGTATATGGCGATTCTGCTACTAATAGTACTGAATAGCGCATTATAGGCTACTATCGGTTATGTGACTATGACGATTGGCGCGACGACGTCGGAAGGACGTTACGAGCAGCTGGTCCTGCGCCAGCGTGCCGAATTGCAAGATGCGTACTTGAAGGGGGTGCGCCGGCTGCGCTGGGACGCTGGGCGTCTCGCCGCAGAACGCGAACGGCTACTTCGGGAACTGCTGGTCCATGCCGCCGATCGATCGCCGTTCTGGCGAGAACGACTGGCTGGCCGCGATTTGGCGAGTTTCACCGAGGCCGACCTTCCCTCTCTGCCGGTCCTGACCAGAGCCGAGATGATGGCGGAGTTCGACCGGGTGGTCACGGTCCCCGAGTTGACGCTCGTCGGGGTACGGCAATACCTCGATCAGTTGGACGGAGACGGGTACCTGGACGACGAGTACCGCGCAATCGTCACCTCTGGATATGTAGGAACCGAAGCAGTCCATGTCTACGGCTGGGACGCATTCGTCACCTTCGTGATGCAGGGCTCGCGGTGGACCGGGCGACGCGGCGAAGCCCCAGACGCCGTGCTGGCGCAGGCCTTCGCTACCAGCACCAGGCATGAATCGGGCATATTCCACGCCTTCAGCACCTTCGAGAGCGGAGGGCCGGCATCGCATTGCTTCGGCGGCACGCAACCCCTGGACGAGATTGTCGACGGTCTCAACAACGCGCGTCCCGCGGTGCAGGCTCTGCAGGCGTGGCCGAGCCTCATCCGGGAGCTGGCTGTCGAGGCGATACAAGGACGACTCACCATAAAACCGGACTGGGTCAGCGTCGCTGGAGAGGTCTGCACCCCGCCCGTGCGAGAGGCAGTTCGGTCCGCGTGGGGGATCGAGGCTTCCGAGTTCTGGGGCTGCTCAGAGGGCACCTATGCCTTTCCCTGCGGCGTTGGAGAAGGCTTCCACGTCGCCGACGATCTGGTGATTCTCGAACCGGCGGATGCTGACGGCAACGTCGTCCCATATGGGCAACCTGCGGATCGGCTGCTGTTGACCAACCTGTACAGCCTGGCGCAGCCGCTTATCCGCTATGACCTCTCAGACGCGGTGACGATGTCCGACGAGCCGTGTCCGTGCGGTTGTGCTCATCGCCGCATCACCGCGGTCAGCGGTCGGATCGACGGCGCCTTCGAATACGAAAGCGGTGCTGTGGTGCCGCGGAGAGCCATCGAGCAGACCGTCCTTGCCACGCCCGGCGTCGCCAACTTCTTCGTGGGCAAGACGCAACGCGGCGTCGACGTGTCCGTGGTGACCGACGGTTCGTGCGACCTCCAGCAGCTGCGGATGGAACTGATCGACGTGTTCCGCCGGCACGGCGGGCCGGAGTCGGACGTCGGTGTGCAAGAGGTCGGTTCGATAGACCGACTGTGGTCGGGGAAGTCGAAGCAGTTCGACCCCAGCTGATCTAGCGGCTCAGCCGGTTCGGCCGGCCATGGCCTTGTCCAGGGCCTGATCGATGTCGTCGATGATGTCGTCGATGTGCTCGATCCCGATGGAGAGGCGGATCGTCTCTGGCCGGATACCGGCCTTCACCAGCTCCTCGTCGGACAGCTGGCGGTGGGTGGTGGAGGCCGGATGGATGGCCACTGTCTTGGCGTCCCCCAGATTGAGCAGCCGCTTGACGAGCTGGAGCGCATCGAAGAAGGCCAGTCCCGCCTCATAGCCACCCTCGGCCCCGAAGGTGACGATGGACGGCACGCGGCCGTGCAGGTAGCGCTCGACCAGGTGGTGGTAAGGGTGGTCGGGGAAGCCGGCGAAGCTCACCCAGGCAACCCGGGGGTCGGCGGCCAGGTAGTCGGCCACGGCCCGGGCGTTGGCCTCGTGGCGCTCGAGCCGAACGGCCATCGTCTCGAGGCCTTGGAGCAGCAGGAAGGCGTTGAACGGGGAGAGTGTGGCGCCGCTATTGCGCAGCTGGGTGGAGCGGGCCCGCACGGTGAAGGGCCGCTCGGGGAAGTCGCGGGCGAAGACGACGCCGTGGAAGGCGGGCTCGGGCTGGTTGAACATGGGGAAGCGCTCGGGATGGTCGGCCCACGGGAACCGGCCGCCGTCCACGATGGCCCCACCCAGGGTGGTGCCGTGACCGCCCACGAACTTGGTCAACGAATGGACGACCACATCGGCCCCGTGCTCGAGGGGCTTGAGCATGAGCGGCGTGGCCACCGTGTTGTCCACGATCAGGGGCACGCCGGCCGCGTGGGCCACCGCGGCCACGGCCTCGAGGTCCACGATGTTGCCGGCCGGGTTGCCGATGGTCTCGCAGAAGACGGCGCGGGTGTTCTCGTCGATGAGGGGGGCGATCGACTCGGCTCGGTCGTCGACGGCGAAGCGGGCCTCGATGCCGAGGGTGGGCAGCACGTGGGCGAAGTAGGTGAAGGTGGCCCCGTAGAGCTGGGGAGCCACCACGAAGTTCGAGCCGGCACTAGCCACGGTCAGGATGGCGTAGCTCACCGCGGCCATGCCCGAGGCCACCACCAGGGCCGCCGTCCCGCCTTCGAGGGCGCAGATGCGTTGCTCGAGGACGTCCAAGGTCGGGTTGTTGAGCCGGTTGTAGTGGAAGCCGGGCGTTTCCAGGTCGAGCACGGCTCCGGCGTGGGCGGCGTCGATGAAGTCGTGGGCCACCGTCTGGTAGATGGGCACGGCCACGGCCCGCGTCCCGTCGGGTGTGTAGCCACCGTGGATGGCGATGGTCTCGTCGTGCATGTCCTCAGGCGCTCCTCTTCGGAATCGTGCCCAACAGGTTGGCGTACAGACGCAGGGCCGGACCCCGCCACGGCCAGGGCGCGCGGGCACCGACCTCGTCGAAGGGAAAGCCTGCCACCAGAGCCGGATCCCGCTCGCCGCCCACCACCCGCTCGTGCAGCCGGCGCAGCCTGCCCCAGTCCGGGCCGGCCACGCAGTCCCAAGGAAGGCAGGGCAGTTCGTCGCGTTCGTAGCCGGCGTAGCGCCGCACGTCCCGGCCGTACTCGCGCACCAGGCTGGATGGATCGTACTCGGGATGGGCCTGGACCAGCACGACCTCGGACCGGCCTACCGTCTTGGTGACCACGCTCCACCCCACCTCCTTCGACTGCAGGGCCACCGCGTAGCCGGCGGCGGTCACCGCCTCTAGGGGCACGGTGTTGAGCCGCGAGTGAGGCAGGACGACGGGACCGTAGAAGTCGGAGAAGCCAGCGGTCAGAGGGTGGGTCGGCTCGGTCTGCTGGGCGAAGACGCCCGTGCATTTGACCGGCAGCGTGGTCCGTTCGACGCCGTCGAAGACCGCCAGGGCGGCGTGGGCCGACAGGCAGGACAGCACCATTGCCGGCACGTTCTCGCTCCCCCACCGCAGCAGCCCGCACAGATCCGACCAGTAGGGCTCGTCCTGGATGCGGGACTCGATCGGGTTGGAGCCGGTCACCACCATCAGGTCGGGGGGGTCGGAGATGATGTCATCGAGCGGGCGGTACTCGGCGGCGATACGGTCCCGGATCCGCTCCCCCCGGGGCACCCCGGCCAAGGTGTGGCGGGTCACGACGACCGTCTCACCTCCGGACCCGGCGTCCAGAAGACCCACGAACTGTCGCTCGGTGGCGCTGAATGCAGCGTCGGGCATGTTGTTGACCAGGGCGCATCTCCACCGCACCGGTCCGTCGGCACCGGCCGGCGCCGCCGGGTCGAGGGCCAGTTGAACGCCCGCCGTCATCTCAATGCCTCACGTCGGTGTAGCTGACAGTGACCTCCTGGTGGAGCAGCCGGTAGGCCGCCCGCAACTGCTTCTCGTCGTCGGTCGAGCCGACAACGGCCACAATGTGGTTGCCGGAACCGTCCCGCCAGTCGAGGGCGGCCCCCGGGCCCTGGTGGACGCTCACCGTGTCCACCTCGGCGTGGTCGGTGAAGTCGGTGATGCCCTCGATGGCCGTCACCGTCGCCGAGACGGTCGGCGGCTGGAGGAAGAAGCGGTAGCCGATGCGGTCGGTGGCCACCGGCCCGTCGACGGACACCGGCTCGCCCAGGGCCACCCGCAGGGTGAGGTCGAGCAGGCTGACACCGGCGGCCCGCTCCAGCATCTCGGGCACACCGCCGCCCAGCCGTCCGTTGACCTCGATGATGCGGGGCCCGTCGGGTGTGAACTTGACCTCGGTGTGCAGGCACCCGGTGCGTACCCCGAGGGCGTCGATAGCCCGGGTGGCCAGCTCCAGGACGGCCGAGCGGCTCCCGGCGTCCAGGGCGGCGGGGATGAAGAACCCGGTCTCACGGAAGTTTTCGGCCGGTGGAAAGCGGCCGGTCAGCGCCAAGTGGCTGACGGCGCCGTCGGCCACCACACTCTCGACCGACACGTAGCCGGCGTAGGGGTCGCCGGCCCGGGCCGGATCGTCGGCCAGGTAACCCTCAAGGACCATGTCAGGGCGGCCCGGGCCGAGGGTGTCGAGCAGCTTCTCGAGCTCGGCACCGTCGCGGACCAGGAAGGTGTAGCGGCTGCCCTGGGCCGAGCGGGGCTTGAGGACGGCGGGCCACCCCACCTCGGCCTCGACGGCCGAGAGCTCGGGCCCGGACTCGTCGGGGCGGACATCGGAAGGGAGGAGGTGGCAGGGGGGCACGTCGAGGCCGGCGTCAGCCAGGGCTCGCCGCTGGCGGGCCTTGTCGGTGAGGACGGCGGCGGTCGCCGGGCTGTGGAAAGGCAGCCCCAGCCCCTCGGCGACCAGGGCCAAGTCGACCATGCCGGCGTCGAGGTAGGTGGTCATGCCGTCGGGCTCCCAGTCGGCCAGCACCTTGATCGCGTGCTCGGCGCTCATTGCCTTGAGATCGACAATGGGGCCGAACCGGTTGAGGAGACCGGCCATCTCACCCATCCCCGGCACGGCCGTGTCGATCATCCACAGCAGGTCGCAGAGGCCAGCGGCCGCTTCGGCCAGCTGCATCACGGGAACGCAGCGGGGCCCGTAGCCCACCGCCACCAACGGTCGCGCCCGTTCGGTCGTGGAATCCATCATGTGCTCAGCCGATCACGGCCTCGACGCAGTCCTGGGCGTCGTAGACGGCCCGGAGGCGGCTGCGGGGCGAAGGCAGGTAGTGGGTGAAGTAACGCACCCCCTCGGTGAGCACGCCCAGCAGGGAGATGTTGGGCTGGAGCCGGCCCTCGGTGTCGTAGGGGTGGAAGTCCTCATTGATGGCCACGCTGCCCACGGGTGTGTCACCGTAGCTGAGCTGAGTCAGCCTTCCCTTGGCGCAGAGACGGTTGAGCAGGGGCGAGCCCGACCGGGCCAACGACGGCATGTCGAGATAGCCCCGCACCACCCCGTCGACCGTCACGGCCGTCGGCTCGGCGAGAGCGGTGGAGCTTATGCGGACGCCGTCATGGCAGGGGGCCAGCTCCGGGTTCGGTCCGAGCGGGATGCGCACGACTCCGGCGTCGAGCAGCGCCAACAGCTGCTGGGAGCGCATGGGTGGCACGCCCGCCTCCAGGCGGTTGATGCGGCCCCGGACGTTGGACTGGAACTCGACGTAGGAGTCGAGGGAGAGACCACCGAACTCGATGACCGAACGCAGCTGGTCCCGGAGGATGCGCAGTACCTCCTGGGCCGCTTTGACCGGGCTCCCCCCGGGTCGGAGGGCCTCGGTGAGGTCGTCCTCGATCATGTCGTAGACCTGGCCCTGGTAGTCGGCGGCCGACGTGTATTGGCGGTCTGACCCGGCGAAGAGGTGGGTGGCCGGGTCGAAGCGCCCGTAGCGCGGCTCGAGAACGTCGACGACCTTCTCGTAGTACCCGTCAACCCAGCCTTGGCGCAGCACGGTGCGGACCTCGGTCGACTCGACGGCGCCCCCGGCCAGCAAGGCGGCTTGTAAGTAGTAGCGCGCCTGCATCTCGGCGAAGATGAGCGGGAGAATCTCGGCCCGGAAGTCCACGTGGCGCCGCACCGGCGACCCGCCCGGATTGGTCAGCGCCGCGAACTCCTCGGAGGTGCACACCACTGGCTGGTACTGGCCGTAGGGGTCGACGCCGGTGGCCGACTTGGCGCAGTACGGAGCGCCTGAGCGCGAGTAGAGGGTGACGGTCGGCTCCCGGCCCGAGGGCACGTACCGCATGCGGCCGGCCCGGTCGCACCGCTCCTCGAAGGTCCCGCCTCGTCCGATGGTGACGGCGGTGAGGACGTCGAAGCCGACCAGGCCCATGCCGGCCACGGCTACCGAGGATCCGGCCGGAGCGCTCTGGTCGAGGCACTCGATGGGATAAGGCTGTAAATAGCGCACGCCCCCGTCGGCCCCGCGCTCGTGGTTCCAGGTGTGCCCCGAGGTCAGCACCACGTGGTCGACGGTGAGGGTGGTGCCGTTGTCGAGCAGCACCGACTCGCGGGCTTGGAGGGCCGGCGAGATGTCGATGGCCGCGGCGTAGTGCCGGACGATCTCGAGGTTAGGCGGGGCGTAGTCGACCAGCGTGTTGTAGAACCAGCGCAGGTACTCGCCCATCAATCGCCGTGGCAGGTAGTCGGTGGGCAGGATGGGGTCCCCCCCGGCGCCGATGCGACACTCGTAGCCAACCCAGCGGTAGCCGCAGGCCACCGCCCACTGGTACAGGCCTACGGCGTAGGGGGGCAGGGCGTCCCCGTCGGGGGCGGCGTAGAGGGAGAGCTGACCGCAGGCGTTGTTGAGCACCAGGAAGTCGGGCTGCTCGGAGGCGTAAGCCCCGCCTCCGAGCCGAGCGGGCTCGACTACGTGCACCCGCACCGGCGTCCCTACCCGCCGGGCCCGGCTCACCGTCCGCTCCATGACGCACAGACCCCACGAGCCGAGCCCCACGATCGCCATCTCGATCATCGGACGCGTCCCATACAGGCCACCTCAGATCGGCGGCGGCTGGCTGATATCTCCGTCCGAGGCCATTTGGACCGGCTTTCGTCGATCGCGGCCGCGGTGAGTCGGCTGACCGCGTGTACCAGCTCGTCGACATCGTGGGTCGTGGTGGCAAAGGAGGTGACGAAACGGACTACACCTGGCTCCCAACGGCCGTAGTAAAAGTCGTAACCCTGGTCCAGAAGTCCGTCGATGACCTGCTGGGGCAGGCGGCAGAACAGGATGTTCGCCTCTGGCGTGCCCGCAAGGCGAGTGCCGGGAATGGACTTCAGCCCCTTCTTGAGCCTCGCGGTCATGGCATTGGCGTGCCGGGCGTTGCGCAGCCACAGATCGTCGGCGAGGTAGGCGTCGAGTTGGACGGCGGCGAAACGCATCTTGGCGGCGAGTTGGCCGGCTCGCTTTGCCCGGAAGCTCAGCTCGGTGGTCAAGGAACGCTCGAATACGACGATCGCATCGGCGGTCATGCTCCCGTTCTTGATCGCGCCAAAGGACAGCATGTCCACGCCGGCCCGCCAGGTTAGCTCCGCGGGGTTGCAGCCCAGTGCGGCAACGGCGTTGGCGAGCCGGGCGCCATCCATGTGAACACGCAGGCCCGCGTGCTTTGCAATGCCGGCCAGGTGTTTGATCTCGGCGGGGGTGTATACCGCGCCGGTCTCGGTTGCCTGGGTGAGGCTTAATACCGAGGGTTGCACGCTGTGCACGTCTCCGACCTTGCGGTGCACTGCGGCCTGCAGCTCGTCGGCGTCGATCTTGGCGTTTTCCCCATCCAGCCCAATGAGTTTGGCGCCCCCGGTGAAGAACTCCGGTGCACCGCATTCGTCGTTGTTGATATGGCTGTTGCGGTGGCATAACACGCTGCCCCACGGTGGGGTCAGCGCGGCCAAGCTCAATGCGTTCGCCGCCGAGCCGGTGGAAACCGGCAGCAGATCGACGTCGCAACCGAAGATTTCGCTGAAGCGGCGTCGTGCGCGCGAAGTCGAACTGTCGGTGCCATAAGGCGGTGCCTGCCCGAAGGCTGACGCTGCGACAGCTGCGATGATCTCGGGTGCACCACCGGCGGTGTTGTCGCTGGTGAAGGATCGACTTCCCACACGCGCGACTACCTCGATCGGGAGAGCGCTCATGCGCCGACCGCTTTCACACGCTGCGCAAGCAGCACTGCTCTGGCTGTCAACAAGCTTCGCCGGTCGGCGCACTTGAGGCGTGCCGGTTTGCGGGATCTCACGATCGACTTTTCGGGTCAGGCCCAGCTCGAGCCGACGGCGCTGTCGGTGGAGTTCATGTTGTTGCCCGCCGTTTGCACCTTTTGGCCGTGTTGGTTGGCTTGTTCGTAGATGACCTGGAAGTTGCGGCCCAACTGGGTGATGAACTCCTGGCAGGCCACCGAGCCCGAGCCACCCCAGAAGTCACCGGCAGCCAGCACATCGCGCACGATGGCCTGGTGCTCGGCCTCCAACGAAGCGGCCTGAGCGCGGATCAGCGCGCCGTGGGCATCCACGTCGCCGAACTGGTAACTAATCGACATCTGCTTACTCCTAACGACTTTCGTGGGTCTAGCTGGACAGGATCTGCTGGGAGGCCTGCTCTTGGGTTTCGTAGTTGTTGGCATCGCGGATCAATCCGTCACGAACCCCGTGCAGCATGTTGACGATGTTGCGGAAGGCCTGATTCATCTGGCCCATGGTGTCGTAGGACGTCATCTGGGCCGTGCCGCTCCAGCCGGCACCGGCGATGTTTTGGCTCGATGCCCACATCTTGCGGGCCTCGTCTTCCACCGTCTGGGCGTGCACATCGAAACGCCCTGCCATCGACCGCATCTCGTGCGGGTCAGTCATAAAACGCGTAGGCATATCTCTATCTCCTCACTGATACTCATCTGAATTTCTTGGTCAATTAGTGCGCGGGGCATGTCCATTGGTCGGCAGGTACACGATCGCCGGCGTGTATCCGGGGGGCGCGTGTCCGTTCGTCGAGAATCCGGCGGGCACTGGGTACGCAGTGGTTGCCGACGCGGCTTCCGGTTCCGGCGGGTATCCGGCGGCCGGCGAGCGCGCCACCACGCTGGGTGGCCGCAAATATTTGGAGGCAACCGCACCGCCTACGCCAGCCGCGGCGGCTACCCCTGCGGCCCGCGGTATCCCGCCCATCATGAGTGGAAGGCCAGCTGCCATTGGTACACCTGTCGCGCCGGAATTGACGCCCGGCAGTGCCGACGCCAACGGCACGCCACCGAATAACGCCGCCTGAGGTGTGGCGGCCAGGCCCCAGCTCTGCGGCACCGACAACGCCCCGACTGAGGCGGCTTGACCCATGCCCGCCAACCCGCCCAAGCCTGCAAAACCGCCCATGCCCCCGGCAGCCCCCACGCCCGCGGCTGCTGCCGGGATCGCAGCCGCCGCGCCGCCGGCGGCCGCGGCGACGGGGGTCATTGCTTGGGTGAGCGCAACGTTCATCGGCGTGCCGATAAGGGGCTGCAACGCGTCGAGTGCCATAAATAGGCCAAAAAACCCGCCCAAGTTGGCCGGCATAAGGGCAAGACTTTCCAAGAAGCTGCTCGCCGTGGTCGACCCGAGCCCTGCTATTCCTGACGTGCCCGCGGACGATGTCGAGGACGAACCCAGACCCAGCGCATTCGTAATGTTGGAAAGCAACGACGTCGACGACGTCGACGACGCAGCGGGCGATGCGAGGTTCTGTAGCGACCCGGTAATCGAGGAGAGCAACTGCGACAGCGTTGACTGCACGCCCGTCCCAGTCGACGTCCCGGCGGCCTGGGCTACTGCAGCGGCCTGATTCGCCCCACCGGCCGGGTTAGTGATCGACGGTGGCGTGGTGAACGTCGTCAACCTCGAAGCGGCCGCCGAGTTGCCGGCGTAGCTGTACATCGCCGTAGCGTCCTGAGCCCACATTTCGCCGTACTGAGCCTCAGTCGTGGCGATCGCGGGAGTGTTCTGGCCAAAAACGTTGGTCGCTGTGAGCGACGCCAGCTGCATACGGTTGGCGGTGATCATCGGCGGCGGCACCGTCGCCGCGAACGCGGCTTGATAGGCAGCGGCTGCCGCCCTGGCTTGACCGGCTGTCTGCTCAGCTTCACCAGCGGCGGTGGTCAGCCACGCCACATACGGGGTGGCCGCGTCCTCCATCGCTGTCGACGACGGACCCACCCATCCATCGTCGGTCAACGCAGAGATCACCGATCCGTACGAGGACGCAGCGGATTGCAACTCGCCAGCCAAGCCGTCCCAGGATGTCGCAGCGGCCAGCATCGATTCCGACCCCGGCCCGAAATACATACGCGCGGAGTTGATCTCTGGCGGCAAGGCCCCGAAGTCCATAGCCGACCTTCAGCTGCTAGAGCGCCGCAGCCGCGTTGGCGGCCTCGGTGGCCGCATACGATCCGGCGCTGATACCCAGTGTGTTCACGAACATCTCGTGAATCGCCGCGGCTTGAGCGCTGACCGCCTGGTACATTTCGGCGTGTGCGGCGAACTGCGCCGCAGTCAGCGCGGACACTTCGTCTGCAGCGGCGGGAATTACCCCCGTGGTCGGAGCTGCGGCAGCCGCATTTCCGGCTGCCATCGTCGAACCGATGCCCTGCAAGTTGCCCGCCGCTACCGCCAACAACTCTGGCTGTGTGGTCACAAACGACATGTGCTCCTCCTAGCGGAAGTAGGCCCGCAACGACCGCGGCGCCTGGTGGGACCGGTGGATACCGCTCATGTACCTATAGGCGATTTTACATACTATTTGACGCATTACAAGCATATAAACAGATCTATAGTCTTCTGAGGATGTAAAAGTATCTGTACAGCCAAGACATGGCCGCTGGCGCAGACCGAGCGCCCCTGAAACCGAGGTGAAACCGCCTCCGGCCACATCATCGATCCGGCGGCGATGTGGTCATCCGTGCACCGCTTGCGGTGTCGCGGCCCGCCCACTTGACGCATCGAATCCGCGCAACCCAGCCACGGCCTCGAGCACCGGAGTCACGTTGGTGGCCCACCAGATGTGGTGATTTGGCTGGGTGGCACGCTTGCGACACAACGCCGCAGCATGGTGCAGCCAGGCGAGCAGAATCGCAAGGCGCTCGTCGATGCGTTCACGGGCGCCAATGTCGGTGTCGGATCGCATGCGTGCGGCATGTAACGCATGCCGCTCGGAGTCAGAGAGGCCGCCCGCCCGTAGTCGCTCGCTGACGACTGTGCCCAGCTCAGCTCGCTCCACCTGACAGCTCGCCGTCAGAATCATGAGGTACTCGTCGATCAGGGCCGGCCTGTCCCCCTGCGCCTCGCCCCAGCCGACGATGCCGTTGACCGGGCCCTGCACCCCGGCCAGCCGAACGTTGCCAGGAGTGTAGTCGCCGTGCGTCCAGCTCACCGGCATACGCCGGCCAACGAGAGCCCGTGCCAGCATCGTTTCAAGCCCGTCCAGCTTGGGAACTAAGCCGGGATCCAGCCGCGGGCAGATGTGCTTCAGATCCGCCACTGGTTCGACGATCGATTGTCTCAAGCCGCAGACGTTGTCCACCACGATGAGCTTGGCAGTCGCCTTGTGCAGCGGCGCGATCGCGCTGAGGGCCGCAGCGGTCAGCTCTTCGACACGGTTGGGGCGGCGCGCCAGCGCCGCGGCCAGATCTATTCCAGCCCGGTAGGACTCGACCGACACGGTCGCGTCGGTACGCTCATCGAAAGCCAGGGTCCTTGGTAGCAGTTCGCGCCATTCCTCGTCGAGTCCTGGGTAGCTTGCGATTTCGGCGAGAGCGCGGCGCTGCGTGCGCAGTTCCTCAGATCCGCGCAGGCTACGGGCCACCTTCAAAACCGCCGCGGCCGGTCCTTGCTCGGCACGCAGGAGGCTGAGCCGAATGACTAGGCTGACCGTTTGATCCGCGGTCATCGAGGGTCCTGGACGACAGCGAGACAGCAGGCCGAGCAGATCATCCGTTGTCCCCGTGAGTTCTGTGAGCTGCGGCGTCGCCATGCCGTGTCGCGACTCGGTCCTCAAAGTCATCTCCCTGCCCCAAGCCAGATTCATACTGATGCGTTGCCAATTCGATGACGCACTTCGGTCAGCACGTTAATAAGGCCGTCCACGGTGTGGTCGACGCTGAATTGGTCGGCGTAGTAACGCGATGCCAGGGACCCCCGCAAGGTCGCGGTGCACGGGTCAGCCAACTCGTCGAACGCCGCAGCCACTCCAGCGACGTCGTTGACTCCGATCGGGGGAAAGCTCGGAGGCTGGTATTCGGGCAGGCCACCGACCGGGGAAACGATTGGCATCACGCCCAGCTGCATCGACAGCAGCTGCACGCCACTTTGTGAGGCGCTGCGGTAGTGGGCGACCAAACCCTTCGCAGCGGCCAGTGTGTTGACGACGTCCGCATAGCGATAAGTGCCTGGACGCCACCGAACATAGGCCGGCAAGGTCCGGATGGTAAGTGGCCCGTCCCCGATCAACAGCAGCTCGTCGCCCCGCCAGCTGTTGCCGTCCACATGTTGCTGCCAAGCCTCAAGGACGATGTCGATGTTCTTGTGCGAGTTGAGCCGACCCGCCACGACGAAATCCTGTCGCCCTTCGGGACCGACAAACCGCGGGACGCGCTCCGAATCCAGGTCGCTGCAAAGCGGCACCGCATGCACACTCGTGCCGGCCACGTCACGCCGGTTGGAGACAGCGATTGCGGCGTAATTGCTGTAGGCGACCGTAGCCGCCGAGCGGGCGCCCCACCGGTCAGATAGGGCGCGCGCAAAGACTTGCCGCTGATGGCCGTCATCCCGGCGCTCGTCATGCACCAGCTGAATACGGGGGGCCCGTCCGGCCAGCGCCATCCAAAACGGCTCGCGAACCAGTTCAGCGATCACGATGTCGGGCCGATGTTCGCGGATCCGCCGACGCGCCGCCAGAGCCGCCGGCCAATTCGACGCCGTGCTCAACCGCGAATCGAGAACCAACTCGTAGTCACGGGCCGCATCGGACTCCGGGTGTTGGTCGGTGGTCACCAACAGCACATCGATCCCCCGCGCGCGTAGCCCTTCAGCCTGCACGCGGGCCAGCGGGCGCATGAACGGCGAAAGCCATAGCACCCGAAGTACGTTCGCGCCACCACGGCGATCGCGTGGGGTCTTAGTAGAGGTCATCGCCGTCACCGTGTCGTACGTTCGCATCCGGTTGAGACCGCTCCTATCAAGCCAGCGTGAATTGGGAAAAGGGGTGCTGCCTCACCGTTTTGCATTTCGCTGTCCTTGGGTGCCAACGACTTTGCGGGGTGCAAGGTCGGAACAGGAAAAAAGAGTTGGCCCCCCCAGTCGGCGATGTAGCTGAGCTGCTCGGTAAGTTCGGTTTCTAGGTTCCACGTCAGCGCCAGAACCACGTCTGGGTGGTCCTTGGCGAGCAGCCCTGGATCGTAAATCGGGATGCGCATACCTGGCGTAAAGCAGCCATGCTTATACGGATTGCGGTCGACGATGTACTCGAGTAGGTCGCTGCGGATCCCACAGTAGTTCAGTAGCGTATTGCCCTTGCCGGGTGCGCCGTAGCCGACGACGCGCTTGCCCTCGGCGTGGCATTGAAGCAGGAACCGCAGCAGGTTGTGGCGCAGGGCCTCGGTGCGCGGGCGCAGTTGCAGATAACCGTCCGTGCGATGTAACCCCGCGGCCTTTTCCGCCCGCAGCAGTTTGGTGACCCGCTGACTGGGCGGTGCGGCGATTCGCGTGGGACGGACCCAGATGCGAATCGAACCACCGTGCGTAGCAAGCTGTTCGACGTCGACGACAGCCAGCCCCGCCGTAGCAAGCGCGCGGGTGGCAGACAGGAGGGTGAAGTACTGGAAGTGTTCATGATGAATCGTGTCGAATTGCCCCTGGCCTATCAGGTTTAGCGCATGGTGTACCTCGATGGTCACCCAGCCTTCGTCGGCGACCAATCCGCGCAGCGCTCGGGTAAAGCCCAGCAGGTCGGGCACCTGGGCGTAGACGTTGTTGACAATTACCAGGTCCGCGGGGCCGTGCGCGGCGCGCACTGTGCGCGCCGCCCGCTCGTCGAGAAACGCCGAGAGCGTTGGCACCCCGCGGTCGCGGGCGGTCGCGCCGACGTTTACCGATGGCTCGATGCCCAGGCACGGTATTCCCGCGGCGACGACGTGGCGGAGAAGATATCCGTCATTACTACCGACTTCGACGACGAATGATTCCGGTCCAAGGACTAGCAGGTCGACGGCCTGATCGACGAAATCATTCGCGTGTTGTGCATAGGTGTCCGAAAACGACGAAAAGCATGCGTATTCGGCGAACATTTCCTCCGGCGTGACCAGAGCAGGTATCTGCAACAGCAGGCAGTCTTCGCATAGCCGTAGGTGGAGGGGGAACGTCGGCTCGGGGAGGTCGAGTTCATCTGTGGTGAGGAATCTTTCGCAAGGCGGAGTCGCGCCGAGGTCCAGGACGCCTATCAGTCGGTCTGACTCGCATAGCCGGCAAAGCAGCCGGGTAGGCGCCATCGATGCGCTTTGTCTTCTCCGAGGTGTCACGGCGGACCCCATGAGCGGTCTCGGTTTTCGCCACCACACACCGTTGGCTGCACAGCCATGCCGGGAAGACAGTTGTCGAATATTGCGTGACTCGTATACG
>CAWISO010000021.1:0-120350 GCA_963838755.1 uncultured Actinomycetota bacterium | reverse complement strand
CTGAAGTCTTTCCCACTTCGAGTTAATACGGCTGATGGCGTTCAGCGCCGAGGGGCGTCGTCTATCGCCAGGGCATCCGCCGGCTGCAGGTTCATGTCACCAGCGTCATGCATGGCGCCACTGTCACGCTCAACGAACGGGTATTCGTGATGCCGGGATACGCTGCGGCACAAGGCCGCGCGACGCACTGGACATCTGCGAGTACCCCCTGGCATTGAAAGAACCGACGCAGCAATGAGTTCGAAGGCGACCGGAACGAGGATAGGTGCGGGCGACCGCTGAAGCCCAATTGTTGTCATAGTGCTTTGCCGTTTCAGTCTGGCGACGTCATTGTCGGGCGCCGCGGTGAACTTCTCGTCGAAGTCCTGCGTGGTAATAGTAGGAGGTTTGAGATGAATCCGTTGCTGATGGTCTACTTTTCAGTCGGCATGTCGTTCGTTGGAGTTGGCCTGCTGAAGCTGCAAGCGCGACTTGAGCAATGGGCTTACGAGCGGCACGCAGAGGACTGAAGTGCGTTCGGCGAACCTGATGTCAATGCCCACCGCGCCGTCGACCCGGTCGCTTCGGATCCTCGTTGTCGGCGCCGGTGTGGGCGGCATTTCCATTGCTCGGGGATTATTGCGCGACGGACATGACGTCACCGTCTTCGAACGGCGACCGGATGTGAAGGCAGGTGGCGGCGCCGTGACCATCTGGTCCAATGGCGCGACGGTCCTGCGGCAGCTGGGGGTCGACATGGATGGGACCGGTCAGCTGCTGTCCACCCTCCGGGTCATGACATCCACGGGTCGCCCGGTCGCCACTTTGGACCTGACTACGATGGTGGACCGGCTGGGCGCACCAGTTCGGATGGTCCCACGTCAAGTCCTGCTTGAACGGCTGCTGGAAGGCTTTCCGGCCGAGCGCATCTGGTGCAATGCCCGCGCGGTCGGGGTCGTCAGTACGCAAAACGGAGTTCGCCTCGAGTTCGAAGACGGCAGCTGGGCCGAAGGAGATCTCTTGATCGGTGCGGATGGTCTGCACTCGATGGTTCGAGACATCGTCGGCGCGCAGTCCGCGGAGCCGACCGGCTGGTGCAGCTGGCAAGGACTGGTCACCCTTCCACACGTCGCCAATAACCACGTCGCACAAATGATTATCGGTGAGCACGGAAGCCTTGGCCTGTGGCCGGCTGGGGGTTCGGATGTGCAGTGGTGGTTCGATTTGCCATGGTCGCCCGACTTCGTCAGACCGGAACATCCCATCGACATGATCCGGTCCAATTTCAAAGGATGGTCCGACTCGGTCGATCGAGTACTCGCGACATTGACCGACGAGGATCTGGCCCGTTCGCCGTTCCCGCATTTTCGGCATCCAATTCCCCGCTCGGGCCAAGGCGCAGTTACGTTGCTCGGCGATGCCGCACACACGATGCCGCCCACCCTTGCGCAAGGGACCAATCAGGCGCTGCTCGACACGATGGTGTTGTGCAAGGCGCTTTCGGATTTCCGAAAGGGCGCCAAGGGGATGCCTAGCAGCAACCGTGATCTCGCGAGCGCGCTGCGCTGGTACGAGAGCACCAGGCGACGCAACGTCAAGACCGTGTCCTGGGTGACCACGCAGCAAGTGTCCCGCAGTGAGGCCGTGCTGAGACCGGCGGCGATGATCCCGGACCGGCTCATGACCTGGGCACTGACAACGTTTCTGCGTTCGGTAAGTCACAGCCGGATATCCGCGGAAATCAGCCGAGACCTCGCGGCCGCGAAAACCACCCATCTTGTCCATGCCAATGAATAATTTGAACAAGTCACCCCGCACGAGCCTTGAAGGTGAGGCGATGTCTTCGGCCGCCAAGACCACCAAGGTGCCACCTGCCAAGCTGGCCCGCATTGTGGAGTGGATTCGCCACTACCTGTATCGGCTCCATCAACGGCTGACACCCGCGCCGGCAGCGATGATGGAGATGATCATTGCCACCTGGACGTCGCAGGCGATCACTGTGTCGGCCCAACTCGGCGTCGCCGATGCCCTCGCCAACGGCCCGCTGCCGATCGACGAATTGGCGGTCCGGGTGGGCGCCGACGCGGACGCGCTACGCCGGCTGTTGCGGGCGTTGATCGGCCGGGGCATCTTCCGTCATCGCCGCGACGGCCGCTATGAGCTGAACTCCCTTGCCGATACTCTGCGTTCGGACGCACCGATCTCGATGACTTGGGCGGCCCAGTTCTACGGGTCGCGGGAGCAGCGCGAACGCTGGACCCTGCTGGGGGATTCGATCCGAACCGGGATTTCGGTCGTCCCCGCATTGCGCGGCAAGGAGAGCTTCGACTATTTCGCCGATCAGCCCGAGCTTGCCGAACTGTTCAACAAGACGATGACCAGCGTTTCGGAGCTGACGGACGCGCCGGTGGTCGCCGGCTACGACTTCAGCGTGTACCCGACGATCGTCGACGTTGGCGGCGGCCATGGCCCTCTGCTGGCGGCCATCCTGGCGGGGGCGCCGGCTTCGCGAGGTGTCCTGTACGACCTGCCGCGGGTTGTGTCGAACGCCCCAAACCTGTTGCGCGAGCAGAACGTCGCCGACCGGGTGCGTATCGCTGAGGGGTCGTTTTTTGACAGCGTCCCCGGCGGTGGTGACGCCTACATCCTCAAGAACATCATCCACGACTGGCCCGACGAGCAGGCGGTGCAGATCCTGCGTAACGTTCGCACGCGCAGCCGGCCCCCGATCCACGGTGCTGCTGATCGAATTAGTCATCCCCAAGCACGACCGTGACTTCCCAGGGAAATGGGTGGATTTGGAGATGTTGCTGAATTTGGGGGCCCGCGAACGCACTGCGGCCGAATATCGAAACCTGCTCAGCCGAGGCGGATTCCAGATGACACGGGTGGCGCAAACCGCTTCACCCCTCAGCGTAGTCGAGGCCCGAGCGGCGTAACGACAACGACCCGTATGCCGGCAGTCGAGTTAGGCTTTCCCCGGTCCGTTCGGCTGCATGAGCCCTCGGCGTTCTAGGGCGTCAACTCGCTAGCCCTCGGCAGCGACACCATCGACCAAGTCGGCTGGAACACATGGATTTCCGCCTAGTCGATCTCCGCGGTTCCTGCGGCTAAACGTCGTGCTTCCGGCCGATGGTGGCCGATTGTCGATAGTCACCCTCGGTGAGGTCGTGGTACCAGGTCCTTTCGCCCGGCGTCGGCAGACCGGCCGCTTGTAGTGCGGTCGATAGCGGGCGGTGGGACGGTGTGAGCGGTATCCGGTCAACGACGTGGACGATGGCGGGACGCTGGTCGGGGGGGACGTCGCCCAACGCGGTGGTCAGGCTGGCCGCGGTGAGCAGGCCGTCTTTGCCAAGCGTCACGGCAGCGACCGCGATGTCATGCGCGTCCGTGGCGACGGGGTAGACCACGGCTAGTTCGATCACGGTGATGTCGCCGAGGGCGTCGCAAATCGGCTGGCAGAAGACCGGTCCGCGCACCGACTGGATCACGGTGTTCCTGTTGTCGACGAACCAATAGTCACCGTCGCTATCGCGGCGAAACAGGTGGTCGGTGGTGATCCAGGTGTCTCCCTCGGAGAATACCCCGCGCATCGACACACTCGCGGCATCGAGGCCGTCGCGCGGCTTCGCCAGCAGCACGCCCACCTCGTCGTCCGCGCAGGGGCGCACGAAACCGTCGCCATCCTCGATGAACCGGCCCGTCGCGGCGTCGTAGCCGCCGAGCCGAATCTCAGCACTGCCCGGCAGCGGTCGACCCTTGGCCCCGGCCTTCGTGCCGGCGACGTTGGCCAGCACCGCTTCTCCCTCGGTGGAGGCATAGAACTCCAGCACTCCGGCCGGGGCGAATCGGTCGGTGACCTTATGCCAGAGCGCGGTCGGCATTCCGGCTCCGATGAACAGACGGATCGGATGATGTTCTGCAAGCTCGGGCGACGTTGCGTTCACCAGTTCGAGCAGGATGGCCCAGGTATACGACACCACCGTGACCCCGTAACGGTGAACTTCGTCGGCGAACCGAGTTGTGTCGACGCCCCGGGTCAAGGCGATGCGAGACCCGCCGGCGAGCGCGCCGCCGAGGCTGACCATCAGACCCGACGGATGGTGCAGCGGGGTGAGGCAATAGATCGTGTCGCCGCGGCCGAGCGCGGCGGCGGCGGCGGTACCGTAGGCCGATAGTGCCCACCGATGATTGCTCACCTCCTTGACCACCCGCCGCCCTCCCGTCGTGCTGAAGAACACGAAAGCGACATCACTTGCGCGGCCCGGGTTGGGTCGATACCACTTCGGTGTCGGCGCACCGGCCGGGTCCAGGCCATCCAGCTCTACGACCCGGTCCGAATCCGTCCGGCAGAGGCCGGTGGTGCTGGCGATGACCGAGGATGAGCACCCTGGCGCCGGTCGCAGCTGCCGACGTCAGATGGTGTGGGTCGGTAATGATGTCGGCCACTTCACACAGCTGCATGGCGGCGGCGAGGTCATCATCGGGGGGTAGCAGCACCGCCGCAGCGCCGAGCCGCGACAGTGCCGCGATCGCGGCCACAGCGCTGGGGCTGGTATCCATCAACACACCGATATGGGCTCCCTGCCGGACACCGACGGCGATGAGGCCGCGCACCACTTCATCGATGCGGTCATCGACCGCCGCGTTGGTGTGGACCCGATCATCGAAGAGGAAGCATTCCTCCTCAGGCGCTGTGTTCGCCTGTTCGGCCATCGAGCCTGCCCAACGACACCCGGGTATGGGGTTGCAGCCGCCCGAGGCGGGCCAACCGGGGCAGGGTACGCACGGCCTCGCCGGCAATCTCCCTGCCGCTGCGCGCAGCCCCTACCGCAGCGTCAGCCAATCCCAGGCTCACGCCGATGCCCACTTCGGCCAGCGCACCCGCGGAGTGAGCGATACGCGACGACAGCCCCAGGGCTCCATCGATCCCGACGCCGGGGTCGGCCTCCATCGCATGGACGTCCTCCGGTCTGGGCCCTTGACCCTCTCGCCAGAGCACCCATTTACCGACGGCGGGCCACGTGTGCCTGGCGGCAGTCGATCCGACAACGAGCCCGAAATGACCTGCCCGCAATAACACCTCGGACACCTCGGCGCGCGGTGCGGCTCGCCGGATTCCGCGCACGGACGCGGGTTGGCCGATGTCATCGACCTCGCCGATGAAGGCGAGGACCGGGCAGGTGATTTCCGCGAGCGTGATCAACGTGCCATCGATCGCGGCGCCGCCGGCCATCATGCGGTTATGGACCACGAACTGCCGTAACAGTTCGGCGACCGCAGGACCCGACCATGCCACCCAGCCCTCCACCTCGAGGAAGCGGCGTTGCTGTTCCCTGGGCAGCAACGCCGCTCGGTCATGGAGCTGTCGCAGAAAGTCCCACCTCGCGCGGACCGTCTTGATCGGGTCCAGAAGTTGAAACCCGGTGCGGGCCATCCATCCGGACACCGAGAGACGGTTAAAGACGTGGTCGGCGATCAGCTGAGCGCCGCGGCCCGCCAGGGCCGCGGGAATTCCGAACGGCAGACCGCTGAGCGAATCGACGGCAGCACCGAATGTGATCACGCTGGCCAGGCCCTCGGAGCGTCGGTAGGCCGCGGTTTGATAGCAGAACATGCCGCCCTGCGAATAGCCCGCCAAATGCACCTTGCGGCCGGTGTGTGCATGTACCGAGTCGATGACCCGGCTCAGCGCGACGACATGATCGCTCAATGTGCGTTCGAGCCCGCCGGTTTCCCGGTCCGGTGAGCCGAAGTCAACCACCCACGGGTCCACACCGAGATCATGCAGCACTCCGACCGCGCCCTGGTCTCTGGTGACGTCAAACACGTTGGCCGACATCATCATCGGCGGCACAAGTACTACCGGCGGCCGTGACAGATCATTAGCGGTGTCGGGGAAGTAGCGTCGTAGCCGGTACATGTCGCAGCGTTCCACGGTCTGAAACGGCGACGGACGGGATCCGGTCTGAAAGCCACCGAACCGCAGCACCTCGACGCCGTTCTGTATGGTCGCGATCACCCGGTTCGCGGGGCCGGCAATCCGGCCGCTACCCCATCTCACCGGTACCACATGTCACTCCGACACTCCCGCTGATCACCCATCCGACGTCACCGAAATCGACACTACGCGCTGCACGGGCGCCGCCGCGGCGGCATAACAGTCACCGACGGTGCCGAGGCCAGCAGTGCTCGCCATGAGGGCACCCGTATGTCTCGCCGCTAAAGGCGGAGCCTGGGACGCGTTCTACCCGGTCGGCATACTGAACCGATGCCGACTACCGATTTCCACCCGACCTCCGCTAGATTCGCTCGCCTCGGCCCGCGAACACTAGTCGGCCCGCGCAGCCTGCGGCTCATTCGGACGCTGACCGCCCTGCAACGCAACAAGACCCCTGCCGGCGTCGAGGTGCTCACCTTGGGTTCCGGTGTGGGTGTGCGGTTGCACCGGCCGATCGGCGTCAACCAACCCGCTCCCGCGCTGCTATGGATCCACGGCGGCGGTTATGTGCTTGGCAGCCCACAGCAAGACGACCTGGCCTACCCGATGCTCGAAAACCGCAGCGGGACGGGCCCGGAAAAATCCCAACTACCGATTGTGGAGCCGGAAAAGCAACCGCTTCGGCTGGGCCGCTTACCCGGCAACGCCGACCCGCAGGTCGCGGTCCCGGCGCGCCGCGACGATCTGAGCGGGCTGGCACCAGCGTGGATCGGCGTCGGCACCCACGACCTCTTCCAAGGCGAACGCCGCCTACGCCGAGCGCCTGATCGCGGCCGGGGTGTCGTGTTACTGGAGGTAGTTTCAGGGCTTTCCACGGTTTCGACCTGGTGGTACCGAAAGCCGCAGTGTCGCAGGCAGTTTTTCGCCAGCCAGTGCACCGAGCTGCGCACGGCGCTGGCCGGTGACCGCTTAATCGGCGGCTATGCGCGGCGACGCGCCCGGGTCGATGCTTGAACTTCGTCAACGTTGCGCCCATTCTGACAGCGTGGCCCCTCCCGATATCCCGTTTCGCGGGATTCTTGACCCGGTTGCACGCAAGCTGCGTCTACCATTCGCAACGCCGGAGTTCATCGACCGGATTATTCGCGGAGGCGTAAACCAGGCTGGTCGGCGAACGCTGCACATGCTGCTCACCACTTGGGATGCCACCGGCGGCGGACCGTTTGCCGCGAGCGCGATCGCCACGGCGGGCCTGGCCAAGACGGCTGATATCGCGCAGGGTCTGTTCATCGGACCGGTCTTCGACCCACTGCTCAAAGCGTTGGGGGCCGACCAAATCAGGTTCCGTGCCTCGCTGTGTGCCACGCAAGTGGTCGGGCTAGGTATCATGCGCTACGGGGTGCGCATCGAGCCGATCCACTCCATGGATGTCGACACTTTGGTGGACGCGGTGGCACCCACCTTGCAGCGCTACCTCGTTGGCGAACTCTCCTGAGTCATTCTGCTGCGTAAGCGATTTCGCCGCCGATGAGCGTCGCGGCGACAATGCCGGCATCCAGCTCGGACAGGGCCGCGTCGGGCGGCGCGGTCAGCACACACAGATCCGCCGGCTGCCCGGGTTCGACGGCCCGTGGCCGGGTGGGCTGATCGGCGCAACCGAGAAACATCGTCAAAGCCGTTCGCGCCGAGACACGTTCATCGATGCCCAGCACGGCTCCGCTGGGCGTGGTGCGATGCACCGCCGCGCGTATCGCCGCCCACGGGTCAGCACGGCCGAATGGCATATCGGTGGACAGTGCCACCGGCACGCCGGCCCCAAGCAATGAGCCGACCCGCCACAATTGGTGATGCTCGGCGACGGGAATCTCGTCGAGGTACTCATCGCCGCGCTCGGCAACGAAGTTGGGCTGGGTGACCACGGTCACGGCCAGTTCGGCCAGGTCACCCAGACAGTCCGACGGCGCTACGGCGGCATGCTCGATGCGGTCGTGCGGGTGCGTGCCGGTTTGGCGGAGCGCCGCGATCGTCACCAGCAGCTGAGCGGCGGTCACGCAGTGGATGGCGACTGGACCGCCGCTGTGGTGCCGATCGGCGATCCATGCCGCAAGCTGCTCGAAGTCCAAGTCGTCGTCGTGCAAGATCCGCTTGCCTGGAGCCAGAAAGTGCACACGTTGGCGCAGTTCACCGTGCCGATGCAGTTCGGTTAGCCGAACCACGTCGTTGATGTCGAGATCCGGTGTGGCATCGGTGATTCCGGTGACGCCGTAGCGGCTCAGCCGAGCACTGAGGCTGGCCAGGTTGGTTGCGTTGCGGCTTAGCGCAGCCGACCACGAGTCGCCGCTGCGCAGTCGGCCGTCGGGATGCTCGGCCAGCCCGACGCGGGCCAGACCCGCCGAGTTGAGGATCCACAGCACCCCGCTGCGATGCTGGACCCGCAGCGGAACGGTCGGGACCAGCGCATCGAGTGCGGTGCGGTCCAGCGGTCCGGCAACCGAGTCGTGGTAGCCGACGGCGCGGATCCAGCCGTCTTCGCCGACCTTCGCTGCGGCCAACGCGCCGGCCAGAACGGCACGGTCGCGGACCTGCGGCGGCCCGACCCGAACCGAGGTCTCGGCGGCGGCTGCGGAGTGCAGGTGGACGTGGTGATCGTGTAGCCCGGGCAGCACGGTACCGCCGGCGGCGTCCAACACGTCCTCACCGGGACGCGGCACCAACGTCTTGGCCACCTCATCGATGCGGGTACTCACCCGGACGTCGACCAGCGCGCCGTCCAGCGTTACGGCTCGCTGAATCAGCATGAAGCACAGGATCTCTCGGAAACAATGTGCCGCACTGCGAGGTTGTCGGCGCCCAGCGGCGACGCGGGTGGGCTGGGAGGCGGCGGCTGGGGGCGGGCAACGGGCGCGGTCGAAGTCGACGCTGCCCGTGGCAGCGCGGCATATCCGGCGGCGACCTGCGCCATGCACACGTCGATCACCTCGCCGCCGCCGCGCCGCAGCGACTGGCCCACCGCTCGTGCCGCCGCCAGTCCGCTAAGGGGGTCGGCGATGGCGTCACCGCAGAACACCGGTCCTTGCGTACCGGCGCCGACCAGCCCGCCCGCCACCGCGGCGTCGTCGCCGAACGCCGGACGGTCCGGCTCGCCGCTATAGCCACTGATGCGCAACCAGATTCGTCCTGCACGGCCGGGAACGTCGTCGAAGCTTAACTGGTGGCGTTGCAGCGCCGCGGGCCGGGAGCCCTCGATCACGACATCGGCCGCTGCCAGCAGCTGCCGTAGCGCATCCCGGTCATTGTTAAAATCGACGGAGTAGGAAAGCTTTCCGAAGTTCATCCAATCGAAGAAGGCAGGGGCGCCGCTGCGGGTGCCATCCGGTCGGCTCGGGCTTTCCACCTTGACGACGACGGCGCCGGCGCGGGCAAGCAACTGCGCGCACAAGGGCCCCGCCCACAACGACGACAGGTCAGCCACCAGAAGGCCGTCGGGCTGCCGCGGCCCGTCCGCCCTGCGGCCCGGTCGTATGGCGGGTGGCTCCGCAGAGACCTCTGCCAAGCCCGCGGCGACGATGTCGAGCAGTTGGGCGCGGGCAACCACGGCCTCGGTCGAACATGTTGCCGCCCAACGGGACAGCAGCATCCACGGGTCGCCGGGCACCGAGTCGACTTCCAGCAGCGCGGGTAGCGTGGCGACATCGTCGGTGCGCGGCAGCGCGATGGCGCACCAGCCGTCCGCAGTGGCCAGCAGTCGAGTGGCCCCACCGGCCGAGACGCGTCCATGCCGGCTCAGGTCGAGGATCGCCGCCCGGCCCGCCAACATAGTGGCGGCGTCGACCTCGACACCGAGAAGCTGCCCAATATCGGCGGTTACCCGGCGGGCTTCGGCCAGCACAGCGGCACGGGAGAAGTCCGGCCGCCCGTCGGACGGGCCGGTCAAGCAAGCCAGCCCGCTGCCGGCCCAGTCGGCCATGGCTACGGCCGGGTCTACCGCCTGGTCCACGACCACCATTCTGCGCGCCACCGGCAGCGGGTCAGAAATGCAGCGCGGTGAAATGCCAGTCCAGCACCTGCCGCGGCGGCTGCGAGTCGGTGTCGGGGATCGCGTAGACCAGCGACCGCAGTCCCAGCACTCCGCCGTTGGCTGTCGCCTCGGCCGAGTCGACATGGACCTCGCTGTAAAGGGTGTCGCCCTCGTATACCGGAGCAGTGTGGTCGCAGGACTGCCAGCCCAGCACTG
Organism: uncultured Actinomycetota bacterium; assembly: GCA_963838755.1. GTDB lineage: Bacteria > Actinomycetota > Actinomycetes > Mycobacteriales > Mycobacteriaceae > Mycobacterium. Next base: position 110,196 of record CAWISO010000021.1, on the reverse strand, counting down.
TTGCTACATTGGGCAACAGCCGGGTGGCCTGCGCCAGGGCCAGCCCGATGGTGTGCCCGCCATAGACCAAGCGGCGTCCACCGATACGTGAATCATGGTGGACTGCAGCGATATTCAGGGTAAGGCGGGCCAGCTCCGGTGCACCGCTGACCACATCGGCGCTGCTGTGCAGCACCGTGCCTGCCATACCGGTATCGAAATGCGGACCGGGAATGCGCGCGCGGAACACGTCGCCGTTCCACCCGTCGGCAGCAGACGGCGGCGAGGCGAGATCGGCACCCACTTTCGACAGGTCGTCGGCGTGCTCGGCGTCATTCGGGTCGGCGCCGGGATTCAGCGGCAGCATCGCGCAGCGGTAGAAGTCGAGGACTAATCGAGCGGCCTGGTCGATGGTGGTCATCCGCAACGCCACCAGCCCGGTAGGGGCCCTGCCCGGCTTGACCGAGTTCTTTTTCAAGCCCACCACTTCGGTACGGGTGAACAAGGTGTCACCGATAGCCGGGTAGCGGTAGAACACCAGCCCCCGATAGAACAGGTTGGCCTTGACGTGCTGGGTTACCAGCGTCGACTGCCCGATCGCAACGTCGCACACCAAGCCCGGGTGGGCCAGCGGCCCGGGCGAACGGGTGACTGCCGCAGACAGCTCGGCATCCAGCGGCAACCGCAACCGGTCGCCAAGGATGCTCTGGTGGACGGCAGCCAGCCCCGGAGTCAGCGTCATCGCAGGCGCGCCGGCGAAGACCTGGCCGGTCTGCAGTTCGTCGAAATACGGGCCGGCAGTCATCGTTGCCTGGTTTTCGGGCATGTCAACATTGCCGTATGGGAACGGGGCTGAACGACGACGAGGCGATGCTGGTCGAGACGGTGCGTCAGTTTGTCGAAAAAGAGGTCAGGCCGACGGTGCGCGAACGGGAACACGCCAACGAGTATCCCGAAGCGTGGATCGAGCAGATGAAGCGCATCGGCATCTACGGGCTGGCCATACCCGAGGAGTACGGTGGCACGCCAGTGTCGATGCCGTGCTACGTGCTGGTGACCCAGGAACTGGCGCGCGGCTGGATGAGCCTGGCCGGCGCAATGGGCGGCCACACGGTGGTGGCGAAGCTGCTCACCTTGTTCGGCACCGACGAGCAGCGGCGGCACTACTTGACGCCGATGGCTACCGGTGAGGTGCGCGCGACGATGGCGCTCACCGAGCCGGGCGGTGGCAGCGATCTGCAGAATATGTCGACGACCGCACTGCCCGACGGCGCAGATCAGTTGGTGGTCAACGGGTCGAAGACCTGGATCAGCAATGCCCGGCGTTCGGGGCTGATCGCGCTGCTGTGTAAGACCGACCCGACCGCCACGCCGCGGCACAAGGGCATTTCGGTGCTGCTCGTCGAGCATGGGCCCGGGCTTACGGTGTCACGGGATCTGCCCAAGTTGGGCTACAAGGGTGTGGAGAGTTGCGAGCTGTCGTTCGACCGCTACCGGGTGCCGGTGTCGTCGATTCTGGGCGGGCAAGCAGGCCAGGGTTTTTCGCAGATGATGAAAGGCCTTGAGACCGGGCGCATTCAGGTCGCATCCCGCGCACTGGGCGTGGCGACCGCTGCTCTTGATGATGCGCTGGCCTACGCGCAGCAGCGGGAGAGCTTCGGCCAGCCGATCTGGAAACACCAGTCGGTTGGCAACTATCTGGCCGACATGGCGACCAAACTCACCGCCGCACGCCAGCTCACCCGATACGCCGCCGAGCGCTATGACAGCGGCGAGCGCTGTGACATGGAAGCGGGAATGGCCAAGCTGTTCGCCTCCGAGGTGGCGATGGAGATCGCGCTGAACGCCGTGCGCATCCACGGCGGCTACGGGTACTCCACCGAATACGACGTCGAGCGCTACTTCCGCGACGCCCCACTGATGATCGTCGGCGAGGGCACCAACGAGATTCAGCGGAACGTGATCGCCGGACAACTCGTTGCCCGCGGCGGTATCTAGGCGTTCATTCCCTTACGACGATCACGGTTTTGCCGGGTCGACGGTCGGCCCAATGCCCGCTTTCGAACGCATCCCGTCCTTGGGTCAAGGGAAAGGTGGCGGCGATCTCGACGTGGAGTTCACCGGCGTCGACGAGGGTAGCCAGGAGTGACAGTTGGTCCCAATTGGGAGCGACCACGAAAAACGTTGCTGTGACCCCATGTTCGTCCGCCATGTGCCCCGGCGGCGGCGCGGACAACGTGACCAGACGGCCGCCGCGGCGGAGCAACCGAAACGACTGGTCCAATGTTTGGCCTCCGACGGTATCGATCACCACGTCGTAAACCCCCCCGTCGTCGTCGAGAGCATCGGTCCGGACGTCGATCACGTTCCGCGCACCCAGATTCCTGGCAAACTCGACCGCGTCACTGCGCACGGTCGCGGTGACGTCGGCGCCGAAACGAGCGGCGATTTGCACGGTCAGCGCGCCGACTCCGCCGGCTCCCCCGGTCACCAAAACGTGCTCTCCGCGCTGCACGCGACCTTGATCGACCACAGCCTGCAGCGCGGTGAGCCCGGCCAGCGGTAGCGCCGCGGCGACTGTGTGCGACACGGTGGCTGGCTTGGTCGCCAGGTTTTCCGCCGGCACCGTGACGTAGTCTGCCGCCGCGCCGTCATGGTCGAACGGAACCAACCCGTAAACCTCGTCTCCTGGCCTGAAATCGCTGTTGTCGTAATCCATGTCAGCGATTACGCCGGAAACCTCATGCGATGGTATGACCGGCGTTCGGCTGACGCCGCCGCGGGTCCAGGTCTCTTCCCAGGTGAGTTCGTCGAAGGTGATTGCTGCCGCATGCACCGCGACCAAGACCTCGCCGGCGGCGGCTATTGGTACCGGCGCGGAATCGACGATGAGCACCTCCGGTCCACCGCGGCGGTGCGCTCTCAGTGCGGTCATCTGGACCATCGGCTGCTCCGTTCGGCGAAAGGTGAACCACTGACGACCCGAGAACCGATGACCAGGCTTGGCGACACATTCGGTTGTCGCTGTCGCGCTTCGAGACTAACGTCCGTCGGCAGATCGACTAGTTAAGGGGCGACGATCACCGCCGAAGGAGAGCAGACGCGATGACCACTAGACCCCACTCCGTAGTTCGGCCACACACCGAGCCGGGAACGTTCGTGAAGGTTCTTCTTCTTGGTTGTCTACCGTTCCCCGCTCAGCGATGACGGCGTTTTCTTAGCCGCCGCCAAGCAGAATCCATGGTCGTGCTGAGGAACCGATTCGCAGCCGTGGCTACTGTCGCGCGGACTAACGTACGTCGTCTATCAGACCCCAGGCCAGAGCGGTATCGCTGCTGACCGTGCAGCCGGAGAGCACCAAATAGGCTGTGCGCCAACGGCCGATCCGTCGTGTCACACTGACGGTCCCACCAGCGCCGGGGATCAGACCCAGACTCAGCTCGGGCAGTCCGAACACCGAACCGGACGGGGCCGCAACGTGACCGCAAAACGCCGCCATCTCCAATCCGCTGCCCAGCACCTGGCCGTGCACTTCGGCGCGGCAAGTTCGCCCGAGCCGGGCAGTCAGCGCGTCGAGCACCAGGGCCGGGCTGTAACGGGTGCGGGCCAGGTGGGCGCTGGCGGGGTCGCTGAACGTGCCGAATTCGTCGAGGTCGCCGCCGCTGCAGAACGACGGGCCGTTGCCGGAGAGCACGACTTCATCCACTGAGGGGTCGAGTTGCGCGACGGTCAACGCCTCCAGCAGCGCGGCGCGGGCATCGGTGGACAAGGCGTTGTGGCGTTGCGGCCGGTTGAACACGATGCGCAGTGTGTTGCCGTCGCGGCGGGCCTGCACCGGATCGGCGATGGTAGGCGTGCAAGCGGGACCACGCTCGGCCAGCCAGCGCGCGAACTCCGGCCCCCCCTGCAATGTGGAGTAGGCCAGTGACTCGGTCACCACGCCGGCTAGCGTCGGGCCGGTCGGATCGACCGACCTCAACACGTCGTCACACACCGCTGCGGCCAGCGGCCAGCGCTGCAACCGCGCCGCCAGTTCGGCAACCGCGGAGTCGATCGACAAAACGGTGATAGCCCGAGGGTCGTTGGTCTGGTCCTCGGTGAGCGTGAACGTCCCGTGCTGCAGCCAAAATTCGGATGCGCTAGCGAGTGATCCGACAGCCAGCACCGGACCGGCGAGCGGTGCAGCATCGAGGTCGGAGGCGGGCCCCGACACATCGATAACGCGTAGGGTCACACCGAATACTTCTCGACCAGTTCGTTTTTGTACAACTTGCCGGTGTCGGTACGCGGCAGCTGCGCTTCGAACGAAATCGACCGCGGACACTTGTAGTGCGCCAAACGGTCTCGCAGCCAAGCCAGCAGCTCGTCGGCGAATTCGTCGGTGGCGTCTGCCGAGTCGACGGGCTGCACCGCCGCCTTGACACTTTGGCCCATCTCATCGTCGGGAATGCCGAACACCGCCGCGTCGAGCACCTTCGGGTGGGTGACCAACAGGTTCTCGGCCTCCTGCGGATAGATGTTCACACCGCCGGAGATGATCATGTGATGACGGCGGTCGGTTAGATACAGGTAGCCGTCCTCGTCGAGGTAGCCGACGTCGCCGACAGTCACCCAGCCGTGTTCATCATGGCACGCAGCGGTTTTCGCTGCATCGTTGAGATATTCAAAGGCATACCCGCCCTCGAAATAGATTTCACCGGCCTGACCCGGCGGGAGTTCGTTGCCGGCCTCGTCGCAGATGTGAATCTCGCACATCATCGGTTTGCCCACCGATCCCGGATGCGCCAACCACTCGTCGGCGGTGATCAGCGTGGACCCTATCGCCTCCGAGGAGGCGTAGTACTCATCGACGATCGGGCCCCACCAGTCGATCATCTGTTTTTTGATCTCCACCGGACACGGCGCAGCCGCGTGCATCACCCGCTGCAGACTGGACAAGTCATACAAACCACGCACTGAGTCAGGCAATTTCAACATCCGAGTGAACATCGCCGGTACGAACTGTCCATGTGTGACCCGGTAGCGCTGGATGGCGTCGAGGCAGCCTTCGGGGTCGAACTTTTCCAGGACCACTGTCGTTATGCCACCGGCCTGAGCGCTCATCGACCACACTGATGGTGCGGTGTGGTAAAGCGGTGCCGGACTGAGATATATCGACTCCGGAGTCATCCAAAACCCGACCAACGCAGACATCATGCCGGGTACCTCGCCGGGAGGAAGGTGCGGCAACTCCCGTTTGATTCCTTTGGGCCGACCGGTAGTGCCCGACGAATACTGCAACAGATCGCCTTCTACTTCGTCACTGATGGGCGTATCCGGTTGGTCGGCAACGCATTCGGGGTAGCGCTGCCAGCCGTCGAGATCAGCATCGGCGATCATCAGCACGGCAGGCAGCCCGCCGGCTAGATGCTCGGCCAGGTTTTCGCAAGTCTTCAGCAACGCGGCCGAACCGATGATCGCTTTAGCCGCACTGTTGTCGACGATGTAGGCGGCCTCGGCCGCGGTCAGGTGGGTATTGATCGGCACGTAGTACAGGCCACTTCGCCGGGCTGCCCACATGACCGCGTGAAGGTGCTCGTTGTTTTCCATCAGGATCGCGACGGCGTCGCCCTCCACCAGACCGGCCCGGCGGAAATAGTGCGCCAAGCGATTGGCGCGCGCTTCCAGCTCGTCGAACGTGATCACCGTGCCGGAGGGATAAAGGATGACAGCGGGCTTTTCGGCACCCAGATGCTCGCGAATCTGCATGCGCAGACTGTACCGCCGCGGAACTTGACAGGTGTCAAGGGCATGCCCGGTCGGCCCCCAACGCGCTATTCCTGGTGCGCCGATTCGGTCGGCTGATGCGGATGTCCGCCGTGCCGCTTAGCTCGACCGGCGAACGGTGCCGACAATGTCGGCACCAGTTGGCGGCGATTCCAGACCAGCGCCACGATCGCGATCACCGCATAGGCGGCACTGAGGAAGACGCGGCCTTCGGTCGAGGTGATCGGGAATTGCACGAGGAACAACCCGAGCAGCGCCCACGCCGCCCAGCGGTGGAATCGCAGTCCGAGTATCAGGGCCACGCCCATCATCGTCTGCACCGCCGTCAGCACGATTTCCTCGGTCTGCCGGCCGTCCAGCCGTATCGAGGTGCCTCCGCCGCCGAGCACGAAGGCCACCGGCAACGACCCGATGAGCAGAGTCCATTGGTTGACCTTCGACGAGATCAACGTGGCGATCGCGATCGCACCCTTGCCCCTGGCGGCAAAGATCGTCGCGATGATGAACTCCGGAGCTTCTGAAGCCAGCGGAGCCAGCCACTGCACCAGCAGGAAGCGATCGATGCCCAGCTGCGTGCCGGCGTCGATCAGGCTTTCGGCGAACGGTTTCGCGCATGTCACGATCACCGACGCGGCAAGGATGAACAATGCGGACACGGTGATCCGGCGCGCGCGGTCGCCAAGTGCTCCCAGTGCGGCGGCGGTGCCAACCAGTTCGGGTTCCTCGACCTCGCCGCGGCTCAGTTTGTACAGGTAGAAACCGAACCAGGCCAGTAACGCCACCCCAAAGCCGATGTGGATGCGACCAGTCGCGGGGATGACGAAGGCGACCACCCCGGCGATCATCAGGAAGCCGATCTCCACCCGGTTGCTGGTGTCGAGGTCCAGTTCGCCGACCTTGCGGCCGGTGGCCTTGCGCGCCACCAGCATGGTGACCAGAACAACCGTCGGCCATCCGATACCCATCAGCAGCCGGTTGGAGCCGGTCATGTTCGCCGCGGCGTATTGGGTGTATGCCGGTACATGGCCCGCGGTGTAGGCGTAGTACAGGTCGACGGCGTATTCGGGTAAGACGGCGATAACCCCCAGCACCGCGACCGCTAAACCGCCCGAAACGTCCATCTGGGCAGCTTCGGCGGCCCACGCCAGCAGAAAGCTGGCGGCAACGACGGCGGCACCGTAGGTGAGGAGACCCAGAACCGGACTCGGATGAATACCGGCCACGCGCACCACCAGCGCGGGACAGACGATGACAGCGACGATCCCGAGCGAGCGGAACAGCGTCCGCGACAGCGCGGTGGCGGCGGCGCCGGGGACGGTGGTCGTCATGCGCACCCCTTCGCCTCGCCCGCACGATTTGGGGTCGGATTGTGCCCCCGGTCGAAAACTACCCTGCTTAACCCTATCCAGCAACGTAGGCAATCTATAAAGATATGAACGGCGTTGCTCCAAATTTGCTGGTCAATTAACTGGAGTTATCAATTCGGCTAGACGATATTTTCTATTTGGCTACCCTGATCTCACCACAGCTGGGTTCCTGCCGAGCGGGACGAGGATGACGCCGGAGCGAAATCGGCAACCCCATGCTGGCCTCGGACCTAACATGAGGTCGCCCGACAATCCCCAGCCCGCGGGGGTCCTGTGATGAACGGCGGCAAACTTGGCCCGCCCTCGGGCGTCATCACGTTCTTGTTCACCGATATCGAAGGTTCGACTCGTCGATGGGAAGCCGACCCAGACGTGATGCGCAACGCTCTCGCAGTTCACGACGACGTGTTGCGCGCGGCCATTGAAGCTCAGACAGGTTGGCTGTTCAAACACACTGGCGATGGGGTGTGTGCGGCGTTCGCGTCTCCAAGTGGTGCCGTCGACGCCGCGATAGCGGCGCAGCTCACGCTCGAATTGCCAGTACGGATGGGAATCGCCACCGGTGAGGCAGAGTTGCGGGGCGCGGATTACTTCGGCGCCGTTCTGAATCGCGCGGCGAGGGTGATGTCGGCGGGTCACGGCGGTCAGATCCTGCTCGACGGTGTTACGGCCGGTCTGCTAAAAGACCTCGACCTCCTCAGTCTGGGTCTGCGGCGCCTGCGCGATCTCGCCAAGCCCGTGGAGTTGTTCCAGGTCCGGGCGGCCGGCCTGCGCACCGAATTTCCGGCATTGAAGACGCTTGACGCGACGCCCGGGAACCTGCGGCCCCAAACCACCAGCTTGGTCGGGCGCGAGAAGCAACTCGGCGAGGTCGCCGCAGCGCTGAAGGCACACCGGTTGGTGACATTGATCGGCGCCGGCGGCGTAGGAAAAACGCGGCTGGCGCTCGAGGTTGCCGCGCGTTCGGCACCCGACTTCCCCGACGGCGTCTGGATGATCGAGCTAGCCGCGGTCGGCGACCCGGCGGCGGTTCCCGATGCCGTCGCGGCCGTCCTCGGAATCATCCAGCAGCCCGGCATGACCATGGCCCAGAGTGTTGCCGCCGCGTCGGAGGGCCGGTCGCGGCTGCTGGTGTTCGACAACTGCGAGCACGTCCTGGACGCCGCGGCCGACCTAATCGAAGCGGTCATCGCCGCGTCCGCAGTCGTGAAGATCCTCGCCACCAGCCGGGAGGGATTGCGAATAGTCGACGAACAGCTCTATCCAGTGCCACCACTGGATATTTATGGCGGCCCTGAGTCAAGCGCGGCAGCGCTGTTCGTCGAGCGCGCGGAGGGTGTCGCGCCCGATATGTCGTGGTCGGAAAACGCACACGCGGTAATCGAGATCTGCCGGCGCCTCGATGGCATCCCGCTGGCGATCGAGTTGGCCGCCTCGCGCATGCAGTCGATGACGCTGACTGAGCTGCGCGATCGCCTCGATGACCGCTTTCGGCTGCTAGTCGGATCGCGGCGCGGGCTGGAACGCCACCAGACACTGCATCAGGCGGTGCAGTGGTCCTATGACCTACTCGACGATCGTGAGCAGGCGCTCCTGAATCGATGCTCGGTATTCGCCGGCGGGTTCGACCTCGCTGCGGCATCTGCGGTCGCCTGCTCCGGCGACGAGTTCGCCACGCTGGACCTCCTCGATGCACTAGTGCGGAAATCGCTAGTGGTTGCGGACCGGAGCTCGGAGCACACACGGTTTTCGATGTTGGAGACGATCCGCCAGTTCGCCGACCAGCGGCAGATAGCTTCTGGGGCCGCCGATGCGGCCCACACCGCGCACGCCCGCTATTTCGCCGGACGTGAAAACGACGTACTGGGCCTCTGGGAAAGCCCTCGACAGCAGGAGGCCTATACCTGGCTCGGCGTCGAATTGGCTAACCTCAGGGCCGCTTTTCGGTGGAGCGTAGATCACCATGACCTCGACGGCGCGGCAAGCATCGCCATATACGCGGGATTCATCGGTGGTTTCATTGAACTGCACGAGCCCTCCACCTGGGCAGAGGAGCTCATCGAGGCAGCCCGAGCGGTCGAGCATCCGCGACTGGGACAGTTGTATGTGATCGCCGCCGAGTGTTACCGGACAGGCAGAATTGAAGATGCCGTCCGGTACGCCGATGCGGCCGTGGCAACCATCGATAGCGGCCGTTTCGATCGGATGCTTTATGACTTCGAACCGACGGCTCTCGGCGGCACGTATATCACGATGGGCCTCTCCGATCGATGGCTAGAGCTGTGCCGCAATCGATTTGCGCAAGGCCGGGGCGTCAATACCTACAACCGGTCAGCCATGGTGATGGCGCTGATGACCGCTGGGGAAACCGAGGAGGCGCAGGCGGTTTCCGACGAATTGCTGGCCGACGCGGAGATCACCGACGACCCCGGCGCCCAGTGCTTCGCGTTGCTCGCCTACGGATATGCCTGGCGTGACAGCGGTCCGCATGCCGCTTACGAAGCATTTCGCCGCGGCCTCAAAATCGCTCAGGACAGCGGCAACAAAATGACAGAGTCATACCTCGCGGTGAACCTGTCAGGGCTCGCTGCGGACCACGGCGACCTGACGGGAACCCTCGACTTCTTGACCCTTGCGATCAGGAATTTCTACGACACCGGCACCTACTCGCACATGGTCAGCCCGCTGGGAGTCCTCGCAGCACACTTCGACCGGATCGGACATCACGAAGCCGCCGCAACGATCGTCGGCTTCGCCGCTACTGCCTTCGCACTGGCCACCTTTCCGGAAATCACCGCTACCATCGCGCATCTCCGAGAAGTGCTGGGCGACAAGGTCTATGACTCACTGGCCCGAGAGGGTGCAGACATGACGAATGCGACTGCGGTCCAATATGCGCTTGAGCAGATCGAGCGGGCCCGCGCCGAACTTATCTCAGGCGGAGCCCAGGCATAGGCCCCCGAGCCTTCTCGCGCTAGTCGGCTTCGGCCAAGCGCTGCTTGAGCGCCTCGAACTCGTCCTTGACGCCGGTGGGCAGCTTCTCGCCGACGAATTCGAACCACTCCTCGATCATCGGCAGTTCCTTGCGCCATTCGCTCGCGTCGACGGCAAGGGCTCTCTCCACATCGGCAGCGTCAATGTCCAGGCCGTCCAAGTCCAGGTCCTCGGCGGTGGGCACGATGCCGATCGGGGAGTCCTGGCCGCCGGCCTTGTGTTCGATGCGATCAACGATCCACTTCAACACCCGACTGTTCTCGCCGAAGCCCGGCCACAGGAACTTGCCCCCCTCACCGCGGCGGAACCAGTTGACGAAGAACACCTTCGGCAGCTTGGACTCGTCGGACTTCTTGCCCAGATCGATCCAGTGCTGGAAGTAGTCGCCGACGTGGTAGCCAAGGAACGGCAGCATCGCCATCGGGTCGCGCCGCACCGTGCCGACCTTGCCTTCGGCGGCAGCGGTCTGCTCACTGCCCATGGTCGCCCCCATGAACACCCCGTGCTGCCAGTCGCGGGCCTGCGTCACCAGCGGGACGGTGGTCTTGCGGCGCGCGCCGAACAGGATGCCCGAGATCGGCACGCCCTGCGGGTCATCCCACTCCGGCGCCAGAATCGGGCACTGCGACATCGGCGTGCAGTACCGCGAATTGGGATGGGCAGCTTTGGTTTCCGTCTCGCGAATAACCCAGTCCTGGCCCTTCCAGTCGATCAGGTGATCCGGCTCGCCCTCCAGGCCTTCCCACCACACGTCGTTGTCGTCGGTGAGCGCGACATTGGTGAACACGGTGTTGCCACCGGCGATGGTCCGCATGGCGTTCGGGTTGGACTTCCAGTTGGTACCCGGCGCGACCCCGAAGAATCCGAACTCCGGGTTGACCGCATAAAGCCGGCCGTCCTTGCCGAACCTCATCCAGGCGATGTCATCGCCCAGTGTTTCGGCACGCCAGCCTTCGATGGTGGGCTGCAGCATGGCCAGATTGGTCTTGCCGCACGCTGACGGGAACGCCGCGGCGAAGTAGTAGGCCTTGTTCTCCGGGGAGATCAGCTTGAGGATCAGCATGTGCTCGGCGAGCCAGCCCTCGTCGCGGGCCATGGCCGACGCGATCCGCAGCGAATAGCACTTCTTGCCGAGCAGTGCGTTGCCGCCATAGCCGGAGCCATAGCTCCAGATCTCCCGAGTTTCGGGAAAGTGAGTGATGTATTTGGTGTCATTGCACGGCCACGGCACGTCTTTTTGCCCGGGCTCCAGTGGGGCTCCGACCGAGTGCAGCGCTTTGACGAAGAAGCCGTCGTCGCCGAGCTTTTCCAGTGCGGCCTTGCCCATCCGGGTCATCACCTTCATCGAGACGACGACGTATTCGGAGTCGGTGATCTCCACGCCCAGCTTGGGGTCGTCGGCACCGAGCGGGCCCATGCAGAACGGCACCACCCACATGGTGCGGCCGCGCATGCTGCCGCGATACAGGTCGGTCATGGTGGACCGCATCTCGGCGGGGTCCATCCAGTTGTTGGTCGGCCCGGCGTCGATCTCGCGCTCCGAGCAGATGAAGGTCCGCGACTCCACCCGCGCCACATCCGAAGGGTCGGACAGCGCCAGGTAGGAGTTGGGGTGCTTCTTCTCGTTCAGCTTGTGGAACGTCCCGGCCTCGACCAGCTGCTCGGCCAGCTGCTGCCACTCCTCGTCAGAGCCGTCGGCAAAGACCACCCGGTCGGGTTGGGTCAGCTCAGCGACCTCCTCCACCCAGGACAGCAGGCCCTGGTGGTTCGTCGGCGCGGTATCCAGACCGGGAACGGTCGCTGAAGTCATCGAAATCTCCTGCACTCTGCTGCGTACGCGGCTGCCCTGTGTCTTAGAGCGGGCCATTTCGTCTGTGTAGCTATGCGGTGACGCTTTCTACAGGTTATCGCGGGGAATACCCCCAGAACGGGCCGGGCATGTATCAGCTCCCTCACAGGAACGATTCAGATGGCGTTATCCGCGGTATTCGTCGAGGAAGTTTCGTCGGTTTGATCGGTTTGCACGCCACCGGGGTGGTGGTCCGCGGCCGCCGATCTCGGGGGATCGCCGAGCTCGGCGCGCACCACCTCGAGCGCGGCCTGCAGGGTCGGCATCTCCCGGCCGCGCACCGCCGCGGCTCGCGCCCCGACGACGGCGTGTTCGCGCAGCTCGGTGTCGATGACGCCCACCTGCTCGGCAACCCGCGCACTCTCGACCTCGTCCTGTTCGCTCATGGCGGCGGTCAGCGACGACTCCGCCGTCAGCACCCTGGTCGCGACCAGCTGCTCCACTGCGGACCGCAGCAGTGCGGTCGCCTCGCCCGCCCAGCGGTCGAGCAATGCGCGATCGCGCAGCAGGCCGCGCGTTCCGACCACCCAGACGGTGAGGGCGAGCCCGATCGCCGCACACACAACAGCCCCGGCCGCGGTGAGCCCGGGAGCCAAGTCGGCTACCAACCGGCTGAGCGTCAACGCCACACCTAACCCGAAGCCGGCGCCCAGCAACATCATCAGCCGGGCCTCCAGTCGCCGCGATTTCAGCTGCGGAGCCGGTATGTCGATCTGCGGAAGGGCCGCAGGTGGCCGCGACCCGACCGACAGTCCCAGCCCGTGCGCCACCTCGGCCAACTGCTCGCTGGTGCCGTTGTCCACCTCGACGACCACCTCGTCGAGACGTCGACGGGCGTGGGAGGCGAACTCCGGAAGTTTTCGCCGGGTGATATTTCCCAGATCCTCCTGCAGCTCGGAGCGCACCGAGGCGCAGCGGTTGCGGGCGTAGTAAGACAGCTGGACGCGGGCCTGCTGGGCCTGGCTGCGCAGCGCGATCGTGCGCTCGGACTTCGACAGGCGTCGTTGCCGCAGGATTGCGCTGCGGTGCTCACGTATCGCGTCAACGCGGGCCCGCCGACCAGCGCCGTCGGCGTCACGATCGTACCGATCGGCCAGGGCCTGCAATCGGGATTCCCAGGCCCGCAACCTGTTCCGGCGGGCAAGATCCGCCTCGGCGAGGCGTTGGCGTACCGCGTCGACGAGCTCGTCGACGCGTGGGTCGCCGCGGTCGGGCAGGGCGGCCGCTCCTACCCAAGGCACGTGACGGTAGCGCGGCGCATGAGCTGCCAGCTCGGACTGGTCGGTGGCCACGACGTCGCGCCAGTTGAGATGCACGTCGATTTTCGACACCACCCCGATCACCGCGTCGGTTTCGGCGGCCGCGGCGTCGAGCAGCGTGCAGTCGGATTCGCTCAGCGTGGCGGCCGCCGAGACAACGAACACCACCGCGACCGGCGCTTCGCCGGGCGCCAGGTCGGTCGCCTCGACGAATGTGTGGTCAGGCAGTCGTTCGCTCAGCGCGGTGAGCACGCCGCTGACCCCGGCCAGCCACGGCCCGGTCACCAGCACGACGTCGCGGCGCTGAGCGATCGGTGCACCCAGCCGCGGTCCGATCGCCTCGACCATTGCGTCCACATCGGCGACCGGATCGTCACCAGGCCGGTCAGTCACGCTGAATTCCCCGCCTTCGACCACAGCCGTAGCGAGCCCCTGAGGATGTCAGCCCCGCAGGCGCGATGAATGCCAGACACTGGCCCACGGCTGTAGCGTTGCCAGACCGCGGCGCGGCGCAGATGGGCCGCTGCATCCTCGCAACGATCGACTCGCATGCCGGACGCCTCGACCACGTTCACGGCGGTCGTCATCCGGGCGAGCACCGTTTCGTCGCGAGACAGAAACTCGCCGACGCGGCAGTCGGTGACGGCCAGCGTCTCCAGGTCGGCGACGGTATCCAGCACCCGTTGATAGTGCACCTGCGCGCCGAGCGTCCCAATCTCGTCGATGACATCGTCGATGCAGCTCAGGCGGCGCAGCAGGAGGCGAATCTGGGCGCGTGTCGCGCCACGCCGGATCGCGGCCGCGGCCACGGTCACGCCGAACACGTCGATGGTCTCCAGCAGTCGCCGCCGAAGATCTGTCGAAAGCGGATGCTCGCCGGCGACAAAGCTGTCTGCCGAGCTCAGGTCGGCGGGTCGGATCGCAAGCTCCTGAAGCGCGACCCACAGCGCGTCGTCCACCAGGTCGTCAAGCGTAGCGACCGCGAGCACTCCTACCACCGGCTCGATCGGAACGCCGCGAAACCCGGGAAGGTCGGCAAAGGCCGCACAGCGGAGTCGCGCGGCGCTGCCCAGTTCATGCGGGTAACGGCCCGATTCGGCGGATTCTCCGGTGGCAATCAGATCCGACTTATTCAGCACCGCAAGCACCGGCCGACCGGCCGCTGCAACCGCGGCACAATCCTCGGGTTTGACGACTTCGGCAAGGACGTAGACGGCGATGTCGGCGTCCGCTGCCGGTGTCACCGAGATCGTTTTCGCTACAGCGCCGGCGCGCGCCAGAGCATGCGCGACGGTGCTGCGGCCCACTCCCCGACGTCCGGATACGGTCACCCGCAGCGGCGCGGCGAGCCGGTCGGCGATCGCGGCGCAGCGCGAATCGGCGACGTCAGCGACAAATCGCTGCAGTTCATCGACGAAAATCGGGTGCCCCTGTCCGCTCATCGTTGCCTCGGAGTTTATTGCTCGGCTACCCATTGTGGCCGAGCGCCTGTTGCTCGTGCGGCAGCAGCACAGATTCGTCGCCAAGCGGCCGCTATTGGCTCGAATGGTGGCACCTGTGCCGCCGCGACGCGAGCCACCCACTACCAGCGCAAGGCAACTGTTGGGTATCAATCTGTACCGCAGGCGGCTACATGATGGATTCATGGGTAACGATGAACGGATGCGTGCGCAGCCCTCGGTGCAATCGGCCACATCACCGACGCTGCCGGGCACCGCGGCCCGTACCGCCGGCTATCGCCGAACCACCAGTTTCCGCACGCGCCGTTCTGCGCTGTCGGCGGCCCAGCAGCGGACCTGGGAGCGGTTGTGGCCCGAACTCGGCTTCACAGCCGTACCAGCCAGCCCGCCGGAGGCGGCCGATGCGCCGGCCGAAGCACTGGACGCCCGTGCCTGGTTCGGCCGCGATGCTTCGCTTGTGCTCGAAATCGGCTGTGGCACCGGGACTTCGACGCTAGCCATGGCGCAATCCGAGCCAGATGTCGACGTCATTGCCGTCGAAGTGTATCGGCGTGGGCTGGCGCAGCTGCTCTGCGGGATCGACCGGGAGAACGTCACCAATATCCGCTTGATTCGCGGGGACGCCGTCGACGTGTTGGAGCATCTGATCGTGCCTGGCTCGCTGAGCGGAGTCCGGGTGTTCTTCCCCGACCCGTGGCCTAAGGCCCGCCACCACAAACGTCGGCTGCTGCAGCCCGACACGGTTTCGCTGATCGCCGACCGGCTTCGCCCCGGCGGAGTCCTGCATGCTGCGACCGACCATCCCGGTTACGCCGAACAGATTGCCGCGGTCGGCGATGCCGAACCCGTACTCTCGCGGGTGGTTTCGCCGGCCCACCCAAAACTGGCGATCTCGGTCACCCGCCCGACCACCAAATACGAGAGCAAGGCGCGCTATGCCGGCGGTGCCGTCACCGAATTGCTCTGGGAAAGAAACCGCCCATGAGCCTTACTGAAGAAACGACCCCCGAATCGACCGAAGCGGCGGCACCACCGTCTGACGGCTCCCTCGGCGACGTCGCACCAACCGCTCGGCGCGTGCTGCTGGTGTGGGATGCGCCGAATCTCGACATGGGCTTGGGCTCCATTCTGGGTCGCAGGCCGACCGCGCTGGAACGGCCCCGCTTCGACGCACTCGGCCGCTGGTTGCTGGCCCGCACCGCCGAGGTCGCGGCCAGGAGTCAGAACGCGAACGACATCGCCGCCGAACCCGAGGCCACGGTGTTCACCAACATCGCGCCGGGCAGCGCCGATGTGGTCCGACCGTGGGTGGATGCCCTGCGTAATGTCGGGTTCGCTGTCTTCGCCAAGCCGAAACTCGACGAGGACAGCGATGTGGACAGCGACATGCTCGAGCACATCGCCCGGCGCGGCGAGCAGGGCCTGGCGGCGCTCATGGTGGCCTCGGCCGACGGCCAGGCTTTTCGGGCGCCGCTGGAGGAAATCTCTCGCGGCGGGGTACCCGTGCAGGTCCTTGGATTTCGCGAACATGCTAGTTGGGCGCTAGCGTCGGATACCTTGGAGTTTGTCGACCTAGAGGACATCGCGGGTGTTTTCCGGGAGCCGCTGCCGCGAATAGGCCTGGATTCGCTGCCTGAGAAGGGGGCGTGGCTACAACCGTTCCGACCGCTGTCGTCGTTGCTGACCTCGCGTGCCTGACACTGGAAAGCCAATGCCCGAGTCGCCACAGATGCATTAAGGAGAAACGTGTTCGCCTGGTGGGGTCGAACTGTGTACCGCTACCGGTACGTCGTCATCGGCGTCATGGTGGCGCTATGCCTCGGCGCCGGCATGTTCGGAATCAGCCTCGGCAAGCACGTTACGCAGAGCGGTTTCTTCGACGACAGCAGTCAATCGGTCAAGGCGTCGAAGCTAGGTGACGATACTTACGGCCGCGACCGGCTCAGCCACATCGTGGTTACATTCCCGGCCCCACCGGGCAAGACGGTCGATGATCCGGATTGGTCGAAGCAGATCGTCAACCAGCTCGACAAGTTCCAGAAAGATCATCCAGACCAGGTGCTGGGCTGGGTCAGCTACCTTCGAGCACCTAATTCCACCGATCCGCGCGTTCACGGCATGGCGACCGAGAACAAGAAGGACGTGTTCGCGTCTATCGCCCTGAAAGGCGACGACGACGACACCATCCTGAATAACTACAAGGCCGTCGCGCCCGATCTGGAGAAGCTCGACGGCGGCAAGGTCGCAGTCGCCGGTCTCGAACCGGTGGCCAACGGCTTGACCGGCACCATCGAAACCGACCAACGGCGCATGGAAGTTCTGGCGCTGCCGCTGGTGGCGGTGGTGCTGTTCCTGGTGTTCGGTGGCGTGATCGCGGCCTGCCTGCCGGTGATGGTCGGCGGCCTGGCGATTGCCGGCGCGTTGGGCATCATGCGATTGCTCGCGGTGTTCGGGCCGGTGAACTTTTTCGCCCAACCGGTGGTGACTATGATCGGTCTCGGTATCGCCGTTGACTACGGGCTATTCGTGGTGAGCCGGTTTCGGGAGGAGATCGCCGAGGGCTACGACAGCGAGGTTGCCGTCCGTCGAACGATGATGACCGCCGGGCGCACCGTGACGTTTTCCGCGGTGTTGATCGCGGTGTCTGGGGCCAGCATGCTGGTGTTCCCGCAGGGCTTCCTGAAGTCGCTGACCTATGCCGTGATCGCGGCGGTCATGTTGTCGGCGATCTTGTCGATCACGATCCTGCCTGCCGTGCTCGGTATCTTGGGCCACCACGTCGACGCGTTGGGCGTGCGGACCCTGTTGCGCGTGCCGTTCTTGGCGAACTGGAAGGTCTCGCGCGCCTATTTGAATTGGCTCGCGAATCTGTTGCAGAAAACCAAGACCCGCGAAGAGGTCGAGAAGGAGTTCTGGGGCAAGCTGGTCAACCGGGTGATGAAGCGCCCGCTGGTCTTCGCCATTCCGATCGTGGTGGCGATGATCCTGCTCATCATCCCGCTGGGCCGGCTTTCTCTCGGCGGGTTCAGCGAGAAGTACCTGCCGCCGAGCAACCCGGTGCGGGTGGCGCAAGAGAACTTCGACAAGCTTTTTCCCGGCTATCGCACGCAGCAACTGACCCTGGTCATCGAAAGCAACAACGGCAGCAAGGTCACCGATCCACAGGTCGCCGAAATTCGCAACGACATCGCATCGATCGGCGGGTTCACCGACAAGAGCTGGCAGGAACGACCGTGCCCGACCGGCGCCGACAATCCCTGCGTGGCGGGACCCAATGGGACCAGCCATCCGAAGAACCTTTCGGTACGGGTCCTGCAAAACGGGCTGCTGAACCCCAATGACTCGGCCAAGAAGATCAACGAGTTGCGGGCGATTGGCCCACCCAGGGGGCTGTCCATCCTGATCGGCGGCACTCCCGCACTCGAGCAGGACGCCATTCATGGCATCTTCAGCAAGCTGCCGCTGATGTTGGTCATCTTGTTGACCACCACCACGCTGCTGATGTTCCTGGCGTTCGGATCGCTGGTGCTGCCGCTCAAGGCGACGGTGATGAGCGCGTTGACGCTCGGATCGACGATGGGCATTTTGACGTGGATCTTCGTCGACGGTCACTTCGCCAGCTGGCTGAACTTCACACCGACCCCGCTGACCGCGCCGGTGATCGGTTTGATCATCGCGGTCGTCTTCGGGTTGTCGACCGACTACGAGGTCTTTCTGGTGTCCCGGATGGTCGAGGCCCGAGAACGCGGGATGTCCACCGCGGAGGCCATCCGCATCGGTACCGCGGCCACCGGTCGCATCATCACCGCCGCGGCGACCGTGCTGGCCGTGGTTGCCGGTTCGTTCGTGTTCTCCGACTTGGTGATGATGAAATACCTGGCGTTCGGGTTGATGGCGGCGCTGCTGCTGGACGCCACCGTCGTGCGGATGTTCCTGGTCCCGTCGGTGATGAAGCTGCTTGGCGACGACTGCTGGTGGGCGCCGATGTGGATGAAGCGGCTGCAGAACCGCATCGGACTCGGCGAGATTCACCTGCCCGACGAGCGCAAGCGGCCCGTCCCCCGCGGCCGTGTTGAGCGGCCACCCGCTGACGGACGGGCCGCGCGTCCCCCCGTTGCTGCCAAGCCGCGTCCACCGCACGACCCCACCCATCCCGGCTCCGAGGCTCCAGCGGCCCCGTCCGTTCCCCAAAGACCAACCAGACCTGCTGGACCGGAATACCGGCCGGCAGCTCAGAGCACACCGTCGGCTGCCGGTACCACGAAGATGCGCGCCGCCGGTCAGCCGGAGTCCACCGAGCCGCCGACGACGCGCCTATCGGCCCAGCCGAACGCCGCGAGCGCTCCCGTCCCGGGGCAGCGCCCACCCAGGACACCCGCCGCGCCGCAGCCGGGGCCCCAACCGCCTCGCGGCGGAGATCGCGAAATCGAGTCCTGGCTCAGCGAGCTGCGCGGGTCGAAGCCCAACGACCGTCCCGGCGAGTCCCGCGCGCCGGGCAACACTGCGCCGCCGCCGAAACCGTCGGCCGACACGACCCGCGCGATGCCGGTTGGCAGCGAAGGCTCCGCTGACCAACAGCCACCCGCCGAGGACGACGCCACCACCGCCATCCCGACCGCTCCGCGGGAGCAGAAGGACCCCGACGTTGCTACCCAGAAATTGAACGCCCGCGGGAACGACCCCGACAATGCCGACCGGCCCCGTCAACGCCGAGGCGGCCTCAGCGCGCAGGACTTGCTACGACGAGAAGGCCGGATCTAGGCGTCCTCGGTCTCGCTTTCGGGCTCCACCTCATCCGGCTCGGCCTGGATGATGGTCGAATCGTCGCCGGGTTGCTCCGCGGCGTCGGACGGATTCTGGGCCAGCAGCACCTTGAAGGCGTTGTTGAAGAATGCGACCGTCGGCACGGCCAGCAGGGCGCCGACGATGCCGGCCAGCACACCGCCCGACGAGATCGCCACCACGACGGCCAGCGGATGGATCGACACCGCGCGGCCCATCACCAGCGGCTGCAGGATGTGCGCCTCGAGCTGATTCACTCCGATGAGCACCCCGAGGGTGATGAGTGCGTAGACAAAGCCCTTCGCCAGTAGCGCGACCACTACCGCAAGAAAACCGCTCACGACCGCACCGACCAGCGGAATGAAGGCACCCAGGAACACCAGCGAGGCCAGCGGTAGCGCCAGCGGCACGGCCATGATCGCTAAACCCGTGCCGACTCCCGCTGCGTCGACCAACGCCACCAAGAAGGTGGCCCGCACGTAGCCGATCAGCGATCCGTACCCCGCACTGCCCGCGACACGTACCCGGTCCCGGACGTCGGCAGGAAAGATCTTCGTGACGTATTGCCAGATGTTGCGCCCGCCGTAGAGAAAGAAGATCAGGGTGAACAGCATCAGCAGCGCTGCGGTGACGATCTCGGTGATGGTGGCCGCGGTCGACAGCGCGCCGCTGGTCAGCTTTGCTTCGTTGTTCTGCAGCGCCTGGATTGCCGCGTTGCCGGCGTTGTCGATCTGTTGGCGGCTCAGATGCAGCGGCCCCTCGATCAGCCATTTTTTGGTGGAGTCGATGCTGCGGGTGACCTGGTTGACCAAATCCGGCACCCCGATAATGAATTGGCTGACGACGAACGCCAAGATGCCGCCCAGGATCGCGAAGCCGCCCAGCAACACCAGAGCGACCGCGCCGCCACGTGGCGCACCCCGCCGGTCCAGCCAGTCCACCACCGGGACCAGCAGGGCGCTGAGCATCAGCGCCAACAGCAGCGGAACGACGATGATTTCCAGCCGCATGACGACCCAGAAAAACGCGACCAGAGCCGCCAAGATGACCAAAAAGCGCCAGGCCCAGGCAGCCGTCTTTCGGACAATGGGTTCTACCGAATCCTCATAGGCCACGTCGGTCTTCGCCAGCATGCAGCCACCCTAGCGTCGGCGGTTACGGCACAGGCCGGAAAACAACGCAGACACCTGCGCATGAGACGAGCGCGGCGGACCTGCGCGGCTACGCTGAAGCACGTGTCGCGCGACGCACCGGCCACGAATGTCAACGGTCAGCATGAAGAACGTGCCCGCGGCAAGTACTGGTGGGTGCGCTGGGTCATCCTGGGTGTCGTCGCGATCGTGCTGGCGGTTGAGGTAGCACTGGTGTGGGACCAGCTGGCCAAGGCCGCCAAGAGCCTGTACTCGGCGAAGTGGTGGTGGTTGCTGGCCTCGGCGCTGGCGGCCGTCGTCTTGATGCACAGCTTCGCCGAGGTTCAGCGGACCCTGCTGGCATCGGCCGGGGTTCGCGTCAAGAAATTGCGGTCGGAAGCGGCCTACTACGCCGCCAACTCGTTAAGCACCACGCTTCCCGGGGGCCCAGTGCTCGCGGCAACTTTTCTGCTTCGGCAGCAACGGATTTGGGGTGCCTCGACGTTGGTGGCGTCTTGGCAGCTGGTGATGTCGGGCGTGCTGCAAGCGGTGGGGCTGGCACTGCTTGGTCTGGGCGGTGCATTCTTCCTCGGCGCGAAGAACAACCCGTTCTCGTTGCTGTTTACCCTCGGCGGCTTCGTCGCGTTGTTATTGCTGGCCCAGGCGGTGGCGTCACGGCCGGAACTGATCGACGGGATCGGGTCCCGGGTGTTGTCGTGGTTCAACTCAATTCGTGGGCGACCCGCCGACACCGGCCTGGCGAAGTGGCGTGAAATCCTCTCGCAGCTGGAATCGGTCAGCCTGAGCCGCCGCGACTTGGCGCTGGCGTTCAGCTGGTCACTGGTCAATCGGTTCGCCGACGTCGCCTGCCTCGGCTTCGCTGCATACGCCGCCGGCTATCACGCATCGCTCGGCGGGTTGACGGTCGCTTGTGCAGCTGCCCGTGCGGTCGGCACGATACCGCTGATGCCCGGGGGTCTGTTGGTCGTGGAGGCGGTGTTGGTGCCAGGTCTGGTCTCCAGCGGGATGCCGTTGTCCGGCGCGGTCTCGACGATGTTGATTTACCGGCTGATCAGCTGGGTATTGCTGGCCGCCGTCGGCTGGGTGGTGTTCTTCTTCATGTTCCGCACCGAGAACGCAGTCGATCCCGACGCCTTGGATGACACAGCTGCCGACACGCAGACCGACGACGAGTCGGTCGTCGGTTCCGCCGCGACGGAGCTGCCGGCGGACTCGGCATCGACGCCACTCCGGAACGGAAACGGGGCGGCGCCCGTCGACCCGGCTGATGCCGCGTTGCAAGGCCCGGTGCCACCACCGGATCCGGCCGCGCCGACCGGCGAGGCTTCAGCGCCACACCAGCGCCGCGGCGCTGCGCCGAACTAGCGCGCCGACTACCTAAAGGCGCTCAGCGCAGAGCCGGTGTCGGGTGGTACGGCGACCGGAAGGCCGCCCGACGGCACCGCTCCCTGTGCGCCGGAGAATGCCTGCGCCGCGGCACCACCCGGTAGACCACCTGGCAGCCCGCCCTGAGCGGTCTGCATGAAGCCGAGCACCTGAGGAATGCTGATAGGTAACTTGCATCTGCTGGACAGCCCCGCCAACGGCAGCGCGATTGTCTGCAGGTCGCTGCCCGCCTTGGGGTTGGCATCGAAATACGTCTTCAACGAGTTCACCGACTGGGGTCCCGCCGGCTCCTGCAAGACCGTGGTCATCGCCTGGTTGGTCTCCGGATGCCCGTCCAGGTAATCCCCCGCCGACCTGGCCACGTTGCTGATCGTCCTGGCCACCTCGCTGGCCGCGCACGGGTCGGACGCGCCGACCGCCGAAGGCGCCGACAGCAGCACCACCGCAGCGCCCCCACCCAATGCGGTGGCGGTCAGCACGCCGAGCAACCGCCGGCGCAACGTTGCAGTACTCCCAGGCAGGGAAGACATAGCTAACTCCTCTTGGCTTGCGCATATCGGTGCGCCCCACGGCTTGCGTCAAGCGGCGTCGGAATGCTCCAACCGCGTACGCCCATCGGACATCCTGCCACCCACCGCGGCGCGGTCGCCAACTCAACCAAGAGAGTCTGCTCACACCCGATCGGCCTCGCCACGATGCGATCGGGAAGCCAGCACACACCCCGACATCATTGCCGAGTCGTTGCAGCTCATCGACACAGAAGCGACATTGGCTCATAGCATGCTCGGGTAGGCTCACCTGCACGCGAACGCCTGCGGCGATCGCAAGCGGGGCGAAGCCGGCGCGCTCCCGCGTCGCCGCGAAACTGAATGCGGGGAGAGAAAAAATCCAGCAGTTCATGATGCGCCTCAGCAGCAACCTGCGCAGATTCCGCTGGCTGGTCTTCACAGGTTGGCTGCTCGCGTTGATACCCGCGATCTACCTGACGGTGACTCAGTCGGGTCACCTCACCGGCGGTGGCTTCGATGTCGCGGGGTCCCAGTCGCTGCGCGTCCACGACGAACTCGAAGCGCATTACCCGGATATGGGCACGTCACCGCTGGCGCTGGTAGCTGCTCCCCGCGCGGACGCCAGCTACGAAGACATGAACGCCGCTGCAGCATTCATGCAGAAAGTCGCCGGCGAAGTCCCCGACGTGGCGGTGGTGCCCAATCCGGCGCAGCCGGCTCCGGAGCCCGACCGGCCCTATGTCGTGTCGCTGCGGTTGGACTCCGCCAACAGCAGCAGCGCCAGCGACGCCGCCAAGAAGCTGCGGGCCAAGGTCGGCGTCCGGGGCGACCGCGCGGGACAGATGCGAGACGGCCGGGTGCGGCTCTACGTCATCGGCCAGGGAGCGCTCAGCACCGCCGCTGCCGCCAACACCAAACACGACATCGCGGCGGCGGAACGCTGGAACCTTCCGATCATCCTGATCGTGTTGCTGGCGGTGTTCGGTTCGCTTGCCGCCGCCGCGATTCCGCTGGCACTGGGCATTTGCACCGTCGCCATCACGATGGGTCTGGTCTTCCTGCTGTCCGCCTACACCACGATGTCGGTGTTCGTTACCTCGACGGTGTCGATGTTCGGCATCGCGCTGGCGGTTGACTATTCGCTGTTCATCTTGATGCGTTTCCGCGAAGAGCTGCGTGCCGGACGTCAGCCCCAAGAGGCGGTCGACGCTGCCATGGCGACCTCGGGGCTCGCGGTGGTGCTGTCCGGCATGACCGTTGTGGCCTCGCTCACCGGCATCTACTTGATCCACACTCCGGCGCTGGCGTCGATGGCCACCGGCGCGATTCTGGCGGTCGCGGTGGCGATGCTGACCTCGACGACGATGACGCCCGCGGTGCTGGCGACGTTCGGTCGGGCAGCCGCCAAGAGATCCGCGGCCCTGCACTGGTCCCGACGACCCGAAACCACCCAGTCGCGGTTCTGGACTCATTGGATCGGCTGGGTGATGCGCCGGCCGTGGGCGTCGGCGCTGGCGGCATCGGCTGTGCTCCTCACCATGGCGGTGCCGGCACTGTCGATGGTGCTGGGCAACAGCCTGCTGCGGCAATTCGACTCTTCTCACGAAATCCGCGGCGGGGTGTCGGCAGCGGCGGAGGCACTGGGTCCCGGCGCGCTGGGCCCGGTGCAAGTCCTGGTGACCTTCGTAAACGACAACGCGTCCTCGCCGGCGAATACCCAGACACTCGACGCGATCCGCCAGGAAATGGCAACGGCTCCCGACATCATCTCGGTGGCACCGCCGATGTTCGCCGACAACAACAGCAGCGCGCTGTTGTCGGGGGTGCTCTCGGTAGATCCCGAGGATCTGGGCGCGCGCCATACGATCGACTGGATGCGGGCCCACCTGCCCGCGGTGTCCGGCATCGGTTCGGCACAGGTGGACGTCGGCGGACCGACCGCGCTGATCAAAGACTTCGACGCCCAGGTGTCCAGAACCCAGCCGCTGGTCTTGGTGTTCGTCGCGCTGATCGCCTTCGTCATGCTGCTGATTTCGATTCAGTCGGTGTTCTTGGCGCTCAAGGGCGTGCTGATGACGGTGTTGTCGGTCGCCGCGGCCTACGGCAGTTTGGTGATGGTGTTTCAGTGGGGCTGGCTGGAAAAACTTGGCTTCGCGCCGATCAGCTCGATCGATTCCACCGTTCCGCCACTGGTGCTGGCCATGACCTTCGGGTTGTCGATGGACTACGAGATCTTCTTGCTGACCCGGATCCGGGAGCGGTTTTTGCAGTCCGGTCACACCCACGACGCCGTGGCCTACGGGGTGAGCACCAGTGCGCGCACTATCACCAGCGCAGCGCTGATCATGATCGCGGTATTCATCGGTTTCGCGTTCGCCGGGATGCCGCTGGTGGCCGAGATCGGGGTGGCGTGCGCCGTCGCGATCGCGGTGGACGCCACGGTCGTGCGGCTGGTGATGGTGCCGGCGCTGATGGCGATGTTCGCCCAATGGAACTGGTGGCTGCCGGCCTGGCTGCATCGCATCCTGCCCTCGGTCGACTTTGAAAAGCCGCTGCCCACAGTCGATCTCGGCAACATCATGATGATTCCCGACGATATCTCGGCACCGGTGGTGCCCAGCGCCGACCTGCGTGTCGTGCTGAAGTCTGCGGCCAGGCTCAGGGACCTTGTTCCGGACGCGATCACCGTGGCCGACCCGCTGGCGTTCACCGGTTGTGGGCGCAACGACGAACTGCGGGGACGGCGCGGGGCCCCCCACGGCGCCAACTTTGCTGCCAGTCCGGTCACCCACCGTGTGGCCGTGCTCGAGACAGCGGCCGGCCCCAACGGTCAGTCGATGGCGCGCAAGTTCGTCGGCAGCCTGTCGCACCGCAACGGCACGAGTCGACCGGCATCACGCGCGGTGCGGCCGGTGCACCCGGTCACCCTGTGGCGCGGCCGGCTCTCGGTTGCTCTAGACGCGTTAGAAACGCAGTCAACCGAGGCCGCAGAGGCCGGAGCCGACCACCCCGACTTCGAGCGGCGCAGCCCGGTGGAAACGACCCATGTCCAGTTGCCCACCGGTGACCGACTGCAGATTCCCACCGGCGCGGAGACACTGCGGCTCAAGGGCTACCTGATCATGCGCCGCAACAGCAGCCGGGACTACGCGGAATTTGCTGAGTTGGTCGACACGATGGAAGCCGAGACCGCCGCGGTCGTACTGGCCGGGATGGATAGGTACTACTGTTGTCAATCACCCAGGCGACAATGGATCGCTACCCAGTTGGTTCGGCGGCTGGCGGACCCGCATCCGTCGGATCTCGACGACGAACATTGGCCGGAGGCGCACGCAAAGGCAGACTGGGAAAAGATCAGGCAGCGCTGCCTGTCGGTGGCAGTGGCGATGCTGGAGGAGGCGAGGTGACGTTGGCAGCGGACCGACGCCCCGGGCCGACACCGCATCGATCCCACGCCCGCCCCCGTCCTGTCGAGCGGCCGGTGGAGTTTTGGCCTACCGCAGCGATCCGCTCGGCGCTGGAAGGCGGCGACATCGCCACCTGGAAGCAGATCGCGGTCGCGATCAAACGTGACCCGTACGGCCGCACCGCCCGTCAAGTCGAAGAAGTCTTGGAGACCTCGCGGCCCTATGGCATTTCCAAAGCCTTGGCCGAGGTGCTGGACCGGGCCCGCGCCCACCTGGAAGCCAATGAGCGCACCGAAGTAGCCCGCCACGTGCGGCTGCTCATCGACCGGTCGCGATTGAAGCTGCCCGAATTTGCGTCCCGGATCGGCGTACCCGTCGACGAACTGAGCGCCTACCTGGCTGCCAAGACCAGTCCGTCGGCGTCGTTGATGATCCGGATGCGCCGACTGTCTGACCGCTTCGCCAACGCCAGGCCTGGAAGCGGGCCGCAGCTGCCGCCCGATAGCAACTGACGGCCTCCGGGAGGACGGATGGCGTGCTGCGAGTTCCCGGTTGCTGCTGACGACTGCGACGGAGCCTTTACCGTCGACGCGTCGCGGGTGACTTTCGGGCGCGGGTGCCTGGCGGAGGTGGGAGAGCGAGCCAACGCGCTGGGGCTGCGGCGGGTGGCGTTGTTCTCCGATGCCGGGGTGGCTGCACTGCCCCTGTATGAAAAGACGCACGATTCGCTGGTCGCGGCGGGAGTAGACGTCGTCGCCTATACCGACGTGCACGTCGAGCCCACCGACGCGTCGTTTCTAGACGGGGCGCGCTTCGCGCAAGAGGTGAAGCCCGATGGCTACGTGTCGCTGGGCGGCGGCTCCGTCATCGATACCTGCAAGGCCGCCAATCTCTACGCTACCTATCCCGCTGATTTGCTGACCTACGTCAACGCGCCGATCGGCGAGGGCGAAACCGCACCCGGCCCGCTCAAGCCGCACATCGCGTGCCCGACCACCGCGGGCACCGGCAGCGAGGTCACCGGCATCGCGATCTTCGACATTCTGTCGCTGTCAGCCAAGACGGGCATCGCTGGTCACGCGCTGCGGCCCACCGAGGCACTGGTCGACCCCGAGTGCACGGCGAGTCTGCCCGCCGAGGTCGTCGCCTCGGCGGGGCTCGATGTGCTGTCTCACGCGTTGGAGTCCTACACCGCACGGCCGTACCTGCGCCGGCCCGCTCCACCGCGCCCCAGCCTGCGACCTATGAGTCAGGGCGCCAATCCGTGGAGTGATCTGGGCTGCCGTGAGGCGTTGCGTCTGCTGGGACAGTTTTTGGAGAGAGCGGTTCAGGACTCCTCCGACAGCGAGGCACGCGAGCAGATGATGTGGGCCGCGACGCTTGCGGGCATCGCCTTCGGGAACGCCGGCGTTCACGCCCCGCACGGCATGGCCTACGCGGTGGCGGGTCTGGTGCGCGACTTCCGCCCGACGGGCTATCCGGCCGACGAACCGCTCGTTCCGCATGGCATGGCCGTCATCGTCAACGCACCCTCAGTGTTCCAGTTCACCGCGGACGTCAGCCCACAGCGGCACTTGGAGGGCGCACGGCTGCTCGGCGCTGACGCGCGGGGCGCAGATCCGAAGGACGCGGGCGAGGTGCTGGCTTCCGAGCTCATTCGCATCATGCGGGCGGTGGACATGCCGAACGGGCTAAGTGGAGTCGGCTACACCGAAGATGACGTGGCGGCCCTCGCCGAGGGGGCTTACCCGCAACAGCGCTTGCTGCAGAACGCACCCAAAGAGACGAGCAAACCAGTTCTGGCGGACCTGTTTCGGAAAGCCATGCGCTACTGGTAGCTAGCGGGCGTTGATCTGCGCCACCCCGAGCACCAGCCAGTGGTCGCTTTGCTTAGTCAGGGCGACGCGCAGCGCCAGCACCGAGTTACTGGCCGGCTGGCCCGGTGCGTTCTGGCTAGCACGCAACACCACCGCGACGCTGGCCGCGGACGGCCCGATCGCCTCGACGCCGGCGTCCAGCGTCGAGGCCGATGCGGTGACATGGCGGCGCGCCAGCTCCGCTAACGCCTTTGCGAATTGATCCTTGAACTCGGGCACCAGCAACCCCTCGGTGCGGTCGATGGGTGCCGTCGGCAGGTTCGGCGATGAGGTGGACGTCGCTTCTGCCACCTCCGTCGCGATCCCCACCACCCGCGCCATGTCGGCCTTCAGTCGGCGGTCCGGCGACGACCAGTGGGTGTATCCGGTCAGCACCGCGGTCACCACCGCGACCGTGCACAACGCGACAACTACGAACCGAAGCCACGGTGCGTCGTCGTCGGTGCCGACGGTCACCGAATCGCGGCGCGCCAGCCAGACGTTCACCATGACGGCTTCGACGATCAACAGCAGCAGCACCGAACATGCCGACACCCACCACAGCGGCCAGGCGAGCACGACCCCGATCGCCACCAACGCGCCGATCGCGGCCAACGGCGCGGCGATGTCGAACGCGAAGACTCGCCAGGCGTTCATCATCGAATCGACTCGAGTCGCGAGATCATCAGCTTGCCGTCCACATCGGAGACCGCCAGCCGCAGGTTCCAGTGCACGATCTGCGGCTTGCCGCCACCGGCGTTCTCGCTGACCGACGTGGCGACCACGATGACCGCGTCGGTGCGGGAGGCCAGCGAAGCCGACAGTTGTTCAGCGGGCGCGGGCCGCCGGGCGCCAGGCTGGGCATCGAGATCGTGGTGCACTGCTTGCAGCGCGACCGCTTCAATCTGACCGCGGCTACGCGATTGCAGCCGCTGAACCACTTGCTGATAGGGCTGCATGGCGGAGTCGAAATCAGCGTTCAAATCCCCGACCGTGCCGTCGCGCAGCCGCGGCAGGCTGGTCTTGACGTTGTCGGTGTTCATGTTGATCAGCGCGCCGGTCCAGTCGACTGCGGCCTGCATGACTCGGCTCTGGTAGTCACGCTCGTCGACGTCGCTGCGGTGTGCCACCCAGATGATCGCGCCCAGCGCGATCGCCGCCACCGTAAGCGCGCCCAATACCGCCGATGCCACGCCATAGCCGGAGATGATCGGGCCGTCCGATTCGTCCGGAGCACCGTTGTCGTCGGCCGCTGGCTCGGTCTGCTCGGCGTCGGGCATGGCCGTGAGCCTAGCCGGGTGACGATGCAGTGGGGTCACCCCCAGCCGCGAAGCGGCGAGGGGGCAAGCCCGGCAATGCGACAGCCTGGCGCCAGTTCGACAAGATGGTAAGCATGGTGGCGTGACGGTAGACGCTATCCGCTCGGGCATCGATCTGAGCCATGTCGACGCTGGTGCCCGCCCCCAAGACGACCTGTTCGGCCATGTCAATGGCCGCTGGCTGGCCGAGTACGAGATCCCGGCCGACCGCGCCACCGACGGCGCCTTCCGCTCGCTGTTCGATCGGGCAGAGGTCCAGGTGCGAGACCTGATCACCGAAGTCAGCGAGAAAAACTCCGACCCGGGCACCGACGAACAACGCATCGGCGACCTGTACGCCAGCTTCCTGGACGAGGCCGCGGTCGAGCAGCGAGGTGTGCGGCCGCTGCTCGACGAGTTGGCGACGATCGACGACGCCGCCGACCCCGACGCGCTGGCGGCCGCCGTCGGCACCCTGCAACGTACCGGCGCGGGCGGCGGGGTCGGCGCATATGTCGACACCGACTCGAAGAACTCCAACCGCTACCTGGTGCACGTCAGCCAGTCGGGGCTCGGGCTCCCCGACGAGTCCTACTATCGCGACGAACAGCACGCCGAGCTGCTGGGCGCCTACCCGGGTCACATCGCCCGGATGTTCGCCCTGGTCTACGGCGGCGTGCCAGAGGACCACAGCCAGACCGCGGCGCGGATAGTGGCGTTGGAAACCAAACTGGCCGCCGCGCACTGGGATGTGGTCAAACGCCGTGACGCCGACTTGACCTACAACTTGCGTACCTTCGCCGAGCTGCAGTCAGAGGCGGCGGGTTTCGACTGGTCGGGCTGGGTGAGCGCGCTGGGCAGCACACCGGAGGCTGTCACTGAACTTGTTGTGCGCCAACCGGATTACCTGACCACCTTCGGGGAACTCTGGCGCAGCGAGGATTTCGACGACTGGAAGAGCTGGGCCAGCTGGCGACTGATCCATGCCCGCGCTGGATTGCTCACCGATGCGCTGGTCGCCGAGGACTTCGCATTCTATGGCCGCAAGCTCACCGGCGCCGAGCAGATCCGCGAGCGGTGGAAGCGCGGAGTCGGGCTGGTGGAAGGGATGCTGGGCGACGCCGTCGGAAAGCTCTACGTGCAGCGCCATTTCCCGCCTGACGCCAAGGCCCGCATCGACGCGCTGGTCGCCAACCTGCGCGAGGCGTATCGAGTCAGCATCAACAACCTGGACTGGATGACCCCGCAGACACGGCAACGGGCGCTGGCCAAGCTGGACAAGTTCACCGCCAAAGTCGCCTACCCGAAGACGTGGCGGGACTACTCGAAGCTGGTGATCGACCGCGGCGACCTCTACGGCAACTACCGGCGCGGTTACGCGGTCAATTACGACCGCGAACTAGCTAAGCTAGGCGGCCCCGTCGATCGCGACGAGTGGTTCATGACACCGCAGACCGTCAATGCCTACTACAACCCGGGGATGAACGAAATCGTCTTTCCCGCAGGAATTTTGCAGCCCCCGTTCTTTGACCCAGATGTTGACGACGCGGCCAATTACGGCGGTATCGGCGCGGTGATCGGGCATGAGATCGGCCACGGTTTCGACGATCAGGGCGCCAAATACGACGGCGACGGCAACCTCGTGGATTGGTGGACCGACGACGACCGCACCGAGTTCGGCGCCCGCACCAAGGCGCTGATCGAGCAATACGAGGTTTATACGCCCCGCGGGCTCGACGGCGGCCATCACGTCAACGGGGCGTTCACTGTCGGCGAGAACATCGGCGACCTGGGCGGTCTTTCCATTGCGCTGCTGGCCTACCAGCTGTCACTGGGTGGCGAAAGCCCGCCCGTCGTCGACGGCCTTACCGGCGTGCAACGGGTGTTCTTCGGCTGGGCCCAGGTGTGGCGTACCAAGTCACGGGACGCCGAAGCCATCCGGCGGCTGGCCATCGACCCGCACTCGCCGCCGGAGTTCCGCTGCAACGGCGTCATCCGCAACATCGACGCTTTTTACGACGCCTTCGACGTCGCCGAGCACGACGCCTTGTACCTAGACCCGCACCGGCGGGTCAGGATCTGGAACTAGCTTTTTTAGAGCTGCCAGTCGTTGGAGCCGTCGTTCTTGGAGTAGGTGCCGGTTGAGTTCTTCACGACGATGGGATCGCCGGCGCCGAAGTTGTCCATGAACCACTTGGCGTTGCTTGGGCTGATGTTGATACAGCCGTGGCTGACGTCACGTTTGCCCTGGTCGCCTATCGACCACGGCGCGCTGTGCACGTAGTCGCCGCTGTTATCGAAACGAACGGCGTCCTGCACGGTCACTTTGTAGCCATACGCCGAGCTGACCGGAACCCCGTACGTCGAGGAATCCATCACCACTGAGGCCTTCTTATCCAGCACGTAGTAGGTGCCGTTGGGAGTTTGGTGGCCGCCCGCTGCCATGCCCATCGACATCGGGATCGTCTTTTCCACCGTGCCGTTGCGGGTGACGGTCATCTGATGCGTGGCGTCGTCGGCCGTCGCGACCAGCTGGTCACCGGTCATGAAGTCCGACATAGTGCCCGCGGCGTCGATATGGACCGCGGTGTGGGCGGGCCAGAAACTCAGCGGGCGCCACCGCAACTGGGTGGGGGTCATCCAGTAGAACTTGCCGGGCACCGGCGGGTTCGACGAGATGTGGACCGCCTGTTCGGCCATGCCCGCGTCGGCGATCGGCCGCGCGAAGTTGATGATGATCGGCTCAGCGACACCCACCGTCGAGCCGTTAACCGGGTTGAAGCTCGGGGGTACGAACGGCGGCTCGCCCGTGAACGGCGCGGGGTTCTGCCCCGCAGCCGGGCCGGACGGAGCACTGGCCGCCGCCGCCGGCGGCGGCGCCAACGGGTCTGCGGGCGGCGGCGCAGGTGCAAGCGGATCTCCCGGCGGCGGTGCCACCAGGGGGGCAGCGGGAGCCGGAGGGGCTGCTGCTTCCTGGTCTACCGGAGCCGGCGGTGGTGGCGGCTGGTCGGGGTCGGCGAGCGCCGAACCGGTTCCTAGCGTCAGCACAGCGGCCACCCCAACCGCGCTGAGCGCAGCGGCGAGCGGACCCCTGGTCCAGGGCGACATATCCATCCCTCCAGTAAAGGTTTCAGACCCAGTGTGGCATAACGCGAAGCCCGGCTCCTGGGTCGGCGGTGCCGTTGCGGCTAAGACGCTGACCCCCACCACGGCGCTGACCTGCTGAAATGTTACGGCGAGCCCGCCTCAGGGACGTCGAACAGGTGCCGCTCGGCGGCCATTCCGGCGGCGCTGGCGCCGATCAGCACCGCCGAGGCGCCCAGCATCGACAACAGGCTGTGTTCGTAGAACAACCCGCCGGCGAACGACCCGGCCATGATGCCGATCTGGAACGCGGCCATATACAGCGCGGACGCGCCGTCCGGGTCGTCGGCGCCGGCACGCATCGCGGCAGCTTGCAGCATCGGCGATACCGCATTAGCGGTGCCGCCCCACAGCGCGATCGCACCGATTCCGATCACGGCGCTGGCCACCGTCGGCGAACCACGAAACGCGAGAAATGTCAGCACCAACAACGTCACATACAGTGCGGCCGCGCAGCTGATGACGGCCGCGCGGGGGCGCTGGTCGGAAGGTCGGGCGACCAGCGGCATGGCCAGCAGGCCCGCGACGCCGTAGGTGGCCAACACCCAGGCCAGAGCCGGTCCACGTACCCCGACGACGTCGCGGATGATCACCGCGATGAAGGTGTAGGAGATGTAGTGACCAGTGACGGCGACCAAGGTGAGCAAGCTCACTATGACCAGCCGTCTATTGCGGTGGTGTCCGGCGCCGGGGCCGACGGCGGCCAGTTGGCCATCGCTCAAGGCCAGCGCCGGCAGCACGGCCCAGGCCGCCACGGTGACGGCGGCGGCCACCACGGTCACAGACACCACAGCGAGCCGCCAGCCCCACAGCAGACTCATCGCGGCCGTCGCCGGGCTGCCCACCACCACCGCCAGGCTGATGCCGACGTAGATCATCGTCGTCGCGCGTCCGGAGTGGCTGGCCGGTACCAACCGGGTAGCGATCGGCGCGATGACGGACAAGATCAGGCCATGGGTGACCGCCGAGAGCGCTCGGCCCCCGGCCAGCACGACGAAGTTGGGCGCCACCGCCGAGACGAGCTGGGAGGCGGTCAAACAGGCCAGCGACAGCAGCAGAGCTCGTCGTCGCGGCCAGTGCGCGGTCCAGCGAACCAACGGAATTGTCGTCACGGCCGCCACCAGCGCGTACCACCCCAACAGCGTTCCCACCATCGGGACGCTGACGTTCAGGTCTCGCGCGATCGCGGGTAGTGCCCCCACCGGCAGGATCTCGGCGGTGACGTAGATAAAGGCCGCCGCAGCCAGCACCGCCAACTGCACCGCGATCCGCGGCGTCCACGGTCCGCCGCGAGCGGCGCCGCCGCGCAATCGCGCTGGTCCGTCGGCACCGGCTGGCCCCACGGCCCCTACTCAACCATGCAACGCGGGTATCGGGTAAACCATCAGGATCGGACGAGTCGCGCGATGGCGGCAGAGGCTTCGGCGAGTTTCTCGTCGGCCTCATTGCCGCCCTCGGCGACCGCACGGGTGACGCAGTGTCCGAGGTGCTCGTCGAGCAGGTTCAGCGCCACTGAACGCAATGCATTGTGCGCGGCACTGATCTGGGTGAGGACGTCGATGCAGTACTTGTCGTCTTCGATCATCTTCGCGATGCCACGCACTTGCCCCTCGATGCGCCGCAATCGTTTGGCGTAGTTGTCCTTTTGCGACGAGTACCCGTGTGCGGGTGCCATCTACCCTCCCAGCATCTTGGTCATCTGATCGATCTCGGCCTGCTGCGTCGTGACGATGTTGTGGGCCATCGTGACGGCGCCGGTATTGACACCATTGTCGATCTCGGTCTTCGCCATCTCAACGGCGCCCCGGTGATGACTGATCATCGACTGCAGCCAGAGCGTGTCGAACTCGGCCCCTTTGAGCGATGCGAGCTTGGTCATGGTGGTTTCGTCCACCATCCCGTGCATGGTCATATCGGCGTGCCCTCCGGTGTGGGTGTTGGCCTCTTCGCTCCACTGCACGATGAACCCTTTCAGAGTTTGGATCTGAGGGCCTTGCGCCGCCGCGATGCCGGAAGCGAGTTTGATCAGCTGCGGGTTGGTCGAACCGTCCGGAGCCAGGGTCGACAGGTCGAGGCCTTGCTGATGGTGCGGGATCATACTAACGGCGAACACCACGTCTGCTCGGTTGTGCGCCGCCGAATCGGCGGTGGCCCGCGAGTGGTCCGACGATCTGTTACAGCCGGACGCTGCTAACGCGGCGACCACCGCGATCACGGCGGCGGCGATCTGGACGAGGCGAACCAGGCGAATCGGCATGTCGCCAGGGTACCCAATACCCGGGCGGGGTACCGGAATTGATTTGGGCCGACATCGCGGCACGCGCATACTTGGCAAATGGCCCAAACCAAGGATCCGTCGGCAGCCGTTGACATCAAACCCCGCAGTCGTGAGGTGACCGACGGCCTGGAGAAGGCCGCCGCGCGGGGAATGTTGCGGGCGGTCGGCATGGACGACGACGACTTCGCCAAGCCGCAGATCGGAGTGGCGTCGTCGTGGAATGAGATCACGCCATGCAACCTGTCATTGGACCGGCTGGCCAAGGCAGTAAAGGATGGTGTCTTTGCCGCGGGCGGCTATCCGCTTGAGTTCGGCACGATTTCGGTGTCCGACGGTATCTCGATGGGCCACGAGGGCATGCACTTCTCGTTGGTCTCCCGCGAGGTGATCGCCGACAGTGTGGAAACTGTCATGCAGGCCGAAAGGCTTGACGGTTCGGTGCTGCTGGCCGGCTGCGACAAGTCGCTGCCCGGGATGCTGATGGCCGCGGCGCGGCTCGATCTGGCGTCGGTTTTCCTCTACGCGGGAACGATTCTGCCGGGTCGTGCCAAGCTGTCCGACGGCAGCGAGCGCGACGTCACCATCATCGATGCGTTCGAGGCAGTCGGCGCCTGCGCCCGCGGTCTGATGCCGCGTGAGGACGTCGACGCCATCGAGCGCGCCATCTGCCCGGGCGAGGGCGCGTGCGGCGGTATGTACACCGCCAACACCATGGCCAGCGCTGCTGAGGCGCTGGGCATGTCGCTGCCGGGCAGCGCAGCTCCGCCGGCGACCGATCGCCGGCGAGACGCGTTCGCTCGGCACAGCGGCGAGGCCGTCGTGGAACTGCTGCGGCGAGGCATCACCGCCCGCGACATCCTCACTAAGGAGGCATTCGAGAACGCGATCGCAGTGGTGATGGCCTTCGGTGGGTCGACCAACGCGGTGCTGCATCTGCTGGCGATCGCATACGAAGCCAACGTCAAGCTCGCGCTGGAGGACTTCAGCCGAATCGGCTCACGCGTGCCGCACCTCGCTAACGTCAAGCCGTTCGGCCAACACGTCATGTCTGACGTCGACCACATCGGGGGTGTGCCGGTGGTGATGAAAGCGCTGCTGGATGCCGGTCTGCTACACGGAGACTGTCTGACGGTGACTGGTCGGACCCTCGCGGAGAACCTTGCTCACATCGCCCCGCCGGACCCCGACGGGAAGGTACTGCGCGCTCTTGATCATCCGATGCACCCGACCGGCGGGATCACGATCCTGCACGGGTCGCTGGCCCCGGAGGGCGCAGTGGCCAAGACGGCAGGCTTTGACTCCGACGTGTTCGAAGGCACTGCAAGGGTTTTCGACCGGGAGCGGGCAGCACTGGATGCTCTCACCGACGGCACTATCACCCACGGAGATGCTGTGGTGATCCGCTACGAAGGCCCCAAGGGCGGCCCCGGCATGCGGGAGATGCTGGCCATCACCGGCGCGATCAAAGGCGCCGGCTTGGGCAGAGATGTGCTGTTGTTGACCGACGGTCGGTTCTCCGGCGGAACCACCGGACTGTGCGTGGGCCACGTCGCACCTGAGGCCGTCGACGGCGGGCCCATCGCCTTCTTGCGCGACGGGGACCCCATTCGGCTCGACGTGGCCAAAGGCACGCTGGACGTGTTGGTCGATACCGACGAGTTCGATTCCCGCCGTCCAGGTTTCACACCGCTGCCGCCGCGCTACACCACCGGTGTGCTGGCTAAGTACGTCAAGTTGGTGGGTTCGGCCGCCGTCGGAGCGGTGTGCGGCTAGCTGACAGCCGCTTACTTCACTAACGCCAGCGCGAACCCGTCCCAGTGCTTGGCTCCGACAGTCTGCAGCACGGCGGTGTCGAGCTTGGGGTTCTCGCCCAAGATTTCGAGTGCGCGCCGCGTCCCGCTGATCACGGCGTCGGGATCACGAGACAGAATCGCGCCCTCGCGAATGACGTTGTCCA
This sequence comes from uncultured Actinomycetota bacterium, assembly GCA_963838755.1. GTDB lineage: Bacteria > Actinomycetota > Actinomycetes > Mycobacteriales > Mycobacteriaceae > Mycobacterium. The sequence continues at coordinate 73,754 of CAWISO010000021.1, read as the reverse complement.
CCACGATCACTGAGCCGGAGCGGGTCAGCTTGACAGCCCATTCCAGGTAGCCGGCGTTGTTCTCCTTGTCGGCATCGATGAACACCAGATCGAAGGGACCGCCGGTCACGGTCGGCAGCGTCTCCAGTGCGGCGCCGACGATCACCTCGACCCGCTCGCCGACACCGGCGCGGTCGATGTTGGTCCGCGCGACCTCGGCGTGCTTAGGCTCGTACTCCAGCGTCACCACCCGCCCGCCGGGACCGACACCGCGGGCCAGCCAGATCGTGCTGAACCCACCGAGCGTGCCGATCTCCAAAACGCTGCGAGCCTTGATCGCGCCGGCCAACAGGCTTAGAAACTTGCCTTGTTGAGCCGAGACGGCGATCTTCGGCAAACCTGCCGCGTCGCTGGCCTCCAGTGTGGCGGACAACGCGGGATCGTCGTCTAGCACGGTGGAATCTAGGAAGGCGTCAACATCGGCAGGGTTCGGCTTTTGGGTCATGAGCCAAAGCTAGCCCGGCGACGACACTGGCCGCCACTTCATTACACGTCCCTTGCCATATACCCCCTAGGGGTATATGGTGAATCCATATTCGGTCCCGATCAGAAGGGTGAAGAAGATGGCGAACGAGGCAGGAACGCTTTTGACCTGTGGCCACGACGGGTGTGGCTGCCGGGTTCGCATCGAAGTCGAGTGCCACTGCTCCGACTCGGAGCAGGCATACCGTTGCACCTGCGGCGACGAGATGGTCGCCGTCGGCTAACGCACTCCCTCTTTCGCGTAGACCACCCGCAACACGTGGCCGAGCTCAGGCCCCATGACGAGCTCGGCCAGGGTGCATAGCGTCACGACATACTGCGATCCATGCGGCGGCGTTGTATCGCAGAGATGGTGGGCAATCTCGTGCAGCACCACCAGTTCACGCATCGCCCAGTGGGCGGTGGCGAGGTCGGGAACCGCGATAACCCCGGTGCCGTTCCGGTTTTCGTAGTGAGCGGCGGTGGCGGCCCGCCGGGCCCGCACCTTCAGCGGCGCGATCGCCGGCCAATGTCGTCGCACCGCCGGTAAGGCCAACACATCGTCGACGTAACGCTGCACCGCGGCCACCGAGGCAAACCGCGCCTCTGGCGGCAACGTCAACTGCGCGCCGAAGAACTCCACGCTGCGCGACCCATGTTCGGCGGCTCGGTCGAACAGGGTTCGGACGAACTCTTCGGCGGCATAGACTTTGGAACGCTGCCAGTCCCGCGCGGCCGAGTCTTCGGCGTTCACCGCTCCAGCGGGGTTCGCGCCGCTGAAAGCTCTGGACTACTTCCCAATCGAGCCCGCCGACCTGCCCGGTCCCCGGCTCGCCGGGCGGCCGACGAATACCCTGCCGCGGCCCGGCTGGCCTGCCAGGTGCCGCGCGCCTTTGACGCGCTGCGGTAGTAGTCGCGGAGTTCGAGTTCCTTGTCCCGCAGCGCAATAGCCGTTCCCGGCCGGTGCTTGCGATCTTTCGTTGCCTCGCGCTGGGTCTGCTCGCGGGCCTCGGTCAGCCGCTGACCAATCCGAGCGCCGAACGCGAGTTGAAAATTCAGTCGGGCGGTGATCGTCGGGGTGGGCCGATGTGCTCCCGAGGAGATATAGCCATCGGACGCGCGAACCATTTGAACCACCAGGCTCGCATACAACGCATGAGTGGCGTCGATGTCTTCGGCGAACCCGTAGGCGGACACGAACGTCGAATTGGACGCCACATCGCAGCGCACGTCATTGGCCGAGGCGATCACTACGAACAGCTGCACATATGTCCGTAACCCCCGGGCGCCGGCGGCCCCGATGGTGATGGTGCGCTGAATCGGCGTCTGCGCAGGCGTGCGCTTGTCCGCGTGCGACCTGGCCACAGCCAAGTCGATGGACGTGGCAGTGGCCAGACGTTGCGCCGCCGCCATGAACGCCTCGGCCTCATGGGCGTTGTCGGTGCCTTCGGCCTGACGCAGCAGGGCTGCGATGCGCGCCAGCATCTTGTCGTCACTCATAGCACCAAAGTAAGGGAACGGTACGACTTTCCGGTGCGGCGGCTCACAGTCTCGCGTTTATCCACGAAACCACATCATCGAGGACCTGCTTGCGCTCCGGCTCGTTGAACACCTCGTGATACAGACCGGGATAGATCTTCAGCTCGACGTCGGAGCTGCCGACGGCTCCGACCAGCTGGCGGCTGCCGTCGACGTCGATCAGGCGGTCCTCGGATCCGTGCACGACCAGCAGTGGCGCGGTCAACGCGGCGGCGCGCTGCGGCATCGTCTGGCCGACCACCACCAGCGCACGGGCGATACCGGCGGGAACTTTGCCGTGATACACCAACGGGTCGCTGTTGTAGGCGTCCACCACCCCCGGGTCGCGCGACACCGCGCTGGCATCCAGCTGCTGTACCGGCAGGCCCGGCGCGACCGCGCCGAGAGCCTTGGCGGCCAGCACCAGCAGCGGCGACACGGCGGCCTGGGCGGCGACCGCCGGTCCGGACAGCACCATCAAGTCGTAAGCGTCGGGACGTTCCACACCGTAGGCGAACACGATGCCGCCGCCCATGCTGTGCCCGAGCACGATGCGCTTGCACCCGAGATGTTCTTTGGTGGCGATGCCGACCAGAGTGTCGAAGTCGCCGGTGTACTCGGAGACGTTTTTCACCAGCACCCGCTTGCCGCCCGAGCGGCCGTGTCCGCGGTGATCCAGTGCGTAGGTCACCAACCCGTCTCGGCCGAACCGCTGGGCAACGTGGTCATAGCGGCGGGCGTGTTCACCGAACCCGTGCGAGAGGACCACCACCCCACGCGGTGCGATGTCGGGAGTCCAAACGTCGTAGACGATGCGCACACCGCCGACGCCGTTGAAGGTTCGTTCGCTACGGGTGGTTGTCATCAGGGGCAGCGTAGCTTGCCCAGGACTTGACCGGCTTCTGCTGCGGTCTGGCCAGTTATGCCGCGCAGTAATGCCAAACGCGTGCGCTAAGTGGCCAGTCACCCCGAAAGCGGACTAGAAGAGCCGGCTGTCCGGTGACGGTCCGGGCACCGATCGCACCAGCCCGGCGCCGGTGACCAATGGCAGATCCAACGCGGAAAGCAGGCCAGCAGGCGCTTGGCAGACGGCCGGGATGGCGTTGACCATCCGAGATGCGCCGGCCATCCGCGCGCCCAGGTCGTGATCGTGGTCGTCTGCCATCTCGAACTCGCAGCGGATGCTCGGCGAGCCCTCGATCTCGACGCGGTAAAGGCCGCGGCCGGACGCCGCCCCGTACCCGTAGTCTCGCGGTTCGATCGAGATGTGCGGCTGCGGCCAGTCCGGCGCGACGTCGTCGCGCATGCGAGTGACGTGGTCGATGACGAAAACCGGTGTGCCATCGACGTATCCGGTAAGCGTAGAGCGCATCGCGGCGATCGTCCCCGCGGCGATGTGCCCAGTCGGGGTGTCGAACGATTCGTCGGCAGCGACGCGTTCGACGTCTTCGTCGATATGGTCGATCTTGACACCCAAACCGGCGGCGAGCTGGTGCAGCACCGGACCCCAGCCGAAGGTGAACACCCCGGGTGTTGCCGCGAACGGGGTCTCCTCCGGAGGCTTGCCGAATCCGAGGATTTCATACACCGCAGCCTTGTCGGGATACGTTGCATAGTTGAACATCTCGGTCACCCGGACGGACTCGATAACCCGGGACACCCCTGAAAGCACCAACGGCAGAACATCATTGGCGAATCCCGAGTCAATGCCCGTGGTGAAGAACGACGCACCGCCAGCGATCGCTGCCTCTCGCAGCGGCTCGGTGAAGGCCGCATCGACGGCGTCCGGAAAGACCAGCGGCACCACAGAGCACGACACCACGTTCTTACCGGCTCGCAGGATCGACACCATGTCCTCGATCGCCTCCGCGGGTCGCAGATTGGCCGCCGCCGCATAGACCACCAGATCGGCGTCACCGGCCAGCATTCCGGCGGGCTCCTTGGTCGCCGTGACGCCCACCGGGGCGATTCCGCACAACTCCCCGGCGTCCCGACCGGCCTTGCCGTCGCTGTGCACCACCAGATCGACCAGTTGCAGCTGTGGGTGGTCGATTACCCCGCGCAGGGCAATCAGCCCCATCGAGCCCGGTCCCCACACGCCGACCTTGTACATTTGTTCTCCTAATACTAGGAACAGATTAATTAGATTTCGGACGGATGGTAGGAAGGCGGCGATGGATTCGTCAACAGTGCTGCCCAGTGGAGCCGGGCCGGCCAAGTCGCCGCCCACCGGTCGAGTGATGGATGTGCTTGCGACACTATCGGATTCACCTGACGGCAGGACCTCGGCCGAGCTGGCCAAAATCTGCGGTATCAGCACCTCGACGTGCGCCCTGGTGCTGGCCGAACTCGAGCGGCGCACCTGGGTAACACGGCACGACGACCGCCGCTACACGCTGGGCAGCGGACTGTTCGGGCTGGTGCACGGCCTCAGAACGCAGTTCCCGTTGTTGGACCGCGGCCGTGATGCGCTCACCTTCCTGCACACCACGCTGGGCGCGGGCTGCTCGATGTCCAAAATCGGGCAGACGCACCTGATCACCGTCGACGCGGTCGGCCACGGCACCGATGGGCAGCACGCCGTCGGCCAGCGGTTTCCGATCGGTCCTCCGTTCGGCCTGGTCGCGATGGCCTGGCGCGACGAGGAGGCGGTAAACGCGTGGCTGCGGCGGGTCACGCCGCGGCTGACCAAAGCCGATATCGCCGCGCATCGGCGGGTGCTCACCGAGATCCGCGACCGAGGGTATGGGGCCTGGCGGTTCGACGCCGCCCACTCCTCGCTGCATGACCGCCTCGCCGCGGTGCTCGCGTCCTTGGAGCCGACCGGCCAGGTGACGCGCGAGCTGAGCACTCTGATGACGATGGTCACGCTGCAATCCGTGACGGATGTTGTCGAAGTAGAGCTCACCTCAACGGAATTCGTTGTTTTCCCGATCTTTGGCCGCGATGGCCAGCCGGAATACCAGATCGAGATCCACTTGGGTGGTCGTGACGAGTTGACCCTGTCGGATCTCGACGCGGCGCTCGAACACGCCCAGGGGTTGCTGCGCCCCGGGGTAGCCTGACCCGCCATCGGACGCGTAGGCGGAATAGTGGCGCTGATCAGTGGCGGCGCGCGCCGCGGGGAGTTCCTCGTCGACGGCGGGCTGACCACCGGCGTCCCCCCAAGATCGGACATGTTGGAAGGCAAGAACATTCGTGGTGTCCTCCGCTAGATCGAGTGCCGACTGCTAGACGCTGAAACACCGGACTAGCCTGAAGGCCGTGCCTGCCACCGTCCAGCTGCGGCGAGCCGCCGACCGGGCGGTTACCAAGACCACATGGCTTACCTCCAGGCACTCATTCTCGTTCGGCGACCACTACGACCCGGACAACACCCACCATGGGGTGTTACTGGTCAACAACGACGACATCGTCGAAGCGGGCAGCGGCTTTGACACTCATCCCCACCGCGACATGGAGATCCTGACCTGGGTACTGGACGGGTCGCTGGTGCACCGCGACTCCGCCGGCAACAGTGGGGAGGTCTATCCCGGTCTTGCTCAACGGATGTCGGCCGGTACCGGCATCTTGCATTCCGAGAGAAACGATTCGGCGGTCGACCCGGTGCATTTCGTGCAGATGTGGGTGCAGCCCGACGAGGCGGGGATCGCCCCGAGCTACCAACAGCACGAGATCGGCGACGACCTGTTTAGCGGCCACCTGGTGACGATCGCCTCGGGCATGCCCGGCCATGACGCCGCTATCACCATCCGCAACCGCTCGGCGGCGCTGCACGGCGCGCGGCTGCGGACCGGTGATTGGCTCGAGTTGCCGCCAGCCCCCTACCTACACCTGTTCGTGGCGCGCGGGCGGCTGGACATGCCGGGGCCGGACGCGGCGGCCGAGCTGGCCGAGGGCGACGCTGTGCGGTTCACCGCGTCGGACGGCACGCGAGTCACCGCCTGTGAGCCGTCGGAAATTCTGGTTTGGGAGATGCACGCGGCGCTGGGCGAATAGTGCGGTCGCGGTCGCGGCCTGAGAAATATGCAAACCCGGGCCCAAATCACGCAGTCGGCGTCATAGGGTGGGCCCGGACGAACAGGAGCCCGAATGTCTGAATCCCAGGCCCGTCACTCTGCACCCGATGCCGCATCGGCAGACGACCAGGCCGCAGAAGCGCCAGCCAGCTCTTCCCTCCCCCCGGAGCCGGGTGGGACAAGCCGGCTCCGCCCGGCCAACTTGAGAGCGACCCGCACGGTGTGGTTCTGGACAGTCCCCATCGTTACCACGCTGGCCGTATTGTCGGCGTTGGCCGCCTGCTATTTCGGCGGAATCCTCAAGCCGATGAGCAACCTGCGGCATTTCCCGATTGCCGTGGTCAACGAGGACGCCGGGCCCGATGGCGCGCGGGTCGTCAAAGCAATGCAATCCGAAATCGACAAGGACGCATACGACCTTCGCGTGCTCTCCCCTGCTGATGCTAAGCAGCAAATGGACACCGCTCAGATTTACGGCGCGGCGGGGATACCGCCGAATTTCTCCTCGAAGCTGCAGGGCTACCGGAAGGCGGTAGCCAAGGGGCGCATCGATCGACCGGTCATCGTCGTCGCGACGAACCCGCGAGCCGGCACATTCGGCGCCGGCATCGCCGGCCAGGCGCTGACCCGAGCCGGCGAAATCGTCGATCGCCTTGTAGGCCGACAGCTTTCAGAAGTAGTGGTGCACCAGGCCAATGGAGCTCCGATTCCCGGTCCTGTGATGTTGATGCTCGCCAGTCCGATCGAAGTCAAGACCGTTGTGCACAATGCACTTCCCGACGGGACTGGCGACGGAATGTCCGCGTTCTACTATGCGCTGTTGCTGCTGCTGGGTGGGTTCGTCGGCAGCTTCGTGGTCAGCAGGGGGGTGGACTCGATGCTCGGCTTGGTGCCGGCCGAATTCGGTCCGGTCTCTCGGTTTGCCGACCAAGTGAAGATCTCGCGATTCCGCACGCTGTTGATCAAATGGGCGTCGATGGTTCTGCTGGCGTTGCTGACGTCGGGCGTCTATATCTTGATAGCCGGCCGGTTGGGTATGCCGATTCAGCACGGCTTGCCGCTGTGGCTTTTCGGGGCGTTCGCGATCGCGGCAGTCGGTATCACATCCACGTCGCTGATCGCGGTGCTGGGCTCACTCGGCTTGCTGGTCAGCATGTTCGTGTTCGTGATCCTGGGTTTGCCGTCGACGGGCGCGACGGTGCCGTTGCAGGCTACTCCGCCGTATTTCGGGTGGCTGGCTACGTTCGACCCGATGCACCAAGTGTTCTTGGGCGCAAGGGCATTGCTGTATCTCGATGGCCGCGCGGACGCCGGTTTGTCCCAATCGGTGGAGCTGTCCGCCATCGGACTGGTTATCGGTCTGCTGTTGGGCGGCATTGTCACCCGCGTCTACGACCGCCGCGATGACCACCGAATCCCTTCGGAGCCTGAGGTTGCCCCCTCGACTCCGGTGGAGAGCCCGGTGGAGAGTCCGGCAGAACCGGCTACTACAGCTGCTACCAGCGAGACGATCAGCAATCCGACGAACACCGACGAGTAGCACCGTCCCTTTTCAGGGCGTGCTCTCAGAGGCAAATTGTCAGTGGCCGAACGTCATTGGACTGCGCCTAAACCGTGGCGCGACTGTTATGCAAGATGGCTGCGTTATCCGTGAAGTTAATGCTGTGCTGTTTGCAACGACTTTCGCGCCGAAAGGGCAACCGTGTCGACGCTCGCCGCAGCCTTCCGGCGCATTGCAGCTTGCTGCGCCGCGACGACGCTGTGCCTGACGCTGGCGACCAGCACTGGGCAGCCGGTCGCACGCGCCGAGGCCCGCGACTTGCTGGCCAGCGCCATCGCGAACACTCAAGGCTCCTACCTGGTGTACAACTTCGGCGGCGGGCATCCGGCGCCGATGTTCAGCGCCGGCGGGAACTGGTATGACGGCAACAGCGGTGGCCACCTGATGATAATCAAAGCCGCCTCGCAACGGCTTGCTCCGCACCTGCTAGTGGACAGCCATCGCGGTTTTCAGGCGCGGTGTGAACGCAACCCAGCAGCGCGCACCGGCGACGGGTTGATGCAGGCCTCGGAGACCTACCCGCCGGTGCAGGCCTGGCAGGTGCTGGGCCAGCCGACAATCGCCATCAACGCCAACTTCTTCGACATTCGTGGTCAGAAGGGCGGCTCGTGGCGGTCCACGGGTTGCAGTTCGCCGCTGGGCGCGTATGTAGACAACACTCGCGGCCAGGGCCGGGCCAATCAGGCGGTCACCGGCACCATTCCCTATGCGGGTAAACAAGGCCTCTCCGGCGGTAATGAGCATTGGAGCGCGCTGGCGACGATGATCCTGCCGACCGGCGGCGCACCGTCGGTCATATGGCCCAGAGGGGGCCGGGACGGCCATGACTACGCCGCCGCCGGCCCTGTTGTTGAGGGCTTGGTGGACCGCGGCGAGCAGTTTGTGGCGGTGAGCGGGCTCGGACTGTTATCTCCGGGAAATACCGGTCAACTGCATGACGGCGGTCCCAGCGCGGCGCGCACGGCCCTTGCCTACTCCAAGCCGCGAGACGAGATGTATGTGTTTCAAGGAGGCAGCTACACGCCCGACAACATCCAGGACCTGTTCCGCGGCATGGGCAGCGACACCGCCATCTTGCTCGACGGCGGCGGATCGTCGGCGATCGTACTGCGCCGCGATACCGGCGGCATGTGGGCCGGCGCCGGTGTGCCAAAGGGCAATTGTGATACCCGCGAAGTTCTTTGCGACTCGCACGAGCGAGGTCTGCCCGGCTGGCTTGCTTTTAACTAGGTCTCATCCGGTGACCGCCGCTTGGGCCCGAACCGGAAGATCAGCAGGCTGACCGTCAGCACCGCAGCAGCCAGGGCGATCACCGGAGCCACCGCGACCCGTGACAGCGTCGCACCGGCAACGGCACCTCCGCACATCGCCAAAACGACGCTGTAGCGCAGCTTTTCCCGCTCGCCGGTGCCACCGGCCAGTCTGCTGTCGACACCGATACCGACGACGGTCGACGTGAGCACGGTGGTGCTGAGCTCTTGAATACCGAACTGGCGGGCGGTGGCGTTCTGGATGCCGAATGTCGTGGCCAGCCCCGCAATCAGGATGAGTTTGGTGTTGGTGTGATAGCTCAGCACACCGGTACCGGCCAGGATCGACAGTGTCAGCAACACCGCGATTTCCGTCCCCAGCGACGTGGTGAGCCACCGCCGGGTATGCGCACGAAGAAGTCGGGTCATCCGGCCGCCGATGACGGTTCCGGCCAGAAAGCTGACGAAGGCAACGACTGCGGCTGTGAGGTCCACGCCCGCGCCTGGGACGAACCAGAACCCGAGAAAGATGATGTTTCCGGTCATGTTCGCAACGAAGACGTGGCCGAGCACCAGCACACTGATCGCGTCGACCACGCCGGTGGCGAAGGTCAACAGCAACAGCGCCGCGACCGTTAGCCGATCCGACACTGGCGAGGCCGTCACGCCAGCAGCCATGGGCTGCGATCCCTTTCGGCGTGCGGCTCTAGAACTGAGGAGTCAGATCTAACGATGTAATCGTCGTCATCCTGGTGACCAGCCATCGTGCATCGACGCGTTTCATGATCAGCCTATAGGAGAGGTACTTAAGGGAGGGAATGTCTTTGGTAGCCGGACTGGTGGACGTCGTGTTGGTGTAAACGATCGCTGTGGCATCCGCTCCGTGCAATGACTCCACCGCCGCCCCGGTGACCTGAGTGGTATTCGTGACCTTGGCTTGTTTGTTGGGCGCTACGATCGCGTCAATGTATTTGCGATATTCGGCTTCGAAGTCGCCGCTGAGGTATTGCGCCGCTCGATCTGCCAACTTGTCCATGTTCTCCGGCGTGTAGGTCCACAACGTCGTGATTGCATTGGCGGCGGTGCGTGCGACCCGCAGCTCAGTAGCCACAGTGGCGCGATCCTTCACGTAAAGATGTAGGGTCGCGCCGGCGAATGCCGCCGAGCCGACGAACAATACGGCCACGACCGCGGCCGCAGCGATCGCGAGCCGCCTGGCGACCGGCCGTCTTGGCCGCAGGCCACCACCGACGTCGCCAGCTGTGTCGACCCCCGCCTCGCCGTCTTCAGCTGAGCCATCACCGGTTTCGTCGCCAGCCGGGTCGGGTGTGGGTTCGGCTGCACTACCTTCCACGGTTTGCGCTTCGGCAGGGTCGGTTGCACCGGACGTGTCATCCCCCAAGTTCTCATCGGGAGTCTCGTCGGTCAGATCACCTGTTGCAGTCCGCTGATCTTCCACTGATCGCCTTCCCGCTGAGCGGTCAACACCCAACGATTTGTGTTCTCGATTGTTTGCTTTCCGTCGGGAGATTTCGACGTGACCTCGGTGGCCACCAGCACGTTTGCGCTGCCGTCGTCATTCCACCGTTCCAACCCGGCGTCCAGAGCGATCCCCTTGGTCGGCTCCGCTTGGGCAACATTCAGCAGAATCTCGTTCACCTTGTCGCGGTACTTTTTGCCGAAATCACCTGTGGCCTGGGCCAATACCCGATCTACGTAGTCGTTGGCGTGAAACGGGTCCAGCGACGTGAACCCCGTCATAAACGAACGAGCGAAAACCAGTACGTCGACTTCCTCCATGGCCAACTCATGGTGTGATCGGTGGTTCACCATGACGAAAGAGGACGTCGTGATTGCGCCGGCCGCCAGTACTGCGGCGACGCCTGTGGCAAGGGGCAGCACCCATTTCCGCGACGGTTTCCACCACTGCGGCGGCAACGTCAACCGCAGTGGCAACCGCGACCACGGTTTTGACTTCGGCGCCTGCTCGGTGAGCAGCGGCTCCTCGTCGGGCTGGATTCGGCGGCGGGGGCTCACTTTTCACCTATCGGTAATCTGGGCTTCGTCACGACGGCCAGGTCATCGACGAGCCATCGGCCACCGGCGCCTTTGACGAACGCGACCCGGACAGTGGCGCTGATGGGACGTTCCTCGTTCCCATTGCCGCGGTGACCCTGCAGAAATAACAGCATCGCCGCCTGATCCGGTGTTGCGGAGAGCACCGCCGAGTCGGTCGCCCAGTACTCGTTGACGATGGGTCGGCGTTTCTGCGCTGACTGCTGCTGTTCGACCAGCTTCGGCCGGTATCTATCGGTCGTCAGTGATTGAGCCCGGGCGAATTCATCGTGCAGCGACTTCGGGTCGTAGGACAGCATCTCGGTGACGATTTTCGGGCCCTGTGCTTGGATCGCGGCGCGCGTCTGATCGGAATGCCGATCGTTGAGGAAGATCACTGCGAAGCTGCCCGCGGCACCACCGAGGCACAGCAGCACCGCGATCGACACGATGGCCGCAGTGAGCCGTCGGACGTTGGCCGGCCGCTGATCGGGTTCGACGCAGCGCACCTCGGTCCGCAGCAGCAAGTCGGCGAAGGTACGCCGTCGTGGGTCCCACAGCGGCCACAGCCAGCCCACGAACACCGAGACGGTGTCCAGCAGGTGGGCTACGTCTCTTAACAGCAGGCGTCCCAAACCGGCGGGAGACCCGTCGGGGCGTACGACGGCGATCCCCATCAAAGCACGGCCCAGACTCCAGCCCCGGTTCGCGGGCCACACCACTCGGTTAATCATGGTCAGCAAGATCACGGTGGCCAGGACCGAAACGGATACCGACCACAAGGTGCTGCCCGGCGGCGCCGTCAACCACGCCAGTGCCAGCGTCGCTGTCACGGCGAGGCCAGGCAACACATCAACGGCGAACGCAGCGGCGCGGATAGGCCAGCGCGCAAGTTCTCTCGGCGCTTCCTCTTCTACCGCTGGCGTGGTGTGGGTCTTCTCTACCACCGCCGTCACTTCGCCACCTGGTCAAGCTGGGCAATGCGGTATTGGCCTTCGGCGAGAGCCATCTTCACCCGCAGCCGGTAGCCGACTTCTCGGTTTTGCGTTTGACTGTTGGACGTTTGGGTTCTGAACGCCACCAGCACATCGACCGATCCGTCAGGATTGCTGCGTTCTGGCGCCGCACGCATATCGGACACCTGGACGTGAACGTCGCTCGCCTGATAGGCCTCGACAAACAAGCTGCTGTACAGAATCGCTTGGGAGCGGAAATCTCCGGTGCTGCAGTCGATGATTTTCTGCACGCCAGCGGCCATCGCGGCGGGGTCGGGCGCCTGGGTTGCCGCGACACAATCCTTTGCGATCTGCACGGCCTGCGCGTCGTGGCGCGCGATGGTTTGGCTTTCATGGTTGGCGCGCAGTGCGAAGTAGCCGCCGGCAGCGACACCGAGGGCCGTCAGGAGAAGCGCCGCAGCGATACCGATCAACCACCGCCGGCCCAGCCGCGAGGGATTGCGCGCGACGACCGCGGCGTCGCCGCCTTCGGTTACCTGCTCGGCATCCGTCTCGGTGCCTTCGTCGACCCCGGCCTCGATTTCATCTTCGGCGATTGTCTCGGTGCTGGTCTGGTCGGCTTCGTCGGCGGTAACGACCTGCTCGGCTCCGATCTCGGCGGTGCTGGGCTGGTCGGTTTCGACCTCGGATTCGACCGAATCCTCGATCGTCACCTCCGAAGACGACGAGTCGTCGGTATCGGACGTGTTCAGCCGGTTGGCGCCAGCATCTCCTTCCATCCGTCATCTCCTGTGTTGCTCGAGTTGTTGACGGAGTATTTCACGCCGTCGGGACCGATCACCTCACCGCTCTGCGGACTATAGACCGCGGTGGGGGGTCCACCCGGAGTGTAAACGCACGGGTTGGGCTGCTGCCCATTGCACTGAACGGTACCCGAACCCGGCCGCTGCAGTGGATCGCTCTTCGGCGGCGGTGTCAGCCCTCCTGGTGGCAGCCTGTTGGCGGGCAGCGGGTTCAGCCCGTTGTTGACCGACGGTGCCGGTATGACCTGACCGGGATTCACTGGCTGGTCACAGCGAGCACCCGGTGCCGGGCAGTTGAGGATCTGGTTCGGGTCGCCGTACCACGGGTTGGTGCCGAGCGGGACGTAGGGTTTGCCGCTGCGGCACTCCTTTGGTGTCGCGGCACGTTTGCCCGGGACGTCGGCGCAGGGAATGTTGCGCGCTCCGCGCACCGAGTTGGCAGGGGTGTCCTGCGGGATTTTGCAATACGCGCCTTCCGGCAACGGCGCCAGCGTGGTGTCCGCCGGCGAGCGGTACTCCGACGCCGGAGGCCACCCGGTCAAACATGGCGGCGGATAGTTGATGGCCGACCCGAGGTCGAGCACGGCTACGTGCTCTTTTTCGTATGGCGCGGATATCGCCTGCACGATCGAGCCAGCCTGCGGCAAGATCACCAGCACCTGTTCGACGCCGGCGTGGTAGCGCTTGAGCATGTCGATCACGACCGAGAGATTGGCGAGGGTCTGCGGTAACGAGTCCCGGACGTCGTTAAACGCCGCGTTGAGGTCATCGGCGGTCGGCGCCGCCTTTGACAGCGCGTCCCTGAGGTTTTGGTCTTTTTCCGCGGCTTGCGCGCCCAGGACGTTCAGGTTGTGTGCCCAGCGCTCGATCGCGCTACTCGAGGTGGTCTGGCTGTCCAAAATCGGCGCGGAGTTCTGAATGATGTCGTCGACATTCGTGATGTTGTTTTTGAAGTCACCCGCGATCGCCTGGGTGGAGTCCACCAGCCGCTGCAGTGCCGGACCCAACCCGCCAACCGCCTGCGACGTCTCGTCGAGCAACTGGCCGATCTTGTCCTTCGGCAGCACCGCTAGCCCACGGTTGGCGGTGTCAAGTGCCGGGCCGATCTCGCTGGGCACCGCGCCCTTTCTGATGGTCCCTCCGGGCGCGAGGAATTTGCCTCCGGTGGTCTTCGACTCCAGATCCAGATACTGCTCACCGACCGCCGACACCGAATGCACATTCGCCGTTGCATCGACCGGGATCTTGTAATGGTTGTCAATGCTCATCGTCGCCTGAACGCCCCACTCGGTCGGCTCGACGCCAGTTACCTTGCCGATCGTGATCCCGCGATACGTCACGTTGGCCGTCGGGTACAAACCGCCCGAGGCCGGCAGGTTGGCCGTCAGGCTGTACCGGTTATAGGTCAAAGGTTGTGGCAGAAGCGTTGGAATCTTCAGGTAGTACACACCCAACACCACAATGGCGATCACGGTCAGGATGCTGAACGCGATCAGTTGCCCCTTGACGAAACGAGTCAGCATTGCCGGTCCGCCCTTTCCACCAGTGGCCCACCGGGCGCGTCGTTGGGGTTAGGCGTGTAGCGGACGTCGGGAATCATCGTTTCGGGATCGCGGCCATAGGACTGCTCAAGCGCGCGTAACACGCCGGAGAATCCGGTTCCGGTGAGGAACACATTGTCGACAGTCGACAACGTCGTGTCGAGGTTGAGCGACGCGTTCATGAAGTCGCCTCGAATCAGCTTCGGAGCGGTGTCGATGTCAAACGGTAAGGTGGCCAGGATCTTCAGCGTGCCGAGCAGATAAGGCCCGGCGCGGCCAAGTTGCTTTAACGGGCACTGCAGTGACTGCAGATCCTGATGAATCGGGCCCTGCGCTTCGGACAGGTACTGGTTGGCGGCTTGGCTCAGGTCGCCCAGCGAATCGATCGCGTTGATCAGATGCTGTTGGTAGTCCTTGTCCGCGAAATACTTGATCAGCGGCGGGATTTCGGTCAGCGCCCGATCCAGGACATCCGATCGGGTGGCCACATAGGCCAGCAACCGGTTAGTGGAGTCGATGGCGTGGGTGATGTCGTCGCGTTGCGCATTGAGTTCCCGGGTAAAGGTATCCAGCTTCCCCAAAAACGCCCGAATCTGGGGGCCCCGTCCCGTCAGCAGGTTGTTGACCTCGTTCTGCACAACTTCGAGGTTCGGGATTCCGCCACCGCGTAAAACCATGGCAATGCTGGCCAGCGTCTGCTCGGTGCTGGGGTATGCCGATGAGTTCTTCAACGGGATGGTGTCGCCGTTCTTCAGCAGTTGCGGCGACGGGTCCGGCGGCGGGGCCAGCTCGATGTGCTGAGAACCCAGCAGGCTGGTCTGCCCGATCTTGGCGGTGGCGTTCTTCGGTAGCTTGACATCCTTTTTCAAGCCCAACGTCAGCGTCGCCACCCAGTTCTTCAGCTCGATCTTGCGGATGGAACCGACAAAAACGTCGGCCACCATGACCTTGCTGTTGCCGTTGATGGCCAATGTGTCGGGCATCTGCACGTAGATGACGTAGGCGCCGGATCCGCTGCCCGGACCACCGGGCAGCGACACATTCGCAATACCCTTCCAACCACACGAGCTCAGCATCAACGCAGCGGCCAGCAGAACCAGGCCCTGCCAGGCCCGGTGACGAACCAAGCGAACCGCACTCGTCGCGCGCCTCACTGACCCGCTCCTGCCGGTGCAAAAGCTGCCTCAGCGGGCAGCGGCGGTCCTGCGGGGGCCGGCCCTGGCGCCGGACCGGAGACCGGCGCGGGCGTGGGCGCAACCGGACCCGGGACAACCTCGGGGCCCGGTGGCGGCGGTGGTATCGGCGCCGGGTGGTCCGGCTGGCCGATGTACGGCAGTGGACCGGGCTCCTCGTTGTACGCATTGGGTGGCCCTGGCGGTGTCTGCAAGTTTGACTGCACCGGTGCGATGTCCGGACCGCCCATCAGTTCGGCAAGCGAGTCGGGGGTCAGCAAGCCCGCCGTGATCGGGCCCACCTGCGTCCCTTGCATCCCGGGCGCCGTGATCCAGCCGTGCTGGGTGTTGCGGTGCGAGGTCGGTGTGTCCGGCACCCAGATCCCGGGGACCGTGGTGTCTTTGTAGCCGGGGGGTGGCTGCAGTCGCGGCTCCGAGTAGGCGATCTCTTTGGGCAACGTCGCGGCGGTGATGAACGGGTTCAATCCGAACGGTAGGTAGTTGAACTTGATCGCGTCGAGGATCGGCGCCAGGTACTGCGCGCACAGTTCGGCAGATTCTTGATAGCCCAGCCGGCTGGCGGCCTGGATCGAGCTACAAATCATATGCATCGGGTTCTGGAACTGGGCCCCGAGGATGGAGATGGGCTGGCCGACGATGGCGCCGATCGCCGGATGATAAATCTGGTTGAGATTCGCCAGTGCCGTCGGCGCTACGTGCAGTACGGTTTCCAAGCCGTTCAGCGGGTCGGGTTGGAGCAGCGTGTTGGTCGCTGTGGCGAGATTGTTGATGTCATGGGTGAGCACCTCGCGGTTCTCGGCGAGGAACGGACGAAGTGTCGTCACCAAACCGTCGAACTGCTGGATCGCGTTGGCCAGGTCTTGATCAGAGCTGTTCAGGTTGTTGGTGAACTGGGCGAGGTTCTGGTTCAGCGCGACGAACTTCTGGTCGTCCTCGTGTAGTGCGTTCACGAACAGCGCCAGGCTGCGCACGACGGCGAAGAAGTCGCCGCGGCCCTGGTTGAGCGCGGTCAACGCCCGGGACAGGTCGTTGAATGTGGTGTTGATCTGCTTGCCCTTGCCGGCCAGCCCGTTGGCGTAAGACTCGATGATGTCGCCGAACGGCCCCTTGGGCTGTTCTTTGGTGGGCCCGAGTTTGGAGATGACGTGGGTGATGGAGTTGCGCAGGTCGTCGAACTCGGTGGGCACCTGGGTGCGCTCCACCGGGATTACCGCGTGGTCGGCCAGCACCGGGCCACCCCGGTAGGGCGGCTCCAGCTGAATCACCCGCGACGCCACCAGGGTGGGGTTGAGGATCACTGCCTGCGCGTCCGCCGGCACCTTGTACTTGCTGGCGTAGTGGAAGCTCACCTTCATCTTGTCGCCGGCTGGTTCGATCCCGTCGATCGCACCGACCTTCACGCCCATGATCTCGATCTTGTCCCCGTTATAAAGCGCATTGGCCACCGGGAAGTAGGCCACCACATGGTTGAAGTACAACTTCCTAAATAGCTGGACACCAACGATCGCGAGGACAACTGCCAGCACAACCGCCAGCACGCCGACGATCACGGCTGTTCGCGACATTCTGGGCAGCCGCAGGTTGTCAAAGATGGTGCTCAATTCTGACTACCTCCCGTGATGCCGCTACCTCCCGATCCGCCCGGCGTGACGAACGGTGCCGGCACCTGGTTGCCGGGTCCCGGCGGCGCCGGAGGTCCGGGTGGCAGCCCGGGCGCGAAAGTCGAGGGTGGCGCGGCCGGACCGGCCGGTCCCAGCGGTTCGCTGCGTGCTCCAGGCGGGCCCGGCGCCAACGGGACCGGGGTGCCTGGAACATCCGGAGGCGCGATGCCCGGCCGTCCCGCGATCGGGATCCCTGGTGTCGGGGGCAGGCCATTGGGGTTCGGCGGCGACGACAGCACGTCGGGCAGGTTCGGATAGGGGCCGTTAGGCCCGAAGGGGCCTACCCCTTGCGCGATGCCTGCACACGGCATCGGGTTCCACGGCCTCGGCAGCAGTTCCGGCGTCGGCGTGTAGGAACACGGCGAACCCGGCGCTACCGCGGGGCCCGGATGATCCGGCGTCCCCTCTAACACCGGTGGCGCAGGCGGCGGTGCACCGTTGGGGAAGCGGGTGCCGTTGGGGTCGGGGAACCGGAACGCCGGCAGGCCGGCACTGCGCCAGAAATCCTCGGGATCGATGCCGCGCTTTTTGAACGCCGCATCCACCCACGGCTGGATGATCCAGTACGGCGTCAGTAACCAGTTGGCCAATGACACCTTGAAATACGGTCCCGAGGCGACGGTCTCGTTGAAGGCGCCGATGGTTTTGCCCAGCATGGTGACCGTTGTGGCCAGGTCGTCTTTATGCTTCACCAGCAGGTCGCTGACCGTGCGAAGCTGCTCCAACACGTGGTTCAAGTTGGGGTTGTCGTTGATCAGGTTTTGCACCTGGGCCGAGAAAGCAGCGACATTGCCCAGCAGCGCGCTGATGGCCCGACTGCGCTCGTTGAACGCGGCCAGCAGTGTATTGCTGTTGACGAATAGCCGGTCGATCTGTTGGCTGCGATCTCCCAGCACGCTAGCTACCTGGTTGGCTTGGGCGAGCAGGTGGGTGATCTGCTCGTCGCGTTTGCCGATGGTGTCGGAGAACTTGGCCACCCCGTCAAGGGCCGCACTCAGGTGCGGATACGTCTGATCGATGGTCTGTGACAACACGTTCAGCGACCGTTTGACGGTGTCGATGTTCCAGCCGGAGGCTGCCTTGGTCACGTCGAAGAACGCGTCGTAAATCTGGTACGGAGTAGTGCTTTGCCCCAGCGGCAGCATGCCACCGGGCCGCAATGTCTGGGTGCCCCGCGGCTCAATCTCCAGAACCTTCTTACCCAGGATGGTGTCGGTCCTGATCGCGAGCCGGCTCTCGGTGCCGAAGGTGGTGCTTCCGGTCGAGAACTTCATCACGATGTGATCGCCGGCAATTTTGACGCTGATGATTTTGCCGACGTCGACCCCGGCGATGCGTACCTTGTCACCCTTATTCAGCTGGCCGGTGTCGGTGAACTGCCCGGAATATTCCGGGGTCGCCCACAACATCGGGACGCTGGTCAGTGTCTGGCCCACACCGATGACCAGCAACACCACGACCAGGCCCATGAGCCCGATCCGCATCCGGTGGGGAGTTTCCAGCGTCCTCATTGCGGCGTGCACCTACCGCTCGGCTGCGACCAGATCCTGACTGTGCGAACCGGGCCGCCGGCCTGCAGTCCGTTGGTTTTCAGCGTCAGATCGCACAAGTAGAAGTTCACCCAGTCGCCGTAGCTGCCGACTGCACGGCCTACTGTGTTCAACCCGTCCGGCGTGCGGTGGAGCAGATCGTCGTACTGGTCCTTTTGATCGATGATCGCCTGCTGGATTGGATCCAGATAGTTCAAGGTTTTGTGCAGCAGGGTCCGGTTGTCGGCGAGCAAATCGGCCACCGTGCCGGCCGCGTTGCTGATGTTCGCGGTGCTGGCAGCCAGCGAGTCGCCGTGGTTGTTCAGCCCGGTGATCAGCTTCTCGAAATTGTCGACGGTCTGGTCGAATTGCTGGCGATGCCTGACCGTGGTGTCGAGCACGATGTTGAGATTCTTGACCACCTCGCCGATCGCCTGGTCACGCTCGGCGATGGTGGAGGTCAGCTGCGCGGTCTGGTCGAGGATGTCGTTGATGGTGCCGCCTTGACCTTGGAAGACGGTGATGAGGGCCGAGGCAATGTTGTTGACCTTCTGCGGATCCAGGGCCTTAAACAACGGCCGGAAACCGCCGATCAGCGCGTCGAGATCCAACGCGGGTTGAGTATGCGACAGCGGGATGAAACCACCCGCCGGCAGGACGCGGTCGGCGCCCTCGCCCTGCCCGCGCTTGAGCTCGACGTAGCGGTCGCCGATCAGGTTGAGGTAGCGGATCTGCGCGGTCGTGGACTGGTACAGCGGTACCCCGCGGTCGATGTCGAAGTCGATCTGTACCCGGTGGCCGTTGTCGACCAGCTTGATTTCCTTGACCTTGCCGATCTCTACGCCGGAGGCACGGACAAACTGACCGGACCGCAGCCCACTGGCATTGCTGAACTCCGCGGTGTAGCTGCTAGTCCGGTCGAAGCGCATCTGACCGAACACCACGATGATCAACAGGGTGAAGAGCATCAGCACCGTCGCGACGATGCCGAGCTTGACGAGGGTACCGGTGATTTTCATGGGTTGATCGTGTTATCTCCTACCTGGCGGCCCCAGACGTACTCGATCGCATACGGTGAGCCGGTGTCGACGTGGTTGTAGGGCGCTTCGCTGACGCCCGTGTCCGCCACCAGATACGGCGCCGGCCATAGATCACGGGTGATCTTCTGCCAGCAACCCGGCGCACCGCCCGGACCACCGTGCGCGTTTATCCGCGGCAGGTTCTCCGGGTAGATGTAGGGACTTGGCGAGCCACCAATCAGGCCGGAAAGACCTGCGAGTCCCATCGTGGCCGCGGTGATGCCGATCCCGGGGATAGACGCCGAGAGCCCCAATCCGGAAAGCAGTGCGACGTTGGTTCGCAGCTCGTAGCCGCCGACGCCGCCGGTAAACGCGGCGACCTTGGGTTCGCTCTCGCTGATGTTGCGCACGGCGCAGAAAATCTCTGGGCTGTAGGTGTCCAGCAGCTGCGCGCTGGGCACCAGATCGGCTGCCCCACGGGCCAGATACGGCCCGCCGCGCCTGAAGATGTCGGCGCCGGTGTTGCCGAAGCCGGTCGCCGCCAGCAACGCCTGATCGAGATCCTTTTCCTGCGCGTGGATCGTGTGTGCCGTGGTCGACGCGTTGTTGAGGAACTCGAGCAGGTCAGGCGCCGCGTCGGCGTAGGTGTCACCCAGGGCCGCCAACTGCTGGGTGTCGTGACGGATCGTCGGCATCCGCGGATTGACGTCGTCGAGGATGGCGTTGCCGTTGACGATTGACTGGCCGAACTTGTCGCCCAACCCGTTCAACGCCTGCGCGGCCGCCGAAAGCGTCAGGTTGACCTTGACTGGATCCACCTTCTGCGCGATTGAGGTAATCGTTTGGAACAGGGTGTTGATCTCCGTCGTCACCGACCTCGCGTCGATGCATGGTTTCTTGCAGTTCGGCGCACTTGCCGACGTGATCCGTTGCCGAACAGGGTGTTTCGGCGACCTCATCGAGACGTACTTTTCACCGAACACGGTAGTCGCCACGATCTGCGCGTCCACGTTGGCCGGAATCAGCTTGATGTATTTGGGATAAACGTCCAAAGAGAATTTGGCCGCCGGCTTCCCGTCGATCTGCACCTCGGAAATGTTTGCCACGCGGCCTATTTGCACACCGTTGTAGGTGACCTTCGAACCGGGATCCATCACCAACCCGGCCCGCGACGACAGCATCGTCAGCTGCGTCTTGTCCGTGAAGTTGCCGCGGAACTGCATGAACACCAGCCACAGCACCAGCGCGGCGATCAAAAAAACCACGACACCGGCCACCCGGAACGGCTGCAGTGGCGGCTTGTTTTCCTTCCCGCGTGGATGTACGTCCGTCATGGCGTCAGACCGTGAAGTTGAAGTTCGGATCGACGCCGTAGAGCGCCATTTCGGCCAACAGGATGACAACCGGGGTCGAAACCAGCGAAAAACGCATCGAGCGGCCCACTGCTTCACCGACGCCCACCGGGCCGCCGGTGGCGTTGTAGCCGTAGTAGCAGTGCGTCATCATCACGACCCCGGCAATGATGATGACTTCGACGAAGGACCAAAACACGTCGTCGGGGCGCAAAAACGTTCGAAAGTAGTGCTCATAGGTTCCCGACGTCTGCCCGTACAAAAACGTCGTGACGATCTGCGGAGACAAGAAGGCCAGAATCAGGCCCACCGAGTAGAGCGGAATGATCACCACCAGCCCGGCCAGCACCCGCGTGGACACCAGGTACGCCGTCGATTTGACGCCCATCACCTCCAGCGCGTCGATCTCCTCGCTGATCCGCATGGCACCCAGTTCGGCGGTAGCACCCGCGCCGACGGTAGCCGCCAACGCGATGCCGGTGACGATCGGCGCAACAAGACGCACGTTGATGAACGCGGATACGAACCCGAGCAGGGTTTCGATTCCGATGTGCCCCAACGACGCGAGACCTTGAATCGCGACCAGCGAACCGGCCGACATCGTCACGAAAGCGATAATGACCGCGGTGCCGCCGACGACGGCCATCGCCCCGGTGCCCATGCCCACCTCGGCGATCAGCCGCAGAAATTCCTTACGGTACCGGGTCAGTGCCCACGCGGTGTCCCGGACGCCGATGACGGTGAACCAACCGAGTTTTCCGGAAATGTCAAGCGGTCGGCTCGCGGCGCCGCCGAAGCGACGAATGTTGGCGGTTGCCCGCGGGAAGCGGCCGCGCAATACCTGAGCGGTCGACATGTCAGATCCCCGTTCCGAATCGCACGCCGATGGTGGTCAGCACCACGTTGACCGCGAACAGCGCAACCACACACAGCACCACGGTCTCGTTGACCGCGGTGCCCAGACCCTTCGAACCGCCGCTCACGGTCAGCCCGCGGTAGCAGCCGACCAAGCCCGCGATGAGCCCGAACGCCAATGCCTTGACCGTCGCGATAATCACTTCGGGCAATCCGGTGACCAACGTCAACGTCGCCAGGTAGGCCCCCGCCGACACGTTCTGCAGGTAGACACCGAAGAAAAAGCCGCCGACCAGACCGACCATGCTCACCAAGGCATTGAGCAGCACGCTGACCAAGGCGCAGGCCAACACCCGCGGCACGACCAGCCGGTGAATGGGGTCGATGCCGAGCACCTCCATCGCGTCGATTTCCTCGCGGATGGTGCGCGCACCCAGGTCGGCGCAGATGGCCGTCGATGCGGCGCCGGCGATCACCAGCACGGTGTTGATCGGGCCGATCTGGGTGATGACAGCGATCCCCGCGCCCGCACCGGAGATGTCGGCAGCGCCGACCTGGATCAGCAAGATGTTGAAGGTAAAGATGAACAGCGCGGTCACCGGTATCGAGGTCGCCGTGGTCGGGAGGATTGCGACCCTCAAGATGAACCAGCATTGCTGGATAAATTCGCGATACTGAAACGGGGTCCGGAACAACGCTCTTCCGGTGAGCACACACATCTTGAAAAATCCGCCGACCAATTCCAGCGGTGGAGCTAATCGGTCGCGAACGTAATCGGTGACTCGGGGCTGCGTGGTCGTCACAGGCACCCCCTGACGACGCAGCGGCGCGTCTCGCGGGGGAGCAGTGAATCGTGTCTCACGCCTCCTCCTTCCCCCGGCCCTGCAAGTGTGACCTGCGTCTCCCTACTCGCAGGTAGTAAGGCAGACCACAGGACTGTACCCGATCGCCTGCTCGGCTTGCACAGCATCCGCGTTATTGCCCCTTCATCGATTTGACCTGCAAGTTTCCTGCTATGTCAGCTTCATCCATCCCTTGTTGGATCCTTCTGCGGCATAAGGCCTTTAAGAGCTCCTTAAGGGCCCTTCGAGGCACCGTATCGCGCCCGCAATTCGGTTTTCAGGACCTTCCCCGCGGGATTGCGCGGCAGCGCATCAACGATCCTTAAGGCCTTCGGATGTTTGTAGCGCGCCAGTCGCTCGGCCAAGAACTCGTCGAGATCCTCTAGGCGCAGCCCGTTTTCCGTAACCGCCGCAACTGCGATCGGCACCTCCCCCCATTTATCGTCACCCCGGCCGATCACAGCGACCTCGACGATCGCCGGGTGGCCGGCGAGCACGTTCTCCACCTCGGCGCAGTAGATGTTCTCGCCCCCGGAGATGATCATGTCCTTCTTGCGGTCGACGACCCAGACGTAACCTTCCTCGTCCATCCGTACCAGGTCGCCAGAGTGGAACCAGCCTCCCGCAAACGCCTCGGCGGTCGCCTCCGGGTTGTTCCAGTAGCCGCTCATCAATGTGGGTGCACGATAGACGATTTCACCGACCTCGCCGACCGGCACATCGTTCATGTCCTCGTTGACCACACGGGCAGCCACGGTCGGGATCACCTTGCCAACCGAGCCGCGCTTACCGATCGCATCTTCGCCCAGCAGCATGCAGGTGACCGGCGACATTTCGGTCTGGCCGAACGCGGCCAGTATTTGCGTCCCAGGGAAGGTCTCCGACATTTGCCGCAGCAGGGTGTCCGATGCCGGTGCGGCACCCCACGACATCACCCGCAACTTCACGTCGCGCGGGTTCGCCTGCTGCGCATTGCATACCGCCTGCCATTGCGCGGGCACCAGAAAGATCCCGGTGACCTTCTCCGCGGCCAGCACGTCGAGAAGGTGCCCGGGGTCGAACGCGCCCAACGGATGGATCACCGTGGGAGTCCCGAGCAACATTCCGGTCAACAGGTTGCCGACTCCGGCAATATGGAAGAACGGGACGCCGACGAAGCCGACGTCATCGACAGCGGCGCCATGGGTGTAAAGGCCCGACATGGTCTGTCCGGTCAGGTTGGTGTGGGTCAGCACGGCCCCCTTTGGCCGGCCGGTGGTTCCCGAGGTGTACATGATCAGCGCCGGCGAGTCATTAGGGATATCCGTTGCCCCGGGCGGATCGCCGGCCTCGTTCAGCAGGTCCTGGTAGCTCAGCAAACCCTCGTCGGCGGCGTCGCCGGCAACGACGATCGTGCTCAGCACCGAGGTGATGTTGCGGACGGCGCTGCCGACCGCGGCCAGGACGGGTTCGGTAATCATCAGCCGGGCCTCACAGTCGTCGACCAGGAAGGCGACCTCAGCCGGTGTCAGCCGAAAGTTAACCGGGACGGCGATGGCCCCGATCATGTTGGCCGCCAAAACTGACTCGACGAACTCGGTCCGGTTCAGCATCAGGATCATCACCCTGTCCCCGAAGCCGACCCCTCGGCGGCTCAGGGCGCCGGCCAGCGCCGCGACGCGACGGCGGAGCTCAGCCCAGGTGACGGTGTGGCCCAGAAATCTCAACGCGGTCGCGCCCGGCTGCATCAACGCGTGCCGTTCGAGTTGATTGACCCAATTCTGTCGTCGCGACAGATACGGCTGCTCGGTAGCAGCAGACCGTTGGGCCTCAACCGCCCGTTGGCCGGTCAACTGCGCGGTCAACTGATCCCTTCCCTTCTCTCACGCCAGGTTCGAGTTGATATTTGATAAAACTTGGTGTTGTGTGGGTCACACTATGGTCTTAGCGGCACGAAGACAAGCCCGGTAACGCAGGTGAGCGCACCCGCCAGGGCGCGGCTTTCCGCGCAGCGCGAGGCTCGGCTTCCGCTGCGCCGAGCGCAGTTATCCGACGATGTCGCTGGCCACCTGCGGGCCGCGATCATGTCGGGCGCGCTGCAGCCGGGAACGTTCATCCGGCTGGACGAGACCGCGGCGAAACTTGGCGTCAGCGTCACGCCGGTGCGCGAGGCGTTGCTCAAGCTGCGCGGCGAAGGCATGGTGCAACTCGAGCCGCACCGCGGCCACGTCGTGCTGCCGTTGACCCGGCAGGACATCGACGACATTTTCTGGTTGCAGGGAGCCATCGCCAAGGAACTCGCGGCCACCGCCGCCCAGCACATCACCGATGCCGAGATCGACGATCTCGAGCACATCACCGATGTGCTCGCTTCCGCCGTCGCCTCGCAAGACACCGAAGCGATCGCGACGACCGAGTTCGCATTTCACCGCGCCTTCAATCACGCCACCGGGCGGATCAAATTGGCCTGGTTCCTGCTGCATGTGGCGCGCTACATGCCGTTGATGTTGTATGCCGCCGATCCGCAATGGGGGGCTGCCGCAGTCGAGAACCACCAACAGTTGATCGCCGCGCTGCGCCGCCGCGACACCGCCGCGGTCGTCGAGTACACCAGCTGGCAGTTCACCGACGGCGCGCGCCGACTCATCGAAAAGTTGGACAGCAGCGGGATCTGGGACTAACCCCGCCCGGCGACGATGCGGAGCCGGTATGGCCCGTGGGGTCCCCGCGCAGCTGGCGAGAGGAATTGGACTAAGCGCGTTGTTCCTCTGCGCGCCGCTTCAGGTTTTCGGCGAGGTAATCCAAGACATTGTCGGCCAACTTCTTCACCATCGGCGCGGGTATCGGCATCGCGGGTTCGACATCCATGTCCACCGTCAACAGCGACGTCGGACCCATCTCCACGACGCTGAACAGCTGCTCCTGCTTTTTGAACAGGTTGCCCTGTTGCATCACGGTCTGGATCTGGTTGGGGGCGGGGTAATACACCGCCTGGATAAGCGTGTCCTCGATGGCTTCATAGGCAGCATCGAGACGCAACTGACTGGGGCGTCCGTCGTCGTAACGGGCCAGCACCCACAGTCCTTTGATCTCTTTGTTCCACTGCGGGTAGGACTCGAAGTCGGCGACGATAGCCAGAATCGAGGCTGCCTCGGCACCAACCTCGACAGTCTTGCTCACGAACGGCATTGGCCGAGCATAACGAGGGCGAGGCGGCGGCTAGCTCACGCACGCCGTCGACAGGAGTTGCCGGATCGATTCGGGAATCGGCGCGGGTTTGCGACTGGTGCGGTCGATGTAGACGTGCACCCAATGGCCGACCGCCGCGACAGTTTGTGCTTCGTCGGCGGCCGATTCTTCGCCTGCCACGAACACCCCGAGCCGATAGGTGACACTGCTGCGGCCCAACCGGGTCACTGCCAATCCGACCACGAGCCGTTCCGGAAAGTGCAGTTCGGAGAAGTATCGACAGCCCGATTCGGCGACGATGCCCTGCAGCGGCGTAGTGACCGGGTCGATGGCGACATTCGTGTTGATCCAGCCGTTGATCGCGGTGTCGAAGAGTTGGTAGTACACCGCGTTGTTCAGATGACCGAACATGTCGTTGTCGGCCCACCGGGTCAGCACGGGCCAGTGCACCGGGAAGTCGCGGCTGGTGAGCCCGTCGGGTGTGGGTGGAACCGAGGTCATGGTGGTATTCGACCACGGTGGCTCTGCTCGGCCTACGCCGCCGCGTAGAAGGCTCGCCGCAACGCCCGACCCTGTAGCGCAAACAACTGCTCGGCGACCTCCCAGTCGGGCAGCAGCGAGTCGAAGCCGTGACAGGTTCCGGGAAAGACGTGCAGTTCGGTGGTTACTCCGGCACCCAGCAGCCGCATGGCATAGTCGAGTGCCTCGTCGCGAAGCGGATCGACCTCCGAGCAGGTGATGAACGCCGGTGGCAGACCAGTCAATTGGCTACGCCGCGCAGGCACGGCCGCCGCGGATGGCGGCGTCGATCCCAGATAGTGTCGCCACATCAGTTCGGCCGCGGGGCCGTCGAACGCCGGGGTGGTGGCGAACTCCGTTTTCGATGCGGTGACTCGGTCGTCGAGCACCGGCTGATGCAACATCTGGAACACCATCGGCCGCAGCGTGCCATCCGCGGCACGCTGCGCGAGGCATGCCGCCAGCGCCGCGCCGGCACTGCTGCCGGCGACCGCGATGCGTGCCCCATCGACGTCCAGCTCTTCCGCACTGGCGGCAACCCAACTCGCCACGGCGAGCGCGTCGTCAAGCGCGGCCGGATACGGGTGTTCCGGCGCTAGCCGGTAGTCGAGCGACACCACCGAGCAGCGGCCGCGGCGGGCCAGTTCCACACATTGGCGGTGGTCGGTGTCCAGGTTCCCCAGCACGAATGCCCCTGCATGGCAATAGATGACAGCCGGCGACGGCACGGGCCCGCCGCGGTAGATGCGCACGCGCACCGAACCGGATTCGCCGGACACGACCTGCTGGCCGATCGAAACTCCCGCAGCGTCGATGTCCGCGACGCCTGCCCGGCGACGCTGATCGAGCGACTCGCGGATCGGTCCGATCGAGGATAAGTCGGTGCGCGTCGTCGCGACGGTGCGCAGCACAGGATCGAGTCGCTCGTTCATGACCCCCCGCACCACGGCAGGTACACCTCCGGTCGGGCGACGGAGGTCTTCGCAGTCATTGGATCTTCAGGCATTGGCCACCATCGATGACGAGCTCTGAACCGGTGATGAAGGAAGCCTGGTCGGAGACCAGGAATGCGACGGCATCGGCTACCTCGGACGGCTGGCCGATCCGCCCGCCGACCGAGGTAGCCACCAGCCGCGCTTGGGTCTCGTCGTCGAGCATCGGTGTCGCGATCGGTCCGGGAAACACCGCGTTGACGCGAATTCCCTGATGGGTAAGCTCCGCGGCAGTGGCCTGGGTCAGGCCGCGCAGCGCCCACTTGGACGAGCAGTAGGCAATGTGGTTCGGGAACGGGCGGATCGCGCCGGTGCTGCACGTGTTGACGATCGCTGCTCCCGCCGCCGCACGCAGCTGATCGAGTGTCGCGCGGATTCCCAGGAAGGCGCCCAGACAGTTGATCCGCCAGGCTCTTTCGAACCCCTCGACCGACTCGTCGGCAATCGACGCGCGGTGCAACACACCGGCGTTGTTGACCAGGGTGCTCAACGACCCGAACTCCTCGACCGTGGTCGCGACGGCAGCCTGCCACTCGGACGCAGATGCCACGTCGAGGGGAATCGCGATCACCGCCTCGTCGTGCAGGCCGCCGACCGCCTCGCCGAGTTGGGTCGCGTTGACGTCG
This sequence comes from uncultured Actinomycetota bacterium, assembly GCA_963838755.1. Classification (GTDB taxonomy): domain Bacteria; phylum Actinomycetota; class Actinomycetes; order Mycobacteriales; family Mycobacteriaceae; genus Mycobacterium. The sequence goes on along the minus strand of CAWISO010000021.1, from coordinate 45,794 downwards.
CAGGCGGCAACGAGAAAGCCGTCGGCGCGCAGCCGCTGCACAATCGCGAAGCCCTGCCCACGGGCGGCTCCGGTCACCAAGACGACCCGCTGTGTAGCGGTCACGAGGATGGGCCTTCCGGACGGTCGCCGAGCCCCCCGCCGGTGATGAACCGACATCGCCGCCGCCGGAATCGCCGACGCCGGCAGGTGAAAAGATCCAGGCATCGGTCGATGTCATCGGTGTCGAGAGCCAGCGCATAGCTGGTCAGCAGGTCGCGAATCGCACGTTCGTCCGCGGCTGGATGGTCGGTCATTGGTCACCGCCGACGGATGAGGAGCCCGACGGCTCCTCTTGGAGGGCTTCCTTGAGGGCATCGGCTGCTCCGCGCCGCAGCGCTTGGGATTCCGACGCTAACGTGACCAGCTGGAAACCCAGCCGCGCCATGGCGTGACCGACCTTGCCGTCGCCTGCGTGAATGCCGGGCACCAGGCCGGCCATCGCCGCGGCCTGCTGGATGTCGATGATCGCGTCGCGGACGGCAGGATGGCTGGTGGCCTTGGTGACTTCGACGCCCATCGAGATCGCCAGATCGGCCGGTCCGATGTAGATGCCGGAAAGCCCTGGCACAGCGCATATTTCATTTACATCGGTGAGCGCCGCCGCAGTTTCGATCATCGCGAACACGCTGACCCGGGACTCTAGCGCGGCCGTGTCGTAGCCGAGGCTGGCCCGCAGCGGACCGAAGCTTCGCACACCGGCGGGCGGGTACCGGGTGGCGGCCACGGCCGCCGCAGCCTGGTCGGCCGATTCGATCATGGCCACGATGATGGCGTCGGCGCCGGCGTCGACCACCCTGCCGATCGGTGCCGGGTCGGCCGAGGGCAGTCGCACCGCGGTGCCGATCGGCAGGTGTTCGAGGCGACGCAGCACGGTGGCGATGTCGGCGTCATCGAGATAGCCGTGTTGGGCATCGAACCCGACATAGTCGTATCCGGCACGGGCGAATTCCTCCGGCCCGATCGAGGTTGGCCCGGTAATCCAGCCGCCCCACACCGGTTTTCCCCGGGCAAGCGCCTGCTGCAGGTGGCTTCTCGTCATGATGCACCGGACTCGGTGATCGCGATTTTCACCCGTCCGGCTACTGGCCGGCAGGACATTTCGAATGCGGCCTGGACGTCGTTGACGCCGAACGTATGAGTCGAATACGTTGCCAACAGGGCAGGATGATCGGCAGCAAACTTGTTGGCCAGGTCCAGCATTCGTCGACGATCAAGCGTGACACCGGATTTCAGTGTCAGGTTGTTGCGCAGCATGGTGCGCATGCTGATTGGGTAGCTCTCATCGTCGGCGACGCCGAAGTAGAACACCGTGCCGCCGGGAGCCGTGGCCCCGATCGCGTGGTTGAGTGTCGCGACCTGATGGCCGACCGCTTCGATCATGATGTCCGGCCGGTTCTTTCGCGCAAGCTGACTGACCCATCGGTCGCTGGTGGCCCGCACCACGGTATCGACGCCGAACTGCGTACCGCGGTCGCTGCGGTCAACGGGGTCGATACCGGTGACGTGTCGTGCGCCGGCGGCTTTGACCACATACGAGAACAGCAGCCCGATGGAGCCCTGACCGATGATGCCGACGTGGCGACCTTCCACGTTGGGCAGCTGCTCGACCGCGTAGAGCACGCAGGCCAATGGTTGCAGGCCGATCGCCTGCGCCGGTGTAAGCGCCGGGTCATAAGGCGCCACCTGGTCTCCGTCGGTCACTACGCGTTCCATCAGCCCATCGAACGCCGACGCCCAGCCCACCACCCGGTCACCGGGCCGGTGTTCGGGATGGCGGCTGGCAATAACCTCCCCGACAACTTCGTGGATCGGGTAGCCGTCTTTCTCCGCCCCGCTGCGCCCGTCGTCTCCCGGAAGACGACCGCGCACACCGCGAAACGCCGGGATGTCGCTGCCGCAGACACCGGCGCCTAAAAATCGCAACAACACTTGGCGGTCGCCGAGGTGCTCGGATGTCTTGTCGGGTATCGCCGTCTTCTCGAACTGATACGGCGCGACGATTCGGTAGGACCACACGTCAAACCTCCACCGGCAAGCTGCTCCAGCCCCACTGGAAGCTCGACGGTGGCCGGAATGCGGACTCTTCGATGATCCGGAAGTCCGGCACCCGCCGCAGCCATTCTTCGATCATCACGGCAATTTCGAGACGGGCAACGTGGAAACCCAAACAGAAGTGCTGCCCCCGACCGAAGGCCAGCATCCGCTGGATGGGGCGGTTCCAGAGGAACTCGTCGGGTTCCGGGTACTCCCGCTCGTCGCGGTTGGCCGATGCCAGCAGGGTGATGATTCGTTGACCCGGCTCGATCGTGGTGTCGTGGATGGTGAATGGCTTGCGGACGGTTCGGGCGAACCACTGCGCGGGCGCGCAGTAACGGATCATCTCTTCACGCGCAACGGGCACGTTGGCTTTCGGGTCGGCCCGCACCGCAGCGAATTGGTCGGGATGACGCTGCAGCTCCCACAAGCCGTGCGCCACGATCTTGGGCACGGTTTCGGTGCCACCGATGAACACGCACAGCATCTGAGTGGCCACTTCGACGTCATCCAGCGCGCTGTCGTCGGGCAGCCGGTAGCCCAGCAGGCCGTCCACCACCGGCAACTCGCCGTCGGAAGCGTTGGCGCGTCGTCGTTTCACCGACGGGACCAGGTAGTCCAGGTAATTGGGTCGCGCATGCGCGGTGTCGACGCCGCTGCCCGGTTCGGCCAGGCTGCCGGCGTTGACCGAGGCGAGCACCTCCGGCGCCAGATCAATCGGTATACCCAGGAGTTCGCATACCACGGATGCGGCGACTATCCCGCCGTAGTCCTGGGTGAGGTCGAAAGTCCCGTGGGGCAGCAACTGGTCGAGCCGCTCGTTGGCCAGTTCGCGGATCCGGGTTTCCAGTTGCGCGGCCGCTCTGGGACGGAACGGCTTGCTGTGCGCCTGCCGGACGCCGTCATAAATTGGTGCGTCGAAAACCGCGTGAAACGGCAGCGGATGCCATGGCGGATCGCTGACCGGCCCGACGTTGTGTTGGCTGAGGATCGAAGCGGGCGGCAGGGTGCCCTCCGATGCGACGAACGTTCCGTCGTTGACCGCCAGCACGTCCCAGATATCGGCGAACCGCGACAGCGCAAAAGTGTCCCATTGCGGCAGGTAGTAGACCGGGTGGTGGTCGCGCAGCACGCGGTAGTAGGACGGCGGGTCGGCCATCACCGCCGGATCGAACGGATCGTACGAGAATTCCGGCACTGCAGTGGTTTTCATTGCAGTGGGGAGGGCGGCAGAGCTTGCAGGATCGCGTCTTCCCAGCCGTCACGAAGGGCGGGTGCCACGCTCATCCAGGTGACGATCTCTGCCGGCGGACTTTCTTTCCACGATGGGTAATGCTCGGCGAAACAGTTCCAACCACCGTCGAGCGCCCAGTAGTGGATCACTTCGTTGTACCGGAAGGTGGTGGTGAATGACCCCAGCCAACGTTTGCCGGTGCGCTCCGACCACGGCACGTAGAGTCGCTCCAGCTCGCGAATGTAGTCGTCTTGGCGGCCCGGCTTGGTCTGCATGATTTCTTGGATCACCACCGACGCAGTGAAATTGGCGTCGCGCAGCGCAGCGAGCGTCTTGTTGCTGAGTCCCGGATACATGATCCGGCCCTCCCCCGATGCCCCGATGTCGGCCAGGAATGCCGACCATTTGGCTGCGCCAGACTCGTGACTACCGCCGCGCGCTTGAGCGGCTCCGATGCGGGCATAGTCGGTGAACGCGTCGATCTCCCAGATGATCGTCACCTGTGGCCAGTGCCCGTTGTACGGGGTGGTTTCCCACAACGCGAACAATCGGGCGCCCAGTTCCTCCATCATGGGCTGGTAGGTGTCGGTGAACACCTCGGTGAACCGGCTGCTCGAGCCGGAGCCGAGTGCAATTGTCTCGTGCAGGTAAAGCAGCGTGTGACTGTGGTACGTCCGCATCAGCCCACCGGGATCAGTTCGGAATCGACTGGTAAGCAGGCCTTCATGTCGCTGCGTAGTGTCTCGGTCCGGCCGACCGAGCCCGGAATCCCAACCGCGGTCATGGCATGACGCTTGAATGCTCGGGCAGCGCCGGTCAGCACATGCTGCACCGTGGCCGTCCGGTGCCCAATGGCCAACGGCCAACCGTCATCCCAGAGCGTGACCTCCGTCATCCAGCAATCCAGCGCCTTGAGCACTTCTTGCCGAATCCGTTCATCTGAAGCGAAAATCTTTGCGCTGACGGCCAAGCCGCGGGCCGCGCATTCCGAGCCGCCGACCGGGATTTGCGAATCAAGGTCGACCGCGTGCGCACCCAGGATTCGCAGCGCGCGGGTGTCGCTGTGCCGGGGCAACAGCACGTTCACCTCCCAGCCGGCCCGCGCCCGGTCGTACAGCCACCCGCCGGCTGAGCAGACCACGTCGACGGGGCTGGCACCGACGACGTCGAGACGACACCTGACCGCAGCGGCATCACAGTGCAGCGAAGGCGCCTGCGCACCCTGGTCCGCCGGGCGAGCTGCCTGGAAAGTTCGAGCTATCACCGAGCCGTTCCTCATCGTCGCACTGTCATATGACCCGCCCGACCAGCGTGACACTTTTGCGCCAATCTGTAAAGCTCGCGTTTACGAGGTTTGGCGCGCGTTGAGCTCGGCGAGGACTTCGCCGGTGTGCTCGCCCAACCTTGGCGCGACCGACCGCGGCACCCATGGAGTGCCGTGGAAATCCGCCGGCGTCGCGACCATCGCGACTGCTGCAGGTCCATCGGGCACGTCCACCATTCCGCCGGCGGCGTGGAACTGCTCGTCGGCCACCACATCCTCGACCGTGTTGATCGGCGACCAAAAGAAGTCGGGTTCGGTCGCGAAGACTTCCGCCCATTCATCAAGCGGCTTCGTCGCGAAGATGCGGTCCAACTCGGCGATCAGCTCGACACCGTTGATGGCACGTGACCGCGCGGACGAAAACCGCGGATCGGTCAGCCAATCGGAGCGGCCGATCGCCCGGCACAGCGGCGGCCAGTGCCGTTCGGCGTCCAGCCCGACAATCCAGAATCGGCGACCATCTTCGGCGGTGTAATTGTTCATGCACGGGTTGCCCATTGACTCGCGCTGACCGATACCAATCGGATAGCCGGTCATCAGATAGGTGTTCAGGTCGAAGCTCACCGTGTAGGCACCCTGCCGATAGAGCGACGTGGATACCAGCTGCCCGGTCCCGATCCGGTCGCGGGCCAGCAATGCAGCGCAGATCGCCGCCGCCAGCGTCATACCGGCCATGTGGTCGCCCATCCCGCCACGCTGAAACGGCGGCGTGTCACCGGGACGGGTCAGCAGATGAGCCAACCCGCCCCGCGACCAGAACGCCGCGACGTCATAGGCCGCCCGGTCGGCGTCGGGCCCGGTTTGGCCGTAGCCGGTGATCAGCCCATAGACCAGGCGGGGGTAGGCAACGGCCACCGACTCGAAGTCGAGTCCCAGGCGCCGCAGCGCACCCGGCCGGATGTTCGTTACGAACACGTCGGCATCACTGATCAATTCGAGAGCGGTCGCACGGCCGTCATCGGTTGTCAGATCCAGGACGATGCTGCGCTTGGAGCGGTTGTCCATCTCGAAAGGCGGGCTCACGTCGAGATCGAGACCCAGCATCCGACCGAACAGCCGCCCGGGATCACCGGCGGGTGGTTCGATCTTGATGACGTCAGCACCCCAATCAGCGAGGATCCCGCCTGCTGCCGGCCCGGCCACCCAGACACCGAGTTCGACGACCCTGACGCCTTCCAACGGTCCTGCCACAGCAGATCCCTTCTTTACACTTCTGGATTGATTTGTAAACTAGCTGGATACGCTGGCCAACTTAGGAGGCTATCTACCGGTGACGAACAATCGGGGGTTTTCCTCTGGGATGGCTGTGGCGGTTCGCCGGGTGGTGCGGCGAGGCGTCGCGGCCCCTGAGGATCTCGAAACGGTGGCGGTGCTGCAGAAGTCGCTGACATCATGAGCAGCTTTACAAACTAAGTAACTCTGTAAAGCTGTGGGTCGAGGCTGCCGTACCATCACTACATTTGGTAACCGAAATGAACGACAACGACACTGACGATTCCAGCATCGCGAAATGGGATCCTGACCTCACCCGACGCGTCGTCGGCATCCTGCAGCCGATCGTCAAGCGCTACTTCCGTTCGCAAGTGCATGGGCTTGAGCACATTCCGCCCGGTGGCGCGCTGCTGGTCGCCAACCACTCCGGCGGGATGCTGGCAACCGACCTGCCGACCTTCGCAGTCGACTTCTACGACACGTTCGGATACGACCGGCCGGTCTACACCCTCAGCCACGATGTCTTGTCGATCGGCGTCACCAAACAGTTCTTTCTGCGGACGGGGTTCATTCCGGCCACTCGGGACAACGCCGCCCGGGCGCTGGCCGCGGGCGCGGTGGTAATCGTTTTTCCGGGCGGCGATCATGACGCCATGCGGCCCACACTCAAGCAGAACCGGATCGACTTCAACGGTCGGACCGGATATGCCTCCACGGCTATCGAAGCCGGCGTGCCGATCGTCCCGGTGGTATCGATTGGCGGGCAGGAAACTCAGCTGTTTTTGACCCGCGGCACTTGGCTGGCGAAACGCCTTGGCCTCAAACGCCTGCTGCGCAGTGAGATGGTGCCGGTATCGTTCGGCTTTCCGTTCGGGTTGAGCCTGGGCGCAATGAACCTACCGCTGCCCACCAAGATCGTCACCGAGGTGCTGGGCCCGATCGACATCGATGCCAAGTTTGGCAAAAATCCCGACCCCGCCGTCGTCGACGCCCACGTCCGGAAAACGATGCAGTCGGGCCTGGACGCACTCGCCAAGAAGCGCCGACTTCCGGTCATCGGCTGAACGCCGAGCACCAGCAGCGTTAACTCGCTGCGCCAGCCAGCGGCATGGCGTCGTCAACCCGGGTTAATTCCCCAGAAATTCCTGCGGCAGAACGTATCTCGGCGAATGCGCGGATAAGTGCATCGGTGGCCTCGTGCGGATCGTCGAGGGTGAGATCGTCGGTGAGCACCGAAATGTTGAGTTGGTCGACGTAGCTCCAGACGGTGATGTTCAGGCCGCTGCCCACGACGATCGGGCCAACCGAGTAGATCTCGTTGATCGTGGCGCCCGCGACATGGCCGCGTTCGCGCGGGCCGGGCACATTGGAGATGGTGAGATTCATGATCTTTGCCGACTCGACACGTCTGGACTGCCATCGAAACGCCCACGCTGCCAATGCAGGTGGCAGATAAGTGAGCCACGACGCCACCACCTTGGGGCCCAGTAATTGGTAGGTCTCCTTCGCGATCGTGGTGGCCAGCGACGTCAGTTTCACCCGCTCCAACGGATCCTCGATATGTACCGGCAGCGACGGCGTCATATAGCTGAACTCGTTGCCGGTCAACCGATCCGGCGAAGTATTGAAGCTGACCGGGACGCCGGCAAGCAGCGGCGAGTCGGCAGACCCGTCATAGCGCAGCAGCAGCTCGCGCAACGCACCGGCGGCCATCGCCAGCACCATGTCATTGAGCGTGACGCCGAGGCGCTTGCTTGTCTCCTTCACATCGGCCAGGGCCAGCGGCGCCGTCGCGAATCGGCGCCCGGGTGTGACCACATGGTTGATGAACGTCCGCGGCGCCGCGAATTGGCGCGCGAGGTCGGGGTGGCCACCGCGCTCGCGGGATCGCCGCCGTACCCGGGATACTCCGGCAGCAGTTTCGCGAACCAGCTTCGGCAGCCGGCGGATTTGCCGCACGTGGTCGCGTGCCGCCGCCCGGATCAGCTGGTTCTCAACCGTTGTCGTCCCGATACTGCCTTGCACCGTCGGCTCAGCCGAGCTGATGGCCTTGGCCATCATGTTGGCCGAGGCGACACCGTCGGCTAGCACGTGGTGCACCTTGTGAATCACCGCTACCCGATGGTCGGCCAAACCCTCGGCGACGTACATCTGCCACAGCGGACGGCTGCGGTCCAATGGCGTGCTGGCGATTTCGCCGATCATCCGGTCGAGCTCTCGACGACCGCCAGGGCCCGGAATCTGAACCCGCTGGATGTGATAGTCGAGATCGATGTCGGGGTTCTGCCGCCACATCGGGTGATGGAACTTGAACGGAATCTCGACAAGCTGATACCGCAGTGGCGCCAACGCATACAGCCGTGGGTATGCCGTGTCGCGGAACAACTCGAAGCTGTAACCACCTTCGACATTCGCTATGTCGAGCACCCCGATCTTCAGAGTGTGCATGTGGATCTCGGGAGTTTCGCTGTACAGGAGCATGGCGTCTAACCCGTTGAGTCGCTGCACGCTCCACCTCACCCACTCATCGTCGCGACCTCTATTGCACCTCGTGCGGGAAGCCGACATGGCGCTTCGGCAAATCTCGTTCAAGAGCAACCGATCCGTGGCCCCGGGTAACCTGATCTACCTATCGTCATCAGGACTGGGGTGCGATCCATGACAGAGTTCTCGGACACCGGATCAGGCGAGCCCCGTGCCCCGGTCGGACCACCGCCAGGCGCGCCGCCCTACGCCCATCCGCACGGTGGCTACTATCCGCCCCTGCCGTACTCTGGGTTCCCGCCGGTGCCCACCCCTGGAAAAAACGGACTCGGAATCGCGGCCCTGGTAACGGGGATCCTGGCCGTCCTGACAAGTTGGACGGTTGTTGGCGGCCTTGGCCTCGGTATCGTCGCCGCGGTTATCGGGCTGGTCGCCTGGAAACAGGCAAGGCGCGGCGAAGCCGCCAATGGCACCACGGCTCTCGTCGGTACAGTGCTGGGCATCACCGCAGCGGCCCTTAGCGGAGTTCTCCTGGCGGTACTGATCCTGGTCTTCGAGGCCGGTTGGCTCAACGAGGACTACCAGCACTGCCTCGGCGAGCACAATGGAATGTCGCAGTACTGCGACCAATATCGCTGACCGGAAGAGGTATGAGAGATGAGCCTCGTCACCGGGCGCGGGCCGCTGAGCACTGATCCCGCGGGGTGGTTTTCGCCGAACCTGCCTCCAAACGTCGTCTACGTCGAACCTCATCCCCGCCGCATCCAGGCGCTAAAAGGCGAGCAGACGGTCATCGACACCGATCGAGCCCTACTGGTGCATCGGCCAGATCGTCCGCTTAGCTACGCTTTCCCCACCGAAGAGGTGAGCGACCTACCGAGTGAACCGGTTCGCGAGGCGCCCGGATTTGTCCATGTGCCATGGGACGCGGTCGATACGTGGGTCGAAGAGGGACGCACGCTGGTGCACTATCCGTCCAACCCGTATCACCGCGTGGACTGCCGCCCGACGAAACGCAGGCTGCGAGTCACGGTGGCCGGGTCGACGCTGGTGGACACCGATGAGACCGTGATCGTGTTCGAGACGGCGCTGGAACCCCGCCTCTACGTCGATCCGTCGCTGGTGTGCACCGACCTGTTGCGGCAGACCGACACCTCGACCTACTGCAATTACAAGGGCGTCGCCACGTACTGGTCGGCCGTGATCGACCAGACGGCAAGTGTCATAGTCGAGGACATAGCGTGGAGCTATCGCGATCCGCCGCCGGAAAGCCTGCCTATCAAGGGATTCCTCAGTTTCGACGCTAGCCGCGCGGAGGTCATCGCCGAACTGCCCGAATCCGTTGCGTCTCAAGCCCGCGGCGGCGAATAATTCGGGCGCCCCAGGCCCAGCGCGTGCTGGGCGATCATGTTGCGAAACACCTCGAGGGTGCCGCCGTAGATGCCAGTCGGTGAGGCCAGCCGAAAGATGTATTCGGCGCCACCGTCATCGGCGGCGCCTTCGGTGTCGACCGGCAGCGCTGCAGCAGCACCCAGCACGTCCATCAGATCCGGCGCGACGTCGCGCATGGTTTGCGCATTGGCCACCCGGCCGAACATTCCCGGAGTGCTAAGCGCCGCCTCGGTGCGGGCAATACTGCGGCCCAGTCGGTATGCCACCGAGGTGTCGTCGAGCAGGCGGTGTCCGTCGGCACCCGGTTGTGCAACCAACGAGGCAATCTTGTCGATCGCCTCGGCCATCAGCGTCAGCTGTTCGCTCATCACCGCGATCCTGTCCAGGCCTTTTTGTGATCCGTCGGTCTCGCCTCCGACGGTGCCGTGCTCGACGTCGAGCGCCCCTCGCAGTACCGCCCAGCCGCCGTTGACCTCACCGATGCGATATTTGTCGTCGACGCGCACGTCGCTGTAGTAGACGATGTTGGTCCGGTCGCCGTCGATGGTGCGGATGGGTTGGATCTCGATGCCCGGTGAGTCCAGCGGCACGAGAAACATGGTCAAGTTCTTGTGTTTTGGCGCGTTCGGGTCAGAGTTGGTGAGTAAGAAGACGTATTTGGCATTCTGGGCATTCGACGTAAACATCTTGGAGCCGTTGATGATCCAGCCAGCCCCGTCGCGAGCCGCACGGGTCTTGCACGTCGCCACATCGGAGCCGCCGTCCGGCTCGGTGTAGCCCAGGCACAGCCGGATTTTGCCGGACAGCACGCCGGGCAACACCTCGTCGGCGAGTTCCGGTGATCCGAACTGCTGCAACGTCTTTGCCACCATCGCGGTGGTACCCCAGTGAAACCACGGGGTATGCGCCCGGCCGATCTCCAGGTTCCAGATCCGCCGGCGCAGCGCCGAAAAGCCGCCGTCGGGTTCGTCTTTCCAATCGGCGGCCAGATAGCCTTGCTCGCCCAGCGCCTCGTGCACGCCCACATCGAAATTCTGCCCGGTTTCCCGGTCGCGTCGGATCACCTCGTCGGTGACGTGGACGCTCAGAAATGCCCGCAGCCGATCGCGAAATTCCTTATCGCCCGCGGAGAGTTCGACGAGAGAGAAGTCCATCAGACCGTCGCCGCTAGAACCGCGCTTGGGACTTGATCGCCGTGTCGCTGGTGCGCAGCGGGCGGATTAGTGCCTCCTGCGCAAATGACGCGATCAGCTCGCCCGATTCGGTGTGCACCGTGCCGCGGACATAGGACATCCCCGCACCCACCTGGGTGCTCTCATGCGAATACAGCAACCAGCCGGTCCAGGACACCGGCTCGTGAAAGCTGACCGTTATGGTCAGCGGTGCCGTAGATACGGTGTAATGCGCCTGGCTGGTGCCGATACCCTCGTGCGCACGCATCGTGGTCGAGATGCCCAGATGGCCGGTGAAATAGGCGAGCAGCGCCTTGGCCAGGTCGTCGCGGGCGGGGATCGGGTCGTAGTGCAGCCACGCGTAGAGCTCCGGCGGCCCGACTTCGTCGGGGCTGTTGACGTCGACCACGTCGACCAGCCGTAGTTCCCGCCCGGCCATCGGCATCGGCGAGAAGTTCGCATCGGCGGGTACGGCCACTTCAGGACGGGGTAGGTGGTGGCGGATGACGTCTTCCGACGGCACGTCGGTGAGCACGGTCGCGGTAATGCAGCGCCGGCCGTTCTGCAGCACACTGACAATCCCGGTGGCGGTGGAGCGGCCCTCGTTGACGACGTCGATGCTGAATTCCACCGGCGGGCCCACCATCACGGCGCGGGCGAACACCGCGTGCGCGGAGCGGACCGATTTGTCCGGAAACCGTTTGGCCACCGCGACAATGGCCTGCGCCAGCACCTGCGTGCCTTCGACGACCTGCCGTTCGTCGCCGCCGGCGATTCCGGTGTCGCCGCTGAATTGATCGGACCCGCCGGGCTGCACATCAAACAGGTCCAGCAGGCCGGTAACCGACCACTGCGTCTGCTCGGATTCGGTAGTCACCTAGCGAGCGTGACATTCTCACCGAATCTTGTAAAGGCTCAGCTCGCCTCGATCACCGAGGTGCCGAACCGCGCGATGGTGTCGGTGAGGTGCGCCAGGCTGTCGCCGGGCAACCCCACCTGCAGCCAGGTGACGCCGAGGTCAGCCAGCTTCTCCATCCCGGTCAGGTAGGCGTCGGCGTTGAAGTCGTCGGTTGCCGGGCTACCGCCTTCGAAGTTGTTGAATATCACGTCGAACTTCGACCAGTCCCGGCCCGCTTCGTCGACACGACGGCGCAGGTCTTCGATGCCGTCGGCGAGGCCTTGCACCGAGTCGAGGGTTGCCGTGCGAGCGGTCCGGGCCAGCGCAGCCGGGGCGGGAAACGGGCACCATCCGTCGCCTTTATGCGCGACGCGCCGCCGCGCAGCACCGGTGTTTCCGCCGACCCAGATCGGTGGATGCGGTTCACTCACCGGTCGCGGGTGCGCGGTGATCCCGCTGGCGGTGAAGTGCTTGCCCTCAAACGAGACGTCATCGGTGGTCCAGATCGCCCGGATTACGTCTAAGGCTTCGTCGAACAATTCGGCGCGTTCCTCGAAGTCGACGCCCAGCGCGGCGAACTCCCGCTTGAGGTAACCGACGCCAACCGCGAGAGTGAACCGACCTCCCGACAGCAAGTCCAGCGTCGCCCCAGACTTGGCCACCACGAACGGATTTCGATACGGCAGCACCACAATGTTGGGGATCAGGCGCAATGTGGTGGTGCGGGCGGCGGCGTAACCCATCGCTACGAACGGGTCCAATGAGTCGTGTCCGCCGGCCTCAAGCCAGCGCTGCGTCGGCGCCGGGTGGTCGGTGAACCCGAAACCGTGAAAACCCGCTGCTTCGGCTGCCGCCGCGACGGTGGCGATGCCGTCGCCGCTGACCAGCCCCGGATTGTAGGGGTGGCTGTGCATCGGGTGGGTGATGGTGAAATGCATCTGCCGCTTTCCTTAATGGCCGCCGAGAAGGATCCCTGCAAAGTTACCGCGTGACACTTATACGATAATCTGTAAAGCGAGCCGGGTACCCGCCCGGTCGGATACCGCGCCACAGAGAGGTGACGCAGTTGGGCATCGTGACCACGACTTTTCGAAACAGCCTTCGCCAAGGCCGACGCCCTCAACGCGGCGATCGCGCGAGAATTAGGTGCCCTTGACGGTGGTGAGCATGACGACAGGCGTTGACGGGCTGACCCAACTGGCCACCGGCTTCTGCTTTGGCGAGGGTCCACGCTGGTTCGAGGGACTGCTGTGGTTTTCCGACGTGTTGGGCGAAGCCGTGCACACCGTCGACCTGCGCGGCTCGCTGACCACGCTGCCCCTGCCCGGCCACACCCCGTCCGGCCTAGGATTCCGGCCGGACGGCGCACTGCTGATCGCGTCAGGAGAAAGCCGGCAGCTGCTGCGCTATGACGGCGAAACCGTAACCACCATCGCTGATTTGAGCGGTATGGCACCCGCCGACCTCGGCGACATGGTCATCGATGACCTCGGGCGCGCCTACGTCGGGTCTCAGGCCTTCCACGGCGGCGTCATCCTGCGGGTCGATCCCGACAACACCGTGTGCGTCGTCGCCGACGATCTGGACTTCCCCAACGGGATGGTCATCACGGCCGACCGGAGAACCTTGGTTGTCGCCGAGTCGATCGGCCGGCGGCTGACCACGTTCAGCATCGGCGACGGCGGCGAGCTGTTCGACCGGCGAATCTTCGCCGACAGTCTCGACGGCCCGCCCGATGGCATCAGCCTCGACGCCGACAGCGGCGTGTGGACATCGATGACGCTGGCCCACCAATTCGAGCGCGTCGTCGCCGGTGGACAGGTGACGCACCGGATCGAGATCGGCGATCGCGCGGCGATCGCCTGTACGCTCGGCGGTCCTGCGCGCCGCACATTGTTCATGTTGTCGAGCACCGACGCTTATCCCAAGCGGCTGATCGGAACCCGTCTCTCCCGCCTCGACACGGTGACCGTCGATACCGCCGGTGCCGGCCTGCCGTGAAAGGTGAACAATGACCGACTCGTACTACGAGCTCCTTGACGCCGCCGACCCGTTGGGCGAGAAGTTCCGCGCCACCGATCTGGTACGCAGCACGTGGACGGCGGCGATTCAGCACGCCGCGCCGGTGTCGGCGCTACTGGTCCGGGCACTGGAGCGCTGCGCTGCGCGCGACGACACCCGCCTCAGCCGAGTCGCCGTCGATTTGTTGGGACCGGTACCCGCTGAAGGCGACTCGTGGGTCCGCTCGCGAGTTGTGCGCCCCGGCAAGCAGATCGAGCTGATCTACGCTGAGATGCTGACACTGGGGCCCGACGGTCAGCCCCGGCCGGCGGCACGGGCCAGTGGGTGGCGGTTGCAAAAGCTGGACACCGCCGACCTGGTACACGCGGCGGAGCCGCTGCCACGGCCGGTCAGCGAAGCCCGCAGCCGCAATCTCGAAAAGGATTGGGACCGCAACTATGTGCACAGCCTGGACTGGCGATGGCTGACCAAGCCCCTCAACAAGGGCCCCGGTGAATCGTGGATAAACCCGACGGTGAGCCTGGTCAACGGTGAGGCATTGACGCCGCTGGAGCGACTATTCGCGGTAGCCGACTGCGCCAACGGCATCGGCTCCAAACTGGACATCGGCAAATGGACGTTCCTGAACAACGATCTCGTCGTGCACGTGCACCGGATTCCGGATGGCGACTGGATCGGCATCCGCGCCGAAACCAATTACGGGCCCGACGGTATCGGCACGACAGTCGGCACGCTGTTCGACGAGACTTCAGCCGTGGCCGGCATCCAACAGTCGGTGCTGGTGCGCCGACGGCCGCGTTGATCTCGCTTCGAGATTCACGTCAGCGCTGGGTTTTTCGCGATTTCCGACACTGGCGTCGATTCCGGTGGCTACCGGGCGAAAGCCGCGCGCCGCCCGTCAACTGTGCCGCAGTCGCAAGGGCGACGGGCGAGCAACCTTTGATGATGACAATCGCCCTGCAGGACGTGGACCGGCTCACGTTGAGCGCCGATCGGCCGCGAGGCGGTGGACCTGCCCAGCTAAGATTTGGTGGTCAGCCACCGACGGGTGACACCGAAACAGCGTGACATTTCAGCCTAATTTTGTAAAGTTGAGGGTATGGAGCAGACGGTGACAACCGAAGGCGACACGTCGACGCAGCAGCGGATCCTCGCGGCGACGGCCGAGGTCCTCAGCCGGAACGGCAAGCGCAAGCTCAGCCTGTCCGACGTCGCCGCCCAGGCCAGCGTGTCCAGGCCGACGCTTTATCGCTGGTTCGCCTCGAAGGAGGAGCTGCTCTCAGCGTTCTCCCGCTACGAACGTCAAACCTTCGAAAGCGGCTTGAGCCGGGCGACAGCCGGGCTCAAGGGCGCTGACAAACTCGATGCGGCGTTACGCTTCATCGTCGACTACCAGCACTCCTACACGGGTGTGCGGATGGTCGATATCGAGCCTGAGCATGTCATCAGCCAGTTCTCGAACGTCATTCCCCAGATGCGGGATGGTTTGCAGCGGCTGATACAGGGTCCCAACGCCGCGGTGAAGGCGGCTACTGCAATCCGAGTTGCATTCTCCCACTACATGATCCGCAGCGACGATGCCGACCAGTTCTTGGCCCAACTGCGTCACGCGGTGGGAATCAAGGCGGGACCTGACTAGTCGAACAGCACCGCGGCGTTGAGGTATCGGGTCGGATCGAACGCGGTTTTGACCGTCCGCATCGCAGCGATATCGGCGGGCTCGCGGGACATGGCGACGTACCTGCGTTTGCGGCTGCCGACCCCGTGTTCGGAGCTGACGTTGCCGCCGCACTTTGCGATCAGGTCCATCATCGCCGCATACAGATTGCGTTCTTGCTCTTCGTCGCAGCGCAGCACGTTGAGGTGCAGGTTGCCCTCCCCGATATGCCCGAACAGCACGCCGATCGCGTTCGGGGCATGGCGGTGTACCAACACCTTGGCGTCACGAGCGAAAGCGGCGACCGCCGGGAGCGGCAACGACACGTCGAACTTCAGCGGCGGTCCGTAGACGCCGAGCACGTCGGTCACTGATTCTCGTAGCCGCCAAAGTCGTTGTTGGGCAGCGAGATCGGCGCCTACCGCCGGCTCACCGCAGATGCGCGCGCCCTCCAGCGCATCGGCGAGTCGCTCGGTCTGGTCGTGGTCGGATGCCAACTCGACCAACAAAAGCCAGTCGCCACTCACCGGCGCGGCCACGCCCAGATGCTCGTCGGTCAAGGCGCTGGCCCGGCCGTCGATCAGTTCCAGCGCAGCGATGCCGTCCAACTCGCGAAACAGCCGGGCGGCGTCGACAAGCGCGTCGAGATCCTCAAAGCCGCACACCGCCGTCACTCGATGCGCCGGATCTGGATGCAGCCGCAAATCGAGCGCGGTGATCACGCCGAGCGTTCCCTCGGCGCCGACGAACAACGAGGTCAGGTCATAGCCGGTGTTATCCGCGCGCACCTGGGAGTGCCGGCGCACCACCGACCCGTCGGGCAACGCAACGTCCAGGCCGATGACCTGCTGGCCCATGTTGCCGTAACGCACGGTGCGCAACCCGCCGGCGTTGGTCGAGGCCATGCCACCGACGGTCGCGGTGTCGCGTGCGGCCAGGTCGACACCGAACACCAGACCGGCCGCGGTTGCTGCGCGCTGGACCGCGGCCAACGTGGCGCCCGCACCGACTTCGATGCGCCGCTCCGTCGTGTCGACATCGCTGATGGCGCACAATCGTTCAGTCGACAGCAGCACATCGTCGTGCTCGGGGACCGTGCCGGCCACCAATGAGGTGCGACCGCCCTGGATGGTGACGTGCACTCCGGCGTCCCGGCACACCCGCAGCACCTCGGCGACCTCGTCCGCCGACCCCGGACGCACCAGCGCACTCGCGCGCCCCCGATAGCGGCCGGTGTGATCGACGCTGCGGCCGGCCAGCACATCGGGATCGGTGCTGACATGACTGTTTCCCACCACCGACGAAACGGCCGATAGCACACTCGGGGTCATGGCGTCGGTGTACCACACGCTGGCCGGGCGCGGTTAGCGGATGACGCTGGCACCACCATCCACCGGGATCACGGCACCGGTGATGTATGTGCTGGCCCGGCTGGCCAGAAAAACGGCAATGCCTGCCATGTCGTCGGGTCGGCCGATGCGGCCCAGCGGCAAGTAGCTGCCGACCACGTCGGGTCCCGCCCGCAGCAGCTCCTTGGTCATCCGGGATTGGAAGAGCCCGGGCGCGATCGCGTTGACCAAAATCCGCGGTGCCAGCTCACCGGCCAGATTCTGAGTCAGCATGTGCACCGCGGCCTTGCTCGCGCTGTACGAGAAGTTATCCCGCCCACGTCCGGGCGGGACGATCCCGTCGATGCTTCCGGTGTTTATAACACGTGCCGGATCGTCGTCGGTCGCTGCCGCCGTCAGCAGTGGCGCCAAGGCACGGGTCAGCAGAAACACGCCTTTGACGTTGACGTCGAGAACCTTGTCGAAGCCGGATTCCGGAAATTCGCCGAACGGCGCACCCCAGGCCGCGCCGGCATTGTTGAACAGCGCGTGGATAGCGTCCTCGCGGTCCGCCAGCTCGCCGGCCAGCGCCTGAACTCCATCCACGGTGCCGAGATCGGCGGGGATCGCGTGCACCGATCCACAAGCCGACAACTCGGCGACCGTGGCGTCGAGCTCGGCCTGTTTGCGGCTGGAGAGATACACCGTCGCGCCGGCCTGCAGCAATCCGCGCGCCATCATGACGCCGATGCCGCGACCGCCGCCGGTCACCACGATGACCTTTCCGTCGAGCCCAAACATTTCGGTCATGGCATCAGTCTGGTGGTCAAGCTAAGCGACATGCATGTCGGGTGAAGTACAGTACATTCAGTTCATACTGAACGATATGTATGATTCGGATCTGTGATGACTCCTGACGAGACCGAGTTCGTCGACCGGATGGGCTTGTTCTTCGAAACGATCGGCGGCGCCCGGACGATGGGCCGCGTCTATGGCTGGCTGATGATTTGCGATCCGCCGGAGCAGTCGTTGACCGAGTTGGCGGTGAGTCTTTCGGCAAGTAAGGCGTCGGTCAGCACGGTGGCGCGACAGCTGCACGAGGCCGGCATGGTCGACCGGTTACCGTCGGCGGCCCGCCAGCATCGCTACCGCATCACTCCCGGCGGCTTTACCCATGTGCTGAATGCCCAATTGATCCGGACACGATCGGGCATCCCGGTCGCCGACTTCGGGCTGCACATGCTCGGTGACGATCGGGTCGACCAGCGTGAGCGGGTGCAGGACTTCCGGGACTTCTGCGAATTTTCCGCGAACGACTACCGCGAGGAGTTGACGCGTCGGTGGGAGCAATACCGGGCCGAAAGGAGAGCGCGATGACAGACCACGCAGAGAAGTCAAACAAGCTCGACTTCTCCGGCGTGCGCTGGGGCTCAGTGGAATGGACCAACCTGTGCACGCTGTATTTGCGGGCCTGCGAAAGCCGGCTGGAGCACCCGATTCTCGGCGATAGGGCGGCCGCCGAAGCCGTCGACCGCATCGACTACGACTTTGACCGACTGCACCGATCCGCGCAGCCATGGGGTAACCAGTTCCTGGTTGCATTGCGCGCCAAACAACTCGACACATGGGCCGAGGAGTTTCTGCGCCGCAATCCCGACGCCGTCGTCCTGCATCTGGGTTGTGGACTTGACAGTCGCGCGTTTCGGCTCGACGTGCCATCGGGGGTGCGCTGGTTCGACGTCGACGTGCCCGAAGTCGTCGCGCTACGGCGACGGCTCTACACCGAGCGCCCCGGCTACACGATGATCGGATCATCAGTGACCGAACGCGGCTTGCTGGACCAGATCCCGGCCGAGCGGCCGGCGTTGATCGTCGCCGAGGGTCTGCTGATGTATCTCACCGAACCTGAAATACGTGATCTCCTGCAGCGGGTGACCGATCGATTCAGGACCGGAGAACTGTTGGCCGACCTGCTCTCACCCTGGGGTCCGCGATTCTCCCAATCTCGGTTGCTGGCCAGGCAATCCACCGCAGGAATCACCAAATGGGGTACCAAAGACGGCCATGAGCTGGCCGACTGGAACCCGCGGCTACGCCTGGTGGAGACGTCGATGTTCCTCGACCCCGCTAAGGTCCCACTGAAGCCGCAGCGGCTCATCTATCGAATAGTGGCCGCGGTTCCCTTCGTCAGGAACTACGACCGGCTGTACCGATTTCAGTTCTGACCCCCAGCGGTGATTCCGTCCGGACCGCCTCGTCGCGGATCAGACCCCGCAGCAGTGCGGTGCTGAACTCGGCGGCGATCTCCTTAGCGCTGCGGCGTCCGCTCGGCCGCAGCCAGCGGTAGGCGCCGAGCGTCATACCGATGTATCCAAGGGCCAGCACATGCGAGTCGCACTTGTAGAATTCGCCGCTGGCGATGCCCCGGTCGATCAGTCCGTGCACATGCTCGTAGACCTGGGTTTCCTTCTCGCGGATCGCGGCGACCTGCTCCTCGGTAAACCACTCAGTGATGTAGGGCTGCTCCTGGAAGTACACCGCCGCGCCCTCGGGGTTGCCGGCGATCCCGTTGAGCAGCCGCACGGTGTACTGGTAGAGCGCCTCGCGTGCCGACATTGACGGGTCGTCGTGCACGGCAGCCAGCGTGCGTTCGGCGGCCTGCTGATAGATGTCGTAGAGGATCAGCGACTTGCTGGCGTAATAGTGGTAGACGGTCGCCTTGTTGAGCCCGACCACATCGGCGACATCGTCCATCCGGGTGCCGTGGTAGCCGCGCGCGGCGAACAGTTTGGTGGCAACGGTCAGCAGCTCCTCGCGGCGGGTGAGCCCGTTCTCGGATGGCATGTCTACTCGCTATCGCAGGCCGGGCGGGGCCCGGTGTCAATCAACTAGTTGGATAGTCTAGGCAGAACGGTTGATCGCTGTTGTGCAATGCCTCTGGCGGACTAGACTGCGATTCGAGTCAAGTCGCGAGTCATGAACGATCGAGCCTATCGAGAGGGTGCCAGATGGATCCGGATCCCAGCTACGACGTTTCCGACGAACTCGAGTTTTACTTCAAGTACGCGCTTTGGGGCTTCCGCGGCGTCGCCGACGGCAACGGCTACCCGCCACCGGCCTATCCGCCTGTCTAGATCCGCTGTCGATCTCCACTGGCTATAGCGCCTTAAGTTCCTCGGTCACTGCGGACACTGATTTCTTGGCATCGCCGAACAGCAGCGTGGTGCCGTCAGCGTAGAACAGCGGGTTGTCGATACCGGCGAATCCGGAGTTCATCGACCGCTTGAGCACGATCACCGACTTCGACTTGTCGACATTGAGAATCGGCATGCCGTAGATCGGGCTGGACGATTCGTTACGGGCCGCCGGGTTGGTGACGTCGTTGGCACCGATGACCAGCGCCACGTCGGTGCGGGCGAACTCGTCGTTGATGTCGTCCATGTCTTTCATCGCGTCGTAGTCGACCTCGGCTTCAGCCAGCAGCACGTTCATATGCCCGGGCATCCGGCCGGCGACCGGGTGGATCGCGTATTTCACCGCCACCCCCCGGTTCTCCAGCAACGTCGCCATGTCCTTGACGGCGTGCTGAGCTTGCGCAACGGCCATCCCGTAGCCCGGTACCACGATCACCTGGTTGGCGTAGGCCATCTGAATCGCCGCATCGGCCGCTGAGGTGGACTTGACGTGCTTATCCCCGCCGTCACCGCCGCTGAGGTCCACACCACCACCGCCAAAGCCGCCCGCAACGATCGCAGGGATCGAGCGGTTCATCGCCTTGGCCATCAGGTTGGTCAGGATCGAACCGGACGCGCCGACGATCATGCCCGCCACAATCATCGCGGTGTTGTTCAGCGCTAGACCTGCCGCTGCCGCCGACAGCCCGGTCATCGCGTTGAGCAGTGAGATCACCACCGGCATGTCCGCGCCGCCGATCGGCAACACCACCATCAGGCCCAGCACGCCAGCGGCGGCCAGCAGCCCGATCATCCACCACAGCGACACGCCACCGGTGCCGGGATGCGCGTCCAGGCCAATGACGATCGCGGCTGCGACGGCCGCGGCCAGCAGCAGCACGTTGATCGGCTGCTGAGCCTTGCCGAAGCCGATCGGCGAACTGGAGATGATCTCCTGCAGCTTGCCGAACGCGATGATCGAGCCCCAGAACGAGATCGAACCGATGATCGCGGCGAACAACGACGCCACCACGATGTGCACGGTCGGCGATTCGTGATGCTGGAACGCGGAAAATCCTCTGGTGTCAATGAATTCCGACAACGCGATGAGGGCCACGGTGCCGCCGCCGACGCCGTTGAAGAACGCCACCAACTGTGGCATCGCGGTCATCTTGGTCAGCCGGGCTGGCGGCACACCCAACACCACGCCCACCACCAGGCCGGTGACGATCAGCACCCACTGATCGGTGCCGCGGATCTTGATCAGGGTCGCCGTCACAGCCAGGGCCATGCCGACCGCGGCGATCAGGTTGCCCCGCACCGCGGTCTTGGGCCCGGTCAGCCCCATCAGGCCGTAGATAAACAGCGCGAACGAGATGACGTACAGGCCGATCACCAAGTAGTTCATTTGGCTGCCGGCTCCTCGGCCGCTTGGGACGCAGCGGGTGCACGCTTTTTACCTTTGAACATGCCGAGCATCCGGTCGGTGACGATGAAGCCGCCGACGACGTTCAAAGTGCCAAACACCACCGCGACGAACATGATGATCTGCACCGCGAGCGATGGATGCTCGACCTCGCCGAACACCACCAAGGCGCCGAGCACCACGATTCCGTGGATGGCGTTGGTCCCCGACATCAGCGGGGTGTGCAGTGTGTTGGGCACCTTGGAAATCACCGCAAACCCGACGAAACCGGACAACATCAGGATCGCCACGTTGGACAGCAGTTCGTCATACATCCCGTGCATTTAGGAGTCCTCCCCCGCTTTTTGCGTCACACACGATTCCGCGATGACTTCGTCGTCGAAGTCCGGGGCCAGCTTGCCGTCCTTGATCAACAGCTCCAGCAACGCCGTGATGTTCTTGCTGTAGAGCTCGCTGGCGTGCTCGGGCATCGTGGCGGGCAGGTTCAACGGCGACGCGATCGTGACGTCATGTTTGACGACGGTCTGTCCGGGCTCGGTGAGCTCGCAGTTGCCGCCGGTTTCGCCAGCAAGGTCCACCACGACGCTGCCGGGCTTCATCGCTTCCACCGCGGCGGCGGTTACAAGCCGCGGCGCGGGCTTGCCCGGCACCAAGGCGGTCGTGATGACCACGTCGAAGCCGCTGATCGCCTCCTCCAACGCCTTCTGCTGCTGCGCGCGCTCGTCCTCGGTGAGCTCGCGGGCGTATCCGCCCTCACCTGCCGCGTCGATTCCGATGTCCAGCCACTGCGCGCCGACCGACCGCACCTGGTCGGCGACCTCCGGACGGACGTCGTAGCCGGTGGTACGCGCGCCCAGCCGTTTGGCCGTCGCCAGCGCCTGCAGGCCGGCCACGCCGACGCCGAGCACCAGCACCGTGGCGGGCTTCACCGTTCCCGCCGCCGTCGTCAGCATCGGGAAGAACCGGGTCGACTCGGTGGCCGCCAGCAGCACAGCCTTATAGCCCGCCACATTGGCCTGCGACGACAACGCATCCATCCCCTGGGCCCGAGAGATCCGCGGAATGGCCTCCAAAGCGAACCCCTGCACGCCGGCCTGGCTGAGCGCTGCGATCGAGTTATCGGCGTTGCGGGGTGCGAGGAAGCCGATCAGCGTCTGCCCGCTGCGCAACCGGCTGACCTCATCAGCGGTCGGCGGGGCGACCTTGACGACGACGTCGGCGGCCCAGGCATCACCGATAGTGGCGCCGGCCTCCGTGTACAGGTCGTCGGGAAGCAGTGCACCCTCGCCGGCGCCGGCCTGCACCACGACCGCGACCCCGCTTTTCACCAGCGGCGCGACCGCCTTGGGCACCAGCGCGACCCGTCGCTCGTCGGCCGCGGACTCGGCGACTACCCCCACCGTTGTCTGCGTATCTGTCATGGCGTCTTGTGCTCCCTACCCCGCTAGACCGGCACTCACCCTAGTAGGCGTCACCAGATCGGGAAGTCTTGGCCGTACTCCGCCTGCTGTCGAGGTCCGAAGTAGCGCCGCTCCGACTCCTCGATCGCGACGTCGTTGATGCTGGCCTCTCGCCTGGCCATCAGACCGGCTTGGGTGAACTCCCACAACTCGTTCCCGTAGCAGCGCCACCACTGCCCGGGCCCATCGCGGCATTCGTATTGAAACCGGACGGCGATCCGGTTCTCGTGGAAACTCCACAGGCTTTTGCGCAGCACATAGTCGAGCTCGCGTTGCCATTTCCGGGTCAGAAAAGCCACGATCTCGTCGCGGCCGACGATGTGCTCGCTGCGATTGCGCCATTGCGAGTCGACGGTGTAGGCGCGGCTCACCCGCTCAGGGTCTTTGGTGTTCCAAGCATCCTCGGCGGCTTGTACTTTCTGCGTCGCCGTCTGGTGCGTAAACGGCGGCAGCGGTGGGCTGGTGTCGCTCATGGCCTCCATCCTGCGCCCCTGGTGTGGGCTTATACCGGGTGGCTTATCGTGACGGGCATGGACTTCGCGATGTCGGCCAAAGGCAGCGACTACCACAAGCGGCTGACCGAATTCATGACCGACTACGTCTTTCCGGCGGAGGCAGATTACGACAACTACCGCCACGAGGCCGGGCCGAACGACCACACCGTTCCGCCGATCATCGAGGAACTGAAGACCAAAGCCAGGGCCGCCGGCCTGTGGAACCTGTTCCTGCCGGCTGAGTCCGGTCTGACCAACGTGGACTACGCTCCGCTGGCCGAGCTGACCGGCTGGAGCCTGGAGATCGCCCCCGAGGCGCTCAACTGCGCGGCACCCGACACCGGCAATATAGAGACCCTGCATCTGTTCGCCACCGAGGAGCAGCGCAAGCAATGGCTGGTGCCCTTGCTGAACGGCGAGATCCGCAGTGCCTTCTCGATGACCGAGCCCGCCGTCGCCAGCAGCGACGCCCGCAACATCGAGACCTCCATCGTGCGCGACGGCGCCGACTACGTGATCAACGGCCGCAAGTGGTGGACTTCGGGTGCGGCGGACCCGCGCTGCAAGATCCTCATCGTGATGGGCCGCACCAACCCTGAGGCGGCAAGCCACCAACAGCAGTCGATGGTTTTGGTGCCGATTGATACGCCGGGCGTAACGGTCGTTCGCTCGACTACAGTCTTCGGCTACCACGACCAGCCCGGGCACTGCGAGATCGTCTACGACAACGTCCGGGTGCCGGTCACCAACTTGCTCGGCGAAGAAGGCGGCGGCTTCGCGATCGCCCAAGCGCGGCTGGGACCGGGTCGCATCCACCACTGCATGCGTGCCCTCGGCGGTGCCGAACGCGCACTGGCTCTCATGGTGGACCGCGCGCGCAACCGGATTGCCTTCGGCCGGCCGCTGGCCGACCAGGGTCTCGTGCAGCAGGCAGTTGCCCAGTCCCGCAACGAGATCGACCAGGCCAGGTTGCTGTGCGAGAAGGCGGCCTGGACCATCGATCAGCACGGCAACAGGGCCGCCCATCTGCTGGTGTCGCAGATCAAAGCGGTGGCGCCACAGGTGGCCTGCGGCGTCATCGACCGTGCAATCCAAGTTCACGGCGCCGCCGGCGTTAGCGAGGACACCGCGTTGGCCCGGCTCTACGCCTGGCATCGGGCGATGCGCATCTTCGACGGGCCCGACGAGGTGCATATGCGATCCATCGCGCGCGCCGAGATCGGCCGCGAGCAAAGCACTTTCGCTGCGGCGGTCACCTAACGTGGCGACCGGCGTGCGGGATCTGAAGGGGGCTTGGAACTTTCGCGATGTCGCCGATAGCACAGGTGTGCTGCGGCCTGGACGGCTGTTTCGTTCCGGCGAGCTGAGCGATCTCGCCGACGACGGCCGCGACGAGCTACGCCGCCTGGGCATCACCGATGTAGCCGATCTGCGCTCGCGACGCGAGGTGCAGCGGCACGGACCGGGTCGGGTGCCCGACGGCGTCGATATCCACCTGTTGCCGATCCCGGACATCGAGCCCGACGAGCTCAACGAGGACGGAGAGGCCCCGCACGAGCACGCCTTCAAGCGGTTGCTGGAAGACAAGGCTGACGATGAACCGGTCGCCGATGCGTCCGCTCGTTACATGGTCGAGGAGTACAGCAGGTTCCCCACCTACAACGGAGCGCAGCAGGCACTGCACCGTGTCATCACCTTGCTAGCCGACGGACGTGCGGTGCTCACCCACTGTTTCGCCGGCAAGGACCGTACCGGCTTCCTCGTGGCAACGGTGCTGGAAGCCGCCGGCGTCCAGCGCGACGCGATCGTGGCAGATTTTCTGCGCAGCAACCAGGCCGGCCCGCAGCTGCGGGCCCGGATCATGGATGCGGTGCGGCAGCGGTCGGATGTCGAAGTGACGCCGGAGTTGATGACGTTCACCGAAGCCCGGCTGTCCGACGAAGTCCTGGGTGTGCGCGAGGAATACCTAGGCGCGGCGCGACGCACCATCGATGAGAACTTCGGCTCCCTCGATGGCTACCTGCATGACGCCGGCATCACCGAAGCCGATTTGACGGGGCTGCGCAAAGCGCTGCTGGGCTGAACGCCGGTCGCCGACTCGGCAAGGGCATCCCCAGCACCTTCAGAGCGAAGCAGCTGGCGTGCTCGCACACGAGTCTCTGTGCGTTCCTGAACACCTCAGCGGCCAAAGACTTAATTTACGCAAAGGAAAACCTGTGGATTTCTTAGACAACTGGGCGTAAGCGGAGTAAAACATACGTTGAATACCGACCTCGGGGCAACTAGCTGGCCCTGACAAGCCGCTCAAAACGCCGGGAGGCCACAGATGTCACACCGCAAGCTCC
The DNA here is from genome assembly GCA_963838755.1 of uncultured Actinomycetota bacterium. Lineage (GTDB taxonomy): Bacteria > Actinomycetota > Actinomycetes > Mycobacteriales > Mycobacteriaceae > Mycobacterium. The sequence continues at coordinate 20,098 of CAWISO010000021.1, read as the reverse complement.
GCTGGCTAGGTTTAGGGCTGGTGACTACCGCCGGCGCCGGCGTGTTATCGCTGACCTCGATCATGCACGCGGCGTATGCGTTTGGGGACGCGGGTGATGCAGCAGCTGCAGGCCCCGACATCGGCTTGTTCGTCGGCGCCAGCGGGCTGCCGATACCCGGACCCGACTATGTCGAGGCCGCTTACGGGCTTTACGTCGAGCCGACTTATCCCGGCGAGATCACCAGCTTCTACCAGGCCACATCGACCAACCCCCTAGACCCAGGATTCTTCGGCAACGGTGTGTTCACCCCCGAAGGGCTGTATCCGCTGGAGTCCGCCGGCGTCCACCAGCTGTACTTGAACTACCCGCTTGATGCCAACGGCCTTCCGGACATCAGCAGCTCGGTGGGGCAGGGCGCCAAAATTGTGCAGAGCACGGTTCAGGGCGAGCAATTTCTTCACAACGCCTCGACGGTGTTCGGCTATTCGCAGGGTGCCACGCTGAACGGCATCGCCATGCAGTTGCTTGACCCGTCCGGCACGCCGCAAACAGGCCCCTTAGACCCCAAATTCCTGCTGATTGCCGACCCCAGCAATCCCAACGGCGGGTTGCTGGAGCGCTTCAACGGTTTCGAGACAACATCAGGTCATATAGTTTCTGACCCGCTGAGCCTGCCGAGCCTGGGTATTTCGTTCGACGGCGCGACCCCCGCCGACGACTACACCACGACCATTTATTCGCTGGAGTACGACGGCTTCGCCGACTTCCCCCGCTACCCGCTGAACTTCCTGTCCGACCTGAACGCCTTTTTGGGCATCGCCGACCTGCACGGCACGTACCTGAACGCTGCCGCGGGCGAGCCCGGCCCCACGCCTACCGACATTGCTGACGCGGTTCACCTGACGACAGTCGGGGACACCCTCACCAATTACTACATGATCGACACGCTTGACGGGGAGCCCGTGACGCCGCCGCTGGTGGCGTTGCTGCCGCAGCCGCTGCAGGACTTGCTGGGGCCCGACCTGACGTATCTGATCAACTTGGGCTACGGCGACGGCTCGCTCGGCTACTCGGACACGGCGGCGAATGTGCCTACTCCCTTCGGGCTGTTTCCCGCCGTCAGCCCGTCAACAGTGCTCAGCACACTGGGCACCGACACCCAGGAAGGCATCACGGCCTTCGAGAAGGACCTCGCCGATCCCGCCGCGTTGCTGGCGTCGCTGGAAGGCTCGGGCACGTCGTCTGGGCTGAACTTCACGGATTTGTTGTCGGCGCTGGAGGCCGACCTCGCTAATCCCGGCGCGTCGTTCACCGATCTCGTGAATGCGATCTCAAGTGCGTCTTCGACGGCGTATTCCACTCTGCTGCCGTTGGCTGACATAGGGAATGCCTTGGTGACCAGCGTTCCCGCATACGACGCCTCGCTCTTCTCGGACAATCTGGGCACGGGTGACTTCCTTGACGCTTTCGGTTTGCCGATCGCGGCGAACACAGCGCTGGACACACTGGCGGGTGGTTTCGCGTACGAAGTCATCAACAACGCGATCACGCAGATAACCGCCGACTTCTCGGGTCTGATCTAGCAGCGGCGCTAGGGCTGAAACACCAGCTATCCGAACGAACCACCATCGGCCAGGGCCTACAGCGTGGCAGGAGCATCTGCGAGCGGATAGCGCTGCGGCGGTGGAGGTTTCAGCCCCAGTATTATCGGATCGAGAAGTTGGCCTGTTTCGCGGCGGACAAGTCGTCGATCTCGCCCCAATGCGAGGCGATGTCGTCCACCGACGGCGGCGTCTTGAAGGTGACGCCCTCATTCTGGAACAGCGCGGTGCGTTGCACCTTGCCGCCGCCGACGATGAAAATTGAATCGGTGTCGGGCACCTCTTCGGAGCACAGGTAGGCCACCACCGGCGCCACAAAATCCGGTGTCAGATTTTTGAGCACCTCAGGCGGCAGAATGTCCTCGGTCATCCGGGTGGCCGCGATCGGAGCGACCGCGTTGGTCTTGATGTTGTACTTGGCCCCTTCTTGGGCCAGCGTGTTGATCAGCCCAACAAGGCCCAGCTTGGCCGCGCCGTAGTTGGCCTGGCCGAAGTTGCCGAACAGCCCGCTGGTGGAGGTGGCCACGACCACCCGGCCGAAGCTCTGCTCACGGAAATGCGGCCACGCGGCGCGAATCACGTTGTAACCGCCGTAGAGATGCACCTTGAGCACAGCGTCCCAGTTCTCGAACGACATCTTGTGGAAGGTGCCGTCACGCAGGATGCCGGCGTTGCTCACCACGCCGTCGACCTTGCCGAACTCGTCGAGAGCGGTCTTGATGATGTTCTCTGCGCCTTCGGGTTCGGCGACGCTGTCATAGTTCGCGGCAGCGCGGCCACCGGCGGCCTTGATCTCTTCGACGACCTGGTCGGCCATGTTGTGTCCGGCACCGGTTCCGTCGCGAGATCCGCCGAGGTCATTCACGATGACGCTGGCGCCCTCCTTGGCGAGAGTCAGGGCGTATTCGCGGCCCAAACCCCCACCGGCTCCGGTGACGACAACAACGCGATCCTGCACTCCGGGCATGCGCTTCCTCTCTTTCTCGGGCGTCATCGCCCGACTCTTCAGGCCGGATGGGTCCAGTCAGCGCTAGAACAGCCGGCGCGCCAACTTCCACGCCCTCTCTGTATACGGCGGGTAGACAAAGCTGGATAAGTCGGGTCTCGTCGGCTTGGTCAACACCGACTTGGCGTGGCTGAACTCTTCAAAGCCCCAGCGACCGTGATAGGCGCCCATGCCCGATGCGCCGACACCGCCAAACGGCAACTTGGCCGTCGACACCTGGAAGGCCAAGTGGTTGACCAACATGCCGCCGGCCGGCACCTCTTTGATCACCCGCTCACGCACCGCGCGCGTCTTAGTGAACAAATACGCCGACAGCGGCTTGGGCCGCGAGTTGACGAAACGTATTGCGTCGTCCAGCGATTGGACCGAGATGATCGGCAAGATGGGACCGAAGATCTCATTGCTCATCAACGGCTCGTCGGGGTCGGGGTCGACAACCACGGTCGGTTCCAGGCGCAGTCCAGACGCGTCGGAGTTGCCGCCCAGCGCAATCGTGCCCTTGGTCCTGGCCAGGTATCCGGTCAGTCGATCAAACTGGCGCTGGTTGACGATGCGCAGCCCGCCGGTCTCCTTGGACCGGAACTTGGTAATCGCCTCGCCGATCTTGCCGACAAGCTCATCGCGGATCTTCACGTCGGCCAGCACGTAGTCAGGCGCCACGCAGGTCTGACCGGCGTTAAGCAGCTTGATCCAGGCGATTCGCTTGGCCGCGACGTTCACATCGGCATCCGCCGCGACGATGACCGGGCTTTTGCCGCCCAGCTCCAAGGTGACCGGTGTCAGGTGCGGCGCGGCGCCCTCGTAGACCTTGCGGCCGATCTCGGTGCCGCCGGTGAAGAACACCCGGTCGAAGCCCTGGGCGATCAACTCCTGGCTCACTGCTCCGTCACCCTCGACCACCGCGATCGCATCGCTGTCCAGGTAGCGCGGCACCAGCTCGGTCATCAGCGCTGAGGACGCCGGCGCGATCTCGGATGGCTTGAGCAGCACCGTGTTTCCGGCAGCGATCGCTCCCACCGCTGGGCCGAGCGTCAGATAGAACGGGTAGTTCCAGGCACCGATGATCAACACAGTGCCGTAGGGCTCGTACTCCACCCAGCCGCGGCCCGGCAACTGCGCCAGCTCGAGCAGACGATGCTTGCGGCGCACCCACTTCTTGACGTTTTTGGCCGCGTACCGGGCCTCACCGGCGGTGGTGGCGGCGTCGGCCAGCCACGCCTCGAACGGGCTGCGGTCCAGATCCTTTTCCAGCGCAGCGGCGATCGCCGGCTCGTTCTCGGCGATCATCTTCTCCAGCGCGCGGAGTTGGGCTCGTCGCCACTTGACGCTGCGGGTCTTGCCGGTAGCGAATGTCTGTCGCAGGTGAGCGACGATTTTCGGGATCTCGGAGTGGGTCGCGGCAATGCCGACAGTGTTCGCGGTGGCTTCGCTGGTCATTGGCGCCGCTCCTCCTCATCGTCCCCTAGCAAGCTGGGGTGCCCCCTCGCTCTGCATCGTCGCCGGCGCGGGTCATTGGTTTCCTTCCTGACCGGCGAAAGCCCAATCCTAATCAACCACCCGGTTGGGCCAACAGGCGCCGTCAGGCCTTCTGCGCGACCACGAAAGTGTTTCTGAACCGCGGGTCGTCGCCGGTCGGTGCCCGTCCGAGTCGCGTTGCCTCGGCACCGCTGGCTACGGTTTGCGTCGTCCAGTCGTGGGCGGAAAACCATTCAGCTGGGTCGGATCGCCCCTCGTGGTCAAACCAGAGCTCGAACGGGCTGAACGAGACGTCTTCGCCGCGCTTTTCGCGTGCGGCCCGCAACCTCGCCCACCTCTCGCCGATCTCTTTACGCTGCTGCTCGTCAACGCCGAATACCTCGACAGCCACCCGGCTGCCGACTCCGCTGAGCTCGTTGACCGAGGCGAACATTGACTCCTGCGCCTCGGCGGGCAAGAACGGCAATAGTCCCTCGGCCAGCCAGGCGGTCGGCTGAGACGCATCGAAACCCTGGTCGCGCAACGCCTTTGGCCAGTCGTGACGCAGGTCGACAGATACCGGGCGGCGGGTCGTGCTCGGCTCGGCGCCGTGCTGGGCCAACGTCTCGGATTTGTACTGCAGCACCTTCGGCAAGTCGATTTCGTAGACGACGGTGCCTGTCGGCCAGGCCAACCGGTAGGCACGGGAATCCAGACCAGCGGCCAGGATCACCACCTGACGGATACCGGCCTGTGTTGCGGTGGTGAAGTACGCATCGAAGAAGTGGGTGCGCACGGCCTGGTAATTGACCATCTGCTGGACATCCACGGTGAAGTCGACATCGTCGTCTTCCGTGTCGTCTTCAACGTCGTCCCGGTCCGCCCACCACGACGCCATCCGCTGACAAACCTCGGCCAGCTCGGGTGTGGAAACAAGGGGCTCGGCGAACTGATCGCTGATGAGCGGATGCTCACTGGCCGTTTCGGTGGCACGGGCCAGCGCGACCATCACCGCAGTCGCTCCCACGCTGGTCGCGATGTCCCAAGAGTCGTCGCGGGTGCGCATGTGTGCGGCCTCTCAGGGCTTTTCGGCGGAGACGAAAACGGCTCGGAACGTTGCCGCGACGGTGGGTTCCTCGGGCAGCGGACGACCGAGCCGGGTCAGGTAGTCGCCACCGTTCAGCGATTCGACGCGCCAATCATGCGCACTGAACCAGGCGGCGGGATCGCGGCGCTCATCGTCGGTGTACCACAAGTCGCCGGGATCGAAGACATTCTCGTCGCCGATCCGCTGCCGTAGCTCGTCGGTCTTGGCGCGGCGTTGCGCGTAGGCCTCTCGGGCGGCGTCGTCGAACGTGAAATCCTCGATGCAGACCCGGCTGCCCGGTGCGCTGAGCGTGTCGATGTCGGCGAACAACCGCTCCTCGGCCACTCCTGGAAGAAACATCAACAGCCCTTCGGCCAGCCACGCGGTGCGCTGCGCAGGGTCGAACCCTTCGTCGCGCAGGGTCTTGGGCCAGTCGAACCGCAAGTCGGCCGGCACCTCGTGCCGATCGGCCACCGGCTTGGCGCCATTGGCGGCCAACGTTGCGGCTTTGTACTCCAGCACCTTCGGCTGGTCCACTTCGTACACGCTGGTCCCGGCCGGCCAGTCCAGCCGGTAGGCCCGCGAGTCGAGCCCGGCGGCCAGGATCACGTGCTGACGGATACCCGCGGCGGCGGCCGCTGCGAAGTAGGCGTCGAAAAAGTGCGTGCGCGCGGCCTGGTAGTTGACCATGTGCTGACGCACGGCCGCCAACTCCGGGTCGGCCGTGTAGGTCGTTGACATCTTGGCGACCAGCTCGGCGAGTTCGGGCCCGTCGATCAGGATCTGCGCGAATTCGTCGCGGATCAGCGGCTGCTCGCCGGCCGTCTCGGCCGCGCGGGCAGAGGCCACCATGACGGCGGTCGCTCCGACGCTGGTCGCGATGTCCCAGGTGTCGCCGTCGCTACGGCTGGTTGTGCTCACAGCCGTTCCGCGGTGACGAACTGGGCGAATGCGTCCTGGTCATCAGCCATGGGCACACCCTCAACCCAGCGGCCCAGCCGGCGCATCTCGTCCCCGGACTTCTGTGCCGTGGCCCGCCAGGCATGATCGTTGAGCCAGTCGACGACCACCGCGCGATCCTCGTCGTGATAGATCAGGTCCTGCACGTCGACGGTCCGCTCGATACCGAGTTCGTCGGCCACCCGCTGGAAGCGGTCCCGCATCTCCTGCCGCCGCTCATCTGCGTGACTGGCCGCGGTTTCCACCGCGATCCGGCTACCCGGGGCGCTCAACTCGGTGATCTGCGCGAACAGCCGATCCTGCGCTTCGGCGGGCAGGTACATCAGCAGCCCTTCGGCCAGCCACGCCGTCGGCGCTTTCGGGTCGAAGCCCACGGCGCGCAGCGCGGCAGGCCAGTCCTGACGCAGGTCGATCGGTACCTCGCGGCGGTCGGCCGAGGGTGTGGCGCCGTGGGTTGCCAGCGTCGCGGTCTTATAGGCCAGCACCTTGGGCTGGTCGATCTCGTACACCGTGGTGCCTGCCGGCCAGTCCAGCCGGTAAGCCCGCGAGTCCAGTCCGGACGCCAGGATCACCACCTGCCGGATGCCGGCGGCGACAGCGGCTGTGAAGTGGGCGTCGAAGAAGTGTGTCCGCACGGCTTGATAGCTGCGCATGTGCTGGAAGGTCGCGGCCGCCTCCGGATCGATCGACTCCACCTTGTCGATGACGGAGCCGTCCAGCATGGTCTCCCACACGCCGGTGCCGGCCTCGCTGACCAAAAGCTTCGCGTAGGGGTCGCGGATCAGCGGATCGGCGCTGTCGGTCTCAGTGGCTCGGGCTGCGGCCACCATCACTGCGGTGGTGCCGACGCTGGTGGCGATGTCCCAGGTGTCGTCGTGGGTCCGCGAGGTGCTCATGCTGCTTCCGCCTCCTGCAGATAGCGTTTGGTGATCAATCAGCCGCAACGAGCTGCGCCCGCAGCAGCCTGGTTCTGAAGGCCTCTTCGGCCAGGTCGGTGGGTATTTGCCGGCCTAGTCGCGCCATTTCGTCGAGGTTGTCGACGGCGTGCACCTGCCAGCCGTGTGTAGTCAGCCAGTCAGCAGCGTCGGCACGGTCGGTTTCCTGGTAGGTCAAGGTCTCGACGTTGATGTCCAGGCCCAAGCCTCGTCGCATCCGTGCCCAGCGTTTGCGGCGTGCCGCCCTACCTCGTTCGGTGTCCGCGCAACCCAGGCTGAACGCTTCGACGGCGATCTGACTGTCTGGTGCGCTAAGCGCGGTGAGCATCTCGAAGAGCCGATCCTGCGCCTCGGCGGGCAGGTAGGGCAGCAATCCCTCGGCCAGCCAGGCCGTGGGCTGGGCCGAGTCGAAGCCCGCCGCGGTCAGCGCGGCCGGCCAGTCGTCACGCAAGTCCACCGGAACCGGACGTCGGGTGGCCTTGGGGACCGCACCGGCGGACTCCAGCGTGCCGGTCTTGTAGGTCAGGACTCGGGGCTGATCGATCTCGTAGACGGTGGTGTCCATCGGCCAATCCAGGCGGTAGGCCCGCGAGTCCAATCCAGCGGCCAGGATCACCACCTGGCGGATGCCTGCGGCGACGGCGGCCTGGAAGTATTCGTCGAAGAAATGGGTGCGCACGGCCTGGTAGTCGCAGGCCATCCGATGCGCCCGTCGTCCCTGTGTGTCGTCGCCGATCCATTCCAGCCCGGGGCTGGCCAGCCGCGCCCACGGCCGCCCGGCCGACGACACCAGTAGGTAGGCGAACTCGTCGGTGATCAGCGGCTCAGCAGTCGCCGTCTCCACCGCGCGGGCCGCTGCGACGCTCAATGCGGTGGCGCCGACGCTTTCGGTGATCTCCCAGCTGTCACCATCGGTTCGCACCGAGCCGACGTCATACAGATCAATCATATCGGCACCCATGCTACCGAATAAGTTAGGTAATCTATGTGGTGCTGTGCGCTACATCACGGCAATTGCGGGGACGTCACCCGAAACTGCGCGCCAGCAGCTGGTGCAATTGCTCGGTAACAGTCGCGAATTCCTCCCGGCTGGCAACAAAGCCGGCGTAAAACCCGACTCCAAGTAGCACCGCGATCAGCAGCTCGGTCAGCGCCGAGGCATCGGTATCGCCGGCAAGCTCACCGGCCTGGATCGCGTCGTTGATCGCCCAGGACAGAAATTCCCGGGTCGACCGCATCGAGTCGGCTTCTCGCGGACCCAGCTCGGGATGTCGCTGCGACTCCAACGCAACGGTGATCAGAAACGCTGCCGCTGCTCGATTTTCGATCTCGGCCTGAGTTGCTGCTTCGACAAATCCAGATACCCGACCGATCAATGTCGTCTCGCGCCGAGCGCGTTCGACGCTTTCGGCGACAACCACCGCATTGGTCTCGGCCACCACTTCCCGATACAGCTCGCGCTTGCTGGAGAAATAGTGGTTGATCGCCGGGCGAGTCAGGTCGGCGCGGACCGCGATCGCCTGGAAGGTGGCAGCGTCGTAGCCGCGTTCGCTGAACACTTCGCGAGCAGCACGCAAAATGCGCTTACGCGTCTCGGCCGCCTTCGCTGCGGGGGGGCGACCCGGTCCCCGGCTGGCGGGTTGCGCCACGGATAAATTGTGCCACAGAACACACTTATCGCCGTTAAGTTCGGTGCGGCATCAACCCGTCCGGCGGGACGCTGCCGAACTTTCCGGCCTGGAAGTCCTCGAGAGCCCGGATCAGCTCGGCCTTGGTGTTCATCACGAATGGGCCGTAGTGGAAAACCGGCTCGCGGATCGGCCGACCACCCAGAATAAGCAGTTCCAAGGCGGGTCTGCGCGACTCCTGCGAGGGCTCGGCGGCGACGGTGATCCGGTCACCTGGGCCGAGAACCGCCAGCTGTCCCTGCTGGATCGGGTGCCCGAGCGGGCCGACCGTTCCGCGTCCAGACAGGACGTAGACCAGCGCGTTGTAGTCGCGGTTCCATGGGATGCTCAGCCGGGCACCAGGTTGAACTGTGGCGTGCGCCATCGTGATTGGCGTGTGGGTGATTCCGGGCCCACGATGGCCGTCGATTTCGCCTGCGATGACGCGGATCAGCGCGCCGCCGTCGTCCGAGGAGAGCAGAGCAACGTCGCCGCCCTCGATGGCCTGGTATCGCGGTGCTGCGAACTTATCCTTCTTCGGCAGGTTCACCCAGAGCTGGATGCCGTGGAACAAACCGCCGCTTTCGACGAGGTCGGCCGGTGGGGTTTCGATGTGCAGGATGCCCGCACCGGCTGTCATCCATTGGGTGGCGCCGTCGCTGATCAGCCCCCCGCCGCCGTGCGAGTCCTGGTGGGCGAACCGCCCGTCGATCATGTAGGTGACGGTTTCGAACCCGCGGTGCGGATGCCAGTCGGTGCCCCGGGGCTCGCCGGGCTGGTATTCGACTTCGCCCATCTGGTCCATGTGCACAAACGGGTCCAGTGCGGCGGTGCTGACGCCGGCGAAAGCCCGGACCACCGGAAACCCCTCGCCCTCGTAGCCGCGCGGCCCGGTTGTGATGGAGCGGACCGGTCGTTCGGTGTCGGCCAGACCAGCCACTGCGACTGCAGCGATCCGCGGCAAGGTCGATGTGTCTGCGATCACGGCGGGCATATCCACCTCCTAAAATTCGGTTACCCCGAATAACCGGACCGCGGTCCGATTATTCCCGAGGCCCTGTCAAAAGCCGCTGCTAACGTCACGGGCGATGCTGAAGCCAGAAGAAACCGAGCGTAGCCACGGCGGTCGACTGGGCCGCTTCATCGGAAATCTCGAATATCTCGACAAGTGGCTGTTGCTGGGCGTCATCATCGGCGTGGTCGCCGGTCTCGGTGCTGTCGCCTTCTACCTGGCGTTGCGCTACACCACTCATTTTTTGCTGGGCTACGTGGCGGGATACCACTTGCTCACCCCAATCGTCGAGGGCGGGAGTCCGGGTTCATCCCGGTACTCCAGGCCCTGGGCGCTGCCGTTGATGACAACCGCCGGTGCGCTGGTGTCGGCGTTGATCCTGGCCAAGTTCGCCCCGGAAGCCAGTGGCCACGGCACCGACAGTGCAATCGAAGCAATCCATACGGATCCGCGACACATCCGGGCCCGGGTCGTGGTCGTCAAGATGGTCTCCAGCGCCGTCACCATCGGCTCGGGCGGCTCAGCCGGTCGTGAAGGGCCCGCGGCTCAGATCTCCGCTGGCTTCTCGTCGATGCTGGCACGCCGACTGCACCTCTCCGACGAAGACGGCCGAATCCTGGTGTCGTTGGGGGTGGGCGCGGGCATCGGCGCCATCTTCGGCGCGCCCCTGGGCGGAGCAGTCCTGGCGGCGTCGATCATCTACCGCGAAGACCTGGAATACCGGGTGCTCTACCCCGGTTTTGTCACCTCGGCAACGGCTTTTGCCGTATTCGGCTCGTTTTTAGGCTTCGACCCGATGTTCGGTTATATCGACGCCGAATACCGCTTCGAGGACGCCTGGCCGTTGCTGTGGTTCGTCGTCCTGGGCGTCGTCGCTGCAACCGTGGGCTACCTGTACGCGCGCACTTTCTACGCCACCGAAGCGCTGACGAAACGACTGCGGGGCGGTCCGGTGCTTACGCCCACCATCGGCGGCTTGCTGGTCGGCCTGCTGGGGTTGGCGATTCCGCAGATCCTGGCCAACGGCTACGGCCGGGTACAGCTGGCCACCACCAAAGCCGGACTACTGACGATCCCGTTATGGATCGTCCTTCTCCTGCCGATCGCCAAAATCGTCGCCACCTCGCTATCGATCGGCACCGGCGGGTCCGGCGGGATCTTCGGGCCCGGGATCGTGATCGGAGCCTTCGTTGGCGCGGCGGTCTGGCGGCTGGGCGACATGTTCCACCTTCCCGGCGTGCCCCACAGCCCGGGCATATTCGTGGTGGTGGGGATGATGGCCTGTTTCGGCAGCGTCGCCCATGCTCCGCTGGCCATTCTGATCATGGTGGCGGAGATGACCGGGTCGTTCTCGGTGGTGCCCGGCGCGATCATCGCGGTCGGAATCGCCTCACTATTGATGCACCACACCAAGGTCTCGATCTACCGCTCGCAGCGGCTCAACCGCGGAACCGCCGACGCCGAACGCGCACTAACCGCCTCCGGCGCGAGTTAGCTCTTGCTAGCTCTTCGGCGAGCGCTTTTCGCCGCACTGCGTTCGGTGGACGAGCCCTGGTGAGCCAACTTGCCGCCAGCGTTCTCCAAATGGGCCCGGACAAACCACTGGAACTTCTCCAGCTCGGCGGCGTGGTCGATCAGGATGTCTTGGGTGACCGGATCGAGCTCTTCGGTCTCGGCGATGGCCTTGCGGGTGTCTTCGACAACGCCGTTGTAGACCAGGTCAAGTGCGGCCAGATGTGCCTGCACGACGTCGCGGCCAACGGAGTAATCGTCCCAGGTGCGATCCTTGAGGATGGCACCCGGCGTTCCTTGCGGCGAGCCGCCGAGCGTCGCGATCCGCTCAGCCACTTCGTCGGCGTAACCGCGAACCAATTCCACCTGCGGGTCGATCATCTCGTGAACCCCGATGAAGTTGGGTCCGACCACGTTCCAGTGGACGTGCTTGAGCGTCAAATGCAGGTCGTTGTAGGTGCTCAGCTGCTTCTGCAGCAACCCGGCGATTTTGACTGCCTGCTTTTCGTTCAAGCCCGGGATCGTGAACTGCGTCATGGCTATCTCCTTCAGGCTCCTTGAGGTGGTCGTCGCGCGCGGAGTCCCGGCTCGAATACCCTATGGCCGCGCGCAGTAACCGCGGTGAAAGTCACAGCGCGCGGATGTCCTGGACCGCCAGCCGTGCCCCACGTCGCGGCTCGTAGGCCAATCCGCTGGCTTCCAACAACCGGACCACCCGGTGCCGGTGTGGCCGCATCGGCTCTAACAGCTCGACCATGTCGGCGTCGACGATCGGACGTCCCAGCAGCGTCCAACCGATCATCTTGGGAATGTGGTAGTCGCCGACCGATAAGGCGTCGGGATCACCGAAGGCTCGTTGCGCGGTCTCGGCCGCCGTCCACACGCCGACGCCCGGCAGCGAGGTCAGCGCCTCACGGGCCCGCGCGGCCGGCCATGAGGTCAGCCGTTCCAGCGACGATGCCCGCTGCGCGCAGCCCACGACGGTACGTGCCCGGCCGGGATCGACGTTGGCGCGGTGGAATTCCCACGACGGGATGTGCCGCCACACGTCGGCTGATGGCGGCATCCGCATCCGCGCCGGGGCGGGTCCTGGGGCGGGCGTGCCGTATTTCGTCACCAGTAAGCGCCAGGACCGGAAGGCGTCGGCTCCGGGAACGCGCTGCTCGAGTACGGCCGGGATGATGGCGTCCAGAACCCGACCGGTACGGCCCAGCCGAAGGTGGGGTACTCGCCGATGCGCAGCGGCGACCGTCGGGTCGGTCGGAACGAAACCCGATGCGTCGTCGTCGGCGCCCAGCATCGCCGGCAGCGCGTCGAGGAACTCCTCGGCACCGCTGCCCCATGCCGTGCAGTGGATCGCATGGGGCGCCGCGCGGCTGATCCGCGCCGTGACCGATCCGCTGGGCAACAGGCTGGTCCGCCAAATCGCGCCGTCGGCGCCGATTTGAAAGCACGGATCGCGAGGGCCTCGGCGCAGCGGCAAAAGGGTGATCTCGGGGCTGACCGCACCTCCGAACAACACCGTGCGAGCGCTATTCATCGTGTGCTCCCGCCCGGCTGTCGCAATTGCTGATGCCGACGATCATAGGTTCGCTCGGGCTCCGCACATGATTGACCCGTACCTGTGTTCCGGGTCAGGATGGCGAGGTGACCACCCCGTTCGACGATCCGCAGGCCGAACTGGCGTGGATGTTTCTGCAGTGCCTGTCCGATGGCGGTGACGTCGACGAGTGTTTCGCGCTGCTGAGCGACGACTTCAGCTACTGGAGCATCGTGACCCGCGATTCGGTCGATAAGGCGGCGCTGCGCCAAGACGTCGAGCGGCGCAAGAGCCGTATCGAGTTGAGCCTCGATTTCATCCAATGCTTCAACGACGGTGAAAGCGTCGTGATCGAGGCACAAACCGAGGGCGAGACCGCCGACGGGGTGCGCTACGACAGCCCAGCCGTCTTCGTCTTCGAAACCCGTGACGGGCTCATCGTGTCGTTGCGCGAATACAGCGACACCCAGCTGGCAGCCCAGGTGTTCGGGCAGGCCGATTCCTAGCGTCGCTCGACGCTGATATCAGCCTTGTCGGGATAGAAGGCGACGTGTCCAGCGATCGCCGCCACCGCCGGGTAGGGCTGTTCGTATGTCCAGATCGCGTCGTCGACGGTGTCGCCGGCAGACGTGGTCACGCTGTAGTAGCCGGCTTCGCCCTTGTACGGGCAGTAGGTGCTGGTGTCGGTGCGGGTGAGTAGCTCTTGCACGACATCCTTGAACGGAATGTATTGCACTGCCGCGTAGGTGGACTCCTGCAGCTGGAGTGCGTCGTGGGTGTCGGCGACGACCTCGCCGTTGACACGGACCACAACTCGGGACTCGGTGGGGCTGATCGTGATCGGATGCTCGGTGGTGGGTTCCAGAACGGGCCGACTCGTCATGCTGACATCTCCTCATCTGTCAATAGCACGTGTAACACCGAGCAGCCCGCAAGATTCCCGAGCGCCGACAAGCTGCGGTTGCCACATTTACCATGCGTCACACTTTGTAACAAAAATCACTCTAGTTACTCAAGACACGCTGGAATTAGTCGGATGGAGCCGCGTTACTGCTTTGCCGGGCTTTTTTCAGAACTGTCCAAAAACGCGCGGCATCACGGATGGACTCCTCGACCGGCCTTGGCTCCCAACCCAGTTCGCGGGTGGCCTTGGTGTGGTCGAGGGGGGCCTCGGCGCGCATCATTCGCACCGATGCGAGGCTGAGTTCGGCATCTTTGCCCGTCAACCGGGCTCTCACGCTGCCCAGCGCGCCGAGGGCGTAGAACGCGGGCACCGAGATGGACCGTCGCGGCGGCGGAACACCGGCTTCGTCGGCGGCGATCTTGACCACGTCTTTGAGCGGAATCATCCGCTCGGAGACGAGGTATCGCTCGCCATTGCGGCCGTGCTTTGCGGCCAACAGCAGCGCCTTGGCCGCATCGTCCACACCGACGACCTCGAGCTGAATGCCGTTCATCAGAAAAGGCAGCTTGCCGAAGACCGCGCCGGCGATGAACGCACCGTGCGGAGTGCGGCCCCAATCACCGCTGCCGTAGGTCGTCGAAACGCACATGGCGACAGCGGGCAGGCCTTTTCCCGCCGCATATTGCAGCATTATGTCTTCAGCCTGGACTCTTGACGCGACGTACGGTGTGAGCCGACGCCGGTCGATCAGGTCGTCTTCAGTTGCCACGTGTCCGTGCCGGCGACCCACCGTGGCGTAGGTGCTGGTGAACACAAACCGATGCAACGTTGCGGCGATTGACTTTTCGACGGCGATGTCGAGGACGTTGTGCAGCCCATCGACATTAGTACGAAACAGCGGTGCCGGGTCCCGCAGCCACGCCCGGGTGTCAACCACGCAGTAGTACACCTCGTCGCAACCGTCCATCGCCTGGCGGATGGTGGCGGTGTCGAAGACGTCACCGTGAAATCGGGTGACCTGTAGGTCGTCGATGCTGCGCGTGTTGGCGCCCGCGCGCACCATGGTGCGCACGTCGGCACCGCTGGCAACGAGTTGGCGGGTGACATGCGAGCCCAAAAAACCGTTGGCCCCGATGACCAGCTTGGGTGCCCTCACGGCCGGGCTCATTGCTGGCCTTCTTGTTGACGCAACCAGCGAGCGGCGTCGTCGTCCAGCGTGCCCAACTCCTTCGCTTTTTTGCACCACTTCAGTGCCGCCCGCAGGAAACGCAGCGGATTGTAGATGTCTTCTTGCCGGCACCACTGGCCGTCGCCGGCATAGGTGATGATCGAGATGTTCGTCGCGCTGATGATGGTGCCGTCGCCGGGGTCGACCATCGGGTTGTCCAGTTCGCAGATGATCCGCCCGCCTGCCTCGTCGATGACCGACCACAGCGACGGGAAGGCCGTCATGTGGCTCCCTGGAAAGGTCGTCATCGTCTTGCGGATCCAGGTGAGTACCTGTTCACGGCCTTTCATGGTGCCCGCCGCGTGCTCGATGTAGTCGACGTCCGGGGTGTACTGCGCTACCCAGGCGTCCCAGTTCCTGGTCTGCGCGGCACGGGCCACCGTCTGCTCGAAATTGTCAAATGCGACGGCAAGTTCGTCGCGGGTAAACGCCTGCTCCACGTAAGGAACTAGAACACGTTCTACCGGGGTTTGTCGAGCCAAGGTAGTCGAGTCGGAAATGGTATTCCGCAATCAACATGTTTGGCGTCGCCGTCGCCGGGCTATGTCAAAGAATTGCGGTTTCACCCTAAATGTGGGTGCCGCTAATACGAGGAGCGAAGAAGGAGCCCATCGTGAAGTTCGTAAGCAGCACTGTCAAGACGGCCATCGGTGCCGCGGGAATTGCCGTGGTGGGCGTGGTCGCCCCAGCAATTGCCTCCGCCGCACCACCAAACATCCAAGGATTCGGTTCCAGCGAATCGCTGGTCGATGGACCATTGGTTACTGACTACACGGTGAGCAACCTGCAGCCCAGCAACATGACGATTCCTGGCTACACCCCTAAGGGAACGCTTTACCAGGCCGACATCACCGCCACGTCGGACGGCGGAACCGTCACACCCATGGTTAGAGACTTCAGCGCCCGCGGACCCAACGGTCAGACCTACAAGCTGATCGACAAGGTTGAGGTCCCGAATGGTCTTAACCCGGCGCCTATCCCTCAAGGCAGCACGTCGACGGGCACGCTGTACTTCGACGTGACCGGCGCACCGCCGAACGGAGTCGTCTACAACGACGGGCTGCAAGACATTCTGATCTGGACGTCGAACGTCCCGGGGGCCTCGGCGCCTGGTACACCAGCCGGACCGGCGAACCCGAGTCCGGCACCGGGTGCACCGCCTAGCCCGACCGGCTAACGCTAATCCGATTGCGGATAATTCCGCGGGGTGACCAGCCGGAATTGTCCTCGGCGTCGAAACTGGGTCGCGGCTGAGCTGGTGGGCGATTATCTCCGCTAGCCCGCCGCGATCCCGGCTGCACTGCCTGCTGCCTGCGCGGATAATGGGATAGACCGCATTCACTAGCTCTCGGGATCGGTGACCCGACCACGCGGCAAGGAGGACGAGATGTCGAATTACAGCAAGGCGATACTGGCCGGTGGGTGTTTTTGGGGAATGCAGGACCTGATCCGCAAACAGCCCGGAGTCGTGTCGACCCGGGTCGGCTATAGCGGCGGCGACGTCCCCAATGCGACCTATCGCAATCACGGGACGCACGCCGAAGCAATCGAAATCATCTTCGACCCGGCGCAGACCGACTTCCGGACGCTGTTGGAATTCTTCTTCCAGGTTCACGACCCGACCACGAAGAACCGCCAGGGCAACGACATCGGAACCAGCTACCGCTCGGCCATCTTCTATCTCGACGAGGAACAGAAGCACATTGCGTTGGACACCATCGCCGACGTCGAGGCCTCCGGTCTATGGCCCGGCAAGGTGGTGACCGAAGTCAGCCCCGCCGGCGACTTCTGGGAGGCCGAGCCCGAGCACCAGGATTACCTGGAGCGCTACCCAAGCGGATACACCTGCCATTACGTCCGGCCCGATTGGAAGCTCCCGAGACGGGCCAGCGTCGAAAACTAATCCAGACAGGCCGCGAGATTGTGCCTACGGCTGTTATCTCTGCGAAATCACAACCTTCACTGCAATTTCACGGAGCGCCGCGGCGGTGGGCCACGATCTTTCCGCCGGCTTTGGGGGTATAGGCAACGCCACGGGAATGCCACTTCTCACCGTCAGCGGTGGTCGTCTCGATGGTGAAGTGGCGTAATACGGTTCGCAACACCACATCCATCTCCATGTTGGCGAATACCGCTCCCACGCAGCGACGGGCGCCACCACCGAACGGGATCCAGGCGAAGCTCGGCGGCTTAACGCCGACGAAGCGCTGCGGATCGAAACGGTCCGGATCTGGAAAGGCCTCGGCGTTGGCGTGCATCTGCGAAATGCTGACGACAATCGAATAGCTATGGGGTATAACCCAATCCCCGAGTTCAAAGACCGGGGCGGTGACGTGGCGACCGGCGAGGTCGATGACGGTCTTAATTCGCTGAACTTCCAGGATTGTTGCCTGACGAAGTTCGTTGTCGTCGGTGTCGGCCTCGGCAGCCAGTGCGGCGAGCACATCGGGATGTCGACTGAGCCGTTCGAAAGTCCAGCCGAGAGTTGCCGCAGTGGTTTCGTGTCCGGCCGCCAGCAGCGTCAGCAACTCATCGCCAATGTCGTTGCGCGACATGGATGAACCATCCTCGTAGGTGCTGCGCAGCATCAGCGCCAGGACATCAGTGCGGTTCTCGAAGTTCGGGTCTGCCCGCTCGTCTTCGATGAGCTTGTCCAGAACCATGTCGTACCTGCGCCGCCACTCCGCCAGCCGGCCCCATGGAGAGTAGCGGCCATAGGTTCGAGGTGGCTTGGGCAGCGTGGCCAATCGCGAGCCCAGCGTGACCCATGGCGGAAGGATCCGCCGCAGCTCATCGAGCTCGGCGCCTTCGGCTCCGAAGACCGCCGCAGGATCGCGTTGAGTGTGATCCGCATCGTCGACGGCAATGTAGCGAACGCTTCCCTTCCGGCCAACCGGCGATTTCGCGCAGCGTCTCTTCTTCGATGATGCTCTCGTAGTTCTTGATGCTCTTGCCGTGGAACGGCGGAGCCAGTACCCGACGCCGCGCCCGGTGCTCGTCGCCGTCGAGTGCGAACACCGACCCGGACCCGAACAGCCGGCTCAGGTTGGGCTGAATGTTGCCGAGCACTTCCGGGCTGGTGGTGAAGACCTGTTTGGCTAACTGCGGATTCGCCACCACCACGATGCGGCCATACACCGGCACGTTGAGGACGAAGACATCGCCGTGGCGGCGCGCCATGTGCTGCACGATCCACCGTCGGGAGATCGAGAATGCGGCGCCCTGAACCGCCTTGGGAATCCGGGAGGCCGGAGGCAATTTGATGGCGGGCGGCGCCGAGGCCGCTTGGGTGTCGATGGTGCTCATTGTCGCGCACTCCCAACCTCGAATGTGGTACTGCACCGTACCGCCGGCCTATTCAGGTACGGTACCGTGTGGTACCAAGCCCTGGCAAGGGTCGGATCACTTCAGGGAGGCGCCGTGGCGGCGACCGTCGCTGACGATGCGGCTTCGGCCGAGTCTGTCGACGTCGATCCATTTCGACGCCGACTGCTCGACGGCCTTGCGGCCTCCATCACCGAGCGCGGCTACCGGGCCAGCACCGTCGCCGATATCGTCCGTCATGCCCGAACCTCCAAGCGCACCTTCTATGGCCGCTTCCCCAGCAAGGAGCAGTGCTTTCTCGAGCTGCTGCATGCCGACGTGGTGAACCTGGCCGCGGAGATCCGCGACGCCGTCGATCCGAAGGCCGACTGGCAGGCTCAAATTCGGCAGGCCGTGGAGGCTTACGTCGGCCACATCGAGGCCCGGCCGGCGATCACATTGAGCTGGATCCGCGAGATGCCGTCACTGGATGCCGCGGCGCGGCCGTTTCAGCGTCGCGGCCTGCAGTTGTTGACCAGTTTGTTGATCACCCTCAGCGGCAGCCCGGGGTTCACAAAGGTCGGTTTACCTCCGCTGACTCGGCCATCGGCGGTGATCTTGGTCGGAGGTCTGCGCGAACTGACTGCGCTCGCCGTCGAGGACGGGCGCAGCGTTCGCGAGATTGTCGAACCCGCCGTCGACGCCTCCGTAGCGCTGCTCGGATATCGCGGCTGAAACCGATCAGTTTTTAAGGAAGGCACGCAGCCGATCCAGAACCAGATCCGGGCGCTGTTCGACAATCCAATGGCCGACACCGTCGACCAGCTCGACCTCGAAATCACTTATGTGCTCGGCATATCCGCTGAGCAGATCCGGTGTGAGCACCGGATCTTGAGTGCCGCTCAACCAGCGGACTGGGACAGCGACGCGAACACCGTCGAATTCGCCCCGTAGCCAGCGCAGCATCTCGGTGCTCTGAAAGGTCCGATACCACCGCGAACCGGCTACCGCGTGCCCGGGCTGACGCATGCACTCGACGTACATCGCGACGTCGTCCTCGGGCAGCAAGAATCCACCACCGACCCACGACGCCAGCAGCCGGAAAAAACGAGCCTTCCGGTCGCCGATCAGGCGCGGACCGATCACCGGCAGCAGCATCGGGACCTGGTACCAGAACCGCCAGATGTTGCGGACCGACGAAAGATCACGCTTTACGTAGGGCGCCGCGGTATTGAGTCCGAAAAACCCCGTGACCTTCGCCAGGTGGCGCAACATCATGATGAACGCGACCGGCCCGCCCCAGTCGTGGGCCACGAGTTTCACCGGCCCGACACCCAACCGATCCAGCACGGCGGCCAGGTCGTCGGCCATCTCGTTCTTCAAATACCGGCAGCGTGGCGCCGAGCTCCAGCCAGCACCGCGCAGGTCGGGACACAGCACCCGGTAGCCGTCAGCGGCCAGCGGGCCGATGAGTTTGTGCCACTCCCACCAGTTCTGCGGAAAACCATGCACCAGCATCACCGCCGGTCCGTCGGGCGGGTCCACGAGTCGGCGACGTGGATCGTGACGCCATCACCCAGATCGATGAACTTGTGCTCGACGCCGTCCAGGGTGGGGCGGGCGGGGACCGGTAACCATGGGTTGACAATTTAGCAACGGAAACGCAACTGGCTGCGCTTACCATAAAGTGTGCTCAATTGTCGTCGAGCGACAACCGGCGAGGGTCCCGCCCGGTGGACACTGATGATTGCGGGGTGCTGCGCGATCATCGGCGCGGCCACAATCGGCTTGACACCAAGTGCACACGCCAATCCCTTCTCCATGCAGTTCCAATCACCATCGGGAGACATCACCTGCAACGTGGCTAACTACCCGCCTGGCGACCAGCATTCGTTGGCAAAGAATT
>CAWISO010000020.1:0-190751 GCA_963838755.1 uncultured Actinomycetota bacterium | reverse complement strand
CTGTTTCACCCTGCTCGATGTGGCCTTTAGGCAATGACCACAACATCCGGCCGCGCCGGTCGACACGGCCGATGAGCGCGGCGACCTGATCTTCACGCGGCCCGTCGATACCGTCGATGACCAGTCCGCCGGCCGAAGTCTCGTGCACAGTGCGCAGTCGCTCTGGTCCACGACGTGTCGGACGGGGCCGGCGGGGCTTCTCCAGATCTGCTGTTGGGCTGCCGTCGATCGTTCCGTCGGCGGTTCGACCGTCGGGCGAACCCGCGGTGCGCCGACCACGGCGCCTCCCCCGGCGCCGACGAGGTTGCGGTTTTTCGCCGTCGGACACCCAAGCGATAGTAGCTGGCGTGCTAAGACGCTCCCGGCCGCACTCGCCGGACGCGGCCGTATCGTCGCCGGACTAGGCTCATCGAACGTGCCGGAATCTGCCCAGGATGACGAATTCCTGACCGCTGCCGCGGTCGCCTTGAACAGGCACGCGGACCTGCTGCGCGAGCTCGGCTCGATGTTCGCTGCGGCCGGCCACGAGCTGTATCTGGTGGGCGGGTCGGTACGGGATGCGCTGAAGGGCCGGCTGAGCCCGGACCTGGATTTCACCACCGACGCGCGGCCTGAGCAGGTGCAGGAGCTGCTGCGGCCGTGGGCGGATGGGTTGTGGGACACCGGCATCGAGTTCGGTACGGTCGGCGCCCAAAAGGGCAGTCACCGGCTGGAGATCACCACGTTCCGCGCCGACCGCTACGACCGGGTGTCACGCAATCCGCAGGTGCGGTTCGGCAACTCGCTCGCTGAGGATCTAGTTCGCCGCGATTTCACCGTGAATGCGATGGCGGTGCGCATCACGGCAGCTGGTGCGGGCGAATTCTTCGATTTGGTAGGCGGTTTGGCGGCGCTGGGTGCCGGCGTGCTGGATACGCCTGCGACGCCGTCTGATTCTTTCGGGGATGATCCGCTGCGAATGCTGCGCGCCGCGCGGTTCGTTTCCCAGCTCGGCTTCACTGTTGCTCCGCGGGTGCGAGCGGCCATCGAGGAGATGGCGCCGCAGCTGGATCGGATCACCGCTGAGCGGATGGCAGCTGAATTGGACAAGCTGCTCGTGGGCAACGACCCGGTCGCCGGGATCGACCTGATCGTGCAAACGGGCATGGGCGACGTGGTGCTGCCCGAGGTCGGCGGCATGCGGATGGCGATCGACGAACACCACCAGCACAAAGACGTCTACCAGCATTCGCTGACGGTGCTGCGTCAGGCAGCCGCCTTAGAAGATGAAGGGCCCGATCTGGTTTTGCGTTGGGCGGCGCTGCTGCACGACATCGGCAAGCCTGCCACCCGCAAGCACGAGGCCGACGGCGGTGTCAGCTTTCACCACCATGAGGTGGTCGGGGCCAAAATGGCCCGAAAGAGGTTGCGGGCATTGAAGTATTCCAAGCAGATGGTCGACGATATCTCGCAGCTGGTCTATCTGCATCTGCGGTTTCACGGTTACGGCGAGGGCAGCTGGACCGACTCAGCGGTGCGTCGCTACGTCACCGACGCCGGACCGTTGTTGCCGCAGCTGCACAAGCTCGTTCGCGCCGATTGCACGACCCGCAACAAGCGCCGAGCCGCTCGGCTGCAGGCCAATTACGACGATCTCGAGCAGCGGATCACCGAGTTGGCCGCAAAAGAGGACCTGCAGCGGGTACGCCCCGACTTGGACGGCAACGAGATCATGCGACTGCTGGGCATCCCGCCGGGGCCACAGGTTGGAGAGGCCTGGCGGTACCTCAAGGAATTGCGGCTGGATCGCGGGCCGCTGACGCACGAGGAAGCGACGGCTGAACTGATGGCCTGGTGGCGCTCTCGTGGGAACCAGTAGCTTTTCGGCGGCGTCCCACCGGCATGGAGTATTGCTTGGGCGCCGGTGACGGCACGGCGACGATGTGGGACGCGGGTCCGGATCTCGATCTCGATGGAGATGGCCGGCTGGATGCGGTCAGTCTGGATTTCGACGGCGACGGGTCGGCCGATGACGCCCTGGCCGACCTCGATGGTGACGGCATCGCCGATCACGCCGTACTCGATCTGGACAACGACGGCACCGCGGAAAGTTACTTCACCGATGACGGATCGGGGACATGGGCGATGGCGACCGACTCGACCGCCCCGCCGCAGCGGGTAGGCCAGCCCGGACCGCACAGCGCGCCCGTCGGCGGACTGCGCTGGTTCGGGCTGGACGGTGTCGAGCACACCGGCGGGTCGCTGGTCGACTTCGACGGCCATGCCGACTACCGGCTGTTCGACAGCGACGGCAACGGGTTGGCCGACCGCGCGATCAGTTTTGGCGAGCGCGGCGTCACAGGCTATGTCGATAGCGACGGCGACGGGCGGTGGGATGTCAAGCTCACCGACACCGACGGTGACGGCGTCGCCGATGCGGCCAGTGCGCTGAGGGCTCAGTCATAGAACCCCCGTCGACAATGCCGGCGCGGTAGTGTGACGCCCCATGGACTTGGAGCAGCCACCGCCCGACTCGGTGAGCGACGCGCTGACCGAGATACTGCGCGACGACCTCAACGTCGATATCAGCCGGGTGACTCGCGCCTCTCGGCTGATCGATGACCTCGGGTTGGACTCGGTGGCCTTCGCGGTGGGCATGGTGGCGATCGAAGACAAGCTCGGCGTGCGGATTACCGAACAAGAACTGCTGAACTGCGACACCGTTGGTGACTTGGAGGGGGTTATCCGGGCAAAGATTGCGGTCGCGCAGTGACGGTGCTGGCGGCCGCGTTAGCCCAGGCGATGAGCACGTCGACCCACGACCTGGTGGTCTTCGACCGGGACACCGACAGCTGGACCGCCCACCCGTGGCCGCAGGTACACGCACATGCCGAGGCCATCGCCAGCCGGATCCTCGATGAGGAGGACCAGCCCGGCGCCGTCGGCCTGGTCGGCGAACCGACCGCCGACTTCGTCGCCGCGATTCACGGTGCCTGGCTTGCCGGCCAGAGCGTGTCGATCCTGCCTGGACCGGTCCGCGGTGCTGACCCGCAGCACTGGGCACGTTCGACGCTGACCCGGTTCAGCGGGATCGGCGTGGGCATAGTTTTCAGCCACGGCGAGGATCGCGAACTGCTCACCGCCGCAGACGGGCCCCTACCGGTATTGGACATCAATACGGTCGCAGCGGCGAAGCGCTCGGTGGCCTTCGCCCAGGCGGAGGGCGCCGTCAGCAGACCTGCGGTGCTACAGGGCACCGCGGGATCCACCGGCACGCCGCGCACCGTGCAGCTGTCGTCCGAGGCGGTGCTCAGCAATGTCAACGGTCTGCTCACCGCGTTCGCGGTGGACCCGTCGCACGATGTGGGCTGCAGTTGGCTACCGCTCTACCACGACATGGGTCTGACTTTGTTGCTCAGCGGCGCACTGTCCGGTAGCCCGTTCTGGCTCGCGCCCACCGCAGCCTTTGTCGTGTCGCCGTTTCGGTGGCTGAGGTGGCTGAGCGAAAGCGGCGCGACGGTAACCGCGGCGCCGAATATGGCCTACAGCATGATCGGCAAGTACGCGCGGCTGGTTTCCGAGGTTGACCTCGGTCGGGTGCGGGTCACGATCAACGGCGGCGAACCGGTCGACTGCGCGGCGATGGACCGGTTCGCGACCGCGCTGAAGGCCTACGGGTTTGATGCCGGCGCGCTGTCACCGTCCTACGGTCTGGCGGAATCCACTTGTGCGGTGACGGTTCCGACTCCCGGTACCGGTGCGCTCTATGACGAAGTGCAAGCCACGGCAACCGATTCTTCGGGCGTGCCACCGCGCCGCCACGCGATCCTCGGTCAACCGATCACCGGTATGGAAGTGCGCATCGGGCCGGCATCGGAGCGACCCGCCGAGGTACTCGCTCGCGAGGTCGGAGAGATCGAAATCCGCGGCACGTCGATGATGTCGGGATATATCGACGGGCCGCCGCTGGAGCCTGGAACGTGGTTTCGCACTGGTGATTTAGGCTACCTCACTGACGACGGGCTGGTGGTGTGCGGCCGGGTCAAGGAGATCATCACGATTGCCGGCCGCAACGTGTTTCCCACCGAGATCGAACGCGTTGCCGCGGAAATCCGCGGCGTGCGCGAAGGCGCGGTGGTCGCGGTAGGTAATGGCGACGCGACACGGCCGGGGTTGATCATCACAGCCGAATTTCGCGGCCCCGATGAACCCGGTGCTCGCAGCGAGTTGGTCGCCAAGGTGGCATCCGAATGCGGCATCGTGCCCTCCGATGTGGTGTTCGTCAAGCCGGGCTCGCTGCCACGGACCTCGTCGGGCAAGTTGCGACGACTTGAGGTCAAACGCAACCTGGCATCGGTGACCACATGACCGAAACGGACCCCCGCTCAAGGACTCGTCACTGGGCTGCCGGAATGTCGGCGGGTGAACGGGGCAACGCGTACAGCGCCATGCGCCGATTGCTCATGTCGTGCTCACCGAGGAACGTGCAGCCGGCGTATTCACACAACCGGCGCGCCACGCCATTGCGGTAGTCGGGGTCGAACATGATTCGGCGACAACGTGGTTCGAGCTCGAAGATGCTGGCCGCGATGCGCGGCAGCAGAAAAGGACCGAGACCCTTGTTGACGACCGTCAGCTCGGCGATCGCCGCGTGCAACCCGAGGTCGTAGGCGTCTGCGCGATATCGGGTAGCGATGGAATCCTTTGCCGCGCGGTACACCTCGACGTAGCCACCATCTTGACCGTGCATACTGCCGACGAATGGCCGGGAGTAACTACCGTCGAGCTGGGCCTGTAAGTACTTGCGCCAGCGGGACGCCGGCCACGCGGACTCCCAGGCCTCGGCCAGGGCGGGCAGGCTCATCCAATCCGCGATCATGTCCGCGTCGGTGTCCGGGTCGGCGAGGCGAAGCGAATACGGCTCGGACAGCACCGGTATGGGCGGCGGCGGGACATTGCGGATCTCGTCGGTGAGCCCGTCGGTCAGCTCCCGCGGCAGGATCGCGATGGCCTCGCGCTGCTGCGCGCTCATCGACCGATACCCGGAGGTCCGGCGAAGGCTTGAGCAATCTGCAGCCAGTGCCGCGCATCGTCGCCGTGGGCCCTCAGGTCAAGCTCGCGCAGCGCCCGCCGCTGGGTGACCAGGAAGCAGAAATCCTCCGCACGGCCGATGACTCGCTGCGCGGCGTCCGGCGGCCCCCACGACCAGGTGGTTCCGTCCGGGGCCCGCAGCTCGACAAGAAACGGCTCGGTGGGTGCGGGCAGCCCGTTGACCGCGAAGGCGTAATCGCGGGTGCGCACTCCGATGTGGGCGATCGACCGCAGCCGCGCGGTGGGTGGCCTTGTGACACCGAGGGTGTCGGCGACGTCGAGTCCGTGTGCCCAGGTTTCCATCAGCCGCGCCGTCGCCATCGAAGCGGCGCTCATCGGCGGCCCGAACCACGGCAGTTTGCGCCCATCGGGAACCGTCAGTAGCGCTTCGTGTAGCCGGGTGCGGGTCAGCCGCCAGTCGGCCAGCAACTCGACGGGCGGCGTGGCGGCCACCTCCTCGGCCCCGGCATCCACGAAGCCGGTCGGGTTGGCCGCCGCGTGCTCCAGCAGCCCGGAAAAAGCCACCTCATCGGTAACCGATGTCAGCGCGACACGGTCAGTCCACAATAGGTGTCCGATTTGGTGGGCAATGGTCCAACCCGCGGCCGGCGTCTGCGCTGCCCAGCGATCGGCGGCCAGCGGTGCAACCAGCGCATCGAGTTCGTCGCTTTCGGCGCGCAAATCCTCGACAAGCTGTGCAAGACCGGCCACCTTTGTACCTTAACGATTCGTCGCCAACTGACCGCGGCGGCCGACGACGCTGTGAACCGCGAGCCCACACAGGTAGAGCACGCCGCCGGCCAACATCAGTGCGGGGGAGTGGCCGTTACCGGGAATGACGATCGCCGACAGCGTGATCGCGCCGATGAATGCCACCCAAAACAGCGAATCCTGTACCGCGAACACGTGTCCGCGCAGCGCATCGTCGACATCGATCTGCATCGCCGTGTCGGCGCAGAGTTTGACCACCTGGCCGGCCGCGCCCAGCAGGAACCCACCCGCCACCATCACCACAAGCTGAAGACCGAAGCCGGCAAGTTGAATCCCCGCCGCGATCAGCAGCGCCCCGTTGGCCGTGGCGTAGCGGCCCCAGCGGCGCACCGCAGGCGGGGTCACCACATTGGCCAGAAAGGATCCCGTCCCGGTGGCGGCGACGAACAACATGACGTTGCCTAATGCTCCGTCCGGCGCGGAACCGCCGCTGCGCATCAGCAGCAGCACCAGCAGGGTATTGATGCCGAACACCATTCGATGCGCGGCCAGTCCTGAAAGCGTCGCGGCGACGGTGGGCCGGTTCAGCACCGTGCGAAGGCCGTGCAGCCAACCGGTGACCACCGCGTAGATCACCGACCCGTGGATCGCCCGCTGGGTGTCGTCAGGACCCAGCACGTGGACGGCAAAGCGCAGCGACAGCAGCAACGCAATCAGCAACGGGACGGTGGCCAGGAAAATGATCGAGGCGGCCCCGCCGTCGCCGGACCCGAGGAGCGTGCGGGGCACCAGCATGAAGTTGGCGCCCAGGAATGCGGCGACCGCGCCGGTCGCCGAGGCGATCGAGTTCATCGTGACGACCTGATCACGCGGCACCACATGCGGCAGGGCGGCGGACAGTCCGGAGGAGACAAACCGGGCGAAGCCGTTGACCACCAGCGCGCCGCACAGCACCAGCAGGTTGCCGGCGCCGAGTGCCAGAGACAATCCCACCAGCGCCACTGAAAATAGCCGGCCCAGGTTGGCGCCGACCAGCACCAGCCGTCGGTCCCAGCGGTCCATCAACGCACCGGCGAACGGACCGAGCAGCGAGTAGGGCAAGAACAGCACCGCGAAGGCGCCGGCGATCGCCAGCGGCCGGGCCGCCCGCTCGGGATTGAACAGCAGGGCGCCGGCCAGACCCGCCTGGAACAGGCCGTCGGCGAACTGGCTTGCCGTCCGCAACTCCAGCAGCCGCCAGAAGTTGGGCAAACTGCGCACCGAGCGCCAGACGGCAACAGGTGCGTGCGGATGACTCACCAAACCTACTTCCCCCGGTGGGACCTGGCCCCTGGTAAACAACACTACAAATATCTTCAGAGCGCCCCGCTTGTTCACCACACCAACCCGGCACGGATGCCATGATGGAGTCGTGGCGCAGCCCGAAGATCCGGAGGACTATGTTGCCCCCGCCGCGCATCGAGTGCGAGCGGGCACTTTGCTTTTGGCGAACACGGATCTGCTCGAGCCCACATTCCGCCGCAGCGTGATCTACATCGTCGAGCACAACGACGGGGGCACGTTGGGCGTGGTTCTCAATCGCCCCAGCGAGACGGCGGTTTACAACGTGTTGCCGCAGTGGGCGAAGCTGGCGGCCAAACCCAAGACGATGTTTATCGGGGGACCGGTGAAGCGTGACGCAGCGCTCTGCCTGTCGGTGCTTCGGGTCGGCGCCGACCCCGACGGCATGGCGGGCCTGCGACACGTGACCGGCCGGCTGGCAATGGTCGACCTCGACGCCGATCCCGACTCGATCGCGCCGCTGGTCGAAGGAGTGCGAATCTTCGCGGGATACTCCGGCTGGACAATCGGTCAGCTCGAAGGTGAGATCGAACGCGACGACTGGATTGTATTGTCGGGCTTGCCATCTGACGTTCTGGTCCAGCCACGAGTGGATCTTTGGGGCCGGGTGCTACGCCGCCAGCCGCTGCCGATGTCGCTGCTGGCCACCCATCCGATCGACATCAGCCGCAACTAAAGCCGGTGCCGCCGATGGTGAAAAGTCATCAGCGCCAACAAGATGGCTCAACGGCACGCGAGCGTGCAGGTCGCGCACTCACCCCCGCATCCTGCCGCGGCCGCCTCGCGGCGCAGCGCATAGCGCGCGCTCTGCCAAGATCCCGCGGCCACGGTGCCGACGGCACCCGCGACGCATACGCCCAGACACACGCCGACGACTTGCAGCGCGGTGTTCCGTGGCGCGGCCAGTGCCACCGCCCCGCCTGCGGCCAGCATTACCGCGGCCGCCAATTGCGGAGGCGCGACTGAGCGCATCACCAATCGCGGGGTATCGGTGGCGACCGGTCGCAACAACGACCACAATCCAAGCGCGGCCAAGACACCCGCCGCGCACACGCACAAAACTCCGGCGATGAGCACCAGGCCACCATACGAGGCGGCTTGGCGCGCCGCAGCGCCCGGCTACGGGTGGGGCACTCCTTGCGGCGAACCCGCTGGCGACGGGGCCGCTGCGGCGGCGGCCGCGGCAGCTGGAGCCGGCGGCACCGCCGCGGGCGGGTTGGACCCGGGTGGTCCCACCCGGAACCCGTTGACGATCGCATCGGTGGCCGGCGCCTCGGCGACTGCTTGGGCGGCATCGGTGGTCACCGCCAGTGACACCAGGTATCTGTCCGGACCGGAGGTAACGATGACGTGGCGGTGGGAGGTGTTGAGCGTCATCTCGTTCTGGCGGTAGGTGCCCTCGATGATCGACGACGGGAAACCGTTGAAATCGGCCATCGACGCATTGGTGCTCCGCCAGGCCGGCAGTTGCGCGCTGTCGAGGTAGCCGTGGGTGATGGCCTCCTTGGGATCGAAATCACCGACCAGTCGGTACACCACCAGCTGGGCGTTGGAGGTGTACAGGCTGTTGCTGTGACGGTTGGCAGTCACCACGAACGCATCGGGGACATTGGGGTCAGGTATCTGCGTCCAGCCGGGCGGCATCGGCAAGGTGAAATCGAGCGCCTTGAAGTTTTGCGCCTGCTGCGCCTCCAGCGTGACGTTCTTGCCGGCGAAATAGTCACGCAATGTCCCGGAGCTGGCCGGAAGCACGGTCGCCTGCGGGGGTTGCGCGGGTGGCACAGGTGGTATGGCCGCTGCCGGTGCGGGCGGAACGGCGGGCCGTGCCGGGGCCAACGCAGAAGAGATTCCAGCGGGCGCCCCGGGTACGGCGGCAACCATCCCCGGCATGGTGGTGCCCGCCTGCCCGGGGGCGACCGTGACGGCCTGCGGCATCACGGGCGGGGCGGGCACCGGGGCGGGATTGGGTCCGGGCGGAAAACCCGGCTCTGCCGACGCGGTGGGGCTCGCAAAGGCCAGTACACCTACGACGCCGACGGCTAGAGTCGCGACCGTTACCCGCCAGCTACGGGCGATCTGCATCATGAGAGGCGGTCCTTCCCAGTTGCTCTAAAGCGAAGCAAAAAGTCGTAGAGGCCGACTGTAACCAGCGGGAATTGGCGGCTACCAGCCTTGGAACCGACCTGGAATACACCTGGAATAAAGTGCTGATCGGTCTGCAATCCAACCGAGACCAACCGTGGCCGGCGGGTCGCCCTCCGGCGCCCTTATAACCTGTTGGACGTGACCGATTCTCCGATGGCCGCGACGGACCGCCGCCCCGATGCGGAACCCGATGCACCGCGCTATCGATACACCGCGGACCTGGCCGGGCGCATCGAACGCACCTGGCAGGACAATTGGGCTCGAATGGGGACCTTCAACGTGCCCAACCCGGTCGGCTCGCTGGCCCCGACGGACGGTTCGGCTGTGCCGGACGACAAGATGTTCGTCCAAGACATGTTTCCCTATCCCTCAGGCGAGGGGCTGCACGTCGGTCATCCGCTGGGCTACATCGCCACCGACGTCTACGCCCGCTACTTTCGGATGGTCGGTCGTAATGTGCTGCACGCGTTGGGCTTCGACGCCTTCGGTCTGCCCGCCGAACAATACGCCGTACAGACCGGTACCCATCCGCGGACCAGGACCGAAGCCAACATCGTCAACTTCCGGCGCCAATTGGGGCGCCTGGGTTTCGCCCATGACAACCGGCGAAGCTTCTCCACCACAGACGTCGAGTTCTACAAGTGGACGCAGTGGATTTTCTTGCAGATCTACAACGCGTGGTTCGACACCGCCGCCAACAAGGCCAGGCCGATCGGCGACCTCATTGCCGAATTTGATTCCGGCGCCCGGCAATTGAATGACGGCAGGGAGTGGACGAGGCTGTCGGCAGCCGAGCGCGCCGATGCGATCGACACGCACCGCCTGGTCTACCGCGCGGATTCGGTGGTGAACTGGTGTCCGGGGTTGGGCACAGTGCTCGCCAACGAAGAAGTCACCGCTGATGGGCGCAGCGATCGCGGAAACTTCCCCGTCTTCCGCAAGCGGTTGCGGCAATGGATGATGCGAATCACCGCCTACTCAGACCGGCTGCTCGACGATCTTGACGTGCTGGACTGGCCGGAACAAGTCAAAACCATGCAGCGCAACTGGATCGGCCGTTCCACTGGTGCCGCCGCGCTGTTCTCGGCGCGTACCACCGACGGTGACGTCGTGGACCTGGAGGTGTTCACCACCCGGCCGGACACCCTTTTCGGCGCCACCTATCTGGTGCTGGCCCCCGAGCACGAGTTAGTCGATCGGTTGGCCGCGGCCGAATGGCCGGACGGGGTGCACCCAGACTGGACCTTCGGCGGCGCCACGCCGGGTGCGGCCGTCGCCGCCTACCGGCAGGCCATCGCCGCGAAGTCCGACCTGGAGCGCCAGGAGAACAAGGTCAAGACTGGTGTCTTCCTCGGCAGCTATGCGATCAACCCGGCCAACGGCGAACAGGTGCCGATCTTCATCGCTGACTACGTGCTGGCGGGGTACGGTACCGGGGCGATCATGGCCGTCCCCGGTCACGATCAGCGCGACTGGGAATTCGCCCGGGAGTTCGGCTTGCCGATCGTCGAAGTCATTGCCGGGGGCGACATTTCCGAAGCCGCCTACACCGGCGACGGCGTGCTGGTGAACTCGGGCTACCTCAACGGACTAGATGTGGCGGCAGCCAAGAGCGCCATCACTGCGCATCTGGAATCCGACGGTCGTGGTCGGGCACGCACCGAATACAAGCTGCGGGACTGGCTTTTCGCGCGGCAGCGCTATTGGGGCGAGCCGTTCCCCATTGTCTACGACGGCGACGGACGCCCACACGCGCTTGACGACGCTACGTTGCCGGTCGAGTTGCCCGACATGCCGGACTACTCGCCGGTGCTGTTCGACCCCAACGATGCCGAGAGCGTTCCCGAGCCGCCGCTGGCCAAGGCGACCAACTGGGTACACGTCGAATTGGACCTCGGCGACGGCCTGAAGCCCTACACCCGCGACACCAACGTCATGCCGCAATGGGCAGGCAGCTCCTGGTATGAACTGCGATACACCGACCCGCACAACTCAGAACAGTTCTGCGCCAAGGAAAACGAAGCCTACTGGATGGGCCCACGGCCGGTTGAACACGGTCCCGACGATCCAGGAGGCGTCGACCTGTACGTGGGAGGCGCCGAGCACGCGGTGTTGCACCTGCTATATGCGCGGTTCTGGCACAAAGTGCTCTACGACCTGGGCCACGTCAGCTCCCGCGAGCCGTACCGTCGGCTGGTCAACCAGGGCTACATCCAAGCCTTCGCCTACACCGACGTCCGCGGCACCTATGTGCCGGCCGCCGAAGTAGTGGAACGCGATGGCAAGTTCGTCTACCCGGGTCCCAACGGTGAGATAGAGGTCTTCCAGGAATTCGGCAAGATTGGTAAGAGCCTGAAGAATTCGGTCTCGCCCGACGAAATGTGCGACGACTACGGCGCCGACACGCTGCGGGTGTATGAGATGTCGATGGGCCCGCTGGAGGCGTCGCGGCCGTGGGCCACCAAGGACGTCGTGGGGGCGCACCGCTTCCTGCAGCGAGTGTGGCGACTGGTGGTTGACGAGCAGACCGGGGCCATCCGGGTCATCGACAACTCGGATCTCGACACCGCGACGCTACGGTTGTTGCACCGCACGATCGCGGGTGTCTCCGAAGACTATGCGGCGCTGCGCAATAACACCGCGGTGGCCAAGCTGATCGAGTACACCAACCATCTCACCAAACAGCACCGCGACGCGGTTCCTCGCGCGGCGGTCGAGCCATTGGTCCTGATGCTGGCGCCGTTGGCGCCGCATTTGGCCGAAGAGCTGTGGCAGCGGCTGGGCAAATCGACTTCGCTTGCACACGGACCGTTCCCGGTAGCAGACCCGGCCTATCTACTGGAAGAAACTGTCGAGTACCCCGTGCAGGTCAACGGCAAAGTGCGCGGCCGAATCACCGTGCCCGCCAATGCCGGCACCGACACCGTGGAAGCGGCTGCGCTGACCGACGATAAGGTGCAGGCGTTTTTAGCAGGCGCCACCCCGAAGAAGGTCATCGTGGTCGCCGGCCGGCTGGTCAACCTCGTCGTCTAACGAATCCCAGATCCCGGCTGACGTCAATTCGACCAGGGGTACGCAAACAATGGCGTGACTGCAGATGTTAGGAGCCACACCAGTGCGCACAAGATAAGGAGCCAGATCGCGCGGGCGAAGAATCGGAGCTGGTTCGCCGAGACTAACTCGAACCGGATGACGGTGCTCAGCTGGTCCAGATCGCCGGCAGTCAGGAACACGCTCCCCGTTCCGACCCTCAGCAAGTAGCCGCACGTCCCGTTGGGCCGCTCCAGACGTAGGAGGAGGAGCCGATCCCCATCGCTGTCCCGCAGACCGATGAGGCTGGTTAGCTCAGGTTGTCGCACGGTATTCCCCTTATGTTGTGTCGGGACTCCTGTGCTTGGACCGCTTATGTTACTCGCCGCGATAATTACACGCAATACTCTGTCTCACAACCGATTTCGTACCGTCGCGATACCCTGCTGTCAACCCCTCACGCCGCCAGCCAGCCGCTACATGTGAGAAGGTAAGGAGCCCAACCCAAAACGGTCAAAGGCACTGTTTGGGTTAGCGTTGGTCCAGCCAGGAGGCCAGCGACCGGCCGGCTTCCAGCACGTGGCGTTCGGCGACAGAACGGGCGCGCTCGGCGTCGTGCTCGGCGATTGCCTCGATCAGTTCGTCGTGCTCGTCGAGGGAGTGCTTCTCGTGTTCGGGGAAGAGGGTCAGGAAGTTGGTAGGGACCACGCGGGCGGCCTGCATGAGTTGGGTGAGTAGCCGCCGGGACTGCGCCGCGCGGTGGATCTGCTGATGGAAGCGCCAGTTCGCTTCGCCGATGCTGTCGTCACCTGACCGCGCGGCGACATCGGCGGCGAGCTCGCGTAGCGAAGCGAGCTCCTGAAGATTTACCCGCTGCGCCGCCCAGGCGGCAGCCTGTCCTGTCAGGACACCCAGAATGGTGAAGCTGTCGATCACGTCCTTGGAGCTGATGCCGATGACAGTGATTCCGCTGCGCGGCGCAACATGCACCAGGCCTTCGAAGGACAGTTCCAGGAGGGCCTCTCGCACCGGTGTGCGACTAGTGGCGAACTCGGTGGTGATGGCGTCCAGGTCGATGCGCGTGCCCGCGGGTAATGCTCCGGTCAAGATACGGTCGCGCAACTCGCGCACGGCGCGCTCTCGCACGGTGCCGGAAATATCGAAAGCCCCTGGCATAAAACCAACGGTAGCTGGCCAGGGCATATCACATTTGAAATCTGATATAGACGTCTTCTCGCATGCGGAAAGGTACCGCCGAGGAGGCGCTCAACGAGGCGGAGCCAGTGAGCCTGGCAGCCGTTTTACGGCGTTCCTTCGGGCTCGATGCCGAGTACGTCAAGGCGTGGCGCCGCCAAACCTGGAGCAAGAGTCTGATATCACAAGAAGACGAGCGGCGGCGACAGACACTGCCAGGCACATTGACGCCTCACCGTTGACCCCACCCGTGATAACACCTAAAGCCAAACTCCCAATGTCTGAGATGGAGAACGCGAATGGTTGATCTCGAACTTGATCAAGGGCTGGCCGTCATCACTATCAATCGGCCCAATGCTCGTAACGCCATCGCGCCTCAGACCATGGACCAGCTTGGGCAGGCCATAGTCGGTGCCAAGGGCGCGCTGTGCCTGGTCATTCGGGGTGAGGGAGATACGGCGTTCGTTTCGGGCGGGGACCTCAAGGAGCTTAGTGCGTTGCGAACCGAAGAGCAGGCGGCAGCCATGGCATGGCGGATGCGGTCGCTTTGTGATGAGCTCGCGAATTTCCCTGCCCCGGTTGTCGCCGCGCTAAACGGGCACGCACTGGGGGGCGGAGCGGAGGTCGCGGTCGCCGCCGACATCCGGGTGGCCGCAGACGACATCAAGATCGGGTTCAATCAGGTGTCCCTCGAAATAATGCCGGCTTGGGGTGGCGCGGAGCGACTCGCGGCCCTCGTCGGCCGCGGCCGCGCGCTAATGCTCGCGGGCACCGGAGCCGTACTCACCGCCGATCAAGCCGAAAGCGTCGGGCTGGTGGATCGCGTGCTGCCTAGGGCGACGTTCGAAACTGAGTGGCGTTCCTTGGCGCGGGCGCTGGCAAATAGGCCTGCCGGCGACATCAAGCGCGTCATCTCGGGTGTGCCGGCCCACGACGCCGTCGCAGCTTTCGCCTCGCTATGGGTATCCGATGAGCATTGGGCCGCGGCGGACCGAGTGATGAAACGCAGCCGATGAATGAGTCGCGATCGCGATCATCTTTGATGCCGGATCGGTGGTTGTCGGATCAGTGAACTAATCGGATTTATCGGCGGTGGCTGACTCGATCAGCAGCAGACCAGCGGCGGTATATGGATCGCATCGACCCTCAGCGACGGCAGCGGCCAAACCGGCGAGTTCAGGGTGGCTGTGCAGGCGAGTTTGCGCCAGAGACAGGATCTGTGCCCGAGCACGCGATGCCCTCCGGGCGGGCGTGTCGGCGCGATGGTGGGCGTCGATCGCGCCCATCAATTCGGTCACGCCCTCGGAGCGCGCTGCAACGAGTGTGAGGACTGGGGCCGATGTCTCGGCCCGCAGATCGCGGGCGGTTTCCCTCGCGCCGTCGCGGTCGGCCTTATTGACGACCACAATGTCAGCCACTTCGAGCAGGCCTGCTTTCGCGGCCTGCACTGCGTCACCGGCACCGGGATTGAGGATGACGATGGTGGGATCGGCGACGGCGGCGATCTCGATCTCGGACTGACCGACACCGACCGTTTCAAGCACGATCAGGTCGTAGGACAGTGCTGCAAGCAGCTGGATCGCCGCGGGGACCACGGCCGCAAGACCGCCGAGGTGACCGCGGGTTGCAATCGAGCGGATGAACACATCGGAATCGTTGATATGGGCGGCCATCCGGATGCGATCGCCGAGGATGGCGCCGCCGCTGTAGGGCGATGACGGGTCCACCGCGAGCACCGCGACTCGCATTCCTCGTTCGCGGTAGGCGCCAACCAGCACGGCGATCGTCGTCGACTTTCCTGCGCCCGGAGGACCAGTAATGCCGATAACCCGGGCGGAGGCTGTGTCCAGAGCTGCCAGCACCTCGTCGCGACGAGCGCCCTCGATCAGGCTCAGCAGACGACCCGTCGCTCGGGTAGAGCCGCTCAGCGATGCCTGGATGAGATCAGCGACATTCATACGTCACCGCCAGATCCGGGTTTCCCGCAGTCGCTCTGACTCGCCGCGATGACGAAACGATGCCACGACGCTGTTGCCGATAAGGCCGACCGTCGTCTCGTGGCTAGCGACGTAGAGCATGCATCGTTCTCTTTTCCGGCGATATCGCTCAATAACCGAGCAGTGGTTGGTACTGCAGCCGACAGTGGCCTCAAACTCAGAGATTAGCTCCGCCGTGCTCATCAAGAGGCGGTGGTGCGCCGTAATCGGGTTCATACCCGTCAATCCGAATTGGGCTTCGGATCAACCGAAATGCGCCCGCGGCAACGATCACCTCCGGATTGGCAGCGAGCGCTTCGGGCAGCGTTCGGACGGCAGCGACGGGCACGCCTAGTGGACGCAGCCGCGATTCCCAGTTCGCGGCGGTATCGGTAGCCAGAGCGCTGCCCACTAAGGCGAGAACCTCGTCGCGCCGTGCGGCCCGCTCCGTCATCGTCTCAGGCCCCGCGATGTTGGCCTCAGCGGCGAATACTTTCCAGAATTTGTCGTGGGTGATGAACAGTGCCAGGAATCCGTCTGCAGTCGAAAAGAGTTGAGCTGGGACGTAATACGAGTGTGCACCCATCGGCAATCGCTGCGGCTCAATGCCGTCGTTGAGGTAGGCCGACGCGCGATAGTTCAGCTGGGAAAGCATCACATCACGTAGCGATACCTCGACCTGCCCCCCGCGGCCGGAGACGATCTGGGCTAGCAGTCCAAGGGCAGCAGTAAGTCCGGCGGAATTGTCGGCCGCGGAATATCCCGGCAAGGTCGGTGGTCCAAGCGGATCGCCGGTCAGCGCGGCGACACCGGTCGTCGCCTGAATGACGTAGTCGAATGCCGGATCATCACCTGCTTCCAGACCAAAACCGGTGAGCGCCACGCAGACAATGCGCTCGTTCCACACCCGCAGCGCTTCATAGGTGAGGCCGTAGCGGCGGATGGCGGATGGTTTCAAATTCGCCAGCAGTGCATGCGATCCGGAAATGAGTTCACCGAACTCGCGCTGGCCCGTCTCGGATGTGAGGTCAACGCAAATGCTGCGCTTGCCTCGGTTGAGGCTGGCGAAATATGAATCCCCGACTTGCCGCGAGATGTCGCCGCCCGGTGGTTCGATCTTGGTGACCTCGGCCCCCAGATCGGCCAGCATCATCGTGGCGTATGGCCCGGCCAACATGTGGCCGATCTCAAGGATCCGGATACCGGCGAGAGGGGCCCCGGACCGAGACTTCGTCGGTTCAGTCACCGAAGGACCTGGGGTAGCGACGTGATCATGCGCCGGTCCGGTGTTTCGACCAACTTGCGCGTGCAATCGGCACTCTCCGCACCGATATCACGCCAAGCCGCATTAGTCCTCTCCCCCGGCATCCGTCAGGGCGTGTACGTCTCGGACGAGGGTCTCCAGTGACGTACCCGTCGGAAACACTGCTGCTGCGCCGGCATCCAACAACTTCTGCACGTCGGCCTGGGGGATGGTGCCGCCGACGACCACCGCGATGTCGCCGGCGTCCGCAGCCCGCAGCGCATCGACGGTGCGGGCGGTCAGGGCCACATGGGCGCCCGACAGGATCGAAAGCCCAACAAGCTTGACGTCTTCCTGCAGCGCGATCGAAACGATGTCTTCGATGCGCTGGCGAATTCCGGTATAGATGACCTCGAATCCGGCATCGCGCAGCGTGCGCGCGACGATCTTTGCGCCGCGGTCGTGTCCGTCGAGACCAGGTTTCGCCACCAGGACGCGAGCTCCCATCAGTACCCGCCCTTCTTCGCACACGCGCTCATCTCAAGTTCCTTCTTCCGTGCGCACTGATCAGAACACCACCGGTTGCTGGAATTCGCCCCATACCGCTTTGAGCGCGGTCACCAACTCTCCGACGGAGCAGTACGCATTGGCACAGTCGATGAGTCGAGGCATCAGATTGTCGGTGCCCTCGGCCGCACGAGCGAGTGCGGCAAGCGTTTCCCTGACGGCGACCGAGTCACGCTCGGCTTTGATCTTCGCCAGACGCTTCAGTTGCAGATCGCGGCCCTCCGCGTTCAGTTCGTAGGTGTCGATGTCAGGCGATGGCTCGTCGTTGACGAACTTATTGACGCCGACCACGGGGCGTTCGCCCGACTCGACCTCTTGGTGAATCTTGAAGGCTTCGTCGGCGATCAGCCCCTGCAAGTAGCCGTCCTCAATGGAGCGCACCATGCCGCCGTGCTTTTCGAGGTCGTCCATGATTTCGATGATCTTGCCCTCGGTGGCATCGGTCAGTGCCTCTACAAAGTAGGAGCCGCCGAGCGGATCGGCCACCTTGGCCACTCCGGTTTCGTAGGCGAGGATCTGCTGGGTGCGCAGCGCCAGCGTCGCGGATTCCTCGCTGGGAAGCGCGAACGGCTCGTCCCACGCCGCGGTGAACATCGACTGGACGCCGCCGAGCACCGCGGCCAGGGCCTCGTAGGCGACGCGCACCAAGTTATTCTTCGCCTGAGGTGCATACAGTGACGCGCCGCCCGCGACGCAGCCGAAGCGGAACATCGACGCCTTATCTGTGGTGGCGCCGTAGCGCTCGCGCACGATGGTCGCCCAGCGGCGGCGGCCTGCCCGGTACTTCGCGATCTCCTCGAAGAAGTCGCCGTGGGTATAGAAGAAGAACGAGATCTGCGGCGCGAACTTGTCGATAGTCATCCGACCGCGTTCGACGACGGTGTCGCAGTAGGTGACGCCGTCGGCCAGCGTGAAGGCCATCTCCTGGACGGCGTTGGCGCCTGCGTCGCGAAAATGGGCGCCCGCCACGGAGATCGCGTTGAACCTCGGCACCTCGGCTGCGCAGAACTCGATGGTGTCTGCAATCAGTCGCAGTGACGGCTCCGGCGGCCAGATCCAGGTACCGCGCGACGCGTATTCTTTGAGGATGTCGTTTTGGATGGTGCCGGTGAGCTTCTCGCGGGGCACGCCATTCTTCTCCGCGGCGGCGACGTAGAACGCCAGTAGGATGGCCGCGGTGCCGTTTACGGTGAAGCTGGTGCTGATCTTGTCCAGCGGAATGCCGTCGAAGAGCGCCTCGACATCGGCGAGCGTGTCGACGGCGACACCGACACGGCCGACCTCCTCACCGTACTCCGGGTCATCGGAGTCGTAGCCACACTGGGTCGGCAGGTCCAGCGCGACCGAGAGCCCCGTGCTGCCCTGGCCCAATAGGTACCGATACCGCTTGTTCGACTCCTCGGCGGTTCCGAATCCCGAATACTGGCGGAACGTCCAGGTTTTGCCCCGGTAGCCGGACGCGAAGTTGCCGCGGGTGAACGGGTACTCCCCTGGCGGCGGGTCTGGCGCGCGGTCACCCGGTCCGTACACGGGCTCCAACGGAATGCCCGACGGGGTCTGGACGACGTCACTCATCGGGGCTTGCCGCGCTGGTCACCGTCTGGTGCTGGATCGTCGACTTCAGGACGAAGTCGCGGCCCGACTCAAGCGTCATGGTGCTCGATCAACTTCGTCAAACGCCTTCCACTCCATCTCAAAACTGGAGACTGCCGATACATTATTCGGTTGATTTGTAATTGTAAGTTACTGCCATTGTGGCCGCTCGCGTGGTCTGCGAGCACCTCGTGCTGCGTCAATCAGGGTGCGGCAGGGCACGTCGCAGCTCCACGGGTAGTTAGCGTGGGTCCACCGCTGACTTCCCCTGACAATCCACGCAAACGCTCTCCAGCTGGCGGCTGACGATTGCGAGAAGAACTCTCCGAATAGCTTTCTTCCGGTCACGTAGCGCTCCTAAGTCTGATTGCCATCCGCCAGAGCACCTCTCTCGATGAAGGTGCTTTTTGTCACCGGGAATCGTCACAAGTGCAGCTGGTGCGCCACATCAATGGTGTTCGTCAGACCAATGCGTCGGCAACGGGTCACGGCGCAATGGCCGTTTACCCAAGAGCGCTGATCAGGGAACTAGCCGGGTATGTCTGGGGGACAGCTCATTTCAGTCGCGCCGTCAGGGACAGCAGAACTCTGGACCGCTGTTAGATCGTCGCTGTTGCTAACCGCGAGGACGAACTACAACCTCGTGGACATGACCGTCGGGCGGGGTGGCCACCACCCGGGCAACCACTTGCGCAACGGTATCCGGCTGCAGGAACCGGTCGGGGTCGTAGTCGTCGCCCTCGAACGACACCAGCTCCCGTTGCATGTCGGAGTCGGTGCGGCCGGGATAGACAGAAGTGACGCGCAGCGCCGGTTCACTATCCCGCAGCGAGTCGGCGAAGCCGCGCAGTGCGAACTTGCTCGCCGAATATGAGGCCATTACCGGCATAGCCTTGCGCCCTGCGCCAGAGTTGATGAACACCACCTGGCCCTCCGCGCTCCGTAGGGCCGGCAGCAGTGCCAGTGTAAGGGCCACGGCGCCAACGACATTGACGTCTAACGTGGTGCGCCACTGGTCGACGGTGGACTCGGCAACCCGTCCCGGAAAGGTCACACCGGCGTTGTGCACCAGCACATCGAGGTCGCTGATGGAGGCGGTGGCGGCGGGGATCGCGTCGGCATCGCTCAGATCCAGTGGCACCGTGGTGGCGCCCAGCCGCTCGGCGACGGCCTGTAGCTGCTCCGAGAGCCGTCCGGCCAACAGCAGGGTATGCGTCGGCGCCAAAGCGGAGGCGATGGCAGCGCCGATCCCGCGGCTGGCACCGGTGATAAGTGCGGTCGGCATGCCAGAAAGTTCTACGCGCGCTCGCTGCCGGCCTGGGCGGCCGCGGGGCTACCGACCGACTCGCTGGCAGCCAACCGCTCAAGCGGCGCGAGCGCTTTGGTCAGGGTTTCCACGTCAGATCCGCTGAGTTGGCTGAGCATCGCGACCAACGCGGTAATCCTGTTGGTCAGCGACTCGCGGTGGACAGCCAATCCGCGGGGGGTGATGTCGACCAGCACGGCCCGCAGATCCGACGGGTCACGCGAGCGTTTCACCAAGCCGATCTTCTCCAACCTGCGGATCGCCACGGTCGTCGTGGGCGTCCGGACGCGTTCGTGCGCGGCGAGATCGGTCATCCGGATCGGACCCTGATCGAGCAAAGTCACCAGGATCGACAGCTGAGCCAGGGTGAGGTCCGCTGCTGTTGCGTTGCCGGCGCTGGGGTCTCCGCGGCGCAGGATCGAGAACAGTTTGGAGAGTGTGCGGTGAAGTCCCTCAGCCAGCTCTGTGAGCTCCGGCTCCGTGGCTTCCCGTTCGGCCATAGTTCGCTAGTCTAACCTGTCTGGTGTTCAGCAGCCTAGAAATCGTTCTACTGTCAAAGTACTTGCGACAAGAAGCGCTGGAGGCGCTCGGTTTTTGCCGCCTCGAAGATCTGATCCGGCGGCCCGGTTTCCACCACCTGACCGTGGTCCATGAACACAACGGTGTCGGACGTTGACCTGGCGAAACCCATTTCGTGGGTGACGACCAGCATCGTCATGCCCTGGCGGCCCAGGTCCGCGATCAGCGACAGGATGCCTTTGACCAGTTCGGGATCCAGCGCCGAGGTCGCCTCGTCGAAAAGCATTACTTGCGGGGCCATCGCCAGTGCGCGGGCTATCGCCACTCGCTGCTGCTGTCCGCCCGACAGCGCGCCCGGGCGGCTATCGGCCTTGTGTTTCATGCCCACCCGGTCCAGCTGAACCAGCGCCAGCTCGCGAGCTGCGTCGACAGAAAGGCGTTGGAGCTTGCGCGGCGCCAGCATCACGTTGTCCAGCACGCTGCGATGCGGGAAAAGGTTAAAATGTTGAAACACCATGCCAATTCGCTGCCGCAGCCGATCGGGATCGTCGTTGCGCACCGACCGGCCGTCCAGCAGGATGTCGCCGCTGTCGGGCTCATGCAACCGGTTCAAAGTGCGCAGTAACGTCGACTTGCCAGAGCCCGACGGACCGATCACCGCCACCGTACTGGCGGCGGGTGCGTGGATATCGACCCCGCGCAGCACCGCGTTTCGACCAAAGGACAGCTGAATGTCCTTGCCCGCCAACGATACTGACTGCGGCTGCGCCACGGTGTCGGTCACGTCATCTCCTGGCCGGTAGAGATGAGGTCGACCGTGTTCTCTGCGTCGGCAGCAGACCGGCCGTGGCGCAGCCGGTGGTCGACGAAGTTCACCAGATGGGTCAGCGGGATGGTCAAGATCAGGTAGAACACCCCGGCAGCCACCAGCGGTGAGAGGCTGCCGGTCTGCGCGTTGAGGTCCCGTCCAACCTGAAACAGCTCGCGCTGACCGGCGATCAGCCCGAGGAAGTACACCAGCGCGGAGGCTTTCAGCAACGCGATGAATTGGTTGACCAGCGCGGGCAGCACGCGGCGGATTCCTTGCGGTACCACCACCAACCGCATCGACGCACGGTAGCTGAGCCCCAGCGCGCGGGAAGCCTCCAGCTGGCCGGGCTCGACACTTTGGATGCCGGAGCGGAAGATCTCGCCCACGTAGGCGGCGGCGGTCAGGCCCAGCGCGGCGATGCCCAATGGGTAGGGATTGTTGTTGGTCAGCCCGCCCACGATCGGCCCGATCCCAAGCCCGATCAGGAGGATGATCACCACTTCGGGCAGGCCGCGGAAGATGTCGGTATACACCCGCGCCGGCCAGCGCAGCCAGCGGACGCGCGAGATGCCGGCGACCGCCAGCGCCATGCCCACGGCCAAACCGATGGCACTGGAACTGACGGTCAAAATCAGGGTGTTGGGCAACCCCGTCGTCAGCATCGCCGGGATGGCCTGCTTATAAAGCTCCCAGTCGAAAAAGGAGTCCCGCAACTGGGCCAGGATCGACTTCGGCGGGGGGACCTCGTCGACCGCCCGATGATGGCGCTCGGCGATCGCCGCGAAGTCCGGCAGGTGCGGCGTCAACGCCGATTTGGATCCCGGTTTCCATCCTGGCGGTAATGGCCGCGGAACCCAGTCGGTGTACAACCGCGACCAGGTGCCATCGGCGATGATGGCATCCAGCCCGGAGTTGAGCGCCGCGATCAGCGGCTGGTTGTCTTTGGCCACCGCGTAGGCCACGAAATTGCCCAGGCCGAACGTGTAGTCGGCAATGGCGACGGTGTCGCCGGGCCGCATCACATCGGTCGCCTCCATCGCCGGCGCTACCCACGCGTCGATCTGACGGGACTTCAGGCTGGTGTACAACGTGGTGAAGTCGGGGAACTTCACCGGTTGCAGGTGCAGGGTGTCGACGACGTAGGCCTCTTCGACGGTGCCCTGAACGACGCCGATGCGCTGCCCGGCGGCCAGATCGTCGAACCCGCCGATCCGCGAGCCGGACGGCACGACCAGCGATAGGTAGCCGAAGTCGTAGCCGTTGGTGAAGGCGACCGTGCGTCGGCGTGCTTCGGTGGCCATGATCGACGCCGAGCCGACGTCGAAGCGTCGTGCCCCGACCTGGGCGAGCAGCCCGGAGAAGTCGGTGCCGACGAAGGCGACCTGCAAGCCGAGCTTTCCGGCGATGGCCCGCAGCAGTTCGTTGTCATAGCCGGTGTAGTGGCCGGCTGCGTTCAAGCAGCTGGTTGGGGGAGATTGCGACAAGGTCCCGACCGTCAGGGTGCCGGGCGTCAGGAGTCCCAGCCTGCCGGTGTTGACCGAGCTCAACGGCTCGACGTCGGCGGTCGTGTACTTGTCTTCGCGGGGCCGGTTGGCGGTGGCCAGTTTCCGCGGTAAGGCGATCGCGCCGTCCTCACCGGATGGCACGCACTGATCCCTGTTGGCCGCGGCGGGGGCAACCGATGCCAGGCTGCACAGCAGCAGGATCACAACGACCAGCGCGGACAGCTTTGCGGCGGTGGCGTTCATAACCGCCGACCTTAGTTAGAACGCGAACGCGGGCTTATCCGCCGGGGCGAACACGCGCCGCCGAACCAGTTCGGTGATCATGACCTCGGCCATCAGCTCCGCGCAGCCGCTGCACGCTGCGCGCGCCGCAGCGGGGTCGCGGTGCCGGATGGCCGCGGTCTCGTCTTCGTAGAACGGCAGCATCTTGACCATGATGTTCGGATAGT
This sequence comes from uncultured Actinomycetota bacterium, assembly GCA_963838755.1. GTDB lineage: Bacteria > Actinomycetota > Actinomycetes > Mycobacteriales > Mycobacteriaceae > Mycobacterium. The sequence continues at coordinate 167,291 of CAWISO010000020.1, read as the reverse complement.
TCAGCAAGAACGCCCGCGGAATCAGGCTCTGCGACGCGCGGATGGCCGCATGCAGTCGCGGCCCGGCGTACTCGTCGTTAATGGCGCGTCGATACTCTCGGCCGGCCTGCTGAAACAGCCGGGGCTCCTTTGCGGTGCGCAGCGTGCGCATGATCGCCTCGAGCTGGTCCAGTATCCGCGGGGTGGGGTTGGCGGCGGCGCGCGCCGAGGCCATGCCGTTCAGCACACCGTGCAGCTCGTGGTGCTCGAGGATGGTGTCTTCGTCGAAGCGCTCGACGAAAGCGCCCCGGTGGTAGCGGGTGGACAGCACCCCGTCGTGTTCGAGCTGAACGACCGCTTCTTGGATGGGCACGCGGCTCATCCCCAGATCCCGGGCGATTTCGTTGCGGTCGACCCGGTCGCCGGTCCGTAGCTTGCCGGTCAGCACCTGGTTGAGGATGTAGGCGACGACCTGGTCCTTCTCTTTCGCCCCGTATTTCTTCGGCATGAGCAGTTGTTCCTATCGCTGGTCACGCCAGCGACACAGTGTCTCGGCGCCTGCTAAGTCGTAGTCGGGGCCGGTGGCGCCGATGGTCAGCAGGCTCACGCCGAGGTCGGCCAACGCCTCGGCCTCGGCGATCAACGCATCGGCACCCGAACCGCCGGTTTCGCCGCCGACCGCGGCCGAGTGTTCGATGTCGGCCGGATCACGGCCGACGGCCGCGCAGTGGTCGGCCAGCACCGCCGCCTTGCCGGGATAGCTGTCGCGGTCTGCGAAGCTGTGCCAGATGTCGGCATGCTGGGCGACCAGCCGCAACGTCTTTTTCTCGCCGCCGCCGCCGATCAGCAGCGGGACGTCGCGGGTGGGCGCCGGATTGAGTTCGCCCAGCCGGGATTCGATGCGGGGCAGTGCCGCGGCGAGATCGTCGAGCCGGCTGCCCTTGGTGCCGAATTCGTAGCCGTACTGGTCGTAGTCCTTGCGTTTCCAGCCCGAGCCGATACCCAAGATGAGCCGCCCGTCGGAAATGTGGTCGACAGTGCGGGCCATGTCGGCAAGCAACTCCGGATTGCGGTAGGAGTTGCAGCTGACCAGCGCGCCGATCTCCAGGCGTGACGTCTGCTCGGCCCAGGCGGCAAGCATCGTCCAGCATTCGAAGTGGGCGCCATCGGGATCGCCGTACAGCGGGAAGAAGTGATCCCAGTTGAACGCGACGTCGACGCCGATGTCCTCACAACGGCGCACCGCGTCACGAATGATGCCGTAGTGCGGGGCGTGCTGGGGCTGCAGCTGCACGCCGATGCGCAGCGGGCGATGCGGTGAGCTCATAGCTACAACCTAGGCGGCCAGCCTCAGCCGCCGTCGAGCACTCCACGTAGCAGCTCAACCAGCACCCGCGGCTGGTCGCTTTGCACGGAATGACCCGAGTTCTCCACGACGTGCACACCGCGAAACTGCCGCGCTCGTCGTTGCAGTTCAGCGGCGTCCTCGGCGGTGACGAAAACCGATTTGCCGCCCCGCACCAGCGTGACCGGCACGGTCAACCCATCGAGGTCGTCCCACAGGCTGTCGAAGTCGGGGAACTCGCGAACGGTGTCGTAGCGCCACGTCCAGCGGCCGTCGTCGAGCCGGCGGGAGTTGTGAAACACGCCGCGGCGCAACGACTTCGGGTCGCGGTGCGGTGCGGCGGCGGTGGTCAGCTCCAGCATGGCCGCAAAGCTGGGGAACTCTCGATCGCCGTGCATCAGCGCCACGGTGCCTTGCTGTTCGGCGGTCATCTCGGCGTGCCGGCGCAACGCCGACGGTGTGACGTCGACGAGGACGAGTTCGCGCACCAGGTGCGGCGCGAGGGCGCCGAGGGCGATCGCGGTCAGCCCGCCCAGCGACATCCCGACGACGAGGTCAGCGTTCGGCGCCAGCTTCTGGACGACCGGCGCGATCGCGGCGGCGTTGTGCTGCGGTGAGTAGTCGCCGTCGTCGCGCCACGCGGAATGCCCGTGGCCGGGCAGGTCCACCGCCAGCGCCGGCTGCCCGAGACCCACGATCACGGTGTCCCAGGTGTGGGCGTTTTGCCCGCCGCCGTGGAAGAGCACCACCCGCGGCGAGCCGTCGCCCCATTGCAGCGCGCTGATGGCGCCCGCGTCGACGCGATGGACGTCCGGCAGCGGACCGGTGACGCCGGCCTGCTCGGCGTTCTCGGCCAGCAACGAGAACTCCGACAGCTCGGCCAATTGATCTTCGGAAATGTCGGCCACGTCATTGACCCTAGCGCCGGCGCCTACAGCACATATCGGCGCCGAATGCCGTGGAAGCGCTCCCACATCGCGGCGGTCCGCTCGGCCTGGCTCACCATGGCGGTGTCGGCAGGCAGACAGCGCAGCAGCTCGTCGTATTTGACGACCCGGGTGTTCAGAACGGCGGGTTGGCCTTCGAGCATGTGGCGGTAGGTCACGTTGCCGCGTTCGAAGCCCTGAGTGTCCAGCCAGTTGTGCACATTCGGATCACGGTGCGCCATGACGATGCGGACGCGACCGTCGCCGTCGGTTGCGGTGCGACTCGGCGTGTAGCTCACCGGCCGGTACAGGTAGTCCATGCTGTTGAAGAACACGCCCATGTTGGTCAGCATCCAAAGTCCGTCGTGGGCGTCGAATTCGATGATCAGCGCTTCGTCGGCGGATAGCTCCCAGTACATGTTGGCCGCCGCCCGGCCCCGCTTGGTGTCGGCGCCGGTCGCCGGAAGTTCTGGGACGTGCGGAAAGCGGTTCGGATGCTCGGCGTCGACACCGCCGTAGGTGAAGGGGAACTCGGGCCAATCAGACATCACACCGGTCAGGAATTCACCGGCCCAGCCCATTGCCTCGACCATGTCGGCGGGGGTCGGCAGCGGCTTGGCCGCGGTCATGTCGGTGCGCTCGATCCGGATCTGCGCAGGGCGCTCATCCCAGCTGTCGAAACCTTGACGGATGAACAATTTTCGCGATCCTCGCGTGGTAGGCAGCCAGTTCGGTCCGCGTTCGGGGCCACCGATATAGAGCTCGAATTCGCCGTTCTCGGCGATGTCGAGTTGATGGCCGAGGATGTTGGCCTCCGGCGTGTCGCCGAAGGGCTCGTGCAGGACGCCCGGGCCTGGGGTGCGCGGTCCCTGGACCGTGACGTTGAAGAACCTCGCGGTGCCGCGGCTGCCGGTCAACCGGTAGGTCGATTGACCGTCGATCCAGGCTTGCTGGTAGGTGAAGTCAGCACAGTCGCCGCCGAGTTTGCGAGTTGGGCCGCAAAAAGTATGCAGTGCCGGATAACGGGTGTCGCGCGTCTCGAGCGCTAAATCGAAGGCCTGGCCGAGGTTTTGGGTGAGAAATCGGAATGCGTCGACCCGCTGTGGCCCTGAGGCGGGGTTGGCATCCTTGAAGACTTGCTGGCCTGCCCGCTGTAATTGAGCGCAGAACGCTGTCCACGCCGATTGCAGCGCCGCGTCGTCGGGGCCGTCACCGTAAGCCATGGTCAGGCGCCCAATCTGGCCAACATTGTCCCGACCACTTCGCATGCGCGGCGGGCGGATTCGCGACGGCCCTCGTCCTCGATGCGCGGACCGATCAGTTCCAGGTCGAAGCCATGCGGATAGCCAGCGGCCAGAGCCTGGGCCACGAATGCCTCGATAGGAATCGTCCCGTCGCCGGGAACCGCTCTGCCCGGCAGCGCCCGATCACCCAGCACGTAGTCGCTGAGCTGAATGAGTTGGGTGCGCGGTAGGGCTTGCGCCATCGTTGCTTCGACATCGCCCTCTGCCCAGCAGTGGAACACGTCGATGCAGATGCCCAGCCCGCCCATGTGGGCCAGCGTGACCGTGTCGCGCAGCGTGGGGGCCAGATGCATGTCGGCGTACAGGCTAGATGCGTTCTCGATGGCCAACGCAACGCCGCTCCGGTTCGCGTGCTCGACGCAGGGTGCAACCATGGTGCAGAACTGTTCAGCCGCCTGCTGCCAGCGCAGCGATCCGCGACCGCCGGTGAGCAGATAGACGGTGCGCGCGCCCACCGTGGCGGCGGCATCGATGACCGCACATAGCGCATCTTGCGCGGCCTGCGGGTCGTTCGCCAATTGACCGCCGGCGAAGAGATGATAGATGGCCTCGACGGTATAGTCGTTGCGCTGCAGCAACTTCGGAAAGTCCGGATCGAGCAGCTGACTATCGATGATGCTCAGCCGGGACAGACCCAGCGTTGCCCAGTGCACCTCGAGCTCGGCGAGTGATGCGCCGTGGAAGGTAACGCTGTGCACCGACAGACGCTGGTGGGCTTTGGTCACGTCACGCGCGGTTCTCGATCTCGACGCCAAATCGGTCACGGAACGGCTGGAATTCGGCATGTAACGCCTCGAGGTCTTCGCCGATGTCAGTCAACAACTTGGTGGAGTAGGTGAACTTGCCGTACCGGTCACCCCGGTTGCTGGCCAGGTAGTCGCGCATCGCCGATTCGGCTTCAGACGTCAATTCACGACCGCTGAACGCGTAATAACGCCGGACGGTGCCGACGTGATCGGCGGTGAAGTCGGTGTACCGAATGTGCATGATGCGCTGATCGTCGATCAATGGATTGCTCATCGTGTTCGCAATGCTCGCACGGGTCATCTCGAGGTGTCTTTTAGCTTCGGCGTGCAGGTCGACCGGCCCGAGGATGCCCTCGGTGAGATCGGCCATCATCATGGTGCGTGACGCGGCGACCTGCACCGGGTCGCGATGCAGCCAGACCATGGTGGCATCAGGATACGTCTCGAATAGCTCCGCGAGTCGAAATCCGTGAAATCCTTTGAGAACCCAGTATTTTGGCGGTCGCTGGTATTGCAGTTGCTGCAACATAGCCTTATGGAGCCGGTACTGTGCTCTGGCGTCGGTGGCCAGACCACCCACCAGCGCAGGCATGGGTACCCGCCACCAAGCTGTCGGTGTCATCACCCGGAAGTCGAAGGCCCAGGTGCGTTCGTCTTCAGGAAGGCCGCCGCCCAGCATGTCGTTGTAGGGGTGACTGCGAAGCCATTTGGGCATCTTGGCGTTGATTTCGCGCCAGTCCGCGTCGGCCTTGTCGCGGCGGTCATCGTCTGGGCCGGCCAGCCCGGGCGGCGGCGAGGGATACATCACTTCCCAAAAGCGCAGCGCCCGCGCGTGCGGGTCGACCGACATCAGCGCGTGCATAAGCGTTGTACCCGAACGCGGTTCGCCGGTGACGAACATCGGTGCAAGCACGACCTCGTCGCCGATTGGATAGCGGTTGCGGTCTTCGAGCAACTCCAGTCGCGACGTCAGTAACCATCGACACACTTGCGCTGCTTGCCATTGGCCATCGTTGTCCATACCGAGGCTGTTGAGGTGGTCGACAGCGACCGCGAAACGCTCCGGCAGCGTCGGATCCCCGTAGTCGTGCAATCCGGTTTCGGCCTCCGCTGCGGCTAGCAGTTCGGCGGCATCCAGCTGTGCGGTCACGAGGACTCACCGCAGAGCTGCATCAGTTCGTCTTCGGCCGCACGGACGTTGGCCGCCGACGATGCGGCGTATGTTCGGCCAGCCATGGCTCCATAGTCGAGAATCTTGGGCACTCGCAGACCCGCGTCCACATACGTTTTGACGGTCTTGGCGACCTGCCTCGGCGTCCCATGGGGCACTACAGCCAGGAGCATCTCGGGTTGTACCGAATCCAGGAACGCGATGATTCGCTCACGGGTGAGCAGCGCGGGGTCGATATCCTGAAATCCGCGCCAACTCGCACCCATCGGGTGCTCAAACCCGAAGCGCCGCAGAGTCTCTGCCGAGACCTGCAGCAGAAACGCTTTGACCAGCGGCGCCTGCAGGATGTCGGCGAGCGCATCTTCGTCGCTTCCGAGCAGACACACTTGGATGAAACAGGGCGTGATAGCCAGCGGATCGCGGTCGGCGCGTTCAGCGGAAGCCCTTACTGCCCCGAGCATTTCGGCGTAGTGCTCTGGTGTCCAGGCACCGGCCGGCCACCACCCGTCGGCGTACCGGCCGACGATCTCGAGCATCCGCGGTCCGCTGGCCCCGATCCAGATCTGCGGAGGCCAGCCCTGGTATGGCTCGGTGTCCAACCGGGCATGGCGCAGTGTGTAGAACTGCCCGTCGAAATCGACCGGGTCGTCGCTTTCCCAAAGAAGCCGGATCACCCGCAGCGCCTCCTCGAACCGGGTGACCGGTCGGGAGAAGTCGAAGCCGTACGGCACGATGTTCTCGCTCTCGCCGCAACCGACGCCGAGCACGAAACGCCCCTTGGCGAGGTGATCGATGGTCAGTGCGCTTTGGGCCAGCAGGGCGGGATGGCGGCGCACCGTATCGACCACGGCGGAGACCAGCGGAACCCGCTCGGTCAGCGCGGCGGCCGCGGCCGCCACGGCCAGTCCATCGAGATGGCGGTGCGGCGACGGTGACGCCTCGGCCAGGTCGGTGAATTCGCTCGTCCAGAGGGAATCCGGCCAAAAGCTCACCATGTGATCGGGCAGCCAGATCGAGTGGTAGCGGCCACTGTCGAGTTCTTTGAGCCCCGACAGGTCAAGCGGAAGGGTCGTTCGCAGGAACGCCGCGGGCCGAACTCGCTGGGCCGTCATCGGCATGTCTGCTCCCGCGCTGGTGCGTCGCTAGTGATGCTAAGCAACTGCCCAGCCTAGCGCTCGTCGATCCCACCGCGCGCCTCGAGCCGACCGTCACGCTGGGGTGACGTACGTCGCCCAACGCCACGCTTGTGTGACGCTAGGCGAGGAGGCGCGAGCTAGTCGGCGCCGATGATGAACTCTTCGAGCTGCGTGCGGGCGACATCGTCGGGCAGCTGCTGTGGCGGGCTCTTCATCAAGTAGGCCGACGCCGCGATCACCGGTCCGCCGATGCCACGGTCCTTGGCGATCTTGGCGGCCCGAACCGCGTCAATGATGACGCCTGCCGAGTTCGGCGAGTCCCACACCTCGAGCTTGTATTCCAGGTTCAGCGGCACGTCGCCGAAGGCACGACCTTCCAGCCGCACGTAGGCCCACTTGCGGTCGTCGAGCCAGCCCACGTGGTCCGACGGGCCGATGTGCACGTCTTTGGTCTTGAACTCGCGCTGCACATTCGACGTGACGGCCCGGGTCTTGGAGATCTTCTTCGACTCCAGCCGCTCACGCTCGAGCATGTTTAGGAAGTCCATGTTGCCGCCGACGTTGAGCTGCATGGTGCGGTCCAGCTGCACGCCGCGGTCCTCGAAGAGCTTGGCCATCACACGGTGGGTGATGGTCGCGCCGACCTGGCTCTTGATGTCGTCACCGACGATCGGCACGCCGGCGTCGGTGAACTTCTTGGCCCACACCGGGTCGGACGCGATGAACACCGGCAGCGCGTTGACGAACGCCACGCCGGCGTCGATGGCGCACTGGGCGTAGAACTTGTCGGCCTCTTCGGAGCCGACCGGAAGATAGGAAACCAGCACATCGACTTCGGCTTCCCGCAATACCTTCACCACGTCGACAGGCTCGGTGTCGGAAACGTCGATGGTGTCGGCGTAGTACTTGCCGATGCCATCGAGCGTCGGGCCGCGCTGCACAGTCACGTTGGTCGGCGGCACGTCGGCGATCTTGATGGTGTTGTTCTCTGAGGCGAAGATCGCCTCGGACAGATCGAAGCCGACCTTCTTTGCGTCTACGTCGAACGCGGCGACGAATTTCACATCGCGGACGTGGTACTGGCCGAATCGTACGTGCATCAAGCCAGGGACCGTCAATGTCTCGTCGGCATTCTGGTAATACTCGACGCCCTGTACCAGCGAGGACGCGCAGTTGCCGACACCGACAATCGCGACCCGGATCTCGGGCTGCGCCTCCGGCGCCCTTTGCGGCTTGTGCTCACTCATACGGCGGTCTCCTTAACTCATATCTGTGTCGTGGATGGTGTGTTTACCCGGCTTTAGGACTGCTCAGCGCGGCGTTGCGCTAATAGTTCGGCCGCGATCAACTCGTTGAGCCAACTGACTTCGCGCTCGCTGGACTCCAACCCGAGTTGATGTAGCTGACGGGTGTAGCGGTCCAGCGAACTACTGGCCCGCGCAACTGCTTCACGCAGGCCTTCCCGACGTTCTTCGACTTGACGACGACGGCCTTCCAGGATGCGCATGCGCGCTTCGGCTGGAGTGCGGTTGAAGAATGCCAGGTGCACCCCGAAGCCGTCGTCGGTGTAGTTGTGCGGACCGGTGTCGGCCACCAGCTCGTTGAAGCGCTGCCGGCCGGCGTCGGTCAATTCGTAGACGCGCCGGGCCCGTCGCACCGGTGTGCCGGCGGGAGCGGCGTTCTCGGCGATCAGCCCGTCCGCCTGCATCCGCCGCAACGCGGGATAGAGCGAACCGTAGGAAAACGCCCGAAACGCACCGAGCAGACCGGTCAACCGCTTGCGCAGTTCGTAGCCATGCATAGGCGACTCGAGCAAGAGACCCAGGATGGCGAGCTCCAGCATCGAGTCACCTCCTTTGCTCGGCCAATGGGGACGCTGTTATGTCGGAGAACAGTCTCGCGTCATAGTATCGTCCCGATATATTTGCCACCACTTGAGCTGGCGTGGGTGACTCGTTTTACCTTCCTTCGCCGGGGCGTCAGGATGGCGGGTTGACCCGCTCGACGGTGCCGTCGCCGGCGAACTTGATGTATCCACTGCCGTAATCAGCGGAAACGTAGGCCGACAGCGAAACCGCCCCCGGCTGGGTCGGATCATCGGAGGCCGCCACGATCAGATACGTGCTGGTGACGTCCGACGGTTTGATACCGAGCGTTTGGGGTGCGCCGCGCAGGATGCCCACCGCCTTGGTGGCGTCGAAGCGGGCCAAGTCGACCGGGGCGGCGCCACCGGTCGACGGCGACGGGGTCGGATCACCCCACCCGCCGCGGTAAACGTAGCTCAGTTGCCGTCTTGGCTGGGCCGGGTCCTGACGGTCCAGCACCGCATAGTCCGGGTAGACAACCAGGCGAAAGCCCATGGTGTCGCCGAACTTCTTGCGGGCCTGATCGAGCAACCCGGTCAGACCGTTCTGCGACTGCAATTGGGTGGGCGGGTTCAGCACCACCGCTGGAACGCCGTCGGGCTTGGCTGCGGGACTCGGTGTGAAACTCAGCGGTGAGCTGGTGTGGCCGTACAGCCCCCAGCCGAGTCCGATACCCAGCAACACGGCGACGACGAACGCGGCCGCGACGATGCCGCGGCTGCCGGACTTCGGCCGCGATGGCAGCGGCGGCAATGTGACCGGAGAATTCGCGGTCTGCAGATCGGCGACCAGCCCGTGCAGATCGGCCAAAGTGACGGCGGAGGTGGCTGCGCTGATCCGCGCGCGGTGTTCCTCGTTGGACAGCTGGCCTTCTTCCAGTGCCCCGTCGAGGATCCGGCAGGTGTCCTCTCGGTCGCTGTCCTTCGCCCGGGTGGGAGCCACGGCGATGATCGTAGGAGTCCGCGCCGCGCGCCGACACCGTTCGGGTGAAACAGGCCGGTCTGACCGGCCGGTTGCAATCACCGTGGTTACAAGCCTGTCGATGGCAGCCTGCAGCGGGCATAACCAAATAGCGTGTCGGTACACCTGCATTGGTTTCTGCCCACCTACGGGGATTCGCGCGACCTGGTCGCCGGTGGCCACGGAAGCAATATGCACGGCGATCGGCCCGCGGATCTGAAATATCTCATCCAGCTCGCCCAGGCAGCCGAGGTCAACGGTTTCGAAGCCGTGCTCACGCCCACCGGTTTGTGGTGTGAGGACGCCTGGCTCAGCACGGCCATGCTGATTAGCAGCACCGAGTCGCTGAAATACCTGGTGGCGTTCCGGCCCGGGCTGATCAGCCCGACGCTGGCCGCGCAGATGGCGGCGACCTTTCAGTGGCAATCGCAGGGGCGGCTGTTGCTCAACGTCGTGACCGGTGGCGAAAGCATCGAGCAGCGGGCGTTCGGCGACTTCCTAGCCAAGGAGGACCGGTACGCGCGGTGTGGCGAGTTCCTCAACATCGTCCGCAAGCTGTGGACGTCCGACGATCCGGTGACCGTGGACGGGCAGCACCTGCGGGTTGAGCAGGCGTCGCTGGGACGGCGCCCCGATCCGCTCCCCGCAGTCTTTTTCGGTGGCTCGTCACCCGAGGCCGGCAAGGTCGCGGCCAGATACGCCGACACCTACCTGACCTGGGGGGAGCCACCGGCGCAGGTCAGCGAGAAGCTCAACTGGATCCGCGGTCTGGCCAAGGCGCAAGCCCGGGAACTGAGTTACGGCATCCGGTTGCATGTCATCTCGCGGGACACCAGCGAGCAGGCCTGGTCCGAGGCGCAGCGGCTGCTGAGCGCGCTGAACCCCGATATGGTGGCCGCGGCGCAACAGTCGCTGGCCCGCTCGGAGTCTGAGGGGCAACGTCGGATGCGCCAATTGCACGGCGGTGGTGACGATTTCGGCGAGGGCATCGATGCCCGACGGCTGGAGATCTACCCCAACCTGTGGTCGGGCGTCGGCCTGGTTCGCGGCGGAGCAGGCACCGCTCTGGTCGGTTCGCATGAGCAGGTCGCCGACCGGATCACCCAATACGCAAAGCTGGGCCTGGACCACTTCATCCTGTCCGGCTACCCGCACCTGGAGGAGGCGTACATCTTCGGAGAGCGGGTGCGTCCGATCCTCGCTCGGCGGGGTCTGCTGGGTGCGCAGGTGGACGCGCCCAGGCTGGCAGGGCCGGGCCGGACCGCGTTTCTTCCGGGCGTCGGTGACGTCAGCGCCTCCTAGTAGCGAGACGGGCCTGCGGGCATTGAGTTGCGACAGCAGTGCTTGGCAACCCTGACCTGTGCAGTGGCTGGGCAATCCCTCGGCACCGGGGACTCGGACGTACTCTGGTCTTCGTGCGATTGCAGCGACAGGTAGTGGACTACGCGCTTCGGCGCCGCTCACTGCTGGCCGAGGTGTATTCGGGCCGGACCGGTGTGTCCGAGGTGTGTGACGCCAATCCGTATTTGCTGCGCGCGGCGAAGTTTCACGGGAAGCTCAGCGCGGTGATGTGCCCGATTTGCCGGAAAGAGCAGCTGACGCTGGTGTCTTGGGTATTCGGCGACCATCTGGGCGCGGTATCCGGTTCGGCGCGTACCGCCGAAGAGCTGGTCGTGCTGGCATCCCGTTTCGAGGAGTTCTCGGTACACGTGGTGGAGGTATGCCGAACCTGCAGTTGGAATCATTTGGTCAAGTCCTATGTGCTCGGCGCGACACGCCCGGCCCGCCCCACTCGACCGTCCCGTCCTCCATCCGGGACGCGCAGCACGCGGACGGAGCGCGACGGCGCCCGCACGGCCAGTGAATAACGAAGGGCAGCAAGACCGGTCGGCCGCTGATACCCCGAACGGAGCAGCGCCCGCGGGCGGGTCCGCGCACTTTTCCGGTCAACACCGCGGTGGGCGGCGGCAGGCCCCCGGCTCGACGCCCCACCCGCCAATCCCGCCCGACGACCGGCTGACGACTATTTTGCCGCCGGTGCGAGACGAGACCTCGCCTCCACTGCGGGATCCGATCGATGCGGTCAAGGCCGCGTTGGACGGCCGACCGCCGACCGGAGCAGCCGCGCCCCGCGACCCGGTCCAGTTGGCCGCGGCCGCGTTGGAAAGCAGGGCGCCGCGGCGTCACCAGCCTTCCCCCGGCGGCCGCCCACCCAGTCCACTGGGTCCCCAACGGCGGACGCCGCCGTTGCCCGACTGGGGCTGGATCCAGCGAATCGACTGGACGTGGTTGCACCGCATCGACTGGTTGTGGGTCCGTCGTGGCTGCTACGTCGCCGTCCCGGTGATGCTGTTGTTGCCGATCGTCACCTTCGCGATGGCGTACGTCATCGTCGACATTCCCAAGCCCGGCGACATCCGCACCAACCAGGTTTCGACGATCCTGGCCAGTGATGGTTCAGAGCTAGCGAAAATCGTTCCGCCGGAAGGTAATCGCGAGGACGTCAACCTCGACCAGGTGCCGGTGCACGTGCGCCAGGCGGTTATCGCGGCCGAGGACCGCAACTTCTACTCCAACCCCGGGTTCTCCTTCACCGGCTTCGCGCGGGCGATAAAAAACAACCTCTTCGGCGGCGACACCCAGGGCGGTTCGACGATCACCCAGCAGTACGTCAAGAACGCATTGGTGGGGTCGCAGCGCGCCGGCGTCGGCGGCCTGATCCGCAAGGCCAAGGAACTCGTGATCGCCACCAAGATGTCCAGCGAGTGGTCCAAAGACGACGTGTTGCAGGCCTACCTGAACATCATTTACTTCGGTCGCGGCGCCTACGGGATATCGGCCGCCTCCAAGGCCTACTTCAACAAGCCCGTCGAGCAGCTCACCGTGGCTGACGGGGCCCTGCTGGCGGCGCTGATCCAGCGCCCCTCGACGCTGGACCCCGCGGTGGACCTCGACGGCGCCAAGGAGCGGTGGAACTGGGTGCTCGACGGGATGGTGGACATTGGCGCCCTTCCGCCGAGGGACCGTGCAGCCCAAGTTTTTCCGCCGACGCTGCCACCCGATCAGGCCCGCGCGCAAAACCAGACCACCGGGCCCAACGGGCTGATCGAGCGGCAGGTGACCAGAGAACTGCTCGAGCTGTTCAACATCGACGAGCAGACCCTTAACACCCAGGGGCTGCAGGTCACCACGAGCATCGATCCGCAAGCGCAGAAGGCCGCCGAGGACGCGGTGTCGAAGTACCTCGACGGGCAGAGCCCCGACATGCGGACCGCGGTCGTGTCGATCGATCCGCATGACGGCGCGGTGAAGGTCTACTACGGCGGCTCGGACGCCAACGGGTTCGACTTTGCCCAAGCTGGACTGCAGACCGGGTCGTCGTTCAAGGTGTTCGCGCTGATCGCCGCCTTGGAACAGGGCATCGGCCTGGGCTATCAGGTGGACAGCTCACCGCTGACGGTCAACGGCATCAAGATCACCAACGTCGAGGGTGAGAGCTGCGGAACATGCAACATCGCCGAGGCGCTCAAGCGTTCGCTGAACACCTCCTATTACCGGCTGATGCTCAAGTTGAGACACGGCCCGGAGGACGTCGCCAACGCCGCACACCAAGCAGGCATTGCGACCAGCTTCCCCGGGGTCCCGCATACGCTGTCTGAAGACGGCAAGGGCGGGCCGCCGAACAACGGAATCGTGTTGGGCCAGTATGAGACCCGGGTGATCGACATGGCTTCCGCGTACGCCACGCTGGCCGACTCCGGTATCTACCACCGGCCGCATTTCGTACAGAAGGTGGTCAACTCAGAGGGCCGGGTACTGTTCGACGCCACCCACTCCGACAACACCGGCGAACAGCGGATCCCGAAGGACGTCGCCGACAACGTCACGTCGGCGATGCAGCCGATCGCTTCTTACTCGCGCGGTCATGCCTTGGCCGGCGGCCGGCCGTCGGCCGCCAAGACCGGCACGACGCAGTTGGGTGACACCGATTCCGACAAGGATGCCTGGATGGTCGGCTATACCCCGTCGTTGTCGACGGCGGTCTGGATAGGCACCGTCAAAGGCGACGCTCCGCTGGTCACCAAGTGGGGCGGGCCGGTCTACGGCTCGGGTCTGCCGTCGGATATCTGGAAGACCACCATGGACGGCGCACTCAAGGGCACGTCGGTCGAGTCCTTCCCCAAGCCGGGGGAGATCGGTGGTTACGCCGGTGTGCCGGCAGCGCCACCGCCGCCAGAGCCGCCACAGATGACGGTCATCCAGCCCACGATCGAGGTGGCACCTGGCATCACCATTCCGGTCGGGCCGCCCACCACTGTGCCCGTCGGTCCTGTCCCCGTCGGTCCACCTGCACCGCCGCCGGGGGCACCCGTGCCTGCTCCATCGCCGCCGTGATCGCGCAGGGGGGGACAGGCCGCGCCACCATTTCGCCGCGGCCGTTGGCCACCGACCTGCGCTCTGCCAATGACCGCGATTGCCCCAGCCGCACCGACTTTCTGGGCGCGGCACTATCCAGCGTCGTCGGCGGTCCGGTCGGCCGGCACGCGGTGATCGGCCGCACAGCCTTCCTGACTCCGCTGCGAGCGATGTTTGTGATCGCGCTGGTGTTCTTGGCGCTGGGTTGGTCGACCAAGGCGCCGTGCTTGCAGACCACCGGGAGCGGGCCCGGTGACCAACGGGTTGCCAACTGGCAGAATGAGCGGGCCTATTACGAGCTGTGCTACTCCGACACGGTGCCGCTGTATGGCGCGGAGTTGTTGGGCCAGGGCAAGTTTCCGTACAAATCGAGCTGGATCGAGAAGGACGCCAGCGGTAAACCGCAGACGCGCTATGACGGCAAGCCCGCGGTGCGCTACATGGAGTACCCGGTGCTCACCGGGGTGTACCAATATGTGTCGATGGCGTTGGCCAAGACCTACACCACCCTGAGTAAGTTGCTCAAGCTGCCGGCGGTCGCCGAGGTGGTGGTCTTCTTCGACGTGGCCGCGCTCGGGTTGGCGTTGGCGTGGTTGGCGACGTTGTGGGCCACCGCGGGCCTGGCGGGCCGGCGGGTTTGGGACGCGGCGCTGGTGGGCGCGTCCCCGCTGGTGATCTTCCAGATGTTCACCAACTTCGACGCGCTGGCAACGGCGTTGGCGGTCGGTGGGCTGCTGGCGTGGGCTCGTCGGCGACCGGTGCTGGCCGGCGTGCTGATCGGGCTGGGCGTTGCGGCCAAGCTGTACCCGGTCTTGTTGCTGGGTCCGCTGCTGGTGCTGGGCGTCCGGACCGGGCGGTTAGCTGCCTGGACCCGCACCGCGGTCGTGACCCTGGCGACGTGGCTGGCGGTGAACCTGCCGGTGCTGGTGCTCTACCCCCGGGGCTGGTCGGAATTCTTCCGGTTGAATACCCGCCGCGGCGATGACATGGACTCGCTGTACAACCTCGTCAAATCGTTTACCGGCTGGCACGGTTTCGATCCTGATCTGGGTTTCTGGCAGCCGCCCCAAGTACTGAACGGGGTCGTTTCGGTGCTTTTCCTGTTGTGTTGTGCGGCAATCGGTTACGTCGCGCTGACTGCCCCGCGGCGGCCGCGGGTGGCGCAGCTGGTGTTTTTGGTGGTGGCGGCGTTTCTGATGACCAGCAAGGTGTGGAGTCCGCAGTTCTCGCTGTGGCTGGTACCGCTGGCGGTGCTGGCTTTGCCGCACCGCCGGATCCTGTTGGCGTGGATGACGATCGACGCACTGGTGTGGGTGCCGCGAATGTACTACCTCTACAGCGTGCCTAACCGCGGGTTGCCCGAGCAGTGGTTCACCTCGGCGGTGCTGCTGCGCGACATCGCGGTGCTGGCCTTGTGCGCGCTGGTAGTTCGCCAGATCTACCGGCCCGAAGAAGACCTGGTGCGCTGGGGCGGGCGGGTCGACGATCCAGTCGGCGGAGTGTTTGACCGGGCCGGCGATGCGCCGCCTAGCTGGCTGCCCTCGCGGTTGCGTCCGGCGCGGCTGCGAAAGTCGACATCGGCGACCGCCGAGGCAGACGTTGACGCTGGACAAGCCGTCGCGCGTTGACGACATCTAGTCGTGAGTCGAGGGCGTTCAGTGTGCGCCTAGGGCGTCACCGCGCGGCGTGTCGTCGCCGTGAGCGCACTCTCGATGATCACCGATTTCGCAAGCTCAGCCACCGTCCGGTAGCCTGGGTCGGTTGCCGACGCAGGCGACCCTCCTGCCACGGACACGACCGTGGCCGCACACGACCATAGGAGGTGATGAGGTTCCCATGCGTCCATACGAAATCATGGTCATCCTCGACCCCACCCTCGACGAGCGCACCGTTTCTCCGTCGTTGGAGACCTTTCTCAACGTCGTCCGCAAAGACGGCGGCAAGGTGGACAAGATCGACATCTGGGGTCGGCGCCGCCTGGCGTACGAAATCGCGAAGCATGCCGAGGGCATCTACGCGGTGATTGATTTGCAGGCCGCGCCCGCGACGGTGTCCGAGCTTGACCGTCAGCTCAGCCTGAACGAGTCGGTGTTGCGCACCAAGGTGATGCGCACCGACAAGCACTGATGAAGATCGCCCGGTTTCTCCTCAGCCGTCCCGGCCCGCATCGTCGCCGGGCGCCTGTTGGCGAATGACCACGTCGCGTCGTAGCCGTTGCGTAGGCTCTGCGACAGCACGCTCTCGACCAGGAGGACATTGTGGCTGGTGACACGAACATCACCGTCGTCGGAAACCTGACCGCTGATCCCGAACTGCGGTTCACCCCGTCCGGTGCCGCCGTGGCGAATTTCACGGTGGCCTCGACCCCGCGGATCTACGACCGCCAAAGCGGGGAGTGGAAGGACGGCGAGGCACTGTTCTTGCGATGCAACATCTGGCGCGAGGCCGCCGAGAACGTAGCCGAGAGCCTGACCCGCGGTTCCCGGGTGATCGTGTCCGGGCGGCTCAAGCAGCGTTCGTTTGAGACCCGGGAGGGCGAGAAGCGCACTGTGGTCGAGGTCGAGGTCGACGAGATCGGCCCGTCGTTGCGGTACGCCACCGCCAAGGTCAACAAGGCCAGCCGCAGCGGCGGTGGCGGCGGGGGCTTCGGTGGCGGCGGGGGATCTCGCCAGCCGGCCCAGACCGGCGCCGCCTCCGGTGACGATCCGTGGGGCAGCGCTCCGGCCTCGGGTTCGTTCGGCGGCGGGGATGACGAACCGCCGTTCTAACTCCTAACCAACTTTTTCACCCGAAGAACGAAAGAGACAGACATGGCCAAGTCCAGTAACAAGCGGCGCCCCGCGCCGGAGAAGCCGGTCAAGACACGCAAATGTGTGTTCTGCTCCAAAAAGGGCCAAGAAATCGACTATAAGGACACCCAGCTGCTGCGCACCTACATCAGCGAGCGCGGCAAGATCCGCGCGCGTCGTGTCACCGGCAACTGCGTGCAGCATCAGCGCGACATCGCGCTTGCGGTCAAGAACGCGCGCGAGGTGGCGCTGTTGCCCTTCACCTCCTCGTCGCGATAGCGCCTGACGCAGAATGGAATTAACGAAACAATGAAGCTCATTTTGACCGCCGACGTCGACCACCTCGGTTCCGTCGGCGACACCGTCGAGGTTAAAGACGGGTACGGCCGCAACTTTCTGCTGCCCCGTGGCCTGGCGATCGTCGCTTCGCGCGGCGCCCAGAAGCAGGTTGAGGACATCCGTCGTGCCCGCGAGTCCAAGCAGGTGCGAGACCTCGAGCACGCCAACGAAATCAAGACGGCGATCGAGGCCTTGGGTCCGGTCGCACTGGCGGTGAAGACGGCTGGCGACTCGGGCAAGCTGTTCGGTTCGGTGACCTCCGGCGCTATCGTCACGGCGATCAGGAAGGCTGGCGGGCCCAACCTCGACAAGCGCGTCGTCCGGCTGCCCAAAGGACACATCAAAGCAGTGGGCAGCCATCCGATCACCGTGCAACTGCATCCGGACGTCAACGTCGAGTTTGCGCTCGACGTCGTTGCGGACGGTTAGCAACCCAGCCTCGCTGACCTCGGTGGTGGCTGAACGGAGCTGCCGCCGGGGTGTTGCTGGCATCCATAGCGAACTCACACCAACCAACAACCTATAGCGAACGTAACCGTGCGTTAACGCGGCGAATCATCGTCTGAAACGCAACACGCCCGAAGCGGCAACCCGGCCCGACACGCCGAAGAGATTCTCATCCACACAAAGTGGGCAACTGTGTGGTGCCCTTATCTGCAGTGATGTTGCACTGGCGCATATTGCTCCACAAGTTCTCCACATCCCCTTAACACGGGTTCAGACGGATATGCACACGCGATGCACAGATTCATGAACAACGCCGTTTGGAGTCCGCCCCAGCAACCTTTAGCGTCGTCCCCGCGTGGGGTGATGCCAATGTCCTGACTCGAGCAGTTGTCGGTGGCGTGGCTTAGCGTGAAGACACCAATGTCGAATGTACGTTCGAGTGTCGTGCCTGGGGAGGTGGGAGACGGTGGCAGTCCTGGACGATCTCGGTCACGCCGGCACCGACACTCCCAGCGAGGACTACGGTCGTCAGCCGCCGCAGGATCTCGCGGCCGAGCAGTCGGTGCTCGGTGGAATGCTGCTGAGCAAGGATGCCATCGCCGACGTCTTGGAAAGGCTGCGACCCAGCGACTTTTACCGCCCGGCGCACCAAAATGTCTACGACGCCATCCTGGATCTCTACGGCCGCGGTGAGCCGGCCGACGCGGTGACGGTTGCCGCCGAGTTAGACCGCCGCGGCCTGCTGCGCCGCATCGGTGGTGCCCCCTACCTGCACACCTTGATCTCGACGGTGCCGACCGCAGCCAACGCCGGTTACTACGCGGGCATCGTCGCGGAGAAGGCGCTGCTGCGCCGGTTGGTGGAAGCCGGCACCCGGGTGGTGCAGTACGGCTACGCGGGCGCGGAGGGCGCCGATGTCGCCGAGGTCGTCGACCGGGCGCAGGCAGAGATCTACGAGGTCACCGATCGGCGCCTTTCCGAGGACTTCGTCCCACTGGAGGACCTGCTGCAGCCGACGATGGACGAGATCGACGCGATCGCCTCGGCCGGCGGGCTGGCGCGCGGTGTGCCGACCGGTTTCGTCGAGCTCGACGAGGTAACCAACGGCTTGCATCCGGGTCAGATGATCATCGTGGCGGCCAGGCCCGGTGTGGGCAAGGCGCTGGCGCTCGATACGCCGCTGCCGACGCCGAGTGGTTGGACGACGATGGGCGACGTCGCCGTCGGTGATGAGTTGCTGGGCGCCGATGGGCAGCCGACGCGGGTGGTGGCCGCGACGGAGGTCATGCCGGGCCGGCCGTGCTACGGGGTCGAATTCTCCGACGGCACAGTCATTGTCGCCGACGCCGAGCATCAGTGGCCAACGGGTTACGGCATTCGGACGACGACTCAATTGCGTTGTGGCCTGGACACTATCGCCGCGGCCGGGTCCATCGCACGCTACGGGGAGCGCAGGGGCGCAACTACTTTGATGGCCCCGGTGCTGCAGCTGGAATCCGTGCGGCGGGTCCGCAGCGTTCCGGTGCGTTGCGTGCAAGTGGACAACGGCGCGCACCTGTACTTGGCCGGCCGCGGCATGATCCCGACACACAACTCGACGCTCGGGCTCGATTTCCTGCGGTCCTGCTCCATCAAGAATCGGATGGCCAGCGTGATCTTCTCGCTGGAGATGAGCAAGTCCGAAATCGTGATGCGGTTGCTATCCGCCGAGGCCAAAATCAAGCTGGCCGATATGCGTTCGGGCCGGATGAATGACGACGACTGGACCCGGCTGGCACGACGAATGAGCGAAATCAGCGAGGCCCCACTATATATCGATGACTCACCGAACCTGACCATGATGGAGATCCGTGCCAAGGCGCGGCGGCTGCGCCAGCGGGCCGACCTTCGACTGATCGTGATCGACTACCTACAGCTGATGACGTCGGGCAAGAAGTTCGAGTCGCGGCAGGTCGAAGTGTCCGAATTCTCCCGCAATCTCAAGCTTTTGGCCAAAGAGCTCGAAGTTCCGGTCATCGCGATCAGCCAGCTCAACCGCGGTCCTGAGCAGCGCACCGACAAGAAGCCAATGTTGGCCGATCTTCGTGAGTCGGGATCTTTGGAACAGGACTCGGACGTCGTTATCCTGCTGCACCGGCCGGATGCCTTCGAACGCGACGATCCGCGTGGCGGCGAGGCGGATTTGATTCTGGCCAAGCACCGCAACGGCCCCACCAAGACGGTGACCGTCGCTCACCAGCTGCATCTGTCGCGCTTCGCCAACATGGCGCGCTGAGCGGCGGCTGCTGTCGAGATGCGTGCTCAAGAGGTGCGAGTTGCTCCGCGGCCGCGCAGGGGAGGGGGAATAGTAGTCGGCCCATGATCTGCGACGGTTCGCGGGTTCCCGAACGCTCAGGTTGCCACGCTCAGCGGGAACATGGCCCGACTCGGACACAAGTCGGTCGGCGCATCTCGACAACATTCGTTGGGGACGCACACTCCCTAGCCCTGATTCGAGTAGTCCATTACTCGTGCGCGTACTCCCCGCCTCGGGCAGGCTTTTGCCTGTTAGTTAAACAAGCCTCAGCGTGCCCGCTCTGACCGTACGAAGGGCGGGGTGGCCTCGACTTCGGGGGTGAAGCGTGGACAGTGAAGCAACACCGATCGACCCAGGCGAAACGACCATCACCGGCCGAGTAAACGCGACCGGTAATGTCTCGCCGGTTGGCGCCCTAAGGGTAGAGCTGACGACAGCCGGCGGCGACGGTGCCGCGGTCACGGTCGGCCACACCACACCGTTGGGCGATTTCATTGTTGAGCTGCCCGGCGACCACGCCGGTGCCGACCTCCGTCTCCGTGTTACGGACGGCGCCGGAGAGGTCCTCGCCGACGCGGACCTGGACGCGGGCCATCCAATGGTCCAGGTGCCGCAGTCCGCCATCGACGCCGCCGCGACGGTTCCGCTCTCGGCGCGCCAGCTCAACATCGTCCCCCGGGCACACATTGCGGCGTTACGCCAGCATGTCGAGACGCTGACCGCGGCCGGCGAACTACCCCCTGCGTCGAGTTCCGTACTCGACCGTGTGGAGGGCACCTTAGCTTGGCTAGAAGCACTGATTCCCGACGCAGAACTCACGCTCGCCGGCAACAATGCTGCCGCTAGCCGATTGCGTCATTCGATTGTGCCCCTTGGCATCTCAATACGAAAGCTAGGATTTCGCGACACGATAGCGCCGCTACTGACGGCGCCGCAGTCGGCGCAGGGCGCGGTTTCGCTACTGATGTGCGCAGCAGTGTGGGCAGCCGAAGACACCGAAGATGCACGCCTCATGCTCGATGGCCTCGCGCCTCTGGTGTGGCAGCGCGAGTGGCTGCAGACGTTGCTGGACCAATCCGGCTCCACCTCGACCGTGCGCGCGTTGATCAGCGCACCGGACGGCTTCACCGGGCTAGACGATTTCGACGATGGCCTCGGCGTTGGGCCTAACATCCGTCGCCCCGGCCGCTCGATCCCTGGAATTCCCACCGGCCCGCCCTCGCTGGACGGCTGGAAAGACCGCTGGCGCATCGTATTCGACCCGCTGGTTCCCGGCGGGCTTCGGTTCGACGTCCCGATCAAGGTCGTCACGTGCATCGAACGAGCCAATGCACAGATCTCCGAGGTCCGTAACAAGGCCCCCCGATGGCACATCACCGGTCTGAGTAACCCGACAGCGTGCCCGGGCGCCGAACTCACGGTGACAGGAACAGGTTTCGGCACGACTGGGACGGTGCTGTTCAACGCAGCCCAAGGCCAGGTCGAAGCCACCGCGTCGCATTGGAGCGACACGTCCATAACCGTCGAGGTACCTGCCGATGCTGCCCCCGGCCCGATCGAGCTGCGTATCCTCGCGGGGAAGGTTCGATTCTGCAATGCCGGGCTATTCCCGGTGTTCCGGCTGGGCAACGACGACATTCCGTTCGCCGGCGGTACCCCGCTCATCACCGCCCTGTTCATTTCCGCGCCCAACACGTGGTCATCGATCATCGCCCCGGACACCGACGCCTCGATCGACATCAGCACGAGCGCTGGTCCTGGCATCTTCGTCACAGTCGACGTCTTCGACGGTGTCTACCGCCTGGCGCACTTCGCGCATCTACCAGGCGGCACACGCACCGTCATTTTTCACACACCCGTGACCACCTCGGCGGTCGACCTCAAGGTCGTGGCCACCGTCACCAACGGCTGCGGACGCGCGCAACGCGAACTGCCATTCACGGTGGGCCAACAACCTCACCTACACATCGCGGGTGTCGAGTTCGTCCAGGTGGTTCAGTCGCCGGATCCCATAACAGCGCCCAGCACCGCATCCACACAAGTGCGGCTGGTGGAACGTCGCCACACCCGAGTGCGCGTCTACGTTGAGTCGGGATTGACTCCACCAAACTCTTGGGGTGGTGCCCCCGGCGAGATACCCATCGACGGCTCGGTGAACATGTTCGGACCAAAGGGCGCGGTCTACGACATCCCGCTGTCGTCGACGATGTTCGCGCCCCCCGTTGCACGGTCCACCGCCACACGTGACAACGCTCTTGAATTTGAACTGCCATGGGACGACCTCGTTGGCACTATCCGCGCCGACGTGACGGTACGGGCGTGGCCCGGGCTAGCGGCCGCCGCCGACATCGCCGCGGACACCGCCTCGCTGACCCGCAGTTTCGAGCCGCGGCGCACCCAGGCCGTCATACGCATGGTGGTGCGCGATGAGGTGTACCCGACGGTGATCACCCCATCCAGACAGGACTGGGTGGACAACCTAGTCGGGGCACAGGACCGTTACCCCGTGTCAGCCGACGGCTTCATTGAGGCAGTCGCTCCCGGCAAGGAGGTCATCGGCACTGAAGACCACGACCTCGGGACACGAACGGGCTGGGAAGATCTGATCGACGAGATCGACGAGATCGCCCGCGAATACTGGGATCCCAAGCATCGCCTGATCTGGGCCGCAGTCATCGCTGACAGTGCTTTCTACGCGGGGTTCAACGGGATGGGTCACGCCTACTCATTCGAACCGAGTTGGCCCACCTACCCCATCGACGAACGGGTCTTCCTGTGCCGGACCGGGTTGCCGGCCAGTTTCGCCCACGAATTGGGCCACACCTTCGGCCTGGGTCATGCGAACTGCACGGACGGACCCGCAATCACAGATCTCGACAATCGACTGCCGGACCACACCGAGGCAGGCTCGCTAAACTGGTGCGCCTCCGACGGCGCCGTCATGATCGGCCCGGCATCCGAACTGATGTCCTACTGCGGGGGCCCAAACCGCATGCCGTCCGTGGCGACTTGGAACATCCTCTTCGACTCGCTAACACCACCATGACAACCGGGAGGGTCCCCGTGGACGCCGACACCCCTGAACCACATGACACTGTCGAGTACCTGCCAGTCTTTGGTCGCCTCTCTCCTGACAACCAGCTCACGCTCCGGCCGGGATACACCACTGTGCGCCCAACCCTTCGCGACCAGATATCGGGAACACCAATACTGGTCGCTGAGGTCCGAGCCGCCGACGATCGAGTCCTGGTGCGAACCCCCCTGCCGGTCCTGGGCTACTGCGGCAGCACCACCGGCAACCTCGCGGTCCGCGGCTACGTGCCGCTGCCCGCCGCGGCGCGGCGAATCCGCTTCCTACGCAACATCCCTGGCCTCCATCACGAGGATCCGATCATTGTCGCCGACATCACGGTGCCAGAAAGCGCCCCCACCATCCGGCTCACCTCCCGCATCCCCCAAAACCAACAGGACAGCCCCGTGCGTGTCACCTGGCGAGCCGGCGGCGAACCCGCGCCCGTGCAGTTCCGGGTTGTTTACAGTCACACCAACGGCGCCATCTGGATCCCCGTGGTGATGCAAACCACCGAAACATCGGCCCTCGTCGACCTGTCAGAGCTACCCGGAGGCTCCCAATGCCGGATAGCTATACGCGCCACCAACGGAATCCGCTCGGCAGCCGCGATCTCGGATTCATTCCCCGTCGCACTCAAGCCATGTCGGGCGTTGATCCAGCAGCCACCCGATCATGCCGAACTGTCGACCGATGCCGCGCAGCTGATCGGTAACGGATGGTGGCTCGAGGCGAACGCACCAGAACTAGAAGACCTCCACTGGCACTCCAGCATCGATGGAGAACTTGGGCGTGGGCGCACCGTGCAGATCGCACTATCGCCGGGAGAACACGTCCTTACCCTCACCGCCGGCAGCGGCGATCGCGCCGGCACTTCGTCGGTGAATGTCCACGTGGCGTCAGGCACCAACGACGCTGCATCGGAGTAAGCGCGTCATAAGCGCTCGTAAGGAACGATCAACCAAAGCACCTCATCGAATTGGTGGAAATATCTAGATTAATCAGCCGGATACCGCCGCCCAAATTAACGTTTCCAGCGAGCGATTGGACGCGGCCTCGGGTGCATTGAACGCACTCGCCGCTGACGCCAACCGTGAGACGTTGCGCGACACCGCGTCCGCGGTTGGTTCCACCCTCATCACCACCGCAGGCGATGACGCGTTGTGGCGTGTGCTATCGCTGGAGCAGCCGGCCGGCAACCTCAATGCCGTCGAGCGCGCCCAGTTGCGCACGGTGCTGACCACCAACTGGGTGCAGACGCTGGAGATCTCAAGTACGTGCCGCCGCCACCGGCGAACACCTATGTCACATCGTTCGTACAGGTGCTGGGTTCGTTAGTCAACCGCGACGGTGGGGGTGACGATGCTGCCGTGCGGCAGAAGGCGCGCGAGCAAAGGTGTGCCTGATACTCGCCGGAGTGCACTCTTGCAAATTAGGGGACTTTGCGACACGAGTCATTCGACGATTGTCGCGAAGCGCGCCCAATCGGTGAACTCCCAGTCCCATCGACGGCAGACGCGCTCCTTGGGCAGGCCTTCGTTGCTGGGGTCCACAACCATGAGTCTGACGTAGCGGCCGTCCCCGACGAGAATTGCGAGCAGGTAGCCGCCTGGGGAGGCGAGCATCAGCGACATCTCGTTGTTCGTCATGGCGAACCGTGCGTCTGGGTGGTCCACCTTTTTAACCTCGATGCGCACGGGTGCACTGGACGGGTTGGTTCCGGCAAGGTCGTAGCCGACGTTCTGTCCGCTGACGTCCTCGAGGCTCCAGCCGCGGCTGTTGAGATATTCCATGGTGGCGACTTCAGCTGTGCGCCAACGGGAAACAACGTCAGCCAGTGGCTCCGCCGTCGTGGGAATCTCGCTTGGGCGCGCGTCGGGTGCGGTGTGCTGGGAGATATTTGGCAAGGAGGGCGGCGATGCGGCCGGCCCCCGGTCAACGACGCGTTGTTCAGCAGGGGTGAGCTTCCTGCCGTAGCTTCGGGCCATCTCGTTGAGGTGTGCGCCCAGGTGTGCGATCAGGTCCTCCGACAGCTGCTCAACCACGGGCTCACTGGCGAGTTGCTGCACATCCAGGGTGTCCAGTCCCAGAACGGCTTTCAGGGCGCGGGCGCTCGCCTGGTTCTGCTTGGTGTACAGCGCTACCGGTGCGCCAGACGGAAAGATGCTGGAGACGTCGTCCGCCGTCAACGGTAGTGGTAAGTAGGCAAAAGATTTCTGCCGCGACTTCATCACCCGTTGGAGCTCAGTGAGTAACGCGGTGCTCGTGGTGGGGTGCGACGACATCAGCAGAGAGCGGAGGTCTTCGCCCTCCAGGATGAGTTCCCAGAGGCGCTGGAATAATGGCGCCTCGGGCTCGGTCAACGCGGATGCGATGGCCAAGGCGGCGTCCGCGAGCACCCGCTGAGTGGCGGCATCCCCGACGACGGCGTGCGTGCGCGATGGATCGGTCAGCAAGTCTCCCGATATCGCGACGGGCAGTCCCGGCTCGTCGTCGAGCGGCAGGCCGCACGCGAGGCGGCCCCGAAGCCCGGTCAGTGACTGAGCGCGCGCATCGAGGGGAACGGCGAGCGTCGCGGTCCCCAACGTAAGCAGCCCGAACGTCGCGGCGCCGGCCTGATCGTAGAGCGTCACTCGTGAGTCGTCGCGCTTCACGCTGATCGTGGTGACGCGTTCTGCGGTCGCGATGTCGACGCGTTCGACGCGGCGCAGGAACAAAAGGCTGATGGGGTCGATCGCGTCCAGCGACGCCTCACCGCCGCTGCGGCCGTGAACCGTAAAGCACGTCCCCTCGATCCTGTCAGCGCTGCGAATCGCGCACGGGATCCGGATCAACGGGACCGCGGACGGCGACTGTTCGCCCAGCAGCTGGGCAGCGACACTTCGATCGAAGGCGAAGGCCACGTCCGAGGATCTGACGTCGATACGGGCGGCGATCGCGGCGAGGGACTTGAAGCCGATGCCGCGATATCCGATGGAATCACCTCGGCGTTTGGTCGAGCTGGCGCTCCTGCAGAGCGCCTCAGCATCCGCCGAGCTCAGCGGTCTCCCGTTGTTCGACCAGGACCAGGTCCCGTCGGGCAGTGCGGTGATCGTGACGACCGTGGATTCGGCGTCGTCGGAGTTCTGCAACAATTCGTACGGCACCCGGTTGCGGTAGGTGTCAGCCAGTAGGTCTTCCATCCGGGCGATCTCCCCGAAAAGCCCTGGCGCCTGGGTGTGTTCGTCGATCAGCTGTGCCTGCAACGCAGCGAGGTGCTGACTGAGCTCGTTCACTCGTCGCCATCGATCACGCGCGCAACGACCCGGTGCGGATCACCAGGCAGGTTGCTGATTTTGACGACGTCTCGAGCGACCCACCGCGGCTGGCGACGGGGGACCGCTCCCCGGTCGTCGACTGCGATGTGTCCGTAAAACCTGCAGGTTCGATCGCTGAGCAGGAAGCCGGTCTCGTCGACAATCTCGAATTTGATGTCCGGCGCCGTCACCTCGAACGGCGAAGCGCCCTCCACGGTGGATCGGCGGTCTACCCATTCGCACTGCTCCACGTGGGCTTGAAGGAGATCGTCCGCGCTGCCGAACTCGAAGGTGCCTTCGGTGTGCATGGTGAGAGTCGCTTCGTACTTGTTGTGTGACACGTAGGCGTGTGCGGCGGCGACCTTCGCACGCGGCCCTACGACGCTGGCCTCGTCTACCACCGCGATGTCGAGCGGAATCGTGGGATCGGGAAGGCTGAGCTTTGAGTTGATGTACACGTCCGAGACGTCGGCGAGGTCATAGGCCGTGAGCCGGAGATCGAGGTCCGCCGCGGTGAACGGAGCCCGGCACGTCCAGCTGTCGCTCTGGGCGGCGACGCGGATGAGGCCCTTCTGAGCCTTTTTGATCGTTTCGAGAACAACCCATCTGTAGTTGCCGGTGGGTGCGGGGGCATCGCGCCGGTTCAGAGTGAGGAAGACCTGCGCGGCATAGCGGTCGCCGTCACTATTCTTGAAACGGTCAGTCCAATCCTCGGACAGAAAGCGAAAGGTGCCCGAGAAGGCCACCTGCTGCTCGTGGTCAGTACTGCTTTGCGAACGGGTGACCAGACGAGCCTGCGCGTCTTCGACCTGCCATCCCACCAGCGACAACGCCAGGTCATCGACATCGATCTCGATGACCTCGGCTTTCTTGCTGCCCATCCATTCGCCTTTCGAAATGCATTGCCCAAACCGACGAAGTTCAGCGACTCTATCGCTCATTTGCGACATTCAGCCGGAATGAGCCCAATGGCCCCTGGTCTTTCACGTGCCCGAGGGCGCATTGTTGTGCCCCCACGGCGTAGGTGGAGGCTAGCAATCGGTGACCTTCGTCGCGGACGGTGTCATTTACGCCATCAACGGGACTGCAAAGGCACCCACCAGTTCGCCCCGATCGAATAAATCTGGGGAGAAAATCCGCAGATCGCGGGCACGAAGGTCCATATAGGGCCGATGCTGGACAGGAGCCTGCCGCCCCGCAAATCAGCAAAGGCGGTCCTGGATTCCAGTAGGACTTGCGCGCTGACAACGGTTGTGGGACAACATAACTCGCATTAGTTAGCTCTCGATACGCGTGATTACATCATCCACTGATTGCTTAACCGCCAATTCGTAGGCGATTTGGTCGAATGGTGGGCTTCGGCGGTCGCTCATGGCACTTGATGTCGACCGGCATGCCAGCAGAATTCGTCTCTCCATCGGTATACGGTCGGGAGGTAGTGCCGGTCCGTGCTCCGAAGACCGAGCCATCTACTTTGACAGGCTTCCGCAACACGCCCAGCTCTTGTCAAAGTAGCCCGGCGATTCCTGTCAACTTGGCTGCATCTCGACACAAAAGCAGCAGCAGCAACAACAGCAACAAGTAGCAGCAGGAAAAGCTGCCGACGTGGACCGGTCGTGATGATTGCCGGCGGCGCGGCGGACTATGGCGCATGGCCGTCGCAGGCTAAGGTGCCCGCGAGGCATACCAGCAGGGGGTGACTTGGAGTCCATGGCAGCGCGCGCTCGAAGCGTGTTGCGGTCCGAGCGAAGACGAACGTTGGCCCTGCTCAACTCGTCCGAGTATGGTCGCGAGCGCCTCCGAGAGTTGCGCGACCTAAAGCCTGAAACGCTCGAGGACGTCAGCCTCGATCGCCCGGATGCGCTCCAGGAAATCAACGAACGTGCACTTCGGGCGCTTATGGATGGCGTCCTCGACGTTGTGCCCCAACTTGACCGTCGGATGATTGAAACCGTCACGGTGGACACCGACACGACCAGCGCCTCCACTCGTTCTTTTCCAGACGGCTCCCACCTCATCATGGTCTCCGACGCCATGATGACGCTCGTGGATCTGCTTGGCGCTTTGCTTTCAGCGTGGAGTCGATCAAAGGGTCGTACGCGCATCACGTCCAGCCTGCGTCGCACTTTTCAAGCCCGACGAAGCTCGGAATTGACCGCAACTGATCCGGTGATTCTTGGCGGCGCAGCTTCCCTGCGCTACTACATCGTCCACCAAAGGCTATGGGCATCATCGGCGAAAGTCTCAACCGACGTCAACACGCACGCGGCGATGCACGACACCGAACGGGGCTTCGGAGCTTGGGCACTGTTCTATGTCCTCGCCCACGAACTTGGCCATATCGCTCTGGCACACGCCAAGTACGCCCGACCGCGGGCTGCCGATGCCCAACGCCAGAACGAACTCGCCGCCGACGATTTCGCCTTCCCGATCTGCACTAGCTTGTTCGGCGGTGGAAGCGAAGCCGGGAATGTTACCGCCATAGTGGCCACTATCGCTCAATCTGCCATTGCTATCAGTACAGATCCCCTATTCGTCCGTAGCCCGGAAACCCACCCTCCATTTCAAGATCGACTCCACCGGATCGCCACGCTGAATCCCGCACAAATGGAAACTGTCACGAACGCATACTGGGGGTTCACTGAGATGGTGAGCCGTGGAATCGACGTCGGCACGCCGCTGCCTGAGCAGTATTGGACCGCAATGCTGGCGCGTCCAGAATTCGACAGTCGCCACCACGATGCCAGTTACTTCAACATGATCCGCGGGATGGACATGGTCTCCGGGTGGACACCCGAACAAGCATGGCGGTGCATAGAAGACATGACCGACGCCGAAGCTCCTCAGAGCGTGCAGGACGACATTGGCAACGCCGACATACCCGCGGTCGCGCGCGCCATAGGACACCTAGCCCACGACGACGTCGCCTCTGCTGTCGACGCGCTCGGGCTGCGCTGTGCCACTGCGATTCTCAACCGAGACCTGCCTCTATCGTTTCACGCCCTGGTCGAAGGTCTCCTGGACTCGGAAGCACTCGGCGGCCAAGACAGCAACCCCGGTCTTCACCTGCGGACGATAGCCTTCATTCTTGCTCACCTCGCCGCGCCACTCGTCACTAGAAGTGAAGGCAATTGACCATGACTGACGACACTGCACTTATCGCTCGGCTTAGCAGAAGCGGCGAGCGCGCGCTTTTCGCAGCCCTCGGCGCCGAAGTCCTGGGCCAGAGCCTGGGCGCTGGGGCGCAAGACAACGACGAATACCGTCGCTTCGGCCAGCAGTGGTTCGAGGACCGCGTCGACCAGATACGGCAAGCGGTTTGTGGTACCCGCGTTGCCAAGGAACTGAGTGGGGATTTTCCCGGTGACGTCATTGACGTCGCCGCCCTGACACTTCCACTGGCCGGAAGTAATCAACTCCTGGCGTTGACGATCGCTGCAATAGTTCTCCGGCGTGGCGTGGCCACATTCTGCGGCGCCTAATGCGACGGAAATGATTTGAACTCCCCGCGGCCGCACGCCGACAACTCGACGTTGCGATCCGTGAAGCCGAATGCAAAGACCCTGAGCGCCAACGTGACATCGACTCAGGAGCGGCACAACGCAAAGCGCGAGAAGACTACTGGGGACCGACTGGCGCCCCACCGAACTTGGCTACGACCCCGAGCCAGTCCGGCAAATCTATTAATACGTCCGACCTCGTAGCTAGGCGCGCGAGCCGTAGGTCTGAAAGGTTTCATCGTGGATGGGCCAAACACACCGTGGAAGTAACGGCCGAGCGCCTAACAGCGAACATTAGCAAGCCCTCGCGCCACGCCGAAGTTTTGTCAAAGTAGGCAGGCGTGTCTTGTCAATCTTCGTTGCATCTCGACAGCTGCGAACAAAGAAGGTGTCTCGCTGCCCTGGGCAGGATGGTCAGCTGCGTCTGGCAGCCAAGCGCAGCGGTGACAAACACGCGCTACCACCCGCGTGTCTGCACGCAGTACAGGATGGCGGGGTACGCGGCGAGAAACGCCCAAGGAAGGCGTTTCAACCGCATAAATAGGCTTTCGCAACATGAAAGACGAGCCCCGCCTCAGACATCGTCAGTGCTGCTGGACCCGGCAGAGTTTGAGAATTTACACTTCTCAAACTTCGTGATCACTTCTCGTCTGAAAAGTGCGCCGGATTTCCAAATGGGTCGTTTGCGTGCGGGCCGACTGCGGAGAACGCCAAGCTGACGCGGGCAGTGATTCTCAAGGGTGTTACCGCGGGGTGGGCGGGGTCAAGAACACGAGGCGAAACTTGCCGATCTGGATTGCGTCGTGGTTGGCCAGCGCGGCCGTGTCCACGGGTTGGCGGTTGAGATAGGTTCCGTTGAGACTGCCGGTGTCGGTGATGCGGAATTCGCCTCCTTCACGGCGGACTTCTGCGTGGCGGCGGCTAACGGTGATGTCGTCGAGAAAGATGTCGCTGTCTGGATGGCGTCCTACCGACGCAATATCGCGGTCGAGCAAGAATCGAGCTCCAGCGCTGGGCCCGCGCGTGACGATCAATAGCGCCGCACCGCTTGGCAGCCGCTCAAGTCCGGACTCATCGGCATCTTCGGCACTGGATGGGGCCGCCTCGTCCAGGCCACTAAGGTCGTCATCAGGCAACGCTGCCGTCGTTTCGACGCTGGTTTCATTCGACGATTGGTCATTGTCGTTGGGAGCCATGCGTAGTTCCTTGCCCGCGGTTGGTGGTACTGCATTCCAGCTTGCCTGATTCGCCGCATGCGATCCACCAGCCCAAATCCGTAAATTCACGCTGGTCTTGTCGACTAAAACCGGGCATCGGTCTAACGATTGAGCATGGGGGATCGTCCCCCGCCACACGAGGGGGTTCGAGGCTCGTCCCACGATCCCTGAGCGAGTGCTGTCGCTGCTCTGACGTCACGGGTCGCTAACCGTGAAGCCCACCCCAACCGCCGCCATGGTCATCGGAAGCGGACGTTCAACGTTGCCATGCCGAAGATCTTCCGGCCATCGGACTTCGCGCCGACAACGACGACACCGCTGCGGGTTTCCGGGTCAAGCGACTTGATCCGGCCACCGAACTCGATGTCAGCACCCTCGGCGGCCGACACGATTGCGGGCTGAGACAACCGCACCGCGTAACGGGTGACCGCACCGGGATCGCCCGACCACGCCGAGGCGAATCCGGCACCTAAACCCATAGTGAGCATGCCGTGCGCGATTACGTCGGGTAGTCCGGCCAGCTTGGCGATGCCCTCGTCCCAGTGGATCGGGTTGGCGTCGCCGGCCACTCCGGCGTAGTTCACGACGTCGCCGCGAGACAGTCGGGTGTGGTGCACCGGTAGTTCGTCGCCGACCTTGACATCCTCGAAGGACGGCGTCCCTGGCGTACGGGTCGCGCCTCCCTCGGCAATCTGAACCTTGCCCTCGGGGCGCACTGTCTTCTGATACGCGGCATCGGACTGGCCGACTGCGAGGATGTCTACGTCGTGCATCATCGCTTTCTGCACG
The DNA here is from genome assembly GCA_963838755.1 of uncultured Actinomycetota bacterium. Classification (GTDB taxonomy): domain Bacteria; phylum Actinomycetota; class Actinomycetes; order Mycobacteriales; family Mycobacteriaceae; genus Mycobacterium. Next base: position 135,700 of record CAWISO010000020.1, on the reverse strand, counting down.
GCCGTCTTGATCGCCGGATCGACATCCTCAGCGGTGATGCCCACGACGGTGGTGTGCAGGGTATGCACCCGCTCCCCGGCAGTGTCGGTGAAGGTGTTGGTGACGGTGATGAAATCTCTACCGGCGGTCCTTCGTACCGACGCCAGTTCGACGTCGATATGCAGTTCGTCGCCGGCCACGATCGGGCGGTGCTGCTCGAAGACTTCTTCGGTCTGCAGGTAGGTGTCGTAACCGACGACCACCGATTCGAACATGCGGCGATTGCAGGTCATGCCCGGGACCGACGTGAACGTCAACGGCGCCACCAGGCCGGAGTAGCCCAGCTCGGCGGCGGCCGCGGCGTCCCAGTGCGCGGGGTGATAGTCCTGCACCGCACGGGCGTACTCGCGGACCTTTTCGCGGCCGACGAGGTAGGTGCCGTCCATCTGGTAGTAGTGGCCGACCCGCGATTCAATAGTCGACGCTTCTGATGCTGCAGTCATTAATGTGCTCAACTTTTCTATCGGCTGGTTCGCCGAGGCCGACCGATGCACCCTAACGCGCGGACACCGCCGCAACACACGCCGATCGGGTTGTTTGCGCGGTCGCGCACGCAGCATGGTTGAGTGAACAGTTGTATCGCTTTAAAGTAGCAACAATTGTTCACTGAAAGGAGCGTTATGTCGGACTACCGCGTCATCGTTGTCGGAACCGACGGGTCGGACACCTCGCTGCGCGCGGTTGAAAAGGCCGCCGAGATTGCAGGGGATGCGAAGGCGAAGTTGATCGTGGCATCGGTGCAGTCAGAACGGCCCAGTCATGACGGTCCAGACCCCGAGCAGCCCAAAGATGAGAGTTACCGCACCCAAGGAAGCGCGCCGGTCTACGACTTGCTCCGCGATGCTGCGGACAGGGCCCGGCAGGCGGGTGCAGCGGACGTTGAGGAACGCCTCGTCGAGGGGGTTCCTGCCGATGCGCTCATCGCATTGGCGAAAGAGACTGGAGCCGATCTGCTGGTGGTTGGAAACGTAGGTTTGAACTCGGTGGTGGGTCGACTTGTCGGATCGGTTCCGCAGATCGTCAGACGGCGGGCGACCACCGAGGTGCTGGTCGTTGAAACGAAGGATTGACTGTTGATCACCCCTTTTTCCTCGCGGCCCAACGATGTCGGTCAGCCGCCGAAGACTTCGGGTTTGCGCCTCATCGTCGACTCTCGCCGTTTGAAAGACATCCACCGGCGGGTACCCGACGCCAACGACAAGATTGTGAAGGAGGCGACGAAGTGAGCGCCAACGATAAATTGAGCAACAAGATCGACGACCTGGGCGGAAAGGCCAAAGAGGCCGCCGGTAAGGCGACCGGGGATGACAGCACAAAGAACGAGGGCAAACTTGATCAGGCGAAGTCCAGCCTGAAGGATGCCGGCGAAAAGGTGAAAGACACGTTCAAGAGCTAGCATCGAATGACCTTGGCCACCGGAAGCAAATGCTCCGGTGGCCAAGGTCATTCTGCCGGTCCCTACGCCTTCTTACTCGATGTGGGGGTCACGAAGGACTGGCGCGCGACTACCCGCAACGATCACGGATGCCGGGGACCGGCGGCCCACCCTGGCGACAACAATCTCCGACCATTGGACCCAATGGTCGGAGTTGAAGTCGTTGCTGTCAAAGCTTGTTGAACTCTACCTCGATGTGTAAGGCGCCGGCGGCAGCCTTGTAGCTCTCGACGACGCCTTCGAGTCGGGCAGGGGAGCCGTCGAAACAAGCCCAGTCGAAAACTGCCTGACATACGTGGTCGGCCAGACTGCGCAAGATGCCATCTCGAGGAGGGTCATCGATGACCCGAATCGCGGCAGCGCAAAGCATTCCTTTGTTGACGTTATTGCCCTCTAACGCCTGCTGAGCCAGTGTCAGAAGGTCCCGGGTATGTCCGCCCTCGAAATCCATGCATTCCCCCATGCTGCTAAATAAGTCCTAGTGCTTTCGTCGCCAAGTGCAGCGCACAAATCGTGTCGGCGCGCCGCAATGCAAAGAAGCACTACATCAGTCGAGTCGTAAAGCTAGTCAACGATTAGTACGTGTCGGCCACGTTCTGATAACAGAGGTACATCGGTCTCAACCGAAATCACCAGTCGCCGAACGCGGTCCGGGCAGCGGACGCTGCGCGGGCCCCGTGTCGGCTTTCGGCCTAGAAGTCGGTGACGCAGCCGGAGTCGCCCTCCATATTGGTAGCACCCGTCGCTGCGTTTGCGGCGTTCTCCGCTTGGGTCTCCGCCTCTCTGTTGGTCGCGCCGAGGCCGCCAAAAGCCTGATTGTTGACCACCATGGCGGCGACGCATTGCTGACCGCTGATTACGTACATGCAATCGGGGTGGCCTTTGCTCTGGCAGAAGGACATCACGTTTCGCTGCGCGTCATCGGAGCTCGTGCCGGGAGCGACATCGAACTTGTTACTGCTGGGCGATGCAGTTATTGCCACCCAACTGGCGGTTGCGCTAGCCGTCGGCGCGAAACCCAGTCCTGCCGCTGCTACTGCTACGCCGGCTAAGAGAACCGATGCACCGTATGTGATCTTCATGTCTTTCCTTACGTTGCTTGGAGCGGGACCGTTGCTGCTGGCCGTAAGCTTCGCGGCACCTCGACGCAACCTGGCTTCCGACCGAGCTTCGAGCAAAGTCAGGGTTTGTTCCTCCCGTAACGCCGAGTACTGCGGCGGTCACAGTTAGCTGTGTATCACAGAGATGCTCAAGTGGCGCCCACTTTCGAATTTCCGCTGCCGACCACAGCGCAATTGGCACGCGCAATTTTCGAAGAGTTCACAACGGCTTCAGATAGCAACGGGTTACCAACTGGTCAAACTTCATTGCGTGCCCGACGGACGGCCTGATCACCCGCGGAAGTTGCCGTCGACCCCTACACCAGCGCCGAGCTTTGCCGTACGATCTTGAAATGCTGCTGGAGACGTCCTGACGAAATCTGGTGTCAGGGATGGTGTTGAGGCCCCCGTAGGGCCGGGGACCTCCAGTGGTGCGAACCTACGGTCGGCCTGCGGAGTTGTCATCGGCTGTTGATCAAAGATTGCCTTTCTTCACACGGAGACCAACTCTGATGTCACGAGTCGCGTTGATCACTGGAGCCAGCCGGGGAATCGGTGCCGCGACTGCACGGGTTCTTGCCGAACGCGGATTTCGGGTAGTGGTCAACTACCACTCGAGCGCAGACGAAGCAGAAGAGGTGGTCGAGTCCATCACCGCGGCCGGCGGTGAGGCGGTGGCGGTTCGGGCCGACGTCACGGTTGCCGACGACGTCGCCACGATGGCCGGCGAAGCCGAAGACCGGTGGGGCAGAGTCGACGTACTTGTGCACAACGCGCTGATCCCCTATGACATCACCCCGTTCGCCGATCTGAGTTGGGAACAGCTTGGCGGAAAGCTAGACAGAGAGCTACACGCGGCATTTCTTCTCACCAAAGCTGTTGTGCCGGGGATGACTTCGCGTGGCTATGGCCGTCTGCTCTATCTCACCGCCGAGCCGTCGCGGCATCCGCGAAACGGCATGATCAACCTCGGTGTCGCCAAAGCCGCCCTAGACCAGTTCGTCCGGTACATCGCACTCGAACTAGCGCCGCACGGAATCACCGCCAACCTCGTCGCACCGGCGACGGTGCAGGGAACAACGATGAACCGTAAGTTGACCGAGGAGCAGCTGCACGCGCTGGGTGCGGCTACGCCGATGGGACGTCTCGTCACGCCCGACGAGGTGGCCAAAACGTTGGCTTTCTTGGCAAGTGAGGATTCTGTTTTCACCACCGGCCACTATCTCCCGGTCAACGGCGGCCTGGCGATGGACTGAACGCGGCCGCGTTGTGTCCGATCTCGTCGAATCGAAAGAAGGTCTCACCATGGACACGATCGACCTGGCCTATGTCGGGCGTGGTATTCACGAAGAGCTAGTGGCCTATGTGGCCGATCAGGAGGGCTACTTCGAAGACGAGGGTGTCCATGTTGCTCTGCGGGATGGAACCCGCTGGGATGCCACGCGTCTGCGCTCGTGCGCAACCATTGGACTCGGCCGGGGACTGTTGTCGCGACTACTCGACGGGTTTGAATGGACCGTGCTGAGCGTCAACACCGACCGGCCGTTGTTCTGGTTTCTCGGCAACGCCAGCGTGAAGTCGATGGCGGACCTTCGCGGCCGTCGTCTTGCCGTCCACGCCCCGGATAACCCACCCGGTACTTTCGCGCGCATAGTCCTGCGCAAGCACGGCTTGGACCCCGACCGCGAGGTGCAATGTATGGTGCGCCATCCCGGTGACTACCAGATGGACCTGCGGCATCTTCGCGATGGCTCGGTTGATGCCGCCTATGTCGGCAGCACCCTGGGACCCGAACAGGTCGCCGAGGAGGAGGGCTTCCACGTGCTGGCCTGGGTGGGCGATCACTTCCAGATCCCTACCGTAGGAATCGCGGTAGACCCGACCCACAACCCGATCGACAGCCCGGCGGTCCAGGCACTGGTGCGGGCCAACCAGCGCGCCCTGAAAACGATGGTGGATCAACCCGATTTGACCATCAGATACATCGCGTCGTTTCTGAACCGGATGACGCGAGATGAGGTGCAGCGCTATTACGAGCACTACATACAGCCGTACTACACCCCCGACGGCCGGGTGGATCTCGAGGTGGCCCGGCATGCGGTCGACGCGGTCGCAGCCGAACTCGGCAAGGCGTCAATACCCGCTGACACCTTGTATGCCGGCGCCCAATAAACGCAGATGACGGCAGGGTTTACAACATGAAGGCGATGGCCGGCGTCGACATGCCGCCCCAATTGGCCACCGTGGTAACCGCCCCGGACGGCGTCACCCGCTGCCGTTGGGCCACCGAGACCGGACGCGATCTGACCGCATATCACGATGACGAATGGGGAACACCGACACACGACGAGGCCGCGCTCTTCGAAGCGCTGGTATTGACCTACTTCGAGAACGGCTTGTCATGGGCGACTGTTTTCGATAAGCGAGACAACCTTCGCGCAGCGTTTCACGGTTTCAACCCGACGGCTGTGGCCGTGATGACGCCCGATGACGTTGAGCGGATGATGGTCGACGCCAAGATCATTCGCAATCGGCGAAAGATCGAAGCCACGCTGCACAACGCTCGGGTTCTGTTGGATTGCTCGTTGTCGCAACTGGCGTGGCAGCACCGGCCGCGTAAGCACCATCGACTACGCAGCTGGGCCGATGGGCGGATGACAAGTCCGGAGTCCAAACAGCTGTCGGTAGCGTTGCGGGAAGCGGGGTTTCGTCTGGTCGGTCCAGTGGTCGCCCACTCGTTCATGCAGACCGTGGGAATCGAAAACGGACATTTCGAAGGCTGCTTCCGCGCCTAGGTCATCGCTGGGGTAGTGGACGGGAACGCACCAGCGTCGGCCACCAGAACCACGGCCCGAGGATGCGAAGGATGCACGGTACGACGAACGAGCGCACGATCAGTGTGTCGAGCAGCAAGCCGATGCATACCGTCGAACCCACCTGACCGATGGTGCGGAGGTCGCTGGTGAGCATTGCGAGCATAGTGAAGGCGAACACCAGACCCGCGGACGTCACCACACCGCCCGTGCTTCCGAGGGCACGGATCAGACCGGTGTTCAACCCGGCGTGAAGCTCGTCTTGGACACGAAGGATCAACAGCAGGTTGTAGTCCGAACCCACCGCCACCAGGATGATGAACGTCAGCGGCAATATCAACCAGTACAGGGGCAGGCCGATGAGGTGCTGCCAGACGAGTATGGAGAGCCCGAAAGCTCCGGCGTAGGAGAAAGCCACCGTGAGGGGGATGACCAAGGCGGCCATCAGGCTTCTCGTCAGGAACAACATGATCAAGAAGATCAGCACAAAGGCGGCGATCGCCACGATAAGCAGATCGGACGCGGCGTATTGCTTGATGTCCTTGTTGGTTGACCCCGAACCGCCGATATAAACCTTCGCGCCGGCCAGCGAGGTCTCTTTGAGCGCCGCAGTTATCGCGGTGGGGAACTGTTCGACATGCTCTACGCCCTCAGGGCCATTGGCGTCTCCGGTGTGGGTGACGATGAACCGAGCAGCCTCGCCGTCGGGCGACATCAGGAGCTTCATGCCGGTCTTGACGTCCTCATTCTCAAAGCCCTCGTGCGGGATGTAGAAGAAGTCATCGCTTTTGGACTGGTCGAAGTCGAGCCCCACATTGATCTGGTCGAAGTATGTCTGGTTGGTCTGTGTGGTCTGCAGAGACGAGGAACCGTAGGTGCTGACTAAAAGAGCCGCTAAGGCCTCCGAGTCGTCGGCAGTGAGTTTCAGCTGCGTGATGATTTGCGGCAGAACCTTGTCTATCTCCTCGAGGGAGATTCTGGCGTTGTTGATATCTTCGGCCAACTTGTCGATGTTGTCGATCCCCGCGAACACCGACCGGAATGTCCAGCAAATCGGTATGTCGAAGCAATGCTTCTCCCAGAAGAAATAGCTCTTGATTGGACGGAAGAAGTCGTCGAGGTTTGAAATCTCCTCATTCAAATCGTCGGAGACCCGTTGCAGATCCTGAACGGTGAGGACCGTCTGGTGCAGCTCATCTGACATCTTTTGAAAAAAGACGATCTCTTTCCGCAAGACGGCGACGGTGTGGGTGGTGATCTGTGCCTGCTGGCTGGTATTACCGTTTTGCTGCTGGTTGAACGGGAGCTGTTGACCGTTCCCGCTGCCTTGTGTGGTGAACAGGTAGGGAATTGTGGCATGTTCCAAAGCTCGGCCCATGGGCCTTGTGATGCTTTGCACCATCGCGACACCGGAAAGGCGTTCGAGAGCCTTGGCCGCGCGGTCCAATGAAATGAAGTCAGCCGAGTTTCGCATGTCATGATCTGACTCGATCATCAGCATCTCGGAGAACAGCTTGCTCTTCGGGAAGTGCCGATCGGCCGCCTGGAAACCTAGATTGGCGGGGGAATTGCGCGGCTGGTACTGACGGTCGTCGTAGTTCTGCCGGTACGTTGGCACGAAGATCGCCCCGAGCATGACGGCAGCGGCGCTGGCGAAGAGGATCGGCACCGGCCACCGGACCACGCTCGTCCCGATCCGTCGATACAGGTGCGCCTTGGCCTTGCTTTTCGGGTCAAAAAGTCCGAAAAGGCTGCCCACGGTCAAGAAGGCCGGCCCGAGCGTCAGCGCTGCCGCGATCGTAAACAGCATGCTGATCGCAACAGCCGGCCCCATGGTGTGGAAGTAGTTGAGGCGCGCGAAAGTCAAGCAATAACATGCCCCCGCGATCGTCAGCCCGGAGCCGAGGATGACCGGCGTGACGCTCTTATATGCGGTGTAAAACGCCTCCTCCCTGCTTTCGCCGTCGTGTCGCGCCTCGTGATAGCGGCCGATCAAGAAGATGCCGTAGTCAGTCCCCGCTCCCAGGGTCAGCGCCACGACGATGTTCACGGCAAATGACGAGAGCTCGATGTACCCGAGATGCCCGAGGGTTGCGATAACCCCCTTCGCGACCAGCATCTCGAACAGAACTCCGGCCAACGGCACAAACAGGGTGACGATGGAGCGGTACACCAGCAGCAACATCCCGATGATGAGGAAGATCGTCACGATCGTGATGTCGTTCAAGCTTGAATTCGCAATAGCCACCGTGTCTTTAGCGAGCGGAGCCGCGCCGCTGACGTACACCTTGAGCCCGGGCGGCGGCGTGTCCTTCGCGACGATATCCCGAACGGCGCTAACGGACTCATTCGCTTGCATCTGGCCGATATCGCCCGCGAGACGCAGCAGCACGTACGTGCACTTGCCGTCGAGGCTCTGCGCCCCCGCCGCGGTGATCGGCTTTCCCCACAGATCTATGGCGGACTGCACATGGTTGCGGTCGTGCAACAACTGGCGCATCAAATCGTCGTAGTACTGATGGTCCTTATCTCCCAGCGGCCGGTTGGCTTCTAGCACCAGCATGGCCAAGCTGGTCGAATTGGACTCGTGGAACTTCGCACCGATGGCCAGCAGCGACCGTTGCGATGGCGCATAGTGCGGGACCACCGGCCCCGCGAGTTCTTCTGCGACCCTCTCTACCTGCGGCATGAAAGTGTTCGTCGACACGGCAAGAAGGCCCCAGAAGGCGATGATCGGTATCGCGAAGACGCGGACCATTCTGGGGACGAAGGGTCGTTTCGCGCGAGGCTCCACCCGATGCTCGCTCATGCGGATTTCACCAGACAAAAGACGTGCGCATCCACAGGGGCGTGTTCACCACCGGGTGGCACCACGCCATTCACTCGTATCCGGCAGCCGACTTGACCACCATGAACCTGCGCCGAGATGCTGCCGGACACCACGGTGAGGGTGGTCGACTCCGGGTGCGACCAGGGCAAGGTAGTGAGATTGTCCTGATGCGGATGCCCGTCGACGTCCACCCAGACGAGCGTCCCCCCTTGCCCGACGGAGCCGAACAACTCGTAGTCGAGCCGTTTGATACTGAACTCCGGTGGCGCTGCCGGTTCATTGACGGTGATGACAGGAGGCGGCTCGGAAAATTGGTGCACCTTCCACATGGCGATCGCACCCACACCGACCGCAATGACGGCAACCAAAGGCATCCAGACTCGCGCCAAGACAGTCCTGCCGACTGAACGCGGGCTCACTCGTCACCTTTCGGAATCCGATCCCAGGCCTCGTGTCCTCGCTCCGTCCTGGACTTCGTGACAAACACGCAGGACGCGACGTATATCAACTAGGTTGACATACTGACCTACACACTCCACCCGCGCTGGTGGAACGCGAACACCAGGTGAGCGGACGGTATCACCTGCCGACGCCGTCGGCATCATGAACGGTAGCGTCTACTCGCCGGGGCTGACGCCGGTGTCCAGGCGCTGCCTCAAGACATTTTCCGCAGGCGCCTTTTCAACCTTAGGCTGCGCAGAATCTGAGTCGTCAAGTTCAGGGAGGCCAACATGGGGAATACGCCGAGAAATGTCCGCTCGGAGGGCGTCGCACCATGCAAGTGGTAAAGACTGCCAAATACGTAAAAGCATCCCACCATGAATAGAGCACCGGGGATGGAGAACGCCATCAAGGAGCTGCGAACGCCAATGATTTGCTTGGCATACTCCAACTCTTCCTCCGACATTGGTTCGCGTTTGCGCACTTTACGCGTAACTGCTTTAGCGCTGCCTATTTCGTCGCTTATCGGCAGAGCTGCTCGGTCTCCCAACCGTTTTACATATACCGCGGCGATAGCGGCCGACACCAACGCGAGCGCCAAGGCCAACACAGTCAGACCAGCCCATAAGCCCAGCACCATGACGTCGAACTTAGCATTGGATTTGGCCGGGGGTCCGGGCTAATTACCGCTGATCAGGACAAAGGCATGGGTCGTCGAGACACCCGGGAGGAGACTAGCCCGATGCAGGTACAGGACGAGCCGGACGCCGGTGCGCCAGGCGAGCCGAACGCCGCTGCACCGCCGGAAGCCGAGACGGCTGCGCTCGCCTCGGCGGTGATCACTGCGACCGGTCTCGGGGTGGATGGCGAGCACGGACCGCTGTTCTCCGACATCGACCTGAAGATCGCGCCGGGGTTCCACGCTATCCAAATGCCCGGCGGGCCAGCACAAGACACCTTGCTTTTGACGTTGGCGGGCCGGCTCAAACCCAGCCGCGGCACCGTAACCGTGCTCGGCGATACGCAACCGCGTGCGATCCGGCGGCACTGCTCAATTGCGGCGTTCGCGGACATCGATGACCTGGAAGAGGCCGTCACCGTTGAGACGGTGGTCGCCGAGCAGCGCCGGTGGCTGGCGCCTTGGTATTCGGCAGTGCCGATCGACGCAGGCCAGACGCAACTGGCTGAAGTGTTTGGTGAGATCCCGCCGCCGTCGGGCAAGACGTACATCGTCGAGCTGTCCGACCTGGAGCTGTTCTTACTGCGGATCACGTTGGCGCTGTTTTCGGATCGTCCGATCCTGGTGGTCGGTGATCTCGAGCAGGTCCGCGACAACTCCCGGCGGGAGATCGCGGTCGACCGGCTTGGTGAGATCGCAACCAGCCGCACTGTCGTGGTCGGGGTGACCAATCCGCTCGGCAGCAACGCTGCGGACCACGACCTACACGATCACCGCGACGCGATCGGAAGGAACTGACGATGCTGGCTGGACTTGCATTCGGCTCGGAGATCAAGCGTTTCAAGCGCAGCCGGATGACGCGCGCTGCGATCGTGGTGCTGATGCTGCTGCCGCTGGTGTACGGAGCGCTGTATTTGTGGGCGTATTGGGATCCGTTCGGCCATGTCAACAAGATGCCGGTGGCCCTGGTCAATGCCGACCGCGGCGCCGCCGTCTCCGGCCAGCAATTCAACGCCGGAGCCGAGATCGCCAAGAGCCTTACCGCCGACCACAGCTTGGACTGGCATGTCGTGGATGCCAGGGAGGCCCGCGATGGGGTCGAACACGGCAAGTACTACTTCATGCTGGAGTTGCCGCCGGATTTCAGCTCAGCGATCGCGTCGCCCACGACGGGTCATCCGAAACAGGCCAACCTGATCGCGGTATACAACGACGCCAACAACTACATCTCGTCGAGCATCGGCCGCACCGCCATCGACCAGGTACTCAACGCGGTCTCGACTCGGATCTCAGGCGAAGCCGTCAATCAGGTGCTGTCCGTGGTGGTCTCATCGGGGGCGGGAATCAAGCAGGCCGCTGAGGGCGCAAAACAGCTCGCGGATGGTGCAGCGCAGGTGGACGATGGCGCGGGGCAGCTGGCTGCCGGTCTGAACACTGCTCGGTCCGGCTCGGCGCAGCTTGCCACCGGAGCCAAGCAGCTCTCCGACGGGATCAACTCGGCGACCGACCCACTGCTGGCGGTGGCAACGGCGTTGTCGGCCATAAACGGCAACTCCGACCAGCTGCAGCAGGGTGCGACGGCCCTTCAGCAGGCCACCGACCAGATCGGTGCCATCGCCACGGCACAGGACGCTGCGGCCACCTCACTCAGCGGGGTGATCAATCAGCTGTCCGCCAGTCAAGACCCGGTGGCGAACAACGCCGCCGGGACGCTGCGCGGTGTACAGGACCAACTCCGACAGCACCAGTTCACGCCGCAAATCCGCCAACAGCTCACCGACGCGGAGAACGCCGCGATCGCGATGGCCCAGGCCGGCGGACCGCTGAAAGCCGCCCTCGACCAAGTCGGCAACAAGGGACAGGCGCTGACGAACAAGCTGACCCAACTGCGCAGCGGAGCTCAACAGCTGGCCTCCGGCAACGCCGAATTAGCCAGCGGTATCGCCAAACTGGACGACGGCGCACAACAGCTCAAATCGGGTACCGGGCAACTCAGGACGGGCTCGGCCGAGCTGGCGACAAAACTCGCCGAGGGCGCCAAGCAGGCGCCCACCTGGAGCACTCCACAGAAGGATGCGATTGCCAACACGATCGGCGGCCCGGTTCACCTCGAAACCTCACATGAGAACGCCGCCCCCAACTTCGGCACCGGCATGGCGCCGTTCTTCCTCACTCTCGCATTGTTCTTCGGCGCACTGGTGTTGTGGATGGTGTTGCGGCCGTTGCAAAATCGTGCGGTCGCCGCGGAGGTGATCGCGGTCCGGGTAGCGCTCGTCAGCTACCTGCCCGCCGCAGCGATCGGCGTATTCCAGGCGACCATCCTGTACTGCGTGGTGCGGTTCGCCCTCGGGATGCATGTCGCGCATCCCGCCGCGATGTTGGTGTTCATGATCCTGATTTCATGCGCGTTCATCGCGGCCACGCAGGCGATCAACGCGCTCGTCGGCCCCGCGGTCGGCCGCGTGCTGATCATGGCGTTACTCATGCTGCAACTCGTTAGCGCCGGCGGCATGTACCCGGTGGAGACCACGTCCAGACCCTTTCAGGTGTTGCACCTCTACGATCCAATGACTTACGGCGTCAATGGATTACGTCAGCTGATACTGGGCGGCATCGATCACCGGCTGTGGCAGGCCATCGTCACATTGCTCGCCATCTGGGTGTTAGCGCTGGCAGTCTCGTCGCTATCCGCCCGACGTAACCGGCTGTGGAACCTCACCAGACTGCTGCCGGCAATCAAAATCTAGACAGGTTCCTGCGCTTCGAGCAGCCGCGAACCGCTGGTTATGTCAGCGAAGCGGCGTAGATCTCGTCGACATTCGATTTGACCTTCCCGTCAAAGTCCGCATCGGTCTGGTCGACAGTGAGCCCCTCAGTCAATGCTCGCGAGAAGCTGGCGATGAGGCGGTGATTGCGCTCCAAGATCTCGCAAGCCTCCTCGAGGCTGTAGCCGCCGGACAGCGCGACCACACGCAACACCCGGGGATGCTCGATCAGCGGAGCGTAGAGGTCGTCTTGCTCAGGCAAAGTCAGCTTCAGCATCACCTGTACGTCCTCGTCGAGCTCGTCGAGCTTCGCCTGCAGCGCTTCTACGAGCACGTTGTCCGCTTTGCGCTTATCGGGGCATTTGATGCTCACCTCGGGCTCCAAAATCGGCATAAGCCCGCGGTTGATGATCATCTGACCGCACTCGAACTGCTGGTCGACGATGGCCTTGATTCCCGCTTGATTCGGTTCCTGGACGAACGAGCGCATCTTGGTACCGAAAACGCCCTTATCGACGGCCCGGTCTAATAGCGGGTCGATCTTGGTCATCGGCTTCATCAGCTGGACCCCGTATCTGGCCTCGCTGAGCCCTTGGTCGACCTTGACGAACGGCACGATGTGCTTCTGCTTCCACAGAAATGCCGGGGTGTCCTCGCCGTGAATGGCGCGGTCCATCGTCTGTTCAAAAAGGATGGTTGCCAATATTTTGTCGCCGGAGAAGCTTGGACTCGAGATCAGGCGCTCACGCATCTGATGGATCATGTCGAACATCTGCTCGTCATTGCCGTAGGCATCCTCAGGGATCCCATAAAGCTTGAGGGCCTTCGGCGTGCTGCCACCGCTTTGATCGAGCGCAGCGATGAACCCCTGCCCAGAGGCCATCATGTTGCGTTGTTCTTCGTTCACTCCAGTCCCTCCTCAGTTGCCTGGCCTTCGCGTTCTAGCATCACGCACCGCTACCATGTGCGGCTACCACTTCGGACAGGTCGGCAAACCGCCTCAAGCGCGGCCGATACGTTAATCAGTGACGGAAAGGAAACCTATGGCGCAGCGCGACCGCGACTCCACCGAAGACCTCCTGCAAGAGCTGTTGTGGACCTACGGGCCGTGCGGCCACGAAGAAGCGGTGCGAGCTGTATGTGCCCGCGAGCTGCAACCCCTTGTCGACGACATGTGGACCGACGACGCAGGCAACCTGATCGGCTATATCGCCGCCGGCAACGCCGCCGTCGGCTCCGGTGACGACGCTGCCGGACATGCACACCGCCACCGATCGGCTTCAGCCGCTGGACCGGGCAAAGCGACGCGGGTCATGGCCCACATGGATGAGCTGTCCATGCTGGTCAAGCGGGTCGAACCCGATGGCACCCTGCACCTGACCCAGCTCGGGGTGATGTACCCCGGCAATTTCGGGCTCGGCCCGGTAGCAGTGCTCGGCGACCACCAGCTGGTGACTGCGGTGCTCACGCTGGGCTCCGAACACACCACCATAGAAAGCCCGCGGATCTGGGAGACCAAACCCGATCAGGGCGACAAGGCGCTGGATTGGCAACACGTGTATGTCTTCACCGGCCGTAGCCTCGAAGAGCTTGACGCCGCCGGTGTGCACGCTGGCACCCGGGTGTGCGTCGATCGCAGCAAGCGGGACCTGGTGGAATTCGGAGACTATATCGGGGCCTACTTTCTGGACGACCGCGCCGCGTTGACCGCGCTACTGCGTGCGGCTCGGCTGATGCGCGACCGCGGGCAACGACCCGCCAATGACGTCTACTTCGTTTTCACTACCAACGAAGAGATCGGTGGGGTGGGTGGCTCGTATGCCAGCGCCACCCTGCCCGGCACGCTCACGCTGGCTCTGGAGGTTGGGCCCACCGAGCGGGAGTACGCGACGAGCGTGACCGGTGGTCCGATCGTCGCCTACAGCGACGCCTTGTGTGTGTATGACAAAGACGTCGCGGACCGGTTGCTGAGCATCGCCACCGAACGGGAACTGGGGCCGCAAGCAGCGACCCTGGGCGCTTTCATGTCCGACGCCTCCCACTCAAAGGCCAGCGGGCTGACACCGTGCGCGGGGCTGCTGTGCCTGCCCACGTTGAGCACCCATGGCTTCGAAGTCATCGCCCGCAGCGCGATCGATGCCATGGCCGATATCGTTGTCGACTTCTGCGCTAGTTGGTGACGACAGCAACATCTGGCATTCGGTGGTTTAGTCGCTGGGCGTCGTGGCGGGGTAGTCGGGAATCCAGTGCACCTGGGTGATCCGTTGCGTCAGTTCGTCGTGGCTGCGCTTCGGTGCGACGCCGTCTGCGACTGCCTGGGCGGCGACGGCGTGGGCGATTTTCACGGCGACATCGGGTACGTCTGACCAGGCAGGCAGCAGCGGCTGGTCAGGGTCGGCAAGGGCCGGTGAGGCTTCGCCGAGGGTCGCCGCGGCGACCCGCATCATCTCGTCGGTGACCCTGGTTGCTTGTGCGGCCGTCACGGCAAGTCCGATGGCGGGAAAGATATAGACGTTATTGCATTGTGCGACAGGTCGTTCCACACCGTTTCGCCGCAGCGGTGCAAACGGCGAGCCGGTGGCGATCAGTGCACGCCCGTCGGTCCATTTATCCAACTCCGTCGGATGTGCTTCGGCGCGGCTGGTCGGATTGGAGAGCGGGAAGATGATCGGCCGTTCGGTTTTACCGGCGAGCTCGCGGACGATGCTCTCCGTGAAGGCGCCGGCAGCGGTAGACAGGCCGAGCAGCACGCCCGCGTCGACGTGGTGGACGACATCGGCGAGCTGTGCGGGCCCGGAGAGACCCCAGTCGGCCACCCGCTCGACGGGTTGGGTGAATTTACGCTGTCCGTCCGACAAATCCGTGCGGTCGTCGGTCAACAGCCCGACCACGTCCACCACCCAGATCCGCTCCCGGGCGGCCTGTTCGGAGAGACCCTCGGTCACCATCTCCCGGCGGATCATGTCCAGAACGCCGATGCCGGCTGAGCCCGCTCCCAGCATGACGACCTGCTGCTGCGACAGCGGGCGGTCGGCCACTTTGGCGGCGCCGTGCAGGGCACCGAGCGTGACGGCGGCGGTGCCCTGAATGTCGTCATTGAAAGTGAGCACTTTGTCGCGGTAGCGAGCCAGGATCGGCTGGGCGTGCACGGTGGCGAAGTCCTCCCACTGCAACAGCACATCGGGCAGCTGTTCGCGCACGACCGTGACGAACTCGTCGATGAAGTCGTGGTACGCGTCGTCGTCGATGCGCCGGTGGCGCCAGCCCAGGTAAAGCGGGTCATCGAGGAGTTCGACGTTGTCGGTACCGACATCGAGCACGATTGGAAGTGTGCGGGCGGGGTCGATGCCGCCGATGAGGGTCTCGGGGATATGGTCGCGTAACACGCGATAGAACAAGGTCTCGTTGCGGTCCTGCAACGCGCGCAGGTAGATATGCCGGTCGAGATCGTCGCGGCGAGTGGAGAACTCATGCCAACAGTGCTCGGCTTGCTGTTCGAGTGTCTTCACCGCGGGCGGCAGCAGTCCCAGCAGACCGAATCTGCGGCGCTCGTCGACCGTGAAGGCAGTGCCCTTTGTCGTCAATGCGTCGAACAGCCGGGCCTTTCCGCGTGCGACGTCAGACATCGAGAGATCCTCACTCAGCTTTCTTCACTGTCTCTCCAGTTAAAGTCCTCGAAGTGACCGATCTCGTCCGGGGCCGCCGAGCGCTTTACAGACGAAGGCCGGCGGCTAACCGAGCTCGTGGGAATTCCGCGGCCGGTGTGATCCGGAGTCGATGTCGCGCTGAGCCTGCCTGCGGGCGAAGGTATTAAGGTACCGGTTGCGGTCAGTGGCCTCGTTGAGGTCGTGCAGCCAGGCCGGGAGGATGTCCTGCAAAAGCAGATGGCCTTCTTCGGTGCCGTCGGGTCCCACGACTCGCAGCGGCAGGCCGCCGGATCTGGCGAAGACGTTCGCGGCATGCCGCAAGGTGTCACGAGGGCCAACGGTACCGGCCGCGGTCAGGTGTGACGGCTCGGGACGCATGACATCGGCGACGAAGAAGGTTGCCAGCGGGTCAGTGGTGTAGTCGCTGGTCAGATGCAGTCCTCGCCGAGCGATTTTCTCGGTCAGGATCGAGCGGTCGAGCAACAGCACCGATGCCGCGTAGGCCGTCACCGAGGCGATGATCAGTGGGAACATCGTCGGCCAGGCGTGGGTCAGCTCGAGGGTGAACACGATTCCGGTCAGCGGCGAGCGCAGAACACCGCCGACCACAGCGGCCAGGCCAAGGATCGCCCAGAATCCCGGAAACACCGTCGGGAAGTATTCCCCGACAAGGGCTCCGAGTGCACTGCCGATCATGAATACTGGAGCCAGCACACCGCCCGAGGTGCCTGAGCCCAATGACAACGACCAGATCGTGGTTTTCACGATCAGGATCCCGACCATCAGCGATACGCCTGCGTGGCCGGTGAGCAATGCGTTGATCACGTCGTAGCCGACGCCAAGAGCTCGTGGCTGGATCAACCCTCCCGCGCCGATCACGACACCGCCGATGGCGGGCCACCACATCCAGTGGATCGGGAGACGCGCGAAGGCATCCTCGGCCGCGTACACCAGCCGTGTGGCGCCGATTGCGACCACGGCCCCGCACAAACCGATGACAAAAGCCAGAATGTCGATGTTCCAAGAGATTCCAGCGATGTGCGCTTCGACGGGAAACACCGGCGCGGCCCCCAGGATGAACTGACGCGACACCGTGGCCACCGCCACGGCGGCAGCCACCGGGACCAGGCTGCGGGGACGCCACTCGAATAAAAGCAGTTCCACCGCCAGCAGAATGGATGCCAGCGGAGCATTGAAGGTGGCCGCCATGCCCCCGGCAGCACCGGAAACCAGCAGGATCTTGCGCTCGTCGGCGGTCAAATGCAGGTACTGGGCGAGGATCGAACCGATCGCTCCGCCCGTCATGATGATGGGCCCCTCGGCGCCGAACGGACCACCAGTGCCGATGCTGAGCGCCGCTGAAATAGGCTTGAGCACCGCGACTTTGGGGTCGACACGGCTGCCTCGCGTCAGGATCGCTTCGATCGCCTCCGGCATGCCGTGACCGCGAATCTTGTCCGAACCAAATCGCGCCATCACGCCGACCACCAGGCCGCCGCAAATGGGAGCGCCGAGCACCAGCCACCACGGGTGGTGCTGTGCTCCCGGTGCGATCAGATCGACGGCCCAGCGCTGGTAGAAGACGAGGTTGGTGACCAATCCGATCAGTCGTAGTAGGCACCAGGCCGCGCCAGCCGACAGCGCGCCGACGGGAACCGCGAGCGCCGTCGTCAGCAACATCCGTCGGTCAACCGTGAAATCCGCCAGGTGCCCGCTCATGACCAAACCTGCTCGCCGACCCGGTCGACAATGCGTGCCAGCTGCGATGCCTTTCCCTCCTCGGTTCCGGCCAGCGCCGCGCGTAACACACGTTCACGGGAGGCGGTGACGCGCTGGACCGTAGCGGCGCCGTCGGCCGTCAGCTCCAGATCGACGGCCGAGGCGTTGGCCGGACTGATGTTGCGCGACACCAGCGGCAACATGGCCGGCCGCGCGATCAACCTGGTCACCGAGGAAACGCTGACGTGCAACCGGGCAGCCACCGCTGAGCACGATGCGACTCCGAGATCGGACACTGTGAACAACAGGCGCATCTGAGCAAGGGTGAGTCCGACCGATTCCGCGCTGCGCTCGGCGAGCATGGCAAAGACCCGGACCGCGCGCAAATAGACGCCCAAGTCGTCATCACTGAGGTAGTCGACCACCCGCATAGTATTGCACTATGCAAAGCTTGCGGGGCTGTCCCCGTCAGCTAGTCTGGCCGGCTCGGCGGAAATTCCGCACGCTTGCAAATGGCGTCACGATAGAAGTAGACCCGATCCGGGATCGTGCCAACTACCGCGACGGTGCGGCCACCACGCCCGTACGCAGCGACGAATCGCTCTGCGTTTGAATCGCCTTCGACGATTTCGAATGCATCGTAATCAGTTGTCGCGCCAAGCATTTGGATTTTGAGGTGATATTGGTCAGACCAGAAATACGGTAGCTCGTTGTACGGTTTCGCACGGTCTTTGCCTGCCAACAAGGTCCGAGCCGCAGCTTCGCCTTGACGCCCGGCGTGGTCCCAGTGCTCGATGTGCAGGTGCTGCTCGTACAGCGGGTGCCACCAGCGCGCGACATCACCGGCAGCGACCACATCGGTGCCGCCTTCGGCCGCACCAGTGGCATCGCAGACCACGCCGCCGTCGATATGCAAACCTGCGTCGGCCAGCCAATCGGTGGCAGGCACCACGCCCAGGCCGACGACGACAAGGTCCGCGGGAAGCTGCGAACCATCGCTGAGCCGCACCGCTTCCACCCGACCGTTACCAACGAATGCGTCCACGTCCGCCGCCAAACGCAAGTCCACTCCCTGTTGACGGTGCAGCTCCGCCCAGCGCGGTGCGAGCTCCTTGCCCAACGCCTGAAGCAATAAGCCCTCGGCTTTTTCGATCAGCACCACATCAAGCCCCATCGACCGGCAGCTCGCGGCGACCTCGGCCCCGATGAACCCACCACCGACAATCACCACCCGAGGATGCGACTCGAGTCGTTTCCGGATGGCCAGGCAGTCTTCGACGGTGCGGAGCAGCAGCACCCCGTCGGGAACCGGGCCGCCGGGCCATTCGCGTGGGACCGCGCCGCTGGCGATCACCAGTCCGTCGAAGTCCAGGGACAGCTCGCGGTCGACGTCGCGGACCTGAACCGTGCGCGACGACATGTCCAGCCCAAGTGCAGATGCCCCGCGCAGCACTCGCGCCTCGAAATCGAACTGCGGCGCGAGGTCGATCCCGGCCCGGTGCACTTTGCCGGTCAGCAGCTTCTTCGACAGCGGCGGCCGGTGGTAGGGAGCGTGTCGCTCAGCGCCCACGACGGTGAGGTCACCGTCGTAGCCTTCCTGTCGTAGCGTCTCGGCCGCCCGTGTCCCGGCCACGCCGGCACCGACGACGACGATCTGCTCTAACTGACGACTTGTCGGCATTTCGTTAGTCCTCCACCGTGATCGCCTGGGTGGGGCAGGACACTTCGGCGCCCTTCAACTGCTCCCGCAGCTCTGCCGGCGGCGTCTCTTGGAGCAGATGAAGTCCGTCCTCTTGCACGTCGAACACCTCGTGGCAGATGCTCATGCACACACCGTTTCCGTCGCAGGTGTCGAGATCTACTGAGACCTTCATCGAACCTCCGCCCTTTTCGCTCCTGCGCTGACCGTCTCGACTCCGCGAGATAGATCGGGCGAGTTGCTGTGAGACAGGGCTCGCTCCCGGGCGGCCTTCGCTACCGGCGAATACTCCAGGTAGTCGATCGCCATCTGGGTGGACGCCTCGGCAGTTGGATGATGGCCGGGCCGCATATATCGGACGGGCGTCGTGATCAGAAGCTTCCATGGACCCGGCAACCGGTAGTCGCGCGCGGCCCGCAGCCAATCCCGCCAGCGCCACTTGGCGTCGATGGTTGGGTCCTGGGCCATCAGGTATCGCGCTCCTGCGATCCACCAGCCCACGAACAGCGGTGCTGTCATCAACATCGAGAACGCTCTGATGAAGTAGTTTCCGCAGACGTGCTGGTAGACGTCAAACACCAGCGAGCGGTGCTCGACCTCCTCGGCACCGTGCCAGCGCAGCAGGTCGAGCATCATGGGATCGGTTCGCGCATAATCCAGACCCCGATTTGACAAGACCCATTGGCCCAGCATCGCGGTGAAGTGCTCCAATGCGGCCACATCTGCCAAGCGCCGGTAGAGCCACCACCGCTTCAACGCTGGCGGAAACCACTTAGGCGGATCACCGAGCGACGCTGACAACCATTTACCCAGCTGTTCGGTGTACGGCTTGGTGTCGATGCCCTGTTCGGCGAGATGGTCCAGCACCACCTGGTGCGCCCAGGCATGCCAGGACTCCTGTTGGATGAACGGTTTGATCGCCGCTTCCAACTCCGGGTCATCGACCAGCGACGACGCCTCCAAGACCGCCTTGATGAAATGCCGCTCACCCTCGGGCAACAACAAATGCAAGACATTCATCATGTGCGTGGAGAACGGGTCGTCGGGCACCCAGTGCAGGGGCGTGTCCGACCAGTCGAAACGAACCATCCGCCGATACTTCGGATGGCCGTCGTGGTGAAGTTCGACTTCTGGCATCGGAAGCTCCTCCTGCCGGGTTGACCGTGTTCGACCGCCCCTTGTTTGAGAACGACCGTTCACCGACTTGTACCCGCCTGGAAAGCAGGCTACGCGTACCGGCGGTACCGCAATTCGTAGAGTTTCCTGAATGCGAGCGCCCACCGCCATTGGCCGCTGGCATACGCTGCATTCACACCGCGGCGAAAGGTCAGTCCATGCGCATCAGCCTGATCACCGGCCTCAACAATGAGTCGCCTGTCGAGTCCTGTATCCGCGATTTGACCGAAGCCCGCGACGAGGGCTTCGCGCGGCTGTGGCTGACCCAGATGCCCTACGACGTCGACCTGCTGACTGTGCTGGCCGCAGCGTTGCGTGAAGTTCCTGGCATCGACGTGGCCAGTGGCGTGGTGCCGATCCAGAATCAACATCCGACGCTGCTTGCGCAGCGGGCATTGACGCTCAACATCATTGGTGGGGGCCGGTTCACCCTCGGCATCGGCGTGACCCACCGGGCCGTAACCGAGGGGATGTGGGGCATCTCCTGGGACAGGGCGGTGAAGCGGCTCACCGAATACCTCGACGGTTTGCTGCCCCTGCTCGCCAAGGAGCAGGCCAACGTGTCCGGGGAGCTCGTGACGACCAGGGGAGCGTTGCAGATCCCGCACGCGCCCACCCCGCAGGTATATGTCGCTGCACTGGGTCCGCAGATGCTGAGGGTCGCGGGTCGACGCACGTCGGGCACCATCACCTGGATGACGGGACCGAAAACGCTGCGAGAGCATATCGGACCCACACTGCGCGGCGCGGCCGCAGACGCCGGACGCCCGGACGGGTCGGTCGCCGTCGCGGCGGCGCTGCCGGTAAGCGTGACCGACGATGTGGAGAAGGCCCGAGAATGCGCCGCCCAACAATTTGCGATGTATGGTCACTTGCCTTCCTACCGAGCAATGCTCGACCGTGAGGGCTATGCCGGCCCGGAAGACGCCGCGTTGATCGGCGATGAGTCCACGGTGCGGCAGCACCTCGACGAGCTACGCAATGCCGGCGTCGACGAGTTCGTCTGCATCCCGTTTGACCCGTCGCCTGAGGCAGGGCAGCGGACACGAGCATGCCTGCGGGCGTGGGAAACTCAGCCCGCTGCCCGGTAACAGCATCGGAACATGGATATCAAGGACTCGGTGCGCTCATCGCGCTGCGGGCCGAGGAGGAATGAAGTTCCACTTCTTGCGTAACGGCCTGACCGTCGAGGAACTCGAAGATGTCGTTTACCACGTCATCGGTTACGCGGGCTTCCCGGCGGCAAACACCGCCCGCGCGATCGACCGCGAGGTGTTACCCCGTCCGCGCCACACGGACGACTAACTATTGCGGTGCAACAATTTTGGCAATCTGTTCGGTGACTGCCTCGCGGATCTGGTTGTCACTCAGGTCCTGGAGGCCGAAGGCCACCCGCAGGGTTGGTCCGATGAGCCCCCATCCGAATTGAAGTGCCATCGCGTGCGCCGCGGAGAGCCGTGCCTGTCGTTCGTCGCCATGCCCGGGCCGCACCTGTTCTAAGAACCATTCCATGCCCGGGTAGCGCTGTTGGAGTTCTGCGATGGGAAATCCGTCGAGCGTAGATCGCACCATGACGCGCAGCTGCCGCTCGTGTGCGGCCTCCAGTTGTTCCACTGGAGCCCCCGACTCGCGCAGCGTCATCGCCGAATCAGCCAGATGCTGCAGCGTTGCCGCCAGCAGTTGGCGTTTGCTTCCGAAATGGCGATGGAGCAGGCCGTGATTTACCCCGGCCCGTGCGGCGACTTCGCGAATGGACGTTGCCGCAGGCCCTTTCTCCGCGAACAGCTCGCCGGCCGCCGCAAGAACGGCGGCCACCACCTCGTCTTTTCCGAGGGGCTTAACAGTCTCGGCAACCGTTGCGTGCGACGTAGCCATCTGTGTACAGTATCGGAATATCGGG
The DNA here is from genome assembly GCA_963838755.1 of uncultured Actinomycetota bacterium. GTDB lineage: Bacteria > Actinomycetota > Actinomycetes > Mycobacteriales > Mycobacteriaceae > Mycobacterium. The sequence continues at coordinate 113,457 of CAWISO010000020.1, read as the reverse complement.
GTGTAGTCATTTGCCTACAGCCTGCAGAGCAGCCGGAAGGGCAACCATGACTAGTGATTTCCGCGTGGTCAAGCTAGGGGAGAACATCGGTGCGTGTGTTGACGGTGTGCGATTAGGGAAACTCGGCGCCGAGACCGCGGCCGCCGTTAATAAGGCGCTTGGGACCCACAAAGTGCTGTTCTTCCGCGGACAGCACCACCTCGACGACGAGTCTCATTTCGCCTTTGCCGAAAGCCTCGGCCTACCCACGAGCCCACACCCGACGCTGAGGTTCGACGGTAGCCGGGTCATGCGGCTGGAGTCCGTGGGAGGTGGCGGTGCCAACCAGTGGCATACCGACGTCACCTTTGTCGACCGGGTACCCAAAGCCTCGATTCTGCGTGCAGTCGAGCTGCCTGCCTACGGAGGCACCACCACCTGGGCCTCCACGGTAGCCGCCTACCAAGAGTTACCGCAGCCTCTGCAGCAGCTGGCGGACAGCCTATGGGCCATGCACAGCAACGAATTCGATTATGCCCAAATCGATCCGGCGAAGATAGCGGCACTGCAAGTCAACCGCGACGCGGTGCTGAAATACGCCGCCGAATTTCACTCATCCCACTTTGAGGTCCATCATCCGGTGGTGCGGGTCCATCCCGAGACGGGTGAGCGGGCGCTGCTCCTCGGCGCCTTCGTTAAGCGCATCCTGGACGTCACCGGCAGCGAGTCCCAGGCCCTCTTTCGTATTTTCCAAGATCGCATCACCCGGCTGGAGAACACCGTTCGGTGGAACTGGGACCTCGGCGACGTCGCGATGTGGGATAACCGCGCGACCCAGCACTACGCGGTCTCGGACTATGGAGACCAGCGTCGACGGATGCACCGGATCACGCTGGCGGGCGACATCCCGATCAGCGTGAACGGTGAACGCAGCCGGGTGGTTTCCGGCGACGCGACCGAATACTCGGTCATCGACAATCCGAAGCCACTCGTGGCGTAAGCCCGCCGATGCCGTCGCCAGAAACCGTTTCGATTTGACGAACCACGCGGGGCGGAAAAAAATTGTCTGATGAAGATGAAGCTGATGATCGCTGCGGCCTTAGCAGCTGGTGCGCTATCCGGCGCTGGCGTCGCCTATGCGGACCCCGCCCCTGCTCCCGACCCGAACGGGCCGAAGTGCTGGGAACCGACCGGCGACGGGTGGCTGCATACCGAGTATGTGCCGTGCGGTTGGACGTATTCCGACGCGGACGGCTGGCAGCAGCTTCCGCCGGCACCGCCGTGACCGGTTTGGCGCGTTAACCGGCTAAAGTCCGAATCGGCTTGGCGCGAATGCGCATGCCATGATCTCCGGCCGATTCGGCAAGCAGGTCCAGCGATGAACGGCGTTGGTCCTAGCGGTTTCGCAGTGCGGTGAGAGCGCGTTGTTCGGCGGCGTGAGTCGCTTCTGACAGTGCGGTGTCTTCGGAGACGGGGTCGGGGAACAGGAAGCTGCCCGAACCGGGGGAGCCGCCCGTGCCGAGTTTGTTCATCTTGATGGGTACCGGGGCGCCTTGGTATTCCAGTGGCAGCGGGTGGCCATGGTCGTCGACCGGTCCGAGCGGCTGGTGCAGTTCGATGTAGGCGCCGTGTGGCAGCCGTTTGATGATGCCGGTTTCGATGCCATGCTCGAGCACCGCGCGGTCGTTGCGCTGCAGGCCAATACACCACCGGTAGGTGACGAAGTAGACGATCGGCGGCAACACCACCATGCCGATGCGTCCAAGCCATGTTGTCGCGTTGAGCGAGATGTTGAACTTCAGCGCGATCACGTCGTTCATCGCGCTGAGGGTGAGCACCAGGTAGAAGGCGATTGCCATCGCGCCGATCGCCGTGCGCACCGGCACGTCGCGCGGGCGTTGCAACAGGTTGTGGTGTGCGTAGTCGCCGGTGAACCGCTTCTCCAGGAACGGATAGACGATCAGCAGCATGAATACCACGCCCATGATCAGCGCGACTGCGGCGGGCGCAGGCACCGTGTGGTGGCCGACGTAGAGCTCCCACGCCGGCCACAGACGCTGCAAGCCGTCCGGCCACATCATGTAGAAGTCCGGCTGCGAACCGGCCGAGACTTGAGATGGCTTGTAGGGCCCGAGATTCCAGATGGGGTTGATTTGCAGCAGGCCGCCCATCAGGCCCAATATCCCGGTCGTCAGCACGAAGAAGGCACCGGATTTCACCGCGAATACCGGCATCACCCGCACCCCGACGACGTTGTGCTCGGTGCGCCCCGGTCCGGGGAACTGGGTGTGCTTCTGAAACCACACCAGCGCCAAGTGCAGCCCGATCAGCGCCAAGATGATGGCGGGGAACAATAGGATATGGATGGCATACAACCGTGGGATTAAGAGGTCGCCGGGGAAGTCGCCGCCGAACAGCGCCCAGTGCAGCCAGGTGCCGATCACCGGCAGCCCCAACGTGATCGACGACAGTGCAGCGCGTAGCCCGATGCCGGAGAGCAGATCGTCGGGCAGCGAGTAGCCGAAGTATCCCTCGAACATGGCCAGGATCAGCAGCAACGAGCCGATCACCCAGTTGGCTTCCCGGGGTCGGCGGAACGCGCCGGTGAAGAAGACGCGGGCCAGGTGCACCATGATCGCGGCGGCGAACATCAGCGCGGCCCAGTGGTGTACCTGGCGCACGAAAAGTCCGCCGCGCACTTCGAAGGAGATGTTGAGCGCCGATGCGTAGGCCCGCGACATCTCCACACCACGCAGCGGCTGATATACGCCGTTGTAGGTGACCTCGGTCATCGACGGATCAAAAAACAACGTCAGGTACACGCCGGTGATGAGCAAGACGACGAAGCTATAGAGCGCAATTTCGCCCAACAAAAACGACCAGTGCGTCGGAAAGACCTTGTTGAGCTGACGGCGCACCGCCGCCGAGGGGTGATAACGCGCATCGATGTCACGGGCTTGACGGGCCGCGATATTCGCCAGCCTGATGCTCATAACGATCATCCCCTCACGGCCGAGGCCGGTGGTTCGCGGAAGCATCTACTATGCAACGTAGTACCACATACGGTAGTACCACCTTGGTCCTAGGTAAAGGGATCGCGCTCCGAAAGCTGCGCTGAGCCTGCAGTCGGACGCTTCGTTACCGGCCGATGCGTTCGCGGTGTTTGCATCCCGGCCAGCAGCACGGCCGGCGCTGGCCGTCCTCCAGCTCTTCCTGGGTCCGGCGAATCCGACGTTTCCGGGTCACCTCTTGTTTGGCATCCTCGACCCAGCAGATGAACTCGTTGCGCGCCAACGGTGTGATGTCTTTCCAGGCGGCGAGCGCTGGGGAGTTAGCTATGAGCGCCTCGCGCAGGTCGACGGGCAGCTTGTGCACCACCCCACCGGGCACTCGCTTGCCACTCACAGGGTTAGGTTAGCGCCTGATGCGGCGTCTTTCGTGCGGGCACTCGACGGCAATGTCGTCACGGTGGTGCAATAAAAATCGTTGTACGGACGAAATACCACCAGGCGCCTGCGGTCCTTGTCGTAGCTGACTTTGCGACCCTTTTCTCTGCCGGGTCCCCCAGCGCCTCGGCCTTTCCGGCGAAACTCTGACGAAAGCGGGCCGATATGTCGGCTGATAGCCTACCTGCGCTGGTCACGTCACTTCCAAAGGCTATGCGCAGCGCCGCCTAGCTTGCCAAACAAAGATGTTTAGACACATGTGCAGGTGGTATTCGGTGCGCATGTTAACAAAACTGAACCTCATCAAACCGTTTGTAGTTGGCGGCGCTGTTGCGGCAGCGATTGCCGTTATGCCTGTGGCAGCGGCTGAAGCTTCAACTGGCGCGGCTACGGCTGGGAGTACCGCTACGCATGTGGTCTTCAAGCAACAACCGGGCGGGAATGGCTGCGACGCCAATGGCAACTGCGGCTCGGGCGGCCAAAACGGCGGACCCGGCGGCGGCCCGGGCGGTCAAGGCTGTGTCCCGGGCGTCGGATGCGGCTCCGGTGGCCAGTTCGCGGGTCCGGGCGGCGTGCCCGGCGGGACCGGATGTCTTCCGGGCGTCGGTTGCGGCTCCGGTCACAGCTAAGCGCAGCGCATAAACGATCCGCCTCGGCGGTCGAGCCTCAGGCATTTCGGTCGACTGCCGAGGCGTTGCTGTCCTGGGGGATGGAGCACGCCGACATGTCCGGCCTCGGTGGGTGATCCGCCAACCGCCGGGGGGCGAGCCAAGGTGGCGCCGTACTAACCGGTGCCATCCCAAAGCCGCGAAGTCCGATTTGAAACGCAGCAAGATCGGTCCAATGTGATGAACCGCCATAATCGGCGTCGACATCAGCGGTGAAGATCGAATCGAATAGCTACCACTGCTGGTTATCGACCGCCAGCCCGTAGAGATTGACCAGCTGCGTGATTGCGACGATGTCGCTGTCGGAGTTTGGCGCTGGCTCATTGACCTTTCAGACTGCCGATGCCAAGCGAAAAGTCGGTACGTTTCGGCGGCGGGTTTTCCTCTACCTCCTCGACGTAGCCCTCGGGGTCGCGATCGACGATCGGCAGACCCTTGGTAGTTCTGTGCCGTGTCATGAACTCCCTGTACTGCTCTCCGAGCGCTTCGCGAAGGCCGGCCGGAGCATGGCGACGGAAGTCTGACAGTCCCTCTCGTTCCTCTTCAGCCATATGGTCGTCGTTGGCTTCTCGGGCACGGCCGACAGCCGCCCACCACTGCTGTGTCCCGACGCGGGCCGCGTTCGCGTCGCGTACTCCGTCGCGAATATCGTTGTGATCACCGATCGCATCAAGCGTTTCGCCGTCGGGATCGTCGACGCCCCGCTTCAGCAGCTGCGGGTAGAAGATCTTCTCTTCGATGTAGGCGTGCACGTCGAGCTTCTCGGCAAGTGGACGCCATACCCGCGCGAGCGCGGCCGCGTCGCCCGGCGTCTGGGCTTGCAGATAGTCCAGCTTGGCGAACCGTTCGCGGAACCAGTCGTGGTCAGCGAGGATCAACATGGTGATGTCAGCCATCTCGACTCCCCAGCTTCCCGTGACCACTCCGGTACTGCAGGATCCTACTGAGCGCGGGGCGGCCATTTCCAAGGACCGTGTAGCGCTGGTATACACTCACGAATTCATCTCTATATCGATAGAGTCGCAGCGACGCGAGAAGGGGTTCCATCCATGACGGTGCAGTCTGTGCTGGACGAGGTTCGTGAACGACCCGGCAGCGGTGAGGTGATTGCGGTTGTCGATCCCGCCACCGAAGAACAGGTCACCGAGTTCAAAGACTGTGGCCTCGAAGCCGTCAACGATGCGGTCGCGCGCGCGAAGGCATCCTTCGAATCGGGTGTCTGGCGGGATAAGCCTCCCAGTGAACGGGCCAAGATCCTGTGGCGGGTCGGCGAAGTGATCGATGAGAACGCCGAAGTTCTCGCCGAGCTGGAATCCCTCAACGCCGGCATGACCCCGCTGCAAGCGCAGGGCACGGTGACCGTGGGCGCTGAGTTTTTCCGGTACTACGCCGGCTGGTGCACCAAGATCGAGGGAATTGCGGCCGACATCCACACCGGCGGCCTCACCGGCATCGACTCTCATCAGCACGCCTACACCCTCAAGGAGCCCTACGGCGTGGTGGGGCTGATCTTCCCGTGGAACGGACCGGTCTTCAATTTCTGCGCCAAGCTCGCGCCCTCGCTCGCGGCGGGCTGTAGCAGTGTCGTCAAGCCGGCCGAGGAGACCCCGCTGTCGGCGTTGGTGTTGGACAACATCCTCCATGAAGCTGGGGTGCCCGAGGGAGTGGCCAACCTGCTGTTGGGTTATGGACACACTGCGGGCGCTGCGATCACCGCGCACCCCGACGTGGAAAAGGTGGCGTTCACCGGCTCCACCGAGGTCGGCCGGGCTATCGTGGCTGCCTCCGGCGTTAGCAATTTGAAGAAGGTCACCTTGGAACTCGGTGGCAAATCGCCGGTAGTGGTCTTCGACGACGCCGACCTGTCGAAGGCTGTGCCGATGGCCGCGTTCGGCACCTTCATTCACTCCGGGCAGGCGTGTGTCTGCGGATCGCGCATCTTCGTCCAGCGCGGTGTCCACGAGCATTTTGTGGAGCAATTGGCGAACGTCGCGAACGGGCTGCCACAAGGTGGCCCGAAGGACGAGGGCAGCTTGATCGGCCCGCTGATCAGTCAGAAGCAGCTCAACCGTGTCCTGGGTTACCTCGATCAGGGCAAGTCCGACGGCGTCGAGGTCGTCACCGGCGGGCATCGGCTCGACCGCAAGGGCTACTTCATCCACCCGACGGTGCTCACCAACGTCGCATCGACCAGCAGGCTGTTCCAAGAGGAGATCTTCGGACCGGTGGTCGCCGTTGTTCCGTTCGACGACGAAGACGAAGCGGTCGCCCTCGCCAATGACAGCACCTATGGATTGGCCGCCACCGCATGGACGAGTGATTTGGGCCGAGCACACCGGATCGCCAAGCGCCTCAAGGCCGGAACGGTGGGGCTGAACTGCCAGATGCAGTTCGACCACTCCATGCCGTTCGGTGGTTACAAGCAATCCGGCTGGGGTTACGAGTCAGGCAAAGCGGGCCTCGACACCTACCTGCAAACGAAAATCGTTTGGGCGCAGATGTAGTCGCGACGCGGTTAACGATGCGGGTCAACCCTGAGTGGCTCAGCCGCGACACCGCGAAAGCCAGGGCCGGGCTCCGGGGTGACGTTGTGTGCGGTGATTTCCTGTCGGCAGTGAGTGCACACCAGAACCGGTTCGGCGATCTGACCGCACGGCTGGTGATGCAGCACGATCGGCGGACCTTTTGGATCGGGCTGATGCTGATCGCCCCACTGCATGAGGACCACGATCGCCGCGAACAGATCCCGGCCAGAGTCGGTCAGTCGGTACTCGTAACGGTCGGGATCGCGCGCGTAGAGCACCTTTTCCAGCAGACCCTTGTTGACAAGAGTGCGGAGGCGTGCCGAGAGTGTGGGCCGCGGAATTTGCAAGTTACGCGCCAACTGGCCGAACCGGCGCACCCCAAAGAACGCCTCGCGCAGGATTAACAGTGTCCATCGCTCGCCGACGACCTCGAGAGCTCGCGCAACGGACTCACCGTGCAAGCGGTGAGACAGATCCGGGTAGTCCATGGTTCAACCAATGTACCAGTTCACGAACTGAACCGGATGCGGTAAGCTAATTGAACCACCTAACTTTCTGCGCGAAGTGAGGACCTATGCAGGACATTGAAGTCGCCACAGTGCCCGTCGTGTCGCGGGCCCGGGAGATAGCCCATTTGGCACGGAGCATGGCAGACCAAATCGACGCCGACCGCAAGCTTCCCGCTGAATTAATTGGGGCGCTGCGGGATTCGGGTTTGCTGCGTGCGGGTGCGCCGGTGGAGGTCGACGCTTTGGAACTGCCCGCGGGCACAGCATTGCGCTGCGCAGAGGAGGTGGCACGCGGCGACGCATCGGCCGGCTGGTGCGTGTCGATCGCGATCACTGCCAGTCTGCTGGTCGCCTATCTGCCGCCGGTCAGCCGCGACGAGCTTTTCGGTGACGGACGCGGTGTGGCCGCCGGCGTCTGGGCACCACAAGGCAGGGCCCGCAGGGTATCTGGCGGTGTGGTGGTGTCGGGGCGCTGGGCATTCTGCAGCGGCATCACGCACGCCGATGTGTTGTTCGCCGGCTGCGTACTCGAGGATCGCCCGGCGGTGGTCGCGCTGCCCACCGAACAACTACAGATCCTGGACACCTGGCACACCCTCGGGCTGCGCGGCACCGGCAGCCACGACGCCGTGGCCGACGAGATCTTTGTGCCGAATGAGCGGGTGGTCTCGATCTTCGACGGGCCCGTGATCGACCGGCCGTTGTATCGATTTCCCCCTTTCGGATTCTTCGCAGCCTGCATCACGGCGGCCGCGATGGGCAACGCGAGGGCGGCGATCGACAATTTCGTCGAGCTCGCTCGCACGAAAAAAGGTGTCGCCGCGAGTCGCACGCTTGCCGAGCGGTCCACCATCCAGGCCGCGGTCGCCGCGGCCGACTCGGCACTCGAAGCTGCGCGTGCGGGTTACTACCAGTCCATTGAGGCGGCGTGGCAGGCCAGTCAGGCCGAGCGTGCCGTGCCGCTGGAGGCGCGCACTCGGGTACGGCTGGCCGCCACTCACGGGGTGCGCATCTCGGCCGATGTCGTGCGCTCGATGTATGACCTCGCCGGGGGCAGCGCCATTTACGACGGTGCGCCACTGCAGCGGTGCTTCCGCGACGCGTTCACCGCCACCGCGCACTTCCAAGTCAATGAGGCATCACGCGAGCTGCCGGGCCGCATCCTGCTCGGCCAGGCCACCGAGGCGGCAATGCTGTGAGGTCGCCTATCGAAGCGGTACTGCCGTTCTGGCTGGACGCGCCCGACGAGGAGGCATTAGAAATCGCCGAGGCGGCCAGCGCGGCCGGGCTCAACGGACTCTGGATCGGCGAGATGGCGACCTTCGACGCTTTCGCGTTGGCCACCGCCGTCGGTCTGCGCGCGCCCGGATTGGGGCTGCGAGTCGGACCACTGCCGGTCAGCGTGCGGACACCGGTCGGGATCGCGTTAGGGGCGAGTTCAGTTGCCTCGCTCACCGGCTGCGAGATCGACGTCGCGCTGGGCGCATCCAGCCCATTCATCGTCGCAGGCTGGCACGACCGGGAGTGGTCGCACGCTGCCGCGCGCATGCGCGAAACCATCCAATGCCTTCGGCCGATCCTGGGTGGCGAGCGCGCCGACTACGACGGCCGCTACGTCCGCAGCCATGGATTTCGACTGCGCCACCCGCTGCCGCACACCCGCATCGGAGTCGGCGCATTCGGCCCAACGATCACCCAGCTGGCGGCACAGCTCGCCGACGAGGTGGTGCTCAATTTGGCTACGCCACAGCGGGTCTCGCGGGTGCGCCAACAAGTAGAGCACGATGCCGCCGCGGCAGGTCGCATACCGCCGCACCTGACGGTGTGGGTGCCGGTCGCCCTGCGGCCCGGTGAGGCCGCGCTGCGGCAGCTGGCTGGTCAGCTGGCGATCTACCTCGCGCCACCCGGCTACGGCGAAATGTTCAGCAAGCTCGGATTCGCCGACTTCGTCGCGCGTGCCCGCAACGGCGCGCGGCGGTCGGAGTTGGCAGCGACGATTCCCCGCGAACTGGCCGAGCAGCTGGCCGCGGTCGGCACTCCGGAACAGGTCGCGGGTCGGCTCCGAGCTTATCGGCACGCCGGCGCAGACACCGTCGCGGTGATCCCGGTGACTGCCGAGGACCCCGGCGGTCACTCCGCACTGCAGTGCGCGGCGGATAGTTGTCGAATAACCTCGCCAGCTCAGGAGACGATCTTGTGAATACCGTGAACACTCAATGCAGACTGGCCGCACGTCCAGTGGAATTACCGAAAGCTACCGATTGGACGATCGTCGAAGAGCCCAAACCCGCTGCGGCCGACGGTGAATTCGTGGTCGAGGTCGACTACCTGTCCATCGACCCGGCGATGCGCACCTGGATGAACGCCGGCCGGTCGTATGTGCCGCCCGTGGAGATCGGCGAAGTAATGCGGGCCCTGGGCGTCGGGCGTGTCGTTAAATCACGGCACTCTGGATTTGCCGTCGGAGATGAAGTGTCCGGGATATTCGGAGTCCAGCGCTATGCGCTGTCCAACGGTGCCGACGTCAACAAAGTCGACACCACCTTGGCGCCGGCAACCGTGCATCTGGGAGCCTTGGGCATCAGCGGTCTGACCGCATATTTCGGCTTGCTCGAGATCGGCAGGCCCGAGCCGGGCCAAACCGTGCTGGTGTCCGGGGCAGCCGGATCGGTGGGCAGCATCGCGGGGCAGATCGCGCGGATCAACGGCTGCCGCGCAGTCGGTATCGCTGGCGGCGAGCAGAAGTGTCGCTGGCTTATCGAGGAGGTCGGCTTTGACGCTGCAATCGACTACAAAAACGCCGACCTGCGCGCCGAGCTGAAAACCCATGCACCCGGTGGTGTCGACGTCTTCTTCGACAATGTCGGTGGTGCGACGCTGGAAGCGGCGCTGAACCGGCTCGCGCGGAACGCCCGTATCGTGCTCTGCGGTGCAGTGTCGCAGTACAACGAGGCCCCGCGGGGACCAGCGAACTACATGCAGCTGTTGGTCGCGCGCGCATCCATGACCGGCTTCGTCATCTTCGACTACGCCGATCGCTACACCGAAGGCGTTGCGCGACTGGCGGAGTGGCTCAACAGCGGGAAGCTGCGATCACATGAGCACATTGAGCACGGCGACGTCGGTGACTTCCCCAATACACTCCTCAAGCTGTTCAGCGGAGAAAACACTGGCAAGCTGATCCTCGCCCTGGACAAACGTTAATCGTCCGGATGAAGACGGCGTTCCGAAACTTTTCCGCAAGCCAAGCAGCCGGCTTGCATTGATCAGGAATACCTTTACCTAGCGGGCATGTTGAGCTGCGTATGAAAGCTTTCACGAAAAACGAACGGCAGGAGTTCCTTGCCGGATTGCATGTCGGGGTGCTGTCCGTCGCTGCCGACGGCCGCCCGCCGGCAAGCGTCCCGATCTGGTATGACTACACCCCTGGCGGCTACATCCGGATCAACACGGGCGCGTCGTCTCGCAAGGCCAAACTCATCGAGCAGGCCGGTGCGGTCACGCTGGCTGTCCAGCGTGAAGAGCTGCCGTACCAATACGTCGTGGTGGAGGGCACGATCGTGAAGACGACCAAGCCGACACCGGCCGATGTTCGGGAAGCCATCGCCATCCGCTACCTGGGTGAGGAAGGTGGACGGGCGTTCGTCCGCGGCATGGAGGGTAGCGACAGCGTGCTATTCACCGTCCGCCCCGATCGCTGGACTTCCGCCGATTTCTCCGGCGAGCTATAAGCCTCCCGCAGGTATCTGGGTCCGCAGATTTTCACTTGGCGGCCCGTCGTGTCGCGAACGGCCATCACTTGGCCTGCCATAAGATGCCTTTCGCTGCACCGACATTGGATCGCTACGGGCGAACACTCGCAGGAAGTAGCTCAAATGGACCTCGACCGCATCACTCACCCGTTGCGACTGGCCCGGGGATCCCACCAGGCGGGATCGGGCAAAGGGTGTGCCATGAATGCGATTTCATACATCAACGGCGACGAGCAGATCACCGATTTCCCGGCGACTTCCGCCCGCCCGCTGGCCTCATTCGTTCAGTTGTGCAACGACTTACTGGCCGGCCCGGACGGCTACCTGTCACCGACGGACAGCCTGCTGGTACTCGATCTCGGTTGGCTGACGGTAGGAACCGCTGATGTTGCCGACGACGTCATGCACGTCTGGGTGACCAAACTACTGATCAGCCCACCGTGGGGCGTCGTCAGATACGCCGACGGCGCAGCGGCCGCGGCAATCACCGGCATCGCCGAGCTGCATCGCAGGCTCGCCCCTGGCGACGCGCCGGACATCGCCCCCTGGGACAGCGCTGCCCGTGCCGCTCGGGCAGCCAGTGAGATCGTGACGGGTGCCGAGCTATACGCCGTCCGCGCGGCATACCAATCGACCGCGCTTGTTGAGACCGACGACTGGGACACCCTGGACGCCGTGACCGGCAACGCCCTGCGTGCCCACAGACTGGCAAACGGCGATGCCGGAGCTGCCCCGATCCTGGAAGTCACCCGCAACGCTATCCGCTCATGGCGGCGTCTTGGCGGGTTAAGCGTGGTGAGCAACAGCCCAATACCGGTCGCCGGTGTCCGACGACGCAAAGTGGTTGCGGCATAAAGACTGTGATGGCCTAGTCAGGTCAGGTCGCTGGGCAGCTCGTCGCTTAGCACAGCCTCGGCGAGTAAGTCGCCCAGTAACGGCCCGAACTTCATCAGGTTGCTGCCGACGAACGCGACGACCCGGCCCCGGCGCGCCACCGTCCACCCGTCGCCGGCGGCGTCGAGCCACGGGGCGCGGACGGTGAAGCAATCTACTTGGCCCACACGCGATAGCGATGGAAACAGCGCGCGCACGGTCTCGGGATCCGGCGCCTCCTGGCCGAATGCCCAATGTCCGGTGCTGCCGAGAGGCAACCCGTAGCCCTCGGGCGCCGACACGCATGCCGCGCCGACCGCCACGGCCCCCTGGTAGGTGAACCGAGTGTGCGGGCCGAATTCGAGGCCAAGCGGGCCGAACAATACCGGTGTCTGGATCCCCGCGCAGATGAGCACGCGGTCGCCCTGTAGGACAGTGCCATCGGTCAGCCTCGTCACACCGTCGTCGCCGACCGAGACGACGTCCCCGCGCCGGATAGCGACCCGCTGAACCAAAGCGGTCAGCGCGCGGTGGCTACGCAGACTGCCACCGAGCGGATCGAAAACTCCGGTTGCCCATGGCGCAGCCAGAAACGGAATCCTGGCTGCGATCTCGGAGCGATCAAGCCAGCAGAACGTCGCCCCGGCGTCCGTCATTGCCGCCGCGACGTCCTCGCGCCCAGCGACGGCGATAAATCCCTCAGAGCCAAGCAGCCGTCCCGCGCCGAGGTCTGACTCCCAACGCTGCCAGCCGGCCCGAGCCCGGGCAGCGAGCTCGCATAACTGTGGTCGCTGGTGAGCTATGCGGAAGATCCGCGCCAGTCCCGCGGACTGCTCGCCGAACGGCTCACCCCGCTCGATCACGACTGCGGGTACGCCGCGGCGCGACAGCTCATAGGCCGTCGCCAGCCCGCATATCCCCGCGCCAATAATGACAATCACGTCGGCTTTAACTGTGCCACACCGCAGGACGCTATGATGCCCCCGTGCCGAACAGTGGCAATCAGCTAACCGTTAGCGCGGCGCCGGGGAAATTCGCTCTGCTGTTGGGTGCCTTTGACATAGCCAGCGTGGGGTATGTCGCCGAGGAGTTTTTCATCTCCGGAACAGCATCGTCCTATCGCCCCACGGGTGAGCTGAGCCCGGACGGCCGGTGGAGCGTGACACCGTCAGGTGCGGCTGACTTCACCACCCGGATGGTGGTGCTGACGCCAGCGGATCCCAGCCAATTCAACGGGACGGTACTCGTCGAATGGCTCAATGTCAGCGGCGGCATCGATGCTCCGGCAGTCTGGATGATGGCACATCGGGAAATGCTCCGCGCCGGGTACGCTTACGCCGCGGTGTCGGCCCAACGGGTCGGCGTCGAAGGCGGCGTGAACCTCATGGGTATCGACATGTCGCTGAAAAGCCAGGACCCGAAACGCTATGCCGCCCTGCATCATCCCGGCGACGCTTACTCCTACGACGTCTTCTCGCAGGCCGGCCGAATCATCCGAGATGGGCAGTGCACCGGCGTTCTGCGAGAACTGCGCCCCGAACACGTCGTCGCTTTGGGCGAGTCTCAGTCGGCTCTGTTCCTGACGACCTACGTCAACGCCATCGACCCGTTCGCCGGTGTCTACGACGGCTTCTTAGTGCATTCGCGATTCGGGCCAGCGGCGCCGTTAGATGGCGGCTCGATATTCGAGCTGCTCGAGAGCAACGCGTCCGAAATCGTGAAATTTCGTCCCGACCTGCGTGTTCCGCTCATGACGATCATCACCGAAACCGACCTTTTCGGTGGTCGGCGGCAGGGCTATTACAGTGCGAGACAGCCTGATAGTCAACGGCTTCGGGTTTGGGAGATTGCCGGCACCGCTCACGCCGACAACTACACCATTCAGGTGGCGCCGATTGACACCGGCACTACGGCACTGACCGACATAATCGCGGCTTACACGCCGACAAACATGTTGATGGGTCAGCAGTTGGATCACTGCATCAACTTCGCGCCGCAGCACCACTATGTTCTGCAGGCGGCGTTGGCGCAGCTGGATCAGTGGCTGCACACAGGCCAACCAGCCCCCCGCGCCACACCAATTGAATTCAGCGATGCCGAGCCGCCCCAGCCCGTTCTGGATGCCAATGGGCTCGCACAGGGGGGCGTCAGGACGCCGTGGGTCGACGTGCCGATAGCCCGGACATCCGGTGTCGGCTCGGAGGAAAGCATGATGTCGGCGATCTTCGGCTCCGGCGAGCCGTTCGACGCCGACACGCGGCGTCGGCTTTACCCGGGTGGGGTTGCGGACTACCTGGAACGCTTCAGCGCGTCGCTCGACTCGACGATTCGGTCGGGGTTCATCTTGGCCGCGGATCGCGAGGAAATCCTCCAGCTCGCCGCCGCCACCTTCCCCGATGCCGTCGGTTGACCGGCTCAAGTTACAAAGGTGAGGTCTCCAGCGTCAAGCTGAACAAGGCGTAGGCCATGCAGAATAGAAAGTTCAGCGTGACAAGTACCAGACCCAAAAAGATTAGCGACCGGGTGCCACGGCGCTTTAGACGCGTGAACTTCGCGACGAGCTGTTCGTGCCTGAGCTGGGTCGCAATCAACGCGAAGTTGACATCCGCCACCTCGTTATCGGCGACGGCGGCACCCGCGAGCATCTGCTGAAGCCGCTGTGGCGAGGTGGCGACCCCGACTCGCGCGAAGCGCCTACTCAGTCGTCGCGCCTGCCTGCGGCCGAGAATCTGATTTCGCACCTGCAAGCGCAGCGATAGTTGCCCACGTTCGTCCCCCCAGGGGTTGGACGGGGTCATCACACGCGGGAGTTTAGTTCACCGGTGTCTGATATCCGAACATTCCGGCCGATTACGTGAGAAGGACGCTGCGGGGAATGCCAGTTCCCGTATCCGATGTTCGGACCCCCGGAGGGTGCCGCCGGAAAAGCTACCGCGCAGGACCAGTGGGGAATTCAGCCCGTCCCGCACTACCACCGGCTGGGGTTTCGCGAGTTGGTCAGGATCCACGATCAACGGCTTGCCCGCCAAAGCGCCGGAGAGCCGGCGGTACCTCAGCGTCCCTGACCGCAAGCGTCAGCCCGGTCGGCACTGAGCTCATGCCGAAATCGATGTCACTGTGTTCTCCACCTCGGAAAAACCCCGCGCTAACGTCGATCTCGGCATGGGGCCGTGCGAACCAGGCCCAACTAGAACGTGTTACGGTCTGCCCATGGTGGTGGCGCCACGGTTGCGGTTGTCGCCGGCGGTATGAGCCACAAACGCGTCGTCGTCGCCGGACTCGGAGATGTCGGTGTCCTTACCGCGATCCGACTCTCCCGTCACGCCGATGTCGTCGGCATCTCGGCCAAGCCCGCGCTGGTGAGCGGTCAAGAACTCGGGATCCGGTTATCGCGCCCCCAGGACTGGGCCCATGACTACTGGATTCCTTTCGACAGGTTCCGCCGGCTGGACCGGGTACGGATCATTCAGGGAAACCTGATCGGGATCGATCTCTCCGCCGGAAAACTATCCGTACGTCATGACGACGGCGGAACATTCGTCGAGGAATACGACGCGCTGGTCATCTCCACTGGGGTCAGCAACGGGTTCTGGCGCCGGCCGACCATGCAGTCTGCCGCGCAGATCGGAGCCGATCTGCGTGCCGCACACCACCGTCTTGTCGCCGCCACGTCAGTGATCGTGATTGGGGGTGGTGCAGCGGCGGTCAGCAGCGCCGCCAACATGGCAACCACGTGGCCGGACAAGCGGATCGACCTGTACTTCCCCGGTACGCGTGCGTTGGTCGGGTACCACCCGCGAATCTGGACACGCATCGAAGAGCGACTGCTCGGTCTCGGCGTGGGCCTGCACCCAGGGCATCGTGCCACGATCGCCAAGGGCTTTGCCGGCGATGAAATCACTACCGGACCGGTCCGCTGGAGCACCGGACAACCCACGGCTTACGCCGACGCGGTGCTCTGGGCGATCGGCCGGGTGCAACCCAACACCGACTGGCTGCCGCAGGAGCTGCTTGATGAGCACGGCTTCGTTCGCGTGACGCCCGAGCTGCGAGTGCCTGGCCATCGGGGGGTGTTCGCGGTCGGCGACGTCGCGGCCACCGACCCTCTTCGCAGCTCCGCCCGTAACCGTGGGGATGCATTGGTGGCACGCAACATTCGTGCCGAGTTCGCCAGCCGAGCGATGCGCACCTACCGGGCGCCGGGACGACGATGGGGTTCGCTGCTGGGTATTCAACCCAACGGGTTGGAGGTGTTCTTCCCCACCGGCCACGCATTGCGGTTCCCGTCGTGGTCAGTCGAGCGGATGGTGATGCCGTTGATCGTTCGCTGGGGCATGTACGGCGGAGTACGGGAAAACCGCCCGCTGGTGTGAGGCGGGCGCATCAGCCGCGTTTGGCTCGCACCCACTGAAAGTTGGCGACGTTCTTGGTCCGCACGCTGGCGAAGCCGTTGTCTTCCAAGATATCCCCGATCTCGTCATCGTCGAACGCGTGTGCTCCCACATGGGGCAGCTTCTTCCACAGCTGAGCGGCGCGCCCGGCGGTGGGGACCATCAGCGCCAGTCGCGCACCCGGTCGCAGCACCCGGGCGATCTCGGACAACGTTGCCGTCGGGTCGGGTATCAACTGCAGTACAGCGATCGAAACTGCGGCGTCGACGGTCTGGTCGCGTAACGGCAGCCGTTGTGCATCAGCGCGCAGGAAGCCGACCTGAGGTCCGGCTGCCGCGCGTACCGCACGTGCCAGCATCGGCTCGGAAATGTCGACGCCCAGCGCGAGGCCGTCGGGTCCCGCGGCACGCGCCAGCGACGGAGTGACGGAGCCCGGACCAGACCCGACGTCCAGCGCGACTCCGCCTTGCGGAATGTTCAACCACTCGATCGGGAGTTGCCATGCAGCCAATAACCTGCGCGATATGGCCTGTGCGTTGTCGTACAGCATCGACCCGAGCGGCGATGCCCATGCCGCCTGGATGGGACCGGTGTTCTTGACTGGGCCAGTGTCGTCGGCTCTGCTGTCCAGCAGGTCGAGATAGCCCTTGCCCACATCCGGTTCGGTAGGCGGGTCGATCAGCAGCTCCAGCGCCCTGGCCAACGCAGGCGGCAACTTCGTGTTCACACTGGTCATGAGCGTTCCTTCGACGAAATATCAAGTTCTACAAGTGTTTACGAGCGCGAAGCCGAACTTTCGGAGAGAGCTTGCTCCTGACCGCAGCCTACGCCGGGCCGTCAGGAGGTGCCACCGTCCGTGCCTTGCCCCAGTCAACGCTAGTCTCGGCTTGACAGAGGAGAACACTGTGACGACGACGTGGTCCCCCAGCCGGCTCGGCGACCTGGCCGGCAAGCGCATCATCGTGACCGGTGCGACCAATGGCGTGGGTCTGGGAACCGCGCGTGTTCTCGCCCGCGCGGGCGCACATGTGATCTTGGCTGTCCGCAATACCGAGCTGGGCGCGCAGCGCGCCGCTGAGATCGGCGGCTCCACGTCGGTCATCAAACTTGACCTCGCCGACCAATCGACGGTTCGCGCGTTTCCCGCCCTGCTTGACGACGACGTAGACATTTTGATCAACAATGCCGGGGGACTCACCCAACATCGTGCCGACACTGTCGACGGCTTCGAGACGACAATCGGCACAAACTTTTTGGGGCCGTTCGCATTGACTAACCTGCTCTTCGGGCGGGTGCGCTCGCAGATCATCAACGTCGGATCCGACGCCCACAAGACAGCGACCCTGCGGCTCGACGACATGCACCTGCGCTCGCACCGATGGTCGGCGTACTCGGCGTATGCGCGTTCAAAACTTGCGGTGATGCTCTGGGGCCTCGAACTTGACCGCCGCCTACGGGCGGCGCAGTCGCGGGTCACCACCCAGCTCACGCACCCAGGTTGGGTGGCTTCCAATTTGTCCAACGTCTCCGACAAGCGATTGATGGCGGGCTTTCATCGAGTGGTCGAAACGTTGGCCAAGAGATTTGGCAACGACATCGAAGAAGGCGCGGCGCCGACGCTGTATTGCATCAGTGAACCGATCCCGCCCGGCAGCTATGTGGGTGTCGAGGGTCGGTTAGGCCTCAAGGGTGGTCCGGTTCTGATTGGCCGATCGGCCGTCGCATGCGATTACGATGCTGCTGCGAAGTTGGTCGCGTTCGCCGAAAAAGAAACCGGTACAGTGCTTTCCGTCTAAGTCGACGTGCCGAAGATCGCCACTGCGTCGCCGCCAACCCAGACGCCCGCGGACCCGATTCGTCGACCAGCCTTGCGCGGAGCTCGGACGCCTGATCGGCGGTCAGTATGAGCTGACGTCGTCTCGAATTCCGCCCGCGTGGGTTTGGTCGGTCTCAACCGGTTCCGAATCAGCGCCAACTTGCCGCCGTCGCTGAGGATGTCACGCACTTTCGGCAACGCCACCGCCGGGTCGACCCAATGAAACGAGGCGGCGAACACGACGAGGTCCAATCGACGCCCCGCTGGATCCTGGCCGGACCCCAATAATTGGTCCGAGAGATCTGTACCCGTGTTGTAGGTCCACCGTTGTGAGAGTTGAGGGCAGAGTGATCACTAGGAGGTCACATGCCCCGTATGTATTCGGCGACGGTGCGCCGGCAAATCGTTTCCCGGCTGCGATCGGGCGAAACGGTCGCTGCGGTTGCGGCCGAGACGGGCATCTGTCAGGCCACCCTGTTTCGGTGGAAGCGCCAAGCGTTGATCGACGCCGGCGTTATCGAGGGCACCCCAAGTGTGGAGGCCGACGAACTGGCTGCGGCCCATAAACGTATCGCCCAGCTTGAGGCTGAGCTCGCGTTGACCCGGGATGCGTGCGAGTTGTTCAACGCTGAGGCGGTGGTGCCCCCAAAACGCCGACGCGCGATCGTTGAAGGACTGATCGCGCGGGGACATTCAGCCCGATCGGCTTGTCGGATATCGGGATTGGCGCGATCTCTGCTGCAGTACTACCGCAGAAGGCCGGTGCCCGATCGCCAGATCCGCCGGCTGATCGTGGCCGACACCATCACTGAGATCCACCAACGCTCCCGCGGCACCTATGGTGGTCGGCGCATCCGGGCAGCCCTGCTGGCCGACTACGACATGAACGTCAACCTCAAGCTAGTGCGCTCGATCATGGGCGAACACGGCCTGTACGGTCTGCCGCACCCACCGCGGCGCCTGCCGAACCTGATCCGGGTCAATACTCCTGACGACCTGGTAAACCGGCAATTCACCGCAGCGCGCCCCAACCAACTGTGGTGCACCGACATCACCGAACACCCGGCCCGCGACGGGAAGGTCTACTGCTGCGCCATACTGGACTGCTTCTCACGAATGATCGTGGCCCGCACATTCTCCACGACACCTGACACCGCGCTGGTCAACAATGCGGTCAACATGGCCGTGGCCGACAGAAACCGTTGTGGCTCAACGATCGTGCACTCCGACCACGGCACGCAATTCACATCCTGGAGCTTCGGTGAAAACGTCCGCCGCTGGGGGCTGCTCGCCTCCTTCGGCACCGTCGGCGACTGCTATGACAACGCCGCCATGGAATCCTTCTGGGCCCGGATGCAAGTCGAGCTACTCAACACCCGCAAATGGGCGACCACCCTAGAACTTGCGGCGGCCATGGCCGACTACATCGACAACTTCTACAACGTCGAACGCCGCCACAGCTACCTCGGTAACATCAGCCCGACAGAGTACGAGACGCTCTGGACATCCACCTATTCCGTCCCTCAACTCGCATAACCACGGCTCAAAACGGCGGGGACAGATCAGAGACCGGTGAGAGTTGTGGGGTACCGGTGGCATCGTAGCGTTCTGCAGGCGGTGGGCTATTTATTCTGTGGCCGAGGGTGTCCTTCGCGCTCGGTGCTGCGGAGATTGGTGTCGGGTCGTTCGGTCGCGATCCAGCTGCCCAGGATTTGTATTGCTTGTGCCGAGGGCGATTTCGGTTCTGCGGTGTAGCCCACGAAGGACAGCCCAGGCGCGGCGGCGACCGTCAATACGTTGTAGGTCAGTGTGAGTTCACCTAGTGCAGCGTGGAGAAATCGTTTGGAGCCGTGACGGTGTGCGGTCACATTGTGGGCTGCCCAGCGGGTGCGGAATTGGTCACTGCGTGTTGCCAATTCTCCGACGATCTGTGTGATGGCAGGCGAATGCGGAGAGCGTGCGGCCTCGGCCTGGAGCAATCCGACCGCCTCGTCGGCTGTCTTTTCCCACTCCGGGAAGAGCTGTTCGGCGGTGGGGTCGAAGAAGATGAATCGGGCCAGATTCGGTGTGCCGGTGGCTCTGTCGAACACCGGTCCATAGAGGGCTCGACCTAGAGGGTTGGCCGCCAGGATGTCGAGGCTTCCTGTCATGACGATGGCCGGCGCGTTGAGCATGCTGTCCATCAGGTCCTGCATTCCATCGGGAATGGTCGGCTGACTCGCGCGTCGAGCGCGCGTGCCGCCGCGGGTGGCGACGGCGGCCCGAGCGAGGTTAAAGAAGTGAGCCGTCTCGTCGTCGGTGAGTCGTAGAGCGTGGGCGACGGCGTGCAGCACTTCGTCGGAGACCCCGGTGACGTTGCCGCGTTCAATCTTGGTGTAGTACTCGCTGCTCACTCCGGCGAGCTGGGCGACTTCCTCGCGCCGCAATCCAGGCACGCGACGCCGAGGTCCGGGCGACAATCCGACCTCGCCTGGTTGAAGTCGCGCTCGGCGGGTCATCAGGAACTCTTTGATGTCCTTGGCGATGTCCACCCAGCTCACTGTAGAACCGCGCCGTCAGCATTGAGGGGTTCTGGCTATCCCCCCTACAACGCGAAACTCCCACGCGCGGCCGCCTCCACCTAGCGTGGACGATAAGACCGAACCGGTGGCGAAAGGATTGATCACATGGCTGAGGACGATCAGGCTCAAGCAGCATTCGACAACTTCGTGCAACTGTGGACGACCGGCACTACTGCGGGGCGACGTGCCCCGGTACTGCGCCGCCCCGACGAAGTCGGCCTGGACTACGAGGACGTGACGTTCCCCTCCCTGGATGGGGTGCCGTTGGAGGGCTGGTTCATCCCCGCCGACTCCGATCGGCTGATCATTCACAACCACTTCTTGCCGGGTAATCGGTACGGCTATCCGGGCCATCTGCCGGAGTTCGGTGGCCTCGGTGGGTTCGAGGTGAACTTCCTGCCTGAGTACAAGGCGCTGCACGATGCCGGTTACAACGTGTTGGCCTACGACATCCGCAACCACGGCATGAGTGGGCAGGGCAACGGCGGCATCGCCGGCATCGGTCTGACCGAGTACCGCGACGTCATTGGGTCACTCCGCTATAGCGCCGCGCGACCCGATACCAAGACCATGAAGAAGGCGCTGCTGTCGGTGTGCCTGGGTGCTGATTCGACGGCTGTGGCGTGGTCTAAGCATCCCGAGGAGTTTTCCGAGATCCAAGCGATGGTGATGCTGCAACCGGTGTCGGGCCGCTACATCGTCGAGGAGTTCGTCAAGGGCATCGGCATGGACGACGGCTACGCGAAGTTCGACAAGGCCGTGCACGAGCGCACCGGCTTTCACCTCGCCGCGCAGTCACCGCTCGAGCACGTCACAGCAGTCACCGTTCCCACGTTGGTCGCCCAAGTGCATGACGACACCATGACTCGTCCGCAAGACGTGCAAGACATCTACGACGCGATCCCGGTCGCCGAGAAGAGCTTGTATTGGATTGAGGGAACCGACCGACGATTTGACGGCTACAACTTCTTCGGCCTGCACCCTGAGATCCCGATCGAGTGGTTCGACAAACACATCAGCTGACAGTGCCCGATCCGATGGTCACTACCCTCGCGCCGTGCCCAGTTGCTCGCCGATGGAGGCAGGCCGCCGCATAACCGGCCGGCGGCAAATAAAGAAGGGCCGAGTGGCTACGGTAGTGGTTGCAGTCATACTTCCAGTCAGTGATGACGACCTTGGCATGGGCCAGTGACCAGAAGCTGTTGATGTTGAGGCATTCGTCGCGGATGCGTGAGTTGAACGATTCGACGTACCCGTTGCGCCACGGCTCACCCGGCGGGACGAAGTGCAACCCGACCCGGCTTTCAGCCCAGTTTGCCGTTGCGCCACAAGCTAATTCGGGTCCGTTGTCGCAACGCAGCACGGCTGGGTAGGTGCCGCGATGGGCGGCCAAACTGTCCAGTTCGGCGATAAGGTGCTCACCGGTGATGCTGCGCTCTACCATCCCGCCGAGGCATTCGCGGGTGTGCTCGTCGATGATCGACACGATTTTGATGGGGCGCCCGTCATTAGTCACGTCGAACTGGAAATCCACCGCCCACACCCGATCGGGTGCATCAGCCACCACGGTCGGTGGCGCGGTGGAGGTGCCGTGGCGCTTACGCTTACGTCGCTGCGGAACCCGCAGGCCTTCTTCCCGCCAAAGCCGTTGTATCTTCTTGTGATTCACATGCCAGCCTTCCCCACGTGCATCGTGATAGGCCGGCCAGAACCCTCGGCGCGGATGCTCTTTGGCGTATCGTCGGGCTCGACGGCAAGGACATCGGCTCCGCGCTCGACCATCTGCATCGAGGCAATGCCCGTGCCGGCACCGGCTTCAGCACACGGTGTCTACCGGGCGACAGCACGTCATCGATCAGTTGGTCGGGGTAACGCGGACGATGGGTGTCATAGTTGAGCGCCGCGCGGCCAAATGAGTTGGCGCGCTCGCGATTAGTGAACAGGTTTAGTCGCGCTCGCATGCCACCGACCGTATCGAGGCAACATATGGCCCCGCTGTGAACTCAGCGTGGGCGTACTACTGCTTGACGGTCGCTAGCTCTGGCACCAGTGCACACAACCGCCAGCTTCCCGGCACGCCTTTGAGGTCGTGTTCGCCGCGGTCGGCGAAGCGGTGCCGCGAGCCGGTGACGATGTCGCGCACCGTCGACGACACCAGCACCTCGCTGGGACCCGCCAATGCCGCGACACGCGCACCGATGTGCACGGCCATTCCGGCGACGTCTGCACCGCGCACTTCGACCTCGCCGGCGTGAATGCCCACTCGTACTTCGATGCCCAACACACGGACTGCGTCGACAATGGCGTCGGCGCCTGCGATCGCGGCGCTTGGGCTGGTGAAGGTGGCGACGAAGCCGTCACCGGCGGTATTTACTTCGCGACCGCCGAACCGCTCGAGTTCGTGGCGCACGATCGTGTCGTGGTTGTCGAGCAGGTCGCGCCACCGACCGTCGCCGAGCCGGGCGGCCCGCTCGGTAGACCCGACGATGTCGGTGAACACGATCGTGGTGAGCACCCGCTCGGCGCCGAACCCGCTGCGCACACCGGTGATGAATTCCTCGATCTCGTCGAGCATCGGCGCGGTGTTGCCGACCCAGTACAGGGCATCGTTGCCGGGCAGCTCGACGAAATGTGACCCGCCGATGTGTTCGGCAAGATACTGGCCACTGGCGATCGGCGTGAAGTCCGGGTTGTCGCGGTGCAGGATCAGGGTCGGCGCGGTGATGCGGGCGAGCGTCTCCCGGACGTCGGAGCGGCGCACGACCTCGATGACCGCGCGGGCCATGCTCGGCGAGGCCGCCCGGTTGCCGGCCATGTCCCACCAGCCGCGGAATGCGTCGTCGCCGGCCACGCTGGGCGCCATGATGCCGAGGATGTCGAAGCCCTGGTCCACCGCGTCTGGCTCCATCGCCACCGTCGTGTAGGGGTCGGCCTCGGCAATTTCGAATCCCATCGGATAGTCAGGCGCCCGCAGGGTACGGGCCGCGCCGTTGACGATGACCAGGCTGCTCACCCGTTCGGGATAGTCGGCCGCGAGAACCAGTCCGGTCATCGATGCCCAGTAGGGGGCCAGCACGGTCGCTCGCTCGCACCCGATCGCGTCCATCACCGAGATGGCGTCTTTCGCCCAGAACTTGGGCCCGATCACGTCCAGAGACGGCACCCGCGATGAGAGCCCAATTCCGCGCTGGTCGAGCCGGATCACCCGAGCGAAGGACGCCAGCCTCCGGTGAAAGCGATACATCGACGGCTCGGCGTCGACCGTGTCGATCGGGATGGACGGCCCGGGCAGCACCAGCAGGTCGGTCGGGCCATCGCCGATGATCTGGTAGGCGATGTCGACGTCGCTACAACTGGCGTAGCGAGTCCGCGGAAACTGCGCCACGGTTCCAGGCTAGTTCAGTGCGCCGACATGATTGCGGGTTGTCTGGCAGGGCTGCGTGCAGTGAGCCCGCGGGTACGGGTATGCAGGTAGCAGGAAGCCACGGGAGGAGAACTTCATGCAGATGACCGGCAACACGATCCTGGTCACCGGTGGCGGCACCGGGATCGGCCGCGGCTTGGCCGAGTCATTTCACCGGTTGGGCAACCAGGTCATTATCGCGGGCCGCCGACCCGGACCGCTTCGAGAGGTCGCCGAGGCCAACCCCGGCATCCAGTACCTCTCGCTGGACCAGAGCGATCCCGGCGACATCCGGCGATTCGCCATTGAGCACACGGACAACTATCCGGACCTCAACGTCATCGTCAACAACGCCGGCATCCAGCGTGTCGAGGACCTCACGAGCGGTGGCCGCGGAGCGGCGGAGCAGACCATCGCCATCAATCTGCTGGGCCCCATCAGGCTCACCGCGGCATTGCTGCAAAGACTGTTGGGCAAGCCGCACGCGGCGATCCTCAACGTCACCTCCGGGCTGGCGTTCATGCCGAGCGCGCTGACACCGACGTATTGCGCCACCAAGGCAGCACTGCACTCCTACACTCAGTCACTGCGTTTTCAGCTGCGCGACACCTCGGTTCAGGTGATCGAAATCATTCCGCCGCAGGTGCAGACCGCGTTGCAGGGAGAGCACGGATTCAACCCAAGGGCAATGCCACTGGATGAGTACATCACCGAGACGATGACGCTTTTACAGACACAGCCGCAGGCCGACGAGATCGTCGTCGAGCGCGTCAAGGGGTTCCGGTTCGCCGAGCGGGACGGGACTTACGACGACATCTACCCCCGCTTCAACCAGACGATGACCGCTACGCAGGGTCGGTAAATAGGGAGAACACCCGATGCGGGTCTTGATGGTGGGGGCGACCGGACGCCACGCCCATTGGGTACTGCGTGAGCTGAGCCAACGCGGCGTTCCAGTGCGCGCCTTGGTCCGAAATGAGTACCGGGCACAGGTTGCCCGCCAAAACGGGGCGGCCGAGGTGGCCATCGGGGACCTCACGAAACCGGCCACCCTCACCGACGCGGTCGCCGGGATGGACGGTGTCTTTCACATCGGCCCGGCGCATAGTGCCGGCGAGGCGGAGATGGGCTTGGCGATGGTCGACGCCGCTCGGACGGCCGGGGTACGAAAGCTCGTATTTTCCGGTGTCATTCACCCGTCGATCTCGGCGATGACCAATCACGCCGCTGCCAAGCTGCCCGTCGAAGAGGCGCTCTACAGCTCGGAGCTGGATTTCACGGTGCTGCAGCCGGCGCGGTTCATGCAGAACTTCGAGCGGTCCTGGAGTGACATCGTCGAGCATGACCGCCTGACACAGCCGTACTCGTTATCGGCGAAGATGTGTTCGGTGGACTACCGCGACGTCGCAGAAGTCGCTGCGATCGCGATGACCGGAAATGAGCTCAGCTATGGCACATTTGAGCTCAGTGCGGCTGGCATGGAAGATAGCTACCAGACTGCGGAAATCCTCAGCGAGGTTCTCGGCCGGCCGATCACCGCTGTGCAGATTCCATTGGAGGAGTTCGCCGCAGAGCTGCCCGAAGGCGCGTTCCGCGAGGGCATGAAGCGCATGATGGCCCACTACGACGAGCATGGTCTGCCCGGCGGAAATCCGTTGGTGTTGCGGTCGATCCTAGGCCGGGAGCCTCGGTCGCTGAAGGACTACTTCCGCGAACTAGCCTCCCGCTGAACGATCGCGAATAAAGCCTTTGTTGCGCATCAGGAAATCGGCCAGGAAGCCGTCGTGCGGGATTTCAGGTGCGGTGTAGTAGGTCGGGTGATCGCCGCGATACACGTTGGCGATGGTCGGCTCGGCGATGAGATCGTCGATCAGGTCATCGTCGTCGGTGACGGCGGTGACCACCAGCGAATGCCGCAGCGGCTCTACACCTTCGGTGCGCGACCACGGCGAAACCCAGACACACGGAAACGGCAGCTCCACGTTCAGCGTGGCGACGTCGGACTGGGACAGCAGATGCACGGCCGGGCGCAACGCGGCGCAGCGGTCGCTGAGCTCGGCAACCACCTGATCGGCGCCCAGCACCGGAGTGGTCCCAGCGGCCACGGTCGCCAAATAGCCCGCCAAAGCGTTTGCCTGGTCGATGTTTTGGGTGGGCAGGATTGCTTGCTCATCCTCCGTCGGCAGCACCTTGATGGCCGACAGCCGTTCGGCGATCGCCGTGGCCAGTGCGGTGGGATCGCCTTCGTAGAGCACCGCGGTGGTGTTGACGCACGCCATCCCGCCCAGGTTCGCGATGGAATCGGTAACGACGTCGAGATAGTCACGCCAGTCCTGTTCGGCGGTGATCAAAATCTTCGCCCGACCCGGTCCGTTGACCAACACGGTCGGATCGTTGGCGTACTTGTCGACGACGTCTTGGCTGCCGTAGACCATGGCCAGGTCGGCTGACCGGATCATCTCGTCGGCTCCGCGATGATCGGTGGGCAGGTAGCTTACGTCCTCCGGACGAAATCCCGCTTCCCTCAAGACGTTTATCAGCCGATGCGCGGTGAAGGGTTCGCGGCGTGATGGGCGGACCGCCACCCGGTATCCCAACGCCAGCGCCTGAGGCCAAAGTCCGTGCACGCCTGGGCCGTTTCCGGAAGCGAGCACAGTGAACACCTCTGCGCGTCGCACCCACACCGCGCCACCGTCGCGGAGGCGCTCGCCGCGCCAATCCAGCACGGCGCCTGCCGGCCGTGCGTATGATGAGGCCACACGGAAAGCCGAGGCCACTGCGTCGGCCACGCCGCGGGCCCCCGAGCGGGTCACCGCGATCGGGACACCCGAAATCCGGCTGGTCAGCTGGACATAGCTGTCGAAGTCCAGCCCGGCAATCATTTCGGTGGCGAAAGCGTCGGCGGCGCTGGCCAACGCGGCTTGGCGTTGTTCGACCGACAACGCTCGGGTGTTGCGTTGAGTGCTGAGGGTGCGAGACACATATAGCGGCGGCGCGATGCTGAGCTCGGCAACTGCTACCCCGGACGTGGTCGTGACAAGTTCGCGGGTCCGGGTTCGGTATGCCCCGCTGGGGCCCAGGGCATCGATGCACATGAGATCCGCTGCACCAGCGGGTTGTTCGTGCGGGACGGAAGACATGTCAGTACACGCCTTCGATGACGGGCTCACCTTCAAATGCAGCGAGGGGCTTCACCTCGCTGAGCGAATCACCCACTTGGCCTTCGGGTCCCGGCATCCGTACCGCGCTGTCACGTTCTAGGTTGTTCGGCAAGAACATGCCTTTGCTGATGTGGTGCATGACCACCTGTCCGCGGTGTCCGTATGGCACCTGCTTGCTCGTGTCGGGATCCACCACCCAGAAGACGACATAGGGTGTGCGCGGATCGAAGATGAAGGACTCCCCGTCGCCGGTCCGACGGGTGACCGCCTGGGAAAGGATCATCGTGCTGCCGAACACCATGGTGATCGTCGTATTCGGGAAGACGCCGCGGAGCAAATCCAGCGTGTCGACGTCGACGTGAGCGCCGCTGAGCAGTACATAGCGGATCTTGTCGTTCACCAAGTCGACGAGATGGTCGTCGCGGGCGATGGCCTCGAGCAGCGGGGGAGTGGTGTGCAGATTGGCTACATCTTGAGTCTGCAGGATGTGGACGGTCTGCTCGATGACGTGGTCGACGTACGCCGACAACTCGCCGGTGGCGTTACGGGCAGCGATCTTCTTGACCCAGCGGGGGTCGAGGTCGATCGCATGGAACACCGAGCCCAGCCGTTGGGAGACCAGCCGGGAGAAGTAGCCGACGCCGTGCGGGCCGCTGGGCATCATGCACACGAAGCCGCGACCGCGCAGAAAACCGCCGGTGTCGAAGTCCTCGGTCTGCCACTGGACCACCTGTTCGCACCAATCCGGCAGTTGCACCGTCCGCTTGGGTGCACCCGTGGTGCCACCGGACTCGAATATCTGCGGCAGCGGCGGCGGGGTGCCGTACCCGCGTGGAATCAGGTCTTCGATCGGCACGCTCCGCAACTTGCTCAGCAAGTTAGGGAAGCGCCGCAAATCGGTGAAGGTATTGACGTCGGTCAACGGGTCGAAGCTCAGAGTGCGGGCCGTCCGCAGCCAGAACGTGCAGCCGGTGTCTTCGCCGAAGTGCCAGGCGACCGCAGCGCGTAGGTAGGCCTCGGGATCGTCAACCGGCGCCGACCGCGGCACGTCCAGCAACGAAAAATCGATATCGGCCATGTCGTCGATCATGTCGCACCCGAGATCATCCGAGCAATCCACCACAACGAATTCGCCTCACAGAGAATGGTTTTCGTGCACGGTTAACCGGTAGTAGGGGCATAATTCTTCGTACCGATACCTCTGATCCACTAGCGGCGAATGGAGCGACGGGATCGGCCCGCCAGCCCTGGACCACCCGCAGAAACCAATTGGCGCGGCAATACCTTCCACCACCGGAAAACTTCTCCGCGACGACGAAGACGACGACGAACCGTAGCTCGTACGACGGAAACGCCGTAACAAAAGCCCCTGCTGAGCCGACAACTGGGTAAACTGGCGCTGACTATGCAATGAATCTAAGATGAACGAGAGGTTAAGTATGCAGGTCATGGCCCGGATGTCGAGGATGGAAACTCGATCGCGATGTCCGCAAACCTCTACTCCGAACGTTCCATCAGTAGTCCTCAGCAGCCGAGTGGACACCGCGGACCAAGTCAGTGCGATCGACTTCATCAACCGGGTCAACTGGCTGTTCGATGCCTGGGATATCGACTCGATGGTCGAAGCGTTCCTCCCCGACAGCGTCACGCATCACACCCACGGCATCGTTCGCGGCCGGATCGAGACGCGGCGCTTCTTCCAAGAGCAATACCCCTACACCGTTCCCGGCGTGAGCCGTCACGCCACCAACCCGATCGTTGATCCCGACGACGACGATGGGGTGATCGTCCGCTACCACAACCTTCTTGTCCGCTATTCGGCGGAGGCGTCAACGCCCAGGATCGTCCAAGGTCAAGTCGTCGCGAGCCCCACGGATCTTCCCGCGCTCTGGGTCTACTCGGCAATGACGGACCGTTTGCGGCGCACCGATGCCGGTTGGCGGATCTTCGAACGTCGCGTCGGGCCGACGTCGATGAACGACCGTTTGACCCCCGGCGCTTCTAATTCCGGACACATGGACCCGTACCTGTCGCCGGCCGCAGCTTGGTGATCTGACTGCCGCTTCGAAAGCGGTTCTGACTTCTCCTACACCTGTCTGCTGGTTGGTCCGTAGCATGCCGACAGGAGGGGAGTTGGCTAATGAATGTGGCAGCGAAAGCCATCGACTTGCTCGCCAACCCGGCACGGGTGTCGGACCCAGACAAGTTGCGAGCGGTGATTTCCGGCAAGACCGCACTCGTGACGGGGGCATCCTTCGGCGTCGGCGAGGCGACCGCGCGCAAGCTAGCCGCGGCCGGGGCGATTGTCCTGGCGGTCGCGCGGTCGGCCGACCGGCTGCATGACCTGGCGGAGTCGATCAATGCCGGCGGCGGAAAAGCGGTTGCCTATCCGACGGACCTGACGGATGAGGCCGCCGTCGGCGGGTTAACCAAGAAGATCGGCGAGGAGCATGGCGCGCTGGACATTGTGGTGAGCAATGCCGGTAAGTCCCTGCGCCGCTCGCTGCATCACCAGTACGACCGGCCACACGACTTTCAGCGCACGATCGACATCAACTACCTGGCTCCGATCCGGCTGCTGCTGGGGGTCCTTCCGGCGATGCGTGAGCAGGGCCGCGGGCACATCGTCAATGTCTCGAGCGTGGGGGTGCGGGTCCCGCCGGGTCCCCAGTGGGGTGTCTATCAGGCGTCCAAGGGGGCCTTCGACCGCTGGCTGCGCAGCGTGGCACCCGAATTACACGCCGACGGTGTCGACGTCACCTCGGTCTACTTCGCGTTGGTTCGCACCAGGATGATCGAGCCCACGCCGATTCTGCGCAAACTGCCGGGGCTGGATCCCGATCAAGCCGCCGACGTCATCGCGAAAGCGATCATCCATCGTCCGCGGACCATCGCGCCGCCATGGGTGGGGCCGGTCGAGCTTGCCTCGGTGCTGTTGGCCGGGCCCGCAGATCGTGCCGCGCGGATCTGGTATCGCCGATATTTCAAAGATTCCGCCGAAGCCTGACATCCCAGCCATGACGGAAAGGGTGACCACGACCGCGGCTCGGGCGTTGCTGCGCTCTAGACTGCTCAGCTTGCCTAGCCCCGTGGCCCTCGTCCGGCTGATCGGCGAAGTACGCAGAGGTGGCACCAACCCCTACACGCTGCTGGCGGTCGCCGCGGCTCGCTGGCCTAATCGGGCGGCGATCATCGACGACGACGGAACCTTGAGCTACCGCGTTACAGTCGGAGACCGATACTCTCGCCGGTCGACTCCTAGACGCGGGCGCCGTACCAGGTCAGGCGGTAGGTGTCTGGTGCCGTAACGGCCGGGGCTTTGTTCGGGCGGTATTCGCAGCGGCTTTGGTCGGGGCTGACGTCGTGCTAGTCAATACGGACTTTCGCACCGACGCGCTGGCGGCCGCGCTGAGCGCACACCAAATCGGCATGATGGTTGGACAGTCTTCCCAGAAATCCGGCCGGCAAAGTGTTACGAAAGGAGTTGCCGGGCTAGGCATCCGATCAGCGCCGGAACGGCCGCCAGCTATCTTCAGGCTGGGCGAGACGATCGGCGATCACCGACAGCGTTTCCAGGTTGTGGCCGTAGCCGAGGTGGCTGCTGCGCACTTCGATGTTTTCCGTTTGCGGAGCGGGCAGGCTGGTGCAGCACTGCCAGGCCACGATGCCATCGCTTTTGCTGTAGATGCAGGTCGTCGGCACAGATAACGGCTGGGCGCGACGCGTCAGCCGCTCTTCGGACACGGCCTTGGTGGCGTCCGCGCCGCGGTTCATCAGCCGCCAAACCTTCCAGGCGGTGGTGGCCCGATGGTTACCCCGTAAGGGCGATCCCAAGGTGATCACCAGCCGGACGTCGTCGGGAAAGGCGCGGGCCAACTCACGGGCGTAGAGGCCGCCGGCGCTCCAACCGATGAGGCTTACCCGCCGGCCGCCGGCGCGTTCGCGTATGTGGTGCAGCCGCGCCGGCAGCGACTCCTTCATCGAGGCTCGATATCCGAAGTTGGAGCCCAGCCCCCAGTCGTAGACTCGATAGCCCAAGCGACGCAAGAGGTTACGCAGAAATTGCGTGGAAAGTGGTCCTGCCAAGAATCCGGGGAGCACCAGCACCGGATGGCCGTCGCCGTGCGGCCACCCGTCGATGCGCCGCACGCCGCGACGGGCGGTCAGATACTCCAGCGTCGTGCGCCATTCCAGCGCACGCAGCAGATGTCCCGGGATGTCCGCGTTGTCCGCGTCGGGTAGTTGGGCCGATACGTCAGCGACGGGTTTAGGAGTAGAAGCCATCCAAGGTCTCCTTGTTCTGCTCGGCGACCACCCCGCGTTTCACCTTCAGCGATGGTGTGAGTTCGCCGCGATCGACGGAGAGTTCGTGGTCAAGCAGGGCCCACTTCTTGATGGTCTCCCATCGATTGAGGCTGGTGTTGAGCTTCTTAACGTGCTCGTCGATCATTTCGTGCACCTCATCGGATTTGGTGAGGTCCGGATAGGAGGCGTCGTTCAGGCCATGTTCTTTGGCCCAGCCGCCGATCGCGTCGGCATCGAGGGTGACCAACGCAACGGCGAAGTTGCGTCCCTCCCCGAACACCATGAACTGGCTGGCGTACGGGCACAGCGTCGCGAATTTCGCCTCGATCGCCGGCGGCGCGATGTATTTGCCGCCGGAGGTCTTGAACATCTCCTTGGTGCGGCCGGTGATCGTCAAGAACCCGTCGTCGTCGACGCTGCCCTGATCCCCGGTGCTCAGCCAGCCGTCGTCGCTGAGTGCCTCGGCTGTGGCTTCCTCCAAGTGGTGGTAACCGGCCATCACACATTTGCTGCGGAACTGAACCTCGTTGGCGTCGCTGATGCGGACCTCGGTGCCGTCGAACGGCAGGCCCACGGTACCGAGCTTGTAGTTGTCGGGCCGGTTGATGAAGCCCGCGCCGGAGGACTCGGTCAGCCCGTAGCCCTCCAGGATCAGCAGGCCGGCAGCGTCGAACCATTCAGCGATGTCGCGGTTGAGCGGCGCGGAACCGGAGATGAAGAACCGGATGCGCCCGCCGAACACGTCGCGCACTTTGGCGAATACCAACCGGTCGAACAGCCCATGCAGCACGTTCAGCGGGAACGGGACGGATTTGCCCTCACGGCGACGACGAGCCACCTGGCGCCCCACCGCAAAGGCGCTGGTGAACAACCGCGCCTTGATGCCGCCCTGGGACTGCTGAGTGGTGAGGATGCGGGAATGGGCTTTCTCGAAGATGCGCGGCGCGGCGCCCATGAACGTCGGCTTGACCGCCCCGGTGTTCTCGATGATCTTGTCCACGCGGCCGTCGATGGCGCTGGCGAACCCACACGCCAGCTGCGTGGAGATCAGCACCTTGCCGAAGGCATGGGCGAGCGGTAGCCATAGCAGCTGCAGGTCGTCCTCGCCGAGCAGATCCATCTCGGCGATCGTGGCGCCGGTATACACCCATGCCTCGTGTCGCAGCCGCACTCCCTTGGGGCGACCGGTGGTACCGGAGGTGTAAATCAGTGTCGCCAGGCGATCACCCGGGATTTCTTCGGCGACGGTTCGCACACAGTAGGGATGGTCGGCCAGGTATTTCGCGCCCTGTTCGGCCAGGTCGTCCAGGCTGATCACCCAGTCGCCGTCACCGGCTCCGTCGAACACCACCACCTTGGCAAGGTTGGGCAAGTCGTCGCGGCGCTCCTGGAGTTTCTCCACCTGGGTGTCGTCCTCGGCAAAGACGATGCGCGAGTCGGAGTCGGCGAGGATGTAGGCGGTGTCCTCAGCGTTGCTACTCGGGTAGACCGTGGTGGTTGCCCCACCGGCGCACATGATCGCCAGGTCGGCCAGGATCCACTCCAGCCGGGTGGCTGATGCGATTCCGATTCGGTCCTCGGCCTCCACGCCCTGCGCCAGCAATCCCGCTGCCAGGGCCTCCACCCGCTCGGCGGCCTGCTTCCAGGTGAGCGAGGCCCACCCGCCGCTGGAATCACCGTCGGGATATCGGAAGGCTTCATTGTCCGGCGACGCCTCGACGCGCTGCAAGAACAACATCGCCAAATTAGTGGCTTGGCTGGCCTTCGAAGTGGCACTGTCGGTGGAACTGCTCGGGCTCATCGAACTTCCTCTGCGCTCTCAGTGATCGCTATCATCTGCATGCCGACCAGCTGCGCCCGGCTACGCCGCGCTTGCGATCGTCATGGGATCGATCTTGCTGGGAGTGCCCGCCGCTAGATGGCCAAAACGTGAATTTGCCGCTTTTTCGAGTGCCGCCTGCCGCCGACGGGTGACTTACTCCTGCTTCTCCGGCGTGACCATTCCGGCGGTTTTGGCCAACCAGTTGGGTGCAAGCACCGAGAGGCCGGTGGCTCCTGCGGTGGCACCCGCCACCCCGGTCCAGGCGACGGGTCCCAGTGGTGTGCACCCGAAGAAGTGGCTGACGCCGGGAGTCTGGACGATGGCGACCAAGACCGCAGAGCTGCCGAGCGCCGTCGCCACGACCAGCGGGCTATGCCGCCGGGTCAGCAGCGTCTGTGCCAGCTGTGTCGTGACCAGAGCAGTCAAGCCCATTGTGGCCGTGCGCCTTTCGGTGCCCGGCGTCCAACGCCCGATCGCCCAGGCTGCGGTCGCGCCGGCGGCCGTGACGACACCGCGGGTGACGATCTGCCGCATCAGCGGAGCGTCCAGCGAGGGTGTCGGCGCGGTCAACACCGATCGCTGATAGGCGCGGCGAGCTTCCTCGGCCTCATGCTCGGTGTCGTATTCGTCGGCGTCGGGTTCGTCGAACTGCGGGGTGACGGCGACCGCGAGCGCCGGGAACATGTCGGTCAGCAGGTTCACCAGCAGCAGTTGGCGGGTTCCCACCGGCGCCCGCCCAGCACCGAAGGCCGTACCGATGATGGTGAACAGCACTTCGCCCACATTGCCGCCCACCAGAATCGTCACCGCATCACGCACACCGGCCCACATTCCACGGCCCTCGACCAGCGCATCGAGCAGCACGCCCAGGTCGTCCTCGGTCAACACGATGTCGGCGGCGCCGCGGGCAGCGGAGGAACCGCGACCGCTCACCCCGATGCCTACGTCAGCCATCCGGATGGCGGCGGCGTCATTGGCTCCGTCACCGACCATCGCGGTTACTCGCCCGCAACGCTGTAGTGCCGCGACAATCTGCACCTTCTGTTCCGGGCTGACCCGGGCGAAGACCTGGACGTCGGCGGCGAGCTTGGCGCAAGCGTCCTCGTCGAGGCCAACCAGCTCGGCGCCGGTGATCACCCGGGCGTCTGGCGGCAGGCCCAGCTGACGGGCGATAGCCCGCGCGGTGACCGGGTGGTCGCCGGTGATCAGCACAACGTTGCGGTTGGCATCCCCCAACGCTTCGATCAGCGGGCGTGCCGAGGGCCGTGCGGTGTCCGCCAAACCGACGTAGCCGATCAATTCCAGGTCTTGTGCGGCGGCGTCGACGGCGTCGGCATCGGTGTCGTCATCGTCTTCGGTGTCGTGTACCCAGCTGCGCTGTGCCACTGCCAGCACCCGCAGGCCCTGCTCGGCAAGGCTGTGCACCAGCGACTCGGCATGGTCTTGGTCGGCCTCCGGATCAGCGAACCGGCAGCGCGGCAAGACGACCTCTGGGGCGCCTTTCAGCATCAGCAGTGGTGCGGACGGGGCACTGCTAAAGGTCCCGATCGCCGCCGCGAACCCGCGACTGGACTCAAACGGTACTTCCGCGATGAATGTCCACTCCGAATCACCCTGACCGTTGAGCGAGTCCGCAGCTTTGAGGATCGCCTCGTCGGTGGCGTGGGCGTGGCCCTGCCCCTCCTGCGGTTGGGTGGACGCCCGCGCGGCGGCCCGTAAGACGTGGGCGGCCTGCGGGTCGGTGGCGTCCGGGAAGGGTCCTCGCGGCTTGGTAGTGGCCGGCACCGAACGCACCACCCGCAGCCGGTTTTCGGTCAGCGTGCCGGTCTTGTCGAAGCACACGGTGTCGACCCGCCCCAGCGCTTCGATGGTGCGCGGAGCCCGGACCAGCACCCCGCGCGCCGACAGCCGCTGGGCGGCGGCCAGTTGGGCGAGGGTAGCGACCAGCGGCAGGCCCTCGGGGACAGCGGCCACCGCAATGGCGACGCCGTCGGCGACCGCCTGACGCAACGACGCGCGGCGTAGCATCGCCAACCCCGTCACCGCAGCTCCACCGGCCAGCGTCAGCGGGAGGACCTTGGCGGTGAGCTCCCGCAGCCGTGCCTGCACTCCGGCCGACGACTCGACGTCGATGACCGCCGAAATGGCTCGGTGCGCGGCGGTGCCCACGCCGGTGGCCACCACGATCGCCCGGGCGTGTCCCGCAACGATTGTGCTGCCCTCGAACAGCATGCTGGCCCGGTCTCTGTCGGTGGCACCGACCGGGTCCACTTGCTTGTCGACCGGCAAGGATTCACCGGTGAGCAGGGATTCGTCGACCTCGAGGTCTTCGGCCACCAGCAGCCGCGCATCAGCGGGCACCACGTCCGGGGCGGACAAGTCGATGACGTCGCCGGGACGCAGTGCGGTTGCCGCCACGATGGCCGTGCGTTCAGTGTGTCGCGCCGCCTCCAATCGGCGTCGTGACGTCGCTACCGCCGGGACAACCACGCGGCGAGCGAGTTGGTCCTGTTCGGCGAACAGCTCGGCGGCCGCCGCGTCGGCCCGCAACCGCTGCGCGCCACCGGTCAGCGCGTTGACGGCCATCACGCCCGCGACCAGAAGCGCGTCGACATTGCTGCCGACGATCGCCGACGCCGCCGCTCCCACTGCCAGGATCGGGGTCAGCGGATCGCGGAGTTCGTAACGGGTTGCGTCCAACAGCCGCCCCACCTGTCTGGCCGGGCCCCGTAGCGGCGCCAGCACCGGGCTGTAGGACAGATCTTCCAGAACGCGTCGCCACGCCGGGGCGAGGGGCTCGACGGTCAGCGGCCGGGTACGGCCGGCCAGCCGCGAGTAGACGATCTCGGGATCTAGCGCGTGCCAGGCGGTCAGCGGTTGCGGCGTGGGATCGGGTTGCCGCAGTACCTTGCTAGCCGAGAAGGCTCCCGAGACCATGGCGCTGGCGGCGGCCGCGTTGACCGGGTTGAGCCAGCGCCGCACGGCGAGCGGGTTGGTACTTGTGCGGGTATCACCGGTGACCAGCAGCAGCCCGGCCAGTGTTGTGCCGCCCTTGGCAAGGTTGACCGACGACTCAGTGGCCGCCCGGGCCGCGGGTAGCGCCGAGAGGATCCGCACCGCGGCGGCCAGGTCGGTGCCGGTGATGATGTCCGCGCTCCACGGTGTGGCCGCGCGAGGATCGTCGAGCGCCACCCCGACGTCGGCGATGGCCAGCGCCGCCAACGTGTCGGTGGAGGCGAAGTCGCGGTGCAGGGCGGTGATCAGCAGGACCGGTCCGCGATCCGTCCGCAAATCACGTACCAGCTTGAGCAGCGGGGTGCCGGACGGATGACTGGCGGCGACGCTCGCGGCCAGATCCTGGGTGCCGGCTACATGCCGCAACACCACCCGGGCTCCGGTTCGGTTCGCGATCTGCAGCAGCGGGACCGCGAAGGGATCGACCTCCCAGCCCACTTCGACGTGGCCCACCACTTCGCCGTCGACGACGAGGTCGGCGTGCTCGAGGCCCTGAGCGGGGGTGGCTGACGGGCCCTGCGCGGGAGCCCAGCGCAACCGCGCTCCGGTGGCGGGCAACTCGTCCGGGTCGGGCTCGGGCGCCTCCTCGCCGTGCAGCAGCGCGTCGGCGACCTCATAGACCCGGTCCTCGTCCCAGCCCGGAACATCACCGCGCGCAGCCAGCACGGCGCGGTGATCACCGCGCAGTGCCGCCCCATCGATGACGACCACCTTCACCCGATCCAGCCGGCGTAGCGCGCCCGGATCGAGGATGAGCTGTCCGTCGTCGGCGAGCCCGCGGCCGAGCACCGCGGCGAAGGACTGACGGCCCATGTGGGCGGCCTTCGGTATTCCGGCCAGCACGGCGCCGGCAGCATCTTCGGGGCCACCACCGGCGACCAGCGCGCTCGCCGCTGCGATCAGCGAACCGTTCGCGGCTTGGTCGACATACTGTTCCACCGGCCCTTTCATTGAGCCCTTCGCGGTGTCGATGGCGGCGTCAATGGCTCCGTCGACCACGACGTGCGAAGCCTCGCCGGCCGCCGCGGCTGCCCAGTTGTGCCGCGGCGCCTGCGATTTGCCGGCCGACGAGATGATCGGGACCACCGGCGCCTGCGGCCGGTTGGGTGAGGCCAACTGGGGCTCGCGGTCACGCCAGCGGCGGCGATGCGCTTCGGCTTCGGAGATCTGCAGGACTCGTTGGGTGAGGTTCAGAATCGGAGTGCCGACCGCTTGAGTCAAACCGTTCGCCGCCGCTGTCGACGCGGCGAGCGCAAGGTCAGTGCCCACCCGGCCGAGTCGCGATTCGAGTACGGCCACCATCCGCGGCTGGTTGTTGAGCAGAGCGGCCGCCGCTCTGGTGGTGCGCGGCGCTGCGGGCAGCCTGACGACCCAGCCGGTGACCGCGGCACCGATTGCAACTGCATCGAAAACCGCCGCGGTCAGCGGCACCAGGACCGCCAACGGATTACCCGGGTCGGCGAACGGCGCGGTCCGGATTTCGGGTTCTGGTCCTGCGGCGGCCAGGTCGTCGGCCACTGCGGAAACCACGTCGCGGACCTCGTCTAGGACACGGTCGCTGTCGGCCTTGGCGTCGGAGCCGTCACGGTCCTCGAGTTCGACCACCAGCCGGCCCAACGCGCCCTCGACATGCGCGGCGGCGACGCCCGGGATCCGGCGAACCGGCTCTTCGACCGCCGCCGCATGCTCGTGCCAGCGCGGAAACGGCAGCAACGGATCCAGGTCCAGGTGCGCCCGCCGCCCGCTCTGCCAGCGCACCGTCGCCGTCGCGCGGTCCGGTGCGCCGTTAGAGGAAATGCCGATCCCCCCAATACCCAAGAATCGGCTGGTCGATTGACTGACCGATTCCACGACCGGACCGGCCAGCGTCTGCACAGCGTCCGCGGTGTCCGCCACGCTTTGCACGCCGGCTTGCAACACCTGCACTGCTCCGCCGGTTATCCCGCCAACAACGGCGGCTACGCCCGGAACCTTCATCCGTCACCCTTCACAAGTTCGATCGTGTCAATCAGTGCGCCCCGGAAACCGGCGGCGAAGCCGTGCGCTTTGATATGAGACGAGCGTACGTGTTGCGGCTGCGCCCCGACCGCGCGTCAGCCGGCGGCGTTGCCGGCGCCTCCAGCGGTCGGATGGGTCGCATCCGCCACGACTTACCGTGGCGATAGATGAATGTCTACGTACACCCGCTGACATGGACTCGCCGGCCCACGCCAACGCAGACAATTACCGGCGGAGGTGGTGGGGGTGGAGGCGGAACGTGTCCGCGACGTTGGTGCACCCGCTTACCGCAACACGCCTGCCGACACTCGCGCATACGTCGGCGTTGGCCACACCTGAGGGCTGCACGACGGAATCCATTTGCGGGATCGACGTGACAGCGAGCATCGCTATCGCGCCGGCAATCCAAGGCCGCACCCACAACGTCAGCGCCGAGCCCTTTGTGGTCACGGCGCGCCCGGCCCGAGTAATGGAGTCCACTGGCAACGCTCCCTGACGTCGGTAAGCGGCTGACGGATGCGCCCGAGATCAGCTTGCTCTTGCGGATTGGCGTTGAAGTAGCTCTGCACGTCGTCGCGGAGCTGATCTTGTGGCTGATCCTGAAGGCCGGTATAGAACCCGTTCACATCGGGGTGAGTGAACAGGTAGGTCGAGAGTGCTGTCGCAACACCAGCTGCAACACCGGCTACGTCCGCAGCCGAGTAATTGGGTGGCCGAGACGGTGGATTAGCCCCCGCTATTCCGGCTGCGCCAGATAACAGCGTGCCGGTATCACCCCGGCACCGATCGCGCCGACGAGCACTCGATGCGGAATGAATTCTAGGAGCGCCATAACTGGTCGCTCCAGCGGATTGATCCGAAACCAGATCAGTGTGTCGGCGGCAGACCAAACACGGAAAACAATGCCGGATCAAGAAACACGACGATCCCGGTGATCCCGGCGGCGCGAGCGGTCAGGACGTGTATCGAATGCGCTCGCATGATGTGATCGGCGGCCCGGCGGTACTCGGCGACGGCGGGCTGCCCGTTGGCGGCTGTCGGAACGAGCGCCATGTCGCCGGGTGGGGCGAAAGCACGTCGGGCGAGGAATTGTGTCACGGCCTCGCGTCCGGTGAACCAGACCGGCAGCGGCGGCATCTCCAACCGGACGTCGGTCTGCAGCAGCTCGGTAAGCGCCGCAAGATCAGCGTTTTCGAGGGCCGCGCAGTAGCGGTCGAGTAACTCGCGGCGATCCGCGTCGTCGGGCTCGGCCACGTCCTCTTCACTCGGCGCGACCTCAGCGAGGTGCGCGCGTGCTCGCTGAAGCGCGCTGTTGACCGCCGCCGGGGTGGTTTCAAGCAGCTCTGCGACCTCGGCGGCACTGAACTGCACCACATCGCGGAGGATCAGCACCGCGCGTTGACGCGCCGGGAGTTCTTGCAGCGCGGTAGCGACCGCCAGCCGCACACTGTGGCGCGCGCTGAACGCGGCCTCGGGTGTCTCGGGTGTCAGCGCGTCCGGTAGCGGCTCGAGCCAGTGATAGGCGCCTGCGTTTGCGTCAAGGTCGGTGTCCGGGTCGACTGACCCGGCGCCCAGCCCCGCGGGCAGCACTCGCCTGGCCCGGTTCTCCAGCGCACGCAGGCACGCCGTAGTCGCGATCCGGTACAACCACGTCCGCAGCGCGGCGCGTTCTTCGAACGCCTGATAGCCGCGCCAGCCGCGCAGATAGGTCTCCTGCACCAGATCCTCGGCGTCGTGCACCGAGCCGAGCATGCGGTAGCAGTGCGCGATCAGCTCGGCACGAAATGGCGCCGCCTGCTCGATGAAATCCTTTTGGGCCGGCACGGTCCTCCTCCTACGGGGATGCCGGAGACAAAAACGCTATATCAGTACAGAGACACCCGACCGGCGAAATTCATCGGTCGATCGGCGATGAATTCGGCCACCGCGACGTATCGAAATCACTATGACCGTTAACCAACCAATTGAGAACCAAACCGACGCACTCGCCGGCAGGACCGCGATCGTCACCGGTGCGAGCCGTGGATTCGGGCGCGCCATCGCCGCGGCGCTGTCGGCTGCCGGTGCGCGCGTCGTCGGCGTGGCACGTAGCCGCGTTCAACTCGATGAGCTGCGTGACAGGCTCGGCGACACGTTTATCCCGGTGGCCGCTGACGCTGCCGATCCCAATGTGGCCGGCCAGCTCATCGACCAGCACCGGCCGCACATACTGGTGTTGTGTGCAGGGGCGAGCCCGACGATGAGCCCGTTGCACGAACAGACGTGGGAAAGCTTCAGCCAGACCTGGAATGTGGACGTCGCGCAAGCGTTCCACTGGAGCCGGTATGCGCTGCGGCAGCCGCTGGCGCCGGGCAGCTCGGTCATCGTGATGTCCAGCGGTGCCGCGGTCAACGGGTCGCCGCTGAGCGGCGGCTACGCAGGGGCGAAGGCCGCCGTCAAGTTCATCACCGACTACGCCGCGATCGAGTCGGAGCGGGCCGGGCTGGGAATCAGCTTCGTATCGGTTCTGCCGCGGTTGACGGCGGCCACCCAACTGGGCGCCAAAGCGGTGGCGGCCTACGCCGATCGGCAAGGCGTCGACGTCGACAGCTTCCTGCAAGCTGGCGGACCCGCGCTGACCGCAGAGCAAGTCGGTCGGTCGGTGCTGGAGATTGCCAGTGGCGAACACCGCGACCGCGGCGCATACCTCCTCACAGCCGCAGGCCTGTCGGCGCTGGCCTGAACGAACTGCAACAGAAAGCAGGGAGTCACCATGAACACACCCCCAATCGTCTCGGCGCAGGAGTGGGAGGCCGCACACCAGCAATTGCTGGTGAAGGAGAAGGAAGCGATGCGCGTGCATGACGCGGTGGCGGCCCAGCGACGGCGGATGCCGTGGCTGGCGGTGGAAAAGGAGTACGAATTCGAGGGACCCGACGGAAAGGTCAGTCTGCTGGGCCTTTTTCAGGGTCGGCGTCAGCTGATCGTCTATCGCGCCTTCGTCGGGCCTGACATCGACGGCTGGCCCGATCACGGCTGCCGCGGCTGCTCGATGATCGCTGACCACATCGGCAACCTGGGCCACCTGAACGCCCGCGACACCACGCTGGTGTTTGC
Source organism: uncultured Actinomycetota bacterium (assembly GCA_963838755.1). Taxonomy (GTDB): domain Bacteria; phylum Actinomycetota; class Actinomycetes; order Mycobacteriales; family Mycobacteriaceae; genus Mycobacterium. Next base: position 72,137 of record CAWISO010000020.1, on the reverse strand, counting down.
CTCTCGCGCGCCGCAGCCGGGCATCGAGCGGCTCAAGGCGAGGATGGGCTGGCAGATGCCGTGGTACACGATCACCGACAGCTTCGACGCCGACTTCGGCGTGGACGACTGGCATGGCACCAATGTGTTCATCCACGACGGCGACCGAGTGTTTCGCACCTACTTCATCAATAACCGCGGTGACGAGGTGCTCGGCAACACTTGGAGCTTGTTGGACATGACACCACTGGGCCGCCAGGAGACCTGGGAGGACTCGCCCGAGGGTTACCCGCAGAGTGCGCCCTACGAGTGGTGGGACTGGCACGACGCATACGGCGAGCATCAGCCGTCGCGATGGTTCGGTGACCCCGACCCGACCGATCCCAACGACAAGCGTCCACCGCGCGGCGAATAACATCGCCATCGGGCGCGCCGCCCAGGGCGGAGGTGTCGGCGGTGTTGACTCTGCTGCGGCGGGCACTGAGCTATCGGGTGAGTGTCGCCGACCTGACCGAAATTGCGATGTGGCTGGCGGCCGGGCACTTGGCCATCGGGCTGGCGTGGTCGCTTTTTCATCCCGACGGTGTGCAGCACATTCAAGCGCGATTGGAAGAGCAGCTGCACTTGCCGGCCGGCACTAACTATCAGCTGCTGGCCTTTGGCGTAGCGAGCGCGTTGTGGCCGGTGATGCTGGTGCTGCCCGGCGGCGGGTGTGCGCACTGACCCGGTGTGCAGGCGAGCACCAGCTCCGCGACGCCGTAATCGCCCATGAACCGAACCGGGGGGGCTCGCGTTATCCGAACGGAAGCGATGCCAGTGATCCGAACGGAGGCATGATTTGTCAACGGCGACAACGAGATCGATTGACCAGTGGTGGGAACGGTTATGTTCCGTCGGGCAGGTAGTCAGCCGGTATGGACTGGCCCTGACGCTGGCGTGGATCGGTTTCGGCAAGTACGTCAAGATGGAAAGCCGAGTCCTCATCGAGCACAGCCCGTTGATGAGTTGGGTTTACGACGTGTTCAGCGTCAATACCATCGCGCGGGGTCTGGGAACACTGGAAATCGTGGCCGCAATCCTGATTTCCTGTCGGCCCCTGTCGGCCCGGTTATCAGCGGTCGGCAGCGCGATGGCGATCGTCCTATTCTGCGGAACCTTGAGCTTTCTGTTCACCACGCCAGGCGTGATCAGCCGGTTCGCTGGCCCGATTCCGGTGTTATCCGCGCTGCCCGGCCAGTTTCTGCTCAAAGACGTTGTGCTGATGGGCGTGGCCATCTGGAGCCTCGGTGAGGCGCTGCAAGCACACAGGTCGGCGTCAGCCCTTGATGCCGACGGTGATTAGGTCGGAGATGGCCCTGGTCACCAACGGGCGCGGGACCCGGTGCTGATCGTCGACGACGAATCCTGCGTCCTCGAACATCCGCCGCATCTCGGTTGGCGACGGGTGATGGGCCAGTTTCCATTTGGTCCCCGTGGGCCCCTGCAGCAGGGGTTGCCGGGCGCTCAGAGTCGAGACCGCGACCAGCCCGCCGGGGGAGAGCACGCGGTGGAACTCACGTAACGCCGCGGGTTGGTCGAAAAAGTGAAACGCCGAGGTCGTCACGACGGCGTCTAGCGTCCCGTCGTAAAACGGAAGCTGCTCGGCGGGACCGCGTAGCCACTGCACCTGGGCCGATCTGGCGCGAGCCTGGTTGAGCATGCCCTTGGACATGTCCACGCCGTAGGTGTGGCCCGGATGTAGTTCGCGCTCGATCCGGTCGGCCAGAATCCCGGTGCCGCAGGCAATGTCAGCCACCCGCGCGGCTTGGTGATCACGCAGCTGCGCGATCACCTCATCGTGCGCCGGCCGGTAAACCCAGTGCTGTAGGAACGGCAGGTTGTAGGCCGGGGCCGCCAGACTCCAAAATCGGGTGACGAAGTCGTTGAAGCCGCGGCGCGCCGGCACAGTCGATGCCGTCACTTGATCGAGGTGTAGTAGATCGTGTCGGCCACCGATACCGAGTCGTTGCCCTGCGGCATCGGCGGAAGGCCGTTGTCTGCGACCAGCTGACTCATCGGCTTACCGGTCGACTGCCAGCCCAGCGTGTCCAGGTAGGCGGCGACGTCGTTGCGGTCACCCTCATAGCCGAGCTCGGAGAACTCCAGAGCGAAGCCGTGCGCACGCCATTTCTCGGTGGCCTTACGCATCATCTCACGCGCCTGGTCGTGGTCGACCCCCGACATGTCAGGGATGGCCTCGGTGGCAAGTCGGCTGCCCTTGGCGCTGAGCGCGGAGATGTTGTCCAGCAAGCGGTCTTGGGCTTCGGGCGGCAGATAACCGAGCAGCCCCTCGGCGATCCACGCGGTGGGTTGGGTGTGATCAAAACCGGCGTCGACTAATGCGGCCGGCCAATCGTGTCGAAGATCGACGGCGACCGCGCGGCGATCGGTGGTCGGTTCGGCGCCCAGGTCGGCCAGCGTGGTGGTCTTAAACGCGATCACCTCGGGCTGGTCGACCTCGAAGACCGTCATGCCGGCCGGCCAGTCCAACCGGTAGGCGCGGGCGTCAAGACCGGACGCCAGGATGACTGCCTGGCGGATTCCGGCCTGCGTCGCGTCGCGGAAGAACGCGTCGAAAAAGCGGGTGCGGACGGCCATCGCAATAGGCATGTGCTCGAGCTTCCAGCCAGACTCGTCGTCGTCGACGTCAGCGGCAGCCAGCTCCCCGGTGGCCAACTTGGTGAGGAACTCCACGCCGACAGCTCGGACCAGTGGTTCGGCGAAGCGGTCCTCGATCAGCGGTTGGTCGGCCTTGGTGGCGATCGCGCGGGCGGCGGCAACCATGGTCGCCGTGGCTCCTACGCTGGTAGCCAGGTCCCAGGTGTCGTTGTCGGTGCGCGGCATGTCGTGCTCCTTATGCGGTAGATCGCGGTTACTTAGTTAGCATAACAAGTAGTTAGTTCATTTAACAAGCTACTTGACAATCGGATGCCCGCTGATCAGCTGTAGGTCCATAGGTTCTCCCGTGCGGATTAGTCGCCAGTAGCGATCAGCGGACGCTGATTGCGCCCGTCACCGCCACCAGCCGCCGTCCGATGGAGTCAATGCGTTTGCGGGTCAGGGCCTGCAGCGGATGCACCGCCACGATCATCGGCACCCGGCCGCGGCGGTCGAACACCGGGGCGGCGATGGTGGCCACCGGCTGCGCTCGACGCGCGTTGTCGTCATCGGAGAGGAAGCCGATCGTGGTGAACTCGACCAGCAGTTGGTCGGTGATCTCGCGTACGTGGGCGGGCAGGCCGTCGCTGGGAAGCGTTCCGACAACCTGGGCCGCCCGGGTCAGCGCCGGCGTCGTGCAGTCCACGTCGAATCCGCGTTCGCGGGTGCGCCGCAACACCTCTTCGAGGCGCCGCGCCAGTGCGGAGTTCGTGGCGGCGCTGCGTGCAATCCATGCCCGCTGCTGTTCGTCGCCGTCCCAGGCGGCGAACGCGACGCCGAACGGCGGGGCGTAGCGGATGCGGTCGCCGGGCGCGCCGCCGGACCTCCGCCCGGCGTCCTCGAATGCGGTGATCACCAGGGCATCGCCGAACCGCTCAACTACCGAGCCGGCATAGCCGAATTCCTTGGCGAGCTGCAGTGCCGCCGTGCGAGCTGCGTGCGCTAGTGGGCGCGCGGCGTCCGTCCGCGCCGCCACCACCGCAAGTGCCGGACCGAGCGAAAACGTCTTGTCGACAGGGTCGCGGCTGGCCCAGCCGCGATCGCAGAGCGTGGTCAGAATGGCGTGGGTGGTCGCCTGAGTAAGCCCGAGTTCGCGCACCACGTCGGAGAACCTGAGCCCGTCGTTATCGGGTCCGGCGAGCAGCTCGACGACGTCCAGCACGCGAGTAGTGGGAGCCGACGGTGGGATGGCTTGACTTCCTCTCGTAGCGCTTCCTACTGTGAACCTCAAATTATCGAGATGCTATCTCGAATAATCGAGAACGACCAAACACGAAGAGGTGTGCGGGTGCGTGCGGTGGTATTGCGCGAAGGGCGACTCGATGTCCGTGAGATCGCCGACCCGGTGCCCGGTCCCGGGGAGCTACTGCTGCGAACACTGAGCACCGCGATCTGTGCGTCGGACGTGCACTTCATGGATCACCCGGAGATGGGCGTCAACGATCCGACCGGCCGCTCGCTCTACGACGCGGACCGCGACATCGTGCTCGGGCATGAGTTCGTCGGCGAAGTCGTCGGACACGGACCCGGCTGCACCGCGCAGTTCCCTCTCGGCACCCGGGTGACGTCCATTCCGATCCGTCTGGTCAACGGTGGCACCGATGGCGCGCGGATCATCGGTCAGCACCCGGAGGCGCAGGGCAGCTTCGGCGAATTGCTGGTCGTCGCAGAGGCATTGGCCAAGGCCGTCGACGGCGATGTCTGCAGTGATGCCGCCGCTCTGACCGACGCGTTCGCGGTGGGCGAGTTCTACGTGCGCGCCGCGCGGATGGAGGCGGGGGAGGTACCGGTGGTCATCGGTGCCGGCGCGATCGGCTTGTCGGCCGTCGCCGCGCTGGCCGCCCGGGGCATCGAGCCGATCATCGTCTCGGACTACAAGCGAGAACGCCGTCAACTGGCGTGTGACCGCTTCGGGGCGCATGTCGCGGTCGACCCGGCTGAGCAGTCCCCGTTCGACGTGTGGCGTCAGCTGCGCGCCGAGCGTGGGCTGTGGGGGTCGCTCGCCGTCTTCGAATGCGTCGGCGCCGCGGGTTTGATCCAGAAAATCGTGGAGTCGGTCGACATGAGCACTCGAATCTATTGCGCCGGAGGGTGGTACACCGGTGATTCGCTCAACGTCACCGATGCGACCCGTCAGGGTGTCACTATCCAGTTCGGCGGCGGCCCGCACCCGCAGGACTGGTACGGCACGCTGGACGCGATCGCCTCCGGGCGCCTGGACCCGCTCCCCAGTGTCGGAGCGATTGTCAGCCTCGACGAAGTCCCTGACGCGCTCGACTTAGCCCGCAAGTCCGACGGCCCACCGCGAATCGTCGTCCACCCGAACGGAGACACTCGGTGAACGAACGAGAAGACCGCCAGGACATCGCGGATGTCCTGCTGCGCTACGCCACCGGGATAGACCGGCGCGACTGGCCGCTGTTTCGCACTGTGTTCACCGACGATTGCGAACTGGACTACGGCGAAGTCGGCTCCTGGACCGGCGTCGACGCGGTGACCGAGTTCATGCAGCAGGCGCACGCGATGGCCGGTCACACCATGCACCGTCTGACCAATCAGGTGATCACGGTCGACGGCGACTCGGCCCAGGCGCGCACCTATGTCGACGCGCTGATTATGCTCGCCGACAACACCTCCGGCGTCAACGCGGCCGGGTTCTACGACGACGAGATTGTCCGTACCGAGCGGGGCTGGCGGATCGCCCGCCGCCACTTCATCCAGGTGCGGGTGGCTCCTATAGGTGCGGCGGGTGAGCCACGGTGACATTTGCAGCCAAGTACGGCCCGTGGGCGCTGGTGGCCGGCGCATCCGACGGCGTAGGCGCGGCGTTTGCTGACGGGCTCGCCGGGCGCGGGGTCAATGTGGTGTTGCTGGCTCGGCGTCAGGCCATGCTCGACGAGGTAGCCGCCGGGATAGCCGCCCGCAGCGAGGTCCAAACTCGCACGCTGGCAATTGATCTCGCCAAGCCGGACGCCGCCGCCCAGATCGCCTCTGCCACCGACGATCTAGATATCGGGTTTTTAGTGTACTGCGCGGGAGCCGACCCCAACTTTCAGCCGTTTCTCGCCAACCCGATCGCGACCGCCGAAGCGATGGTGCATCGCAACTGCATGGTGCCGATGCAGCTGTGCCACCACTTCGCGCCGGCGATGGTGCAGCGCGGTCGCGGCGGCATCGTGATTTTCGGCTCGGGCGCCGGACTCGCCGGTGGACCGAACATGGTGGCTTACGGCGCAACAAAAGCCTTCGACATGGTGTTCGCCGAGGCGCTGTGGAGTGAGCTGCACGACAAGGGTGTCGACGTGCTCGGTCTGATTCTTGGCAAGACCGACACACCTGCATTACGCCGTCTCGAACACAGCCGCGGGGTGCTCAGTTCTGAAGACCAAGCGCCGCCGGATGCCGCCGGTGTCGATCAGGTCGTCAGCGAGGCATTCGAAAACTTCGGCAATGGACCGACTTTGATGGTGGGCGACATGATGCGCGCGGCCGTGCAGGTGCTGTCCTCGGTGACACGCAACGAAGCAGTCAACTTCATGATCCAAGCCCAAGCCGCCGTCATGGGTGGCGAGAGCGACTGAGCATCACGTGTTCACTTGCTTGATGAATACGCTGACGCGATTGATCAGGCCGTCCGAGGTCTGCTCGAAGACAAGACATTCCGGGTAACTAGTGGGCACGCCGTCGATGTCGAAGGTTTCGGTCAGCTCCACGTAGCACACCCGATCCGGGGCGTGCGAGATCCGCTGGACGTCCAATCGGTAACCTTTCAGCGAGGCGAACACGCCGCGCAGGAACTTCAGATACGGTTGCTTGCCTTCGACGACGTCGCAATACGGACCCTCCCGGATCAAGTCGTCGTCGGCGATGGTGGCGGCGAGGCCGTCCCAATCGTTGACTGCCAGACACCCCAGGTAGCGCTCCACGACCCCGGCCTTGGTGTGACCCATAAAGCCACGGTAAACGCCAAACATCCCAGGCCGCAAAGGGCCTGGGATGTTGGTGCTGCTGGTCGGCTCAGAAGCCGAGGAACGCCAGGGTGTCGCTGGGGGTGTCTGCAGCGCCATTAGTCCTGGCCCGTACCAGCACAAATGCCGCTCGTCCCACGACCTCCCTCGCCAAATTTTGTTAGACACAGGTTTAGTACTGCGCTGACACTCAGGGAAAGTTCAGCCGTCGACGTGTGGCCTGCCGATCGCCTGACGATGCTGCAAGTCGCCTCGGGTAGGCCCCACTGCGGTGCCTATACTCCCCCCAAGCGGGTCAGGGGGTGCTCTCTCATGGAGGAGGCTTTGTTGCGTCACGTGACGATGCAATGGGAGGCGGGCCGGAAGTGACAAGTGCCTGTGCCGGCAAGGTCGCTCTGGTCACGGGCGCCAGCCGCGGCCTGGGCAAGGCGATCGCACAGCGATTAGCCGCCGAAGGCGCCACGGTCGGGGTTACCGCCCGCACCATGGAACCCGATCCCAAATACCAGGGTTCGCTTCGACAGACGCTCGAGGAGATCACCAGCGCCGGCGGGTCCGCAATCGCTATTCAGGCCGACCTGTCGAAGTCCGAAGATCGTGAGCGGCTCTTCGCCGAACTGGTCGAACAGGTCGGTGCGCCAGAGATCTTGGTCAACAACGCTGCCGTGACGTTTTTGCGTCCTCTCGACGAGTTTCCCGAACGGCGGGTGCGCCTGATGATCGAGATGCACGTGTTGGCGCCGATCCATTTGACCCAGCTGGCGATTCCCTCGATGCGTGAGCGCGGCCGCGGATGGGTGCTCAACATCACCTCGGTCGGCGGGGATCTGCCGCAGGGCCCGCCATTCTCCGAGTTTGACCGCACAGCCGGATTCGGGATCTACGGCACGGCCAAGGCGGCGCTGAACCGGCTCACGAAAAGCCTTGCCGCCGAACTCTATGACGATGGCATCGCCGTCAATGCTGCCGCTCCGTCGAACCCGGTCGCCACCCCCGGGGCCGGCACCCTCGACCTTGCCAAGACCGACACCGAAGACATCGAGCTCATCACCGCGACCGCGCTGGCGCTGTGCACCGGCGACCCGAAGACGCTGACCGGCCGGATTGCCCACACGCAGCCGTTTCTGCGCGAAATCGGTTGGCTGCACTAGCGGCGTGGAATTGCCGCGAGCTTGTCGGCGAACTTGGCTTCCGCGGCCTCGCGAAGCCGCAACAGGTGTTCGGACGGGAAGATGTCGGGCGCAGGTTTGCGGTCTTTGAGCAACAGTCGGGCCAACGTTACCTTGTGCACTTCGGTCGGCCCGTCGGCCAGTCCGAGCACGAAGGACTCCACCAAATGCTGGACGAACGGCATCTCGTGCGTGGTGCCAAGCGATCCGTGTAGTTGCAGCGCGCGGGCCGACACGTCGTGCAATACCTTCTGCATCATCGCCTTGACAGCTGAGATGTCGGCACGCACAGCCTTATAGTCGTTGTGTTGATCAATCTTCCACGCGGTCTGCAACGTCAACAGCCGGAACGCTTCGATCTCCATCCACGAATCGGCCACCATCTGCTGGACGAGTTGTTTGTCGGCGAGCAAGGTTCCCTGCGTGTGCCGGGAAACCGCGCGCTCGCAGAGCATGTCGAAGATCCGCCGCACCAGCCCGACCGTGCGCATCGCGTGGTGGATACGACCGCCGCCCAGCCGGGTCTGAGCCACCACGAAGGCGCCGCCCCGCGGTCCGAGCATGTGGTCGGCCGGAACCCGGACATCCTCATACCGCACGTAACCCTCACGTCCGCCGCCATCAAGGGGTTGGTAGCCGAGCCCGACATCGCGCAGCACATTGATGCCGGCCGTCTCGGCAGGCACAACGAACATCGAATGACGTTGATAGGGCGGCGCATCGGGGTCGGTCACGGCCATCACGATCAAGAACGATGCGATGGATGCGAAGGACGAGAACCACTTCTCGCCGTTGATCACCCAGTCGTCACCATCGGGTACCGCCTCGGTGGTGAACTCCTTCGGGTCGGCACCGCCTTGCGGTTCGGTCATCGAAAAACAGGACACGATCCGGTTGTCCAGCAGCGGCTCTAAGTACCGCTCTTTGAGTTCCGGCGTGCCGTAGTGGGCGAGGATCTCGCTGTTACCCGAGTCGGGAGCCTGCGAGCCGAAGACGATCGGCGCACATTCCGACCGTCCGAGGATCTCGTTGAGCAACGCCAGCTTCACCTGTCCGTGCCCGGGTCCGCCCAGGTGCGGACCCAGGTGGGTGGCCCACAACCCCCGCTCCTTGACGACCTTCTGCAGCGGAGGAATCAGAGCCTGGCGCACCGGGTCGGTGAGATCGTGCGACTCTTTGACAATCAGATCGATCGGCTCACACTCCGAACGCACGAACTCGTCAACCCAGGCCAGTTGGTCGGCCCACTGTGGGTCAGTCGAGAAATCCCAAGCCACTATTCGTCCTTTCGATGCTCAGGTGTCGTTGGCTCGCTCACCTCGACCAGCCCTGCCTGCGGTCTGCCGCCTCCTCGGTGGCGTGGCTAAGCACTTGGTTGCGGTTCTCTAGTTCGAGGGCCGACTCCAGCCCCGCGGTGTCGGTGTTGACCTGGATCGCACGCTTGGTCAGTTGCACGCCCAGTGGAGCGAGTTCAGCAATGCCAGAGGCTATTTCGATAGCGCGGTCGAGCAGCTTGCCGGGCTCCGCTAGCTCGCTCACCAGCCCTCGCCGGTCGGCTTCCTCAGCCGAGACCATGCGGCCGGTCAGCATCCAGTCGGCGGCGACGCTGGCGCCGACAATGCGCGGCAGAAAGTAGCTCATCCCCATCTCGGCGCCGGACAGGCCGAGCAGAATCGCCGCGTTACCGAATGTCGCTGCGGTCGAGCAAATCCTGATGTCCGCGGCCAGGCACAGTGCCAAGCCGCCGCCGACACAGGGACCGTTGACCGCGGCGATGACCGGCTGGGGCATGTCGCGAATCGCCTGCGGCAGTGCAGCCATCGCTTCCTGGAAGCGCAGCCGATCGATCGCGGGAGCTGCCGCTTCGGGTACCCCTGGGCCGAAATCGCGCATATCGATGCCGGAACAAAACCCTCGCCCGGCGCCGGTCACCACCACGGCGTTGACCGATGCGTCTGTGGCCAGGGCAGCGACGGTTTGTCTCAGCTCGCCGACCATGACTTCGTTGATCGCGTTGAGCCGCTCGGGTCGATTGAGTTGCAGCACTACCACGCCGGCACGCGGCGTCTGCACACTTAATGTCTCACTCAACCGCAATACAGCGCCCTTCGTCTTTAGCCCGACCCGCGCCGCGTCGGATGAGACGCAGATTCGCCGCCGAGGAGAATCGTATTCTTCGTCGGCGCGCTGACGCAATTGTCTCGGTCGGGGGATGCTAACTGGTATGGCGAGCAACACCGATCGGTATCGCAGTGCGCGTGATCAGGCGCTCGCCATGGCTGACGATCACCAACCTGCGGACTCGTTTTCCTGGCCGCAGCTCACCGGCGCGTTCAACTGGGCCACCGATTGGTTCGACGTCATTGCCCGCGGTAACGACCGCACCGCGTTGCGCATCGTCGTTCAAGACGGCGGCGAGCACCGTGTCAGCTTCGCCACGATGGCCGAGCGGTCCGACCGGGTCGCGACGTGGCTGGCCCAACTCGGCGTCGGCAAGGGCGATCGAGTCGTCCTGATGCTTGGCAACCAGATTGAGCTATGGGAGTCCACTCTGGCAGTCGCCAAGCTCGGGGCGGTGGTGATGCCGGCTACCGGTGCTCTCGGACCGTCAGACCTTGCCGACCGCATCACCCGCGGCGGGGCCCGAGCCGTGATCACGAATGCCACCGACACCACGAAATTCGATGGCATCGACGGCGACTATCGCCGCATCGTCGTGGGTGCCGCCGCCGGGTGGCATCGCTATGCGGAGGCCGCTAACGCCGCGCTGGCCAAGCCGTGCGCCGCGCGTACCACCGTGGACGATCCAATGCTCGTCTACTTCACCTCCGGCACCACCACCAAGCCCAAGCTGGTGGAGCACTCGCAGGTCAGCTATCCGGTCGGGCATCTGTCGACGATGGCGTGGATCGGCCTGCGACCGGGTGACGTGCATTTGGCGATCAGCTCACCGGGATGGGCCAAGCATGCCTGGAGTTGCCTGTTCGCACCGTGGATCGCCGAGGCGACCATTCTGGTCTACAACTACCGGCGATTAGACGCCGAGGCGTTATTGAGTCACCTGCGCCATGCCGGGGTGACCACGTTCTGCGCGCCACCGACCTTGTGGCGCATGCTCATTCAAGCCGACCTCGGCGCCAGACCCGAGGCGCTACGCGAAATCGTGGCCGCCGGCGAGCCGCTCAACCCCGACGTCATCGCTGTGGTGCAACGCGCGTGGGGACTGACCATCCGCGACGGCTACGGACAGACCGAGACCACACTGCTGGTCGGCAACCTGCCCGGCCGTCCGGTCAGGCCCGGGTCGATGGGGCATCCGCTGCCCGGGGTGCCCGTCGTGCTCGTCGACCCGGTCAGCGGGGAACCCGGCGATGAGGGCGAAATCTGTCTCGACCTGAGCGCCCATCCGGTCAACCTGATGACTGGCTACCTTGACGATCCGGAACGCAACGCCGCCGCGATGGCCGGCGGTTACTACCACACTGGCGACATCGCCCGCCGCGACGCCGACGGGTCGATCACCTACATTGGTCGCACCGACGACGTCTTTAAATCCTCGGGCTACAAGGTGTCGCCTTTCGAAGTGGAAAGCGTGCTCGTCGAGCATCCGGCGATCGTGGAAGCCGCGGTCGTGCCGCAGCCCGACGACACCCGGCTGGCCATCCCGAAGGCCTACATAGCACTGGCCGCCGGTTGGCCGGATAACGCCGAGACGGCCAGGGCGATCATGGAGTATGTGCGCGACCGGGTGGCGCCGCATCTTCGGGTGCGGCGTATTGAGTTCGACGAGCTGCCCAAGACGATCTCGGGCAAGATCCGCCGGGTGGACCTACGCCGCCGCGAAGAGGCCGCACATGCGACGGGCGCGGCCGCGACGACGGAGTACCGATACGAAGACCTCGTTGGCTGATAGATGAAATCCTATGACGCTGGCCCGACGAGCCCGCCGATCCTCGAAGAGACGATCGGGCAGAACTTCGAGCGCACTGTGGCGACGCATCCGGATGGCGTGGCACTGGTTGATCTGGGAAACGAGGCCATAGCCAACCGTCGGTGGACCTACGCCGAGCTCAACGCTGAGATCGATCTGATAGCAAGGGGTTTGATGTCCCTTGGTGTGCAGAATGGTGAGCGTTTGGGTGTCTGGTCGCCCAATTGTGCCGAGTGGACCATCGTGCAGTACGCCACGGCGAAGATCGGTGCCGTTCTGGTCAACATCAATCCTGCCTACCGCGCACACGAGCTTGGCTATGTGCTAAATCAGTCGGGGGTTCGGACGCTCATCGCGGCGACGGCGTTCAAGAGTTCGGATTATCGATGCATGGTCGACGAGGTGCGCCCGCAGGCCGAAGGTCTGAGTGAGGTTGTGTTCATCGGCTCCGATGACTGGTCGGGCTTGCGCGACAGCGCCGAGCTCGTACCGGTGGACGCGCTGCGCTCCCGGATGGCCGCACTCGACAACCGCGAGCCCATCAACATTCAGTACACCTCGGGTACAACGGGTTTCCCCAAGGGCGCGACGCTGTCACATCGCAACATCCTCAACAACGGGTTCTTCACTACCGAGCTGCTCAACCTGGGCCCCGGTGATCGGCTGTGCATCCCGGTGCCGTTCTACCACTGCTTCGGGATGGTGCTGGGCAACCTGGGCTGTACCACTCACGGGGCCACCATGGTGATTCCGGCGCCGGGCTTCGACGCTGGCCGTACTCTGGCCGCGGTTCAGGCCGAACACTGTACGGGCCTGTATGGCGTGCCGACCATGTTCATTGCCATGCTCGGCCATCCTGACTTCATCAACACCGACCTGTCGTCGCTGCGGACCGGCATCATGGCCGGATCGGTGTGCCCGGTCGAGGTCATGAAACGTTGTGTGGCGGAGATGAATATGACTGAGGTGGCCATCGCCTACGGCATGACCGAAACGTCGCCAGTTTCTTGCCAGACCCTCACTGGTGACGATTTGGAGCGCCGATCCGGGTCGATCGGGCGCGCGCATCCGCACTTGGAAATCAAGGTCGTCGACCCTGAGACTGGCGGGGTTGTCGAGCGCAGCCGACCCGGTGAGTTCTGTGCCCGTGGCTATTCGGTGATGCTGGGTTACTGGCGCGACGAGGCTAAGACTCAGGAGGTGATCGATGCCGACGGATGGATGCACAGCGGGGATCTTGCGGTCATGCGTGAAGATGGCTACTGCAATATCATTGGGCGCCTGGACGACATGATGGTCCGCGGCGGAGAGAACGTATACCCGCGTGAGGTCGAAGAGTTCCTCGCCACTCACCCCGACATCGACGAAGCGCAGGTCGTCGGCGTACCGGACGCCAGGTACGGGGAGGAGGTCTGCGCGTGGATCCGGATGAAGCCGGGGCGTCCCGCGCTCGACGCGGACGCTGTCCGGGCGTTCGCGACCGGAAAGGTGGCGCACTACAAGATCCCCCGCTACGTGCGCGTCGTCGATGAGTTTCCGATGACAATCACCGGTAAGGTCCGCAAAGTCGACTTGCGTGCCGAAAGCGCACGGCTATTCGGCGCCAAAGCCCCAACCAAAGCGGAGGACGTGTGACGAATTCGGAGGTAATCGACGGTGTGACGATCGTTCGATTCGACCATCCACCGGTGAACGCTCTTGACCTGAATCTGCTCGAGGCCATCATCACCTCAATGCGCAGCATCGAGGGACCCGTCGTCATCACCGGCGCTGGTCGGTGTTTCTCGGCCGGGGTGGACCTGCGCGCCATAGTCGATGGCAAACCCGACTATGCCAAGCGTTTCGTAGCTGCGATACCACAGGCCTGTCTCGCGGTCTTCGACCACCCCGCACCGGTGGTCGCTGCAATCAACGGGCATGCGATTGCCGGCGGGTGCGTCCTCGCGATGTCTGCCGATGTGCGATTGATGTCTGCCGGGACGATCGGGCTCACCGAGCTCGCGGTCGGTGTTCCATTCCCGGTCGCCGCGCTCGAGATATCTCGTTTTGCGATGGGGACGTCAGCGACGCGTGCGGCGTTGCAAGCCAAGACGATCGACCCGGTGACCGCGTTGGCCCGCGGATGGATCGACGATGTGATCCCGAACGACGAACTCATTGGCCAGGCCGTTAGGATCGCCCGCGAACTCGGTCAATACTCGCCAGCCGTGTACGCGGCCACCAAACGGCAACTGCACCAGCCGGCTCGCGCAGCTATCGAAGCCGCCGCGGCACTGGATGCAAAGGCGCGGGCCGGTTGGATGACGGAAGAAACGCGCAGTCGTATTGCCGGGTTCATCGAGACACTCGCGCGCGGCCGGTGACCGACGGCGAGGTAGGCCCACTATGAGCTTTTGGATCACCCACGCCGAGCGGACACTGTCCGAGGAGATCCCCGCCTCCCCTGAGCAGGTCCGCGACTTCTACGTGGATCTCGACAACATCAAAGTCGTTCACCCGTTGGTCGTTTCGGTGCAAACCATCTCGCACAGCCAGACCGCGGACGGTTACCAGCAAACGTATCGGGTGCACGACCGGATTCCGCTAGGCAGGCTCGCGATCCGGGTCAGCTACGTTGCGCGACTGCAAGTCCCGGTGCGCGGAGATGTGATTACCGAGGCGCGTCAGTTCCCGCAGGTGCGCCTGAACGGCACGGTGACATTCGAGCCGATCGATGCGGGCACCCGTCTCACCGAACGTCTGCAGATTGCGGCTCCGCGTCCGCTGGCCGCGATGACCCAGCGTGAAGCGGTTGAGGCGCATATCGCGATGCTGGCGGGCATCCGCAGCCACTTTCAGTCGCTACGGTGAAAAGCCAGTTCCTGCCGTACTTCTCGTTTCAGAACCTTGCCGTAGCTGTTCTTCGGTAGTTGGTCGACAAGCAGGTACCGCTTGGGGCGTTTGAACCGGGCGATGCGCTGCATCAGGTGTTTATCGAGCTCATCGCCGTCGACGTCGCCCACGATGAATGCGACGACGATCTCCCCCCACTCGGGGTCCGGTGCTCCGACCACACACGCTTCCGATACACCCGGATGCTCGAGCAGCACCTCCTCCACCTCCCGGGGATAAATGTTGGTGCCGCCGCTGATCACGACGTCCTTGGAACGGTCGCGCAGTGTCAGGTAGCCACGTGCATCGAAAGAACCCATATCACCGGTGCGCAGCCAGCCGTCGCGCAGTGTCTCCTCGGTCGCCGCCGGGTTGTTCCAGTAGCCGCTCATCACGACGTCGCCGCGGCAGACGATCTCACCGACCTCACCCACGGCCGCCGGTGTGTCGTCGTCACGTAGCACCGCGACTTCCATGCCCGATCGCGGGTAGCCGACCGAAGCCAGGATCGCGTCGTCAGCCGTCTGGTGATCCGCGCGGCGTAATCCGGTGATGGTCATGGGCGATTCGCCTTGGCCGTAGATCTGAGCGAACACCGGCCCGAACGCGGCCAGTGCCTTTTTGATGCTCTGAAGATACATCGGGCCGCCACCGTAGACGATGGTCCGCAACCGGCTCGGACATCGGCGACCCGTTTGGATGACGCGCTGCACCATCGTCGGTGCGAGGAATGCACTGCAATTCGGGTGTCGGTCGCACAGGTCCAAAAAATCGGTCGGATCGAACCCAGCGCGTTCGGGCACTACCTGCCGGGCGCCACGCAGCACGTAGGCCGGGATGTAGAGGCCCGAGCCATGTGACATCGGCGCGGCGTGCACCAGGCTGCACCCTTCGTCGGGTGCGTCGATATCGGCGAGATGGGCAATCGTCATCGCGGTCAGATTGCGATGGCTGAGCATGGCGCCTTTCGCCCGCCCGGTGGTGCCGCTGGTGTAGAACAACCAGGCCAACGTCGACGGATCGGTGCACGGCTCCGCCACGGGTGCAGCGGCCAGCCGGCGCGAGTAGCCTTCTGCCCCAAGGGTTTCGATCGGATAGTCGTAGTCCAGCTGGGCGGTGATGGTCGCGGAGGCGAAGACCAGCGAGACGCCCGCGTCGTCGAAAATCTGCGTCATCTCGCGGGGATGCAGTTTGTAGTTGATCGGAACAGCGACGCACTCCGTCGCCCAAATCGCAAACAGCAGTTCGACGATCTCCGGGCGGTTCTCACTGGCGATCGCGATGCGCGCACCCGCCGGACTGTGCTGCCGGAGCGAGCCCGCCAGGTGCAGCGCGCGGTCGCGCAGCTCCCGCCAGGTGCAACAGCACCGATCGCCGTGATACACCGCGCCGCGATCGGGGTAGCGCTGCGCGGCCTGATCCAGCAGCGCGAACAGGTTCACCGGGCCGTCCACTCCGATGTCAATGCGAACTCCGATAGGTACCTCGTCGAGCTCCATCCGCCGTCGACCACAATGGTTTGACCGTTGATGAAGCTGCCGCCGGGCGAGCACAAGAACGCGACGGTGCTCGCGACGTCGTCGACCGAGCCCAGGCGCTGGTGCGGCGTCATCTCGGTGTTGATCCGCCGAAAGCGCGGGTCCTGCAGGCGGTTTTCGGTCATCGGGGTTTGTATCACGCCCGGAGCCACCGCGTTACATCTGATCCCCCGCGGCCCGTACTGGCAGGCGATATGGGTGGTCAGTGCTGTCAGTCCGCCTTTGGCGGCCGAGTACGGGCCACCGCGAAGTCCACCTACCACAGCGAACGTCGATGTGATGTTGATGATGGCCGACCCGGGGCGCATGTGCGGCAGGACGTCTCGGGCCAGCCGGAACGGCGCTCGTAGCATCACATTGAGGAAGTGGTCCAATGTTTCGTCGTCGGTCTCGTGCAGCGGCGTGGGATGTCCCACCCCGGCGTTGTTGATCAGGAAGTCGATGCGGCCCCAACGCTCGACGGCGGTCTTCACAATGCGCGCCGGTGCTGCATCGTCGGTCAGATCGATCGCTAGGGTTGCGATGCGGTCGGGGTCGTCGATGGCCGCGGCTAACTCGGCTAGCCGCTGTTGATTGCGGCCGGTGGCCAGCACGGCCATTCCCGTGTCGGTGAGTTTGGTCGCGCAGCCGAAGCCGATGCCACCCGTTGCGCCGGTCACGATTGCTATCTGCATCTCATCCGCCCGCCTTCGTCAGGGCCGCTTGAATTTGATGTTTGAGCACCTTCCCGGCGTCGTTCCTCGGTAGTTGCTCCCAAAGGACTAGTTGCTCCGGGGCTTTGAATGTTGCGACGCCGTGATCCTGCAGGAAGTTGCGCAGGCTGGCGACGTCGAGCTGCGATTGGCCGGAGGGCACGATGACGGCACAAGCGCGCTCGCCGGTTCGGGTGTCGGGCAGCCCGACAACTGCGATCTCCGCGATGCCGGGATGGCCGATGAGAATATCTTCGATCTCTTTGGGTGCGATATTCTCGCCGTTTCGAATGATCACGTCTTTGGCCCGCCCGGTGACGACGAGGTAGTCGTCGTCGACCCAGCGGGCGAGGTCACCGGTGCGGAAATAGCCGTCATCGTCGAATGATCCGGCCTCATCCTCAGGATGCAGGTAACCGACCAGCATCTGCGGGCCGCGTGCGTGTATTTCGCCGCTGCTCGCGTCGCCGCCATGCAGAGTGATCTCAGCCAATCCGGCACGCCCATCGGTGTCCGCGGCATGGTCGGATTCGTGTGGGGCACCGATGGTCACAGCCGGTACCTCGGTCGAGCCGTAGGCCCGGGTGACGACGGCATGCTCGAAATAGTCTGCTGCTTCACGGATCAACGTCGGCGGGACCGATGCGCCCCCGCAAACGAGCACCTTCAATGCCGGCAGTCGGGTCCCGGCGCGTCGGGCAGCAGCGAGTAGCTGCTGCAGGAACGGCGTCGCTGCCACCATATGAGTGCAGCGTTGCCCCTGCATGATCTGGACCGCTTCATCGGCGTTCCAGCGATCCATCAGGACCGCAGTCGCGCCCAGCAGCAGTGGGCATTCGAACGCGTAGATGGAGCCGCCGATATGGGCGATCGGCGAGGCGACCAGGATGGGGTCACCGGGCTGCACCTGCCAATAATCGCGGACCTGGCAGATCAGCGCATGCATCGAGTTATGGCTATGCAGAACACCTCTCGGTCGGCCCGTGGTTCCCGATGTGTAGAGAATCATGCGCACCGCATCCGGATCCAGCGCCGGAAACTCGACTGAGAACGGCTGTTGGTCCAGCAAGGATATAAAATGCGAGTAGCGGTCTGAAAATTCGATATTGCCACGGACGATGACGACCTCGGGTGGGGAGCCCAGTTGTGCGGTGACGCGATTCAACATCGATGCATAGTCGTGTCGGCCGAAAACCGACGGCACGAAAATTATCCGGGTGTCGGCGTCATTGAGAATGAACAGCAATTCACGGTCACGGAGCGACGGCAGGATGGGGTTTGCCACCATTCCGGCGATCGTCGCCGCCAGGTAAATTACTGTTGCCTCATGCCAATTGGGCAGCATGAATGACACCACGCTGCCGGTCGGCATCCGGGCCAGCAGCGCTTGCGCCAGTGCCGTCGCCTGTTGGTGCAGGCTGTGACAGTCCAGTCGGCAATCGCTGTCGGTCACCAGAATGCGTTGCGGTGTGTGCTGGGCGGCCTCGGCCAACGAATCGGCCAGGGTGGCACGCACCCACCACCCGCGCGCATAGGCTTCAGCGGCCCGCTCGTCGTCCCAGCGGACCCGGCGCCCGCCGATCAGTTTCCCGGTCATGTTGTCTGGCTCGAGACTAGCCGCGAACTCGACGCATCGTCATCGAGTGCCGGAAACGCGCGGCGGGGTGGGTGTTGATCGTCACCTGGGCGACCTCGCCGTCCGACGCCGTATAGGTGCGGTGCACTTCCAGCGCCGGACTTCCCACGTCGACGCTGAGTTGGTCGGCCAGTGCCGGGGGGACCAGCACCGCGGCGATCTCCTGACGGACCTCGAGAATGCTCAACCCGAATAGATCCTCGATCAGCGGGAATATTGGGCCGGTATGACGTTGCAGCAGCCTGCCGACAGCGGCGAACGTTCGATTGATGTAGTACTCGGTTCGGCAGACCGGAAACTTTGCACCCTCAATCTGCCGGAAACCCCGCACCGCCAACCATTCCTCGCCGCGGCGCAGCCCGGTCCGGGCTGCCAGTTCGTCGTCGATCAGGATCATGCCGGTGGACTCGATTGCGAATTGCGCGCCGGTCGCGAACGCCAGCAGGTCGTTGATCGAGACGACGTCCTGGACGTAAGAGTCCGCCGAGGGTCGCGGAACCACCAGTGTGCCGGCCCGTGGCCGCGACGCGACGAGATTGTCGTCGCGCAACCGCCGCAATGCCTCCCGGACGGTGTACCGGCTGACCGAAAAACGCTCACAGAGCTGATGTTCGGTGGGAAGCTGGGACCCCACCGGGTACACGCCGTCGACAATGTCCTTCCGCAGCGCCCGCGCGACCTGCAGGTAGCGGTGGTCGGTTGTTCGGTCGTCAGCCATGATGACCATCTTGGCGAAGCGCCAGCACGCTGCCGTCCGCGTCGGCCGAAACATATACGGTGCCGTCGGGGCCGGCGGCGACGCCGGCGAACGGTCCTTGCGGCCCGGAGAACGGCGGCATCCCCTTCAACGGTTTGGGGACCACGCCGGGTGGAGCGCCGATCGGCAGCCCGGAGGCAATGGTTCGGCGGGTCGCGTCGGCAAGGTCAACGGCGACCAAGGCCTTGGCGTCGGCGTCGACGATGTAGAGGCGTCGCTCGTGCACGAGAATGCCTTGCGGGCGCCGTAAGTCGTCGACCACCGTCTGGGCGCCGGATCCGGTGAGCTTGACCACTCGCCCAGCCTTCGCTTCCGAAACCAAGCAGGCGCCGTCCGGCGAGATCGCCAGCCCAACCGGATCCTGCAAGCCGGATGCGATCACCTCCACCCGTCGATCCCGGATGGACAGCACGCGTCCGGTGCCGAGTTCGGCGACCGCGACGGCGCCGTCCGCGGCGATCGCCACTCCATAGAGCTGATCGAATCCGCCTGCCAGCACCTCGCTTTCGCAGTCGGCGGGCCGGTAACGGCAGACCTGACCACCCGAGGTGGTGACGACGAACTCGCCTCCTCCCGCTGGGGCCAGGCCCCGCAAGAAACCCGGGTAGCCGGGGGTGAACAGCATGCCCACGGTCCGCAATGTCCGATCGGACTGCAGGACGTAAAAGTAGGTGCCGTCGGCGACATAAAGGTTTCCGTCGGTGCCGACGGCCAGATCCAGCGGCCAATTCAGGCCGCCCGGCAACACGGTCTGAGTCTTGCCGCCGGACAGGATTTCGGTGATCTCCCCGGTGAAGTTCGAGACGAACAACCGATCCCCCACGAAGGTCGCGTTGTCCAGTCCGGGGTTTAGATCGGCCAGCACCGTCTGCTCGCCGGTGCGCGGATCGATGCGCAACACTTGGCCGCTGTGCACCTGAGTCGAAACAATGCGGCCCGCAGAGTCAAACTTCACCGAGTCAGGCACCCCCAGGCCGGAGGCAACTCGTTCGGGTTCACCGCCGTCGAGGTCGATCCGCCAGATCTCGTTGGCGCCCATTACCGGGAAGTACAACAAGCCGTCCGGGCCGACCTCCATCGCGTTGGGTGACGGGACATTCTCCAGCAGCACTTTCGGCGCACTACCATTCGGATCGAGTTCGAGAAGGCGCCCGCCTTCCCGGCATTCGCCGATGAACAACCGGCCCTGATGGACCGTGATGCCGTTGGCCGACGGCACGTCGTCACGCAGCACCCGGGTGCGGCCATCGGCGCTGCGTTCGCTGACCCGACCATCCATGACCTCGGTCGCGTAAAGATTGCCGTGCCGATCGAATGCCACGTCGTCGGGCGCGATGATGTCGCCGCCCTTGGGGCTGATGGTTTCCAGCCGGCCGGTCTCGATGTCGAGGGCGCTGATCTGGCTACCGGTCACCTGCGCGATATAGATCCGGCCGTCGGGCCCGGTCCGTAGACCGTTCGCGCCGAACAGCCGACTTGGCGGGGTGAGTCGGTCCAGCCGCCAGCCCTCGGCGAGATTCGGCGACCCCTCCGTTCGGAAGCGGCCCTCGTGCAGCATCAGTCATCACCTCCCGGGCCGTGACGTTAGCAACCTAGCCTGGTCCAGACAATAGGCAGAACTGCACCGACCGGGTGACCTTGACGCTTGACCATTTGCAGAGAATCATGTTCTCAATTATGTACATCTGCCTATTTTGTCCGGACAAAAGCTATAATGGCCGTTAACCTGCTGGGACTAGAGTCCCGCGTGGTCGTGGTTGCCGGGGCCGCCGGCGGCGGGATCGGCACCACCGTCACGCGCATGCTGGCCGAGGCCGGTGCGACGGTCATCGCGGTGAGCCGCGGCAAGGACAATCTCGACGACCACATTGCGCCGTTGATCGAGCAGGGACTGTCGATCGTTCCGGTGGCCGCCGACATCTCGACCGAGGACGGCGTAGCGGCTGCGATGGAGCAGGCTGAGCGCGCCGACGGCGACCTGCACGGTCTGGTCAACGTCGCCGGCGGCGCCGCGCCCTCGACCTGGATGCCGTCGACCCGGGTGACCCGCAGCGACTGGCGCGATCTGTTCACCCAAAACCTGGAAACCGCGTTCTTCATGAGCCAGTCGATGGCCGCCGGTTTGAAAGCGCGCCGACTCCCGGGGTCGATCGTCTCGATCTCCTCGATCAGCGGGATGAACACCGCCCCGTTCCACATCGCCTACGGCACGGCCAAGGCGGCGGTCGCGGCGATGACCCGCACGCTGGCCGTTGAGCTGGCCCTCGACGGAATCCGGGTCAACGCGGTGGCTCCCGGGATCACCGCGACACCGGCCTCGCGCACCTACGTCGACGAAGACGAGGAGCGTGATCGCCGTGCCATCGCGATGGGCCGACGCGGCCATCCGGACGAAATCGCCGGCGCCATCCTGTTCCTGTTGTCAGACTTGTCCAGCTACATCACCGGCCAAACACTTTTGGTGGACGGGGGCCTGGATCTCAAATGGACGCATCTCGACGCCGACAACACCTCGCTTTTCCTCAAAGACGAATCCTTTCGCGAAGCGATTAGGAGGACGTGATGACCGATCTGGCCAAAGATGCGAAATCCGTGTCAGCCGAGGAACTTTCGAAGCCGACGACCATCGGCGTCGAGGCGTACATCAGCGAGAACTACGCCCGCTCCGAGCGCGACAAGCTGTGGCGAAAAGTCTGGCAGCAGGTTGGCCGTGTCGAAGAGCTACCCGAGGTGGGCAGTTACCTGACCTACGACATTCTCGACGACTCGATCATCGTGGTACGCACCGGCGAAACGGAATTCCACGCCCACCACAACGTCTGCATGCACCGTGGCCGCCGGCTGATAGACACACCCGCGGGAGCCAAGAACGCCTGTGGGCGCGCCCGTAAGTCGTTCGTCTGCGGCTTCCACGGCTGGACCTATGGCCTGGACGGGACATGCACTCATATCCGCGAACAACAGGACTGGCAGGAAGCGCTGACACCGAACAACACCCGCCTGCGGCCGGTCAGAGTCGACACGTGGGGCGGCTGGTTGTGGATCAATATGGATCCCGACTGCGAGCCGCTCGCCGATTATCTGTTTCCCGCCGCGAAAATCCTCGACCCATTCGGCCTGGAAAACATGCGCTACAAGTGGCGCAAGTGGCTGTCGTTCGACTGCAACTGGAAAGTCGCGATGGAGGCCTTCAACGAGACCTACCACGTCTTCACGACGCATCCGGAGTTCAACAAGTTCGGCGAATTCAAGGGCTGGGCCAAGGCGCAAGGCAAGCACAGCAACATCGGCTATGACGCCCCAGAGGATCTGGAGGCAACCAAGTCCAAGATCCGGCTCGGCATCGGTGCCGATCCGCGGGTGTCGACCGCGGAGATGCAGGTTTACACGATGGAAGAGACCAACGCCACCACCACCCAAACCCTGGTGAACGCCGCCAAGCGGTTGGTCGACGAATTGCCCGAAGGCACACCGGCCGACAAGGTTCTCGAGCACTGGCTGGCCTCGGCGCGCCGCGACGACGAAGCCCGCGGCGTGATTTGGCCGACGATCTCCGCCGATATCCTCGGGCAGGCCGGTACGGCGTGGCAGATCTTTCCGAACTTCCAGATCGGGCAGGGCCTGACCAGCGCGCTGTGCTACAGCGCGCGGCCGCATCCCAGCTACAACCCAGACAAGTGCATTTTCGAGGTTTCGGTGTTCGAGCTGTACCCGAAGGGCCAAGAGCCGCAGACAGACTGGGAACTCACACCGGTCGGTGATCCCGGGTGGCGATCGGTGCTGCCCCAGGACTTTTCCAACATGGCCGCTGTGCAACAGGGCATGAAATCGCTTGGTTTCCCGGGTACCAAGCCCAACCCTTATCGCGAACGCAGCACCGTCAACCTGCATCACCAGCTGTCGAAGTACATGGGTACCGGTGAACCCCAGGAGCTCTCAGGTAAGGAGCATCGCGAGGTATGACGATGTACCAAGACAGTTGCGGGCCAACCCAGACGCCTGACGACTTCGACATTGACGAGCTGCGCGAGAAATACCGGCAGGAACGCGAAAAGCGGTTGCGCAAGGAAGGTTCCAAGCAGTACATCGAACTGGAGGACGACTTCGCCGGCTACTACGAAGTCGACCCCCACACGCCGGTGACGCCGCGTGAACCGATCGTGCAGGACATCGACGTGGCAGTCCTCGGAGGTGGCTTCGGAGGTCTGCTATCGGGCGCCTACCTGAAGAAGGCGGGCGTGGAGGATGTCCGAATCATCGAGCTCGGCGGCGATTTCGGAGGCGTCTGGTATTGGAACCGCTATCCGGGTATCCAATGTGACAACGAATCCTATTGCTATATACCGCTGCTTGAAGAGCTGGACTTCATGCCGTCCAAAAAGTTCGCCGACGGCGCCGAAATCTACGAGCATTGCCGCAACATCGGGAAACATTTCGGCCTCTACGATTCGGCAATCTTCTCGACACAGGTCAGCCACCTGCGCTGGGACGAGCAGATCAGCCGCTGGAGGATCAGCACCAACCGAGACGACGATATTCGCGCCCGCTTCGTGGTGATGGCATCGGGCCCATTCCACCGACCGAAACTGCCTGGCATTCCGGATATTCAGGCCTTCAAGGGACACAGCTTCCACTCGTCGCGGTGGGACTACGCCTATACCGGCGGCGACACCACCGGTGGCCTGGACAAGCTCGCCGATAAGCGAGTCGCGGTGGTCGGCACCGGCGCCACAGGAATCCAGATCGTGCCGTTCCTCGCTCGCCACGCCAAGCAGCTGTACGTGTTCCAGCGCACCCCGTCCACCGTCGATGAACGCAACAACACTCCCACCGATCCGGAATGGATGAAGTCGCTGCGGCCAGGCTGGCAAAAAGAGCGTCAGCGTAACTTCCACTCCTGGACGTTCGAGGGGATGGCCCTGGGTCAGCCGGATCTGGTGTGTGACTTCTGGACCGAGCTGGGCCGCAATACGGCGGCGCGGGTGCTCGCCCTCGAGGATCCGGCCTCGCTGACCCCGGAGCAGTTCATGGGGATCCGGGAAGAGGAAGATTACAAGGTCATGGAGCGGTTGCGCCGCCGCGTCGAGGCGGTGGTGCAGGACGCGTCGACCGCTGAGGCGCTTAAGCCGTATTACCGGTTTCTGTGTAAGCGGCCCTGCTCCAACGACGATTATCTGGCGAGCTTCAACCGCCCGAACGTCACTTTGGTCGACGTGTCGTCGAGCAAGGGCGTCGAGCGCGCCACCGAGAAGGGGCTGGTCGCCAACGGCGTGGAATACGAGGTCGACTGCATCATCTACGCCAGCGGCTTTGAGATCACCACCGAGATCAGCCGCCGCTACTCGATCAAGACGATCGAGGGTCGCGATGGCCTATCGCTGTTCACCTACTGGGACGACGGCTATAAGACGTTGCACGGCATGACCAGCCGTGGATTTCCCAACCAGTTTTACACCGGGTTCACTCAGGTCGGCATCTCTGCGAACATCGCCGCCAACTATGAGGTTCAGGGCGAGCACATCGCCTACATCATCGCCGAAGCCCTGGCACGTGGTGTGACCACTGTCGAGCCCAGCCAAGAGGCCCAGGACGAGTGGTGCGCAACGATCCGGGAAACCGCGATCGACAACTCGGCGTTCGATGCCCAGTGCACGCCGGGCTACTACAACAACGAAGGTGGCGGTGGCGGAGAGGGCATACGCTCGCACCTGGGCGAGCCGTATGGGCCCGGCTTCTACGCCTTCGAGGACCTGCTGCGGGTGTGGCGCGACAAAGGTGAACTGGAAGGCCTGGTCCTGGGAACTTGAGTAGAAACCCTTTGCACCAACTCAGATTCGACGGTCGCGTCGCTGTGGTGACCGGCGCCGGACGCGGGTTGGGCCGCGCCTACGCGGAACTGCTGGCGTCGCGCGGAGCCAAGGTCGTCGTCAACGACCCCGGCGGCAGCCTCAAAGGTGAGGGCAGCGACATCACCGACGCCGGACCGGCTGAGCAGGTGGTCAGCGCGATCGCTGAGGTCGGAGGGCAAGCCGTCGCGTGTGCCGAGTCGGTGACGACCCGCGACGGCGGCGAAGCCATTATCCAGAGCGCGCTCGACCATTACGGTCGCCTCGACATACTGATTCACAACGCGGGCAACGTCCGCCGCGGCTCGCTAAAGGAGATGAGCTACGAGGACTTCGACGCGGTGCTCGACGTGCACCTGCGTGGCGCGTTCAACGTTGTGCGGCCTGCGTTTCCGGTGATGTGCCAGGCCCGCTACGGGCGCATCGTGCTGACCTCCTCCATCGGCGGCTTGTATGGCAACCACGACGTCGCCAACTACGCAGCCGCCAAGGCCGGCGTGATCGGCCTGTCCAACGTCGCGGCCATTGAGGGTGCCCCCGACGGTGTGACGTGCAATGTGATCGTTCCGGCCGCGGTGACACGAATGGCGGACGGGATCGACACCTCATCTTATCCGCCGATGGGATCGGATCTCGTTGCGCCCGTGGTGGGTTGGCTGGCCCACGAATCTTGCTCGGTGACCGGAGAGATGTTCATCGCCCTGGCGGGCCGGGTGGCCCGCGCGGTCATAGCCGAGGGCGCGGGCGTGTGCCGACCGTCGTGGACGGTCGAGAACGTCGCCGAGTTTTTTGACGCGATTCGAAAGGTGGAGACGCCGCTGGTTTTTCCGGTCGTGCCCGACGGTCATGGCGAGCACATCCGGTTCAGCTTCTCGATGGCCGCCCAGGTGGCGCACCATGCGTAGCGGACCGCTGGCCGATGTGCGGGTGATCGACCTCACCGCCATGGTGATGGGACCGTACTGCACGCAGATCATGGCCGACATGGGTGCCGACGTGATCAAAGTCGAACCACCACAAGGAGATAACACCCGCTATATCTCGGTCGGTCCGGCGCCCGGTATGAGTGGGGTGTTCGTCAACGTCAACCGCGGCAAGCGCAGTATCGTGCTGGACCTGCAAACCGACGCCGGAACAAGGTCGCTGTGCGCGCTTCTCGAGACCGCGGATGTATTCATCCATTCGATGCGCGCCAAAGCCATCGCCAAGCTCGGCTTCGGCTACCAGGACGTCGCCGCGATCAACCCGGGGATCGTCTACACCAACTGCTACGGGTACGGGCGCCGCGGACCCGACCGCGACCGGCCCGCTTATGACGACACGATCCAGGCCGAATGTGGTCTGCCGGCGGTACAAGAGCAACTGACCGGTGAGGCCGACTACGTCGGAACCATCATGGCCGACAAGGTCGCCGGGCTGACCGCGCTGTACGCGACGACCATGGCGTTGTTTCACCGCGAGCGTACTGGGGAGGGGCAGGAAGTCGAGGTGGCTATGTTCGAAACCATGGCAACGTTCATGCTCGTCGAACATGCCAACGGCGCCATGTTCGACCCTCCGCTGGGGCCGGCGGTGTATCCGCGCACGGTGGCGCCCAACCGCCGCCCGTATCGCACCAGCGACGGTCACATCGCCGCATTGATTTACAACGACAAGCACTGGAACGCATTCATCAGCGCAGTGCAGCCGCCGTGGGCCAGTGAGCTGTATTCGACGCTGGAACAGCGCGCCCGTCAGATCGACACGGTGTACGGACTAGTGGCCGAGACAATGAGACAGCGTACGACGAGGGAGTGGCTGGTGCTGTTCGGCGAACTCGAGATACCAGCAGCGCCGCTCAATACGCCCGGCGACCTTTTCGACGATCCGCATCTCAACGCCGTCGGCATGTTCGAGACCGTACAAACCCCGCACGGTCCGGTGCGCTTCCCGGGCGTACCTGCCTGGTTCTCTCGGACACCGGGTAGCGTCGCGGGGCCGGCGCCAGAGCTGGGCGCCGACACCGCAGAAGTGCTCGCCGAAATTGGCGCGAGCAGACACCGAATCGCCCGAAATGGCCTGCCAGGAAGCGATTTTGCTGGGGGCCCCACCCGCTTGCGGGGGACTGCTCGCGAAGTAAAGGAGTTGTAAGGATGGGCGTGGCCGTTTACCAACGCATTCTCGACCTGTTCGAGGCCGAGGGTGTGAATACGTTATTCGGAATCCCCGACCCGAACTTCGTGCATCTGTTCCGAGACGCGGAATCGCGCGGCTGGGCGGTGATCTCGCCTCATCACGAGGAGAGTGCGGGTTTCATGGCCGAAGCGGTTTCGCGGATGACCGGCAAGCCGGGATTGTGCATCGGCACGCTGGGTCCTGGCGTGGCCAATATCGCCGGGGCGATGATGTGCGCCAAGGTGGAGAACTCGCCGGTCATCTTCCTCGGCGGCCAGCGGGCGCGTATCACCGAACGGCGAGTCCGACGCGGCCGCATCCAGTTCGTCCGCCAGGAAGCACTGTTCGCCCCGACGGTGAAGTACAGTGCCTCGATCGAATACGCCGACCAAACCGACGAGATCATTCGGGAGGCGATCCGGCGGTCGATGTCTACAACGCCCGGCCCGGCCTATGTCGAGTTTCCGTCTCATGTGATCCTCGAAGAGTTGGACGTCCCAGTCGCCCTGCCGCCCAACGCGTATCGGCTTGTCAACCATGGGGCGGGCGCACGGGAGATCGCCGAGGCAGCCCGGCTGGTGCGCGCGGCCGAGCACCCGATCCTGCTGGTCGGCCATGGCGTTCACACGTCGCGCACCGGGGACGCGGTCAGAGAACTGACCGAGCTGATGGCCTGTCCGGTGATCCAGACATCTGGTGGCACCTCGTTCATCCCCGGTCTGGAGGACCGCACCTTTCCCTACGGTTTTTCGGCTGCGGCGGTCGAGGCCGTCGTCGCGTCCGACCTGTGCATCGCGCTGGGGACCGAGCTCGGCGAACCGGTTCACTACGGCAAAACGCGGCACTGGGAAAAGAACAACGCGGCCCGCAAGTGGATCTACGTCGAGCAAGATCCGACGGCGATCGGGGTCAATCGTCCGGTGGACGTGCCGCTGGTGGGAGACCTGCGCGGTGTGGTGCCGCAGCTGGTCGAAGCGCTGAAAGACACCCCCCGTTCCCCGTCGGGCGATCTTGACCGCTGGATCAAGCAGGATGCCGACCAGCTTTCCGAATTGGCCGAGACCGCGCCCAGCGGCCGCACCCCGGTTCACCCGGCTCGCTTCGTCGTCGAAGCGACCAAAGCCTTCCCGGCCGAGGGCATTATGGTCCGCGACGGCGGCGCGACGGTCATCTTTCAGTGGACCTATTCGCTGGCCAAGCCGCACGACGTCATCTGGAACCAGAACTTCGGACACTTGGGCACCGGCTTGCCCTATGCCGTCGGCGCTTCGGTCGCCAACGGCGGCAAGCGGCCGGTCATGCTGCTGACCAGCGACTCCTCGTTCATGTTCCATATCGCCGAGCTGGAGACCGCTGCACGTCTCAAGCTGCCGCTGGTGTGCGTTGTGGGTGTCGACCACCAATGGGGTCTCGAGGTCGGGGTCTACAAGCGCACGTTCGCTCAGCCGTCACCGCAGCCCGGTGTGCACTGGAGCAAGGACGTGCGCTTCGACAAAATCGCCGAGGGCTTCGGCTGTCACGGCGAATACGTCGAGAAGGAGGAGGAGATCGGTCCGGCGATCGAGCGAGCCTATGCCAGCGGCAAGACCGCCGTCGTGCACGTTTGCATCGACCCGAAAGCCAACTCCGAAGAGATGCCGAACTATGGTGAGTTCCGCACCTGGTACGCCGAAGGCACCCAGTAGAAAGGGAAGGTTGTCATGCGCGAATACCTGAAGTTCTACATCGACGGTAACTGGGTGGACCCATTACGGCCCAACAGTTTTGACGTCGAGAACCCCGCGACCGAGCAAGTGTCCGGGCAGATCTCGCTCGGCTCGGCCGCCGACGTGGACATCGCGGTCAGGGCCGCGCGACGCGCGTTCACCGGCTGGTCGCAAACCAGTCGCGAACAGCGCCTCGATCTGCTGGAGGCCATCCTCGCCGAATACCAGAAGCGTGCGGGCGATCTTGCCGATGCGGTCACCGAGGAGATGGGCGCGCCGCCGTCGCTGGCCGCCGGCCCACAGGTCCACCTCGGGATCGGTCACCTGGTGACGGCGATCGACGTGCTGAAGAACTTCCCATTCTCCGAACAGCACGGGGCGACGCTGATCGCCAAGGAGCCGATCGGCGTATGCGGTCTGATCACCCCGTGGAACTGGCCGCTCAACCAGATCGCGGTCAAGGTGTACCCCGCATTGGCGACCGGGTGCACAATGATCCTGAAACCATCTGAGGTGGCGCCCTTCTCGGCCTACATCTTCACCGAGATCCTTGCGGCCGCGGGGGTGCCGGCCGGTGTCTACAACCTGGTCAACGGCGACGGTCCCGGCGTCGGCGTCGCGCTGGCGAGCCACCCCGACGTCGACATGGTGTCGTTCACCGGATCCACCCGGGCCGGCGTCGAGGTGGCCACGAATGCCGCTCCGACCGTGAAGCGGGTGACCCAGGAACTCGGCGGCAAGAGTCCCAACATCGTCCTCGACGACGCGGGCTTCGCCGACAGTATCCGCGCCGGCGTAGCCAACATGATGCCGAATTCCGGGCAGAGCTGTAACGCGCCGTCGCGCATGCTTGTCCCGAATTCGCGTATGACCGAGGCGATCACCATCGCCCGGGAGACCGCCGAGCAGGTGAAGGTGGGCAATCCCGGCGATGAAACGGCGATCGGGCCGGTGGCGTCGCGGGCACAGTTTGACAAAGTCCAGGGCCTGATCCAGAAGGGCATCGATGAGGGCGCGACCGTCGTGGCCGGCGGCCCGGGTCGCCCGGCAGGGCTGGGCAAGGGCTACTACGTCAAGCCGACCGTCTTCGCTGACGTCACCAACGACATGACGATTGCGCGCGAGGAGATCTTCGGGCCGGTGCTGTGCGTCCTTGGCTATGACGACATCGAGCAAGCCGTGGAAATCGCCAACGACACCGATTACGGCTTGGCCGGCTACGTCTCGGGGGCCGACTACGACAAGGCGCGAGAGGTGGCCCGCAAGATCCGCGCCGGGTGGGTGACGATCAATCACGCCTTCGACATGAACGCGGCCTTCGGAGGCTACAAGCACAGCGGCAACGGTCGGGAGTGGAGCGAGTTCGGGTTCCACGAGTATTTAGAGGTCAAGAGCACCTTGGGCTACGCGCCCGAAACAGCCGCGCAATAGCTTCACTCGATCGCGAAGGGATAGGACGCCACCCAGCTTCTGGCGTTCCTACGGCAGCGATTGGCGAGCCAGGAGGTTGCAATGAAGTGTCGTGCTGCTGTGCTGCGCGGGGTGGGCGAGGACTGGGAGATCCGCGAGGTGGAGCTCGACCCCCCGCGCGCCGGTGAAGTCCTGGTACGCATGGCCGTTGCCGGCGTTTGCCACTCCGATGACCATCTGGTCACCGGCGACGTGGTGCCGACCCCCGAGGTGCTGGCCGCGACCGGCATGCCCGCACCGGACTGGTTCCCGTTGCTCGGTGGTCACGAGGGCGCTGGTGTCATCGAACAGGTCGGGCCGGGTGTAACGACGGTGCAGCCCGGGGATCACGTAGCGATGTCGTTCATTCCCGCGTGCGGTAATTGCCGATTTTGTGTCAACGGTCAGAGCTACATCTGCGATTCCGGCGCGAGTCTGTTCGTCCGAGAGATGCCCACCGATGGAACGTGTCGTCGGCATCTTGGCGACGAAAACCTCTTGGCCTATGGTCAACTCGGCACGTTCGCGGAATATGCGGTACTTACGGAAAGGTCCGTCATCAAGATCGACGACGGGATACCGTTCCATGCCGCCTCACTCGTCTCGTGCGGTGTCAGCACCGGGTGGGGCTCGGCAACGGTCTCGGCAGGCACCGAGCCCGGCGACACCGTCGTCGTCATCGGAACCGGCGGGGTCGGGATGAACGCCCTGCAAGGAGCGCGCGCGGCCGGCGCAACTTATATCGTCGCGGTGGATCCGGTTGAGTACAAACGGGATTCTGCCAAGATCTTCGGCGCTACGCATGCCGTCGCCTGCGCTGAAGAGGCGATACCACTGGTGAAAGACATCACCGCCGGCGTGATGGCCGACCGCGTCATCTTGACTCCTGGTGTTCTGCACGTGGACTTGATCGCGTTGGCGATGACGCTGCTTCGCAAGGGCGGAACGTGCGTTGCCACCGGCATCACCCCTTACACTGAACCCCTGGTTCCGCTGATCCTGCAAGAGATGGTGCTCTCGGCCAAGCAACTTAAGGGAGTGCTGTACGGCGGGATGAATCCGCGCACCAGCGTGCCGAAGCTGTTGTCGATGTATCAGGCCGGCGTGGTGAAACTCGACGAGCTGGTCACCCGCCACTACCGGCTTGACCAGATCAACGAGGCGTTCGCGGATCTGCGCGAAGGACGCAATATCCGCGGCGTCATCGATTTTGCCGGCTGCTAGAGCCGAGAAGGCTTCAATCCGCCCACGGCTCGGCGTAGCAGCATATTTCGGCTGCCGCCGCGCCGTGTCTTCCGCTGATGCGGTCTGCACGCCCCTAAACTGACGGATGACCCAGCAGGGAGGGGCATCGACGTATCGGCAGCAACTATGGCACCGGCCAGGCAAGCGGTCGGCGCGCTGAAGAGGTGAACATGGGACCGGCCGGGGTCTACCCCGCGCCGGTTCGCTGTGCTCAGCGTCGCCGATTGGTGGCTCCGCCGCAGTTGGGCCGCATGACCAGCACCAGGGGCAGCAACAGTGGCGGCTCGCGCCGGCCGGGTATTCCGGCGTTGGATGGCGTGCGTGCGCTGGCAGTCGCGCTGGTACTCGCCGACCACGGCGGCATTCGCGGTATGGGGGGAGGATTCCTCGGTGTCGACGTATTTTTTGTGCTCAGTGGTTTCCTGATCACCTCGCTGCTCCTCGACGAATTAGGTCGAAGCGGCCGTATTGACCTGGCCGACTTCTGGATTCGACGTGCCCGGCGGTTGCTGCCCGCGTTGACGCTGATGGTGCTGGCTGTGGCGGTGGGGCGGCAACTCTTCGCACCCGAGGCGATCGCCGGGTTGCGCGATGACGCCGTCGCCGCCTTCTTCTGGGTGGCGAACTGGATGTTCGTCGCCGACAAGACCGACTACTTCGCCCAGGGCGCCCCGCCGTCGCCGTTACAGCACGCTTGGTCACTAGGCGTGGAGGAGCAGTACTATATCGTCTGGCCGGTCCTGCTGATCGCGGTGGCCGTGCTGCTGGAAGCGCGGGCACGGCGTCGGCGCAGGTGGGCCACGCTGGGCGGGGTTCGTCTGGCGGTGTTCGTACTGGCCACCCTGGGCGCACTGGGGTCTGCCGCGGCCGCCATCCTTATCGCGACCAATGCCACCCGGGACCGGGTGTACTTCGGTACCGACACCCGAGCCCAGGCGCTATTAGTGGGCGCGGCGGCGTCAGCGCTATTGGTGCGGGATTGGCCGGCGCTGAACCGCGGCTGGTCGGTGATCCGGTCGCGGTGGGCGAAATGGATCGCCTGGCTGCTACCGCTGATCGGCTTGGTGTTGTTGGCGGCGGTCGCACACTACGCCACCGGCGACGCTCACGAGTTCCGCGACGGTCTGCTGATCGCGGTGGCACTGGCCGCCGCGCTGGTGATCGCGCCGGTGGCGTTGGACCAGCGCGGACCCGTCGCGGTCGTGCTGGCATGGCGTCCGTTGGCGTGGCTGGGCACCATCTCCTATGGCGTCTATCTCTGGCATTGGCCCATCTTTCTGGTGCTGAACGGGCAGCGGACCGGCTGGACCGGGCTCTCGCTGTTCGGGATCAGGTGCGCGGTCACCCTGGCGGTGTCCGTCGCGTCATATTGGCTGATCGAGCGACCCATCCGCAGGTGGCGACCGATACGGGTGCCAATGCTGCCGCTGGCCGGGGCCACCGCCGCGACCGCCGCCGCGATCACCCTGCTGGTCGTTCCGGTGGGCCCCAGGCCGGGCAGCGGACCATTTGCGGCTAGTTTGCCTCCTGACGTGTCACCGGTCGCGGTCGTCTCGCCGTCACCACCGGAAGGTCCCAAATCCGCGCGCGCCGCCGCACTGCGCGATCCGCGGCGCCCATTCACGGTCTCGGTCTTCGGCGACTCGATCGGCTGGACGCTGATGCATTTTCTTCCGCCGACGCCGGGCTTCCAATTCATCGACCACACCGTGATCGGCTGCAGCCTGGTGCGCGGCGGCCCATACCGCTATCTCGACCAGACCCTGGACCAGAAAAGTGAGTGCGAATCGTGGCCAAGCCGATGGCGAACCCAGATCACCGTCGACCAGCCCGACGCCATCCTGCTGGTCGTTGGTCGCTGGGAGACCGTGGACCGAGTCAACGAGGGACGTTGGACCCACATCGGGGACCCGGGGTTCGACAGCTATCTGGCCGCTGAGCTAGGGCGCGCACTGGCCATCCTCGGCTCGGGCAAAGCACCAGTGACCGTTACCAATTTGCCGTACAGCCGGCGAGGGGAACAGCCGGATGGGAGCTTGTATCCAGAGGATCAGCCTGGCCGGGTGGACCAGTGGAACACATTGTTAGCCAAGACTGTTGAACACCACACAGCCATACGGATACTGGACCTGAAGAAGAAGCTGTGTCCACAGGGTGTGTATACCGACACCGTCGGCGGCATTCAGGTGCGTAGCGACGGTGTTCACCTGACCGATGAAGGCGTGAGTTGGCTGACCCCCTGGCTCGAGAAATCGCTTCGGTAACGACGACTAATCCCCGACCCGGCAACTGATTTCCATGCTGTCGCTCTCCCTGGCGAGGAAGTTCACACTCACATAGCCGTTCTCGGCGCCGCGAACGTAGTCGAGATAGGGCTGCGCGTCCGCCATCTCGGTGTTGTCGGCGACGACGAGTGCGCCCGCCGACAGACGCGGTTCGAGCAGCTTGATGACCGGAAGATACAGCTCCTTCCAGCCATCGAGCAGCACGAAGTCGACCGGTCCGTCCAGCTCCGCAAGAGTCGACAGCGCGTAACCTTCGCAGATGGTGATGAGATCCTCCAACCCGGTCTGGATGAACGTCTTCTTTGCAGCGGCGATCTTGTCCGCGCTGAGTTCGGTCGTCACCACTCGGCCAGTGCCGTTGTCACGCAACGCCGATGCCAAGTGAATGGCCGAAATGCCGAAAGACATACCAAATTCCACGACGGTGGCGGGACGAGCTGCTCGCACCAGCGAATACAGCAGGCGACCGGCCTCCGGCGTTACCGGGATGTAGAAGGTGCTCATCGCGTCCGCACGTTCCTGGGCGGTCCGCGCCGCAGATATCTCACCTCGCCTATCACGCAACTGCGGCATTTGTTCGCGGCTCTCGGTGTACATCCGGTCGAGGGCTGCCGCAACCCGGCGGTCCTGCAATGTGTTGGGCATACCGTCGAGCGTAAGCATTCCGGCGGCAACTTTGGGGACCGCCCACGACGAGCACGCCCTCGCCGGCGCGCGCGAATCCGCCCACTGCCAGGACTGACGCGAAAGTTTTTCTCGATAAGAGTTTGACGGGCAAGGCTGCCGGTGCCAGGATGGATAACGCAAGCACCTCGGTAGGTGAGGCGTCTGCACGGATACAGGCCACTGACCCCGAACGTCGAGAGACGCCCCGGGTCAGGACAGCTCTTCCCGGACTAAGGGTTGAGCCCAAGTGGCTTCCGGACGAAAGTCCGGATACGCCGTGCAGTGCCGAAGCTCCGACGAGAGGGGTGCGTCGCCGTAAGGCGTGGAATCCCTTTCCTGTGCGTGCACCTGGATGACACCCGCGTGTGTCCTGGCCGTGAGGAGGTGATGGGCGAGATGAGTCCGAGCGACAGTCCGCATCCGTATTCGACATCCGTTTCGTCCCGACCCGGTCGCGGCATTCCTTCCGCCGCTTGAGCCTTTCTCGGACGCCGTTTCGGTTGTGCCTGCGCGTAATTGGTGCGCGGGGCAACGAAGTGCGCTCAAGACTGCTTGGCGGTCGAACAAACTTGTGGCACTCGGTCGGGCACCCGGCAGGAGAAACGATCATGGATTTTGTTGGTACACAGGCAGATCAAGGGGGCAACTAATGGCCAGGCCCAATCCCGAGCGTCAGATCCATCGGGCCTGCGGGGACGTGCGGGCGGCCCTGATCGAGGCACTGGAACTGCTCTCGCGAAGCACAGATTCCGGCGGCGGCTGCGATGATATGTTCAGGGCGTTCAGCGACTTGGGGAGTGTCCAGCGTCAGGTAGCCGTGGCCCTGCATGCCACCAATCTGCTCGATCAGATGGTGGGCATCCCCGAAGAACAGCGTCCGCCCTGGTCGTACTACCGCAGTCGGATTGACAAGAAGCCGACACACGTCGTGAATGCCGCCGAGGGCGATCACGGCTTTGCCGGGCGGGCGTCCGCCTAGTAGTCGGGCATCAGCTGACCGAAACCTGGGGCAGCAGAACGATCTTGCCGTGGGTGTGCCGCTGCTCGAGCTCCTCGAAGGCGTCGGCGACGCGGTCCAGCGGGTAGGTGGCGGCGACGTCGAGCTCGATCGCCCCGGTGGCGACCAAGTCCGCCATTTCCGCCAGCACGTCAGCCGTCGACGCCTCAGCGCTGCCTTCGGTCTTGGCGCCGACTTCGCCGGCCTTCGCGAACGAGATGATGGTGTCGATCCGCTGCGGCGCTACACCGAGATCGACGGCGAGCTGCACATAGTTCGGGCCGAACAAGTCGATGAAGGCGTCGATTCCGTTGGGCGCGGCCTCTTGCAGCCGTTCGGCCAGACCGTCGCCGTACTCGATCGGGATGACGTCATGCGTGCGCAGCCACTCGGCGTTGCCCGCCGAGGCGATACCCAAGACTCGCGCCTTGCGCAGGGCCAGTAACTGCACGACCAAGCTGCCCACTCCTCCGGCGGCCGCCGACACCGCGACCGTCTCACCCGGTTGCGGTTCCACCGCACGCACGGCGGCATACGCCGTGCAGCCGACTACGTAGAGCGAACCCGCAGCCTCCCAACTCAGTTGGGGTGGTTTTTTGACCAGCTGCTGTTGTGGGACGACGGTGTGGGTGGCGTGGCTGGATCGCCGAAAGCTGAAGCCCAGAACCTCGTCGCCGACCGAGAAATCCGTCACCCCGGTTCCGACGCCGACGACCACGCCGGCCAGGTCGCTGCCCTCGCCGCAAGGAAATGTGGTGGGAAACATCTCATCCAGTGCGCCGGAGCGGATACCCGCCTCCCCGGGATTGATGCCGGCGGCGCGGACCTCGACCAGCACCTCGCCGTCACCGGGGACCGGCATATCGATATCGGCTATATACAAGACATCGCGCCCGCCGTAGCGATCGAAACGGACCGCGCGTGCTTTTGCAGCTGTCATCCTGACCTCCCTTGTCTGGTGAGCAAGCCCAGGTGCTCCACATCCGCGATATATTTTTTGATCAGCGATGCGGACACATGCGGAATGTCTTCGTCTGCACCAATTTTCGCTGACCGGACGGCTTCGCGGAAGACATCGGTAGGGGCGGGTGCGCCGCGCAGCGGCTGCTCGGGTTCGCGATAGGCATCCAGCAACGGCAGCACCGAACGCTGGCGCTGCTTCTCCGGCAACGCACGCAACGCAGTTTCGAAGCGCACCAGCCATTCCGCGTAGTCGTCGAGGCGCTGGATGTCGTGGCCGGCCTCGATGATCCAGTCCACGAAGACGTCGAGCGAAATGCCGTCGTCATGCGGGTTCATCACGTCGAAGGAGCGGAAGCCCCAGGATGGGGTTGCGGCAGACTGGCCGCCGAGCGTGCTGACCGACTCTGCGACGAAATCCACGGGCAGACCGTCGTAGTGGGCGCGAGGTCGGTTGCCGGCAGCATCGGTCTGATAGAACGAACGCGGCGCGATGCCGGTCGACAGCAGGCTGAAGATGAGCCGGGTGAATGCATCGGGCACATTGAGCTGACCGACGTAACGACTGTGCGCCAGGATCAAATCGGAGCGGAACACCGCGACCGGTAGTTGGCACAGATCGTGCGCCTCGCGTAACAACACCTCGCCGGCCCACTTGCTGTTCGCATATCCGTTGGCGTACGAGTCGTCGATCGGTCGCACCGGGCTGACGTCGCGAATGTCGCCGTCCTCCACGAATTCGGCCGGATCAACGGACAGCGCCACAGCCACGGTCGACAGGTAGGTGAACGGCTTGATCCGCGATGTGATGGCCAGCCGTATGAGTTCCGCGGTGCCAACGACGTTGGGACCGAACAACTGCTCGTAAGGCAACACGTGGTTGACCAGCGCGGCCGGATGCACAATCAGATCCACCGTTTGCGCCAGCCGCTCCCACGTCGAGGAATCCAAGCCGAGGTTCGGCTCACCGATGTCGCCGACGACGACTTCGAGTCGGTCGGCCGCCAATTCCCGGAACCGCGTCAGCAGTTGCTCGTCGCCGCTGTCGAACACGGCTGCAAGCCGTCTCGCGGCGGTCTGCGGGTCGCTCCCCCGCACGATGCAGATGAGCTTACCGTCCGTCTCAGCAAGCCGTTGTAGCCAATCCAGGCACAGGAATCGGCCGAGGTAGCCGCTTGCGCCGGTGAGCAGGACGGTATGCGGTTCACCGCTCGCGGTCGACCGGGACACCGCGTCACCCAGCGTCTGCGCATCGATGAATTTATCCAAGGTGAGGTCGCCGGCTCGCACGTGGGTGGCGTCTCGGCCGTGCACTGTTGTGAAGGTCGGGCGTTGGGTGTCGCCGCCCTGCTGGGTATCGATGTAGTCAGCGAGCTGGCGCAGGTTGCCTGCCGGGCTGATGATCACCCCGACCGGCACCTCGATGCCGAAGATGTCCTGCAACAGGTTGGAAAAGGTCAATGCCGACAGCGAATCGCCGCCGAGATCGAGGAAGTGCGCTTGGGGTTCCGGTGTGCTAGCCGCGCCCAGCAGCGCCTGCGCCGCACTGATCAACGTGTCGAGTACCGGCCGGTCGGCGGCGGCTGCCCTCAGCACGCGCAACTGGTCGATCCGATTGGCGGCGAGGTCGGCGTACAGCTGTTCGAGGCGTTCGCCGTAATGCTCCTTGAGCTTGGGCTGCAACAACTTTCCGGCGCCGGACAACAACCCGTTGTCGGTGCTGAACGGCTCGGACTCGACGAGAAAGTCGACCGGCAGCTCGTAGGACTGCAGCTCAGCGGTTTTCGCAGTGGCGCGCAGCGACTCGACCAGCGCCGCTTTGAGTCCGGTCTCGTCGCCGGAGAATTTCTGCAACGCATCGGCGGTGGGGACCACAACGGCCAGCAGGTAGGGACGTTCACTGTTGCCGTAGACGAAAACCTGCCGCACCAGCGCGGCGCCGGAGAATACCGACTCCAAGTGCGCGACGGCCACGAACTCGCCCTGCGCCAGCTTCAGCACGTTGTTGCGCCGGTCAACATAGGCAAGTCGATCCGGCCCAATCTCTGCCACTACATCACCGGTCCGGTAGTATCCGTCGTCGTCGAAGACCCCGGCGGTGACCTCGGGACGTTTGTAGTAGCCAGGCGTCGCGGTCGCGGACTTCACCAGCAGCTCACCGCGCGAATATGGTTTGTCTGTCGCGAAATACCCCAACTCGGGGACGTCGATAAGTTGATAGTCGATCACCGGTGGGCGTCTGATCTTGCCGTCCAAGGTCACCATCCCGACCTCGGTAAGACCGTAGCCGTCGGCGATATGCACGCCCAGGCACGACTCGATGAAAGCCTTCATCTCGGCGGCCAACGGCGCGGTTCCGACGAAACCTGTCAGGATTCGGCCGCCGAGCATTTCCTCGCGTAGCTCCGATTTGGCCTCCACGTCGGCGAGGAGCGGCTCTACTCCAGCGGCGAGCCGCCCGTCGACCCCGCTTTGGTAACGCTGGAACAGCATCTCGACCACCCTGGGCACCAGGCCCATTTCGGTGGGGCGCACCAGATTCCAGTCTTCGAACAGCGTGGACAGGTCGCTCTCTGGCACAAAGAAACTGGTGCCGCCAGCTTGGAAGGATGTCGCCAGCGGGATCCGGCCGGCAAGGTGGTTCAGCGGCATGAAGTTGACGTTGATTACCGGCGCCTCGGTCGTCGGCATCACGTCAGCGGTCCAGAGCCGCGACAGCATGTCCTCGGTGTACATGGCCCCTTTGGGCAGCCCGGTGCTTCCTGAGGTGTACAAGATCATCGCCAGCCGTTGCTCGTCGCCGCCGGTGTAGATGGGCTCTGGCGGTAGCGATTGGCCGCGCGCGATGACGTCGGCGAGCGTTTCCACGATCGCCGCCACACCGGCGTCGGCCAGTCGTATCCGTGCCCGCTCAAGGCTTTCGCGTTGGTCGTCGACCTCCGGCTGATAGTCGAAGACGATCACTCGCTGCACCGACTGGTTGCCCAATATCGACTCGATGGCCAGATCCAGGTACGCCGCGCTGACCGTCAGGATTCGGGGTTCGACTTCGGCGATGATCGGCTGCAGCCGCGACACTGGGGCGTTGTGCTGCAACGGGACTGACACTAACCCGAGATAGCCGCACACCAAGTCGATGGTCAGGTAGTCGGGACTGGCAAAACCCACGGTCGCGACGAAGTCGCCGGGCACTACTGGGTGAAGCGCATCATGTCGCCAGGCGGTGGCGGCCGCCTGGACATTGGCCCAAAGGTTTTGGTAGCTGATGGTGTCGAATCGCGGCAGCAGCCGGCTGGTGGTGCGGCCGGTGGTCGAGTCTGTTGTTAGCGCACGTGCGCGCCAGCAAAGAGCCGGACGGTCGGCATAACCGTCCGCATAGGTTTGCAGCACTTGCGGCAACCGAAGACCCGGACCTCGCGCGGCGTTGACGACCTCGGGGTTGGGCATGGCCGCACGGATCTGCTCGTCGTGCGCCCGGAGTTCTGCGGTGCGTCGCGCGATGTGCTCGTCGAGACCGCCGGCACTAGCGTCAGGGTCATACCGCGCGTTGCCTGTCATGCTGCACCTTTCGTTTCGGCTGTCTCTAGGCGCAAACTCACCGGCTCGGCTGTCTCTTCCACCGATTGGTGTGACCGTCGCCACAGACTCCAGGCGCGGCTCAGGGCGCGTGGCTACGCCACAACGTTGATCGGATCACCCAGGTGAACGGTGTCGAAATACCACGCGGCGTTGTCCGGGCTGAGGTTGATGCAGCCGTGGCTGACGTTCGCGTATCCTTGCGAGTCCACCGACCACGGAGCCGAGTGCACGTATACGCCGCTCCAGGTGACGCGAACGGCGTATGAGGCGGTGATCTTGTAGCCCTCCGGAGAGCTGAGCGGGATGCCGATGGTTCGCGAATCCATGACGACAGTGCGCTCTTTGGCGAGCGCGGTGTAGTTGCCGATCGGCGTCGGACGGCTTGGCTTACCCATCGAGGCCGGCATCGTACGCACCACCTCGTCGTTAATACTGACGGTAAAGGTGTGCTGGGAGATGCTGGCAACACCTACCACCGCGTCGCCGGTC
This sequence comes from uncultured Actinomycetota bacterium, assembly GCA_963838755.1. Classification (GTDB taxonomy): domain Bacteria; phylum Actinomycetota; class Actinomycetes; order Mycobacteriales; family Mycobacteriaceae; genus Mycobacterium. The sequence goes on along the minus strand of CAWISO010000020.1, from coordinate 31,523 downwards.
TCGAAGCCGGTCCCCAAGGCATGTACCTGAACTCCGACGTGGCTGTGGGCAGGCAAGTAGCCGTTCGGTGTCCATTGCACGACGTTGTTGTCCACCCAGCTGAACCGTCCGGTCATGTGGTTCGGCGAGGTGATCTTGATCGCCCGTTCGGCCGCTGCGCGGTCCCTGACCGGCTCGGTGAACGTGACGATCACGGGGTGGGCCACACCGACCACCTGGCCGTTGGCTGGCTGGATCGAAGCGACGCTATCGGTCGTGTGCTGCGACGCGATCGCTGCCGTGCTCGGGGCGCCCGACCCCGCCACGGCCAGCACGGCACTTGCTGCCGTGAGCCACATGTATCGAATCGCTGTACGCACGGTACCCACCTTCGCGACGATGCAAGCCCGAAGCGCTTACATTCCGTATCTCTAATATGTACCCTATCTGGCCTTCAGCAAACGGATCACAAAATGGGCAACTCGCGATAGCCGGGCCATAAATCCATGAGTTGACCTGGTGGAGTCCGTAAAGAAACCTATGACGTGATCTGAAACTCGTCGCGCTGGCCGCAGCTTGGCAAGCGTTGATGGTCCGCTGATAGCGGCCTGATGACACCCCCGCCATGCGCTGTGTTAGACCGAACGCATGACCGATCCCTACACGCAGCCCTTGCCCGGTTCGGCGGCACTTGTTGTGATCGACGTCCAACGCGACTTCTATGGCGACGAGGCGCCGCTGCGCATCGAAGGCACCAGTGCGGCGATCCCGGCCATGGCTCGGCTAGCGACCGAATTTCGTGACCGCGCACTGCCGATCGTGCACGTCGTCAGGCTCTACCGCCCAGATGGATCAAACGCCGAGCTGGTGCGCAAACAAGCGATCCAACAGGGCGCGCTGATTGCCGTTCCGGGCAGCGCGGGCTCGCAGATCGCACCCGAGCTCTTGCCCAATCATGTTGAGCTGGACCATGAATTGTTGCTCAGCGGCCAACTCCAACAGATCAGTCCGCGCGAACACGTGGTCTACAAGCCGCGGTGGGGGGCGTTCTACCAGACCAAGCTCGAACAGCACCTTCGCGCTACCGGCAGTGACACACTGGTCTTCGCTGGCTGCAACTTCCCCAACTGTCCTCGCACTTCTATCTATGAGGCTTCCGAGCGTGACTTCCGAACCGTGCTGGTGTCCGATGCGTTGTCGGGTCTTGACGATCGAGGCGTCGAAGAATGCCGTGGGATAGGTGTCGACGTCCGAGACCTATCGGCGACCCTGGCGTGGCTGAGTACAGGTTAGTGCCGACGCAGCGGCTCAGTCCGCGGATTTCACCCGGGCGGCAGCGGATTCCGGCATGGGCTCGTACCGGGCGAACGAGCGGGTGAACGAAGCCGCCCCGTGTGAGAGCGAACGCAAGTCGATCGCGTAACGAGTCAGCTCGACCTGCGGCACTTCGGCTTTGACCAACGTGCGATCGTTGCCTGCGGTGTCGGTACCCAGCACCCGGCCGCGGCGCCCGGAAAGATCGCCCATCACCGCACCTACCAGATCATCGGGTATCAGCACCGAGATTTCATCGATCGGCTCGAGCAGCGTCACCTTGGTCGCCGCCGCAGCTTCCTTCAACGCCAGCCCGCCGGCCATCTGGAAGGCAAAGTCCGACGAGTCGACGCTGTGTGCTTTGCCGTCGAGCAGCGTCACGCGAATGTCGACCACTGGGTAACCGACCTGCACGCCCTTTTCCATCTGGGCGCGCACCCCTTTCTCCACACTCGGGATGAACTGCCGGGGCACCGCGCCGCCGACTACCTTGTCGAGAAACTCGAAACCCGACCCCTCCGGTAACGGTTCCACCGCAATGTCGCAGACCGCGTATTGGCCATGGCCGCCGGACTGCTTGACGTGCCGGCCGTGCCCTTTTGCCTTCCCGCCGAACGTTTCCCGCAGCGGTACCCGAAGCGCGACGGTGTCCACGGCGACGCCGTACCGATTCGCCAGCGCGTCGAGTACTACGCCAGCGTGCGCTTCACCCATGCACCACAGCACCACCTGGTGCGTCTCCGGATTCTGCTCGATGCGCAACGTCGGGTCCTCGGCGGCCAACCGTCCTAACCCTACCGACAGCTTGTCCTCGTCGGTCTTGGCGTGGGCCTGGATAGCGACCGGCAGTAGCGACTCCGGCATGGTCCACGGTTTGAGCACCAGAGGTTCGGCCTTGTCAGAGAGAGTATCTCCGGTTTCCGCCCGACTGAGCCGACCGATCGCGCACAAGTCACCCGGCAGCACAACCGACGCGGGCCGCTGTTGCTTGCCCAGCGGAAACGACAGGGCGCCGATGCGTTCGTCCTCGTCGTGATCGACATGGCTAGAGAGGGAGGAGCCATTATTGCGCCCGAGAGAGGCTCCAAAAAAAGAAGTGAAGTGGCCCGACACATGAACTGTCGTGTCGGGCCTGATGGTTCCGGAGAACACCCGGACCAGGCTCAGCCTGCCGACATAGGGGTCTGATGTCGTCTTCACCACCTCAGCTAGCAGCGGCGAGTCGGAGCCGCAGGTCACCTTGGTGTACGCGGCGCCCTGGGCCGTAAAGACCTCGGGCAGTGGGTGTTCCGCTGGAGAGGGGAACCCGCGGGTCGCGATCTCCAGGAGCTCCAGCGTGCCGACGCCGGTGATGCTGCAGACCGGAATGACCGGGAAGAAGGAACCACGGGCGACCGCTTTCTCCAGATCGTCGATCAACACCGACTCGTCGACCTTTTCACCGCCGAGGTAGCGCTCCATCAGCGACTCGTCTTCGGATTCCTCGATAATTCCCTCGATCAGCGTGCCCCGCGCTGCTTCGACCTGATCGGCATACGACGAGTCCGGCGAATGCGTGGTCCGCTTACCGCCCTGGTACTCGTAGTGCGTCTGCGACAGCAGTCCGATCAGTCCGTCTCCGGTGGGTAGATAGAGCGGTAAAACCTTGTCGCCGAACGCATCCTGGGCTGTCACGAGTGCGTTCTGATAGTTGGCTCTGGCGTGGTCGAGTTTGGTGATCACCACCGCGCGTGGCATCCCGACCTGACTGCACTCCTGCCAGAGGGACTTAGTCGGCTCGTCGACGTCTTCGTTGGCCGCGATCACGAAAAGGGCGCAGTCCGCGGCCCGCAGCCCGGCCCGCAGTTCGCCGACGAAGTCGGCGTATCCGGGAGTGTCGACGAGGTTGACCTTGACGCCGTCGTGGAGGAGCGACGCCAGCGCAAGCCCGACTGACCGCTGCTGGCGGATCTCGGCTTCGTCATGGTCACAGACCGTGGTGCCGTCGGCGATACAGCCGGGTCTGGACAGCACGCCGGAGGCGACCAGAAGGGCCTCGACCAGAGTCGTCTTTCCGCCGCCGGACGGGCCAACCAACACCACGTTCCGGACGGCGGCCGGATCATCCACGGCAGGAGCGGCTCCTGCGCTTTGGGAACTGTTCGACTTGTCTGCCATGACGTGTCTCTCCTCATGCGCTGCGCCATCGTGATGTATGTCACTTTTCTCTTAGCGCTCGCGCAGCACAAGGGTGAACAAGCGGTGGAAGTCATGTCCACGCGGCGGTCACGTTCAGGCGTGCCAGCTGCTCCATCGCTGCACCGCGACCGCAATCACCGGGCCATTCAACGGAACCGATTGGTACTGAGTGTATTTCGATCGCAGCAGGTCACGCCCTGCGCGCAGCGCAGCGCCGCCGTGATGTATCGCAGCAATACCGTCGATCCGGACCCACCACAGCCGGGTCCAGTCCTCGGCATAGTGGTCGACCAGCAGGCTCACCCGTGGGTTCCGCTCGATGTTGGCCAGCCGGCGAAGCCGTTGGGTGGTCTTCGGCTTGGCATCCACGGCGGTGTAAACGACCTCATCTTGCAGGGCGAACACAACGGGCACCAGATGCGGAGCGCCGTCGGCCGTGACGGTACCCAGTCGGGCTACCGGTGCACGCGCGAAACTGACCATCGGGTCGAAGTCGACCACGACAGCTGAGCCTAGAGGCCCCAACAAGCTATGTAATGGTGAGGCCGCCATCGACGACGATCGTCTGGCCGGTGACGTAGCCGCCGGCCGCTGAGGCCAACCAGATTGCGGTGGCGGCCAGTTCCCGCGCGTCGCCCAGACGGCCCAGCACCAGGCGATGCGCCTGACTCTCCAGGTAGCCGGGCTTGTATTCGTCGGTCATCTCGGTCCGAAAGAATCCCGGGGCCAGCGCGTTGACCCGGATTCCCTTCCGCGAACCCCACTGCTGGGCGAGATCTCGGGTGAGCCCGATGATCGCGGCCTTGCTGGCGCTGTAGGCCGCCTGCGGCAGATCGGCCGTGGTGATACCCAGCACGCTGGCGATGTTGATGATCGAACTGCCGGGCTGCATGACCCGCCCGCTGGCCTGCGCCACCCAGTAGGCGCCGTTGAGGTTGATATCGATCACCGAGCGGAACTGCTCGGGTGTCTCGCGGGTCGCCGGGAGGGCGGAGCCTACTCCGGCATTGTTGATCAAAATGTCGACCCGGCCAAAGCTCTGCATTGCGGAGTCCACCAGCGCCTGGCATTGCTCGGGCACGCTGACGTCGGTGGCCATCGGCAATGCTTTGCGACCGGCGGCTTCGACGAGTGCGGCGGTCTCGGCCAACCTGTCGACGCGGCGCGCGCCGAGCACCACGTCGGCGCCGGCCTCGGCGAACGCCTGGGCAAATGCCACACCGAGCCCCGAGGAAGCGCCGGTCACAATGACGACTCTGTCGTCCAGTCGGAAGGAGTCAAGCACGCCCATGCAACCGCACCCTCGTTAGCGTCCAACAGAAACTATGAAGCTATACCAGGGGAGTCGCTCATCAGCGCCCCCGTTTGACGTGATGATGCTGTGGCTACTACTGAGGCTGTGTCGCAGCAGTCGATCTCCGCAGTAAGCCAGGTAGAACCCAACGCGGGCGTGCCGGGCCGGGCAACGCAGGCTACGGTGAAGTGAACAAAGTCGCGCCGGCGTACGTTAACGCTGCGGCAAATCCGGCTTGATTCGTGGTTGAACCTATGCAGGAGGTAACGGGATGAGCGAATCGCACCGCCCCAGACCGCAATGGTCGCGGATGGGACTGTGGTTGCTCAGTCTGATCGCAGTGGTGGGGTTGGGTCTGGGCACCGTACCCGCACACGCTTCACCATTGACGCCACTTCCGCAGGACGCGCTGTCGGCCGTGGGGCAGGTGGGCCCGGCGATCGTCGACATCGACACCAAGATGGCGTACCAAAGTGCGGTGGGAGCGGGAACCGGCATTGTGATCGGTCCAAGCACGGTGCTTACCAACAACCACGTGATCGCCGGTGCTACCGACCTGACTGTGCGGTCCATCGCCAACGGTCAGACTTTTCCCGCCACGGTGGTCGGCTTCGACCGCAGCCACGACATCGCGGTGTTGCAGCTCGGCGGAGGGGGACTGCAGCCCGCCAATATCGGTAACTCCGACACGGTGACCGTCGGCGAACCGATCGTCTCGCTGGGTAATGCCGGCGGTGTCGGCGGAACGCCCAGTGCGGTGGACGGGCGTGTCGCCGCGTTGAACCAGACGGTCTCGGCGTCCGACTCCCTAACCGGCAGCACCGAGACGTTGAATGGGTTGATCCAGGTCGACGCGGCAATACGCCCCGGCGACTCTGGCGGGCCAACCGTCAACGCCGCCAACCAGGTGATCGGGATGAACACCGCCGCGTCCGAGAACTATCACCTCGGCCGCGGACAAGGGTTCGCGATCCCGATCAATCAGGCGATGGCCATCGCCCGGCAGATTCAGGGCGGTGGCGGGTCCCGGATGGTGCACACCGGTCCGACGGCCTTCATCGGTGTCGGGGTCAACGACGCTGCTGGCGGCGCGGGCGCCATCATCAAGCAGGTGATCCCGAACGGTCCGGCCGCCGCCGCGGGACTAAATCCCGGCGAGGTGATCACGTCGGTCAACGGTCAACCGGTCAACTCGGCCACCGCACTGACGGCCATTCTCGATCAGCACCACCCCGGCGAAAGCGTCCAAGTGGGGCTGCAAGATCGCATCGTCAATGTGACGTTGGCGGACGGCCCGCCGGGCTGACCTGCACATAGCAGCTCACTGAGCTGCGCTCAAACCGTATGGCGGGCATAAGGTTTTCGACGACAGGCCTCGGGTACGTATAGCATCGTGGACTTGACGAGCGACACAAACGACACCGTCGAGCATGATCCTTCGGAGGGAAGTCACGTCGAAGCCGGCGTGGTCGAGCATCCCGAGGCTGACGATTTCGGCGATGCCCGCGCGCTGCCGCCCGACCCGACGTGGTTCAAGCGCGCGGTCTTCTACGAAGTATTGGTGCGGGCGTTCTACGACGGCGACGCCGATGGTGCGGGGGACTTGCGCGGGCTGATCGACCGGATCGACTACCTTCATTGGCTGGGCATCGACTGCATCTGGCTGCCACCGTTCTACGACTCACCGCTGCGTGACGGCGGCTATGACATCCGCGACTTCTATAAAGTGCTTCCGGAGTTCGGCACCGTCGACGACTTCGTCAAGCTGCTCGACGCAGCGCATCGGCGCGGGATCCGGGTGATCACCGACCTGGTGATGAACCACACCTCCGAATCGCATCCCTGGTTCCAGGAGTCACGGAATGACCCCGACGGGCCATACGGCGACTACTACGTGTGGAGCGACACCAGCGAGCGCTACACCGAAGCCCGGGTGATCTTCATCGACACCGAGGAGTCCAACTGGACCTTCGACCCCGTTCGTCGGCAGTTCTACTGGCACCGGTTCTTCTCCCACCAGCCCGACCTGAACTACGAGAATCCGGCCGTGCAGGAGGCGATGATCGACGTCATCCGCTTCTGGCTCGACCTCGGTATCGACGGCTTCCGGCTGGACGCGGTGCCATACCTGTTCGAGCGTGACGGCACCAACTGCGAGAATCTGCCCGAGACGCACGCGTTCCTCAAACAGGTGCGCAAGGTGGTCGACGACGAATTCCCCGGCCGGGTGCTGCTGGCCGAAGCGAATCAATGGCCGGCCGACGTTGTGGAGTATTTCGGTGACCCCAGCACCGGCGGCGACGAATGCCACATGGCGTTCCACTTCCCGCTGATGCCACGCATCTTCATGGCGGTGCGGCGCGAGTCACGATTTCCGATCTCGGAGATCCTGGCCCAAACGCCAGAAATCCCGGACATGGCGCAATGGGGGATCTTCCTACGCAACCACGACGAGTTGACGCTGGAAATGGTCACCGACGAAGAACGTGACTACATGTACTCCGAATACGCCAAAGACCCGCGGATGAAGGCCAATGTGGGCATTCGGCGCAGGCTGGCGCCACTGCTGGACAACGATCGCAATCAGATCCAGCTGTTCACCGCCCTGCTGTTGTCGTTGCCCGGGTCGCCGGTGCTCTACTACGGCGACGAAATCGGCATGGGCGACGTCATCTGGTTGGGTGATCGCGACGGGGTGCGCACCCCGATGCAGTGGACCCCTGACCGCAACGGCGGCTTTTCCAGCGCGAACCCGGGCCGGCTGCATCTGCCGCTCAGCCAGGACCCGGTCTACGGCTACCAGTCGGTCAACGTGGAAGCGCAGCGCGACACCTCGACGTCACTGCTGAACTGGACCCGCACCATGTTGGCCGTGCGCCGCCGACACGACGCCTTCGCCGTCGGGACATTCCAGGAGCTGGGCGGCTCGAACCCCTCGGTACTCGCTTACGCCCGCAAAACCGGTGATGACGTGGTGGTGTGCATCAACAACTTGTCACGTTTCCCGCAGCCCATCGAGTTGAGCCTGCAGCACTGGAACGGATACACACCGGTGGAATTGACCGGGCAGGTGAATTTCCCGCGCATCGGGCACCTGCCCTATTTGCTGACCCTGCCGGGGCATGGGTTCTACTGGTTCCAGCTGTGCAGGTCTGAGGAGTCGGAATGAACTTGCCGTGGGCCGAATGGCTCCCGCAGCAACGCTGGTATGCCGGCCGCAGCCGTGAGCTCGCCGCCGCCGAGCCCAGCCGGGTGGTCGCGTTGCGCGACGACATCGACCTGTTCCTGGTCGACGCCACCTACACCGACGGATCGGCCGAGCGCTATCAGGTGATCGTGAGTTGGGATTCCGAGCCGGTAGCCGAATACAACACTGTTGCCACCATCGGCGGCGACGACAATCACGTTGCCTACGACGCGCTGTACAACGCCGGCGCCGGAGGATTTCTGCTATCGCTGATTGATACGTCGGCCACCCGAGACGACGTGCAGTTCGGCAAAGAGCCGGACGTGACGCTGCCGCTGGAGGCCTACCCGCGGGTATCGGAGGCCGAGCAGAGCAACACCAGCGTGATCTTCGAGCGCGACGTCATCTTCAAGGTCTTTCGCCGTGTCAGCCCTGGAATCAACCCCGACATCGAGCTGAATCGCGTGCTGGCTCGGGCGGAGAACCCGCATGTGGCCCGACTGCTCGGCACTTACGAGCTAACGTCAAACGACGCCGATACAGCGACCCCGCTGGGCATGGTTACCGAGTACGCGGCCAACGCGGCCGAGGGCTGGGCAATGGCCACCGCAAGCGTGCGTGACCTGTTCGCCGAGGGCGACCTCTACGCCGACGAAGTCGGCGGCGATTTCGCGGGGGAGGCCTACCGGCTAGGTGAGGCGGTAGCTTCGGTGCACGCAACGCTTGCGGAGACGCTCGGCACGTCGGAGGCCACTTTCCCGGTGGACACCATGCTGGCCCGGCTGGCAGCCGGCGCCGCGGCGGTACCCGAACTCGGCCAGCACGCGGCCACGGTGGAGCAGCGTTTCCAGAAACTGGCGGATCAGACGGTCACTGTGCAGCGGATACACGGGGATCTGCACCTTGGTCAGGTATTGCGCACCCCGGAGTCCTGGTTGCTGATCGACTTCGAAGGCGAGCCAGGCCAGCCTTTGGCGGAGCGTCGCGCACCGGACTCTCCGCTGCGCGACGTCGCCGGCGTGCTGCGCTCTTTTGACTATGCGGCTTATGGGCCCCTGGTCGACCGGTCCGCTGACAAGCAACTCGCCGCGCGCGCCCGAGAGTGGGTGCAGCGCAACCGGACAGCGTTCTGCGACGGCTACGCGAGCGCATCCGGTGTCGACCCGCGGGATTCGGCGTTGCTGTTAGCCGCTTACGAACTGGACAAGGCGGTCTATGAGGCCGGTTACGAGTCTCGGCACCGGCCCGGCTGGTTGCCGATCCCACTGCGCTCGATTGCCAAGTTGACCACTAGTTGATTTGAGCGGCATGTGAATCGCGCTCGGCAGGAGGCGCGGGTCGCGGCGGTCTGAAAGCATATTCGTATGGTGCATGAGACCCGGCGTGAGACATTCGATCGTGAGGCGAGGTTGTCGTGGGTGCTGGCAGCGCTGGCCGGTGTGCTGGGGGCGACAGCGTTTACCCACTCCGCCGGGTACTTCGTAACGTTCATGACTGGGAATGCGCAACGCGCCGTGCTGGGGTACTTCCGAGACGACGTGTGGCTGTCGGTGACCGCGGGCCTGCTCATGGCCTGCTTCGTGGCCGGCGTGGTGGTTGCCTCGGTGTGCAGGCGCCATTTCTGGGTGGCGCATCCGCACGGACCGACTGTGCTCACGACCTTCAGCCTTCTGGTCGCCACGGCAGTTGACGTCATCGATGAGGGGTGGGAAGAAAATCTTGTTGACTTCGCGCCAATTCTGTTTGTGGTCTTCGGTATTGGCGCTTTGAACACGTCGTTCGTCAAGGATGGCGAGGTGTCGGTGCCGTTGAGCTATGTGACGGGCACGCTGGTCAAACTGGGGCAGGGCATCGAGCGCCACATCGCGGGCGGCGACGTGTCGGAATGGCTGGGCTACTTCTTGCTGTTCGCCAGCTTCGTCTTCGGCGCCGCGTTGGGCGGCTGCGTCAGCTTGGTGGTCAACGGGACCGGCATGCTGATCACCGCTTCCGTTGTGTGTGCATTGACCACCGGATACACCTACTTCCACCAGGACCGGCGCGCCCTGCTGGATGAAAGCCGCTGAGCAAAGACATCGGCAGCAGCGCCGGGGGAGCGCTGCTGCCGATGCGTCGGAGGGTATGTCAGGTGGCGGCTTGGTTGGCGCTCAGCACCCGCTGGATGTCGGGCTTCATGGCGACCAGCTGCTGATTCCAGTAACCCCAGTCGTGTGTTCCATTGGGGGGGAAGTTGAACACACCGTTGTTGCCGCCTGCGGCCACGTAGTTGTCCCGGAACTGCTCGTTGGTGCGTAGCGTGAAGCTCTCCAGGAACTTGGCCGGCATGCTGTCGCCACCAAGGTCATTGGGAGTTCCGTTCCCGCAGTAGACCCAAACTCGGGTGTTGTTCTGGACCAGTCGAGGGATCTGAACCATCGGGTCGTTGCGCTTCCAGGCCGGATCGCTGGTCGGACCCCACATGTTGGTCGCGCTGTAGCCGCCGGCATCACCCATGGACAAGCCGATCAGTGTGGGCCACCAGCCCTCCGAGGGGTTCAAAAATCCCGACAACGAGCCCGCGTAGGAGAACTGCTGCGGGTAGTACGCGGCCAAGATCAGCGAGGACCCACCTGACATCGACAGGCCCACCGCGGCGTTGCCGTTCGGGGAGATGCCCCGGTTGGCTTGCAGGTATGTCGGGAGCTCCCTAGTCATGAAGGTTTCCCACTTGTACGTCTGGCAGCCTGTTTTGCCGCAGGCCGGCTGATACCAGTCGGAATAGAAGCTCGACTGGCCACCGACCGGCATGATCACTGACAGGCCCGACTGGTAGTACTCCTCGAATGCCGGAGTGTTGATGTCCCAACCGTTGTAGTCGTCCTGCGCACGCAACCCGTCGAGCAGGTACACCGCGTGCGGTCCGCCGCCCTGAAATTGGACTTTGATATTGTGGCCCATCGCAGCCGATGGCACCTGCAGATACTCGACCGGCAGGCCCGGCTTGGAGAAAGCCCCCACGGTCGCCGAGCCGCCCACAGCGCCGACCAGACCGGACAGCAGGGCTGCCCCGGCGGTCGCGATTGCCAATCGACGCGGCAAACGCGTGGCCGCGCCGCGCAACTTCTCAACGATCTTCATAGCTCCTACCCATCCCAACTTTCATCTGCCGCTTTATGCGGTCGAATAGCTGTCGGTGGCAGTCAAACACAGCGCACGGCCTACTCCCGTTTGTCGCCTCGGGGTGTGACGTCGCGGTTGGCTAACGATTATGCGTCGCCGCGGACTCAAAGATAACGATTGTAAATCGGCGGCCTATTCGCCAGCAGCGCTGCACTTTACGAGCGTTGACAATCCCCTGCTTAGGAGACCAGGCGCCTCAATAGGGTTGACGCGGTGGTGATTCCGAGTACCGCGGCAGCCACCAAGACGACGATGTCCGCGGGGTTGAATGGGGTGCCGATCAGCAGTGCTCGTAAAGCGTCGACTTCGTAGCTGAGCGGGTTGACGTGGGAGAGCACATGCAGCCAGGCCGGCATCACGTTGACGGGGTACAGCGCGTTCGACGCGAAGAACAATGGCATCGTGATGGCTTGGCCGATGCCCATCAGCCGATCGCGGTTGCGAACCAGACCAGCCAACGTCATCGACAGGCAGGCGAAGAACGCAGCACCCAGCATGACGATTCCCATCGCCGCCAGGATTCGCAGCGGGTTGATCGTCAAACCAATGCCCATCAGGTAGGCCAGCGTCAACACGCCGACAACCTGGGCCACCGACCGCACGCCCGCGGCGAACGATTTACCGGTGATCAACGCCGACGCAGGAGCGGGCGTCACCATCAGTTTCGCGAGGATGCCTGCATCTCGGTCCCAGATGATCTGTATGCCATAGAAAATGGAAATAAACAGCGCTGACTGCGCGATGATGCCAGGTGCCAAGAAGGCCAGGTAGGACACCGACCCGGTATTGATGACATGCAAGTGGCTGAACGTGGTGCCAAAGATCAGCAGCCACAGCGCCGGTTGCACCATCCGGGTGACCAGCTCGGTGCGATCGTGTTGCAATTTCTGCAGCTCCACGATCGCGAACGCTCCGATGCGCGCTAACGTTGCACGAGCCCGATGCCAACCGTGCGGGGCGCGGATCAGGCTCACATTGAAGGCAGAATCAACCGGCACGGCGGGCAACCTTTCTGCTGGAACGAATTTCGCGAAGAGACTCCGAACCCTCTGCCTGCTGCGACAAGTCCGATGCCGCGTAGTGACGGAAGACGTCTTCGAGCGTGGCCGCGGGCGACACCGTCGATTTCAACTTCGTCGGGGTTCCCACCGCCCGCAACTCACCGCGATGCATCAACGCCACCCGATCGCAGAGCGCTTCGGCCTCCTCCATGTAGTGGGTGGTCAGTAAAACGGTCATGCCGAACCGGGACTGCATGCTTTGCACCTGACTCCAGACACCGTCCCGGGCAATAGGATCCAGACCGACGGTCGGCTCGTCGAGAACCAGCAGGGACGGGCGGTTGACCAGCGCTTGGGCCACTTCTAGCCGGCGCACCATGCCGCCGGAGTAGGTTCCCGCGAGTCGGTTGGCTACATCGAGTAGCCCCATGGCGGCCAGCGCCTCCTCGACGCGTTCACCGCGCTGGGCACGGGGCACCCCATAGAGCCGCGCGAACCACTCCACATTCTGTTGACCAGTCAGCGCGGGCTCGATTGAAAGCTGTTGTGGGACATAGCCGATATTGGTCCGGATTTCGGACGTCTGGTGACGTGAGTCCAACCCGAAGATACACAGCTGACCCTGCTGGATCGGCGTCAGCGTCGTGAGCATCCGCACCAGCGTGGTTTTACCGGCTCCGTTCGGACCGAGCAGGCCCATGGTCTCACTCGGCCGTACCTGCAGCGTCACATCATCAACGGCGGTGAACGTGCCGTAGCGATAAGTCAGATGTTGACAATCGATGGCCGGGGGTAGCAATTCGCTCATGATCGGCGCTCCTGGAGTAGTTGTGTCATCGTGTCGAGAACCTTTAGTCCCTTTGCCAGGGATTCGATTTGGCCGCCATCTAGTTCGCCGATTACTTCGGCCAGCAACGCTCGCCGTGCGGCCCTGGATGCGTCGACAATCCGCTGGGTGGGCTCGGCGAGCGCGAGCTCGCCCACGCGGCGATCGGAGGCACTGACGCTGCGGACGAGGAAGCCACCGGAGACCAGCTTGGAGACCAGCGTCGAGGCGGTGTTGGCCACCAACCCGAGCTCCGCAGCAGCGGCACCGACCGATATTCCGGGCTGCCGGCCCACCAGCCAGAGCAGCTCTGACTGCGACTCGGTGAGTCGCGCGGAGTCCAAACCGCGGCCGAGGGACCGGCGAAGTTGGCGGCGAAATCTGCCGACGACCCGGAAAACTTCGGCTGCTAAATCGGTGTCTACTTGCACTTACCCCACAATACCTCTGTTTAGAAGCTAAATATGGGTGGGAGCTGTGGGGTGCTTATGTATACCAAAGCGGACTATCGCTGCAGGCGGTGCAGGACGACGTCGGTCAGCTGACCGCCGTGTGCGCTCGCGGTCATATACGTGCAGGCGGGTTGGCGGCGGCGATCCGTCGGTGACCCGGGATTGAGGAGCCGCAGCCCGGTGCTTGTCGTGGTGTCCCACGGGATGTGACTGTGACCGAAGATCAGCACATCACTGTCTGGGTAGTGCCGCGACATTCGCGCCTCGCGGCCTGCGGCGGCACCCGTTTCGTGCACCACAGTGAAGTGCAGCCCTTCCAACAGCACGTCGGCCCGCTCCGGAAGCCGCGACCGCAACACTGGCCCGTCGTTGTTTCCCCAGCACGCCACCAGCCGCGCAGCTTTCGCCGTCAAGTTGTCGAGCAGCTCGGGCGTCACCCAGTCACCGGCATGGAAGACGACATCGGCCCTTTCCACGTGTGCCCACACTTGCGCGGGTAGATCGGGGGCGCGCCGCGGAACGTGTGTGTCGGCGAGTAGCAGCAGCCTCACTGCGCCCTCCTGCGTCGTCCTGCGTCATCCCCGCAACGGGCTCGGCCGCTAGCTTTGTTTACTGCGCGCTTCGGCTCCGGTCTCGCCAACGTCGAGACTGTCGTCGGGTCCCGTCGCACCGACGTAGGTGCCGTCGTTGCCGTCTTCACCGGCACGTGAACGTGCCTCATGGTTCTCGGCCTCAACGTCTGATTCGGCCCTGTGGTTGTCTGCTTTCGCCATGTGGTGAGATCTCCCTTCCGGTGAGCTCGTCAGGATGGCTGCTGTGCGGCTACCCGAACACCGGAACGGGCCAAACCTGCCGCTAGCCCGCGGGCATTGACCAGGTACCCGCGACACCGGCACTATCGTCGCTACCCAAGCAGAGGAGAACACTATGCGCACCTTCGAGTCCGTTGCCGACCTCGCCGCCGCCGAGGGACAAAGCATCGGAGAAAGCGACTGGGTAACCATCACCCAGGAAGACGTCAACTTGTTCGCTGATGCGACCGGGGATCACCAGTGGATCCACGTGGACCCGGAAAAGGCGGCCAACGGCCCGTTCGGCACCACCATCGCACACGGCTTCATGACGCTGGCGCTGCTGCCCCGGCTCCAGCACCAGATCTACACGGTCAACGGCATCAAGCTCGCCATCAACTACGGCTTGAACAAGGTCCGCTTTCCTGCTCCCGTCCCGGTCGGGTCAAAGGTTCGCGCCCAGAGCTCGTTGGTGGGCGTCGAGGACCTGGGCAACGGTGCCGTGCAGGCGACGATGTCGACCACCGTCGAGATCGAAGGGTCGGCCAAGCCGGCGTGTGTGGCCGAGAGCGTCGTCCGCTACATCTCGTAGGCTGCAGCCATGGACGCTGAACTGGCATCTTGGCTCGCTGCCGGACAGCACTTCGACTACCTCGGCTTCGACATCTCTATCGCGTCGAGGGCAGTGGACCTCCGCTACTGCTGATCCACGGTTACCCGTTCAACTCCTATGACTGGGCGCCGATCTGGCCGACACTGACGCAACGGTTCACCGTCATCGCACCGGACATGATCGGTATGGGATTCTCGGCGAAACCCGTGGCCTATGAATATTCGGTGCACGACCACGCCGACATGCACGAAGCGCTGCTGGCCGACCTGAACATCGACAATGCGCACATCCTGGCCCACGACATCGGTGATTCGGTGGGCCAGGAACTGTTGGCCCGCCACGAATTCGGTGAGCGCGCCTACGGCACGCTCAGCATCAACACGATCACCTGGCTCAACGGCGGCATGTTCGTCGAGACCTACACACCTTGGGTGGCGCAGAAACTGATGTCACGCACTCCGTTGGGCGACATCTTCAGTCGGGTGCAGGGCAGTCCGCTGTCTCGTCGGCTGCTGGAACCAACGCTGCGCGAGATGTTCGGCCCGAATACCAAGCCGACACCGCACATGATGGAGGTGTTCAACGAGATCTTGGACTACAACGACGGGCGCCGGGTGCTGCACAAGGTGGGTCGCTTCATCAGCGACCGCTACACCCACCGAAACCGGTGGGTGCGTGCTATGCGGCAGACCGCGGTTCCGATGCGGTTGATCGACGGGCCAGTCGACCCCAACTCCGGTGCCCACATGGCACGCCGCTATGCCGAGGTGATACCCGAACCCGATGTGGTGATGCTGGCGGACGACATCGGGCATTGGCCGCAACTCGAAGCCCCGGATGCGGTGCTGACACACTTTCTGGCCCACATCGACCGCGTCAGCGCCGGTAATTAGAACTCGGCGACCGCGTGCTCGAGGCGTTCGGCCAGCCTTGCCTGTGCTTCTGCGCGCCGAGTCGGCAGATGCTGGGACGGGAAAGCCGTTGACACCGGCTGATATTCGCGCAGTGTGCGGCGCGCGACGGTCATCTTATGCAGCTCGGTGGCCCCGTCGGCGATGCCCAGCGACTCCGCGGCGATCATCATCTTGACGAACGGCATCTCGTTGGAGACCCCAAGGGCGCCGTGCAGATGCATCGCGCGCTGCACCACGTCGTGCAACACCTGCGGCATCGCAACCTTGACCGCCGCGATATCGCGGCGCACCTTCTGGTAGTCGTGATGCTTATCGATCAGCCACGCGGTGCGCAGCACCAGCAATCGGAACTGCTCGATTTGAATCCAGCTGTCGGCAATCTTCTCCTGGGTCATCTGGAAGTTCGACAGCGGGCCGTTTCGGGTTTGGCGCGACACCGCTCGCTCACACATCATGTCGAATGCTCGTCGTGCCAACGCGATCGTGCGCATGGCGTGATGAATACGCCCGCCGCCAAGCCGTGTCTGCGCGATCGCGAACGCTTGCCCTTCGCCGCCAAGGACATGGTCGGCCGGCACCCGGACATCGGTGTAGCGGACGTAACCATGCGTGGCGTGTGAGTCCGTGCCGACGCCCACATTGCGGATGATCTCGATACCCGGCGTGTCGGCAGGGACGATGAACAACGACATCTTGTCGTGGGTGCGTGCATCGGGGTCGGTGACCGCCATGACGATGAAAAAAGTCGCGTGTCTGGCGTTGGTAGAAAACCACTTCTCACCGTTGATCACCCAGGTGTCGCCGTCGCGCTCGGCGCGGGTGACGAACAGGCCCGGGTCTGACCCGCCTTGCGGCTCGGTCATCGAATAGCAGGAGGTGATTTCACCGTCGAGCAGCGGCTGCAGGTAACGCGCTTTCTGGTCAGCGGTGCCGAAAAGGGCCAGGATTTCGGCGTTACCCGAGTCGGGTGCCTGCGAGCCGAACACTGACGGGGCCCACCGGGAGCGGCCGAGGATTTCGTTGAGCAGCGCGAGTTTGACCTGGCCATAGCCTTGGCCGCCCAATTCCGGCTGCAGGTGCGCCGCCCATAGCCCGTGGTCCCTGACCTGCTGCTGCAGCGGTCGCAGCACCGCCATCGTCTCGGGGTTCTTCTTGTCGTAGGGATCAAGCGCGACGAGGTCGAGCGGCTCGAGCTCGTTGACCATGAACTCTTCGACCCAGTCAAGTTTCTGCTGGTACTGCGGATCTGTTTCAAAGTCCCACGCCACAATCTTCGAGCTTAAGTCCGGCAGCTGTGACGCGAGCAACCCGGCCCGGCTGCACGTCGGCCGGTCCCGTCTAGCCTGGCCTGATGACGATCGAGGCACGCCCGGCGCGCAAAGCCGACATTCCCACGCTGTCGCAGGTGTTGGGCCGCGCCTTTTTCGACGACCCGGTGACGGCATGGATGCTGCCCGACGAGAACTTACGCCCGATGCGTTTGCCGCGGCTTTTCGCCACGCTGACGCGTCACCATCACATCGCCGGCGGCGGCGTGGAGGTGGCCTGCGACGCCCAGGGCATCGGCGCGGCGGCACTCTGGGATCCGCCGAACCGATGGAAGCAGTCGGCACGCGAGCAGCTGGCCATGCTGCCGTCGGTCATCCGCACCTTCGGCTATCGGGCGGTCGCGGCCCGCGATGTGATCGAGTTGATGAACCGCCATCACCCCGAGGAACCGCACTGGTACCTGGCCGTCATCGGCAGCGACACCACCGTGCGCGGCAAAGGTTTCGGACAGGTCCTGATGCGGTCGCGGCTAGACCGGGTCGACGCCGAGCACGCGCCCGCCTACCTCGAGTCGAGCAAGGCGGAAAACGTGCCGTACTACGAGCGTTTCGGCTTTGAAGTGACAAGCGAGGTCGTCGTACCTGACGGGGGGCCGACGCTGTGGCCGATGTGGCGCAAACCGCGTTAGCCGAGGCACAGTGCACGGCGTCAGGTTTCATCGAATGTGAGCACCAGGCGGCGACACGCCGTGCGGGTCCGCCCTGAGTGCACACTCGAAAACCCAGGCGCACACTCGTTGGCCGGCAGTGGTGTTTAGCCGCTCAATGCCCAGGGCAACCGTTCGGGCATGGCAAGCGACGATTTCCCGGACGAAGGGGGACCTGGCGACACCCTGAACCAGAGTGAATCGACCGACTCCGACGAGGTGCGCAACGACGACGGCGACATCGTCGTCGACCCACCCGATGATTGGAGCGGGGCCGACAAATTCGGGATGACGGCGCGCGAAGAGCAGCAGGGCGAACTCCTCGACGACCGGCTGGCCGCCGAGGAACCCGACGTGCTTGCCGAACCGACTCCCGATCAGGATCTGCCGCGGCGCGCGCATCGCGGTCAGATCGACGGCACCCCCGAGGACGGAAAGTCGCTCTTCAACGTCGTCGACGAGTGACGCTTGGTGGTATCGCGTAGCGTCGCGCGGAATTGCATTGCCCGATAAGGCCAGCCGCGCTCAGTGTTCCACTGTGACACCACTAGGCCGACGCCGCCGACGACGTCTAGCTGCGAGCCCGGCAGGATGTATCCGCCGTAGAGCTGCGCGACCCGGCTGTCGGCGTGATCTTCGGCGTCCCATCCCGACCCGACGACCGGCAGCTGCAGCGGCGCATCGGCCACCGCGGTGGGCGAGTCCACGACCCGGTATCCGAGCGCGTATTCGGAGGACAGAAATCCGCCCAGGATCCATTGGCCTGTCGTCAGCCGCCGCAGCGACAACTCTCCCCAGGTTTCGCCGTCGGGTGTCAGCGGGGTCGGCCGGCTACCCCACGACCAGCGATCGCCGGCCTGTCCCCACCCGGAGTACTTACCCAGATCCCCGATGTTGTTCGGACGGACCCGCTGCAGGATGATCCCTTTGTCGCGCTGAAAGCCGGTGGATACGACATAAACCCAGTTGGCGGCGGGGTCGTAATCCCACGACCAGCACTGGGCGTGACCGTTGTGTAGGTCAGCCGGAAACTTCGCGTCGTCGCCGAGGTGCCGCCACGAGACACCGCTGTCGTCCGATCTCCAGACCTCGGTCCACACGACGTTGCCGAAACCCCGATTCACGATCGCGTGCAGGTAGAGCGCGTCGTCGACTCGCAGCAGATCGGAGGGAATCACTGTGCTGATGCCGCGGCGCATCCTGCCCGGCGCCTCTGTGCGGTGCGCGTAGCGCCAGAGCTGGTGTGCGTAGTCGGGATCCGCGCCGCCGGCGTGCTGGTAGCGGATCGGGTGATCGGCGTCGCCGGTGCCGACGAGAATCACCGGCGAACGCCAGTCGCCGTGGCCAACATGGTTGCCCGAGAAGGTGTCTCCGAACACCGAGACCAGCATCCCGTTGGGTGCGACGACCGACGCGCCTAGGTCGGTACACGTCACGCCCCACCGGTCGGTGAGGCCGGGACCGGTGATGTCGGCCAGTTTGCCGGCTTTGCGACGCGGGGTTGCCATCCGGTCAGTGCGACCACGGCGTGACCGGGCGCTCTCGGCGCCGGCCGTCGACGGTGACGTCGACCCGCTCGTCGAAGAATGCGACACGATCGCGGACCGGTTCGGCTTCGCGGAGCGGTTGGTGGTACGTCCACGCCACATCCGCGGGGCCGTCGGGTATCGAGAAGTAGGACGCCCGACCTTTGTATGCGCAGTAACTGACCGTATCGGTGGGCTGTAGGTCGACGGCGACGTCGGCGCGCGGCAAGTAGAAGCGCACCGGCAGCAGCGTCTCGAACAACAGCAGCGGCCGCGACGATTCGGCCAGCAGCCGGCCTTCCCACTCGAGCCGGAGATGCCGGCTGCTTTCAAGGATGTCGATGCGCTTGAACGGGTCGTGGGGGTGGGCGACGATCGGCTCGTCTTCTTCGTGCCACTCGAACGCGCTGAAGTCGAGCGTGACGTAACCGTTCAGGTCCGGATCGTCCGGCCGGAAGGCCGCCGACGAGCGCGTGGCCCCGTCAAGCACGACGTCGAGGATCTCGCCTGTGCAGCTGTGGGCGGTGAACGGGTTTGTCGGCACCAGGACCGGCAAGCCGGCCAGGTCTTCGACCCTGCCCGCCGATTTCAGCCGGGCCGTGACGTCGGTTTCCGGCACCGCATAGGTCGGGACTACCCGCCGTGGCTCCCAGACCAGCAGTCCATCAACAGTGTCAGCAACCGGCTCGCCGTCCAGGTGAACCCGAAGGCGCTTTTCGGTGGGCTCGTAGCGCAGCGACCGCAGCTCGCTGCCGAGCAGATCCCGCATTCTGATACCCATCGCACCATCATCGCCTGCGGCCGTTATGGGCTGCTGCGCCAGCCGTTGACGCCGATGACAATCATCCGCAGCTGCTTGACCGCGGTGCGCCGAATCTCTTCGAGCGCCTCAACGCTTTGGGCGTCCTCGAGCGCCTCGGCGATGACGATCATCGAGTTCACGAAAAGGGTCGCCAGAACGTTGAGATCGTCGGTGCTCCAGGCATTCAGCCCCGGGAACCGAGCGAGGTCGGTGGCCAGCTCCGAGGTAAGAAGTCGAAATTCGGTTCGGATCGCATAGCGCAACACGGTGACTCCGCTGGAACGCTCGCGACCGATGAAGCGCCAGTGCTCGCGACGCTCGGTGACGCTGGCCACGACGATCTCGACTGACGACTCGATCACGCGGTTCGGGTCGAGCTTGCCGGCGCGAGCACCCCGCAGCATGTCTCGCAGGGTTCGAAACGACTCGTCGATCAGGACCAGCCCGAGGGCCTCCATCGATTCGAAATGACGGTAGAACGCCCCCGGGACGATCCCGGCCTCCCGGGTCACCTCGCGCAGGCTCAGGCCGCTGAAACTGCGGTCGTCGAGCAGCTTGAGCGCCGAGGCGATGATGGCCCGCCGGGTCGCCTCTTTGCGCTCTTCGCGAGACGGTCCTTCGCGGCTACGCCCGCGGCCCGACCGGTGCGGGCGTGAGCCAGGCGTACGACTGTTCACTATTGTGAACCGTACCACAGACCTGCGCAGATCCTTGACTAGCCCGCGGAGCAGGTCGCACAGTGTACATATGTTCACTCAAACTTTGACGAAGCGGGTGCTAGGTTCCGACCTGCTCAACCTGCTCACCGGTCCGCATGGCGTCGACCGGTATACCGAGCTGCTGGCCCCGACGTGGACGCTCGACGAGGGCCGCGCGAAAGTCATCGAGGTGCGGCGCACCACCCCGCGCAGCGTCACCCTGGTGCTGGCGCCCAACGACGCGTTCGCCCACACCGCACGAGCCCTTCGTGCCGGACAGTACGTCAATCTGACCGTTGAGATCGACGGCCGTCGGCACACCCGCTGCTATTCGCCGGCCAACGCCGAGGGCACTTCGCACTTCGAGCTGACGATCGGACATCACGACCGAGGGTTGGTCTCGACGTTTCTGTACGAGCGAGCCCGGCGCGGGATGGTGGTCGGGCTTTCCGGCGTCGGTGGCGACTTTGTCTTGCCCACGCAACGACCCCGCCGGATACTGCTGGTTTCCGGCGGTAGCGGCATCACGCCCGTCATGGCGATGCTGCGCACCCTGGTCAACGAGGGCTATGCCGGCGAAATCGCGTTTGTGCATTACGCGCGCACCCCGGCAGAGGCCTGTTACCGCGACGAGCTCGCCGAGATGGTGGGCGTGCGGATACTGCATGGCTACACCCGGTCGGGCTCAGGGGAGCTGCAGGGTCGCTTCGGGCCCGAGCACCTGGCAGCGGCAATGCCATCGCCGGACGCCGTCTTCGTTTGTGGCCCACAGGCTCTCGTCGATGCCGTCCACGCGCACTGTCAGAACGTCCACTCGGAAAGCTTCGTGGCGCCGACGCTGGACGCCCCTGCCGACCCATCGGGCGGGCGAGTGACGTTCGCGGACAGCGGCATCGAGGTTGTTGACGACGGCCGCTCGCTGCTCGAGCAAGCTGAATCGGCCGGTTTGAGCCCGGATAGCGGATGCCGGATGGGTATCTGCCATACCTGCACGCGCCGAAAGGCTTGTGGCGTCGTGCGCAATCTGACCACCGGTGCGGTGTCGACCGCCCCCGATGAGGATGTGCAGATCTGCGTCTCCGTCCCGGTCGGCGACGTCGATATCGCCCTGTAGACGACAGGAGAAGTCACCATGACACAGACCCAAATCGCATTGACATCCGAGCAGGCCGAAGCATTCGGCCGTGAGCTCGACGCCATCAAGGAACGCGTGATGGCCGACCTCGGTGAGCGCGATGCCGAGTACATCCGTCGCGTCATCAAGACGCAGCGCGCTCTCGAGGTCAGCGGCCGTGCCCTGCTATTCGCCGGAATCCTGCCGCCTGCCTGGTTGGCGGGTACCGCGATGCTCGGGGTGTCAAAGATCCTCGACAACATGGAGATTGGCCACAACATCATGCACGGCCAATACGACTGGATGCGTGACCCGGCGATCCGCGGTCGCGACTTCGAATGGGACACCGCGTGCCCGGCCGATCAATGGCGGCACTCGCACAACTACATGCACCACACCCACACCAACATCGTGGGCATGGACCGCGACATCGGCTATGGCATCCTGCGGATGAGCGAGGACCAGCCCTGGGAGCCGTACTTTCTGGGCAATCCTGTCTACGCTTTCCTGCTCATGGTGCTTTTTCAGTACGGGGTCGCGCTGCATGAATTGGAAACCGAGCGCATCCGCTCCGGCGAAATCCGGTTGGCCGACAAACGGCAAGTTCTACAAGGTATCTGGCGCAAGACCCGCAAGCAGATGCTGAAGGACTACGTCGCTTTCCCGCTGCTGTCCGGCCCGTTTGCTCCGCTTGTCTTCGCGGGTAACCTGTCGGCCAATCTCATCCGCAACGTGTGGTCCTACATGATCATCTTCTGCGGCCACTTCCCGGATGGCACACAGGAATTCACCGTCGAAGAGGCGCAGAATGAGTCACGCGGCAGATGGTATTTCCGGCAGATTCTCGGTTCGGCCAACCTGACCGGCGGCAAGCTCTTTCACTTGCTGTCCGGCAACCTGTCGCACCAGATCGAGCACCACCTGTTCCCGGATATGCCGGCCCGTCGCTACGCGGAGATCGCGCCCGAGGTGCGTGAGATCTGCCGGCGCTATGGCATCCCGTACAACTCGGGCTCGCTGCCCAAACAGTTCGGCACCGTCGTGCGCAAGATCGTCAGACTTGCGGTCCCGCGCAAGGATCGCACCAGCACCAGTGCGGCACGAGAGTTGGTCGCCGCCTGAGGTGCAGCGACTGGCTTACGAGCTGGGGATCGTCACCCCAGCTCGTAGGACTCCTGTGACACGCGGAAGAAGTGCCCCGTGCTGGCGTCGCTGCATTTCACCGCGGACTCGTCGCTATCGCAGGTAATCGCCCCAGCTGTAACCGGTTGGTCGTAATTCACCGGCTCGGTGGCCGCCAAGGCGCCTGGACTGTAGCCCACAATCGGCAACTGGCCCCGCATGAGAATGGCGGTGGTGGTGTCGGATCGGCCCTGCGGAGACGGTCGCGGCGGCACCCAGCTCTGGTTAACGATGTCGCACTGCGCGAAATTCTTTGCCAACGAATGCTGGTCGCCAGGCGGGTAGTTAGCCACGTTGCAGGTGATGTCTCCCGATGGTGATTGGAACTGCATGGAGAAGGGATTGGCGTGTGCACTTGGTGTCAAGCCGATTGTGGCCGCGCCGACTATCGCGCAGCACCCCGCAATCATCAGTGTCCACCGGGCGGGACCCTCGCCGGTTGTCGCTCGACGACAATTGAGCACACTTTATGGTAAGCGCAGCCAGTTGCGTTTCCGTTGCTAAATTGTCAACCCATGGTTACCCTGCCCACCCTGGACGGCGTCGAGCACAAGTTCATCGATCTGGGTGATGGCGTCACGATCCACGTCGCCGACGCGGGACCTGCCGACGGACCGGCGGTGATGCTGGTGCATGGTTTTCCGCAGAACTGGTGGGAGTGGCACAAACTCATCGGCCCGCTGGCCGCTGACGGCTACCGGGTGCTGTGTCCCGACCTGCGCGGTGCTGGCTGGAGCTCGGCGCCACGCTGCCGGTATTTGAAGAACGAGATGGCCGACGACCTGGCCGCCGTGCTGGATCGGTTGGGTGTCGGGCCGGTGAAACTCGTGGCCCACGACTGGGGCGGGCCGGTCGCGTTCATCATGATGTTGCGCCACCTGGCGAAGGTCACGGGGTTTTTCGGACTCAATACCGCGGCGCCCTACGTAAAGCGTGATCTTTCGTCGGTCCGCAACATCTGGCGGTTCTGGTACCAGGTCCCGATGCTGCTGCCGGTGATCGGTCCGCGCCTGATCGGCGACCGGAAGGCTCGTTTTTTCCGGCTGCTGGCGTCGTGGGTCGGTGGTGGATTCTTGCTGCCCGAGGACGACGTCGCGATGTACGTCGAGTGCATGCGTCAGCCCGGGCACGCGGTAGCCGGTTCGCGGTGGTATCGGACCTTTCAGAGCACCGAGATGCTGCGCTGGCTACGGGGCGAATTCGACGGTGTTCGCGTCGCTGTCCCAGTCCGCTGGTTGAGCGGCACTCAAGATCCGGTGCTCACACCGGATCTGCTCAGCGGATATGCCGAGCACATAAGTGATTTCGAGGTCGAGCTGGTCGACGGTGTCGGCCATTGGATTGTCGAACAGCGCCCGGATCTGGTTCTGGATCGGCTGCGTGCCTTCCTTAAAAACTGATCGGTTTCAGCCGCGATATCCGAGCAACGCAACGGAGGCATCCACGGCGGGTTCGACAATCTCGCGAACGCTGCGCCCGTCCTCGACGGCGAGCGCAGTCAGTTCACGCAGACCGCCCACCAAGATCACCGCCGATGGCCGAGTCAGCGGAGGTAAGCCGACCTTTTTGAAACCCGAACTGCCGCTGAGGGTGATCAACAAATTGGTCAACAACTGCAGGCCGCGGCGCTGAAACGGCCGCGCCGCGGCGTCCAGCGACGGCATCTCACGGATCCAGCTCAATGTGATCGCCGGCCTGGCCTCGATGTGGCCGACGTAAGCCTCGACGGCCTGCCGAATCTGAGCCTGCCAGTCGGCGTTCGGATCGACGGCGTCGCGGATCTCCGCGGCCAGGTTTGCCACGTCGGCATGCAGCAGCTCGAGAAAGCACTGCTCCTTGCTGGGGAAGCGGCCATAGAAGGTGCGCTTGGAGGTTCGGGCGTGACGGACGATATCGGCGACGGTGCTGGCCCGGTAGCCGCGCTCGGCGATGGAGGCCGCAAGGCCGTCGAGCAGTCGGCGTCGAAATGGATCGACCTCGACAGACTCGGCCGAAGCCGCATCGTCAGCGATGGTCGTCGCCACGGCGCCTCCCTGAAGTGATCAGACCCTTGCCAGGGCTTGGTACCACACGGTACCGTACCTGAATAGGCTGGCGGTACGGTGTAGTACCACATTCGAGGTTGGGAGTGCGCGACAATGAGCACCATCGACACCCCAGCGGCCTCGGCGCCGCCCGCCATCAAGCTGCCTCCGGCGTCCCGGATTCCGAAGGCGTTGCAGGGCGCGGCATTCTGGATCTCCCGACGGTGGATCGTGCAGCAGATGGCGCGCCGTCACGGCGACGTCTTCGTCCTCGAGGTCCCGGTATATGGCCGCATCGTGGTGGTCGCGAATCCGCAGTTAGCCAAACAGGTTTTCACCACCAGCCCGGAAGTGCTCGGCAACATCCAGCCCAACCTGAGCCGCCTGTTGGGGTCCGGCTCGGTGTTTGCTCTCGACGGCGACGAGCACCGGCAGCGGCGTCGGCTACTGGCTCCGCCCTTCCACGGCAAGAGCATCAAGAACTACGAGAGCATTATCGAAGAGGAGACGCTGCGCGAAATCGCGTTGTGGCCCGAAGGGACAGCGTTCGCTACATTGCCGTCGACGATGCGGATCACACTCAACGCGATCCTGCGTGCGGTTTTCGGAGCCGAAGGCGCCGAGCTCGATGAGCTGCGGCGGATCCTTCCGCCATGGGTCACGCTGGGCTCGCGATTGGCCACGCTGCCCAAGCCACCTCGAACCTATGGCCGCTACTCTCCGTGGGGTCGGCTCGCGGAGTGGCGGCGCAGGTACGACATGGTTCTGGACAAGCTCATCGAAAACGAGCGCGCAGACCCGAACTTCGAGAACCGCACTGATGTCCTGGCGCTGATGCTGCGCAGCACCTACGAGGATGGTTCATCGATGTCGCGCAACGACATTGGCGATGAGTTGCTGACGCTGCTGGCGGCCGGACACGAAACCACTGCGGCAACTCTCGGCTGGACTTTCGAACGGCTCAGTCGACATCCCGATGTGCTCGCCGCACTGGCTGCCGAGGCCGACACCGACGACAACGAACTTCGTCAGGCAACAATCCTGGAAGTTCAGCGAATTAAGACGGTCATCGACCTCGCCGGTCGCCACGTCACCGCCCCGGTCTTTGAACTCGGGGATTGGGTTATACCCCATGGCTATTCGATTGTCGTCAGCATTTCGCAGATGCACGCCAACGCCGAGGCCTTTCCAGATCCGGACCGTTTCGATCCGCAGCGCTTCGTCGGCGTTAAGCCGCCGAGCTTCGCCTGGATCCCGTTCGGTGGTGGCGCCCGTCGCTGCGTGGGAGCGGTATTCGCCAACATGGAGATGGATGTGGTGTTGCGAACCGTGTTACGCCACTTCACCATCGAGACGACCACCGCTGACGGTGAGAAGTGGCATTCCCGTGGCGTTGCCTATACCCCCAAAGCCGGCGGAAAGATCGTGGCCCACCGCCGCGGCGCTCCGTGAAATTGCAGTGAAGGTTGTGTATTTCGCAGAGATAACAGCCGTAGGCACAATCTCGCGGCCTGTCTGGATTAGTTTTCGACGCTGGCCCGTCTCGGGAGCTTCCAATCGGGCCGGACGTAATGGCAGGTGTATCCGCTTGGGTAGCGCTCCAGGTAATCCTGGTGCTCGGGCTCGGCCTCCCAGAAGTCGCCGGCGGGGCTGACTTCGGTCACCACCTTGCCGGGCCATAGACCGGAGGCCTCGACGTCGGCGATGGTGTCCAACGCAATGTGCTTCTGTTCCTCGTCGAGATAGAAGATGGCCGAGCGGTAGCTGGTTCCGATGTCGTTGCCCTGGCGGTTCTTCGTGGTCGGGTCGTGAACCTGGAAGAAGAATTCCAACAGCGTCCGGAAGTCGGTCTGCGCCGGGTCGAAGATGATTTCGATTGCTTCGGCGTGCGTCCCGTGATTGCGATAGGTCGCATTGGGAACGTCGCCGCCGCTATAGCCGACCCGGGTCGACACGACTCCGGGCTGTTTGCGGATCAGGTCCTGCATTCCCCAAAAACACCCACCGGCCAGTATCGCCTTGCTGTAATTCGACATCTCGTCCTCCTTGCCGCGTGGTCGGGTCACCGATCCCGAGAGCTAGTGAATGCGGTCTATCCCATTATCCGCGCAGGCAGCAGGCAGTGCAGCCGGGATCGCGGCGGGCTAGCGGAGATAATCGCCCACCAGCTCAGCCGCGACCCAGTTTCGACGCCGAGGACAATTCCGGCTGGTCACCCCGCGGAATTATCCGCAATCGGATTAGCGTTAGCCGGTCGGGCTAGGCGGTGCACCCGGTGCTGGACTCGGGTTCGCCGGTCCGGCTGGTGTACCAGGCGCCGAGGCCCCCGGGACGTTCGACGTCCAGATCAGAATGTCTTGCAGCCCGTCGTTGTAGACGACTCCGTTCGGCGGTGCGCCGGTCACGTCGAAGTACAGCGTGCCCGTCGACGTGCTGCCTTGAGGGATAGGCGCCGGGTTAAGACCATTCGGGACCTCAACCTTGTCGATCAGCTTGTAGGTCTGACCGTTGGGTCCGCGGGCGCTGAAGTCTTTAACCATGGGGGTGACGGTTCCGCCGTCCGACGTGGCGGTGATGTCGGCCTGGTAAAGCGTTCCCTTAGGGGTGTAGCCAGGAATCGTCATGTTGCTGGGCTGTAGGTTGCTCACCGTGTAGTCAGTAACCAATGGTCCATCGACCAGCGATTCGCTGGAACCGAATCCTTGGATGTTTGGTGGTGCGGCGGAGGCAATTGCTGGGGCGACCACGCCTACTGCGGCAATTCCCGCGGCACCGATGGCCGTCTTGACGGTGCTGCTTACGAACTTCACGATGGGCTCCTTCTTCGCTCCTCGTATTAGCGGCACCCACATTTAGGGTGAAACCGCAATGCATTGACATAGCCCAGCGACGGCGACGCCAAACATGTTGATTGCGGAATGCCATTTCCGGCTCGACAACCTTGGCTCGACAAACCTCGGTAGAACGTGTTCTAGTTCCTTACGTGGAGCAGGCGTTTACCCGCGACGAACTTGCCGTCGCATTTGAAAATTTCGAGCAGACGGTGGCCCGTGCCGCGGAGACCCGGAACTGGGACGCCTGGGTAGCGCAGTACACCCCGGACGTCGACTACATCGAGCATGCGGCGGGCACCATGAAAGGCCGTGAACAGGTACTCACCTGGATCCGCAAGACGATGACGACCTTTCCAGGGAGCCACATGACGGCCTTCCCATCGCTGTGGTCGGTCATCGACGAGGCAGGCGGGCGGATCATCTGCGAACTGGACAACCCGATGGTCGACCCCGGCGACGGCACCATCATTAGCGCGACGAACATCTCGATCATCACCTACGCCGGGACGGCCAGTGGTGCCGGCAAGAAGACATCTACAATCCGCTGCGTTTCCTGCGGGCGGCACTGAAGTGGTGCAAAAAAGCGAAGGAATTGGGCACGCTGGACGACGACGCTGCTCGCTGGTTGCGTCAACAGGAAGGCCAGCGATGAGCCCGGCCGTCACTGCACCCAAGCTGGTCATCGGCGCCAACGGTTTTTTGGGGTCGCATGTCACCCGCCAACTCGTCGCCAGCGGTGCCGACGTGCGCGCCATGGTGCGCGCGGCAGCCAACACTCGCAGCATCGACGACCTACAGGTCACCCGATTTCAGGGTGACGTCTTCGACACCGCCACCATCCGCCAGGCAATGGACGGGTGCGACGAGGTGTACTACTGCGTGGTCGACACCCGGGCGTGGCTGCAGGACCCGTCACCGCTGTTTCGTACTGATGTCGATGGGCTGCACAACGTCCTTGACATCGCCATCGAAAAGCCAATCGCCGCAACGTTGCATCGGTTTGTGTTCACCAGCACCTACGCCACGGTGGGCCGCCGGCATGGGCACGTGGCAACTGAAAACGACCTGATCGACCGGCGTCGGCTCACACCGTACGTCGCGTCAAGAGTCCAGGCCGAAGACATCGTGCTGCAGTATGCGGCGGAAAAGGCCTGCCCGCTGTCGCCATGTGCGTTTCGACGACCTACGGCAGCGGTGATTGGGGCCGCACTCCGCACGGTGCGTTCATCGCGGGCGCGGTCTTCGGCAAGCTGCCTTTTCTGATGAACGGCATCCAGCTCGAGGTCGTCGGTGTAGACGACGCGGCCAAGGCGCTGCTGTTGGCCGCAAAACACGGCCGCAATGGCGAGCGATACCTCATCTCCGAGCGGATGATTCCGCTGAAAGACGTGGTCAAGATCGCTGCCGAGGAAGCCGGTGTCCGGCCACCGCGGCGGTCCATCTCGGTGCCCGCGCTCTACGCCCTCGGCGCGCTGGGCAGCTTGAGAGCCCGGTTGACGGGCAAAGATGCCGAACTCAGCTTCGCGTCGGTGCGAATGATGCGCGCCGAGGCCCGCATCGACCACAGCAAGGCCACCCGCGAACTGGGTTGGGAGCCAAGGCCGATCGAGGAGGCCATCCGAGATGCCGCGCGATTTTGGGCAGTTCTGAAAAACTCCCGGCAAAACAGTAAGGCGGCTCCATCAGACTAATCCAGCGTGTCTTATGTAACTAGAGTGATTTTTGTTACATAGTGTGACGCATGGTGAATGTGGCAACCGCAGCTTGTCGGCGCTCGGGAATCTTGCGGGCTGCTCGGTGTTACACGTGCTATTGACAGATGAGGAGATGTCAGCATCACGAGTCGGCCCGTTCTGGAACCCGCCACCGAGCATCCGATCACGATAGCCCCACCGAGTCCCGAGTTGTGGTCCGTGTCAACGGCGAGGTCGTCGCCGACACCCACGACGCACTCCAGCTGCAGGAGTCCACCTACGCGGCAGTGCAATACATTCCGTTCAAGGATGTCGTGCAAGAGCTATTCACCCGCACCGACACCAGCACCTACTGCCCGTACAAGGGCGAAGCCGGCTACTACAGCGTGACCACGTCTGCCGGCGACACCCGAGACGCGATCTGGACATACGAACAGCCCTACCCGGCGGTGGCGGCGATCGCTGGACACGTCGCCTTCTATCCCGACAAGGCTGATATCAGCGTCGAGCGACGCTAGGATCGGCCTGCCCGAACACCTGGGCTGCCAGCTGGGTGTCGCTGTATTCGCGCAACGACACGATGAGCCCGTCACGGGTTTCGAAGACGAAGACGGCTGGGCTGTCGTAGCGCACCCCGTCGGCGGTCTCGCCCTCGGTTTGTGCCTCGATCACGACGCTTTCACCGTCGTTGAAGCATTGGATGAAATGAGGCTCAACTCGATACGGCTCTTGCGCCGCTCGAGCTTGGCGCAGCGCCGCTTATCGACCGAACGCGGGTCACGATGCTCCAGTAGCTGAAGTCGTCGCTGAGCAGCGCGAAACACTCGTCGACGTCACCGCCATCGGACAGGCACTGCAGAAACATCCACGCCAGTTCGGCCTGCGGATCGTCGAACGGGGTGGTCACCTCGCCATCCTGACCCGGAACACAGGTACGGGTCAATCAATGCGGGTGCGGAGCCCGAGCGAACCTATGATCGTCGGCATCAGCAATTGCGACAGCCGGGCGGGAGCACACGATGAATAGCGCTCGCACGGTGTTGTTCGGAGGTGCGGTCAGCCCCGAGATCACCCTTTTGCCGCTGCGCCGAGGCCCTCGCGATCCGTGCTTTCAAATCGGCGCCGACGGCGCGATTTGGCGGACCAGCCTGTTGCCCAGCGGATCGGTCACGGCGCGGATCAGCCGCGCGGCGCCCCATGCGATCCACTGCACGGCATGGGGCAGCGGTGCCGAGGAGTTCCTCGACGCGCTGCCGGCGATGCTGGGCGCCGACGACGACGCATCGGGTTTCGTTCCGACCGACCCGACGGTCGCCGCTGCGCATCGGCGAGTACCCCACCTTCGGCTGGGCCGTACCGGTCGGGTTCTGGGCAATCCGCTATCATCCCGGCCGTACTCGAGCAGCGCGTTCCCGGAGCCGACGCCTTCCGGTCCTGGCGCTTACTGGTGACGAAATACGGCACGCCCGCCCCAGGACCCGCCCCGCGCGGACTGCGGGCGCTCCGCCATCAGCCGACGTGTGGCGGCACATCCCGTCGTGGGAATTCCACCGCGCCAACGTCGATCCCGGCCGGGCACGTACCGTCGTGGGCTGCGCGCAGCGGGCATCGTCGCTGGAACGGCTGACCTCATGGCCGGCCGCGCGGGCCCGTGAGGCGCTGACCTCGCTGCCGGGCGTCGGCGTGTGGACGGCGGCCGAGACCGCGCAACGAGCCTTCGGTGATCCCGACGCCTTATCGGTCGGCGACTACCACATTCCCAAGATGATCGGTTGGACGCTGCTGGACGTCCGATCGTCGACGCCGACATGGTCGAGCTGTTAGAGCCGATGCGGCCACACCGGCACCGGGTGGTCCGGTTGTTGGAAGCCAGCGGATTGGCCGAAACCCGCGACGTGGGGCACGGCTGGCGGTCCAGGACATCCGCGCGCTGCTACTTTCACCGCGGTTACTGCGCGCGGCCATA
>CAWISO010000019.1:0-37834 GCA_963838755.1 uncultured Actinomycetota bacterium | reverse complement strand
CGTTGTGCACTCTACCGTGTCGGGCTCCGGTGCCAAAACCGCTTGCCTTCGTGACGGAGCAGTGCGTTTGGGTCGCGATTCAGTTCCTGCTTCCGTTGCAGAACTTTCCCAGCTGACCGCAGCGTTACGCTTTCGAAAATATCTGCCGAAGCCGGTCTGCCTGTGACGAATCTGTGTAGCGTCCAGGTTTAGAAGTAAGCCGGGGAGTGATGCCATGGCCAGACTCGTTTCTGCAGTCGTCACTATCCGGCTGGTAGTCGCTAGATCCCTTTCCATCACTACTCCAGGTCAATCGAGTAGTTGTGTCTACGCTAGGCCGCTCCACCAGCTGGCGCGACGATTAAAGCCGAGTCATCACCTAACTGAACACCCGTCCCCGGGGGTTCAGCAGCCCACATGAATTTCCCGATATCCACCCCTTCATCATCTGCTACTGCCGCCACAGGTCTGGGTTCGGCCACCACGGCCGGGCGAGGAGTGCTCGACGGCGCATTCGCTGTGCTGGATGCGCTCGCCTACGCCGATGAGGGGCTGGGGCTGACCGCACTCTCCCGGGTGAGCGGGCTAGCGAAAACATCCGCACACCGGCTCGCCGAACAACTCGTTTCGCTCGGCGCGGTGCAGTGCGTCTCGCACCGTTACTATATCGGGCCGCGGATGTTGCGCATCGGTCAACAATGGCAACCGGATCCGCTGCTTCGCCTCTCCGCGCAGGTGCCGGTTCATACCCTCGCCGCGCGATCGCGCGCCATGGCGTCGTTGCGAATCCTCCATGAAGACCGACTCCGGTGTATCTGTGCCGCCGCCCCCCACGGCCACGCCTACCTACCTATCCCCGCCGACCCAGAATCGACCGCCCGCACCGCTACAGGACGCGTTCTGTACGCGGCCCGACCCAACAGCGATGGCACGCTTCCCCGCTGTTGGTCCCGAAGTGATTGGCGCAACATGAGCCAGTCCATCCGCTTACCGAACGCGATCGTGGTCGACCATCAAGAGGCAGTTGCGGGCGTCTGTTGCGTATCGGCGCCCGTGTGGTGGCCGAATGGGGCCTGCGCCGGTGCAGTTACCGTCACGGTCAACGCAAACAATCTCCCCGTCGGTCTTCCGGGCCTTGTAGCGCGTGCCGCGTGCCGCATCGGCACCGCCCTTCAGCGCCACCCGACAGCTTGACGGCACCACTTTTGTACATCGCCGCAGCTCACCACCGCCTCGATCGGGGCGGCGCGTGTGGCCGGCTGCCAAGTCGACCGGCGCGACCTGCACTGACACGGGCTAGTTCGGCCCACTCACCGGACTCGGCACTTGCCGCTGCCACAAAGTGGGTACAGGTGAAGAGAGCGCTGGGGCTTGATCGTCGCGGTTCGGGGGAGAACTCTGACCGCTACCAGCACGATCAGCATCGGAGTCGCGCATGCCTACCGACCCGACCGGCGAGCACGCAGCTGCGCCGCCGGTCCGACCGACCAACCCCGTCATCAGCGCCGCCCGTGACCAAGCCTTGATCACGGGCACCGGGTTTTTGCCCAACCGCGCTGTCACCGTCCGCATCACGGGCACCGGCGAAGACATCGTGGACTACCTCACCTATATCAGCGACGCCGAAGGGTGCCTGTCTGCACCGTTGCCAGAGACCGCAATCACCGAAACCACACACATCGACGTCACCGACCATCGCCACGACCCGACTGGGCGCGGGGGCCTGCTGTGGAGTAACACCGTCAACGTAGCTGTTTAGCGGCCCATGAAATAAGGATGGTCGGCGGGCGCGCCCACAGGTCGCGTGCGAACCCATCAACGGGTGGTCCACTCAGCGGACCGGACCCTTGTCTATTCAGATCCTGCGGGCATGCAATGAGACTGATCTTGCTTCGCGGCGGGCGCGGCAGCCTTCTATCAATGAAGCCTCGCACGCCTAATTTTGGGTTTGCGGCCCAAGCTCGGGAAAGCGATCATCATGACGCAGCCGGTTACGACCGTCGGCGGTCCCGCGCCGATAGAGGCGCGGCCGGGCCAGCCGATGCCGATGGGCGCGACGCCCGATCCGGCGGGCACCAACTTCGCCGTGTACTCCTCGTCAGCGAGTGAGGGTGCCGTGAGCTTGTGCCTGTTCGCCGATGACGGCACCGAGACGAAGCTGCCGCTGATGGCGCGCACCGGCGACGTGTGGCACGCCTACGTGCCGGGGATCAGTGCAGGGCAACGCTACGGCTATCGGGTCGACGGGCCGTGGAATCCGCAGCAGGGGTTGTGGGCCAACAAGGCCAAGCTGCTGCTGGATCCGTGGTCGAAGGCCATCGACGGCGACTACGACGGAGATTCGTCGGCGTGCGCGCACCTGCCTAATGACCGCACCAGCCCCGACCCACGAGACTCGGCGCCGCACGTCCCGCGCTCAGTGGTGGTCGATCCGAGCTTCGACTGGGGCGCCGACGCGCCGCCGGACATCGCGATGGCCGACTCGGTCATCTACGAGACCCATGTGCGTGGGCTGACCAAACAACATCCCCAGGTGCCTGACCCGCTGAAGGGCACCTACGCCGGATTGGCCAGCGACCCGATCATTAAGCACCTCACCTCGCTGGGGATTACCGCCGTTGAGTTGATGCCGGTGCACCAGTTCCTGCCCGCCGCAACGCCGGTGCCGGCAGGGCTGACCGACTACTGGGGCTACATGAGCATCGGTTTCTTCGCCCCGCACGGCACCTACAGTTCGGCCGGCGCCCGGGGCCAGCAGGTCAATGAGTTCAAATCGATGGTCAAAACCCTGCACCAAGCGGGCATCGAGGTAATCCTCGACGTGGTCTACAACCACTCCGCCGAAGGCAACCCCGACGGGCCATCGGTGGCGTTTCGCGGCCTGGACAACCCCACCTACTACTGGCTGGACCCCGCCGACCCCAGCAATTACTACGACTACAGCGGGACCGGCAACACGCTGGATGCCGGCGAACCCGAAGTGCTGCGGCTGATCTTGTCCAGCCTGCGCTACTGGGTGAACGAAATGCACGTGGATGGCTTCCGTTTCGACCTGGCCGCCGTGCTGGCCCGCCAGGAAGGCAAACTCGAGAAGTTCGCGGCGTTTCTGGACCTCGTCTACCAGGACCCGGTCGTCTCGCAGGTCAAGCTCATCGCCGAACCGTGGGACGCCAACGGCGGATACGTGCTGGGCCAGTTCCCGCCGCCCTGGGCGCAGTGGAACGACCATTATCGCGCCAACGTGCGCGACTATTGGCGTGCCCAGGCCACAATCGGTGAGTTGGCCACGCGGTTGGCCGGTTCAGCTGACGTGTTCGCCGCCGCCGATCAAACCCCGGAGTCATCCGTCAACGTACTCACCTGCCACGACGGCTTCACGTTGACCGACCTGGTCTCCTACAACGCCAAGCACAACGAGGCCAACGGCAACAAAAATAGCGACGGCAGCGACGACAACCGGTCCTGGAACTGCGGCGTCGAAGGTCTTACCACCGATCCGGGCATCGTGGCACTGCGCGCGCAGCAGCGGCGAAACTTCCTGGCTACCCTTTTGCTTTCGCAGGGCGTGCCGATGATCCTGGGTGGGGATGAGATCGGACGCACCCAGCAGGGCAACAACAACTCCTACTGCCAAGACAACGCCATCAGCTACTACGACTGGAATCTGGACCAGGAGCGCCGCGACCTGCTCGCGTTCACCACGACGGCGATCGCACTACGAAAAGCACACCCGGTGTTTCGGCGGCGCAACTTCCTCACCGGCCAGCAACCCCGGCCGGGTGCCGGTGAAGATGTTGTCTGGTTGTGGACCGACGGCACGCCCATGACCCCGGACACCTGGAACTCCGGGTCGCTGGCCTTCGCCGTGTGGCTCAACGGCGCAGCCCTCACCGACGCCGACGCAGATGGGACGGTGCTCACCGACGACACGTTCTTGATCTTGTTCAACGCCTCCTGGGATCCACAGGCGTTCACCCTGCGCCGGGGAACCCAATGGGTACTCGCGCTGGACACCACCCAGGCCACCGGCTCCCCGGTGCCAGAAGCTACGGTGCTGCGCGCCGGCACGACCTACACCCTGGGTCCCCGAAGTCTGCTCGTTCTCAACGGATCCATGAGCCTGTCGTGAACGATCTGCCGAGCGGCAACATTGTGGAGGGTCCCGGGTATCTCCCGAGGCCACCGTTCAATGGCCGGGAACCGACCGACGCGCCTGTGAGCAAAAACGTGGTGGGATTGGATAGCGAAGCGTGGGACAACCTATCCAATGTTTGCCCTGAAATCACGGTTAACGGCTCCACCAGGCTGCCAGGCCCTGGGCACCTATCCGCCGACCGGGCACCGACAGAGGCGAAAGGGACTGGATCAGCGGTCCTGTTGCGCTTGGTGCCCGTGTTCGACCTCATTCGCGACGGTATAGCGGTGGCTTTGCCGAGCCGGGCCCAGCGGTTGGTTGCCCTGCTGGCAATCAGCGACCGCCCACTGTCGCGCTCGATCGCGGCTGCGCGGCTCTGGCCTGACGTGATCAACGCGCGGGCTAACGCGAGCCTGCGCGCTACCCTGTGGAGCTTTCCCCACGACACCCCGTCACCCGTCGTGGTCGAGGGCAACATGCTGCTTCTCGACCCCTCGATTCGTCTCGACCTCGACGAGGCTTACCAGCTGGCCAATTCGGTTGTGGAGGGAAATTACACGTGTGACGGTGGCTTCAATGAGAGCCACCTACGGGATGACCTGCTCCCGACTTGGCCTGACGAATGGCTGGTTATCGATCGAGAGCGCTTCCGGCAGCTGAGATTGCACGCGCTCGACGAGTTGTGCCTCTTGCACGGGCGCGCCGGTCGGTATGCACGTGCCATCGAGGCAGGACTGGCCAGTGTCCTTAGCGAGCCGACCCGCGAGTCGGCCCACCGAGCGCTCATGACCGCGCACCTCCTGGAAGGCAATCGCATGGAGGCGATCCGCCAATACCACGCCTACCTTGCGGTGGCGCGGGCTGAGATGGGCATCGGCCCCTCGGATCGTCTGCAGCGGCTGTTTCGGATCGTCCTTGACGATGCTGCCGATGACGACCCGATGACGCTTCGATAACGACGAGAGGCGAATTCTTCAAGCGTGACCGTACATGCGTGGACGGATCTGCCCGCGCTGATGGCCTGTCTGGACAACTGTCTCGGGGCTGCCGTTCCGCACGCCCGCGCGCGATACGGAATCGGCCCAGGCGCCGACCCGTACCGCGGCCTGTACATCGGCGACGAACTCGTCGAGCGGCTCGTCGGACAGGCCATCGACGATGGGCCGCGGCTAGGCCAGGCGCCGGCCGACCGCTGGCCGCAACTGCAGACGGCCCTGCAAAGCGAGCCGCTCGACTCGTTCGAGACCGCGGTCGTCATGCTGGCGCTCGCACCCGATATCGACTTGAAATACGAGCGGATCTACGGCTATCTGCAGGACGACGTGAACGCGCGCCGCCCGCGCGTGTCGCTTGCGCTCGATCTTCTCTGCGGCGACCTGCAGACGAGGCTGGCGGCCCGTGACCGGTTCAGCCCCGACGCGCCGCTGCGTCGGCAACGGATCTTGATCCTCGACGGCACCGACGATCAGCCGCTGCTGGCACGCCCAATGCGGCTGGAGCTGCAGTTGGTGCGCCATCTGGTCGGCGGCATCGGTTTGGACGAACGAGTCGCCGCCCGCTGCGAGGTCGTGCTGCCCGACCTCGAGCAGCAACCCGTTCCCCTTCAGCCAGCGGAGCGTGCGCGGTTGGAAGCTATGGCGGAGGGCGCCCGGGCCGGCCGCCCGGTGCGAGTGGTGCTGGCGGGCAATGATATCGGCGTTCTCTGCGATCTCGCGGCCGGTCTGGCAAACGAAGCTCAGTTGCCCTTGCTGCGGCTGAGCGGACCAGTGGATGACGTCGAGCTGCTACGCGTCGTTAGCGTGGAGAGCCGCCTGCTGGAGTACGCGGTGCATCTTGAATGGCCATCTGATGACCCGAGGCCGGCCACGCCGGTTCTCGACATCCTTGACAGCGCGGGCGATATGGTCGTCGTGACTACCGACCGGCCAGGCCGCAACTTCGAGGCGTTCGGCTTTGATGTCCTGGAGATTCCCCGGCCGACCGCCGCCGTGCGGCGCGAATGGTGGCAGCGATATGCCAACGGATTGGATGCGTCGGATCTCGACCGGCTGGCAGTGCGGTATCAGCTTACCGGTTCGCGGATCCAAGCGGCGACCCGGATCGCCTCGCGTGAGGCGATCAGTCGAGGTGACGCGTCCCCGGGATCAGTCGACTTCGCCGCCGCGGCCCGCCGCCAGTCGCGTCCCCAGCTTGAGTCCCTGGCCAAACGTGTCGAGCCGGTCGCCACGTGGGACGACCTGGTGCTGCCACAGCCCGCATTGACGGCGCTGCGCGAGCTGTGTGACCGCGTCATCCAGCGGCACACCGTCTTGCGGCTGTGGGGGATGGATCGGCGCACCAACCGGCGCATCGGCGTCAATGCGCTCTTCGCGGGGTTCAGCGGCACCGGCAAGACGATGGCCGCCCAGGTCATCGCCGGCGAACTCGAGCTGGACCTGTTTGTCGTCGATCTTTCCGGCGTGGTCAATAAGTACATTGGGGAGACCGAGAAAAACCTCGACGCGATCTTCACCGCGGCCGAAAACTCCGACGCCGTGCTGCTGTTCGACGAAGCCGACGCGTTGTTCGGGAAGCGCTCCGAGGTGCGTGACTCCCACGACCGCTACGCCAACCTGGAAGTGTCATATCTGTTGCAACGCATGGAAACCCACGATGGTGTGGCCCTGCTCGCCACGAATCTTCGCCAAAATCTCGACGAAGCGTTTTTGCGCCGGCTCGAGTTCGTTATCCGATTCCCGTTTCCAGAAGAAGCCCAACGGCGTCGCATTTGGGCACAAATCTGGCCGGACACGGTGCCCCTAGATGACGACATCGATCCGGAAGTGCTTGCCCATCGCTACCGGCTCTCGGGTGGCAATATCCGCAATGTCGCGGTGTGCTCGGCCTTCCTCGCCGCGGCGAATGGCCGTGCGGTGAGCTTGGCCGACGTGCTTGCGGCGATTGACCGCGAGTACGACAAGCTGGGTGGCGGCAGCGTCCCTCCGACTGGCCGGCTGACAGCAGCGTCGGGTTGACGGGATTCGGCATGGCCACAATCAGTGGAGCTCACGCTCGAGCGGTGAAGGCGCATGAGGACCACGCGCACCCTCCCTCGCTGAGCCCAGAGCCGCCAAATCGGCGGCCTGCTTTCCCATATGGTCGGGACCTGCTTTCCCATACGGTCGGGAATCGTGCCTTCGCGACCCTGCTGCGCAATCCCCGGTCGGAACCCTTACCGCCAGAGGTGCAGACAATGCTGGCGTCGCGGTTCCAACACGATTTCAGTCATGTTCGCGTCCACACCGATGAACAGGCCGCGAATGCCGCAGCCTCCATAGGAGCGCGCGCGTTTACCCATGAGAGCAGCATCTTCTTTGGCGCTGGACAATTCGATCCGTCGACACAGCGAGGGCGGCATTTGCTGGCTCATGAGCTAACCCACGTGATCCAAGCCGACTCTACGCGGGCTCATCCATCAGCACACTCGAACGATGTACCTGCGCTGGAGCACGAGGCCCAGCTGGCGGCGGCGGCCTTCGCGTCGGGCCAGGCGATACCACCAGTACAGGGGATGGCCCGAGGCTTAAGCACTCCGCTGCGCATCGAACCAGGCAACGAGCAGCTAGAACCAGGCAACGAGCGGCTAGAAGAACGGCCGACG
This sequence comes from uncultured Actinomycetota bacterium, assembly GCA_963838755.1. Lineage (GTDB taxonomy): Bacteria > Actinomycetota > Actinomycetes > Mycobacteriales > Mycobacteriaceae > Mycobacterium. The sequence continues at coordinate 30,080 of CAWISO010000019.1, read as the reverse complement.
TTCGGAAACCTGCCCAAAGATCGGCCGCGGCCGGGCTACTCGCAGACGCATAGACGTGTTGAGTTGTTTGAGAAAGACGGCGTTTGGTACGAGAGGGGTTTTAATCCCCAAACGAAGGCCCGGGGCAGCTATGACTTCGTGGTGCGGGATGGAAAGATTTTCGGACTGAAGGGCGGCGCTAGGGGCTACGGCCACACGGAATTGGCTGGCGGTGGCCGTGTCGAGTTAGCCGGTCAAGCGGAGTTTCAGGCGGGTGTCTGCACGGAATGGAGCAGTGCGTCCGGTCACTACGCGCCAGTCCAATATTTTAAGGATGTCGGCATCAAGGCCGGGCTTCCGGCTGACAAATTTGTACTATTTGTCGGCGAAAGAGCGGAAATGGGCCCGCAATTGCCGGTATTTCAGCCCAAAACCGGGCACCTCCATCCGGCGGGCAAGCAGAGTGGATCCACGGGGCCGGCGCCCACCCCCGAGGTCCCGCCATCCCCTGCTGGAACCCCGGCCGTGGAACCGCAGGCCGCCATTCCGCCCGTCTCCGAGGTCTCGTCATCCCCCATGGCCCCGAATGTGAAGACGATCGAGTCAGCCGGGCCCGATGCGGGGGTCGGGGTCGCAGCGGATGTCGAGGCAGGTTTTGCACTAGAGCTAATCGGCGGCATAGTCGTGGCCGCCATCTTGGTCGGCCTCCAGCTTTTCCTCGACTGGCTTCAACAGCAAGTTGAGCGCGGCCTGCTTGAACGGGACATGAAGGCGCTCCAGCCCTGGCTAGAAGCGGTACTAAAGACTCTAGAGCCCAAGATTGCAAACCTGCGCAAAAGCAGCAATGTCTACGCTCGGATCTCGATCGACCTCCAGCGCGACATCACCTCGCAAATGCCCCCGCCGGAAGCTGTAACTGCCGGGGCAGCTCTAGCTCCAATTGAGACTGATCAGTATAAAGGCGTCGTCCCCATCGGCGTGGACGTGGTGAGGCAGCAAGCCTCGACATCCGAGCAGACCTCTGTAGAGACCGTTTCGTCCTCGCCATACCTCACTTGGAACCGCGAACACCGCCTGATCAGCTACACGGTACTAATCGATGACTCTTTCATGAAAGCGCGGGCCCAGGCACAGCAAAGACGGCTCCTTGCCCTGCAATCCTTGCAAGGCAAGGGTAAAGCGACACCGCCACCCGCGTCCCCTGCTACCCCCCGTCGCCGCTACTGCCCTCACCCGGTCCACCGCAACCTCAGCAGGCCTTCACGCCGCTGCCCGGTGCACCCGGTCCCTCCCCGCTCCAGGAGGCGATGAGCAAGGTGGCGGTGGCTCGATCTATGATGGAGGCGTTGCTTTCCCGGGGCGATGCGCTGGAGCGACGCCTCGGAGCGGACAATCCGCCAAGTCAAGACGAGCGCGGTGCGTTCGCGCGCGACGAAGAGCAGTGGCGTCTCGCGGCCACAATCTCGTGGGAGTACTTCAAGGATAATCCCCCCGATGCTGCGAGAGCGGCCTTCGACGAGTTGCTCCACAGTGACAAGTACGGCGGGCGCCTCGCACAGATCCGTGTTCACCTGGGTGTGTGACACAGCAACACCGGATAGCTGACTGTTGGCGCGCTGGACGAGTTCCTTGGCCTGGTCCTCTGCGCCTCCCCGCAGGCGTGAACCCTGGTGGGTGATAGATGGCTCGAAGGTCGGCATAGCCGATCGCATTAGCGACGTCGTACGCGCCATTGACGCAGCCGGGAGCTGGACAATCGGGGAGCGGGAAACGGCTACTGCCACCAATTTGTGTGACGGATGGGCCTGTTTGATCTGTTGCCATTCGGGCCTCATCGGGGTGCTTGTGCGCTTCACCCCGGCCGAGGGCAGGAACCGGGCCAGCCCGTCCAGGTCGGTGGCATTGTCGAACACCACCTGGCACTGTTCCCCGTCGGCGGCCGGTCGAGGACCGCCCCCTGATGCTCTTCAAGTCCGCGCCCGGCTTCCCAATGCCCGGCACGGCGGCTACGTCCGCCAGTCCCAATGCTAGACGTTGTCAACGTCGGTTGAATCTGTACCCCTTTGCGTCGGTTGAAAGTGGACCCCGCTCCTAGGTTTGTTTGGTGGTTGTGGCCGCCGGGACGCGGCCGAGGTCTCGGTCTTTGAGTCGGTAGCTGTCTCCTTTCATGGAGAGGACTTCGGCGTGGTGGACGAGGCGGTCGATCATGGCGGCTGCGACGACGTCGTCGCCGAAGACTTCGCCCCAGCGGCCGAAGGGCTTGTTGGAGGTGACGATGAGGCTGGCGCGTTCGTAGCGTGCGGAGATCAGTTGGAAGAACAGGTTGGCCGCTTCGGGTTCGAATGGGATGTAGCCGACTTCGTCGATGATCAGCAGCGGAACTCGGCCAAGTTTGATCAGCTCGTCTTGGAGCCGGCCTCCGTGGTGGGCCGCGGCGAGACGGTCGACCCATTGGGCGGCGGTCGCGAACGCGGTGCGGTGCCCGGCTTGGCAGGCCCGGATTCCTAACCCAATCGCGAGGTGTGTCTTGCCGGTCCCGGGTGGTCCGAGGAAGACGACGTTTTGCTTGGAGGCAATGAAGTCCAGGGTGCCCAGGTGCGCGAGCTGATCCCGCTTGAGGGAGCGTTGGTAGTCGAAGTCGAACTCTTCTAATGCTTTTCGTGCCGGGAACCGTGCTGCGCGGATCCTGCCCTCGCCGCCGTGGGACTCGCGGGCGGCGACCTCGCGTTGCAGACAGGCCGCCAGGAACTCCTCATGGGTCCAGCTCTCGGCGCGGGCCCGCTCGGCCAGGCGGTCGATAGCATCACCCAGCGAGGGCGCCTTGAGGGCGCGGGTCAAGAACGCGAGCTCGGCACTGACGTCACGGTTGGAGGTCGACGTGCGTTTTGTGGTCATGATGCAACCTCGTCGCCCAGACCCAGGATGCGGTCGTAGTCGGCCAGATTCCGGCAGGCCACTGCGTCATCGACCGGCGCGGTCGCTGCGGTCAGGCGATGTTGGGTCCGCAGCCGGGTGGCCGCTTCGACGTGGTGGAGGTCGCTGATGGTCTGGTGCGCTGCCCAACACCGCGGATGTTCGCCGACTAAAGCCGAGTCGCAATGCACGCGAACCACGTTCAAGTCGGCGCTGACGCTGACTTTGCGGCCGACCGCCGACGGGTGCACCGAATAGTCGTTGGCATCCAGGCGCACATAATGATCCCGCCCTAATCGAACGGTGGCCGCCCAGCCCACCGTCGGCGGCGTGGGCGGCAACTCCAGCATCGCTGCGGCATCGGCATTCCAACGATCAGCCGGCCGGCATCCTAAGCTGCGATGAGTGCGGGAGTTGGCGACCACTAACCACGCGGTCAGTTGGTTGTTGAAATCCGCCGGCGAGCCAAACGAGCGCCCGGGCAGAAACGAGGTCTCCAGGTAGCCGTTGGCCCGCTCCACCAGCCCCTTGGCCTCTGGATCCGCGGGGCGGCACAACACCACCTTGATGCCCAGCATCCCACGGAAGGCGTTCATCGCCGTCGTCAGTTCCGGCTTGCCGCCCCGCCAGTTGCCAATCGCAGACTCGTTGTCCCACACCAATGCCCGCGGTACGACACCCCAACCACACAACAACTGCCAATGCCCGCACAACAGGTCCGGCGACTGCCGCGACGGCAACATCATCGCCGTGATCACCCGCGAATACCCGGCGACCATCACCAGCACCGGCGGTCGCCCAAACTGGCCGCAGCCCAGCGGAATGTCGACCGGCGGAAACCACAGATCGCACTGCGCCAACTCCCCAGCCACATACACGGTTCGCCCCGCGGGATCCGGCGGCAGATACAACGGCCGCAGCTCACGAACCCGGTCTTTGAGGATCGTGATCCCATGCGCCCAGCCGATCCGCTCAGCGATCACCGTGGCCGGCATCCGCGGATAGGCCCGCAACAACTCCCGGATCTGCCACTCCACCGCATCAACCTTGGAGCCACGCACCACCCGGTGATACTTCGGCGGCCCCTCAGCCGCCAACGCCCGCCGCACCGTATTGCGACCCACACCCATTACCCGGGCAATCGCCTTAATCGGCATCCCTTCCGACCGGTGCAACCGGCGGATCTCAGCCCAATCCTCCACTGACATCACTTCCTCAGCATCAACGGAGGGGGTCCAAATTCAGCCGACGATCAGGGGTCAGTCTTCACCCGACGCCGACAGACGTGATCGACTGTCTTCCATGGTCCTCGGCGATAGATCAGCTCGGCCTTGTAGAGGCCATTCATGGTTCAGCCAGCGCGTTGTCGTAGGATTATTCGCGTGAGCCGACAGCGTACATGACGGTCATGCTTCTCGTGTCTCGAAAGAAACGAGTGAGACACCCTCGCCGACACTCTCAGCTCGACGCACCGGGAAGCCCTCTCATATCTGTGGTTCGAACTCCGTATATCGAGACTTTTGACGCCGGTGGTCACGAGGACAATCACGCGCCAATAACACCGCGATGATGTGGCAGTGATGGGGCGATGATGGCCCCTCGGCTGTAATGGGGGCGTGCTGGACCAAGTCGACGAGCTCATTCGCGCCGTGCTGCTGCGGGACGTGGCTGAGCTCACCTCCGCCGACCAGGTCCGCTTCCAACCGCCCGACGACGACTGGCGCACGGCCGTGGCCAACCTCGGGCGCAACGCACTCAACGTGTATCTCGTCGATCTGCGCGAGAACCGAGCGCTGCGCGACCCGGATTGGCAGGTTGTCTTTGAAAACGGCCAGCCGCAGCGCGAGCCCGCCCCGGTACGCGTCGATTGCCACTACCTGATCAGTGCGTGGAGCCCCGCGACCGCCACCCCCGCGATCGAGCCGACGCTCGACGAGCACGCCCTGCTCTACCACGCCATGGGCGCGCTGGCCAACGCTGACCCGCTCAACCCCACCCAGGTGTATCCGGCGGGGTCGGCAGCGCTGGCCGGCGTCGACCCGCTGATCCGCGACGCTGATCTGCCGGTGCAGATCGTGCCGGCGGAAGGTTGGCCGAAGCTGCCCGAGTTCTGGGGGCCAATGGGCACCAACACTCGATTAAGGCCGGCGATCTGGTACATGGTCACGATCCCGGTGGCGATGAGCCGCCAGGTCGCCGGACCGCTGGTGACGACGCGAATCATCGAGTTCCGCCAGGACGGCGACCCGGCGACCGCCGAGCAGTGGCTACAGATCGGCGGGACTATCAGCGACCCCACCGGCGCGCCGGTAGACGGCGCGCTCGTCACGATCCGCGGTGCGGGCGGGCGGGTGCTTGGCACCGTGACCACCGGCACCGACGGTCGCTTCACCTTCGGCGGGCTAAACGTGGACGGCTACGCGATCCACGCCGAGAAGGCCGCGGTCGGCACGGCCGACGAGAACACGGCGGTGCCGAGCCCGACCGGCGACTACGACCTGACCCTGAATGTAATCCCCTCTGTGGCAAAGGAGCTGACCGGCAATGGCTGTACAGGTGAGCTGGCCCGGCGTATACATTGACGAATTCGAGCCGGGTGCCCCCATCCAGGGTGTCGGCACAAACACACCAGTGTTCCTCGGCATCGCCCAGCAAGGTCCGCGCAACATCGCCACGCAGATCTTCAGCTGGGACGAGTTCAGCTCGACGTTCGGCGGCTTCCTCCCCGATCCGGGCGCCTGGCTGGCGCAGGGCGTCTGGGGATTCTTCGCCAATGGGGGCATGAACTGCTACATCGTGCGGGTGCTCGTCGGCAGAGTACGGCGACGACGCACCCTGCCGGCACGCAAGAGCGGCAACTCCCTTGGCGGCGACGGCGGCTCGCGGAGGGTCCCGAGGGCAACGGGATCACGGTGGCGGTGACCGACTCCAGCCGCTCGGCGGCCGCGGTGACCCGGGCCATGACCCGGACCATCACCCACGTCGACACAGACAACAAGACCCTCACCTTGGCCGGGGGTGTCGCCGACATCCACGTCAACGACCCCATCACGGTCAGCCGCGGCACGGAGTCGAAAACCGCGGTGACGGTGGCCACCGTGAGCCAACCCGACCAGATCGTGCTGAACCAGGCGCTGCCGAGTACGACCGATTTCACCGGCGGTTTCATTCAGGGCCAATTCCCGCTCGGGTCTTGGTGGAGAGCCAGAGCATCACCTCTGTGACGCCCGACCGCACCCAGCTCACACTTGGCAGCTCCAGCCACCGTTTCGCCGCCGGTGACGCCGTGTATGTCACTAAGGCCGCCGGCTCCGCGGAAGCGCTGGTCACCGACGCGACCGGAGACGTCATTACGGTCACCCCGCCCCTAGCGGGCAGCGCCGACTTCAGCGGCGGCACGGTCCGCACCGCCGACCTGGCCCGAAATGCCCGGCGGCTGCGGTCGTTTGGTCCGGCCGCGCTCAGCCACAGCGCGGCCTTCCCGGCGGTTCCCTCCTGGCGATCACCCCACACGGCGGCGCGGCGACCTATGTGCGTGTGTCAGGCTCGAGCGGCGACGCGGTGCAGCTCGATGCGCCCGGGCTGCTGTCGGCAATCACGCTGGACACTCAGACCGACGCCCCGGCGGTGGCCACTGCCGATTTCGATCTCGGTATCCACACCCCCACCGACCCCCAAGCCGAGAGCTTCACGCTGCTATCCATGGACAGCCGAAGCCCGGGCTACTGGGGCAACGTCGCCTCTGCCGCGGTCACGCTGGCGCTCGCCGACCCACCGGGCGCAGCCAGCGACGCCGGCGACGACCGGCCGAAAGCCGGCAGCCACACGACTGCCGGGGGGCAAAGCGACGACTACGCCTCGTCCTGGCAAAGTTTGCTTACCACCTCAACCCAGTATCTGGACCCCCTGGCCCGCTTGAAAGATGTGTCGATGGTCGCGGTGCCAGGCGGCACCGATCCCACCGTCCAACAGGCGCTGATCGCGCACTGCGAGTCGCTCAAAGACCGATTCGCCGTGCTGGACTCCGCACGAGGGCTCGACAACACCGGCGTCAGTAACCAATTCGGTCAAGTGCGTTCCGTGAAGGGCTATGCGGCGCTGTACTACCCGTGGATCTCCGTTCGTGACCCGTCGAGTGGCGCGGTGCAGCTGTGGCCGCCCTCCGGGCACGTCCCGGGCCTGTACGCCCGTACCGACGCCGAACGAGGGGTGCATAAGGCTCCCGCCAACACCAATATCGTTGGCGCCCTTGGCCTGGAGGCTGTGCTCAGCGACGCCGAGCAGGGCCCGCTGAACCTGATGGGCATCAATGTCCTGCGGGTGTTTCCCGGTCAGTCGCAGCCCGTGGTGTGGGGTGCGCGCACGACTGCGGGCGACCTCGACACCAACTGGCTCTACGTCAATGTGCGGCGCCTGTTCATCTACCTTGAACAGTCCATCGAGCGGGGCATTCGCTGGGCGGTCTTCGAGCCCAACGACCTGACCCTGTGGCAGAAGCTGAAGCGCAGCATCACCGACTTTCTCACCCAGGCGTGGCGCGACGGCGCGTTGTTCGGCGCCAAGCCCGAGGACTCGTTCTATGTGCGCATCGACGAGGTCCTCAACCCGCCGTCGACGCGCGCGCTGGGCCGGCTCTACATCGAGGTCGGTGTTGTGCCGACCTATCCCGCCGAGTTCATCGTGCTGCGCATCGGCATCTGGGACGGCGGCAGCGAGATCACCACAACCTGAGGAGAACAACGATGGCAACTGGGCGGGTCGACCCCTACGCCGCGTTCGCGTTCAAGGTCGAACTGGACGGCATCCTGGTGGCTGCGTTCACCGACGTCGGCGGCATCGACACCACAATCGAGGTGACCGAATTCCCCGAGGGCGGCGACCGAACCGCCAAGAAGCTGCCCGCCAAGGTCAAATACTCCAACCTGACGCTCAAGTACGGCCTGACCGACGACCGCTCCCTGTACGACTGGATGCTGCAGGCGGCGAAGGGCAACATTCAGCGCAAGAGCGGGTCGATCCTGATCCTCGATCTGCAGGGCAACGAGAAGGTGCGCTGGAACTTCAGGCAGGCGTGGCCCACGTCGTGGAAGGGCGCCGCCCTGGCGGCCAAGGGCAATGACTACGCGATCGAGGAACTCGACCTCGCCCACGAAGGCATAGAAAGGGTGTGATGCCATGCTGCGCACCGAATACGAGTTTACGCTGCCGATGGGCTACCAGGACCCCGACGGCACACTGCGGCGCACCGGCACCATGCGCCTGGCCACCGCGGCCGACGAGATCCTGCCGCTGCGCGATCCCCGCGTCGCGCAGAACTCCGCCTACCTGATCGTCATCCTGCTCTCGAGGGTAATCACCCGGATCGACGGCCTCGACATGATCACCCCACAGGTGATCGAGAACCTGTTCGCCGCCGACCTCGCTTACCTACAGGACCTCTACAACGAGTTCAACAGCGTCGACGACACCCAGCGATCGGTGATGTGCCCTAACTGCCGGCAGTCCTTCGAGCTGGAGGTGGAGCGCCTGGGGGGATCCGCGGCTACCCCCTCCATCAGCTGACCGAGGAGGTGGCCTTTCTCAGCTATTACCTGCATTGGTCCCATGACCAGCTGCTGGACATCGAACACCGCGACCGGCGCCAGTGGGTGCGCCAGGTGTCAGCGATCAACACCCGCATCAACGAGACCGCGTGAGAGGAGGCAAACACGATGCGTGACCACCGTGCGATTAGCAGTCGGCTGCGGGCACGCTGGATGCGCGCCCACCGCCCGATGCGTGGGGTCGACAGGGTGTGTGTCACCCCGCCCGCGCCGCGCTTCACGTCCGTTCGTCACGTCCACTCGCACACCCATATCGCCTTCGCGAGTGCGCTAAACCACACCCATATCGCCTTCGCGAGTGCGCTAAACCACACCAATGTCGCCTTCTTGACTGCGCTACATGCGCACCGCACCTTGCACACCACCGTGCACGCGCCCGTCGCGGGCCCCACGTTTGCCGACATCGAGCACACCACCGGCGGCCGGGGGAGTCGACCGCCCGCGCCGGATCGCAGGGCGGGATTACTGGTGGGCCCTCCACCCATTGTCACCACTGTTCACCGCGTTGTGGCAACTGAGCTGCGCGAGCGGACCATCGTGCCAGCCCGGCAGGAAACACGCGTGTCCCGCGTCGCGTGTGTGGTCCCCAAGGCCGCGGCGACGCGTGGTAGACCGACCGACGAGGTCGAGCGCCCAGTCACGGCCCGCCCGGCGCCAGCGGCGTGGGCCCCGCAGCCGATGACGACGCCGCCTCTCGCCGCCACGCCGACACAATTGGCCACCATCACCGACCACGTCTTGACCGCGATCGATCGCCGGCTGATCGCGCACAACGAACGCCTGGGCCGGGGGTAGGCGACCGATGGCGTTGGAGAAGGCGACGATCACCAACACGGTCACCGGCAACGTGATCGCGGTGCTATTCAACCCGGAGGAGTACACGGTCAACTCCGAGGTGACCTACGCGCAGAGCGCGATCCCCGGCGTGTCCGGGCCGTTACTGCAATTCGTGCACGGCAACATGGCGACCCTGGAGATGGAGCTACTCCTCGACACCCAGGAGGCCCACACCGGGCTAGCGCAAAACTCGGCCAACAGCGATGTGCGGGTGCTGGTGCGCGCCATCACCGATCTGATGACGATCGACTCGAGCACTCACGCCCCGCCGGTACTGCTGTTCACGTGGGGTTCTTTGACCTTCACCTGTGTGCTCGCGCGGGCAAGCCAGAAGTATCAAATGTTTCTGCCCACCGGCATCCCGGTGCGCGCGCGAATGCAGGTGACGTTCAACGAGTTCCGCAACATCGACTTGGAAGCCAAGGAGATCAAGCGGCAGACCGCCGACTACACCAAGCGCCGCGTCGTCGGCCAGGGCGAGACGCTCAGCTCGATCGCCGCCGACCTCTACGACGACCCGACCGTGTGGCGGCCGCTGGCAATCGTCAACACGATCGAAGACCCGCGCTCGCTGGCGCCCGGGCTGGAGCTCGTTGTGCCCCGGCTGCCCTACCGTGATCCGGCAACCTCAAAGGTGTACGGGTAATGGCCGCGCCCGCCCCGGCGTATGCGCCGGATTTCCGGGTCACCATCAACGACGCCCCGGTGCCCGCCGAGCTGCGGGCCACGGTGACCAGCGTGCGCTACGAGGACGGCCGCAACGCTGCCGACCGGGTCGAGATCGCGCTGGCCAACCCCGACCTGTTCTGGCTGCGCAAGCACATCAAAGGCATGGGGTTTGCACCGTTTCCGACCCGCCTGCCCGCGCTTCCCGGCCAGCCCGATTCGGTCACGCCCGAAGGCATCCTCGACATCGACAACAGCCTCACCTTGGCGATGGGCTACGTGGGCGCCGGCGTGCAGCACATGTTCGCCGGGGAGATCACCGGAATCAACGCGGACTTCCCCAACGGCGGCATGCCGATGCTCACCGTGGTCGCCCATGACAAGCTGCATCGGCTCGGTGACGGCAAGGTCACCCGCGGCTTCGGGTTCCTGCCGGACTTCCTGACCGCGATGCTGCTGTCAGCCGAGCATCTGATCATTCCGTTCATAGATCCGACGATTATCGTCGCGTCGACGGTGGTGGCGGTGCTGCAGGCCATCTTCGTCGGGTCCGGGCGCAAACAGATCGGACAAAGCGACCTGGAGATGCTCGCCGACATCGCCAAGGACTACGACGCCGACTTCTGGGTCGAAGACGACGTGATGTACCTGTCGCGCTTCATCAAGGAGTACACGCCGTCGTCCACGCTGTCGTGGGGGAAGTCGTTGATGGACTTCAGCCCCAGGCTGACCACCATCGGTCAGGTCGCGGGGGTGTCGATGACGTTCACGTTGCGGGAGATCCCGCTCAGTTTCGTGGTGAGCGTGTATTGGGACTTCGACAACGAACGACTCGGGGTGATGGTGCTGCCGGGAATCGCCGCGAAAGCAGGTTTGCCGTTCTCCGGCGCCAACTTCTCGATCGTCGATCAGCCGATCTCCTCGCCCGTCGACCTGGCCGGAAGTGCCTTGCGGATCATCTCCGAATTGCGCAGCCGGCTGAACAAGCGGATGACGGGGTCGGGCTCGTGCGTGGGTGATCCGGCGATTCGGGCGGGAAGGCTGGTGCACCTGGACGGGCTCGGTCCGGACTTCAGTGGTAACTACCGCATCAGCAGCGCGACCCATTCCATCGACGGATCGGGCTATCAAACGCATTTCGAGGCATTCCGGGAGCTGATTCCATGATCGAAGACACCATCCGCGACATCGCCGAGGGCATCGCCGGCACCAAACACAAGATCTACGGGGTGGTGACCGGAACGGTCATCGACCTGCTCGACCCGCTCACCTTGGGTCGTGTGCAGCTGCAGATCGATTCGATCGACTCACTCGACCTGAGCCCGTGGGCGCGGGTGGCGACACCGATGACCGGTGTGCTGTCCGGGACCTATTTCGTGCCGTCAATCGGCGACGAGGTGCTCGTCGCGTTTGAACACGGTGACCCCAAAGCGCCGTATGTCATCGGATCGCTGTGGAACGCGGTGCATCCGCCGCCCTATCCGACGCCGCTGATCGAGGAGCGCGTCATCCGGACACCGCTGGGCAACCAGATCGGCTTCCGCGAAGTGCCGCCGGCCATCACGATCACCACCCCCGACATGACCCTTCAAGCCATTGGTGCCCCACCCGGGGTGACGATCGCGTCCAACGAAATGATCACGCTGATGTGCGGGGCCTCGCAGATCGTGATGACACCCGCCGGCATCAATATCAGCGCGCCGGCGATCAACATCGTCAGCGAGGGCGCGATCGTCCAGACCGCCAGCACCTCCAGTGTCAATGTCAGCGGACCGGCCGGCATCACCTCCGGCAGCGCCGTCAGCATCACCGGCCCCGTCGTCAACATCAATTAGGACCGCCGATGCCTCCCGCCGCCCGCGTCCTCGACCCCACCGTCCATCCCGGCGTGGTGAGCGGTCCTGGTGTACCCACCGTGCTCATCATGGGCGCGCCCGCCGCCGTCGCCGGCGACACCCACACCTGCGGCATGCCTCCGGCGGCCGGCGGCCCGCACCCGCCCACGCCGTTCCCGATGGGCAGCGTGACGGTCTTCATCGGAGGGCGCCCGGCGCTGCGGGTGGGTGACGTCAGCGGCTGCGGGGCACCCATCGTCTCCGGTGCGATGACCGTGCTGATCGGCTGACATGGTGACGTCCGTCGATCGCGCGTTTCTCGGAGTCGGTTGGGCCTTCCCGCCGGCCGTGGCACCGACCGGCGACATCGCTATGGCGGCCTACGAGGAGGACGTCCGGCAGGCGCTGCTCATCATCCTGCAGACCGCACCAGGGGAGCGGGTGATGCGCCCACAATTCGGGGCCGGTCTGGCGGATCTGGTGTTCGAACCGATCACCACCGCGCTGCTCGCGCTCGTCCAGCACCGCGTCGAAACCGCGCTCATCCAGTGGGAACCCCGCATCGACGTCGACGCGGTGACCGTGACACCGAACCCCCCGCTGGGGCGTATCGATATCGACATCCGCTACCAGGTCCGCCAGACCAGCACGTTCTACAACCTGGTTTACCCGTTCTATCTGAACGAAGGCGGCGACCAGTGACCACCATCGTCGACCCACGCAGCACCGCAGACTTTGCGACAGCGCTGCAGGACCGTGTGCCCGGCTACCTGCCAGGTTGGGCGCCAGCGCCCGGCGGCGCCGGCTCGGCGCTGCTGGCCATCGCGGCGCGGCTTTCCGCGGTGGTCGCCGACCGGCTCAATCGCGCACCGGAGAAGAACGAGCTGGCCTTCCTCGACATGCTGGGCGTCTCGCTGCTGCCCGCACAGGCGGCCCGCGCGCCCGTCACCTTCAGCCTGCGCCCCGGCCTCGGCGACTCGCGCGCCGCCGCCGCCACCCAGGTCGGGGCGACCGTTGCGGGTGTCAACGGCCCGCTGATCTTCGAGACCGAGCGTGACATCGCGTTGGCCGCCGCACCGCTGGTTGAGGTCGCCACCGTGCTCCCGGGAACCGACCAGTGGGCCTCGCACACCAGCGACTACACCTCGCAGCGGCCGTTCACCCTCTTCGGCGGCCCGCAACAGATCGGGCACGAGCTCTACCTCGCCCACGACGTGCACTTCGCGCTGCGGGGCCACTGCGAGGTACAGGTCACGCTCGAACTCGCGACGACCGCCGGGCGACCCATCCCAACCGTCTGGGAGTACTGGGACGGCGACAGCTGGCGCCCGTTCGCACCGTTCCCGACGACCCCACCCGGCGATACCGACAGCATCGACGGCACTTCCGACAGCGTCGACGGCACTAAGGGGCTGACGCGCAGCGGCACAGTGGTGCTCCGTGTTGAGGGTGCAAGCGCCAAGAAACGGGTCGTCAACTGGATCGACTCGTACTGGATCCGCGGCCGATGCAGCGAAGCGCTCACACCCGACTACGCGGGGCAGCTGCCGACGCTGGACCGGATCCTGATCTCCTCGGTCGTGGCGCCACCGATCGGCACCCTGACCTTGTGGAGCTGGAGCATCGTTCCCGGCACTCAAGAAATCAGCGTCATGGAACTGGGGAAGCAGTGGTCCGCCCAATCGCCACTCCTGGTGGACGCCGCGGCAGTCCTGCCTTTTAGTGCCGACAAGAGCTCGGCGTCGGTGGACATCACCCAGACCGACACGACGGATCCCAACACGGCCCACCGCTCACTGAGTGGGGGCTACGCGCGGCTAGACAACATCCTCGACGGCAACTACGACTTCCAGCTCAGTGTTGCCGGCTTCACCACAGCGACCGCCTCGGTACAGTTCAGCCCCACCGCCACCGTGTCCGACATCCACGTTGGATACAACCTGGAGGACCGGCGACCGGACAACGGCGCCGCCGACAGCCTGCCCCTGGATCTAACTAAGCCCTTTCACCCGTTCGGCGCGAGCCCGCTTGCTGGCGCGGCGTGTTATCTGATGCTCTCCGACGCGCTGAGCAAACCGGGCGCGACCATCACGATAGTGTTCGACGGTGCGGACACCGGCCTGCAGAACGACAGCCAGGACGCGTCAATTAAGGCTCTGACACCGGTCGTCGACGTCCAGTACTTCGACGGCCAACAGTGGCAGTCGATCGACAAAATCAAGATCACGATACTCAGCAACGATCCGACCCTTACTGATCTGGGTCCCGTTTTCACACGGAGTTTTGGTGCCCAGACGGGACTGCAGTTTGACGCGCCCACCGACTGCTCTTCGGTGTCGGTCAACGGTGTCGACGGCTACTGGATGCGGTTCCGGATCACCTCCGGCGCCTACGGCCAGACCCGCACGGTGACCCTGCCCGGGAACAGTCTTACGATCACCGAGATCACGTCACCGGTTGTGAAAGCCGTACGATACGCCTACTACTACAGCTCGCCGCGCGAAGCGCCCACCGCTTGCGACACCAGCAACGACTTCACCTGGGTCGATCATTCAGACAGCGTGGCGACCCGCGGCGCCCCGTTCCCGCCGTTCACCCTGATCTCCGACCCCACACCCGGGGTGTACTTCGGCTTCGACGGCCCCCTCCCCGAGGACGTGCTGAGCATCTACCTCGACGTCGAGGAAGTCGCCGGTGAGGAGTCCGGGCCCGCCCTGGTGTGGGAGTGCCTTGATGAAAACACCTGGGTGCCGATGAGCGTGGAGGACGAAACCAACGGGATCGCGCTGCCCGGCGCCGTCCGCATCTCTTACCCGGGGGTAACCGAGCTGCCCACCCAACACGGGATGCAGCTCACCCCGGCCACCGTCCGCACGACCGACCTTGGCGGAACGGTCCGGCTGCAGGCCGGGGACCTGGTCAGCGTCGGCGACGACACCGGCTCCGAGCTTGCCGTGATCGCCGGCATCGACAACGGTGTGATCACGTTCACTAAACCCACCGCCAAGACCTACCCGCGCGCGACGGTGACCAAGGCCGGACCGGCCCTGTTCGGCACGCCCCGCGGGGCGTGGATCCGGGCGCGGTTGCGCAGCGACGGCGACCCGCTGGTGCGCACCCTCGACGGCGTCTACCCCAACACCGCGTGGGCGGCCAACCTGCAGACCCGAAGCAACGAGCTGCTCGGCACCAGCGACGGCAACCCCGGCCAGAGCGTGTCGTTCAGCTATGCGCCGGTGCTGCCGGGCGAGCAGATCGAGGTGCTGGAACTCACCGGCCCGCGGGCGCCCGTCGACCTGGCCAACCTACGCGACGACGTGATAGCGGACGGCGGATCCGCCGACGACCTGAGCTTGGACTACGACCCCGTGACAGGAGCGGTCACCCGAGTGTGGGTCCGCTGGGCCGCGCAGCGCAACCTGTACTTCTCCGGGCCCACCGATCGGCACTATACGATCGAACGCAGCAGCGGAGCGGTGGTCTTCGGCGACGACCAGCACGGGCGCATACCGCCGATCGCCCCCGACGGTATCCGCGCCAGCGTGTACCGCTCCGGTGGCGGCCGGGTCGGAAACGTCACCGCCGGCGCCATCACCCAGCTGCTCTCCGGCATCCCGGCCGGGTCGGTGGTCAACCTCCGGGCCGCCGAAGGCGGCGCGGACAACGAGACCGGCGCCGATGTGCTGCGACGCGGCCCGGCCTCGGTGGCCGCGCGCGCCCAGGCGATCACCGCCGCCGATTACGAAACGCTCGCCCGGGAAGCCTCCCCCGCCGTCGCCGTAGCCCGCGCGGTGCCCGCCACCGACCCGACCGGCCGACCCCGCCCGGGCTTCGTCCAGCTGATCGTCATGCCGGACTCCGCCGACCCCCAACCCGTGCCGTCCTTCGGGTTGCGCCGCCAGGTCGAGCAGTACGTTGGGCAGCGGTGCCCGACATCGATGGCGGCCCAGGTCTACGTCACCGGGCCGGACTACCAGCCGGTCGGCGTCTTCGCTGAGATCGTCCCCGTGGACCCCGACAGCGCCGGAGTGGTCATCGACGCGGTGCTCGCCGCCACCCGGCAGTTCCTGCACCCGCTGACCGGTGGACCGGACGGCACGGGGTGGGCGTTCGGGCGCGATGTGTACCTGTCCGACCTCGCCCGGGTCATCGGCGGCGTCTCCGGCGTCGACCATGTCCGCATCCTCGAACTGCTGCTCGACGGCACCCCGCACGGCCAAGTCGTGGCGGTGCCGGCCGGCCGCATCGTCGTCGCCGGTGATCTCAACATCCGGCTGGCGGGAGGTGAATGAGAAGTGCCTCTGCCGCTGCCCGACCTCGACGACCGCACCTGGAGCGACCTAGTCGACGAGGCCAGCTCGCTGATCCACCGCTACGCACCCGGATGGACTGACTACAACCTGTCCGACCCGGGCATCACGCTGATCGACCTGCTGGCATGGATTACCGAAGCCGACGTATACGGTGTCGATCAGGTGCCGCCCCGGCACCGCCAGCGGTTCCTCGCGTTGGCCGGCATGCCGCTGCGCCGCGTCGTATCGGCCCGGACACCGCTGGCGTTCACCGCCACCGCGCCCCTGGCGCTGCCCGCCGGTGTGGTGTTCGCCGCATCGACCGACACCGCCGCGCCCGTCGGCCACCGGCTGAGCTTCCCGGTACAGGTACTCGGCTGCGCACTCACTGCGGTCCAGGTGTGGACGGGCTCGGGTTTCGTCGACCGCACCCAGGACTGGCGGCGTGCAGCCATGTTCCAGGCGATGGGCCCCGACCCGGCGGTCGGAGCGGCGTTGCTGCTAGGGCTCGACCCCGGTCCGGCGTTCGATCCTGCCGCACCGCTGTCGATTTGGCTCGCCCTCGACGACGCCGCCGGCTCGCCCCCGGACCACGGCTCGCCGCGCCCGCACCATAGTGCACACACGCTGTGGGAATATCACGACGGCGCCAGCTGGGTCGGGTTCGCCGGCGAGGTCGCCGACGACACCCGCTCGCTGACCCGTTCCGGGCGGGTCGTCGTACCGCTCGGCGAAGTCGGCGCGGCATCCAGCGTAATCGGCGCGGTAACCCAGCCGCGGCGCTGGATCCGGGTTCGTCTGGCGCGTGGGCGCCACGACGTGGCACCGCGCGCGAACCGCATCCTCGTCGACGCGGCCCCGGTCGTGCAGACCACACCGGCGTACGCGACGTGGCAGTACTCCGACCCGTCGTATCAACCGCCAGCGGGCCTGACCGTCGGAGCCGCCGCCGGTTTCGGGATCAAAACCGACCCTAGCGGGCGCATCCTCGCGTTCGAGGTCCCTGCCGGACCCGACGATCCGCACGCAGTGGTGCTGGACATGGCGTCCGGATCGATCACCATGACCCTCCTCGAAGCGGGCATCCCCGACGGCGCGCCGCGCTATGAGACCACCGTGGCCGGCGCACCGTTCACCGGCGACCACACCGAGGTGTGGACCGCCGACCCCGCCGGCAGCACCCGCTGGACAACTGTCGAATCACTGCTGCGCAGCAGCCCCGCCCAGCACCATGTGGTATTCGAACCCGCCACCGGCGTGCTGCGCTTCGGCGACGGCGAGCACGGGCGGATCCCCGCGGCCGGCTCCACCGTGCTCATTCGCGCCGATCACACCGCCGGCATCGACGGCACGCCGACGCACCGGACGGTGTGGCGGCTCGACACCGCCGACCCGCTCACCGCGGCCCTCACCCGCGGCGCTCCCATCAACGCGGCGGACCTCGGGGTGCTCGCCGCGCCCCCGTTCCCGGCACGCCCCGCCGACGACCTCCAGACAGGAGAGGGACGCACCGCCGACGCGGTCTGGTCACACGAGCGGCTCCTCGAGCTGGCGCCGCCGGGCAGCGCCCCGACACTGGACCAGCTCGACCGCGGCCACGTGCTCGCCCGATCGCGCCCGGCGCGGGCCGCGACCGCGCTGGACTTCGAACGCCTCGCCCTCGACGTGCCCGGAACCGCGGTGCTGCGCGCGAAGGCGTGGACCGGCCTGGACCCAGCACAACCCTGGGCGGCGGCCCCCGGGACGGTGACCGTGGTGGTCGTCCCCGGCCTGCCCGCCCAGCGCCCGACGCCCACCGCGGCCCAGCTCACGCAGGTGCGCCGCTACCTGTGCGCACGCCGCACGCTGGGCACCCGGCTAGTCGTCACCGGCCCCGACTACATCGAGGTGTCGGTGCGGGCCGCGCTGGTTGCGCTGCCCCACGCGGATACCGCGCGCGTGCAAGCCGACGCCGTGGCGGCGCTGTACACCTTCCTGCACCCGCTCACCGGCGGCCCGGCAGCTCGGGGCTGGCCATTCGGCCGCGACGTCTTCCAAAGCGAAATCCTGCGCCAGCTCGACCTGATCGGCGGCGTCGACCACGTCGCGGACATCGAATTAACGGCCAACGGCGTCAGCGCCGGCTGCGGCAACATCAGCTTGGGCGCGGTGTCACTGGTTGTCTCCGGCATGCACCAGGTGAGCGTGCAATGAAGCCCATCCTCGACCGCATCGAATTCCAGCCCGATCAATGCCTGGCCGGCGCCGACCTCACCCAGGCGTCGCGGCGCACAGCCGAACTGCTGCAGCTGCACGCCGCCCGTGGGCACGACGTGTGGGGGGTCGTCACCGGATACCTGTGCAGCGTCGATTCCGCCGCCACACACGTGGTCGTCGGTCCCGGCGTCGCACTCGACGCCTGCGGGCGCCAGCTGATCAACCCCGCCGAGTATTCCGTGCCGCTGCCGATCGTTCCCGACGACGGACAGGCCTATCTGGTCGACCTCGTTGCCCGGTGGGCACCCGCGGGTGACCTCGCCGACGGCTGCCAGCCCCGCCGGATGCCGGTCGAACAGGCCGACTTGCGGTGGCAGCTGGCCGGACCGGCCCCCGCGGCTGCGGCAGCACCCACGCCCTATTCGCCGCGTGTGCAGCTGGGCGCCGATGTGCCGATCGCGCGGCTCACCACCGCCACGAGGGCGGCACCGGCCGATGTCAGCACCGCGTCACGGCCGGTGGCGCACGCGTTGGTGCGCCCAAAAATCGCGACCGGACACATAGCGCAGTCGGCGATGCAGGTTGACGGGAACTACGCCGACTGGCGCATGGAGGTGCCCACCGCGTTGGCGGGTTTCGAGGCCACGTCTTCGCCGGTATACCTGGTTTCGCTCGATGCGCATCCCTTCGGCGACACGGCGTCGCTACGGATCGACCCTGACGCGAAGCCGCAACCGCCGGCCCTAGCCACCCGGCTGCAGACCTGGGTGGGCCCGTTCGTCTCAATCCAGGACAAGGACAACGCGTCGTTCACCCTGCGTGTGGTCACCGCCAACACCAACGGCTGGGCACAGAACACGCCTGCGGGGTTTAACCCCGTGCCCGTGTCGTGGGTCGGGATCGACACCCGCGACGCCGGCCCGTTCTCCGGATGGCTGGTGTTCCTGCAGCAGATCATGTTATCGGCGGTGCTCGGATGACCGACATCCCCATCCCCAGCCTTAGCCGTCCGGCTTTCTTCGACGGGCAGGCGCTGACCGCGGCCGACCTCAACGCGGTGGTGGCCTATCACCGCGAACTGCTGTGGCTGCACCAGCGCTCCCTGCACGGCTCGGGGATCGTCTCGGGCCTGCTGGTCACCGGCGCCAAGGGCGACAAGAGTGTGACCGTCGGGCCCGGCTACGCCGTCGATACGGGCGGCCGGTCGATCGTGCTCGACGCGCCCCAAGTACTCGACATCCCGTCGGTCGTGGCCGGTCCCGCCGGTGGTGCGGTGACGTTCTACCTCACCATCGCCTACTTCAACGACGATCAGCTCACCCCGGTGGTGCGCAGCGGCGTCTGCGGATCCAACGGGGCTGTGCGCCGCATCGACGCACCCAAGCTGACCTGGCCGGATCCCACCGGCGCCGGCCAGGACATCGTGTTATGCGCCATCACGGTGTTGAACTGCACGCTGACCGGGCCGGTGGACTTGACGGTGCGGCGCAGCGCGTTACCCGACCGCCAGCCCTACGTGTATGCAGGCCAGACCCTGTCGTCGAATCTGAATTGGAAGTTGTCGTACGCCGACGCCGCCAACCAAAACCTCGTCGGACTCGAAGTCTCGGTGGACACCAGCGAGGCCGGGTTCACCAACACTCCCACATACCAGGCCCTGGTGGTCGGCAACCGCAACTTCCAGCCAAGCAGCGGCCCCACGGCCACCGTCGACGGATACGTCCAGGTGAGCAATGCCTCCCCAAGCGGGTTCGACCTGACCATGACCGTGCCCCAGGGGGACAACGTGGTCAACCCAGACCGGGTTCGCAAGTCGGGGGTCCTCGAGACCGTACCGACCATCAACAAGTGGTATGTGAGCTGGGTGGGCGTGGAGAGCTGACATGAGCACCGCCGAAACCGCCCGCGACCGGCTTCCCCGCTACGCCAACCTGGCCGACGGCTGGATCGGACTGGCCTGTCTGGG
This sequence comes from uncultured Actinomycetota bacterium, assembly GCA_963838755.1. Classification (GTDB taxonomy): domain Bacteria; phylum Actinomycetota; class Actinomycetes; order Mycobacteriales; family Mycobacteriaceae; genus Mycobacterium. The sequence goes on along the minus strand of CAWISO010000019.1, from coordinate 9,793 downwards.
CGTCGAGGTCGGACCAGGCGGTGAGCTGTGCCTGCGCAGCATTCCCGACGCCGGCGTGCCCGCCGGCCCCGACCTGCAACCGCCCGCCGGCGACGGTCCGCCCGGGTGCGCGCTGGACGCCTGCGGCACCGGCTACCTCAGCGAGCCCGACGCGGCTCGAGTGCGGATCGTGACGCGATGCACGCCGAATGCCGTGGAACCCGGTGACGTTGTCGGCACCCGCCCCGGCGACGCCGAGCTGCTCGGCGGCACCTTCACCGCACCGCGGGGACTGCTACTCGGGCCGCGGGGCCGCCTGTACGTGGCCGACGCCGACGCGGTGCTCGTCGTCGACCCGGTCACCGGCGCGATCACCGGTCGATGGGACAACGTAACCGGGGGATGGTGCCTGGCCGGCTCCGGCCATATCATCTACCTGCTCGACCGCGGCGGTCCCGCCGGCGTCGGGCGGGTGCGACGCTTCGACCCCGACGGGACCGAGGACGTCGCGTTCGGTGCCGCGGTGGCGTCGCTGCCGGGGGATCCGGTGCGCATCGCTGCGACGGCGGAGCGGCTTTTCGTCGTCCTCCGCGCACCGACAGGTGACGCGGTCGCGCCGGTGCGCCCCGATGGCACCATCGACCCCGCGTCGGCCGACCGGTGGGCGACGCCGGTACGGGTGGAGCGCGACGGGCTCACCGGCGAGCTGATCACAACACAGGTCACCCGCATCGACGGGATCGCCGCCGCTGGCCAGCGCGTCTACCTCGTCGACCACCCACACGCTGATCTGCTGTGTTACACACCGGCTGGCGACTACCTCGGCAGCACCTTGCCGGCCCGCGCGATCGGCGACATCTGGACCGCGGGCACCGAGGTGCTGTGGGCATATCCGCGCGATCCTGGTCCGCTGTCACGCCACGACGCCCACGGCGCGTGGCTGCGCGCCGGGACGTTCGTCTGCGGCCCCCTCGACACCGCGACCGACCACAGCCGCCGCGAACTCCGGGTGCGATTCGACCGCGTCCCGGCGGGCCACCTGCAGCTGTGGACCGCCGTCACGCCCGGCGACCTGCCGCCATCGCCGCAAACGGTCCCCATTGCCGACGACCCGAGCGGCACACTATGGTCGGCGCTGCCCGCCGACGTCGACGCCGCGCTGGTCCCCGAGCCGGCCGGACCGCGCCTGTTCATCGGCGGCCACCTCGGCGGAGACGGCACCTCCACACCCGCCGTCCACCAGATCCAGGTGGTTGGGTCGCTGTCATGGCTGGAGCTGCTGCCCGCGGTGTACCGCAAGGACGCCGGGCAAAGCGACTTCCTCGACCGCTACCTGCGCCTCATCCACAGCGTGCAGGAGGAAACCACCCGCGAGCGCCTCGATCTGGTCCGGCGATTCGACGCGTGGACCGCCGACGACACTGTGGGAGGCGGGCCGCTCGACGACCTCGCCGCGTGGCTCGCGGTGGTGCTCGACGAACGCTGGCCGGAGCACCAGCGCCGCGGCGTCGTCGCAGGCGCATTCGCCGCCCAGGCGATCCGGGGCACGCCGAAAGGCCTGATCGCCGCGATCCAAGAACGCTTCCCGGGCCTAACCGTCGACATCACCGAACCGGCGCAGCGCGCCCAGATCTGGTCGCTACAGCCCACCCAGCAGCAAACCAGCTGCAGCTGCTGCGGCGCCGCGGGGCTGGGCTTCGACACCATGCTCATCGCCGGCCCCGCCGACGGCGCCGTCGTCGGGGTGACCGCCGTGGTCGAGGCAAGCAGCCTCACCGGCGGCGCCAACACCGGTGCCCCGCTGTTCGCGGACCTCGCGCACCGCTTCCACGTCGCGGTCGTCCCGAACCCCGGGCGTGCGGTGACAAGCCTCGACGCGCAGCTGCGCGCCCTCGTCGACACCGAGAAACCCGCCCACACCGTTTACACGCTTTGCGTCGCTGGCCCGCAGGCCCGCGTTGGGACCCAGGCCCGGGTCGGCATCGACGCGATCGTCGCCGGACCGGCCACGCCGCTGGATCTAGACGCCGGACCGGGTCTCGACGAGTCGTCCCTTGGCGACCCGTCCACGCCAACTCCCGCCGGCCCGGCCCTGGCGCTGGTGGGCCAGGCCCGGGTCGGGGAGGGACGACTCACGTGACCGCCGCACGCATCACTGCAGACAGGAGCCGACCATGACCGAGGCGGTGCTGGGCTCGTTGCACGAGCCGAAACGCAACAAGTACTTCTACGGCAAGCTGCTCGACGTCGTGCACTTGCAGATGGAGCAGTGCTACGGCATGGAAAAGCGCTGGCTGCTCAACCGGCTGGCGCTGGGCCCCGGTGTGCTGTGCGGGCTCGGCGTGACCGCCGGCGCCGACGGCACCCTGTCCATTTCGCCCGGCGTCGCTATCGACGGCTGCGGCCGCGAGATCATCGTGCCAACCGCCCGGGCCTCGATCGATCCCGCGCAGCCGACCGACGCCAAAGGCGTCCCATCGAGGGCCAAGCTCACCAACGGCCAAAGCACCATCTACCTGTGCTACACCGAATGCGACGCCGAACCGACGCTGGTGTACGTCTCCGAATGCGACGGCGTGCCGACCAACGCGCCGAGCACCACGCTGGAGAAATACCGGGTGATCGTGCAGCCCGGGGTGCCCGGCAGCCAGCCCGCCTCGCTGACCGCCCAGCAGCGCGACGCGATCTTCCCTCAGGCTCCTGCAGCCGGCTTCGACCGGCGCGTCACCGCCGAGGACACGCTCGCGATCACCTGCCCGCCGCCGCCGGACATGCCCTGCGTTGTGCTGGCCACCGTGACGTTGCCTTCCGGCAGCAATCCGCTGAGCGTCGACCAGTACACCTACCGCGCTGAGGTGTTCAGCAACACCGTGCTGTTCGAACTGATCGCCGCCCTGGCCGAGCGCGTTGACGCGTGCTGCGCGGCGTTGCATACCGGCGCGGACACGGTCACCGTCGCCGCTGGCAACAATCAGACCGCGCCCATCGGCGACACACTGCCTAATCCGGTCGTGCTGCAGGTGAGCGACGCGGCAGGCAAACCGGTAGCCGCCGCGGCAGTGACGATCAGCACCACGGTTCGCGGCGCGGAATTGAGCGTGGGGGCCGGCAGTCCTGCCCAGACGGTGAACACGACCTCCGACGCGAACGGACAGATCAGCGTGCACTGGCTGCTGGGCCAGGACACCGGAGTGCAGTCATTCACCGCGACGCTGGCGACCGGTGGCTCGGCCACCGCCCAGGCGACGGCGTCGCATACGGGCGCGAACACGATCACCGTCGCCGCCGGCAACAATCAGACCGCGCCCATCGGCGACACACTGCCTCAACCGGTCGTGGTGCTCGTGAGCGACCCGGCAGGCAAACCGGTAGCCGCCGCCTCCGTGACGATCACCACCACAGATCGGGGCGCCAAACTGAGCGTGGGGGCCGGCAGTCCTGCCCAGACGGTGAACACGACCTCCGACGCGAATGGACAGATCAGCGTGCACTGGACGCTGGGCCAGGTCGTCGGCGCCGAGTCGTTCATCGCGACCCTGGCGACCGGCGGCTCGGCCACGGCCCGCGCGAAGGCGTTGCCAGGCACGTGACCCCAGCCCTAGGAGGAACAAAGAATGACTGCAACACTTGGCACTGACTGCGGCTGCGGCGGATCCGCCGCCAGCTGCCCCACTCCCACGGCGGCGGGGGAGCGCACCCGCTATTACCCGCGCCAGCTCGTCGCGGCCGCCGACCTCACCCAGGACCAGCTCTACTTCCGGGAGAAAAGCCGGCGCCACAATCGGCTGCTGCACGGTTGGGGCATCGTGTGCGGCGCCGAGGTGCGGGTCTCCCAACAAGCTGGCTGCGTCGACGTCAACGCCGGTTGCATCCTGGGGCCCTACGGCGACGAGATCGTCATCGACAATGTGGTCACCGTCGACCTAAGCGCGCGCAACGCCGACGGCGACGCCGCCAACGGGTGCGTACCGCCGGATCCGTGGTGCGCCGAGGTCAAGGTCGCCCCCCCGGCGAACCAGCCCGTTTACCTTGCCGTCGCCTACACGGAGTACCCGTGTGTCCCAGTGCAGGTCGTCACCTCGGGGTGCGGGTCCGGGTGCGAGGAGACGGCATGCGAATACAGCCGGTCGCGTGACTCTTACCGGATCCGCGTGCTCGACATCCTGCCCGATACTTACCCGGCGCAGATGACGCCGCCGAGCTCGGCGATCGCACTCAGCTGCCGATTGGGATCGGCGACGACAAACGCGAACCTGGCCCAGGAGCTGCAGATCAACCAGCCCGCACCCGCCAACCCAACCCCGCCCCAGAGCGCTACCGCCCCGTTCTGCGACTGCCCGCAGTGCTCATCGTGCCCCACGTCGCCGTGGGTCATCCTGGCCGACATCACCGTCAAGAACGACCAGATCACCATCGTTTGCAACTCCCACCGCCGCTACGTCGCCTCCTTCCGTGACTTCTTCTACATGTGCTCGCGGTTCAGTCCACTATCGGGCTCCCAGTTGAGTGACCTGTTCACGAAGGCGGCGCTTGACCAGCTGCGCGCGCACCCCGAGGACATCGCTGGCGCGGTGGTCGCTCAGCCCGCGAGTAACCTAGCGGTCGATGTCCCGGCAGATTCGCCTCTGGCCAAGCGGCTTTCGTCCCTCACGATCGCCGATGTAGCGCTCACGCCCCGCGACACTTTCGTCGCGAACATGGTCGCCGGCGCCACTGCGGCGCAGCGCGCCGCGTTGGCCACCACGGCCGGCCAGATCTGGGACAAGGCCGTTGCCGCCAAAAGCCTGGCAGACGGGCTGTGAAGCGTGAGTCCTGGCCAACAATGCGGGACTAGCGGGCTGGGCAGGGCCCGCGAATGGTTCGGGCCGGTTTGATTCGAAAGATCCATGACCGGCGATACGGTGCTGGCGTATTTGCTGCAAAGGCAGCGAAGGCCATCCGAGCAGGAGCATCGCGGCGTGGAGCCGAAGTCGTCGGGTCTTGACGGGCAGCGACTACCTGAAGATCCGATCGAACGCGTGCAGTCTCACCTGGGCTGACGACCGACGTGCTCGGAGGCCTACGCGGCGGCGGGACGGTCACGGCGGCGGGCGGCGACGCGAAAGTCGACCCGTCGGTGGATATCGGACCACAACAGGTGCAACAACTTTTGCCTTGTTAAACGGCGTGGCTACCGCTGAAAACCGAGTGGTTTGGTCTTGCGATTCTGCAGGGGATGTCGGTGTCCTCGTCGGTGTGGTAGCTGGCGCAGACGCGGTGGTAGCCGTCGGCGATATGCATTGGCACACCTGTGGCCAGGTCGCCACGGACAAGCAGGATCGGCGAAAGAGCTTTGTCCTTTCCGATTTTCGCGAGGTCGGACTTGACATGCGGGTTGTCTGCAGGCAGCAGCCGCAGTCTCAAGGCACGCAGGATGTCTTTGGCTTTCTTATATACGATCGGGGCCGACTTGAGTTCGGCGACGATTTTGTCGACCGTGGCGGGGCCCGCGATCAAGCCCAGCTAGTGCCCGGCGGCAGGGTAGTCGTAGTCGTCGGGTTGACGGTCATGCTGTGGGACTCGTCTTGCGGTCGGTGAGTTCGGCGAAAGTGCCGCCTTACATGGCGGGCTGCGGTTGGTGGGTAGCGACGCCGTGTTCGTAGTCGAGGCGGGCGGAGAATCTAGCGATCTCGTAGGCGTTGTTGTACACGGACAGGGTGTTGTTCTGGGCCTTATAGCCAGGGTGTTGTTTTGCTTGGGCGAGGCTGATGCCGGTGCCTTCGCCGGATGACGACCAGTTGGTAGAACCTTCGAAGGCGACGATGCCGTCGAGGACACCGCCTTTGGTGTGGCTGATCTGGTGCGTGTCGGACTGCCCGATGGCGAAGTCGGCGGCAAACCCCGCGGAGTCGGTGGCGACATCCGATTGCAGGATCTGTTTCTCGTGTGCTCCGGTCGCCTGCGACTTGTCCAGGGTGACCTGCACCATCACCGATGGGTCTTCAGCCAGGTCAGTCAGGATTTGGTTGAGCTGGTCGTCGTCGTAGCCGAACATGTTCATCTTCACACTCAACCGGACGCGGGTGAACAGGTGCACCAACACCCCGTGCACGTCGTCGCGGCCTACGTAGAACACACGGAAGTCCGGACTGGCGGTCGGCCCGAACGCGCCTTCTCGGGTGTATTGCGCGAGATCGTCGAGTTGAAAGGTTTGCAGGGTGTCGCCCGGTGCCGCCCCCGCTGCTGTCGTCGTTTCTGCTGTCGTCATCGATGTAACCTCCGTCTTCTCAAATCAGTTCTCCTGTGCGCGACGGGTACCGGCGTTTGCGGGTGCTCATGTACAACACCTTGTCGTGCAGCGCCGAGTTGTGCGTCGGCATCGACTGACCCGTTCGCGCCGTTGGCACGAGCGAGCGTGCGCCTCGTCTCTTTGAAACCGGCACAACCCTGCCCACCCACCGTCCCGTTCATCCCGACGAATGAGCAACAGATGAACTAGATGATTGCCAGTTCCATTGGACGCGAACAGGCTGCCGTTGGACAAGAATCCGGTCCGCTGAGCGGACCGGCTGGCGAACGGATAGCTTTCGGAGTCGTCCACAATTCGTGGACTAGGCCCGTGCGCATGCTTTGTTTTCACCTGTTGTTGATAACGACGATGGTGTTGGCCCAAGCAGGCTACAGCGACCTCGGGATGTGTTGGATGGAGCGCTCCGGAGACTACGTGTGCTGGGTGCTCTGCGCGTGTGGCGCTATTCAATTAGTCACTCGCAGTTGTCTGCACCTACGGCAGTCCGCGTACCGGGGCTTCAGTGTTTGTAAGCACGTTCGACCAGGTGGTCAAGAACTCTTATAGGGGATCGGGACATTGTCCCGAAATTGCCGCCTCCGCCCGCTTACGAGCATGTGGATTCGCGTTATGAGCTAGCCCCGGTGCGGCTCTTTCCATTCCTCGCACAAATCCTGGTCAAGTTCACGCCGAGTTGCGAACGCGCGTTCGCTACGAACCTACATCTGCTGTCACTGCGATCGGGCGGCCCGATCATTCCACTGGACGCCGACTGTCAGCCCGACACTCCCGGCACCGACTCCACCGCTCAGTGAGCGGGTGATCCGTGCCGAGCTGCAACCGCATTCATCGGGGTGTCCGGTGGCTGATCTTGCCTGCGGCAAAGTAATCCAGGTGCACGGTCGGGGCAATGCGCTCGCGGTCATGGCGCCACCGAACCGCAACGGCCCAGTCTAACCCGATGGTTGCGGTTCTGCGAAAAACTTAGTACCCGGCCCGCGGGCGAGCCGTGTAGGCGGTTGCCTCGTTTCGCCTAGATGACCGTATCGGCGTCCTCGGCCAACAGCTGTTGCGGGATCTGGGAGAACACGTACGCCGTGGATGAAGCTCCGGCCTCAAGGCTGAACGACCAGATCAGATCGAAGCGATCACCTGGCCAGGCCGCCGGGATCTGCATGCCCGACACGGTGGGCAGGGCGGCAGCGATCGCTGGAATGTGTTGGTGTTCCCAGCATATGAGCACAACACCGGCGTAGCCGGCGACGACGGCATTGGCCAGCGCAGGCTCCTGGCCTTCGGCGAACGGAGAGTTGATCGGCACCTTCGAGCCGGTCGCTCAAGCCCTGAATCGTCTCGTAGGTGCGATGGTTCTGCGTCTTATCCGGTTTCCCGTAGTCGGGTGAGAACAGGGTTGTTGGTGTTTGCAAGCCCTGCCTGCACTGGTCCGGTCGCGGGCGCGAAAAGTACCGTCGAGCGCGCCGGAGCGTTGCCAGCCACGCGGCAGCAGTGAGTGGATGCTGGGGTTGCCGTTGATGTCGACTCCGAACGGCGGCGCTCGGCACCGCCGTTGGGGTCGGTGGATCGGCGGGCTTTTCGCCGTGGCGAATGAGGTAGATCTGCGACGGGGGTCCGGCGTTTGTCGAGGAGCTAGAAGTCATCACGGTTCTCCGATCTTGGCTGAGCGCGGATGGTAGCCCGACGCGGTGGCGGTGGTCCGTCGCCGCGCCGCCCAGGCCGCCGACCGTGACGTGATGTAGTCGTGATAGTCCTGTTCGGTTCTCAGATCAGGAATACCGGCATGGCGTCTGCCCTGGGCGCCGTTGACCGCCAACGCAGAGACGAGTTGGGCAATGCACCTGCTGGAGGTGCGAGGGTGTGCCCGCGACCGGGTTGGCGCCGTCCGCCGACGGGGCACAGTGACGCCGGCCAGCGGGTCGTCGGTTCGGGCTGCGCCAACGTCAGCACGTCCCCGACGTCGGGAGCCGCCGCGTCGCGGGCAGTCAAAGCCGGCAGGCCCCAACGGGTCTCGACAGTCTTGAGGATCGACGTGTGGTCCAGGGGACCGGCTCCGCTGGACGAAATGCCGTGCCAGCCGCGATCAGCGGCGAGACGAGCACCGCCGGCACCCGAACACCGAAGCGGGTGAAGTCAAATCCGAACTCGCCCGCACAACTGTCCGGCGGCACCGCGCCGTCGGCGGCGCGACATGGTCGTAGCAGCCGCCGTGCTCGTCATAGGTGACGATCAGCAGGGTCTGGTTCCATGCAGGCCCGTTGCGCAGGGCGTAGTACACGTCGTGGATCAGTTGCTCGCCGAGGGCCACATCGTAGTTGGGGTGTTGGCTGTTGCCCGAGGAGCCCCAACTGGGCTCCAGAAACGTATAGGCGGCAAGAGCTTCCCGCCGCCGCAGCCGCTTGAAAGTCACGAAAAACGCCGAAGTGCGACTCGGCGGCATCAGTGGTATCGGGAAAATTCAAGCGGGTAAGCGGCGGACTGTTATAGCCGTAGATCGACCAGGCCAGGTTGTGCGCGCTCAGCAGCCCGAAGATGCTCTGCGAGGTGTATTTGGATGTGGAGTCATCCATGTGGCCCTGACTGGTCGCCGCGCACAGGAAGGCTCGATTGGGAAATGTCTCGGTCGGCACCGAGCTGAACCAGTGGTCGCATACCGCGAAGCCACGAGCCAGCCCCGACAGCACCGGCAAGCAGCTCAGGGGTGAAAATCCCATGATGTCGGAAGCAGTTGTGCCCGCAATGATCGGCCGGTGCTCGTCCATGCCCTTCAGCGTTGCCGCGAAGTCGGTGATGAATCCGCTGTTGGTCGCCGAACCCCCGGCGGCCGGGCTGGCCTCGCCGAAAAGTTGCGACATTGGTGGCCAAGAAACCCTCGCCCGGGTCCGCCCCGGGCGTGAAGTAGACGTTGGGCGTCGTGCGGCCAAAGCGCTGACCGGCACGGATTGCCGGTGGCATCCGAATTGGACTCCTGACCCGTCAGACCCTCGAAGGGCTGCTTGGTGGCAGGCGAGATGTTTCCGGAATCGGCATAAAGAAACCCCAGCATGTGGTCGAACGAGCGGTTCTCGAGCACCAGCACAACGATGTGCTGGATTAATCCCAACTGGTTGGTGGTGGCCATCAGCGGGTCCCATCGTCGTCGGTCGTCGTGCTCATCACCGTTTCCTTTCGAAGAGCGCTGGCGGCGATAGCCGGTTCAGGAATCAAAGGGCTCAATGCGCGCGATGGCGATGCCGGTTAAAAAGACGAATCTCCCGGGCCGAACTCAATGCAACAGGAGTGCATATCGATCTGTGTGGTCGCCACAAGAGCGTGGTCCGCTGAGCGGACCACGTATCCGGATCGCCGAGGGTCGCCGGCGCCGGCCCAGCCAGTTATCCAAGCGCAGTGCTCACCGCGTGCGTGCACCTAGCCGCCTTTGTCGGCAGCGCTCAACGGCTGTGTCACGGCCACCCGGCGCGTAGCCGAGGTCATCCCGCCTGCTGCGACCCGGACCGGTGCATCGCAGCGTAAACCCGGCCCGCGTACCCC
>CAWISO010000018.1:0-105213 GCA_963838755.1 uncultured Actinomycetota bacterium | reverse complement strand
CTTCAGTTGTGCGCAGGCCGCGATGATCATCGTGACTGTGTCGGCGGGAGGCGTGATCGGTGTGCTGCCCAAGCCGAAGTAGATCGGCGCAGTTCCCGCGGCAATCCACGACAACACGTCGTCGTCGGCATCCGTCGGCAACTCGCACGTCAGCGCCCCGACGAAAGGCCGTCGGCTATCCCCCGCCCACTGGGCCGCCAGGTCGGGCAAACACAGCTCGTCGTAGGCCTGAATCTCCGGCGAACCGATCGCTGGCCCGGTTACCGCCGCCAAGCCGAGTGCCCGGCGTTGGGCATTTGTCGCCTCCTTGGTTATCAGCGAGTGCAGCCAACCGCGCTCCAAGACCTGCGCGGGGAAGAAGTGCAGCCCAGCTATCGGGATGCCGTGATACTCCGCGACGTTGGCGGCGATCTCCTGCTCGGTTATGCCTGCCAATAGCAAGTCGGCGCCATCCGTCAGCGACGTCAGTGTCGTGCTCTTCGCTGTCCAGACCTTGGTGAGGTGCTCCGCGACTTTGGGCACCACGCTGAACGAATCCCCGGCAATCCAGGAATTGCGAAGCGCCCAAAAGTTGCCCATGAAATCCTGATCGTTGAGCTGCGCCTGCCAGTCTGGCCCGTATGCGACCGCGGCAAGACCAGCCGACTCGACGAAATCAAGCATGTTCGGTGAGATCGCCATGCACACATCGTGACCTCGGCGGAGCAATTCCCGGCCGACGGCCACGCAAGGCTCGACGTCGCCGCGGCTACCGAAGCCGGCTACCACGAACTTCATCGGCGAAAGCTAACGCGCGGTGATGCTGACACGTCCAGTCGGCCGAAGCGCCCCGGTCGGTAACCGGCGACCCTCACCGTCGCTTTGACCTTTGCGCTCGTGGTGATCAGAATTGAGCCCACATCCGGGGAGGAGGTTTGATATTGCGACAGCGTCAGGTCACCAGCCGGTCCGCGCAGGAATACGACCCGGGTCCGGTGCAGATTCAAGCGCGCAAAGTGCACTTCGATGTCTCCGATGTCCCGCTGTACTGGATTCCCGACCACCCGGTGGCCTCGAATTTCGCCAGTCTGCTCAATATCGTGCTACCCCCGGTCGAGCGCTGGTTTGTCGCGGTGTTCAACGAGGCGCTCCCGCTGGTCAAGGACCCCAAGCTGGCCGAGGATATGCGCGGATTCATCGGGCAGGAAGCAACGCACGCCGACGTCCACGAACGAGTTCTCTACGACTTGATGGTGGCCCGCGGCGTCGACCCCAAGCCGCTGCTCGACCAGGTTGATTTCATCTTTTCCCGTACGCTCGCGCCCAGCACCTCCCCCGACCCGAAACGTCGGCTCAGCCATTTGTGTGACCGCCTTTGGTTCATCGCCGCCATAGAGCACTACACCGCGGTGCTCGGTGACTTTGCGCTCAACTGCCGCTGGCAGGATTACCGTGCAGATCCCACGATCATCGACCTTTTCCGCTGGCATGGCAGCGAGGAAGTCGAACACCGCACTGTTGCCCACGATGTCGCCGCCTATTTCCACAACAGTTACCCCGATCGAATCCGCTCGATGCTGATGGCGGTGACGATGGTGTTCGTCTTCTTGCAGCGGGGCACGTGGTACCTGATGAAAGCCGACCCGAACCTCGGCATCGGCTGGTGGAAGCTGCAATGGCTGCGCGCACTGGACTCGAAGAAGGGGTTGCTTCCCACCTACCGAAAGCTGTTCGGCTCCAACACCTTGACGTACTTCCGGCCCGGCTTCTCACCGGAGGAAATGGGTTCGACGGCGCAGGCCGTTGCCTACCTGGCTAGTTCACCGGCAGCTCGCGCGGCACATCTTTGATGTGGGGCTGATGGGGACTGATGGGGATCGTCGACCGGATCCGGCAGGCACCACCCAGTGCCTCGGGACGCTCATCGCACGACGTGCTGATTGCCCTCGGCGATGCCGCGGTGACGGGATTGTGGGCCGTGTCGGGGGCGACAAGGCGTGTCGCCGCGCCGGCCCACCGCGACAGCAGCATCACGTTGACCGTCGTGGACCGCAGCGTCGTGGCACACGACCACGACGTCATGGCGTTGTCATTCGCCGGTGCTGACGGCGCATCTCTGCCGCCTTGGCGTCCCGGCGCACATATCGACCTTCACCTGCCCAGCGGACGGGTCCGGCAATATTCGCTCTGCGGTGACCCCATCCACCCGGACGGCTATCGAATCGCGGTGCGGAGCATACCCGATGGCGGCGGCGGCTCGGCCGAGGTACACGACGCCTTGGCCGTGGGCACTCGGGTCACGACAAACGGACCGCGCAACGCCTTCCCGTTGACCGTGCCCGGCTACGGATCGCCCATGCAGCGTTTGCGATTCGTCGCAGCCGGCATCGGCATCACACCGATCCTGCCGATGATGCGCCACGTCGAGCGCCTTGGCGTCGAGTGGTCGATGGTCTATGCCGGTCGCAGCCGCAACAGCCTGCCGTTCCTCGACGAAGTAGCGCAGTTCGGCGACCTGATCGAGATCCGCACCGACGATGTGCACGGCATTCCGACGCCAACCCAGCTGCTCGGCGACTGCCCTGACGGCACGGCGGTCTACGCCTGTGGGCCGGCGCCGATGCTGACCGCAATTCGCGCTCAGCTCGCCGGCCGTGACAATGTCGAGTTGCACTTTGAGCGTTTCGCCGCGCCTCCGGTGGTCGACGGCGAGGAGTTCAGCGTCCGCGTCGCCTCGACGGACCTCACGGTGCGGGTAGGTGCCGAGGAGACCCTGCTGTCGGCGTTGCAGCGGGCGGATATCTGGCCGCCGTACTCCTGCCGGCAGGGCTTCTGCGGAACCTGCCGTACCCGGGTGCTCGACGGCTGCGTCGACCACCGCGACACGCTGCTCACCGACCCCGAGCGTGCCGCGGGAATGATGCTGGTGTGCATCTCGCGCGCGGCGAAGCAACAGCAGCTCACCCTCGACCTGTAAGCGCCCGGCGGCTCAGCCGGTCTTCGGCAGCGGAATGCCTTCGCTGGTGGCAAATTCGGCATCGTCTTGCGTCGAGAGGCCCAACGACACCAGCGAGCGCGCGAACAAGACGTCGGTCAGATAAGCCAGCGCAACCGCCCAGCGGTTGACGGCTCGCGGCATGGCGTACAAGTGGTATCCGCGGGTGACCAGCTTCGCCGGATAGCCCGACAGCGGGATGTTCAGCGGATTCGCTACGGCCCTATGCGGTCCGAGGTCGACCACCAACCCCATATTGCGGTGCTTGTACTCTCGCTTCTTCCCATGCCCGAGACTGGCGGCCACGTTGTTGGCCAAGACCTTGCCCTGCCGGATCGCATGCTGGGCGGTGGGCGGTGTGATCTTGCCGCGTTGGGTCACATCGGGCACGGCGGCGGCATCACCGGCCGCGAACACGTCGGGATGGCCGGGTACCTCAAGATCGGTCTGCACCTTCAACCGACCCTTCTCGGTCGGCAGACCCAGCGTCTCGATCAGCGGAGCGGCGGTCACTCCGGTGACCCATGCGACTGTCCGGGTGTCCACCCGGGTGTTGTCGCTGAGCACCACGTGGTCGGCATGTACTTCGTTGAGCGTCAGGCCCAGCCGGACATCGACGCCTCGGCGTTGCAGCACCCGCATCGCGCGAGCGCCCAACTTTTCGCCGACCTCCGGCATGACTTGTTCGGCCTTGTCGAGCAGTAGGAATTTCACCTCGGCCGCGTCGAAGTTCATCTGCTTGGCGGCGGCGTCGACCAGCGCGCGAAGTTGCACGACGAGTTCGGTGCCGGAGTAGGACGCGCCGACCACCACGACCGTGCGTCGGGCCTGCGCCAGCGCGGCGTCATCTTCTAGGCAGGACAACTCCAACTGCTCCAGAACGTGGTCGCGCAGATAGAGTGCCTCGGCCGGCGATTTCAAACCCCTTGCGTTCGTTGCCAACCCAGGGATATCGAACAGCCGGGTGACCGAACCAGGCGTCAGCACCAGCCGGTCCCATGACAGGCCGCGGGAGCGTTGTTCGAGGTCGGTGTACTGCAGTTGGTGCTGTGCCAGATCGATGCTGTCGACCCGGCCGCGTACCTTGCGCACTCCGTTGAGCGAGCCCGCCAGCGGGATCGTCACAAACCGCGGGTCGACCACGCCGCCGGCGACGTCCGGCAGCAGCGGGGTGTAGAGCATGTAATCGACCGGCGAAATGATCGTGATGTCGACGTCTGACTTGCGTAACCGGCGGGCCAGCCGCCGTGCGCACTCGAATCCGGTAAATCCGCTGCCAACGATTACAACCGAGGTCACCTTGTACCTGTAGCCATCGGGCGGTGGCCACAAACCGGGTCCCGTTCGCTGACCCGCGGCGCGATGCTGATCGCCAACGGGCAAGATCTGTTGCCACCAGGCATGCCGTAGCACTCTCGGGGCCCCGCTGGCCGGATTGCTGGCTCTGCTTGAATGGCGTTCACCACACTCCGCCACGCCGTTTCACCCTCCGCGATCCGGTAGTTTGGTCTACATGGGAGATACTGCTCGCGACCCTGTCGACCACCACCGCACCACCCGGCCGCTCGCCGGAGAAACGATGAAGAACACGGCGAAGGCACCGGGCCTGATTCTGGTGGCGGCTGGTGTGGTGGCATTCGTGATCGCGTTAGCGAGTTTCGCGCTGGCCCGAATCGGTGTCGGAGTCGGCGGCCTTGTCGTCGCATTGCTCGCCGCCGGCGCCGGTACCGCCTGGCTGACAATGGAAGGTAGGCGGGTCCGCCAAGCCGAACGGGATTCGACCGCCAGTCAAGAGGTGCCTCTGCCCTAGGATCGGGCAACCACGCGGATCTTTTCCAGCCCAGGATCGGCTGGATCCGGCAGCGACATCGCGGCTTTCGCGCCCGATTGCAGATAGTCGATGACGGCTTCGTTGAGCAACTCGCCGGGAATCACGGCGGGAATACCGGGCGGATACGGCGTGATTTGTTCTGCCGCAATGCGACCCACTGCTTTTTCGGCCGCGACGAGTTCGGTGGGCCCGAAAAATGCGTCGCGGGGCAGCATCACGTTTTCAAGTTGTAGTTCCTCGGGGGACGGCAAGTTGATCGCCGCTGGCGGATCGAGGGATTCGGCGGCTTCGCGCCACGCTTCTAGCGCGCTAACGAGACGGTCGGCAGTGCATTGATCGTCGGCGAACGACAACGTTGCCAGGATGCGGCGATGATCGGCCAATCCGACGTCAACCTGGCAATGCTGACGCAGCCAGTCGCGCGCCTGATACCCCGACCTGCCGGTCGCCGACACGTCGATCAGCAGCTGGAGGCGGTCCAGGTCGTGCGATGCCTCGGCACGGAGCAGCTCGTCGTCGAGGACCTCGATATCGGGAATCTGCTCGACACGCTGCCGCAGATTGTCCGCCAGATGCAATGCCGCACCGAGTAATTCGCGACCGCGCTGCACCATCTGCCGCCGCCAACCATCCAGCGCGGCGTAGATCATCACATTGGGGCTCGTCGTCATCAATGTGTCTGCGCACGCCGCCAACCGACCATGGTCCACCAAGTCGCCCTGAACGTGATACACCGATCCCTGCTCGAAGCCGGCGCCCATTTTGTGCACGCTGACCACGCAGACGTCGGCGCCGGCATCCATCGCCCAGGTCGGCAGATCGTCGTGAAAAGGTAGATGGGCTCCCCACGCCTCATCGACGATCAAGGGTTTGCCCCGCTCGTGACAGATCTCCGCGATGCGCTTGAGATCCGCGCAGGTGCCATACGGGCACGGGCTGACAATCAACGCTCCGGCCGCATCGGGATGGTTTTCCCATGCTCGCCTTACCCGCTCGGGCGACGGCGGATGAGAAAGGTGGTTGTCGGTATCCCATCGCGGCACGATCCATCGCGGTTGGATACCGGAAAATATCAATCCGCCGACGATTGATTTGTGGCTATCGCGCGGAACCAGCAGGCCTCCACCACACCCACCGGCCACGGCCATCATCGCGGTCCTGACCGATAGCGAGCTGCCGCAGGTCGAGAAGAACGCCGTCGACGCCCTGACCGCGTCGGCCATCAGCTCCTCGGCCTGTTTCACATACTGACCAGTCGAGCGCCAGTCGTCCAGACCGCCGCTGGCCAGCACGTCATTGCGGAATGGATCGTGTCCCAGCACTTCCAGCACACGCTGATCAGCCCCCCGACCGTGACGGTGTCCAGGCGGGCTGAAGCCGTATCGACCTTGGCGGTGATAGGCGGTCAGGGCTTCCAGGACCGGCGCCTTGCTGTGGTCCATCGCTCCCGCATACCCATCCGGAATTGGATCAACCGGCTTTAGCCGGTTCGCGATCACCGCATGGCAGCCAGGTTGCAGACCGACTCGTGAACGTCTGACTTGATGATCCGGGCCACCAGCCGTCCGAGTGGCCCGTTGAGCACACTGCCCTTCAGCTTGGCGTTCAGGTTAAAAGTCGAACCGGGATGGTTGTCGGTGACCTTCATGTCTACCGCGATCCGGATCCCGCCGCGGCCGCGGCCGCTGAGTTCGATCTCATTCGGCTCGTCATAACGGGTGACGGTCCAATGAATGACGTTGCGAAAACCCTTGACCTTGATGCACGACGACACCTGGGTGCCCTTTTCGATACTGGAGGGAACCGGACCGCGCCAGCCAGCGAATATCGTCATCCAGTCGCCGAACCGATTCAAATCCGCTGCCAGTTTCCATGCCGATGCCGGCGAAAGGTCTGACGACGTTGAGACATCCACGCTAGCCACCGCGTCTTTATACCCGAGCGCGGCCACGAGATAAACCCGCGCAAGCAGCGGTCAGATCCCGGTCCAGGTTTGATCGAGTTGCTCTGCCACGTCGATGACTTGCGCCTTTTGCGATTCGGGCGAATCAATTTCCTCGCTGACATATTGGGCGATGAAGCGCCGGATTTCCCCGTCGACGCCGGCGATGATCCGTAACACTTCGCCGCGGATGCTTGTCGACGAGACGTGCACGGTGATATCCGACGGCCGTGGCTTGGCCACGTCGACGATCAGCAAGAGTGGTTCGGCAGCGCGCGCTGTCGCAGTCAGCGCGATGTCACCGTCAACGCGAAACCGCTGCTTGTCCAGTCGTAGGTCGAGCAGCAGATCGATCAGCAGCGGGATGTGGATGTCGAACGTGATGCTGTCGCCGACGTTGCGGCTAACCTGCGGTTTCTTGATAGCCACCTTGGCGCTGACTTTGGCGATTTTCCCCGGACCCTGAGCCATCGGCTCCATATCGAACTCGCTGCCGGCGATCTCGGCGAATGCGGCCGCGACACGTTCCTCGGTCACGGCCACTTCGAAGAATCGCCGTCCGAAATCCTCGTAGCTCACGTAGTCGTAGCCCTGCATAACTAGATACCGTCTCACGTCGTGTTCCGCCCCCGCGGCTGATCCGGTCGTGTCGGCTGGACTCACCTTTGCCAGTGGTGTTAGGCAAGTCCCACGGCGGGTAATCCTGCAGCGGGTGAAAGCGCTGCTAAGGCATCTGCATGTCACCGACGACACGTCAGCTTGGGGCCGTAGCGAGGGGCAAAATGAGGTTGCGCAGGAGCACTGTCGGCGGACCGGGTTTTCGTCGTGTTCGCCGTGGCCGGGGCTTTTCCTACGTCGATGGCGGCCGGGAGTGTGTCGACGACCCGGAGGTACTGGAGCGGATCGAGGCGCTGGTGATTCCACCGGCGTGGAAGAACGTGTGGATCTGCCCGCATCCCAACGGCCACATTCAGGCCGTTGGCACCGACGCGGCGGGGCGTCGTCAATACCTGTACCACGAGCGATGGCAGGCCGAGCGTTCCGAGGAGAAATACGATCGGGCATTGAATCTGGCCAAGCGCTTGCCCGACTGGCGGCTGCACCTCCTCGTCGACTTGCGGGGCCGCGGCTTGGGACGTGATCGGGTTATCGCCCTGGCTCAGCATTTGATCGATCAGGGGTATTTTCGGGCCGGCGGTGAGGAGTACGCCCAGGACAACGGCAGCTTCGGATTGGCGACGTTGCTTCGTGACCATGTGCACTTGCACAGCGACAGCGTGAAATTCGACTATCCCGCCAAAAGCGGTGTGCGCCGGACGGTTTCGCTGGAGGATCCGTTAGTGATTCGGGCGGTCCGATCGCTATTGCGCGCTGAAACGAATACTCCCCGGCTACTCGCCTACCGTACGCCAGACGGCTGGTCCGAGGTTCATGCCGACGACCTCAACACCCGCTTTCGAGAACTGGTGGGCGAGGAGTTCAGCGTGAAGGATCTGCGGACCTGGCATGGCACGGTACTGGCGGCCGAGGCGTTCGCGCTGGCGCGCGAGCCGACCTCGAAGACGGCTCGCCGGCGCGAAGAAGCGGCGGTGATGCGGGCGGTGGCTGCCGAATTGGGCAATACGCCCGCGGTGGCCCGGCGCTCGTATGTCGACCCGCGAGTGGTGACGGCCTACGAGCAGGGCATCACCATCGGCCCGGCATTGCGTCGGGCCGAACGGCAGCGGTCGCCGGAGAAGCGGCGCGAAACAATCGAGGGGGCCACCGCACGGGTCATCAGGCGCATCGAGCGCGGCTAGGCTGAGCTGCCAAAGTAACTGTCGCTTAGCGTGATCCACCACCAGGGCCGGCTAATCGGCCTCCCCGCACGAAGAATGCCGCGAGCAACGCGACCGCGCCGATCACGGTCAGCGGGATGGTCCAGGTCCGCCGGCTGGAGAGCGCTGATTGGCATTCGGCCACGAAGTCGGTGTGCGGGATGACTTGGTTGAGGATCGGAATGTTGGCCACGGATTTGTTGTTGGCTTCCCGAGCGCTGGACAGATTCGAGATCGCCGCGTTCCCACATCCGAGGCTGCCACCGTTTCCGTCCGCAACCGAGACCGGTACCAACAAACCGATGAGGCCGACGACGAGGATCACCGCACCAACGAGAAGTGCCAACCGCCGTAATGTCACACCGCGCTCCTTTGCCGTCGCTTTTTGCCTGATGCTACCTGTGGCGACGCATTTGCCCTGCTCGATCGATGTAATCGGCCGTGCAGTGGCTTGGCGAACGGTGGTTGTAAGAGAGAGTCTTGCTGTGAACCGCGCCACACATCCACTCGCTGATTCGCTGCCCCCGGCCGTGTCCTGTCAGGCTGGCAGAACCTGGAGGTGTTTTTCATCCGATGTGCGCCCATCAAGTAGTCGAAACGCGGCCCACCGGCTCTCGGCTCGCAGCCTTGCTTACCTGGGTCGGCGGTGGAGAGCGCCGCGAACTCGGCGAGCGCCATGAGCGATCCGCACACGCGATCACCGGTGTGGTCGTGATCCTCAACGCCGTGCTGACCTGGCTGGTGAGCACTTTGGCCGTGGTACCAGCGGCACGGTGGTCCGTACTGGCCATCGTGCCGTTGACGCTGGCGTTCGGCCTATTGGTGGGCGCGATCGCCCGTGCGATCGCGAGCGGACCGTCCCGTGGGCTGCTCAGCGTCGCCGGACGTGGGCTGGTGGCGGTTGCCATCGGGCTGATCGTGGGCGAGTTGGCCGCGCTGGCGTTGTTCTCCGGGACGATCGACCGTCACCTCGAGCAACAAGCCGCAGTCAATGCGGACTCGGGACCGGCGGTTGTCCAGGCATCGAACGACCTGACGCAGGTCCGCGACGCGCGCGCCGCGCTGGATAAGGCCGTCGACAGCGCCCGTATCCAGCGCGATGAAGCCTTAGTCGTTGCGCGCTGCGAATACCACCCCAGCCCGGCTTGCCCGCAAACCCGCATCACCGGAGTGCCGGGTGCGGGACCCGAAACCCGCACGGCCAACCAGATTCTCGCGGATACCCAGCGAGAATTGGACACCGCCGTCGGCGCTCGTGCGCGTCGGGCTCCCCAGCTTGACGCGCAAATCAGCGGCGACGAGCAGGCAGTGGCCCGAGCGCGCCAAACCGCGATTGCAGACGCCGGTCACGGCTTGGGCGTGCGATGGGTCGCCATGGGAGACCTGACGATCGCCAGCGCCGGCGCACTGATGCTGCGGCTCCTCACAATCGCGTTCTTTGTATTGCTCAGCCTGTTGCCGTTGATACTGCGGCTCTGGCGCGGCGAAACCACCCATGACCGCCACGCGAATGCCCGTGCCGAGCGCGAAC
This sequence comes from uncultured Actinomycetota bacterium, assembly GCA_963838755.1. GTDB lineage: Bacteria > Actinomycetota > Actinomycetes > Mycobacteriales > Mycobacteriaceae > Mycobacterium. Next base: position 95,118 of record CAWISO010000018.1, on the reverse strand, counting down.
GCGCCGAGCTGGCGGCAGAGACAGCGATCGCGGTGAAGCGCGCCGAGGTGCGCACGGCTGCCGAAACCCTCTGGGCTGAGCAGCAACTCGCCCAGGCCCGCCTGGCGGTGGAGGCGCAGACCGAGATCGACCGAGCGCAGCTTCGGCAAAGAGTGACCGCCGAGCTCGATGGCACGGCACACGTGGCCGAGCCGGTCGCCGCCGAAGACATCTACCTCCCGATCGCCGCCGAGGCGGAGGCCGCGAGCCTGGCCGCCACCCCATTGCCCGAGCCCGAGGTGAATGCTGTTGTGAACGAGACCGAGAACCTGCCGGCACCTGTTGAATCGCGCGACATACGTGCGACTCCAGCGATTCCGACCATTCCCGATGTCACCAAAGCGGCCGCGCGCTGGATCCGTCCGTTGGTTCCCGGCTTTGTCGCTCGTGCGATCGACACCTCAACCCACCCGTTGCGCAGCGCACGCCAGGTCATCGAGGAGTTCGAGGAAATCACCTTTACGCTCAAGCGCACTCGCAAGCTCACTGTCGATACCGAAGAGAGCGCGCCGGCCTCGCATCCCCCCGCAGATCGGCTGCAATGAACCCCCAAAATGTCTTCGGCGATGCCGGCAGGCAACACCGTGCAGCACAGCCCATGCCGTCGCATTTGCTACCTAGGGGGCAAGGCAACGACGTGTCACTGCCGTCGAGTCGGCGTGAGAACCCGCGAGAGCTGACCGAACGCGACGGCCCGATCGAGATGCGTGCCGCTGATGGTCCACGGCAGTTGCCGCCCGCCGAGTAGAAGTCGGCACAAATCGTTGCGGCGCAATATCACTCACGACCGCGTAGAAAGACTTTCATTCAATTCCCTTGCGGCGTACAGTCGCACCTACACTGAGTCGTTGACGTAGAAAAGTCAAGGACGGCTTAATTCCCCAACCGACGTCACCAGTGCTTTTTGTGCTCACTTGTAACGTAGGTCATCCCCCCGCCGATCAGCCGCCGGTGGCCACCTAAGCAATCCGGCTGCAGCTCACGCCAAGAACCGCTCGACATAGCGGGTGAACCGGGCCCGCAGGTCGCGTTCGCCAAATCCGAACATTTCGGCAGACGTCGCAATCTGTCCCAGCCGGCCGCGTCGGTGACTGGTCAGGTAATCGGTCATGACTGTGCGCACCGCGCTTGTCAGCGACTCGTCCGCGAGGCCGTACACCCGTTCGGCGACGACGAGCTCGTCGGCCATGAACTCGTCGAAGCGGACGTCGATCGAGCGACCCGGCGGGATGACGTCACGATCGCGCACCAGCGCATTCAGCATCAACTGCAAACGGTCGACCCATGATGCAGCGATCTCTTGCACCGGCACCGGAGAACAATGCATCCGCGCGGTATAGGTCACCATCGCAACCATCGACAGCGCGACAGGCACCGGGTCGCGGTGGGTACAGACCACGATCACCCCGGGGAAGACGGCGTCCAGCACCGGCAGTTGCTCGAGGTGCTGAGGCGACTTCAGCAGCCAGCGCCGGCCGCCGCGTAGAAACTGCAGCGCCTTCAACTGCAGAGCCAGATGCTGGTATGACGAGGTCTGGTCGTGAGCCAGGTAGTAGTCGCGCCAGCGCGGTACGTGCCCCAGCGTCTCGAACAGCATCGTGGAGAAGTCGTTGGCCAGCAGCTGAATCTCTTCGTGGACATGTTCGGTGGTCATTTCGTGCATCAGCGGAAAGTGCGGCATCGCGGAGTTCATGAACTCGACCGCGGCGTCCATCCGTGTTTTGCGGGGATCAGGCTCGACACCGGCCTCGGCGGGCAGCGGAAACGGCTCGGCGCTCTCCCAGTACGGGATGGTGCGGAAGGTGGGCGGCGCTGCCAGCAGGTTGTGCAGGTGGGTGGTACCGGTGCGCGGCAGACCCGCGATGACCACCGGCGGCAGCAGTTCGATGTCGTAGATCTCGGGGTGCCGCGCCAGCAGGTCGTTGAGCAAAAGCCGGTTTTTCAGCCACTGCAACAGCTGCGCGTAGAAGTTGACGATTCCCGGCCCGTGCAAGCCGTTGATCTCGCGCAGCGCGGTGAGGTAGACGTCCAGGCGCTCCCGGTAGTCGTCCGGCCCGAAGTCGGCCAGCCCTGTGTCGGCGACGGCTTTGGCGTGCAGCGCCTCGGTGTCCAGGGGGCAGTCGGGCGCCATTGCCGCCATCACGTCGCGGATCTGCTCGACCTGAGGGCTGAAGCGGGGCTCCGCAAGGTCGTCGAGATGGATGAGGGTGGGGGCCGCATCGGTCACGGCGACTTATGTTACTCTGAGTTACGTAATGAAAACAGAGCTTGGCCGACCCCGTGACAAACGCATCGACGGCGCGGTGCTGCGCGCGACCGTCGACTTGCTGGCTCAGACGGGATACGCCGACCTCTCCGTTGACGCGATCGCGCGAAACGCCGGCACCAGCAAGCCGGCGATCTACCGGCGTTGGCCCGGCAAGGCGCACCTGGTGCACGAGGCGGTGTTTCCGATCACCGAGGCGACCGCGCTGCCCGACACGGGTTCGCTGGCCGGCGATGTGCGCGAGATGGTCCGCCGCACCGTGGCCGTGCTGACCACACCGGCCGCGCGGGCCGCGCTGCCTGGCCTGGTCGGTGAGATGGCCGCCGACCTCACCCTGCACTCGGCCCTGCTGGAACGCTTCGGCGACATCCTTTCTCGCGGCCTATCCGATCGCCTGGCGGACGCCGTCGGGCGCGGCGAGGTCCGCCCCGACATCACCGCGGCCGAAGTCGTCGAGGCCGTCGCCGGCACCACATTCCTGGCGTTGCTCACCCGCGGAGCGACGCTCGACGACGCCTGGGTAGAGCGGACGGCCGCCTTCATCACGAGAGGAATTCACGCATGACCAACAGGGCGTATGAGTCCACCGCCGCATGGCACGACTTACTGCAGACCCTCGGTGAGCTCGACCGTTCTTTCCTCCAGGGCGACCGCGCCGTCACCGACGACCAACACATCGCCGACGGCTATCGCATGCTCGCCACCACGCTGGGCGTGGCCTTCGACACCTACCTCTTCGCCGAGCCCGGCCGACCGGTGTTCGTTGAGGTCAATACGCCGTTTCGGCGCGACCGGCGATGGGGAGGTGATAACACCGACGCCTACTACTGCATCTGTCCTATCGATCCCGAGCGCCGCTATCGGATCCGCGGCAACCGAGGCGACAGTGTCTACTTCTCGCTGACCGCCTACAACGAACCCTCACCCGGCGCATGGTCGGACCGCATTGTGGCCATTGTGCGCGACGACAACCTAGAGATCGACGCGACCGGCAATTTCTCGTTCGAGTTGGGACCCACGCCGGAGGCGGCAGTGCTGATGACCCGTGATTACCAGGCCGATCCAATGACCGGTCACCCGGTCAGTTGGCATATCGAAGCACTCGACGAGCCTGAACCGATTCGACACGGGGATGCCGAGACCGCCGCACGCCTGCGGGCCAGCACCGCCTGGCTGCGCACGATGTTCGCGATCATCCCGCTGGCGGTCGCGGCCCGCCCAGGTGCCGACGACGATGCCCATTCGCTCGGCCACGAGATCGCGCACGCGGCCAATCAATTCGCCGACCCCTATCAGGTACCGGATGCGAACTTCGGCTGGTCGGCCCGCGACGCTTGTTATTCCTACGGCAGCTTCGTGCTCGACGAGGACGAGGCGCTCGTCATCACCCATCGGCCGCCTCGGTGCCGGTTCTGGAATTTGGTGGTGTGGAACCAATTCATGGCTACCCACGGCGTCACCGATGCACGCAGCTCGGTCAACGGGCATAGCGCGGTGCCCAATGCCGATGGATCGGTGACGGTCGTCATCTCCCGGGGCATGACCGCGCACCCCAATTCGCTGACCACGCTTGACTATCCACGCGGCAACCTGGCCTTCCGGTGGTTCCTCGCCGACGAGGTCCCCGCTCGACCCGAAGTTCAGCTGATGAAGATCTTCGAAGCGCCAAGCAGCGCGGACACGGCCTCAGCCTGACGCACAGAGACATACCCGCCGCTTCATCTGGCGTTTGTAGCCAATCGCGACTACTTTTGTTTTCGGCCACTGTGTGGTGTAAAGCGCCGTTTGACGACTGATGACGGGGGGAATCTTTGCCGCATGAATGCACTTAGCATGCTCCGTTTCCTGGGTCCCGCGGTACTGGCAGCGTGGGGCCTCAGTGGTTTTGTCCCTGCCGTACCCTTTGCGGCCGCCGAGCCGTGTCCCGACACCGAGGTGGTGTTCGCTCGTGGTACCGGCGACCCTGAGGGTGTCGGGCCGACCGGGCAGGCATTCGTCGACGCCGTGACTGCTCGCCTGCCGGGCAAGTCGGTCGGGGTGTACCCGGTCAACTACCCAGCCACCGAGCAATGGTCCACGGGCATCGACGGTATTAGAGACGCGGGCGCTCACGTCGAATCGATGGCGGTGACGTGTCCGAAGACCAAGATGGTGCTCAGCGGCTACTCCCAAGGTGCTGCCGTGATGGGGTTCGTCACCTCAGCCGCGGTACCCGACGGGATCGATCCCGCGACAGTGCCCAAGCCGTTGGCGCCGCCAATAGCCGATCATGTCGCCGCCGTCGTCCTGTTTGCGATGCCGAATGTCCGCACCATGGACTTCCTCGGCCAACCGCCGGTAGTCATCGGTCCGACGTATGCGGCCAAGACCATCAAGGTGTGTGTGCCCGAGGACCCGATCTGCTCTGACGGGATGAACTTCGCCGCCCACGACACGTACGCGACCGATGGGACCGCGATTGATCAGGGCGCCGACTTTGCCGCCGGCCGCGTGCAGGGAACTCCCGGCGCACCCATATCGGTGACCTCAGGTCAAGGTTTCGGAAACTAATTTGTCGCCCGATTGAGCTGGTGGCCGAGCTACTCGGTCACCAGCTCAAGTTTCGCGAGCCGACGTACCAGCAGGCTCGGCAGCCATCGGCCCACGTCGGCGGCTTCGATCAGCGAGGTGCGGTCGAGTAGCAAGCGCAACACGATCCGGGCTTCCAGACGGGCGAGCGCGGCGCCGACGCAGAAGTGGGCCCCTTTGCCGAAGGCGAGGTGTCCTTTGCCCCCGGCGCGGTCGAGCCGAAAATCGTCAGGTGCTTCGAAGTGGGCGGGATCCCGGTTGGCCGCCCCCCATAACAGCAGCAGATGCGACTCGGCAGGCAGGTCCGTGCCACACAGCGCGGTGTCGGCAACGATGTGTCGGTAGTGGCCGCGGAATGGCGGTTCATACCGCAGCGTCTCCTCGATGAAAGCACCAAGCAGTTCTGGGTTTTTGCGGACCTGTTGCTGGATGTCTGGTCGAGTCGCCAGAATCCAAGCCGCGCTGCCGAGCAATGACGCGGTGGATTCACCGCCCGCGGCGAATAACGTGATCATCATTGACAGGGCCACCACGTTGTCGAGTTCGCCGGATGCGCACGCGGTGGCAAGGTCGCCCAGTAGGTTGTCCCGCGGGTCGGCGGCGGCCCGCCGAAAATGATCGGTGATGTAGCCCGCAAGCTCCATCACCGAAATCCCCGCGGCGGCGAGGTCATCGGTGGACACCAATCCCTCGAGCAGCTGGGTGCCGGCGTAGCCCCATTTCACCAGCTGGTCGACGTCCTCGTCGGGCACGCCGATCAGACGCGATACCACCATCATCGGCAGCCGGTTGGCTATGGCGCTCATCCACTCGATGCGCCCGTCGTACGCGCCGTCGGCCCACAGCCGTTCGGCGGTCTGGGCGACGAACACCTCTAGGGCACCGATCTTCTTGGCCGCCAAGCTGGGGACCAGCAATTTGCGGTGCACCGCGTGCGTGGGGTCATCGGCGGTGGCCAACGCGTGAGACGGATCGCCGAAGGGGGCCATGGTGAATGGCGCGACGGTGCCCTCGGCTTTGTAGACCATGGTTGCGGTCAGGTTTGAGGAGAACTCTTCTGGGCGGTTGATCGCCTCGTTGATCGCATCCCAGCTGCACGCCGCATAAAACTCCGAATCGCCGATTCGGTGTACGGGACCGGCGGCGCGCATCCGCTCGTAGAGCGGGTAGGGATCCTGCAGAGATTCGGTACCGAACAACTCGATGGGATCGTCAACGATCAGCATTCGTCCAGGCTGAGCTGCGGACTGCGAGGTCGTCAACACCAGTTGCGAAAGTTGAAAGACCGGCTTGACCAGGATCGATCGTTAGCCGTCTCAGCAGATGCGCCGACCTGCAGCTAGTATGAGAAATTTATCCCTTTTTGTCTCACAATGAGAAGAAATAATTGCTGCTTCTCTTGCTGAAGGAGATTTGATCGGTGCCTCGTGACGACTGGCTCGTCGGTGGCGACCGCCGCGAGATCGCGGCCGAACGCATCTACGCTGCCGCTACCGACCTCATGACGCGGGAGGGCCCGCGTGCCTTGGACATCGATACGTTGGCCGCCCGGGTGCACTGTTCTCGGGCCACCATTTACCGCTACGCCGGCGGCAAAGCCGAAATCCGCGATGCGGTCATGGCCCGCTCTGCGGCTGGCATCGTCGCCGACGTTCGGCGGGCCGTGGAGAATCTGAGCGGGCCGGACCGAGTCATGACCGCGATCACGGTGGCGCTGAAACTGATTCGATCTGATCCGCTGAGCCAGCTGATGTTCAGCCCGGTCCGCGCCAATGACATCGTCTCGCTCACCGCATCGCCGTTATTGGCCGGCTTCGCCAGCGAGCTGACCGGCCTCTCGGACCGCGATCCGCAGGCCGCAATGTGGGTGGTGCGTGTGGTTCTCTCGTTGTTGTACTGGCCCGTCGGCGACAGCCGCGTCGAACGCCAGATGCTGGAACGTTTCGTCGGGCCGGCATTCGTTTCGCCTTAGCGGTTCGCTGAGCTGAATCAAGTGAACTAGCGTCAAGAACCGTTCGCGCGCACACATTTCTTCGGACGGAGGACACCCATGGCGATCCGTGTCGCCCACGTCGGCACCGGAAACGTCGGTCGTCTGGCGTTGACCGAGCTCATCACCAATCCGCAATTCGAGCTGACCGGGGTCTGCGTCTCCTCGCCGGAGAAAGTCGGCAAGGACGCCGGAGAACTCGCCGGGCTGGAGGTGTCCACCGGCATCACCGCCGTCAAGGACCTTGATGCCGTGCTGGCCACCGGGCCGGAATGCGTCGTGTACTGCGCGATGGGCGACACCCGCCTGCCCTACGCGATGAACGACGTCATGCGCATCCTCGCCGCGGGCATCAACGTTGTCGGGTCGTCACCGGGCATGTTGCAGTATCCGTGGGGCGTGATGCCCGAGAAGTATATCGCTCGCGTCGAAGATGCGGCCCGGCAAGGTAATTCGAGCATCTTCATCAACGGCGTCGACCCAGGTTTCATCAATGACCTGATTCCGTTCGCGCTGGCCGGCACCTGTCAGCGAATCGAGCAGGTGCGCTGCATGGAGATCGCCGACTACGCGACCTACGACGGCGCCGAGGTCATGCACTACATGGGGTTCGGCAGGCCGCTCGACGACGTCCCGATGCTGCTACTACCGGGCGTGCTCAGCATCGCTTGGGGTGCGGCGATCCGTCAGCTGGCTGCGGGCCTAGGGATCGAACTCGACGAGATCACCGAGTCCTACCAGCGTGAGCCGGCACCGGAGGACTTCGACATCGCGGTGGGATGCGTGGCGAAGGGAACCATGGCCGCGTTGCAGTTCGAGATCCGCGGCCTGGTCGACGGCCATCCCGCGATCGTCGTCGAGCACATCACCCGGTTGCGGGAAGACCTGCGGCCGGACTGGGCGCAGCCTGCCCAACCCGGTGGTTCGTATCGCGTGGAAATCGTCGGCGAACCCTCATACCGAGTGGATGTTTGCCCGACCAGTCGCAAAGGCGACCACAACCACGCGGCGATCGTGGGCGCAGCGGGTCGGATCGTCAACGCGATTCCGGCGGTGGTCGCAGCGCCGCCCGGGATCACAACAACGCTGGACTTGCCGTTCGTCACCGGGAAAGGGCTTTACGTACCAGCGGAAATCGCGGTGATCTAACCATGACTCCTCGGCGTCTTCGCCCACCGTTGTGCTCGTCCACGGCGCCTGGGCCGACGGATCCAGCTGGAGCCCAGTGATCGCCGAACTAAACCGGGCACGAATCCCTGTGATAGCCGCGCCCATCCCGCTCACCAGCCTTGGCGACGACGGTGAAACCGTCGCCGACGTCTTCTACCGCAATCCCCCGCATCCCGAAGCGCCTGGCGCCCGACGACCAAGGCTGGATATGGTTGCCGGTCAACGCGTTTGGCACGGCTTTCGCACAGCATGCAACGGCCGAACAACAAGCCCTGCTGGCCGCGGTGCAACGGCCTCTCGCCGTGAAATGCATCCAGCAACCGGTGCCCAGACCCGGCTGGAAAGACCGCCCGTCCTGGTACCTCGTCGCCGACGAAGATTACTGACTGAAGATCATTTGTAGGCAGGGTATTTCGCGGACTTGAGCACCTGGGCCAAGTGGACCGCGTTGCGGGCGGCAGCACCGGTCGCGGACGCGACCGGTTCGGGTATCTCGTCGAGGTCGCTGTAGTCGGTGGATTCCATGGCCGCGCCGTTCCAGTAGGTGCGGCCGACCACGCTGACGATCGCGACTTTGCCCGCCAGGGCGGGACGACCATCGTCATCGGTGTTCGACAGTTCGGCATCGAGGCGTTCCAGCACGCGCTAGGTCCCACTCGATGGATGACCCAGCCATATCGGTGTGCTCAGCGCAAGATGTCGGTATCGAGCACCTGTTGGCGGATTCGCGGCCACCCGTCGCCGTCACCCATGTCGGTCTCTACCCCGGGTGCAATCGCGAAGTCGACGTAGCGCGAAGCCTGACAGGTGACGCTGGCTACCCGACTGTCGACGGGCTGAAACGGCGAGGTCCGGCCCGAGAAATCCGGGCCGGACCTTATACCGGAACGGTCTACTGGTGCTTCTCTTGCTCCTTCTCTGCCGCTTTGGCACCGCCGCGCGCCGATTCTGCCTCTGCTTCCTTCTTGGCCGCATCCCGCTGGGCATCGGCCTTGTCTTGCTGAGCCTTGCCCTCGTCGACTAGGTCGTCGCGGCCGGTGACAGTTCCGCCGACCTCTTTAGCCTTGCCTTTGACGTCTTCAACGACGCCCTTGATGCCTTCTTCTGGGCCGCTTTTTTTGTCGTCCCCCATGGGCGGATCCTCTCTTTCGGTTCGCGTTCACTCGCACCCCTCGGCTTCCCGACTCGGCGGTCGGTCAAACACGCTCGCCACGCACACGGATAACGATCGCGATTTCGGGTATCCGGAGTGGAAATCTGAGGCGACGCTGAGCAGGCACGGTCGCCGGCCGACCAGTACGAGCAAAATCATCTGCGGATAAGAGGGAAAAACCCGACTGTGGCGGGTATTTACAAGAACGTGCGGTGAGTTGACGCACAACTTCCACAATCGGTGCCGAGGGAATCTCGCCCAGCAAGCCGCCTTGCGACCAAAGAATCCTCCGCTGGGTTACCGTTTCACGCACAATGGGCCGTTCGACGGCTGCGCTGATAAGGAGCACGGTGCGATGAGGATCCCGGGAATGGCGATCGCCGGAGTGGCTATCGCGACAACGCTGACCGGAGTGACCACAGTGTCCGCGGTCGGCTGCAGCAGCAAGTCGAAGTCGTCCTGGCCGACGTCCGCACCGGCCATGACGGCGCGCCCCCCGGTCAGCGATTACACCGCGCTGCTGATAAAAGCCAGCGATATCAACGCACCCGAGCCCTTCACGGCCGGCCCGGCGGTCAAGAATCCGGACGGCCAACAGGGCGCGACGACGACATTCAGTGATCAAGACCACAGCCACGCGATCGTCGACACCATCAAGATCATGCTCGACCCTGCCGCTGCGGCGAACGCGCTGGACTCGGCAAAAGCTGTGCAGAGTGAATCGCTGAACGGGAAGCCGGCACCGGTCGATGTCGGCGTCGGCGGCGCCACGATTTCAGGAGTTTCCCCGGACCGCACCAAGGGGGTGACGCTGCTGCTGTTCACCGAGGGCAAGGCCTTCGTCACACTGGAGTTCGAGGGCCCGGAAGAAATGCTGGCACCACCTGATTTCGTCACCGAAGTCGGTCAAAAGCAAGACGCAGCCATCAAGAAGGGCCTCGGCGGTTAGTGCTATGCAGCAGGTTAGTGTCCGGGGTCGAATGCGATGGGCAGCGCGGTCGGGCCGGTGATACCGGTCATCTGCTTCCAGCATGCGGGTCCACCGGGCCGCGGGTTGGGCATGCGGCGGGTAATCATTGTCAGAGCCTCGACGAGTTCGAGTCGAGCGAGGTGCGAGCCGAGGCAGTAATGCGCCCCGCTGCCGAACGGCAGGATGGGCGTCGACGGCTCGCGGGTGATGTCGAGCCGGTCGGGATCGTCGTATGCGGCCGGGTCACGTTGGGCCGCAGCGATGTTGGCCACCACGAGGGAGCCGGCCGGAATGTTTACGCCACCCAATTCGACGTCTTCACACGCCGTTCGGACGAGGGCGAAAACGATAGGGAAATAGCGCATCAGCTCGTGGACGGCGTTGCCGGCCAGCTGGGGATGTTCGCCTAACATTGCCCACTGGTTGGGCTGGCCATGCAGGAAGTACACCGCTGCGGCCAGTTGATTGCGCGTGGTGTCGGTACCGGCGATAAGCAGAGTGCCGGCCAGCGTGACAAGTTCGCGGTGGCTGAGGCGATCACCGTCATCCTCGGCGCGGATCAGCTCGGAGATCAGGTCGTCAGTGAGGTTGTCCCGACGCTGCGCCAGCATTTCTTCGAGGTAGGCGTCGAGCTCGTCCCACGCCGCTGCGATGGCGGGCCCGTCGTTGGCGACGTCCCATTCGAATACTTTCTTGATGTCGTCGGTCCAGGCCGAGAACAGCTGCCAGTCCTGACGTGGGACACCGAGCAGCGCGCAGATGATCGGGGTGGGGTATCGGCGTGCGATATCGGCGACCACGTCGCAGTGCCCGACGGCTGTGAGCGGGTCGATGAGTTCAGTGAGGACGTCGACGATGAGCGTCCGTAGCCGCTCGGCGCCGCGCGGGGTGAACGCCTTGGAGACAAGTCGGCGCAGTCGGTGGTGTGTTTCGCCTTCGAGTCCCAGGATGCTCTGAGCGGCTCTATCCCACACTGGGCCTGACGTGATGCCCTGTGCGGTCATCACCAGCTTTACCGCAGGGGCAAAGCGGGGGTCGCGCAGCACGGCGCGGACCAACTCGTAGCTCAAGACCTCCGGCCCGTGGGGTCCCATCGCCAGCGGACCCTGCCGGCGGGCTTGGCCGATGACGCGGTGCGCCTCGTCGGGGTCGTAGAGGTGGTCGTAGGCGATCGGCGGTAGTCCCGCGTCCGCGACGGCGGGGCAGATGGCGGTCGTCATGATGGTCTCCTCACTTGGCGATGAGTCGACTATCGCGTCGTGCGAGGTCAAGACCATCCGCCTTACCTCGTAGATTTCAGCCTCAGGGGTCGTAAATTTGGCCTCGGATCGGCTGCAAAGTGCGCGTTTGTGCTGATGTTTTGCGGTCCACGGGGGCCGCATCAAGCGCTGTCGTGCGCTTGAGCCAGCAATGCCCGGGCGCTTTGCACGCATTGCAGTAACCGGTCGTGGGCGCTGATGCCGGCTTCGGCACGGGACAGCATCGGCACCTCTAAGCCGATGACGCAATCACCCGGCAGCGCCGCCAGCATGTCCGCCAGCGGCAACCCGCCTTCGCCCGGCGCCATTCGGTGAAACATGGCCTCCTCGGCGTAGCGGTGCTCCTTGGTGGACCGCAACGGGACGTCGCAGAGTTGCACATAACCGATCCGCTCTGCGGGCAACGATCGAAGATCGTCCGGGCTGGCGCCCGAGCGGGCTACGTGCATCGTGTCGATCAGCAGGCTAATCTCTTCTCGGCCAACATGTTCGATTGCTGCCATAGCTGTCGACAAATCTGCGATGGCCAGGCCGGGAACGGGTTCGACGCTGGTCACTATGCCTCGTTCGGCGGCCAACGCGGTCAGCTGGGCAAGTTGGTCGAACGTGCGAGCCCGGTCCGGTTCCAGGCTGACCGTGTTGATCCGCGGGATCCGCAGTTCGGCCATGATGTCCAGATCGGCTGCGTAGGAACGAACGTCAACGCCGGATGCAATGAGCAGGCCCTCTCCCAGCGAGAGCGATACGCCACGGTCGTCCTTCGCCGCAAGCAGCTCCCGACGCAATGCGAGATCGTCGCGCAGCGAAAACGGTTGGTAACCAAGCTGCTTGAGCACAAAACTGTCCAGCCCGGTGGTGATATAGCGGCATCCCAGATCGGCGACAAGCTGGACGTAGTCGACCGGCGGCATGCCGAAGACGCTGAGCATCTCGATGCCGAGGCGGTTCATCGCAGTCGTCTTACTCAGCCGCCGACCATGGCGAGACCACCGTCGACGGGGATGAGCTGGCCGGTGATGAACCCGGCGCCGTCGCCGGCCAGGAATACCAACACCGGCCCGAGGTCACCGGTAGGGTCGCCGAGCTTGCCGCCGAGCGGGATCGACAATTTCATCTGCTGATCGATAAGCGCCGCGACGTCTGGGCCCAGGAACTCCCGCAACCGATCCGCGCCCGGTGTTTGAACCGCCGGCGCCAGCGCGTTGACGGTGACCCGGTCGGCGCCCCAGGCCTTGGCCGCCGACCGCGTCCAGGCTTGCACAGCGCCTTTGGTGGCGGCATACACCGCCGAGATCGGGCTGCCCATCACTGCCTCGGACGACCCGAAGTTGATGATCCGGCCACCCTGGCCGCGCATTACGGCATGCGCCGCCTGATTGGTGAGAATTGTTCCCTTGATGTTGGTTGCCAGCAGAAAGTCGATTTCGTCGTCGGTGATCCGTCCGGGCACCCCTGGCTGCCACAAGCCGGCGGCGTTGACCAACACATCAAGCCCGCCGAGTTCGGCCACCGCGCTGCGGAATGCCGCGTCGACGGCCTCGGTGTCCCGGACGTCGCACTGCAGCCACGTCACCGGGGCGGCATCCTCGGCAGGAGCGGTGCGATGGTACGTCGCGGCCAACCGCGCTCCGGCCTCGTGCAGCACCCGCACGGCGGCGGCACCGATGCCGGTGGCGGCGCCGGTGACCAGAATGCGTCGACCGGCCAGCGTAGACGTCATTTTGCTGACCTTGATCGCGAAGAACGCGGTACCGTCATGGCCGCGGAGTCTATATGTCCGTAGAGAACCGACTTTAGGTAATTTGCCATGTATTCGATGCGATTCGACATGCGCGCCCCGGATTTCGGGGCCGCGCCGACAGAGCTGTACGAGGCCGCCGTCGACATGTGCGCGTGGGCTGAGACGCGGGGCTGCCTCGCGGCGGTGCTGTGCGAGCACCACGGTTCGGCGGACGGCTACCTGCCGACACCGCTGATCCTTAGTAGTGCGATTGCTGCGCGCACCAAGCAGCTGATGATGACGCTGATCGTCATCCTGCCGTTCTACGACCCGGTGCGGCTAGCCGAAGAGATCGCAGTGCTGGACATCCTCAGCAAAGGACGCGCAAGTTACGTGTTCGGACTGGGTTATCGGCCCGACGAGTACGAGCACTTCGGGCTCGACCTGCGGGCCCGCGGCCGCATCGCCGACGAGAAACTCGGACTGTTGCGTCGCCTTCTTACCGGCGAGGTGGTCCAGCACGAGGGTCGACTCATCAGGGTGACGCCCTCGCCGTCGTCGCCGCAGGGGCCGCTGATGATGTGGGGCGGAGGAAGTTTGGCCGCGGCACGGCGTGCCGGCCGTTACGGGCTTGGCTATCTCGCGCAGGGAAATGCCCCCGGTTCCCAGGAGGCGTATGAAGCCGCGTGCCGCGAGCACGGTCATCAACCGGGCATGACCCTGCTGCCTGAGCGCGATACCCCGAGCGTTGTTTTCGTCGCGCCGGACGTCGACCTGGCCTGGCGTGAGATCGGGCCCCATCTGCTGCACGACGCGCAGGTGTACGCGGAGTGGAACCCGGGTGATCAGACCACGGTTGGCATCGCCGACGTCACCGATGTCGATGAGCTGCGGGCGACGTCGCGGACTCATCGGATCTTCACCGCCGACGAGGCGATCGCGCACGTCCACGGTGGCGGCATGCTCACGCTGGCGCCGTTGTGCGGCGGCCTCGCACCTGACATCGCTTGGAAATACCTGCGCTATGTCGACGAGGCAGTTATGCCCGCGCTGGCAGCCGGCGGCTAGTGTCGCGTCAACTGTTTCCTATACACCTACACGGGGTCGCCTTAGCAACGGAACCTCGTCCGACCAGCTGCTCAGCCGGACAAGCTCGGGATCAGACAGGTAGCGGACCGGCATCTAACCTCCGGGTGGGCCGTGGTTCGGGCCGTCATCGCAAGGACGCTAGCCCCGGTCAGTTGAGCGCGGCAAGGGCGACGCCGCCGTAAGGGATCCCCTTGCGGGCCTTCGAAAACACCAGGTTCGTTCGGTTGCTATGGCGACGCCTACCACTGTGGTGGTGCGTGGTCAGGTGTGGCGGGCCGCTTCTTGGACGAGTTGCACGCGCGAGGCCAGGCCGAGTTTGGTGTAGACGTGGCTGAGGTGGGTTTGCACGGTGCGCGGTGAGACGAACAGCCGGGTGGCGATGTCGTTGTTGGCCAGTCCTTCGCTGACCAGTCGTACGACGTCGCGCTCGGTGGGGGTGAGCGCGCCCCAGCCGCTGGCGGGTCGTTTGCGTTGGCCGCGGCCGCGCTGGGCGTAGGCGATCGCCTCCTCGGTGGACAACGCCGCGCCCTCGGCCCAGCCGGAGCCAAAGTGCTGTTCGCCCAAGGCGTCTCGCAGTGCCGCCACCGAGGCGTGGTAGCCGGCGTCGTAGACCTTGAACCGGACCGCGCCCATACGCTGCCGGATGCCGTGTGCCGCGCCGAAGAGCCGGGCGGCTTCGCGGTGACTGCCGGCGTCGTTGGCCAGAGTGCCGAGGCACTCCAGGATGTCGGGGATGAACAGGTACGCCTTGATTTCGGCCGCGCGCGCGAGAGCGTCGTGGGCGTCGCGTTCGGCCTGCTCCGGCCCACCTTGGGCGATCGCGAGGCGGGCGCGCGTGATCAGCGCCATCACCGAGTACCAGCCCGTCGTTGTTGAAACGGCGTCGTCCGCGCAGCGACGGGCCGCGGTCAGATCCCCGCCCACCAATGCGGCCTGCGCATCGTAGGTGCGCTGCGCCGCTCCACGCGCCGGCAGGACACTCATGTGCGGCGCGGCCGCCTCGGTCGCGTCCTGGGCCATCGCAACATCGCCGGCGGCCAGGGCCGCGTTAGCCAACCCCCAGTAGGCGATGCCCGCGGCAGCCCCGCCCAGCTCGGCGCCGGCTTCGACGGCCGCGTCGGCGGCAGCCCGGGCCGCGCCGGTCTCACCCTGCCACGCGAGTACAGCGCCCCGCAGCGCGAGGCTATACGTCTCTAGGAACCCGTCGTGAGCGGCTTGGGCTTCGGCTCCCAGCTCGCCGAATTGTGCGGCGGCTCCGACCAGATCACCCTGAAATGCCTGTGCCGCTCCGAGGCATACGCGGCACCCGCGCGAGTTGTACCGGTCACCGATCGCCTCGGCGAGGTCGCGTCCTTCCTCACCGGCCGCACGCACCGCGATCGGGTCACCCGCCAGGACTGCCGCGTTCGCCTGCCAGGTGAGGATCTGGCTAAGCCGCCACCGATCGTCGACCGCGCGGGCGAGTTCGGTCGCCTCGGTGAAACATGCCCGGGCCAGCTCGGCGTTGGAGCTATAGGCCGCGGTAAAGCCGCAGGCGGTCAGCGCCCGCGCCAGCAGGGCTGGGTCATCGATGTCGCGGGCGAGCGCCAGGGCGTGCTGCGCCTGATCGAGCCTGTCGACGGCACCAACCCGGGTGGCAAGCGTGGCCTCATCGGCCAGCGCCCGCGCGCGCACCGCGGCGTGCTGCGGGTCGAGATCGGCCGGGGTGGCGTCGAACCAGGCCAGACCTTCCCGGATGCGGCCCCGCGCGAGCCACAGTGGCTGCAAAGCGGACGCCAGCGCCAGGGCCAGCCCGATGTCGGCGTTTTCCCGGCTCCAGGCGAACGCGGCGCGCAGGTTGTCGATCTCGGTGTCGGCCTGCTCGATGCGTTGCTCATAATCAGTGCCTGCCGGTGCGTCGAGCCGCCCCGCCAGCCCCGTGTAGTAATCCCGGTGACGCGTTCGCACGTCGTCGGCTTCACCGGACTCTCCGAGCTTTTCCTGCGTGTACTGACGCACAGTTTCGAGCAACCGGTAGCGGGTTCGGCCCCCGGTGTTTTCGGCGACCACCAGCGATTTATCCACCAGCAGGGTGAGTTGATCGAGCACCTGATAACGCTCTACCTCGCCCCCGCCAGCGACTGCTTGGGCGGCATCGAGGTCGAAGCCGCCCAAAAATACCGCCAGCCGGCGAAACAACACCCGCTCGGGCTCGGTCAGCAGGGCGTGCGACCAGTCCACCGAGGCGCGCAGGGTCTGCTGGCGGCGCACCGCGGTGCGCGACCCACCGGTCAACAGCCGGAACCGGTCGTGCAGGCTGTCGAGGATCTCGGCCAGCGACAACGCCCGCACCCGCGCTGCCGCAAGTTCAATCGCCAGCGGCATGCCATCCAGGCGCCGGCAGATCTCGGCCACCGCCGCGGCATTGTCGTCGCTGACCGCGAAATCGGGACGTACTCGGCGCGCGCGGTCGGTGAACAGTTCGATGGCCTCGTCGGCTAGCGACAGTGACGGCACCGGCCAGCTCACCTCGCCCGCGACGCCGATCGGCTCGCGGCTGGTCGCCAACAGCGTCAGTCCCGGACACGCTTCCAGCAGTGCCACCACCAGCGCCGCGCTCGCGTCCAGCAGATGCTCACAGTTGTCCACCACCACCAGCAGCTGACGGTCGGCGACAAACCGGGTCAGCGTGTCCATTGTGGAGCGGCCCGGTTGGTCGGGCAGCCCGAATGCACGGGTCGCCGCGATCGGCACCAGGTCTGGGTCGGTGATCGGCGCCAAATCCACATACCAGACGCCGTCGTGGAACTCGTCGGCGATCTGGCCTGCGATCTGTACCGCCAGCCGGGTTTTGCCTACCCCTCCGGCGCCGGTCAAAGTCACCAGCCGGTTTTGGGCCAGCAGCTGCCGCACCTGGGCGATATCCGCGTCACGGCCGACAAAGCTGGTCAACTGCACTGGAAAGTGTTGGGAAACAACAGCTGTCGGTTCGCGCAGCGGCGAGAACTGGTTTACCAGGTCCGGATGGCACAGCTGCACCACTCGCTCCGGGCGGGGCAGGTCGCGCAGCGTGTGGCTGCCCAGATCGGTCAGCCAAGCACCGGCCGGGAGGCGATCGACTACCAGCGGCTCGGTTGCACCGGACAGCACTGTCTGCCCACCGTGGCCCAGGTCGCGCAGCCGCGCGGTCCGGTTGATCGTCGGGCCGGCGTAGTTCCCTTCGTCGCGCAGCTGCACCTCGCCGGTATGCACCCCGATCCGCAGCCGGATCGGCGCCAGCGGAGCGCGCTGCAACTCCAACGCGGCTGCCACCGCGTCGGAGGCGCGGGCGAACGCGGCAACGAAGCTGTCGCCTTCGCCCTGTTCGACTGGCCGTACGCCACAGTGTTCGGCCATAGTCGCCGACACCACTTGGTTCATTCGTGCGATCGCTGCGGTCATTTCGTCGGGCTGGGTCTCCCATAGCCGCGTGGAGCCCTCGACGTCGGCCAAGAGCAACGTCACGGTGCCGGTCGGCAGAAGCCCGCTCACGCCTAGTTCGCTCCAGTCCACCAGGGGCGTGTCCGCGCGTGGATCGATGTCGCTCATGCTAGCCAGCATGCGGCGGCCACGTACGGCAAAACATCAGCGCTAACGCGCAAATTGCAGCCCCTGGAGCGCGTATCTACGATCCTGAGCGCGCCTATCTACACGTTACGGCCGATGATCTCGACCTGCCGGCGCCGGATAGTCGAGTCGACGACTCACCGAGGAAGCCACCATGACCATGGAGAAAGCGGAGGTCACAGACTGGGTCGTCGGTCAGCCCACGGCCGGGCCTGTTCGAGTTGTGCAGCCAGGCGGATCAGCTGTCCTTCGGCGCCGAGCCGCCCCACGAATTGGACACCGATCGGCAACCCGTCGGCTGTCCAATGCAGTGGCACGCTGATCGCGGGACGGCCTGTGAGGTTCGCCAACTGCGTGTAGGGAACCCACCCCAGATGGTCGTGGATGAGTTGATCGACCATCGGTGTCAACCGCAGTAACCCGGCGGCGCGGGCAGTGAGCAATAGCTGCTGCGCCCTGCGCAGGATGGGCGAAAGGTCAAACGCCCCGACCCGAGGCGGCGGCGTCGCGGTGGTCGGGGTGAGCAGCAGGTCGTGGGATTGGTGGAAGTCCGCCAGCCGCCGCACGTACTCGTGACGCCGCTCAATAGCGCGGTTCAAATCAACAGGATTGGTTGCGCGCCCCAGTGCTGCAAGGAGCCGGGTGTCGAGTTCGAACCCGGAGTCGCTCGCACCGCTGGCGGCCTTGGCCTCGTCGACCTCATAAGCGCACTCGACGAACCACGTGGTGAGGAAGTCCTTGGCGAGGGCCACGTCGTCGAATGGAGCCTTCGACAACTGCGTTACATCGTGGCCGAGGGTGGCAAGGAGCTCAGCTGCTCCGGTCGCGGCGGCAACGGCCTCCGGATGAGGTTGTGGGGTGATGGAACTGGCGGTGCACACTCCGATCCGGAGGCGCCCCGGGTCGCGTTGCACCTCATCGAGATAGCTGCCTGGTGCCGGCGCCGTCAGGTAGGGGGCTACCGCCGTGGGCCCGGCCAGCACATCGAGCATCGCCGCGGTGTCGCGTACAGATCGAGAGATGACGCCGTCGGTGGCGGTTCCGCCGACGTACTCCCCCTGTGCGGGACCGGCGGGTATGAGGCCGCGAGAAGCCTTCAGGCCGAGCAACCCACAGGCCGAAGCCGGAATCCGGATCGAGCCGCCGCCATCGCTGGCGCCCGCGCACGGCACGATGCCCGCCGCCACCGCCGCAGCTGCACCCCCGGAAGAGCCGCCAGGCGTGTGATCGGTGTTCCATGGATTGCGCGACGGACCGAAGAGCTCAGGCTCGGTGACCCCTTTGGATCCAAATTCCGGGGTGTTTGTCTTCCCGAAGATGACCAGCCCGGCGTCAAGCCAACGCTGCACGACCGTGGCATTCTCCGTCGCTGGGACCGACGCGAGCGACCGCGAGCCGTTACTGGTGGGATACCCCGCCAGGTGTTGATGAAGGTCCTTGATCAGGAACGGCACCCCGGCAAACGGGCCGTCCCGCGGTTCGCCGGCACTCGCCGGATCGACGTCTCGCACGATCGCATTGATGTGAGGATTGACTTCGGCGGACCGCGCACGCGCCAACTCCAGCAGTTCGGCCGGTTTGGCTTCACCGGACCGGACCAACTGAGCGAGCGCCATTGCATCAAAACTCGTGTAGGAGTCCACCTCGGCACCCTATCGGCAAGCACCGATACCACCGCGGACGAGTCGTCAGAACGCGTCGGGATCCTGTTGTATGTCGACGGGCACCGGATGGCAATACAGCTGCGACGCGTTCGCCCAGGTGATCTTGCGGATGACGTCCTGCGCAAGATCACCGATCTGCTCGTGGATCACCTGTTGGGTGTGCGGCCAGGTCGAGTCGCAATGCGGATAGTCGGCCTCCAGCATGATGTTGTCCACACCGATACGGTCGTGCTGAACGAACGACGACTTGTCTTCGACTGCACAGAACCTGAAGTTACGCGTGAAAACCTCTCCCGGAGTTAACCTCTCCCCCAGCGCCGCCCAGGTGCCATACATCGCGTGGTAGCTGAGCATGTGGTCGAGGCGGTCCAGCAATCCGGCAACCCAGCCGATTCCGCCCTCGGACAAACAGATTCGCAGGTCGGGAAACCTGCTGGGCAGCCCGGAGTACAACCAATCGACGGCTGCCGAAATGGCGTAGGCGAAGAACAGCACCCCTTGCACATCGGGCGGTGCATCGTCGGTCGTCGACGGCGACGAACCGGACGAACCGATGTGGAGGTTCACCACGGTGCCGGTATCGGCGCACGCTGCCATGATGGGATCCCAGTGACCGGAGTGAACACTGGGCAACCCCAGCATCGCCGGGTTCTCGCTGAACGTGACCGCGTGAAACCCGCGCTCGGCATTCTCATAGATCATCTTGGCGCCGAGCTCGGGGTCCAGCAGCCATGGCAACTGACAGGGAATGATCCGATCGGGATAACAACCCGCCCAAACCTCGTGATGCCAATCGTTCCACGCCCGCACACAGGCTAACGCCAGGTCGCGATCGTTGGTCAACTGTTGTAACCGCTGACCGGCGAACCCAGGCAGGAACGACGGAAAGTTCAGCGACGCGTAAATGCCGTTCAGGTCCATGTCTTTCACGCGGTCATGGATATCCCATGCACCCCTGCGCATTTCATCGAACCGGACCGGTTCGAAGCCGTACTCTGAAACTGGCCGCCCGACCACCGCGTTGAACCCGACATTGGGTAGTTCCTGACCGTCGTAGACCCAGGTCTGCCCGCCGTCTTCGGTGTCCATGACTCGAGGTGCGCGGTCGGCGAACCGTTGCGGCAGACGTCCGGTGAAAGTGTCCGGCGGCTCGACGATGTGATCGTCCACCGAGATCACCGTGTAGCGGCGTTGGGCGCGGGGCGGATCGGGCAGGAACGTGACCGATCGATCCTCACCGGTCTTGGCGGTGGTGAAATTCCGGTTAGCGGCCAGCTCGTCGATCGATTTCATTCGTCAAGCTCCTATCGAGTGTGCATTGACGGTTTCGAGTGTGAGATGACGGCGGAGCCGATCGGCGTGTCGCCGCCCTGAGTGCACACTCGGCGCACGAGCACGTTGTCAAGTGAGCACGTCGGGGTCGGCTTTGATGGTCATCCGCGCTGCGCCGGCCCAGTACACGTCAGCGGCTCGTTCAATAAGCGACGCCTGCATGCCCGCCATGTCCGACCAGTTCATCTGCACCGGCTCCTTGCCGGTGAGCATGACGTCGTAGGCCAGTTTGCATACCCGCTCGATCGATGCCGCCCGGTAGACGGCTTCGGGCAGGTTGCGACCAGTTGCGATGACGCCGTGGTTGGCCAGGATGGTCAGGTTGGCGTCTTTGATGCGGGCCGCCAGATCGGCTGCGCGGTCCGGAGTGTCGATCTCGCCGTCGTAGCTGTCGACGAGGCACAGGTCCTCCAGAAACAGCGAACCGGTTTGATGCACCAGCTCGGGCAGCTTGCCCAGCGCGGCGAGGAGGCAGGCGTAGTAGGGGTGATTGTGAATGACTACCCGTGCGTCATTACGCACCCGGTGCAGCTCGGTGTGGATGTGGATCGCCGGCGTGACATCCCAACGGCCGCGGACCACCCGCGCGTCGCTGTCCACAACGCAGATATCTGATGCGGTGAGTTCTTGCCACCACAGGCCCCACGGGTTGACGAACATGTCGGAGTGTCCGTCGGGCTGCCAGGTAATGTGGCCGGCCATGTTTTCCGCGAACCCGATGGCGGCGAGATGACGGAAGGCCACAGCGAGCGCCTGTTCGTCGGATAGCTCGACCCCGATCGGGGGCACCACCGAGGGCGCCCAGACCTCGAGGCCACCTCGACGTGCGTTAGGAGCGGTCATGATTGACCTCCATCCTGACTCGAATATCCTCACGGAGCTGGCCTTTGGCAATCTTTCCGCCGGGCGATCGGGGTAGTTCGTCGACCACGATGAGTCGCTCGGGCAACAGCTCCTTGGAAACGCCCTGCGCCAACAGGTACTCGATCAGTTCGGGCAGGTCGATGGACTTCGAGTCAACGAGTTCGGTGTAGAGGCATACCTTTTCACCGAACACCGGATCGGGCATCGCTACCGCCGCCGCTACCGAGATCGCAGGGTGCGTGGCGACGGCATCCTCGACCTGCGCCGCGCTGATGTTCTTACCGCCCCGCAGGATGAAATCGGATATTCGGCCAGTGACTGTCAGATAGCCGTCCGCGTCGATCTCACAGATGTCGCCCATGCGCATCCACCCGTCGCGGGTGAACAGTTTGTCGTGGTCAGTACCACCGAGGTAGCCGAGGCTGGTCGCGGGGCCTCGGCAGGCGGGCTGGCCCCGGCCCGTCTCGGTTACGTCGTGGTCGCCCTCGAAGAGCCGGACCGACATTTCCGGCACGATCCGGCCGCCAGTGCCCAGGCGGCGTCGCTGCGAATCGTCGACCGTGGTCCCGCTGAGCAGACCGGTTTCGTTGGAGCCGTAAAACTGCAGAATCTTTGCGCCGGTGAGTTCTTCGAACTCGGCGGCCGGCCGAACCGGGAGCGCCTCCCCGCCGGTGAAAACCACCCGCAGCGAGCTCAGGTCATGATCCCGGGAAGCGCGGTCGGCCATCAGCATCGTCAATTGGGTGCTGACACAGCAGAGCACGCTCACCCGGTGCTGGGCTATCGCCTCACACGTCGTCCTCGGCGTGAAGCGCTGCAGGATCACCGCAGTGGCCGCTAGGTAGATCGGCGTGGTGTGGCTGGTCCACAGTCCGAAGCCGAACGGTGTCGGGATGACGGGCAAGAACACGTCGCCCGACGTCAGTTGACCGTTGGCGACCGCCTTCTGGTGAAAGTAATACCAACGGTTTTGGGTGTGCACGACGCATTTGGGCAGCCCGGTGGTCCCGGAGGTGGAATTGATCAGGAAGACGTCGTCGGCGCCGAGTTGGGATTCGATCGCCACCGGGTGGGGCTTGGTGTCGACGCTCAGTCGCAGAGCCCCGACTCCGTGCACCATCGTCAGCACCCTGACCGGCGTGTCAGCAGCGGCCTGCGCCGCGGCATCGCTGCGCTGCTGATCGCTGATCAGCATCTTGGGCTCGGAACTATGCAGTATCGCAGCGACCTCCCGGGTACCAGCCCGCGCACCGATCCCCACCACCACGGCGCCGCAACGTTCGATCGCGACGAACAGCACGTGGATCGCGACGGCGTCACCGTGCCACACCGCGATCCGATCACCCTGCATGACGCCGACACCGGCCAGCTGCTCGGCTAGAGCGGTTGCCGCGGAGTCGAATTCACCCCAGCTGAACACCATACCGGGATGGTCGACGTAAGCGGGACGGTCCGGTGAGCGTTCGGCGTTGCGGCGTACCGCCTCCGACAGCGTCAAATCGGACCACCAACCGGCGGCCCGATAGCGGGCCGAGTCCTTGTCGGTGAACGCCGGCGAGCCCACGGTATCCAGCCCACCGGCGCTCATCCCCCGATGATATGGCGACGGGGATCGGATAAGGGGCCGAAGATATGAGCATGGACGACGCAACGGTTGCCGGCCCACTACTCACCGACCGGGTCGCGGTGGTGACCGGCGGCGGCGGTGGTATCGGTGCCGCGACCGCCCGGCTCTTTGCGCAGCATGGCGCCCGCGTGGTCATCGCCGATAGCGACGCTGAGCTTGCCGGGCAGACCGCCGACCAGATCAGCAAGTCGGGCGGCTCGGCTCTCGCGGTCGTGACCGATGTCCGCGAGGCCGACCGAGTCGCCGGTTTGGCCCGATCGGTGCTCGACCGCTACGGCCGGGTGGATGTGCTGGTCAACAACGTGGGCCATTGGCTGCGCCACCCCGGCAATTTCGTCGACACCGACCCGCAGCTGTGGGACGAGCTCTACCGAATCAACCTGCATCACGTTTTCCTGGTCAGCCACGCCTTCCTGCCGACCATGATCGATCAGCGCAGCGGTGCGATCGTCAACGTCTCGTCCGTCGAAGGGCTGCGCGGCTATCCAGAGGACCCGGTTTACGCCGCCTTCAAAGCAGCCGTCATTCACTTCACCCGCAGCCTCGCAGTTCAGGTCGGACGCGATGGTGTGCGCGTCAACGCGATCGGGCCCGACGTGACCGAGTCGCTGCAGGTGCCCTACTCGCGGTGGCTGTCTGACGATGAGCAGACGCAGTGGCCCCAGTGGGTGCCGGTCGGGCGGATGGGGCAGCCCGAGGACCAGGCCCGAGTGATCCTGTTCCTGGCCTCCGACCTTTCGGCGTTCGTCACCGGCCACACCATCCCGACCGACGGCGGCACCGGCGCGGCCGGCGGGTGGTTCCGGTCGTCGCGCCGATCCGACCGGGAATGGACAAATCGCCCGGTTGCGCCCTAGACGATCCGCGGGTTCAGCTCGGCACGCGCAGTGGCAGACCGGCGGCGCGATAGATCGCATCGATGACGGTCATGTTCTCGACCGCGTCCGCCGGCGATGTCTTCACCGGTTCGCCGCGCAGCACCGCGGCCGAGAAGGCGTCAAGTTGATACGCATAGGAGGCGCGACGCGGGAAACGTTCTACACGCTTTCCCCCGGATGATCGGATCGAGAGCCGATGGAAATACTGCGGCATCACCGGATTGAGCGCATGCAGCTCGCCCCGGTCGCCGATCACGCGCGCGCTGAAATCCAGCAGATTCGCCGACCACATCGAGCAGCGGATTTGGCCGGTGTGCCCAGCGGCAAAGCGCACTTCGGCCGTCATGGCCCGATCGATCTGGGAATTGCGCAGCTTTGGTTGCGCGGAAACGACTTCCGGGGTTGAACCGCCGAACGTGCGGACCATGTGGACCGGATAACACCCGGCGTCCATCAACGCACCACCGGCAAGCGAATAGTTGTATCGGATGTCGGAGAACTTCGGCAGCGGGAAGCACAGCGTCGCTTCCACCCGCTCCAGCTTCCCCAGTTCGCCCGAGGCGATGATCTGCTCGATTCGCAGCGCCATCGGGTGATAGCGATAGTGAAACGCCTCCATCACGACACGGCCCGAGTTCGCGGCAAGCTCCGAGATCTCGCATGCTTCGGCCGCGTTGGCGGTAAACGGTTTTTCGCAAAGCACGTGCTTTCCGGCTTGCAACGCAGCCCGGGTCCACTTGCCGTGCAACCCATTCGGCAGCGGGATGTAGACCGCATCGATATCCGGGTCGGCGAGCAGCGCCGGGTAGCTGTCGTGGACCCGGCCGATGCCGTGTTTGGCAGCAAATGCCTGAGCACGCGAGGCATCGCGAGCCGCCACCGCGGCGACGACGACGTCGGGGTTCTTCCCGGCGGGCTTGATGAGCGCCACCGGCGCGATGCGGGCTGCACCCAGGACGCCGATCTGCACGGGAGTAGGTTACTGTGCGGGCCAAGCCCAGCTCGCAGTGGCATCCAAAAAATGACCCTGATATACATCTCATTGGACGAACTGTTGTCAGCGGGTGCTTTTCTCAGCGACCTCACTCGAATTTCTCACCTTGACTGCAGGCAAGAGTTTTAGCTTCGCACCATGGCTGCGCCCGGTGAGCAGGTCCGGTTCACGTTGATCCGCCGCGCGGTCATCTGATGCGAGCGAAGCGGAGGCTGATAGGCATCGTCGCGTGCTCGTGTGGAAGTAACTCAACGGGGCGATGTCATTGCGGTGCCGTGACTTATGAGTCCGCGTTGCGTAAACGGCATGTCAACGTCACGTAAAAACGTCTTGGCGTCCCTCGCGGTGGGCCGCCTCGACTGCATAGATTTTCAAAATTGGATAGTCGGGCTTTTAGTCCGTCGAACCTGAGAAAGAACCTGAGAAAGAAGAGGTCATGCTCACGGTTGAGTCGCGGCTCCTTGAAGAATTGCGCAGATGCGCTGTTGAGCTACGGCAGCTGGCGTACACCCTCCACAACGGGATCGGCGAGAACGATCTGCTCCGGTTGTCCGAGCGGATGCGTGCTGCCGCCGATGAGGTGGTCGGAAGCAGAAGCAGCGCTTAGCTGCCTAATTGCCTACCGCACCTGGCGGTTTCGGCGGTCGGCCGTCACCGGTCAGGTACTTGGGGCAATAGGAAGCGGCCGCCACTGCCGTGAACTCGGCGGCGCCGTTCCCGACGAATCCCGGGTTGCGCAGTTGCAAGTTGTTGACGATTTCGGTGTCCGGCGTTCCCTTGTCGACCAAGGCACACACATCCTTGGCGACTGAGATCGCGGCGGCCGGGTCCTGAAAGGTAATTCCGGCCGCTTTGAGTTGGGACAGGAATTGTGCGTCGTTGTCGGAGGCCGGGTCGCCGTGGGCAGGCGGGGCCAACGTGATAATCATGACGACGGTGATCAGCATCAGCAAACGGAACATCACTGCTCGATCCTTGCAGAGATGCTGCCCGAGCGCATCTGGCGACGAAAGCCTTTGGCGGTCCTACTGCGAGGTGCCCGCCGATTCTTCCTCGCGCTGAGCGTCGGCGACCGTCAAGGGCAACGCCACATCTTCCATCCGCCGTTGTTGGGCCGCGATACCAAGGCACAGTTCGACCAGACCCGCGATTGCCATCATCGCCGCTCCGATGAGCAAGGACCACGCTACCTGACTGCGCTGGCCCGAACTGATCAGCTGACCGAACAGCACCGGTCCGCTGATGCCGCCGATCGATGTGCCCAAGGCGTAGAAAAACGCGATCGCCAGCGCCCTCGTCTCCATGGGAAAGATCTCGCTGACGGTCAAGTATGCCGCGCTTGCACCCGCCGAGGCCAAGAAGAACGCCGCTGCGAGCACGACGATGAACACCAGGGCACCGCCGGTGTGACTTACGAACAACACCGCAAGGACAACTATCACCGCAGCCGAGCCGACATATGACAGCGTGATCATCGGTTTGCGGCCGACGGTATCGAAGAGCGGTCCGAGGATCATTGGGCCGGCGAAATTACCTAGCGCCCAAAAGATGTAGAACAGCGGCACCGTTGCCGATGCGACTCCGTAGAAGCCACTCAACAGCGTGCCCAGGTTGAAAGTCACGCCGTTGTAGAGGAATGCCTGGCCCATGAACAAGGCCAGACCGAGGATCGCGCGACGCGGGTAGAGCCGAAATGCCACCCTCGCGATCTCGCGGAACGGAATCGTCTTGCGTTGACGAACTTTCAGTGGCGGTCCCTGCGGCTCGGGCAGTGGCTGGCCGGTTTGTCGTCGCACGCTCTCCTCGATCTGGCCAACGACTCGCTCGGCCTCTTTTTCGCGCCCGTGGATGAACAACCATCGGGGACTTTCCGGAAGGTTGCGTCGGACCAGCAGCAGGAAAAAGCCGAACGCGGCGCCGATGCCGAAGCTCAGCCGCCATCCGACGTCGGTCGGGAAGATGGACTTGTCCAGCAAGACGAGCGCGCCGGCCGCTCCAACGGCCGAGCCCAGCCAGTAGCAGCCGCCGAGCGCTAGATCCACCCGTCCACGCACACGCGCGGGCAGGAACTCGTCAACCGCCGAGGTGATGGCCGCGTATTCGCCGCCCACACCGAAGCCGGTGAAAAACCGCGTGACGAAGAAATACCAGGGCGCGAACGCGAACGCTGTCGCGATGGTGAACGTCAAATACACGGCCAGGGTAACCGTAAACAGCTTGCGGCGCCCGAAACGATCCGTCAGCTGGCCGAAGAACAGCGCACCTAGGCAGGCTCCGGCAACATAGAACGCCGCCGACCAACCCACCCCGGCGGCATTGAGCGCGATGCCGCTGCCCTTGTCGGTGAGGCGAGCCGACACGTTGCCAACCATCGTGACCTCGAGCCCGTCGAGGACCCAAACGCCGCCAAGTCCGATAACCATGCGCCAGTGAAACCGCGACCAGGGCAACCGGTCCAGACGTGCCGGCACATTCGTCGTGATGGTCCCGATTTGCGCGCTCTCAGTCATGTTGGCTCCGTTCTGGGTAAACCCAGATTTACCAGCGAGCGCGTTTCGCAACCGTCAAAATGGCGTCGTCAATGTGTCGACGCGGTATCGGCTAGCAGTCCACGGCGGAGAGTCTGGGGTTGGTGTGAGTCTGACGGTGACGAGGTTTTTGCCTGCGGTGAGCCGCGGGGGTACCAGGTAGGTGTCATCGAGCCACCGATGCGAGCTGTTGCTGCGTGGCTGTAACCAGGTCCCGGCGGGTATGTCGTCAACGGCGACGTCTGCTGACTGATAGCCGGCTGCTTGATCCGAGGTGCGGCGCAGCAGAATGCCATGGTTGTCCGGATTGACCAGGATGTGGAACGTGATCGCAGCGTTGGTGCCGTGAACTAACCCGGCTATGGGGCGGGTGTCGTCACTGCCCTCAAATTCGCTGATCAGCAACTGATCGGTGGCGGCGCCGTCGCTGTATCCGTGCATGAGTCGACCTACGGGATCGCCTACGCTGAGTTCGTCGCTGGGCGTGACGGTGTCGTTTGGTTGTGTGTAAAGGAATGCGGTTGAGCTGTAGTCGGGTTGGACCATGTTGCGTTTGCCGTGCTCGATGCCGAATCGGATTGCGGAGTGATAGTCGATAGCGTCGGCGAGCATGAGTCGGTAGACGGCGACGCAGTAGTCTGCGCATCCGCCGGTGGCGGTGCGTTGATCGGGCTGGCCGGTCAGCGGGTCGCTGTAGGTGGTGCCGTTATGGAAGTACCAGCCGCCTTCGTAGAAGTCCTCGGTGCCGGTGCCGTACCACTGCGGCGACGCGGAGCCGCCTGTGTAGACCCGTTCGGCTCCTTCGAGAAAGTACGGGGACTGGTCACCAAACGACGTCTTGATCCGCGAACCGCGGATGGTATGGCTGACGCCGACGAATTTGCCGTGGCCGTGTTCATCGGCGAACAACCAGTCCTGACCGAGCGTCGTTGGTCCGGCGTGCGAGCGTGCGGTGAAGTAACCCGCGCGACCGCTGGCCAGCGCGGACGCCCACTGCGGGTCGGGTGTCGTTACGACATCGCTTTTGATCCCGAACACCGGGTTGCCGGTGGCATTGACGAGGGTGACGCGGGCATCGCGGGCGAAAGGCATTGGCCACCAATCCGACAAAGATAACGTCCCGTCGGGTTGTGGGATCGTGGCGAACATCAGCGATCGCACGTTGTCGGCGCCCAGGCCGGCGCCGAAGAATTCCCCCAATGGCGAGTCGACCAGGGTCTGGCCGTCGAACTCAATCTGTATCCGCACCCCGGCCAGGAGTTGATCGTCCGGTTGGGGCAGTTGCAGGCGGAGTGCCGAGATGCTGCCCGAGCCAGTCGATTCCGCGATGGTCGTCCCGGTCTCGGCGGGAATAGCGACGACGCGATGATGATGCATTGCTTTCGGCCCGGCCGGTTTTGGGTCGATGGTGCCGGCGGCACGAAGGGTGGCGAGCACGTCGAGAGCGGGGTCGGCGGGCGAGAACGTGGTCACCCCATCTGCCGTGGAAAACTGGTGGTAATCGACGTGGTAGTACTGCAAATTCGACGCGACGCTGATCCGCATCGACTGTCGGTACGGCATCGGTACCTTGACGTAGGCGCCTCCCGGCGACTGCTCAGCGTTGGCCACCAGAGGCCACTCGAACGGCGCCCCCAGGGCACCATCGACCAACGACTGCAATGGCGCGTCTATCACCGTGTTTCCATCCAACTCGATACGGATCGTTCCCATCGCGGTCACCTTGCCGTTGTCGCGGGTGAACCAGATCGAATCGACCTCGCCGGCGCCGCGATCTTCAGCGATGACGCAGCCGGCGCCGCCGGTGGCCAGACAACCACCGCTGCCGTTCTTGTTGCCGGTGGAGATGTCGAAGTCGCCGCCGCTTCGATCGAAGCTGGACAACTCCAAACTCTGGGTGTCCGCACTGAGGTACGGCAACCGGTCCAATCGACGGTAGATGTCCCAGCCCACCGTCCGTTCGGCCAAGCCCGCGCTAAGCGGTCCGGCCGGTGCTGCGGCCGCCGGAGCAACACCCGCAGCGCCCAATAACAGTGCCGCGATCATCGCGAACAGCGCCCGCACAGCGACCGGCATACCATCAAAGCTACTTTTCTCTGGTCGGGTGAACAGCGCGGTAGTCACCGGACAGCGGGACCAACTCTGGCGGTATAGCAAAGCGTTACGTCATGTGCTGTTCAACTCGACACGCCGACAGGGCAACCGCGGCGCCTGCCGAGTGGCTGTCAAAATCGCTCGCAGCACGAAAACGCCGATATCGCCCGGTTGAAAGGACCCACTGTAAATGCGGCGCTTATCTGCTCCTCGCAGATTCCGAGAATCCACGAAAGCCATTTTCTTGCATCGTATTCCGATGATCGCCGTCTTAACCCTCCATCGAACGGCACTGGCGATCATGCAGGCCGAGCTAGTCGCGTGGCGAAATAAACTGGAGCACAACAGCAGTCGTGTCGGAGCCGCGTATCAGGAGATGTAAAGCATCTCCTGATACGTCGATGGCGGCCAGGGGTCGTCAGCGCTCTGCTTTCGGCGACGCAGATTCGATTGTCGCCACTTCCGTTAGGCCGCTGATGGCGAAGACGCGGATCAGCAGGGGGTGGGCGATGATGCGAATGTGCTCGGCATGCGGAAACAAAACGTTGATCGCGGCACTGTCCAAGTACTCCACGGCGCTGAGGTCAAGCGTGAGCGTCTCGCCGCTGCTCGAGGAGTCGGAGACGGCCGCGGTGAGGGCTTGAGCGAACGTGTCGACGTTGCTTAGGTCAATTTCCCCCGCTGCGATCAGGACTGATTTCCCGTCGTTGTCATGCGCGGTGTCGAGTGTGAGCATTGTGGGCATCAGCTGATCCTCGCGGATAAGTGGACTGTGGTTCCGGTGTCCTCGGGGTGGATGGCAACGTCGTGCATGAGCGCCCGCATCAGGGTGATACCCCGGCCGCGAAAGGCCTTGGCAACCGGTTGCGGAGGCTTCCACGAGCCGCTGTCAGCAATGGTGAACTGCACGCGGTCGCTCAGTACGGTCGCGCGCAGGCTGATGGTGCCTCCAGGCCTGTCGCGGTGGCCGTGCTCGATCGCGTTGGCGACGGCTTCTCCGGCGGCGATGAGCACGTCGTGGACCTGGTCTGAGTGCACCCCGGCTCGGGTCAACCAGCTGCGCAAGGCGGTGCGGGTGGGCGCGAGCTCTCCGACCTGAGCGGGAAAGTCCATCTCCAGCGGGGTGGGATGGCGATACAGCAACAACGCTACGTCGTCCTGATAGCCGTCGACCGGCGCGAGACGCGACATGATCTGATTCGCCAGCTCATCCAAGGTGAAGTCCCGGCCGTCCTGAAGGAGGCCGGAGGCGCGGGCGATGCCGTCGTCCAAGCCGATGCGGCGACGCTCGACCAGGCCATCGGTGTAGAGCAGCAGGGTCGCGCGCGGTGGAATGGTCATCTGGGCTTCGGGACGAGGCCGGTCGGGTCGTAGTCCCAACGGAATGGTGTGGCCCTCTTCGAGTAGCTGGGTCGTGCCGTCGGCGTGGACCAGGATGGGTGGTGGGTGACCGGCACTGGAGTACACCAGCTCACCGGTGTCCGGGTTAAGCACCGCGCACACAGCAGTCGTGCATTGGGCGCCGGGCAGCCGGGCGGCGAAGCGATCCAGCCCCCCCAAAGCGCCGCTGGGACTGGGGCGATCGAGTAAGAGTGCGCGGCAGGCGCTGCGCAACTGTCCCATGACCGTGGCAGCGGCGAGGCCGTGGCCGACACAGTCGCCCACAATCAGCGCGATGCGCCCGTCCTCCAGGTCGACGATGTCGTACCAGTCACCGCCGACCTGTAACGGCCGGCTGGCCGCCTCATAGCGAACCGCGAACCCGTGCGGCAGATGAGCGGGGCCAAGGATTGCATGTTGGAGTGTCAGCGCGGTTTCGCGCTGCTGATCGACTTGATACACCCGCTGCAGGCCCTGGCCGAGGCGGCCTGCCAGCACGGTGAGCAAGGTCTGGTCCTCCAGGGTGAACGGCCGCTTTACGCCAAGGTCGATCCAGACCACGAGCACGCCCTCGGGATGCTGCAGCGCGATGCCCGCCATCCCGGGCTTTGGTGTGGCTGGGTTAAGTAGGTCGCCGTCGCGCAATGAGCTGAGAATCTCCCGCGTCTCGGACGACAGATCTGTCCACTGCGCAGGTTCGCCGACCCCCACTGCGCGCGGTGCGCCAAATGCGGAGTCTGTGGAGCCGCCGGTCGGGAAGGTGACGGCCAAAACCCGACGGGCGCGCCACAGCCGGCGCAGTTCCTCAGCAGCGGCGCGCACCGCGTCATCAACGGTATCGGCTTGGGCGAGCTCCTGATTGAGCGCATGTTCGCGACCTGCCGCCAGCGCCAAGGCAATAGCAGCGTGACGAGCGAAGTCACTGACCAGATCCAGGTAGTCGTTGCCGAAAGCCGGTTGCTGCGGGCTGCGTGCCACAGCGATGACACCGAGCACCGCGTTGTCGGCGATCAACGGGATGACGATCGCCGGGCGTTCACCGACGTCGGTGAAGCCCTCGATCGGATACTGGAAGGAATCGGTGATCAGCGGTATGCCGCGGCGCGCAACACCGCCCGTGGTCGAACCCTCCATCGGAACCTGCCGACCGATCACCTCCGAGGCGTAGCGACCTGCCGTCGCAGCCACGACAAGAGCGTCGACTTGGTCGGCTGGCAGATCGGGCTCGCTCGGTATGAGCAAGATCGCCTGCTCAGCGCCGGCCAACTCCAGGGCCCGGTTAACGATGAGCTGCAACGGCCCCGTCTGTGGGTCGCCGGACAGCAGCGCAGCAGTGATCTCGCGACTGGCCGTGGTCCACTTGGCCGTTTCGCGCTCTCGCTCGAAGAGCCGCGCGTTGTCGATGGCGACCGCCGCCGCCGAGGCCAGCGCCCGCACGGCGCGGTCATCGGAGTCGGAAAACACTCGGTCAGGCCGGTCATCGGCCAGGTAAAGGTTGCCGAAGTCAGCTGTGCGGACGCCGATCGGTATTGCCAGCAAAGCCCGTAACTGCGGGTCGGATCGCTGCAGTTCAGTCATCTGCGCTTGAGCACTCAGATCTTCGAGGCGAAGACCATCCCCTACCGGCATCTCGCCGAGCCGCCGCGCAGTGTCGTCGTCAATGCCCGTGTGGATGGAAGAAACCAGGGTGCCGTCGAGTCCGCGGATACCCAGCGCTCCGTAGCGGGCGCCGGTCAGCTTCATCGCCGCATCGACGATTCGATGCAAGGTTACGTCCAAGTCCAGATCGGCGCCGATCTCGATGATGACCTGCACCAGCTGTTCCATTTGGTCACGCGCTGCCCGCAGCTCGTCGACCTGTTCATGCATTCGGCTCTCGAGCTCGTTCCGACCCAGTTCGGTGAAGCCGGATTCGCGTTGGTCGCTTTCCCCCATACCCGCCAATCTAATCGGTGAGATCGCCGGTCCAATTTACCGGCAAGTCGGGGCACAAACGCGTGCTTCGCTGCGTTGGCATACCCAACCGCTGAGCTACGCCTAGGGAGAGGCCGAATGAAGATTCGCTTCGGTGTCGGGCTGGGTGCGGACACCGCCCCTGATCAGCTTGCGGCGATTATCGATCACCTGGAGACCAGTGGTGTGGACTCGCTGTGGTTCTCTGAGCTGGTTTACTCCCCGGCGGTGGATCCCGTGGTCGGTATGGCCTACGCGCTGGCCCGTACCACGCGGTTGAAGGTGGGAACGTCGGTGTCGGTGTTGCCGGGGCGTCATCCGGTGCTGGTGGCCAAACAGCTAGCGTCGCTGGCAGCCATCGCGCCCAAGCGGGTTCTTCCCGTTTTCGGGTTGCGATCGGCGATCCCGGCCGAGCGCGAAGTGTTCGTGGTCCCTGATGGAGAGCGCGCAGCGGTGTTCGATGAAGCGCTGGAGGTGCTGCGCGCGACGCTGGGCGATGATTCGGCCAGCTACCGGGGTCGGTATTTCACAGTCAGCGGGGCGGCCGTCGCGCCGCGACCGCCGCATCCGCTGGATATCTGGCTGGGCGGGTCGGCGCCCGCGGCGTTTCAGCGCATCGGCAGGCTGGCCGATGGCTGGTTAGGCAGCTTCCTGACGCCCGCCGAGGCGCGGACCGGGCGGCAGGCCATCGAACGAGCCGCTGCCGCGGCGGGCAGACACATTGAACCCGATCACTACGGCATATCGTTGGGCGTCGCCGACGGTGAGTTGGCCCCGGAGTTGGTGGCCGCCGCCCGTCGGCGTCGTCCCGATGTCGATCCAGGCGAGCTGATCGCCGCCGGCTGGGATCAGCTGCATCGGCAACTCGATGGCTACCTCGACGCCGGTCTCACGAAGTTCGTCATACGGCCGGCCGGTCGAACACCACTCAACGAATTCATCGATCGGTTCGTCGCGGAGTTGGCCGTCCGGCAGAACTGACTATTTCGCGCTAGCCATCGCTTTCTTCCCGGAGCGCTGCGGACGCAGGTTGGACGGTCGCAATCTTGTTGAGACCGCAGATAGTGAGGATACGGATCAGGAACGGGTGGACGATGAGGTGCAGGCGGTCGATTGCGTCGGCATGCTTGAAAAGCACATTGATGCCTGCGCTGTCCAGGTACTTGACCGCGCTCATATCGACAGTGATCGGCCTGCGGCTGCCCTCGCTGGCAGTGGTCAGCGCTTCGCTGAAGATCCGGATGTTGCTGACATCGATCTCGCCCGCCGCGATAACCCGGGGCGTCC
Source organism: uncultured Actinomycetota bacterium (assembly GCA_963838755.1). Lineage (GTDB taxonomy): Bacteria > Actinomycetota > Actinomycetes > Mycobacteriales > Mycobacteriaceae > Mycobacterium. The sequence goes on along the minus strand of CAWISO010000018.1, from coordinate 60,708 downwards.
CGTCGACACCACGAGCGGTGTTAAGAGTGAGCGGCGTTGCCACTACGCGATCCTCGCGTACATGTGAACTGTAGTACCCACATCGTTGGACTTGATGCTCAAGTCCTGCACCAAACATCGCATTAACGGGATGCCGCGTCCGCGATTATCACCAGCAACGGGGCTCGGCATCTTCCACACGCCTGTGTCGATCACGCTCACCTGCAGCGCGTCGACGACTGCGCTAGCACGCAGCGAAACAGTGCCCGCAGGTCGGTCGCGGTGACCGTGTTCGATCGCGTTAGCAACGGCTTCGCCAGTAGCGATAAGCACGTCTTGAATCTGATCGGGCTCGACCCCGGCCTGAGTCAGCCAGCCGCGCAAGGCAGCACGGCTCGGAGCGAGATGGCTGGCATCGGCAACGAAGTTCAGCTCCAGTGGAGCGGGCTGCCGGTAGAGCAGCATGGCCACGTCGTCGAGATAGCCGCCTGCGGGCTCAAGACCCGACATGAGATGATCTGCCACCTCATCGAGCTCCTGCGAACGGCCGTCCTGGACGAGGTCGGCGGCACGGGCCATGCCGTCCTCGATGGACCTGCCGCGACGTTCGACGAGGCCGTCGGTGTAGAGCAGCAGCGTCGCGCGCGCTGGCATCGTGGCGTGGGCTTCGGGTCGCTGCTGGTCCGGCCGGATCGCCAGGGGAAGACCGTGTCCGCCATCGAGCATCGCAGTGGCGCCGTCGGCTTGCACCATGATGGGCGGCGGATGGCCTGCGCTTGAGTAGACCAGTTCACCGGTGGCGAGTGTGAGCACCGCGCAGAATGCGGTAGTGCAGTCGGCCCCGGGCAGCTGCGCGGCGAAACGGTCCAGCCCTGCGAGCACAGCGCCGGGGCTGGACTTCTCGAGCAGCAGCGCCCGGCAGGCGCTGCGCAGCTGACCCATCACGGTGGCGGCGGTCAAGCCGTGACCGACACAATCGCCGACGATCAAAGCGACGTGCCCGTCGTCGAGATTGACGACGTCGTACCAATCGCCGCCGACTTTCAGGGGGCGGCTGGCGGGGCGGTAGCGCACCGCAAAGCCCTCGGGCAGCGTCGACGGACCGAGCATTGCGTGCTGCAACGCCACGGCGGTTTCGCGTTGCTCATCCAGCAGGTGGACGCGGTGCAGGCCTTCACCGAGGCAGCCCGCCAGCACGGTGAGCAGGGTGTGATCCTCCAGGCTGAACGGGCGCTGTTCAGCCAACTCGACCCAAATGACCAGCACTCCTCGGGGATGGCGCAACGCGATGCCGGCCACGCCCGCTTCCTCGGTGCCGGTGGTCAGCAGGTCTCCGTCACGCAACGACTCGATCAGCTGCCGGTGGCGCGGCGGCAGGTCGGCCCACTTGGCGGAGTCACCCGCATATATCAGGTCCGGCGTGACTGATTCATCGGTGCTAGCGAAGCTCACGACCAGGACGCGTCGAGCTTGCCACACCCGGCGCAGCTCTTCAGCCGCTCGACGCAGGGCCGTATCGAGCGTGTTGGCTTGCGCCAGTTGCTGATTGAGCGCGGCGAGCGCGGTCTGGCGTTGCACAGCGTAGTGCTCGGCCGTGACGTCGCGCAGCGTTCCGACCATGATCCGCCCCGAGTCGGGATCCTCGACATGGTTGAAGTATGCCGCGACCCATAGCCGATGCCCGTCGCGGTGATCGACCGGAACGGTGAAGTCGCCGTGAGCGCTCCCCAGCATTTGCGCGAACGCCTCTTTGGCTAGGCGATGAGCTTCGGGGTCGGTGTCGGCGTCCGGCCACCACGGGTGAGCGGCCGGATACGGCAGCTGCTCGGGGCCGTAGCCGAGTATCTCAGCGAATGCGGTGTTGATCTCTACAACGGCACCGTGCTCGTCGCAGACGAAGAACCCTTCCTGCAGCGAGTCCACCAGGGCAGTGCGCCAGCGAGCCTGATGGTTGCGGGTGCGCGCCAGTTCGATATTGGCGCGCACCCGGGCAAGAAGCTCTGCGGCGGCGAATGGCTTTACGAGGTAGTCGTCGGCGCCAGCCTGCAGGCCTTCGATAGAGGCTTCCTGCCCGGCACGCGCGGACAACAGCAGGACGGGTACGGCCGCGGTTCGCGCGTCCCTGCGCAGCGCCGTGAGCTGAAGGCCGTCCAGTCCGGGCATCATGACGTCACTGATGACAAGGTCGGGGACTTGGGATCGGATGGCCTCGAGCGCCTGCTGGCCGTCGGCGACGGCACTTACGTGGTAGCCAGAGGTCTGCAGCAAGTTGGTCAGGTATTCGCGCATGTCGGCGTTGTCGTCGGCAATCAACACGCGGGCTCGCTTGCCGTCGCTTTCGGCTGGGGTGACGGCCGTTGTAGTCGCCGCCGTGTGGGTGTCGGATGGCAGCCAGCGCAAAGCTTCCTGCACATAGGGGTCGGCTATCACGCCCGATGCCGCGCGCGCCCCCGGCGCCCGGGCGGGTTCGTCGGTCGGTAGCTGGGCCGCGCCGAAGGGCAGCCGGACGGTGAAGGTTGACCCCGCGCCCTCGCGGCTGTCGGCAGTGATCGTGCCACCGTGTAACCACCAGTTCTTTGACCAGAGCCAGCCCGATTCCGCTGCCCTCGGTGGATCGCGCGCGTGAAGTTTGGACGCGGTGGAAACGTTCGAACAGCCGGGGCATCTCCGCGGCGGGTATTCCGATCCCGGTGTCGGTGACGGTGACTATCGCATGGGTATCGTCTCGGCCCACTCGGACGGTGATGGAGCCTTCGAAGGTGAACTTCAATGCGTTGGAGAGCAGGTTAAGTACAACCTTCTCCCACATCTCGCGGTCCAGATCCACCGGTTGATCGACTGGCGGGCAGTCCACGGTGAACGTCAGACCGGCCCGGTCGATCGCCGACCGGAAGACGCTGGCTAGTTCGGCGGTGACCGCTGGCAGGTCGGCGGGCTCGAAGTGGGCGTGCATCCGCCCTGCCTGGATGCGCGAGAAATCCAGCAGCATGTTGACCAGCTTGGCTAGCCGCAGACCGTTGCGGTGAATGAGCTGTAATTCCTGGCGTGTTTGCTCGTCGACCCCGGTGGTCCGGCGCAGCAGTTCGTCGACGGGGTCCAGGATCAACGTGAGAGGGGTGCGGAACTCGTGGCTGACGTTGGAGAAGAACGCGGTCTTGGCGCGGTCGAGTTCAGCGAGTGCCTCGGCACGCTGCTGTTCGGCGTGGTAGCTGCGGGCGCTGCTCACGCCCGCCGCGAGGTGCCCAGCCACGAGGTCGACGAACCCGCGATAGCCGTCGTCGAGTCGGCGGTGCCGGTTCAGCGCTGCGACGAGGAAACCGAGTGGGGCGTCGCCCTGCTGCAAAAGCGGCAGCACAAGCGCCTGCGTGGGAGGCTCCCGCCAGGCACCGGTAGGTATCAAGCGAGCCAGCATCGAGCTCGATCAGTTCGGGTTCACCTCGGGCAGGTTTGGCAACCGGCCACACCGACGGACCGCTACGCGAGAGTATTTGCGGCGCCACCGGATGCCCGTGCGCGATTCCACTGACCCCGGCAAGCTGCGCGTGACCGTCGTCGCCGAACAGGTAAGTCAGCGTGAACGGCAGGTCGTACAGATTACGACCGAGCCGGTCGGCGGCGAAGTCCAGCATCTGTCGCTCGGTGCGCACCACGCTCGGGTCAGAGCCCAGTTCGCGCAGCGTCGCCATCCGACGCTCACCGATCACCCGCTCGGTGTCCTCGCTTACCACGCAGACCATCCCGACAACACGCGCGTCCTCGTCACGCAACGGGCTGTAGGAGAACGTGTGATACGACTCCTCGGGGTACCCGGACCGCTCCACCAAGAGCATCAAGGCCTCGTCCCAGGTGGCGTCCCCGGTCGACAGGACCTGCTCGATCCGTGGGCCGATGTCTACCCAGATCTCCGCCCATACCTCGCTAGCCGGCCGGCCCAGTGCCCACAGGTACTTGCGGCCCAGGGTGTCGCGACGATATGCGGCGTTGCAGAAGAACGTCAGCTCCGGACCCCACGCCATCCACATCGCGAACCGTGACGACAGCAGGATGTTGACCGCCGTACGAAGGCTTTGCGGCCATTCGTCCACGGGCCCGAGCGGGGTGGACATCCAGTCGACTGCGGCAAGATCGCGTCCGATCTCCTGGTCTGCGCGGAAGACCACTAACATCCTTCCCGAATTGTGACTCGTCCTTAAAGGGGCGGGTCGCCCACGGCTGCCCTGGTTACCACCGTTCTTTTAAGAAAACCATCCCCCGCGTTCATCGTGCCAGTGTTTGCCGAACGGCTTTAGCTTTCGGTTGTCTAGCTCGGGACCTTCAAACCGGCAGGGCGAGGACTCTGATTGGCGGCACTGTGCTGGTCGGGCTTGTTGAAGTCGGCAACCTCATAAAAACTTTCCTCAACGTTTGCGTGGCGGTGCAGCGTTTTCACTACTTCTCCATTCACTATGCCTAGAGGGCCGTCCAGAACCTTTTCTGACTGTGCCAAATTGGCCGCCGCGGCGGCTCGAATGGGGGCGCCCATGATGAGCACCTTGAGGGCCAAAGTCGCCGCGGCTGCGCGCATCGTCGGGATCGGGGCTCTGTTGTGCGCACCCGCCGCTGCATCGTTCGTCGCATCGGCCGCTTCGGTCCACGCCGCCCTGGGCACCGCCGTGCCGAACGCCGACCACGAGGTCGGAATGTACGGCGACCCCGCCGCCGCTGCGCCCTATTGGCGCCCGCAACACGCTTCCGACTGCGGGGAGATGGCGGTGGCTGACGTGGTCGGCCAAATCACCAGCCACCAGCCCACCGAGGAGCGGATAACCGCCTTGGCTGAAAGCATGCCGAGCGCAGTAGGTCCCGGACCGATCTGGAACCCCCCCGCCAACACCGACATTCGAGACCTGCCGGTGCTGCTCGCGCACTACCGAATCAAGGCCGACAACATTCAGACCAACATCAACGCGCTGCAGCAGGATCTGGTTGAAAAGCGCAGGATCATCGTTATTCTCAACGCCGAAACCATCTGGAACCGGTCGGGTAGGCGCAACGCCGCGAACCACTTCGTCGTTGTCACCGGCATAGACGCCAGAGCCGGTGTGGTGCATCTCAACGACAGCGGCATCAGCAGTGGCCGCGACGAGCAAGTTCCTATCGCGACCTTCGAGAAGGCGTGGGCCCCTAATTTCAACTCGGCAATCGTAACCAAGTGACAGCAGCTAGGGTCGGCGAAAGTAATTGAGAAAGCTCATCATCGAACGTCGCGGCCGAACACGACGGCCGGTGGAACACACTTTTAGCCATCAGCCGTTCGGCGAGGTCGGGACCTCGAGATGGTTCTTGGTGAGGCGGTGCCTTCCTGCCTACGCGTGTTTCTGGTCCAAGACGAGCTTCTGAGACATCGAGCGTGCGGAGCAGGAGCCCAATTGGATTGCATTGGACGCTCGCGCGCGACTCGGCGCAGAACAACCGACACCAAGGGGCATCGGCATGGGCGATCTCGCGCCGCTAGACCATATTTGCGGGTTAGGTTGGGTGTTGTGACGGGTTCTGATGGGGTGGACGACAAGCGACTGGCCGGCTGGCTGCCGAAGAGCCAAGATGATCTGGAGTCGTGGCTCGAGGGTCATCGCGAGCGAACGGACCGGCGAGGCGAGACCGCCGCATTACATCCTGTGCTCGCCGAGTTCCGGGAATTGATCGACACCGACCCGGTGGTGCGCCTGTACATCAACGAGATGATCGCCCAGGTGCCCAAGCGCAAGCCGTACCGCAAGCGCCATCTGCAGGACGTCGGGCAACTATTGAGCATGATCAACGAAGTGCTCACGGTCGCACCAGAATTCGGCGAGAACGCCGTGACCCTGCCGCTCAACGCGATTCTGGACTGGACGATGGGCACCCCGGCCGGGTTCGCCGCCTTCCGCGATCGACGGATCAACGCGATGCTGAAGAAAATCTTGACCGCCTGGTGTGAGTTCCTCAGCGGGCCAGACTCTCGCTACGTACTCAACGAATCCGAGCGAGGATGGAAGTCGCCCGAAGCGCGACGGACAATCGGTATCGAGCAATACGAGCACGACCCGGCAGACGAGTACTGGGGATTCGCGTCGTGGAACGACTTCTTCACCCGCCGGTTCCGCAGCGGGATGCGTCCAGTCGCCTCGCCGGCCGACGACAAGGTGATCGTCAACGCGTGTGAGTCCACGCCCTACCGCATCACCACCGACATCAAACGACAAGACCGCTTCTGGGTGAAAAACCAGTCGTATTCGTTGCAGGACATGCTCGCAAATGATGAGTCGGTCGATCAGTTCGTCGGTGGAACTGTCTATCAGGCTTTTTTGAGTGCGACCGACTATCACCGTTGGCACAGTCCGGTGGCCGGAACGATTGTGCGGGCATTCGTTCAGGAGGGCACCTACTACTCGGAGGCTGACTCGGAGGGCGCCGACGCGGTGGAGCCCACCATTTCGCAGGCATATCTGGCTCACCTCGCTGCACGGGCGATCATTTTGATCGAGGCCGACGATCCGGTGATCGGTCTGGTGGCGTTCCTGGGCATCGGCATGTCGGAGGTGTCGTCCTGCATCATCGATTCGGACATCACGCCCGGCTCCCACATCGCCAAGGGCGCCGAACTGGGCTACTTCCAGTTCGGCGGCTCAACACACTGTGTGATCTTTCGTCCCGGGGCCATCGCCGACTTCAGCCTGACAGCTATTCCGCAACCGCATGACCCGACGGCACCACTGATGCGGGTGTGCACCCAACTCGCCACCGCCAACGCCACCTAGGCCACTTCGCCGCCCTACCTCCGCTTCACTGGGGATGTGTTAGGGGCACATCAGCGACGACACCGCACGGAGAGCGGTGGACGGGTGGAGCGGGTTACTCAGGCTGTGAACGGCTTGTCAAACTCTCAGTAAAAAGCCCTTAGGGTGCACCGCTGTGGGCGGCTGGACCGCGTAGAGTTGCAAGCCTGGCCGTCGAAAAGTCCGGTCGGGCTGTCGAAAAGTCCGGCGTGTCAGCCAGTCCTGCCACCGGAAGAAGTCATGCTCACAGTTGAGGCGCAGCTGCGCCAGGAGTTGCGCGATCACGCCACCGAGTTACACGACTACGCCGTCGAGTTACGGCGGCTTGCCTACACCGTGCCCAATGGGGTGGGCGAGCACGATCTGCTTGGATTGTCGGGTCGGATGCGCGCTGCTGCCGACGAAGCAGTCAGGGATGTCTAGCCACCCAATTCCGCTCCAGTAGACGTGGTAAATAAGTAATCACCCACCCCGAACGGCTTTAACCGCAAAGCCAGAGCCGCAAAAACTTCCCGCAAGAATCCAGGTCAGCTGTAGCAGCCTATTCTTGGATGCCGCGGCTTTCCAGGAAGTCGTCTGGAAGCGGTGCAGTCAAACGGCCGACCAGTGCGTAATAAAACAATTGCGTGCCCTCCACGGAGAGCCGGTGCCGGTACAACGACCTCAACATCCGGTGCTAGACCGCAGCACCGGAGCACTCATCCGCAAACTGATCCTCGACCCACTCGCGACTATTAGCCGCGCGGCGTCAAATGCGGAAACAGCCCCGAAAACAGGCTCACGGTGTAAATCATGTCTCGGCACACCTGTCAACGATGTCCCGAGACACGACAGCGTCGGGCTGACAGGATTTGAACCTGCGACCACTTGGCCCCCAGTGTCATTTTCGGTATTCGCGCGCGTCCGCCGGTGTCCCGTTTATACAGCTCACCGGCTGTTTCAGTACGCGGTGGAATAGGTCCAAACACTGACAAATTGAGTCCCGTTGCTATCCGCGTTGCTATCCGTTGCTATTGACACTTGCCGTACGTCTCCTTAACGGAACACTCTTCCGCAGAAGGTAACTCAGTTCAGCATGACCACTTGACACGAGGACAAGCGGTTACCAGCTCCTCCCCTGCTGCGCCACCGATCCGGCAGCTCGAAATCGTCAGCCGACCGCCACCAGCTGACGGTGCTGGTGCGTTGCGGCAGCCTCGACGATCCGCTGATAATGGAACCGGGCGGCTCTGTGCGGCGTCCAACCAAGCATCGATGACATCGAACGCGATGCAATCCGCGCCTAGGGGCTGGACCCCGACGATCCGGAAGCAATCCCGGCGATAAACGTTGTCCGTTGGGAGTTGTCGTTGGCCACCGGGTCATCGTGTTAACCGTGCAGCGCATCGAGGTCCGCCGAGATCCACAAGCAGCTGAGGCACACCTTCACCGTCTGCGACGTTCTCGGGTGTTGACGGCGTCAAGAGCGCTCACCTACCGCATCGACCTGCTGAGCGCGGCGCAATAGGCACGGTGGTATTTCCCCTGACACAGGGCTTTTCCTGGCTTTTGGCATCGTGATGGCCTATGCCGGAACAGCCGTCCAGTTCGGGGCAGCGCTGGCATTTAATCGCTGCCCTGAGCGCGGAGAACCTTCTTGCGATCTCTGGAGCCGTAGATGATCACCACGCCGACGCCCACCAAGCCGACAACCACGGCCTGCTGAATGGCCGAGGACCGGTTGGCCGCGCATTGGCGATGAAAGTCGGGCGTAGTGGTCATTTCCACCCCGCCGATACGACCGATGTCGATGGTTTCCCCGGTCCAGTCGCTCTTCGGTTGAGCGACCGTGCCGCAGTCGACGTTGGGGTCCGGCTTCGGTAGCGGTATGAAAATCCACGCGATCGCGCCAGCCACCGCCAGCAAGCCTGCACAAGCCGCTAGGCGTTCATTACTCCACCCGAGCATGGGCGGTACACCAACGATTAACGCCAACGCACCCATCACAAACGTAACCAACGTCCAGCCAGACATGCACTAACGTCCTTCCGCCATGGAAGAGGCCATTTAGGGACTTAGAAGGCTACGCATGAATCCCAGCAACTTGCGCTGTTCTGCAAAAAGATGCGATGCGCCAAGCCTCCAGATTTCGCAGCATCTTGTAGCACATCTCGGCGCGGTCCACCCCGCAGTACTCAGCCGCCTGAGTGATCGTAAGCCTGGGGCGAAGGGCTAACGCGTCTCCTTCGTCCCCACTTGAATAGATAGGTCAACCTAAGCACCGCAGAGCATCTGCGTGTCCTGGAAACCAGTACCTCTCGGGCACAACGTGATCGGCTTACCTGACGGAGCCGTGATCGTCGCGTAGCCGTCGGGCCGCAGTGTGAAGGTGAAGGCTTCGCCGGGGTACCGGATGAGAAACTCATCGGTGGTGTCTACATGAGACTCCAGTTGCGTCGCCAAAACGATCATGGCGGTGGTCGAGGTCTCCGGCGACCACGTCGCCGACCAAGACGTGTAATACATCGCGCCTTCGGTCACGGTGTAGTGCGCGTTCCCGTCAGGTGCCAAAGTGACTGATGTGGCGTGCTGGCCCCACTCGCCATAAAAGCCCGACTTCGAGACCTCCGGCGTTGTCGTTGTCGTCGTGGTTGGTTCAACCGGGTTCGGAGTTGGGGTCGCCGCCGACGGCGAGAGAGGCGTGGGCGGCGCGGGTGCCGGTATTGGTGCTTGAGCGGTCGGGGAGGACCTGCCGGGCGTTCCGGCTTTGGGCGTCGACCGGTCCTCGAAATAAAACACCGTGGAGAACCAGACAACGGCTGCGACGGTGGCACACAGCAACCCAACCAGTCCGGCCCACAGGAGACGACCACGCCACTTGCTCTCCAGGACGGGTTCGTCGCCGTGGTCGAGTGACCAAGCATAGGCGGACTCAGCGTCTTTGCCAGGTGGCCTCACCACGGTCTCGGCAGCTTGGGTAGCGCTAGCGTCGACGACGCCGCCCGTGTCGCCGCCAACAGATGCGGCTTTTGTCGGTTTGGCGTCGGTGTCGTCGTCGGTCAATCGGGCCGTATCTCCTCACGCGTGATCGGCCACAAACGTCCCCTCGCCGATCCGGAGCCAGGAGAGCTTAGCTGAGCCACGGCCTCGACTAATGAAGATCTGGTAAACCGTCCGACTAGCTGCGTCGTCACCATGATGACCGCTCGCCGGTGATCTAGCCCGGGGGCCAGAGGGATCGCAATAGACTAGGCCCGGTTAGGGCTGGTTATCGTCGGTGCGGCGGCACTCGCTATCTCGGTGTTCCTGCCATTTGTCCAACCCGTGAATGCACTACGAATGGTCGAGGACAACACCTTATCCAGCATGGTGGTTGGTGGCTCCTCGGTGGCGCGTTCGGGATTGCCGCTAGCGGTTATCGGGCTCGAAAAGGATGCTGAAACCCCTGCGATCGAAGTCACGGAACCGTTACCCTGTCCCGCGTGGGATTCGGCCCCTCAAAGCAAAAAGATCATTTGTGTGGGGTGACATATGCGGGTTCGGGTCTTCGTCGTCGCGTCGGTGATTGGAGCGGCGGCATTAGTTATTGGCCCGGCATTCGTCGCGAGCGGGCCGATTACGGTTGTTGCTAGTTGCGAGCCTGGGTACTACGAAAACTCGGACGGGCAATGCATCCGCGACCCATCGTCGGGTCTGCCCCCTGGCGGTGCCCCCGGCCTCGTGGGTGGCGGTGCCCCGCCCCCTGGGGCTACAGCCATCTGCCGAGATGGCGACTACTCGTTCAGTACACATCATTCAGGTACCTGCTCGGGCCACGGCGGCGTAAGGCAGTGGTTGATGAACTGACGGTTTTCTCGACGGCAGGATTGTCGTTGGCCGGGTCAGCGGGCTTGCGTTTGTTGGTCTTTTTGACGCGCCGCGACCGTCACATATGGCCCAGGGCACGGTTCGCCAGTTAATTTCCGTCGGAAACCCCTTCCCCGGGCCATCGACGCGCGCACGATAAGACAGAAACACGCAATGAGTAAACCTGCGAAGTTCGCATCCGAAGTCGCCTTTGCCGTACGACGCGCACAGCCCGTGAAGAATGGAACACAAATGAGGCACACCCAAAAGGTCGCGCTCTCGGGCACGACCGTCGTCGCTGGAATGGCGGTCGCGGCGGCTCTGGCTAGCTCGGCGAACGCCACCATCGCCATCATCGGCAGCCAAGACGACCACGACCCCTACAACTACCGGGACGAGCTGCGGTACACGGGCCTTTACCACGAGGATGTGACAAACGCCGCGAGCCTGGCGTCGAGGGTCTGCGGGAAGCGGGCGATGGGCTACAGCGAGGACCAGCTCGTCAGAGGCCTCGAAGGTCCCGACCCGCTGTACACCTCCGAGCAGGCCATCATGATTGTTGAAGGCGCGGAGTACCACTTCTGCCCCGCCTACAAAGACGACGGCTCAATCGGCCAGGGTTACGGCCCACCCGAGACGGTGTGAGGGGAACACAACGAAAGATTAATCGTGGTGCTCCTGATGACCGCTACGATATTGGCCGGTACGGGTTTGGCCCACGCGGACACGGCAGACACTCATGAGTTTCGCCGACACCGTCATTCACGCTGAACGCTGATGACGTGCTGAAACCCGCTTAGGCGCTTCCAATCACGCATTCTGAAGGATATTCATGCCGGCTGCTAATGCTTGATGAGGCTTGCCTCGACCGCCAGCATGCGTGCGCGGTCTGTGCAACGCACAATCTCGACCTTGTGTGCGCGAATTGCGAAGTGGCGCAGACCACGGCGGGGTGCTTGCCGTCTATCGGGCCCCGCAGACGAACGGAGCGAGTTGACCGGAAACTGACGAAGTTTACCCGGTCTGGTCCAGAGATCAGCATGGGATGACGTCGCTCGGATCGGTTGTGTTGTCGAGCCATTTGCCGTAGGCGTTGCCGCCTGCAGCTCGCACAGAAGTGCACACTTCTTCTTGGGTGCGGCCAGCCACGCGGTACACCGCATAGATCGGATTACCCGCATCCGAAGCCTGCCGAAGCGACGAGCATGACTCTTTGGTGAGCAGATACGACGATCCCGGGAACTCGGTGAGGAGTTGCTGCACATCGGCGGCATAGCGGCCCGGCGTGATTGCGTTCCCTACGACCGCTATGCCGGTGCCATCACATGCTGGATGGGTTATCGGGACGCCCACAGGAAGTGAGTCGGAGGCGACAGCGGGCGGTGGTGGTACGCCGGAACCAGCTCCGGGCAGGATGGTCGGGGGCGCCCCGGGCGATGGTTCTGGTGGCTCAAGCCAGGGGCAGTAGTGGTCGTTGGCGATAATGACGAACTTGTCTGCGTTTTCCCAAGTTCCGAACTTCGGATTATCGCGGAGCACGAGGTCCGCGATTGCGTAGCGCCTCATTCCGTTGCTCATCTCGGTGCAGACGCCGTGGGCGTAGCCGATGATCCCGTCGGCGGTTGTATACCAAATTCCGTTGCGGTCAAGATCGGCCAGGAAGGCTGTGTCTGCCGGATCGGCGTGGGCAGGTGCCGCCGCGACAAGTGCCGGGAAGATGCCAACCAGTGGCAACAATTTACTCAGTTCCCCCAGGATTCCCATCTGCATGCTCCTTCGGGACTCGGATGTAAGAAACGTACCTCTGGCGGCGGGAGGCGAGTGGGAAACCGCAAACCTCTATATAGCCGTTGGCCAGCGTCTTTCGCCTGATAGCGATCTTGATTAGGATGCGGACGCGCGACTTGGGTGCGAACGCTCAGGTCCGCTTCACGACCGATCATGGGTCCGGGCCATGCGGTACCGTCCTTCATTGGGCCAAGAGATTCGCTCGCACGCCTATAAGGACGCAAAGACAACCGATTACCTGCTCGGAGTCGTGGGGCAGCGAATCGCCGCGTTGTCTGCGAATCCAAAGGGGCACGGCGCTCTGACCGGCGCGACCGAAGTCGTGCAGACCGACGAGCCTGCGAGCTAACCACCGCCCGAACAATGGGACACCCGGTCAACTTGGCCGTGTGTCTTGCTTTGTGGCGTACCAATTTTCGAACACACCGCACAAATCAGTACCAAATTCGGTCTAGCACACCGCGTTTGGCCCGGCGTACTCTGCTGCGCGGGGCCAACGGGGGTATTTGGCGCGCACTGTCAAGGGAGTTTGAGTCCGGTCAGACGTGAGAAGGCGTCCCACGATGCGCTTGGGCTGGGTGCCCATTCGTGTTGCCAAACCCTCAGAGGGATGTCGGCGAGTGGGTCGAAACTGCTCGCCAACCGCGAGTACTCTTGCTGACGCCATTCGCGCAGCTGGTCATCACCTCTCGCGAACGCCACTAGCCGGGCGATCTGCTCCCGCTCCCCCGGGGCACCGACGCGGACGCTGATCCCATTCATCAAGCTGTGCCTTCCGAGGGCGAACGGCGACCCGATCGCTGCGTTCACGGCAAGACAGTCGTAGCACGCCAGCCATGACCACCGGGTGGGGCCGCCGGCTGTCGCCTTGAAGCAGATGACGCACAAGTCGAGCGCCTGGGAGACATCCCAGCGGACCCACTTCTCGGGTGAGTCTTCATCCGGGCACGATTGCCAGCGCCCTTGCAGATATTGCCCCCACTTGCCGGTGGGCGGTACCGGCCCCCGCAGCCGCCCGCAGGGGATATGCACCGACAACTCGGTGATGCGGTTGCGGAGCGCCGCGTCGGCAACGCTTAGCTTTCGTTCGGTCATTTTTCGCCATTCCTGGCAACGCCGCCCTCGGACGTCCACCACTTGCACGCGTCACCGTGCCAGCTCTTCCCCTGAGGCACCGTGCAGTGGAGGCGCGGTTGCCGGGACGGCGGGTCAGGTACCCAAACAGCCGTCCGCTCGTGAGCCGATTCCAGGATAAGGGAGCAACTAGGCGCGCCTAGTGTTTCGACCGAATTGTTGGCCATTGGCTAGAAGCTGACGGTATCTGCTCGGAATTCCTGGCAGGCTGTGAACCGGACCATTCGCCGTTAGCCATCGGCAGGTTGTTGACGGCATGTGACGCTTACCGGGGACCGAAGATGCCAGACCGCGAATCTGACCACAGCACCGAGGCAGCGCCGACCGCCGCCGCCGAGCTGGGCGAGCAGAACACCGAACTGCCACCGCCCCACCATGCCGCGCCCAAGCTGGCGGGGTCGGTTGACGACAACACCACCGCCGCGCCCACCGAGGGTGCAACCGAGCTGCTTGACAGGAGCGCTGCACCTACACCGGACATGGCGTGGTCGGCCGAGACTAGCTCTCAACCCGTTGCTGACTACATCGAGGAGCCGCGTTGGCGCAGCATCCTGCCGAAAGTTATTTTGGGCATCGCGGCGAGCCTGACGATCGGTGCTATCGCTGTACTGATCTTGATGCCGGGACACCGTGCACTGGCACCGAAAGCGCCGGCTCCCGCGCAACCGTCGGCCAGCGCGCGCTCAGTTCTGCCGCCTACTAGCGGTCAGGCCGATTCAGTGACACTGGCTCCGCTGCCCGAGGTACCGCCTCCATACGCAGGCTGCCCAGGCACCGCTATCGCACGCCACGACATTCAGCACAAAACCCTTGGTGCGGTGCGGGTTTTTCTAGTGCGCACCAGCAGCAGCGGAGGGTGCGTCGCTGCCGTGGCCAACACGGGACAGGCGTTGCTGCCTCCCATAACAGTTGATGTTGGGGCTTCGAACATCTTCGCCTTTGCCAACCCGGCGACCGATGCGACGGGGAACACTTTCGTGCTCTACGGCGGGGGCAAATTCGATGGGGTCTTCGTGCTGATTCCCAGTACCTACGGCTTCGAGGACATCGGCTGGGATCATCCGGAGCGCTGGCACTACACGGGCAAGCACGCCTACTACTGGGCCAAGCTGGTGGGCCCCGGAACCGATGGCCAATACAAAATCCGCCGGTCAGAGGAGAACTGCAAGCCTGATTGTGCCAACGGCACTCCCATCACGCAGGATCTGCACTGGAACGGTAGTGACTACGTGCCCTGAACCACGAGGTACGAATGGACCGCATAGCAAGAGTTGTTGGGGCACAACTTACCTCCTGCCGGTGGTGTGGCCTACGGCGCGGGCCGCTCAGGCCGCCGGAACGGCTACACGCCGGTTGTGTTTTACAAGGAGTGGCTGCATTTTGTTTGCTAATCACCCGCTGACCAGGGCCGCCGAGGCATACGCTGCTCGGCAGCGTCCAACAATAGGGGTTCGGGGGAAGGTTGGGAACGATGGCCAGCAGTGGCTACTGGCAGGAGCGCTGGAAACAACGCCAAGAGGCGAGCAGTAAGCCGGTCGCCGCAACCAACGCGGTCTCTGAGAGTCCTCTCGGGCTAGGACTTGTGATCGTCGGTGCGGCTGCCTTGGCTATCTCGACGTTCTTGCCATTGGTCCAAGCGGTAAGCGCGCTGCGGATGGTCGAGAACAACACCCTGATCCAGCACGATGGCTGGATATTCATCGCGCTTGCCTTCGGAATCGCGGCCAGCGGCTATCGAGCTAGCCGGGGCAAATCGGGGCAGGGATGGATTCCCATTGTCTTGTGCGTCGTTGCAGCCGTCCTGGTGCTCGTCAATGCCAATGACAAGGGCATGCGGACCCTTTACCCGGTCCAACCTGATGGAACCGTGGATACCAGCCAGCCCGGGTTAGTCACCAGTCTTGGCATCGCTATTTACGTTGCGGGGGCAGGAATCGCTGCCGCGTTCATTGGTTCCGTGATGCTGCTTCAGAGCGCAAAGCACGCTCCGGCCCCTTCAGTTTCGCCAAGGGGGAAGTCGGCAACAAAGAGGTGCCCCGACTGCGCCGAGACGATCCTCGCTGACGCCAAGGTGTGCAAGCACTGCGGGTACCGATTTGCTCCGATAGCTACGGGGACGGCGCAGCCTAAGCCAACAACGCCCGCGCCTCGGCCCGGGCCTGGGCCACTCACGAACACGCGGGGACTGAAACGTGGTGATCGAGTGCAGGTGGTTATTCCCGGCGACGAACATGAGGGAAAGGTTGGCAAGGTCAAGACAGTCTTGTCCACCGGCTACATAGCTGTGGGCTTCGGGCTACGGGAGCGCCCCTTCCGGCCAGACCAATTGAAGTCGCTCGACTCTCCAAAGAACTAACCCGCATTAAGGAGCGCACTTACGCGGCGCGGCCTTCAGAGCATCCGTAACTAGGTAGTTTGGTTGATCACCGCCACTCGGCCCAATGAAGAGCGAGCCAATCGCCTTGGCGTGCAGTAAGGCTCACATGCAGCCGGTGACCGTGCAGCCTGAAGTAGGAGTCGTAGGGCTGCAGGGAGTCGTGGACATCGATCACGCCGTCCTGGGTGACTGCCAGCAGACCTTGATCGAAAAGACGGTGTAGGTCGCGACGCAGCAGCAGACCTCCATCGATGTCGTGCCGGCCGATCTCGGCGTAGCTGTACAGGTGGCAGGCTTCCAAGGCCTCGGCAGGTGCAGGTCCCGAGAAGGCGCAGACGGACCCGTACTTGCGGACCAGCTCGGCCCGAAAGGCAGGCTGGCCGATCCGAACGCTCACCTGGCGAACGGTGTGGCCCCCACTGATGATCTGGGCCTGCGTAATGGCGACCGGAGTTAGTGCGCTGGGCCCGGCGACGAGTTCCACGGCGGCTGTAAACTGGTCCCACTCGATACGCCGAATACTGTTCTGTGAGTAGCCCGCTAGGCCTCGAAGGGTCGGGCCATCAAGAAGACCGGCGAGGTCCACCCAGCCTTGCTGATGGTCGGTCTGGTACAAGGTCACCTCGACTTCGTCGACAACGGGCACGTCGAATTCGGCGTGGCAGCCATCGCACCGGAACCGGGGAGTCATTGTCTTGCGCGCCGCAATGTTCGTCGTCGAGCAGTTCGGGCAGCGGCTAATGTTCTTGCTTCCCGGCCATTGGGCGATGCTGGCCACCGTCGAGGCACCTATGAGGGTGACCTCGTCCCAGAACACCAACCTTCTCCGACTGCCACCTGCCGTGAGTTGGCGACGTTGCTGTCGTAGCTGTAGTGAGTGGAGGGATCATCGTCGTACTTGGTGTATCCCCCCAAGCGTCGGTAATCGGACTTGGTCGTCACCAGCCAGGCACGGGCGTCGTCGGCGTCGTTAGGCGCGAAGCTGAAGCCAAGCGCTTCAAGGGTTCTTACTACAGTCTGCTGTCCGCCGGAGAAGTCGCTGGCTGTCCAGAATTGCCCTGTTGCGTACCCGTGGGCGACTCCAACGATCGCTTTGGAGTCGTAGTGGCGTCCATGCTCGGCCACCCGATATAACCCGTGCAGGTGCGAAGCCATAGCGGGCCAGGAACGCATTGGCCCCCAGTTCGTCATACTCGCCCATCGCCCGAAGAACCGCCTCGCGGGTGATATCAGAAAGCGCCATGAGCGGCAATGTAGCGAATGGCTCTGACGCTTGCTCAGACTAAGCAGTACGGTCACAGCATGAACACGGGGAGACAGGTCGTCGTTTCAGGAGTGATCGCAGCCACTGTCGCCCTTGCGTGGCCAACGCCAGCTCATGCCTTATGCCCTGAAGGCGACATCATTGTCGACGCACCGTCCACGTCATATTGGAAATGCACCAACGGTACGTATGTGTGGGTACGTACCGGAGATGACCCTGACAGCGGTGCCGGAGTCGGTAACCGACCAGGCAGACCGGGGCCGAACCCGTCGGACTAGAGCCGGTTGGCGGATCGCAGCCGACTCCGGCACCAAGTCACCGTTGGAGGCCGAGGCCGAGTCCAGGTGGCGGCTTGTCGAAAGCGCCTGGCATGAGCGCAGATCCACCGGTGCAGTGCTGAGGGTGGAGTACGACCGACCCAGCGAGATGATCGTGCGCGGCATGCTGGGCCATCGCCGCTCTATCACCTGGGTGCGCCCCGGGTTGAGCGGATACCAGGCCAGCGCCTGCTTTTACTGCGGAGCACCGGTGACACCACTGCTTGGTCTCGAACACTCCGCCGACGTCGACCACTTCTTCCCCCATATGCTGATGGCGCGTGGGATCTTCTTCGACCTAGACGATGTCTGGAACTTGGTCCTGGCTTGTGCGGTGTGCAACCGGGGTGCCGCCGGTAAGTTCGGTCGGCTGGCTCACGGCGATTTCCTGGAGCGGTTGTGGCAGCGCAATGAGCGACTTATCAACAGCCACCACCCGCTGCGGGAGTCGATCATCGAGGCGACCGGTGCCAACCCGGCGGCCCGGCTGGAATTTCTGCGTTCGGTTCAAACCCGGGCTACCGAGTACGCCCGCGCTGACTGGCGGCCACCACGATGACCGACGGAAAGTTGGTGCGGGACAAGATCCCCGACCTCATCCGTCAGTCAGGTAGGAAGGTTAAGGTCCGGCACCTGTCGGGCGAGGAATTGACGGTCGCTCTGGCGGCAAAGCTCTCCGAGGAGGCGCAGGAGGTAGCCAATGCAGTCGGCAACCGTCAGGCACTCATCGAGGAGATGGCGGACATCACCGAGGTGATCTCAGCCCTCCGGAACGCCAACAACATCAGCGATGACGAGCTAGCTCAAGCGATCACGGCAAAGGCATTGCAACGCGGACGATTTGTCGATGGATCCTTTCTCGTCAGCGAGGTACCCGAGCGCATTTACCGATGGCGGATCAGGGACCTTGAGGCCCACAGGGTCAAGTGGATTCCGGACAAGTGGAAGAGCACCTTCAGAGGTCATGAGGTCGCTCACGCCGATCTACTGGCGCATTCCGAAGCCGAGGGCGGGATCGCACGCAGCTTCATTCACGATCACGCGGACGGCGACCCGGTCGATCTCTTCCTGATGGCGATGGTTTGGGGATACGGGCGAACGGGGTACGGGCCCAGCCGAACTAGCGCCGTCCTAAGCCAACCCGACGCCGAGGAAAAGATCGGAAAGGTTGTCGAGGAGACGCGGAACAACGGGGCAGCCGCCGGGTGGGAGGCGCTCCTGCAGACCCACCAGATCAAGGGCTTAGGGATGTCATTCGGCACCAAGTTGCTCTACTTCGCGGGGTACGAAAGCGGGCACACTCCGCGACCCCTCATCCTCGACCAGGTGGTACGAGCGTCGTTGCAGGAAGTGAGGCCGGGGACAGTTCCAGCGACAGGAATGGTGCGCGAGGCCGACTACATCCGCTACTTGCAGCTGGCGGAAGACTGGGCAGCGGACCCGGCATGGAGACAACAACCAGACGTGGTCGAGTACGGCCTATTCAGCATGTGACGTTCTAATCCACCGAAGTGCCGCGCGGAGCTAGAGCCGGGGCATCGCGACCCCGGTGAGCGCAAGCTATTCCGGCTGGTTCAGCTCGAGCAAGTTGCCGAACGGATCGTGCAGGAAGGCCTGGTGCCCGGCGCCGGGGATGAACGGAATCCGGCGCACCTCGACGCCCTGCTCCTGCAGGTCGGTGAAGGCGGCATCGATGTCGTCGACTCGGATCGCGAAGTGGTTCGCACCGAGCGGCTGGGTATCGGACTCCATCAGATGGACCTGCTGGCCGCCAGGCGTCGAGCCAGCACCCCGGGCCGAGATCGGGGCGCGGCAGCTGCGTCATGCCGAGCACGTCGCGATAGGACGCGAGACCCCTCTGCGCGTCCGCGACGCAGATGGCGACATGGTGCACACCGACTGGCTTCATCGCTCGATTCTGCCTCGTAGGACGGGCCTCGAAGATAGCTCCTGAAGATCGTTAGCGGGCAGGAGCGGATCGGTTGTCCGGGCGCCGAGTTTCCAGCCCCGGTTCAATCGGAAGGGCTCTTGCGTTCATGTCCCGAATAAGTTGCTCCACGCTCTCCTGATGGTTTGCGTATGAGCCAAGTTCCCGCGACGGCCCCAGCGGGTGCTGTAGTGAATACCAAAAATTGTCGATGCGACTATTCACTTTTTCCTACTTCTAGTAGATGTTCATCATAGCACGGTTAGGCCTCCTGACCTGCGATTATCTGTCAGCAAATCGGTAGCGCCCCCAAAGTCCGCACCATGGGCCACAGGCGAGCCGAGGAGCCGTGACCGACCCAACAATCGGCTCGCTGTTCGAAGCGACACTCAGCAAGGATCACGCCGGTAAGTTCCGGTCCACTTGAAGGCCCCCAACGGCGAGATCATCGCCGCCAGTCATGGGCTATGAGACAAAGGCGAACGCCGAGAAGGGCATTGAGGCGATCAAGTCGCACGCACCCACGGCCAAGGTCGAAGATCACAGCTAAAGTTAATCCCCTTAGCCGCACTACCTTTAGGCGCCAGCTGCGAGTCGCGTTCAGCTGAGAGCCGACCAGGCCGACGTAGGTGTCAATACCCCGGCGGCCAACGACAGATCCCACCGGACCAAGTCAATCGCCGCCACCACGGCTTGATCGTCTTGCTTTGCCAAGGGAACGTTGCGATGCGATTCGATTTACCATCGAATTGGTCGGTCCAGGAACTGTAGCTCCTCGGCTCCAAAGGTATACGTGCCGGACAAGAACCCGAGCTTCACTTCAACCTCGTCATTGTCCAAGACTCGTATCACCGTGCCGACTTTCGAGTGCGAGCGGTCGCCGGGTGCCACGACCTGCACCCGATCACCGGGCCGCAGCTCGGTCGGCCTCGTGGGCGAGTTTTTTCGCGGTTTTGCTTCGGTTGTCTTATGCGGCGCTGGGGGGTGGGGGGCGACGCCCTTGGGTGCTCGAATGGCACGCGGCGCAGGGGTTTCCGGGGTGGCGACGTGTCGCTCAGGTAACGTCGGCTTCGACTCTGCCACCGGAGCAAACCGGTACCCGCATTGCTTGCACACCTTGGCGTCGGGGAGGACGGTTTCGGCGCAGTCGGGGCACCGCTTCGTTGCCGCTTTCGAACCTTCGGCGACCAATGGATCCAGCGCGGGTATGCCTAGTTCGGTAGCCAGCTCACCCCCAGTGGTAATTGCCGCAGACCTCTGACCGATATCCGTCTCAAGTCCGACGTGCTGGTCGAGCACCTTTTCCACCGTTGGTTTCGATCCTTGAGGAGCCCCAGATGCGTCTGCGGGAGCGTCGGCTGGGCCGATCGCCCCCAGGGTCTTGTCGATCGCCCGCACCAGCCGGGCCAGGTCGGACTCGAACCGGTTCGGGCTTACTTCGATGGCGTTCCGCCGGACGAGTCCGCGCAGGCTGTCCGGCAACTGCCCGCTCCTGGGCATTGGTGCTCGACCGACCAGGATCGGGATGACCCGCACATCGCGGCGCAGCGCGGCCTCAATCTCAAGACGCACGAAGTCATCGGGGTCGTCCAGCCTCCGCTGCCCGGTCTCGTCGGTGATATCCAACCAGCGGTCACCAATCAGGGCCAGCAACACCTGACAGGAGCCGACCGCATTCTCGATGACCCGGAAAAAATCGTCGCCAGGGTCGATGGAGTCGACATCCTTGAAAACCTGCTCCCGGCCCAGGTGCATGCAGAGGCGGTCATACAGCCAGCCCGCCGGGAACGCCGAGTCGTCCCGCCGGTAGCTGATAAAGACCCGTCCCGGTCCCACCGAGGTGGACGCCGCCATGCGGTGAAGAATGCCATACGAAGACCTGTACCAGGCATCTTTCTAAGCGTGCGCACCGAAGTGCAGATGACCACCCAAGCTCAGGAAGGGTTCGCCAATACCGTTGGGCCCGGTCACCAGGTCGATCTTCGGCAAACCATTGTCGTGGCGCGCAACCGGGCCGTGCCGCTACGGCGAGTTACGAGGTTTTTCGCGTCTGGGTCCACTGGGCCGACTGGTGATTAAGGCCGTAAAGGCAGCCCTGTATGTAGTCCTGCTGGACAAGGTCGGGGTCCGCGCCCTGGTCGATATTGAAGGATAATTGGCACGCTTGGTCATACGGCAACGCCACCCCCATGTACGGCCCAAACGCCTGGACTTCGGCATAGCCATCAGTGCCACTCTTAAGGCCCTGCTGGTAGGACGGCGAGGACGTCGAGGGCGCGGAGGACGGCGACTGGGACTGCTGGGAGTCTGGCGACGGGGAGGACGGAGAGGACAACGGCCCGTAATACCTGCACGTCGGCGTATTGGTGCAGTAGGCCTTATACAGGTACGGGTAATTAGCAACTACCAATACCGCTATCGCTACAAGCCCGGCCATAACGAACAGGACTGTGCGTGCGGCAAGCTGACCCGACCGGTCCGCGATCCACACGCCAACGATCACGATCGCGACAGCAGCGATCAGGACTCCTCGCTGTGTCGGGTTCCCGACCAGTAAGAAGGCGGCAATGGCTAGCAGGGCCAGCCCAGCTAGAACGAACCAGACTAGGAGAGACGGACCCTTCGTCGTGACGGGTGGCTGCGTGGGCGCGACGGGCATGGGCGGGGGCGGCAACTCAGCCGGGGGCGGCGGCGTAGGTGGGGGCGGCAGCAGTGCCACGTAGTCGGGGTGAAGCTCCTGTGGATACCACTTAAGATCCGAAGCTTGCCACCATCCAGGTCCCGGCGCTTCGCCCGGTGGTTGGCTCGGCGGTGGCTGCTGCTGTTGTTGATTCGGCGGGGTCGGCGGCCCAGGAGAAGACGGCGGCGGTACCTCGTAGTTGTGGTGCCGCTCCGGTGGGTACCACTTGAGATCCGAAGCTTGCCACCATTCGGGTCCCTGCGGTCCGTCACTCATCGTGGCCTCGATTTCGCTCCCGATCACCCATCAGCGTGAGTTCCATCTGGGCCAAGAGTCTTGCTGACAATTTGGGCGCTGCAATGATCTGGATCCCTACCCACGCTGCGGCACCAGTCCAGCACGCTGCCGGAGTCGGGGTACGTGGTCGGCACAACGGTGACCCAATAGTCGGGGTGATCGTATGTTGTCCAGTCGCCCGACCACAGAAGTTTGGCACCGTACTGCTGGCGGAGCTGCTGATGTTCCCGCAAGATCTGTGCGGGGTCATACACCACATTGTCTGCTGTGTCGGTAGTCCACGGTTCCGCGCCGTGCTTGGCACTGAGTTGCGGGATCCACTGCCCGACGACTTGGGCGATGGCCGGAGCATCCTGATCTTTCAATGCCTGCAGCTGCTGAGTGGGATCGGGCGCGGGCGTGTTCCTAGGTGGAGGCGCCGAATTCGAGGGATTACTGGACGCCACGGGGGATGAGGTTGCTGGTGCGCTTGACGGTGCATGGTCGCAGGCAGCGGTCATCGCGATGATCGCGACAGCGGCGATCCCTGGGGTTAAAACTTTGGTGATCTTCATTCGGATGGGCACATCCTGGATAGGTAGCTAAGAGCCGCCCGGCTAAAGGCCTCAGGTTTGGGTCGATGTATTCAGAATTCTGCTCCGCCTCATCTCCCGTGGGGTCGTTTTGGCACCGCAATGCACAGCTGGATGGCCCGGTTCGGGCACCGGATTAATGCTGAGGTCTAAGACAGCGGGCAGTGACGGCTGCTGCAGGTGGCCTGCCTAGGACACCATCGCGGAGGTGGTCATTGCCTCACCCCTGCGAGCGAGCGATCCATAGGCGGGGTCGCCGAGCAATCCCTCGGTCGTCGAGGCCATGCGGAGGCTTAGCCTTGGTTAATGGTCTCCCTTGCCGACTCGTTGTGGCAACGGAACCGGGTCCTGGCCGAGGCGGCGCTGGAGCACCCGTTCGTCCAGGGCATCGCGTCGGGAGAGTTGGCTCGAGCTACGTTCGCCTACTACGTGGGACAGGATGCCGCTTTCCTCGAAACGTTCTGCCGCGCCTACGCCTTGGCTTTGGCGAAGAGCCCGGACCGCGATGGACTGATCGCGTTTAGGGAGCTAATCGACTCCACCGCCGAGGAGCTTCGTCTTCACCGCAGCTACGCGGACCGCTGGGACGTCGACCTTCCCCAAGCGGCAGGCCCCGCTACCGAGGCGTATTCCAACTTCTTGCTGGCGGTCGCTGAGCTGGAGCCGGTTGGCCACATCGTGGCGGCGATGACGCCGTGCATGCGGCTTTACGCCTACCTCGGCCAGCAATTGGCCGCCCAGACAACACCTGAGAGTCCCTATCGCGAGTGGGTGATGACCTACTCCAGCCCGCAGTTCGAAGCCCTGGCCCGACGTGTAGAGGGCCTGCTCGACCGCTACGGCGGTGATCACGACCGCATGGCCATCCTGTATCACCAGGCGATGGAATTCGAACTGCGTTTCTTCGACGCTGCCAGCCGATGCGAGAGACCATGACTGCCGCTGCGTTGATGAGCCGTCACACCGCCGCGTATCTCCGGTGCGCGTAGGACAGGAAGGCGTCATATTGAGCAAGCTTGCCCTTAGCAGCCGCAGAGCCAACCGCAGGCGTTGCCTCCGCCATGTTCCCCCTTCAGGCGAACGGGACTAAAGGGACATTCCGCGTCAAGCTTGTCACCGAGATTCACAACACGACGGCGCTTTGCTGAAGTTCTTGTCGACCGGGGACACGGGTACGAGTACCCGCCGAGGACCAAGGCCGTCGCAAAACTAAAGATCGGGTACCGACAGCGGGCCCCATCAAGGCATCACATCGGAGCAGGTCGGGTAGTCGGATTTCCCGGTGCCACAGGAGATTCCGAGTTCTCCGGGGTCTGATACAGGAATAAATATCGCACTCTTCTTGTTGAAGTGATGGTGAGTGTCGCTGCCTACTTTCGGGTCTCCACTGGACAACAATCCGTCGATCAGCAGCAGGATGCTGTTGCGGCTGCAGGGATTATCCCTGATCGGGTCTTCACCGACACAGCTTCCGGGCGTGCCGGTAGTAATCGACCGGGGTGGACCGAATGCATCGGCTGGCTCCGCGAAGGTGACCAACTCGTCGTCGCTGCCGTCGATCGACTCGGACGATCCGTCCGCGAGGTCGCCGCCGCCCTGCATAAATTGACCACTCGCGGTGTGCATGTCAGGTCTCTCCGGGAAGGGGTGGATACCAGCACCCCGACAGGCCGTGCCGTCGTCAGCATCATGGCTTCCATTGCGGAGCTGGAGCTGGAATTGGGCAAGGAGCGCCGGGCAGCTTCCCGGGAGGCCCGGATTGCCCGGGGCTTGGCCGCCACCAAGCCGATGAAACTGAATGCGGCACAACAGAAGCGACTCCTGCGCCTGTACCAACAAGGTGAACCGGTAAGTGAGTTGATCTCCATGTTTGGGATTAGCCGAAGCACCCTCTTCAGGACTCTGAAGATATTGAAGAAGCAGGAGCCAGCACCGGCCTAAGCATCCCGGGTGGGGACAAGGGCGATACGAGCAAGCGTATCAGAGCTGTGACTAGCCCCTTACCATGCTATTGAGGGAGCTGGGATAATCCTCAACATGCCATCAGAGATGTTGGTGTTCGCCGTTGCCGAGGATCGGATGACCTGCGCACCCATGCCTGCCACTCAGCTCGCCGCCCTTGGGATTTTCGAGACCACACATCTGGAACGGTGGGTTGTCGATCACCCTGAAGTCCTCGGTGACGACGTCTTAATCGTCACAACGCAATACGGCAAGTGGTCTTCGCATTCGGGCGACCTTGCGAAGGAGCGACTCGATATCCTCGGTCTCGACAGTTCAGGGCAGCTAGTGGTCGTCGAACTCAAACGGGGCACCGACCCCAACGTCCACATGCAGGCGATCACCTATGCCGCCCTAGTCGCAGGGTTTAGCAAGGCGACCCTTGCCGAAGCCCATGCCGAATACCTCAATCGCAGAATCCATTCAGATAAAGTTTCGGTTGATAAGGCAGCGGAGGCGCTCAACGAGCATGTCGACGGCTCTTGGGAGGATGACGTCCTCACCGTTCCGAAGATCATCTTGTTGGCCGAGGACTTCGCCGCGCAGACCTACACCACGGTCACATGGCTGTCGACCCTCACGCCGAACGTGAGCATTGAGATGCACACGGTGAACGCCTTCGTGTTCGAAGGCCAGCAGCCCTGCATTGTGTTCCGGAGGTTGTTCCCTGCCATGGACCCCTCGACCCGTGTGCTTACACCGGGCGTCGCCGTGGCCAGCGCGGCCTCGGTGGCCACAAAAATCGCAGACAAGAAGCGCCGGATCAGATCGACTTACATTCTCTACGACGCTGGCGCTATACCCGAAGGCGAACAGATCGTTCTCGATCTCCACGGGTGGATCGACCCCCAATTGGCAGCCGCCGTTGATGCGTGGGTCGCCGAAGACCCTCGACGCGGGCGCGCCACCTGGGTCAGTGACCGCGAACGCCCACTGCGGTGGGACGCAGGGTCTGAGGGAACATTCACACCAACCGGACTCGCTAAACACGTAATCCGCGAGGCGACCGGTCAGTTAAACGACGCCATTGCGGGTGCCGACGTATGGCAATGGTCGCGGCAATCGCTCGCCAGCCTAGCTACCGCACTGCAGACGATGAGCACCCCAGACGACGACATGTCTACTGCCGCCATCGATATCGAGCGTCGTTCGGAGTCGGAGTTATAAGAGCTTCCGACTTGCAAGTTGGTTTAGTGAGTCGCCGGACCCCCCCGAAGTCTGATATGTGGTCTTCTTCGAGACGGCATGGGGCAGGCGCTCGGAAAGTCGTCGGCTGCAATGGTCGTCACATTTGCGCAACCGGCGGCCACCGATTCATCTTCGAAATCCAGCGGCGATGAGATCTGTAGCTTTTGCCGAGCTAGGGTCTGGCGACGTCCACAAACGGGACCAGCCGCCATCGCAGATCCCCGATTAAACGGAAATTCTCGTCGCAGCGAGCGATCGTTGGCCCAGCGTGATCTTGGGTTGTCCTTCACTGCTTGGTCGCCGTGAAGGTGCCGTCGCACACGGAAACCCCCGAGTCCCCATGGTATGTGCCATCGCGGATGACGGTGCGTCCGCCTTCGGCGGCGAAGACGCCCCGGTCCGACACGTAGGGGCCGCTAACCGAGAACGATCCGTCGGCGTTCAGGGGGCCGGTGAAAGTGCCTATGGTCAGCGTGTTGCCTTGATGGGTCACGATGATGGTGGAGTCAGCCATCTGCCCGCAGTTTGGGGTGAGGTTGTGCCACTGAAATAGGTAGGTGCCGTCGATATCCGGTGGGGGCGCTTGTGCGGTTGTGGATGTGGCCGGTGCGGGTTGGGGTGATGCGACCGGTTGGCTGTGTGGGGTGTCGTTGCTGCCGGTGGTTCCGGCAGGCCGGTTGAAGGGTTGCCCGGTGACGACGTCGACGAGGACGAAGTTGGTGATGGTCGCGGTGCTGGGTTGGACGTCGGCGAGGGCTCCGGGGTGGTAGCCGGGCCAGGGCGTGCCGATGAGTTTCGGTGCGGCCCTCAGAGCGACGGGCGCGGTGAGGGGGTTGCCGCCGTAGGGGCGGGCGCGGGGTACCCCGTGGGCGTCGACGAGCACGGCGGTGCCCGTTTGGAAGACCGATTGCACGGTGGTGGGGTGCGTTCCGTCGAATCCGTGGTTGGTGGCTCGGGTGTCCAGCCGCAGCAGGGCGGGGGTGAGTTCGCGTAGGTAGGTGGGGATGTCGGCGGCGGTGAGGGGGTGTCCGCCGCTCCAGTACAGGGTGGGGTCGGTGTTGAGGGCTTCGACGAAGGCGTCGGCCTGGGCGTGGTTGGTGCCCAGGAAGGTGATCATCTTGTCGCGGTCGCTGTCGGCGTTGTTGAGGGTGCCGCCGTAAAGGCCGTCGCGGTCGCCGGGCAGCGGCAGGGTCGCCAGGGTGGTGCCATCGCCCCGTGGTTGCAGAGTCGGTGGGGGCTGGGTGTCGGTCGGCGGCGGTGAAGCAGCCGGGGGCATGAACGCGTTGGGCCCGGGGTCGGCGGCGCCGGTGAGCACCAACTCCCCACCGCTCGGCGACGATGACGAGACGTGACGATATAGCAGCACACCTGCCACCACCACGAGCACGACCGCCAGCAGCGCGATCAACCGATTACGCTTCGACCCGGCTGCGGCGAGGATCAGACTGTGAGCCGGTTGGCGCCCCGCGTCCGGACCGGATGAACGTGACATCTGATCACCGCCCATGATCGCTTCTGGTGAGCTTGATTTCGGTGTCAGGTCAGCATTTGCAATTGAAGGCTTCGGCGGTGAACTAGTGGTGCTGGCGGGGGAGTCAACGGGTTCGCTCACGTTGAGGAAGCCCGCTACTGCCGTTGCCAGGCGCTCAAGATGAACCTCGAGCGGTGGTGTCAACGCATCCAGCCAGTGCGGCGTTCCCAGGAAGTACTTCAGGGACTGTGCCGGAGCGACGTCCTCGATACGGAACGGGATCAGCACCGTTTCCGCATCCACGGCGAGCTGGACCTCTCGCCTGATTTGGGGAGAGGCGTTGGCGTGACTGCTGAACACCAGCACCATGACGCGGGACGACTGGATCGCATCGACAATGGCAGTACCCCACTCTTGGCCCGGGATGACGTCACGCGGCGCAATCCAGCACCTGATTCCGTTGGCTTCCAGGGCGGCGCAGACGGCATCAGCTTGAAGCTTGTCGTGGTGTGAGTAGCTGACGAACACGTCATGAGCCACCAGTCCACCCTTCGGTCGGTGCTTACCGTCGCCGTGATGACGCTCTCGTGGAGTCACCCAGCAGTGATATTTGCCCGCTCAGTATGGGCCGAGGGTGGCGATGTTGTGCCCCGAAGTAGGGACCGGCAATAGAACAGCCCGACCGTCCCGAGGCGCGGAATATTGGCCGGGCTTCAACGTCTTTACCGCCGTGGCTGCGTTGCTGCGCCTTTACCATCAGGGCGAGCCGGTCAGCGAGTTGACCTCTATGTTCGGTATCAGCAGACGTACTTTCTTCAGGATGCTGAAGCTCCTGAAAGTGCAGGAATCCCTTTCCGGGACAACACGATGATCCGGTACCGCAACACGACCAGCGGTGAGATTTGGACCGAGGATGAGCTGACGGCGTCTTTGGTGGAGCAGGTCGCCGGGTTGGACGAAGAGAGCTACCTGAGGCAGGACGTGAAGCTTCGTGGACGTGGCTATCCGCGATTACATCATTGAGTCCTGTCTCGTCGGCATATACGAGAGCGTCGACGAGTGATCGAGCCACCACCCTTGCCCAGGCCGGAGCTCAATGCGCCTACTCGCGACGATCGCGACCTCGGCTACACCGATATCTGCGCCAGACTGTCCTCACGCTTCGGCACCCGGTTTGGCCTGGAGACGGTCGGAGAGTGCGTGACGATACTGGCCAAGTTCGAGGGCGGGACCGAAGTCATGATCACTGATTGCGGGGAATCTTTGTCGTCTCTCGACGCCCATCTTGCCGGGTGTGCCGCCGGTTTTTACGTTGGTATCCACACGGCTGCAACAGATCTCGACGGTGTGGACGAGGACATGCTGGAGCAAGTCGGTTATGCCTGTGACCCCGAAGCCTTGCCCACCGTTGAGGCGATCGGCGAGCTAGTCCACCAGGCGCTCGCCTACACGCGGTCTCTGAGAGAAGGAACGTGACGCATTATGACCATTATAGGATCGTGTAACCCACGCGGCTTCCGCCGTTCGTCGCTGTGGCTTCGCGCGCATCACACCATCTCGCACTGGATTTAGCGCGGACACGGACCTTTACAGGCCTAACGGCTCGCGAAGGTTCTCCCGGGCCTGGCTTAACGCCGTCCAGGATCCTTGCGATACCAGCTCTCTAATCGAGAGGAAGTCGGTACGCTGCGGTAACTGCCAGTTGACGACCCGATCAGGCATTCCGCTTCAGCTCAGTGGGAGGTGTTTATGGTCGACGTCCTGGGTTTGCACGGCATCGGGCAACAGCAGCAGGGGCGGAACCAGTTACTGCCCCGCTGGCAGGCGGCCTTGAACGACGGCGTGGAGCGCGCTAAGGGCTATGGCTGGCCCACCATACCGTCACTCGACCTCGCATACTACGGCGACCTATTCCTGCCCGAGACGGACAGCAAAGGTACTGCGGCCGTCGATGACCAGGGCAGCGCGGCACTCGACGAGTCGGACTACGAGCTGTTCCCGGACGTCGAGGGCGACACGTCGGACGACCTTATGTCATTTTTCGGCAATGTCGAGGACGAACTGATCGAGCGTGAATTCATCGACCCGACGGAGAAGTTGGACGAGGACAAGGATAAGGGCCGGCTACCGCCACAGGTCTCTCGTCTGGCCGCGTGGTTGGAGCGGAAGTTCGGCGTCGCAGGGCAGTTGCTCTTCATCGGCGATCTCGCGCAAGTGCGGCGCTTCCAACAGGATGACGGGCTAGCCTCAGCGGTGCGCGACAGGGTGTGTGAGGTTCTGCAGCACCAACCGCGCGTCCTCATTGGGCACTCGCTCGGCAGCGTTGTTGCCTACGAGGCCCTTTGCCTGATTCCCGATCATGGGATCACTGCCCTCATCACGGTGGGATCGCCGCTCGGGTTGCGCAGTATCCGCGAGGCATTGCGCTCGGATGCACGAGATCGCATTCCCAAGCTGCCACCGGGCATTGCGCGCTGGGTGAACGTGTACGACCGCGGCGACCCGGTCGCCCTCGCCGGCGGGCTCGCCGAATACTGGCCGGCGGTCGAGGACATGACTGTCTATAACGGCGAGAAAGAGCCGCACGGCATCGGGCCTTACCTCGGCAAGAAGGAGGTCGGCCAAGCCGTTGCGGACGCCCTCACATGAGCGGCGACGATCAGATCCTGCGTCGGCATTTCATCGCGATCGCTACAGACACCTACGAGGCGAACGGGACGTTTGTCAAGCTCGACGTTGACAAAGAAGTCGGGGCGATACGGC
Organism: uncultured Actinomycetota bacterium; assembly: GCA_963838755.1. Taxonomy (GTDB): domain Bacteria; phylum Actinomycetota; class Actinomycetes; order Mycobacteriales; family Mycobacteriaceae; genus Mycobacterium. The sequence goes on along the minus strand of CAWISO010000018.1, from coordinate 30,328 downwards.
GATGGCTGACCGATTCGGCCCTCGGCGACCTCCGACGGTTCGACGACCACAGGTACGCCGCGCTCGCTCACCGGCCCAGCCTTGACCAGATCAGGAAGATGCTGACCAAGAAAGGGAGCTTTTCGGAGGCCGATGCCGTCGTGGTGTACGTGACCGGCCACGGCATCGTTGGCAAGGACAAAAGCCATCTGATCGTCCTGCACGACACCGACCCGCAGGCCCCCTCAGACGCCCTTCGCACGGCCGATCTGGTCCTCTGGCTAGCGGCGCACACCGGTCTTACCCAAGTGATGCTCATCATTGACGTATGTCAGGCCGGGCAGCTCGACAACAATCTGCCAGCTGAGCTGACAAGAGACCTCCCCGAGGAGTGGTTCGTCATTGTTACGGCTCAGGTTGGCGTCAATGCGAGGCTGGGCGCCTTCACCGACGCCGTCGAAGCAACCATGAACGCGCTCCGCTACTCCGCCGACGCCGCGACGCGGGCACAACCGTATCTGCATTGGTACGATCAGTTTATCGAACCAGTGTTCGACTGGCTGGAGGAAAACAAACACCCGCGTCCAGACGTCCTCAAAGTCCCGTATAAGAGGCCGTGGGTGTATCTGCCCAATCCGGGCTTTGACGCCGGCCAGTTTGAGCCCGTCGTCACTAACCCCGCACGACGCGACCTCGCGTTCCCGAGCCAGGAGATGACCGCGCACTGGGCCGTTCGTGCCCCCGTGGTGGCCGACGGCGGACCAGTGTTCACCGGCCGGGCCCGGCTCATGCAGACGCTGATCGACTTCACCCAAGGCGAAGTCGGGACGCTTGTTGTAACCGGGCGGGCCGGCTGCGGCAAGTCCGCCTCGCTCGCCCGGTTGGTGACCTGCAGCGACCCGGACTTCCGCCGGGAGCATGCCAGCGCCCTGGCCGTCGCAAAGCCGGTTCCGCCGCACAACGCGGTCGACATCGCCATTCTCGCCACCGGCAAGACGGCCGAGCAGATCGCCCAGCAGCTCGGCTACGCCCTTGGCATCGAAGGGCCCGAGCCGCAGGCGAGCACCGCGTTGGAGGGGTGGGTTCAAGCGATCGTCGCAGCAATCGAGCTGCCCGAGCGCACCTTTACGCTTGTGGTCGATGGCTTCGACGAGGCCATCGATTCGGGCGCCGTTCTGACTACCCTCCTCACGCAACTGAACTCCCCAGAGCGACAAAGGCTCCGGCTGCTGGTCGGCGTTCGCTCGAGCGGCGACGCCGACACAGCAGACGCCGGTATCGCGGGTGAGGGGACGCGGGATCTCGCTTCGACCGCCACGATGATGCTGGGCGCACGGGAGGTCCGGGCGGACGACGATGAGTTCTGGGAGCCGCACGATCTTGCCGAGTACGTGGGGCAACTGCTCCGGCAGCCTGACTCCCCCTACAGCCGCGAGACCGCAGCCTCGGTGGCGGACGCCATCGAGGCGAAGGCGGCCCGCTCTTACTTCCTTGCGGGGCTCACGGCTCGTGCCCTACTTGAACGTGACGATCCCCTCGCCGTTGGGGACCCCCGCCTCGACGAGCTGCTCGCGAAAGGGTCCGCCGAGCTTGTGAGCCAGGATCTACGCATGTCGGTGCCCGAACCCGAAGATCGGCAGCGGGCGGTCCACATGTTGCGCGCTTCCGCCCTGGCCGAGGGTCGCGGGGTGCCGGTCCGGACCATTTGGCCGATGTTCGCAACTGCCATTGCGGATGGCGTGGCTTTCGGCGACCGTGACATCGCTTGGCTCCTGGGTCACCGGCTCAGCGGCTACCTGGTGCGTGACACTGAGGACGGGTCCACCGTTTATCGACCCTTCCACCAGGAGTTACGTCGCGTCCTGCGCGAGGGTACAAGCTTGGACGCCGGCAGCCCCGGCGCCGATCTGGTGTCCGAGGCTGAGGCCCACCGGCGCATCACATCGAGCCTGATCCCCCTGGCGACGTGGGGGCCGAAATGACGCTGCCGCTTTTTCCGAAACCGCCTCACCCGTACGCCCGCAGGCATCTGGCCGAACACGCGGCTGCGGCCGGCAAGCTCCATGACGTCCTTAACCTCGAGACCCTGCCATACCTTGACGAGGCGCGACTCTCAATCTTGTTCAGGCTGACTCTGCCGGCCCCACTCTCGCAGGAGTGGCGGCTCCTCAGCGCGTGGTTGTCCATCCGGCACCGCTGGTCATGGGACGACCCGGACGGCAACGCAGCCGCCCTCGACGTCGCCCAGCTGGCAGTCGACCCGCGCGCAAAGCTACCCGACCGCCGGACGACTTCCGGTCTCGCCTGGAGACCGCGGCTCGTCGAATGGCAGTCGGGCGGCATTATCGTGGCTGGCGAACAGCACCGCGGCCAGCATGTGGTTCTCGCCATCGGCACGGTGCGCGGGACACCCCTCCTGGTGACGGCGGATATGCGGTCGGTGCGGCTGTGGGATCCGGCGACGGGACAGCAGTATGGTGAGGGGCTCATTGCGCCTGCAGAGATAAGGGCCGTGGCCCTGGCCGAGGGACCCGGACTCGTGCTAGCTGCATGTGAGGGTGGTCAAGTAGTGACTTGGGACGCCATCACCCACGTCCCGGCCGGCAGCATCGAGACAGCGGATCCGCGGCCGGCGGCGATGGCCGTTGGCGCGATTGAAGACCGGTGGGTGGTGGCCGTTGGGGGCCTAAGCGGCGTCGTTCAGGTGCGGTGGATCCTTGGCGGGGAGCTGGTCAGTGAGGTCAGCGACGAGATGCCGGCACGCTCGCTCGCCCTCGCCAATACTGCAGATGGACGCCTCTATCTCGCAATTGGATACACCCTCGTCGACAGCGGCCGAATCTCCATTCAGACACCGCTTTCCGAAAAGCCATTCTTCCACGATGGCATCGAGGTGGACGGTGAGGTCACAGCTGTCGCGCTCGCAGCATTGTCGCCCAGATCTCCTCGAGTCGGGCAGACGGAGACCGAGCTCGTCGTCGCCGTAGGAACGGCTAGGGGCGAAGCGGTTGTCTGGGACGCCTTGAGCGGGTCCTTTCTGGCGTCGATGGACCACGGCGGCGAGGTGGGCAGCCTCGCTATGACGACCGTCTCTCCGATGCACCTGCTAGCGACCGGGGGTACCAATCGAACTGTGCAGATCTGGGACGCGCTCGGCGGCGGCGCCGCGGGTCCGCCGCTCCAACATCCCGCAGCCGTAACCACCGTTGCATTCGGGAACATCGAAGCGCGCACTATGGTCGTCACCGGCTGTCTCGACGGCAACGTTCGGCTCTGGGACCCGCTGCGATCCTCCGCGAGCCGGGTCTCGGTAGATGGTTGGTTCCCCACAATCGCCATGGACGCCGACGTCATTGCCGCAGGTGGCGAGGATGGGCAGCTTCAGCTGTGGAACGCCGCCTCTAGTGCCAGGTACCCCCCGCTGCCGGTCGAGCCCCGCTATCGAGGCTTGCTTGAGAAGTACTTACCACGCGTGCGTAGGTTGCGGCTGGGGGGCAGCCACGCGCGAACCCTGGTGAGTCAGGACAACGACCGCGTGACGGTGTGGGACCTGACGGATCCGTCGAGTCCGGCCTTGCTGACCGAGGCATTCCGCCTGTATCTGGGCTCTGATGTGTACGCAGTTGCCGAGTCAGGACAGGCACTGATGGCGGGCATCGATGACAAAGAACGGGTAAGCGTCACCGACCTGCTGGCCGACACCACCCTCTTCGCCAAGCGCATCGACGGGGCGGATTCGGTGCTGTTCATCGACGCGCCGGGACGTCCGCTCCTCGGGGTAGGGACAGGCGACAAACTGCACGTGCTAGACATCGAGTCCGGCAGACGCATGCGACCTCCGCTGCCGGCAAAACTGCCGCCGCATGCTGCGGTGGGCTGCTTGGATGGCACGGACGTTCTGGCTGTTCTCGACTCCGACGGCTTGCGCCTCTTCGACCTGGAGACGGGCAAGCAGACGATTCCGCCTGTCGAGATGCGGACCACTGCAAAGGGTGTCGCCTGGGGACGTGTCGACGATCGGGATGTATTGGTCACAGCGCACTTCGCGACCGTGCGTGTCTGGAATCCACGGACCGGGCGCAAGATCACCGAGTTGCGAGTCGGCACCAGGATCGGCGCCATCAGCCTGCGCAACGCCAGCAAAGGCAGGCTGATGATTGCGCTCAGCGGGCCTGGCCTCGTGCTGACCGAGCTCCGAGATACCTCCTACAACTCGTTCTAAAAATAGCGTCCCCTCCATCTTGGCCAATAAACGGTTGGTCGCAGCCAACCTCACCGGCGCCTTTAGGCCACCGGGGTACACGCCGATGGTGACGCCGGCGGGGTAGTGCCGACATACCTCCTGTTGTCACCGACGTTGACTACCGTCGTGGATGTGGGATCAGTGACCACGCCGTCAGAGGACTTCCGCAACGTCGTCCTCCGGGGCTCGAACGTAGCTTCGTACAAATTCGCCCTCGCCAAATCGATCCTGACGCTGGCCGGATCCGGAGCGACCTCGGCCTCTTTGGTCGATTTGGCGGTGCCGTTCAGCCGGGAGATCTGCGCGCACCTGGAGCAGGTGGACACCCAGTCCACCTCGTCCGGCAGCAGGTTCCTGGTGCTTGCCGTCACTTCAACGCCGGCGCGATTACCAATACCGAACTCATCGAGACCACCGCCCTGCTGGGCTTCAACAACGACATCGACGCCTTCCACATCGTAGACCGATCCGACGTCGGTACCCGGTTCTTTGTTGACGAGCGCCAACAACCCCTGCGCGGCATCCGCTTCACCGACGAGCTGCTCATCTTGGCCACCGAGGCCGGTACCGAATCACCTTTAGAGGCCGAGGCCGAGTCCCGATGGCGCCTCGTTGAAAGCGCTTGGCATGAGCGCCGATCCACCGGCTCGGTGCTGCGCGTGGAATACGACCGACCCAACGAGATGATCGTGCGCGGCATGCTCGGCCACCGCCGCGACATCACATGGGTCCGTCCCGGGCTGAGCGGATACCAGGGCAGCACGTGCTTCTACTGCGGCGCGCCAGTGAAGCCGCTGATTGGGTTTGAACGCTCTGCCGACGTCGACCACTTCTTCCCCCACATGCTGATGGCGCGCGGCGTCTTCTACGACCTGGACGATGTCTGGAACCTGGTGCTGGCCTGTGCGGTGTGCAACCGGGGTGCCGCCGGCAAGTTTGGCCGCCTAGCGCACGGTGATTACCTGGAGCGGCTGTGGCAACGCAACGAGCGACTCATCTCCAGCCACCACCCGCTGCGGGAGTCGATCATCAAAGCGACCGGCGCCACCCCGGAGGCCCGGCTGGGTTTCCTGCGTTCCATGCAGACCCGGGCCACCGAGTACGCCCGGGCTGATTGGAGGCGACGGCGGTGACTGACGGCTAGCTCGTGCGAGACAAGATCCCCGAACTCATGCGTCAGTTCGGTCGAGATATAGAGGTGCACTACCTGCTCGGCGAGGAGCTGAATGCCGCGCTGGGGGCGAAGCTCGCCGAGGAAGCGCAAGAGGCGGCCGAGGCCATCGGCAACCGGCAGCCGCTCGTTGAAGAGCTCGCCGACCTGACCGAGGTGATGTCAGCGCTGACGACGCTGCTAGGGATTGACCACCAGGAAATTCTCAACGCGGCTCGGCAAAAGATATGGGAGCGAGGAGGCTTCGAGACGGGAGCACGGATCGCGACCACATAGCGATCGTGGCTCTGGTCGCGTCATCGGCCATTTCGTATCGTGAGCGACAGCTCCCACCGCACCGAGTTGATCGCCGTCGTCGTCCGGATCTACACCCTCTTCCCGCAGCACTTCTGGTTCTTCGTCATCCACAACGGGTTAGACGACGGGCTCAACGAGTCGGTTCCATGGTCTTCAGGACTTCGGAAGACTCCGGCGCTCGTCACCGGCTGCCGCGCGCAATTGCCAACCAGTCCGCAGCCGGCTGCCGCAGCCGGTCCAGCACCACCGCTTCGGGCACGGACGTATACCGCGCGAGAGCGCATAGGTAGGTGCGCGTCGCTAAAGCCGCATACATAGTCGAGTGCGCCGCGACCTCCAGCGTCACGCCCATCGTGGCGGGCGACACACCTCCCACCGAGTGCCCAGCGGACGTGTACCCCACGAGCCCGGCGTGGCGGAAGCGCCCATGCGTAGCGGCCGACAGCAGCGAGTACGGCAGCCCCGCCAGCTCGCCCTCCTGCAGACCCGCCGCCCGGAAGACATCCTTAACCAACTGCGTCTCCGAAGGCGGCGCCTCGTCGGCCTTCGCGTGGCCTCGGCGGGCGAGGAACGGTGCGTCCCACGGCCGAGGCTTCTTGCGGTAGACCGGTGTGAGTCCTGCCGTCGCGCCGACCGCCAGGTAGTCGGCGGTGCGGTCGTTGCGGAAGTTGACCGCCTCTTCATCGTCTAAGGGCAACGGTGCGCCGTACAGCGCCGCCAGCTCCTCGTTCAGGTAGCGCCGCAGTCGCTCCTCCCGAGAGTCCGCAGTGAGGACGTACCACGCCTTCGCTGCGATGACGGCTGATGTGCGCGCCAAGGGGAACGGCGCGAACACAACTAAGTCGGCACGCAACACGGCGGCGACGCCGCGCAGAAGGTCGCATTGTTCGAGGCCGACGGCGACCTGCTGCGTCGCAAGAGTCAGCAGGGTCTGCTTGGACTGTGTGCCCGGGTGCTCCGAGCGCGCGGCGCAATCGCGCAGTGCCTCGCTTCCGATGTTGAACGGGTGCGCCAGCTCCCCTTTGAGGAGGCTCTCAGTGGCGTCTACGAACTGCATCACCACATCGGCGAATTTGTCGAACTCAGGCGGGGTCAAGCGGCTGTTGAGCGGCGGCGGAGTCGTCACCGAACGAGCCTGCCACCGTGGCCGCAGCCATCTATCCGCCCAACCGCGGGGTCCACGGCCTATTGCTCCTCAGGATCGGTTGCTGGATCGCTGATCACATGCAGGTAGGTGATCCCGCCCTGATTCACGCAGTCCTGCGCAAGTTCGTACGCCCGCTGATGGAACTCCGCGTCGCTCGCCGCCGCATTGATCGTCAACCGCACTGGCGTGTAACTCGCCAGCGGTGTCGACACCCCGTTGAAGGTGTAGCCGAGGCCGTCGACCGTCAGGACGGTGAGGGGCTGTAAGCCGGTCCACTCGACTCCGATGCACACGTCGTGCTCCCCATGGTGCAGAGCCGCTGCCGTCGCGCGCACGAGGGCGGCAAAGTCCGAGACCGCCGCCTCGATGGCACGGCTCTCGACCTCTCCACCATCGAAGTTGCCGCCCTCTCTATTCCGGTGGCCACCGACTGCCGCCGCCAAGGTGACCGAACCATCGTGGTGCACACTGGCCCACGCCTCCCGCCACCGCGAACCGTCGCCGGTGGCGTTGTTAGGTGCGACCCACCGTCGCAGTCCGGGCCTCGGATTTAGGCGGTTGACATTCCCGAGTGGATGTATGGCATCACGGTGCGAGTAGCTGAGGCTGATCGCCTCGGCCTGCTTGAAGATCGCTTGCGCATCTTCAAGCGTCGGGCGAACGAGCGCCCCGGGGATGCGCGGATGCGCTACGGCAATCAGCCAGGCCCGGTTCCCAGTGTCACGGCCAGCCACGGCCTCGGCGTACAGCGCGTCCGTCGCCTCGTTCGACCGGCGCTGCTCATCGAACCGCGCCCGGTACATCGCCGCGATCTCGCGCTCCTTCATCCACACGGTGTCGGCGCTGTTCCGGACCGGGGCTCCGAAATACTCCCCCCGGTAGATCAGATGGGGACCATCCACGCTCGCGGGGACGATGACCACGACCGCACGGGGGCTGGTGCCCAGCCGGTGGATCTCCAGCCCGAATACCGGTGGTGTGATCGCGGTGATGGCGACGCTGTGGAGGGTGCGCTTATGCACCTCAGTGAGGTCACCGGTATCCACGCGCACGGTCGCGGCCTTCTGCTGTTCCTCGACGCCGTACACGATCATGCCGCCGCCACTGTTCGCCATCGCCGCGATGTCCTTGGGGTAGTCGGACAGCGGGAGCCCTTTGGCCGCAGGGAGCTCCTTCTTAAAGTCGAGGTCGTCGGACTCGGCGACGCCCGCAGCGACCGCCGCATCGAGGATCTCATCGGTCAATGGGCTGGGCGGCAGACCCAGGCTGCGATGCAGTGCTGTGAACGTCACCGTTTAAGGGTAGGCATCGGACCACCGGGTTCTTCGGCTCGGCGAGGGTGAGTCGAGAACATGGCCATCGACGGCCCCCGAACGGGCGTGATGGGGCTCTACCCGGCCCCTATTCTTACAACCACAAGGCTGATCGTCAGTCGACCTGGTCGTCGAAACCGTCGTCGATCTCCACCATCTCGACCTCGTCTGGCTCCCGTTCCGCTGCGTCTTCAAGGCCTTGGTCGCGGCGCAGCGCAGCCTTGAGCGCGGGCCACCGCTCGGCTGGGACGAACTCCCGCACCACCTCGACGATGCGACCCATCTCCGCTTGGGCTCGGGCCCAGTCCAACTGGTCTCCGTGGGAGTCGATCATTTCCTGGAGTCGGCATGCGGCGGCCATGCCGGTCTTGACGTCGACCTCGGTGTCCGGGTCGACCAGCTTCTCGTAGCCGCGCACCATCACCGTCTCCAGCAGCGCCATGGGTGTGATGGCGGTCGCGACTCCGTTGACGAAGTCGACGGAGTTCTCCTGGGCCCGGCGCTCCAGGATCTCCCGGTACGTGGCCTTGGCAATGCTCTGCACAGGAAAGTGCCGGTCTGCATGACGGCGGATCGAATCGGTCGTCACCACCACCCCATCGCCGCCGAGGGCACGCAGGATGCTGGCATAGCTGGCCCCGGAAGCCAACAGATCATTGACCCGTTGACGTACCTCATCGGTCCTACAGACATGACAGCGGGGCTCAAGTCGGGACCCATTTGACTGCAGCGCCAGCGCGGGTGCCACCTGATCCGACATGCCGACTGCTGCGTGACTGGTGCGGGCGCTCGGTGTTGTAATGGTGCACCCACCCATCCAGCGCTGCCTGCAGCTCGGCGATGGTGGCGTAACCGCGGTCGGCGTCGACAAAGAACTCCGCGCGCATCGTTTTGTGAAGGCGCTCAACTTTTCCCGTCGTGGTCGGTGAGCGCGGCGCGGTCAACAAATGCCGGATCCCGTTCTCGGCGCAGACCCGATCAAACAGCACCTCCGAGGAGGAACCACCCGGCCCGAACCGCCCGGTGAAGACCTTGCCGTTATCCGTGAGGATTTGCTCGGGCATGCCGTGGCGGGCCAGCGCCGCCAGCAGCGCCTCACACACCGGGCGCGCGGTGGCCCGCGCCACCACCGTCGCGCACACCACCAACCGCGAGTTGTCGTCGATGCCGGTGATCACCTTCACCTCGACCCCGTCGCGAAGGTGAACCCCGCCGACCACGTCCATCTGCCACAACTCCATCGGCCGACCCCGCTCCCACCGCCGGTAGTCACTGCGGCGCCGACGCCGCCTCGCCGGGTCGATGCGCCCGTTGCGCACCAACGCCCGATACACACTCGAGCGACCCGGCATCGGGGTCACACCCTCGCGGGCCAGCTCATAGACGATCCGGGTCGGCCCCCAGCGCGGATGGGCATCGCGCAACACCAACACCCGCGCCTCCACCTCGGCGGCCATCTGATGCGGACAGCCATGCGGACGCGACGAGCGGTCCTCCAAATTCAACACCGCCCCATCGCGCGCATACCGACGCAACCAGGCGTGCACGGTTTGCCGCGACACCCCATAGCGGCAGGCAACCGTGCTGATCACCGCCCCGTCCAGGACCTCCAGCACCGCCCGATAACGCATCTCGGACACCCGTAACTCCCGCAACATGCCGGCCCCTTCCGCAGTCGTCCCACGACGACGAAAGAAACCATCCCGACCAGCCGCAACGACCAGGGTGTAAAGCACCTACCGGAACTGTTGTCGCGCACCTACCGGAACCGCGTCCCGAAACCGTAAACCAGCAACCGGAACCGAAATGTCAAGCATGAACCGGAATCGCACATAGCCGTTGCTATCCGCGTTGCTATCCATACCCCTAGGAGGTATGGAAAACGCGGCTCTGGATTCCCCTGGAACTACCCTTGAGCTGCTTTTTCCCGTGTCGGGCTGACAGTGTGTGGTTTCAGGACATAGTTGGCAGCTGTCTCGCGACATAGTTGGCACCTCATCAGCGTGGGAGGTCAACCATGTCGAAGGCGCAGCTGGTCATCACTGCCGTCGTGCTAGAAGGCCGCAGCAAAAGCGACGTTGCCCGCGGCTATGGCATGTCGCGCTACTGGGTGCAGCAACTGGTCAAACGCTACGAAGCTGAGGGCCCTGCAGCATATGAAGCCCGCTCACGCCGACCCCACCACAACTCCTGCGCCATCGACGTGACAATCGAAGAGAAAATCATCCGACTGCGCAAATCTCTCACCAAACAGGGCTACGACGCCGGTGCGGCCACCATCGCCGAACACCTCACCCGCGACCCGGCAGTCACCAAAGTGCCTGCGGTAGCCACCATCTGGCGTGTCCTGTCGCGGCGCGGCTTCGTGGTCCCACAACCACACAAACGCCCCCGATCAGCCTGGAAACGCTTCGCAGCCGACCAGCCCAACGAACTCTGGCAGGCCGATGCCACCCACTGGCGTCTGGCCGATGACACCGACGTGGAAATCCTCAACGTCCTCGACGACCACTCCCGCCTACTTTTGGCCAGCCGCGCCTATCGCACTGTGTGCGGCCATCACGTGGTCGAGGCATTCACCGACACGTTCGGTCGTTTCGGCACCCCGGCGGGCGTCTTGACCGATAACGGTGCCATCTTCACCGCCACACCCAGGCGCGGCGGGCGTAGCGCCTTACAACTGACCCTGGGCGAGCTCGGCATTAATTACATCAATTCCCGGCCCTATCACCCCCAGACCTGCGGCAAGATCGAGCGCTTCCACCAAACCCTGAAAAAGCACCTGGCCGCCGTCGCGCCCGCGCACACCGTCGCCGAGTTGCAGTCGCTGCTCGACGAATTCGCCGTCTACTACAACACCGTGCGGCCCCACCGCGCCATTGCCAGGCGCACACCCCTAGAAGCGTTTAATACCCGACCCAAAGCCTTCCCGACCAGCTACCGAAGCCCGCCGCACTACCGGGTCCGCCACGACCGCATCGACGCCGCCGGCGTCATCACCGTGCGCTACAACAGCCAGCTCCACCACATCGGCTTGTCCAAACGCCGCCGCGGTACCCACGTCATCGTGTTGATCAACGACCGCGACATCCGCGTCTTGCACCGCGACACCGGCCACCTCATCCGCAAACTCGTCTTAGACCCCACCCGCGACTACCAACCACGCGGCGTCAAATGCGGAAACTCACCCGAAAACAGGCTCACGGTGTAAACCATGTCTCGGGACACCTGTCAACGATGTCCCGAGACACGACACGTGTCGGGCTGACAGGATTTGAACCTGCGACCACTTGACCCCCAGTCAAGTGCGCTACCAAACTGCGCCACAGCCCGGTGCCGCCGAGTGGACCGCCGGCAGCAGGTGGAAAGCCTACAGCAGCCAGCGAAGCTCGCCGCAGCCCATTGCGACGTGGCACCATCGCGCAGGTGGGATGCAGACCTGCCGACGAGCAACATCTGCGCGACCTCGCCCGGTTGCGCCGGGTCCGCGACCGGATCGATCGCGAGTACGCGCAGCCGCTGAACGTCGAGGCACTCGCCCGCGACGCAAACATGTCGGCCGGGCACCTGTCTCGCCAGTTCAAACTCGCCTACGGCGAGTCGCCGTACTCCTACTTGATGACGCGGCGCATCGAGCGCTCGATGGCGTTGCTGCGTCGCGGCGGCCTCAGCGTCACCGAGGTTTGTTTCGCGGTTGGCTGCTCATCGCTGGGTACTTTCAGTACACGCTTCACCGAGCTGGTCGGTATACCGCCAAGCGTCTACCGGGACCAGGCCGCCGGCCTCAACCCGGGATTGCCATCGTGCATGGAGAAGCAAGTCACCAGACCGGTCAGGAATCGAGAAGCGCCCGCTGCCGCGCTGCACCTAACGTGACCGTCATGGACATCACCATTCACTCGAGCATGCTCCCCCACGACGACCCTGAGGCATCCTTGGCGTTCTACCGCGACACCCTCGGCTTCGAGGTTCGCCTCGACGTCGGAAAGGGCAAGATGCGTTGGATCACCGTCGGGCCGCCGAATCAACCTGGTACGTCTATTGTTTTGAATCCGCCGGCGGCAAACCCGGGCATCACCGACGACGAACGACGCACCATCGCCGAGATGATGGCCAAGGGCACCTACGCGATGATCGTGCTGGCCACCAAGGATCTCGACGGCACCTTCGAACGGCTGCAGGCCACCAATGCCGACATCGTCCAGGAGCCGACCGAGCAGCCCTATGGGGTGCGCGACTGCGCCGTCCGCGACCCTGCGGGCACCATGATTCGCATCCAGGAACTTCCGTGAGGTTAGCTAGGCCGTCGTGGGCTCGCTGAGCTTGACCAGCATCTTGCCGATATTGGCCCCGGTGAACAGTCCGTTGAGCGCGTCGACGCACGACTCGATGCCCTCAAAGATGGTCTGGCGCGCCTTGATCCGGCCCTCATGCTCCCACTGGCGCAGTGAGGCGGAGGCTTCCTCGAAGCGGCCCCACTGATCGAGCGCATTGAACCCCTGCATGGTCGCAGTCTTCGACAGCAGGTTGACGTAATTAGCCGGCCCGGGATGATCGCCGGTCAAATAGCTGGAGATGACTCCGCAGAGCACGACCCGCGCGTTCATCGCCAGCCGGCCCAGCACCGCGTTGAGGATCGGCCCACCGACGTTGTCGAAGTACACGTTGACGCGCTTGGGGCAATGCGCTTTAAGCGCGGCCTCCAGAATTTCGCTTTTGTAGTCGATGCACGCGTCAAAACCGAAATCCTCAACCACCGCCCGGCACTTCTCCGGCCCGCCGGCGATGCCCACCACCCGGGCACCGGCGATCTTGGCGATCTGGCCTGCCACCGATCCGGTGGCGCCCGCGGCGGCGGACACCACTACCGTGTCGCCGGCCTGAGGCCGGCCGAAGTCGGTCATCCCGATGTAGGCCGTCGCGCCCGTGGGACCGTACACCGACATGATCGCCAGCTGGTCGCTCTCGCCGGGGATGGGCGTGCTGAACACGTCGTCGCGGACGATCACGTACTCCTGGAAACCGGTCAGTGTGGTGATGACGTCGCCGACGGCGTAGGCGTCACAGCGTGACTGAACGACTTCCCCGATTCCGGCCGCCCGGATCACCTCACCGAGCTGCACCGGCGGCAGGTAGCCGGGTTGGTCGTTGAGCCAGGTGCGGACCGCGGCGTCAAGGCCGACGTAGGTGGTTCGCAGCAGTGCCTCACCTTCGGCGGGTTCGGGTGCCGGCGCAGTGAGCAGCTCGGTGTCACCGGGCTGGACTAGCCCGGTCGGTCGGCGACGCAACACGATTTGGCGGTTGGCTAAGTCGGGCACGATGGAGAAACTACCGAAGCCCCATCCCCGCATGCGAGCATCTGGGAATGGAACCTGAGGACGATCCGGAAGCGCGAATCCAGGAGTTGGAGCGCCCATTGGCCGAAACGACCGGAAGCACCCAAGCGTCCGGCCCGCCGGTCCCACCGACAGCGATGCCGCTGGACTACGGCGCTTCGTTTCCCCCGACGTCGACGCGATCCAGGATCCGGTTGCGCTGGATCCTGATTGGAGCCCTCATCATTGGCCCGATAGCGTTCGCCGGATTCCTCGCCGTCAACACCGCCCACCAGATGTCAGGCGGCCTGACCACGCTCTCCCCTCCTCCGAGCGTCTCCCCGAGCAATGCCCAAGCGCCGCCAACACCGCTCCCGGCTGGCCCGCTGCCACCGGCGGGTGGCAACCTCAGCGTCAGCAACATCAACGGCAACCAAGCCCTGACCTGCAACGACAGCATCGTCACGGTGAGCGGCGTTTCCAACACGGTGGTGATCCGGGGCCACTGCAAAACCCTCACGGTGTCTGGCGTCCAAAACTCGATCACGGTCGACGCCGTCGACTCCATCGAGGTCTCCGGCTTCAACAACCATCTCACCTACCACACCGGCTCGCCGAGCATCGACAAGTCCGGCGTGCAGAACGTTGTGCAGCAGGGCTAACCGCTACAGGCTTAGTAGCCGGTAAAGCCCGATGAGACCAACCACAACGATCGCGGCCCGCAGCACCGCCGGCGACAGCCGACGGCCGCAATGTGCACCCAGCCAACCGCCGGGCAGTGAGCCGACCGCGATGAGACCCGCCACCGGCCAGTTGATCCGACCGAACGCTACCAACGTATACGCTAGTGCCGCAACGACATTCACCAGCAGAACCAGCAGATTCTTCGCCGCGTTCATCCGCTGCACCGATTCGGGTAGCAGCGCACCCATCGCGCCCACCAGCAGGATGCCTTGCGCCGCAGTGAAGTAGCCGCCGTAGACCCCGATCGCGAAGGTATTCGCGACCAAAGCCGCCATCCGGCCCACCGACAGCTCTTCGGCGGATCGACCCGCCTCTTCGGCTCGCTGCTGCGCCCATGCCTGGATCCGTGGACCGATGACCACCATGATCAGCGCGATGATCAACAGCACCGCACCACGTCGATGAACACTTTTTCCGGCAGATGCAGCAGCAGCCAGGCACCGACGATGCCGCCGATGAGCGAGGCGGAAAGCTGCCAGCGCAGCCGATCCCACTGACCGTGCAGCTCCCGCCGATAACCCCAGGCCCCGGAGACGTTGCCCCCCACCAAGCCCACCGCGTTGGACATCGTCAACGTCACTGGCGGATAACCCAACGCCACCAGGGCCGGGAAGGTGATCAACGTGCCTGACCCAACAACAACACTGATCGCGCCCGCGACAAAACCGGCGAGGACGATCAAGATCGTTTGCGATAGCGACACCGAACGACCCTATCCGGCGGCATTTCGACATAGGTGCGTGCTTGCGCACACCAGCCGCGCCGAGCTCAGCGGGACTTCGCTCCCCGCTTCTCGCGCACCCGCACGTTGATCTGAATCGGGCTGCCCTCAAACCCGAACGTCTCACGCAGCCGGCGCTCCAGGAACCGCCGATAACCCGCCTCCAAGAAGCCGGTGGCGAACAGCACAAAGGTGGGTGGACGGGCAGTGGCTTGGGTGGCGAACAGAATGCGCGGCTGTTTGCCGCCGCGCACCGGCGGAGGTGTGGCGGCCACCACCTCCTTGATCCAGGTGTTCAGCCGACCGGTGCCGATTCGGGTATCCCACGATGTCAGCGCACTTTCCATGGCTGGTACCAGCTTCTGCACCGCCCGACCGGTCTTCGCCGAAATGTTGACGCGCTGCGCCCAGCGCACCTGCACCAGTTCGCGGTCGATCTCGTTGTCCAGCTGGTAGCGCCGGTCTTCGTCGACCAGATCCCATTTGTTGAACGCCAACACCAGCGCGCGTCCGGCGTCGATGACCATCGACAACACCCGCTGGTCCTGCTCGGTCAGCGGGGCTGAACCGTCGATCAGCACGACGACCACTTCGGCGGCATCGATCGCGCCATGGGTGCGCACAGAGGCGTAGTACTCGTGCCCGCTGGCCTGGCCGACCTTACGGCGTAATCCGGCGGTGTCAACGAAACGCCACACCGTGCCTTCGATGTCGATCAGCGAGTCCACCGGATCCACTGTGGTGCCGGCGACTTCGTGGACCACCGAGCGTTGGTCGCCGGCCAGGCGGTTCAGCAGCGAGCTCTTTCCGACATTCGGCTTGCCGACCAGCGCCACCCGCCGCGGACCACCCTGCGACGACGCCAATTCCGCCACTTGCGGCAACGCGCCAACGACCGCATCGAGCAGATCCCCCACGCCGCGACCGTGCATCGCACTAATCGCGTACGGCTCACCGAGTCCCAGCGACCACAGCGCAGCCGCGTCGGATTCGCCCCTCTCACTGTCAACTTTGTTGGCGGCCAGAAAAACTGGCTTGCCGGAGCGGCGCAGGATACGCGCAGCCGCGTCGTCGCCGGCGGTCGCGCCGACCACCGCGTCGACTACCAGGATCACCGCGTCGGCGGTGCGCATGGCCACCGATGCCTGCTCGGCCACGAGTTGCTGCAAGCCGGTGGCGTCGGGCTCCCATCCCCCGGTGTCCTGCACGACGAACCGGCGTCC
Organism: uncultured Actinomycetota bacterium; assembly: GCA_963838755.1. GTDB lineage: Bacteria > Actinomycetota > Actinomycetes > Mycobacteriales > Mycobacteriaceae > Mycobacterium. The sequence continues at coordinate 14,175 of CAWISO010000018.1, read as the reverse complement.
GGTCCACAGTGCGTCGTAGGACACCCGGTCGCGGGTCACCCCCGGCACATCCTGAACCACCGCCTCGCGGCGACCGAGGATCCGGTTGACCAGCGTCGACTTGCCGACATTGGGCCGGCCCACCACCGCCACGACCGGCGGCGGCCCGCTGGCTTCATCGTCGTTTTCTTCGGCGAATTCAGCTGATTCCCAGTCGCTTTCGTCGCTCCAGGTACCGTCGCGACTCACCCGACCGCCTCGCTTCGCTGCTTCACCAGCTGCAGCAGGTGAGCGATCACCTCGGATTCGGTCATCTCGCTGGTGTCGACCTCCAGCGCATCTGACGCGGCGCACAGTGGCGAGACCGCTCGAGTGGAATCCAGGTGATCGCGTCGGTGCACATCGGCCAGCACACCCTCATAGTCATCGGGCAGCCCGGCGGCGACGTTCTGATCGTTGCGGCGCCGCGCTCGCGTCTCAGCCGAGGCGGTCAGGAAGATCTTCACGTCCGCATTGGGCAGCACCACGGTCCCGATATCGCGACCTTCCACCACGACGCTGCCCGGGCCGTGAGCCATAGTGCGCTGCAGGCCGACCAACCGGGTCCGTACGGCGGGAACCGAGGACACCGCCGACACCGCCTGAGTGACCTCGTTGCCGCGGATCTCGGTCGAAACATCTTCTCCATCAAGGCAACTGCGATCCTCGTCGGGATCGTAACCCACCGACAACGTCACCCCCGCCGCGGTGGCTTCGACGGCGGTCTGATCCGACGGGTCAATTCCGGCGCGCAGCACTGCCAGCGTCACGATGCGATACATCGCGCCGGTATCCAGGTAGCGGGCCTGCAGGGCGCGCGCCAACCCCCGTGATACCGAGGACTTTCCGGTCCCGGCCGGACCGTCCACAGCGACAATAACCTCTTTCACAGCCCAACCGCTTTGTAGAGGTCCCCGATCTCGTTGCGGCGCAAAGCCCGGATGCTGCCGGGACGCTGCTCACCCAGTGATACCGTGCCGATGTCGGTGCGGACCAATGCCTGTACCGGGAACCCGGCTGCCGCCAGCAGCCGCCGCACAATTCGTTTGCGTCCTTCGTGCAGCGTGACCCGCACCAGCGTCTTACCGGGGATGGCATCCACCACCGCGAAATCGTCGACAGCAGCCGGCCCGTCGTCCAACTCGATGCCGGCGCGCAGCTTCTTGCCGAGCCCCCGCGGCACCGACCCGGCCACCGTCGCCACATACGTCTTCGCTATTTCGTAGGACGGGTGCATCAGACGGTGCGCAAGCTCACCATCGTTGGTCAGCAGGATCAATCCCTCGGTGTCGGCATCCAGCCGCCCGACGTGAAAGAGCTTCTTGTTGCCCCGAACCCGATGCTCGACCAGGTCGCCGATGCAGGGTCGGCCACGGTCGTCAGACATCGTCGAGTGCATGCCGCGCGGCTTGTTCAACGCCAGATACACCAGCGATTCGTCCAGGATCACCCGTGCCCCGTCCACGCGGATCACCGACACGCCCACGTCGACCCGGGTGCCCAGCTCCGTCACCAGCTGTCCGTCGACCTCGACACGGCCGTCGACGATCATCTTCTCGGCGACCCGCCGGGACGCAATCCCCGCCTGCGACAAGACTTTCTGCAGCCGGACTCCCTGAGGCTCGCCGGTCTGGACCATCATTCCTGGTCCACGTCGAACGACAACGGCTGGTCGTCCGACACCGGGTTGCCGGAAAGTTTGACGAAACGTGGCTCAGCGTCAAGGGATTCGCTCAGATCGTCGATCATGTCGAGATCGGGAAGCAGCGGTGCGATGTCAGGAAGGTCGGTCAGCGATGACAACCCGAGCCGCTCCAAGAACAGTTCGGTCGTGGCGAACGTGACCGCGCCAGTGTCGGAGTCGTTTCCGGCTTCGGTAATCAGCCCGCGCGCCAGCAGCGTACGCATCACCGCGTCGACGTTGACTCCCCGCACCGCGCTGACCCGCGCTCGCGTCACCGGCTGGCGGTAGGCCACCACGGCTAATGTCTCCAAGGCCGCTCGGGTGAGCTTGGATCGCGACCCGTCCAGCAGCAGACGCTCCACGTAAGGCGCGAACCGGGCGCGGGTGTACAGCCGCCATCCGCCGCCGGCTTCACGCAGATCGATGCCGCTGTCGCGTTCGGTGAGCGCCTCGGCCATCAGTTGCAGCTTGGCGGCAACCCGATAGGCCGGCTGCTCGGTAGCCGCGGCCAGCGCCTCGACCGTCACTGGGGTGTCGACGACGAGCAGCAGCGCTTCGAGAACCGCGCCCAAGTCGGCGTCGTCGAGTTCGTGTGCCGTCGCGACGTCGACGCCCGGGTCGGCATCGCCGGCGCGATCGGTCATGGCTGGTCTCGCAATTCTTGAAGTGACTCAATTTTCAGCAAGTCTGCGCTGGTCGGCCGTTCTCCGGTCCATGAAACCTGGAGCACACCAAGCGGTTCTGACTGGTCGAATGCTACCGCCCGCGACCGATACAGTTCGAGCAGCGCCAGGAAGCGCCCGACGATCTCGATCGGTACCCGGCAGTCGGCGACCAGTTCGGAAAACAACGCCCACTGTCCGGTGCCACGCCTTTCCAGCAGCGACAGCAGCTGTTCAGCCTGTTCGGGGACTGACACCATCAGCTCGTGCAGGTGCTCGGTGGTCACCGTCGGCACCGGACGCGGGGTGAACGCGATCGCCGCGATCTGGGCGAACCGCTCGGCGTCGACGCCCAACATCACCTCGGGCAGCAGCTCGGCGTACCGATCCTCCAACGACACCGCACGCGGATAGCTGCGCAGCGCGGCGGCCTCCAGCTCGGCGAACATCTGCGCGACGTGTTTGAACGCCCGGTACTGCAGCAGCCGGGCGAACAACAGGTCGCGGACCTCCAGCAGCGCCAGATCCTCCTCGTCGTCGACCTGTCCGGACGGCAGCAGCCGGGCCGCCTTGAGATCGAGCAGGGTCGCGGCGATAACCAGAAATGCGGTGGTCTCTTCTAGCTCGAGACCGGGACCGATCGCGCGGGTGTAGGCGATGAACTCATCGGTGACCTGGTGCAACGCCACCTCGGTGACGTCGAGGCGATGGGCGAAAATCAGCTGCAGCAGCAGGTCGAAGGGCCCCTCGAAATTGGTCAGCCGGACCTGGAAACCGTTTTGGGGGGACGCCTCGCAGCTCACGCCGCAGGTCACGCGCCGAACCGGTGAATGACCTCGCGGGCCAATTCGCGATAGCCCACAGCGCCGGTGGATCGCGGTGCCCACGTGGTGATCGGTTCGCCGGCGACGCTGGTCTCCGGGAAGCGGACGGTACGGCTGATGACCGTGTCGAACACCAAATCGCCGAAGCGCTCCAGCACGCGGGCCATGACTTCGCGCGAGTTCACGGTTCGCGGGTCGTAGCGAGTAATCAGGATGCCGCTGATCTCCAGCTTCGGGTTGAGCCGATCCCGCACCTTGTCGACCGTGTCGGTGAGCAGCGCCAGACCACGCAGCGAGAAGTACTCGCATTCGGTCGGGATGATCACCCCGTCAGAACAGGCCAAGCCGTTGACGGTCAGCAGACCCAGCGACGGCTGGCAGTCGATCAGCACATAGTCGTAACGGTCCAGCACCGGGTGCAACGCCCGGCCGAGGGTCTGCTCGCGGCCCACCTCGTTGACCAGCTGGATCTCCGCGGCGGACAGATCGATATTGCTGGGCACCAGATCCATCGTCGGCACCCGGGTGTGGATCAGCACGTCGTCGATCGACATCCGCGGCTCTACCAGCAGGTTGTGGACGGTGTGGTCCAGCTCGTAGTGCGGTACACCCAGCCCGGCGGACAGCGCCCCCTGCGGATCCAGGTCGACCAGCAGCACCCGGCGGCCGTGTTCGGCCAGCGCGGCGCCCAGGTTAATCGTCGAGGTGGTCTTGCCGACGCCGCCCTTCTGATTGCACATCGCCACGACCTTGGCCGGGCCGTGCGAGGTGCGCGGCTTGGGGTCGGGGATCGCCCGCGGCGGCCGTCCGGTCAGGCCGACTGCGATGACGCTGTCGGGGGCGTCAGTCACGATCGCCGCGGCTCGGCGCAGACCGACCCGGCATGCGCGGCGTTCGGGAAATGGCGGACATCGCAGGAGAGTCTAACGGGTATACGCGCTCGCGCCGGCAGACCCGCAACAACGTAACCAGCAATTCGAGGCTCGCCCGCTGCCGATCTTCTCCTCGGGCCGAGCGTGCACAGAATGACGGCATTGACGGCGTGTCGACGTACAAACACGCACGTTCGCCGTAAAGAGGCTCAGCGGGCACGCGGATGGGCCCCGGACCAGACTTCGCGCAGCGCGTGAACGGTGACCATTGTGTAGATCTGCGTCGTGGTCACCGAGGCGTGTCCCAGCAACTCCTGAACCACCCGGACATCGGCACCGCCCTCGAGCAGGTGGGTCGCAAACGAATGCCGCAAGGTATGCGGTGACACCCCGGAAGTGATCCCGGCGCGCTCAGCGGCGTCCTGCAGGACCTGCCACGCGCTTTGGCGCGACAACCGGCCACCGCGCGCATTGAGGAAAATGGCCGGAGTCCCGCGGCCCCGACGCGCCAACTCCGACCGTCCGCGGACCATGTACGCGTCCAACGCTTGCACGGCGGGACGCCCGATCGGGACCAGCCGCTGCTTACCGCCTTTGCCATGCAGCAGCACCGATCTCGCGTGGGTGTCGATGTCGTCGACGTCGAGTCCGACGGCTTCCGAGATGCGTGCGCCGGTCGAGTACAGCACCTCGAGCAGCGCGCGGTTGCGCAGTGTCAACGGGCCGTCGGACGGGCTGTCGCCGCCGGCAGCGGTCAGCAGGGCAAGCACCTGCTCGACGCTTAAGCTTTTGGGCAGCCGACGCCCCGGTGTCGGCGGCTTGACGGCCTGTGCGACGTCGACTTCGGCCAAACCCTCGGCGGCGGCGAAACGGTGCAGGCCACGTACCGCGATCAGGGTGCGAGCCGCAGACACCGCCGACAGCGGCAATACCCCCGAACTTGGATCTCCGCGCCGCAGCGCCACCAAAAATTCGCTGACATCGTCCTCGCTGACCTTGGCCAGGTCGTCGACGCCGCGCAGCGTGAGATGCTCGAAGTAGCGGCGCAAGTCGCGGCGATATGAGCTCAAGGTGTTGGCCGCCACCCCCCGCTCGATCGTCAGGTGATCGAGGTATCCCTGCAGCTGGCCCTCCAAGGGCGGCGCCAGGGTGGTCACTGACTGGCCTGCCGTTTGGCGAATGCTGTCGGCTGATCGGTCCACGGGGTGTCCACCGGCCGCGGCTGCGCGTAACCCTTCCGCACCGCGTATGCCGCCAGAATCCCGCCAACGGCAAGGGAGTTGACGATCCCGCCGCTGAAGACCTCGCGCATTGCGTCGTCGATCGGATGCCACTTCATGGTCATATCGGCTTCTTCGTCATGCGCTTCGGGGCGGTCCACCTGCGTCAAACCGGTCGCCAAGTAGACCCGCACCGACTCGTCGCTGAAACCCGGTGTGGAATCCAGATCAACCAATACCTGCCAGGTCCCTGCCTCCAGGCCGACCTCCTCGCGCAGCTCTCGGGCGGCGGTCAGATGCGGTGCTTCGCCACCGACGTCAAGCAGTCCGGCGGGCAGCTCCCACAGCCGTCGACCGAACGGGTGGCGATACTGGTAGATCAACGGAATGTTGCCGTCGTCGTCCAGCGCGACAATGGCCACCGCGCCGTAATGCTCGACGACTTCTCGGGTGACGACCTTCCCGCCGGGCATCCGGACCTGGTCGACGCGCAGAGCGAAAATCTTTCCGCTGTGCAGGGTCTCGGACGACGTGGTCTCGAAGTTGTGCTCAGCCACGAGCGACCGGCTCGGGCCGGGTCAGCGACGCCTCGATGCCGTCGTGTTGTTCGTTGCCGTTGGAGCGCTGTTCGGGAATTTCCACCGGCAGCCGCTCGGCCGCCTTGTAGTCGATAGCCGCCCCGACGAACCCGACGAACAGCGGGTGTGGACGGGTGGGCCGGCTCTTCAACTCCGGATGCGCTTGGGTACCGACGACGAAGGGGTGCCGCTCTGGCGGGTATTCGACGAACTCAACCAGATGGCCATCAGGGGAAGTCCCCGAGAATCTCAGCCCGCTTTCAGCGATCCGATCCCGATAGGCATTGTTGACTTCGTAGCGATGCCGATGCCGCTCGGACACCTCGGTGGCCTGATACGCCTGCGCGACAATGGAATCCGGCTCAAGCACAGCGGGATAAGCTCCCAGCCGCATGGTGCCGCCGAGGTCTGCCTGGCCTGCAACGATCTCCTCCTGATCGGCCATGGTGGAGATGACGGGATCCGGCGTTGCCGGATCGAATTCCGCGGAGTTCGCCTGCGTCAGGCCCGCAGAGCGGGCTGCCTCGATCACGATGCACTGCAAGCCCAGGCACAGTCCCAACACCGGTAGACCCCTGGACCGTGCGTGCGAAATGGCGCCGATCTTGCCCTCGATTCCGCGGATGCCGAACCCGCCGGGGATCAACACACCGTGCACATCGTCGAGCACCGCCGCCGCACCGCTGGGTGTTTCGCAGTCGTCCGAGCCCACCCACTGGATCTCAACCTTTGCCCAGTGCTTGAAACCGGCTGCCCGCAACGCCTCGCCAACTGACAGATATGCGTCGGAGAGATCAATGTACTTGCCCACCAATGCGATTCGCACTGTCTCGTGCGGATCGTGCACTCTGCGCAGCAGGTCGTTCCACTCGGTCCAGTCGACGTCGCGAAACGGCAGGTTGAGCCGGCGCACAACGTAGGCATCCAGTTCTTCGCGGTGCAGGACCTTGGGGATGTCGTAGATCGACGGAGCGTCAGGCGTGGAGATGACGCCGTCGATGTCGACGTCACACATCAGCGCGATCTTGTTCTTCAGCGGCTCGGGGACATCGCGGTCACAGCGCAGGATCAGCGCGTCGGGCGTAATACCGATGCTGCGCAGCGCGGCCACTGAGTGCTGGGTCGGCTTGGTCTTGAGTTCACCCGAGGGCGCCAGATACGGGATCAGCGACACATGCAAAAAGAAGACGTTCTCCCGGCCAAGATCATGCCGGACCTGGCGTGCCGCCTCGAGGAAGGGCTGTGACTCGATATCGCCGACGGTGCCGCCGATTTCGGTGATGACGACGTCGGGGCGGTTACCGTCGGCGTCCGGCTTGGCCATCGCCAGGATGCGACTCTTGATCTCGTCGGTGATGTGCGGGATCACCTGGACGGTGTCCCCCAGGTACTCGCCGCGCCGCTCTTTGGCGATCACCGTTGAATACACCTGCCCAGTGGTGACATTCGCCGAGCCGGACAGGTCGCGGTCGAGGAAACGCTCGTAGTGGCCGACATCGAGGTCGGTTTCGGCGCCATCCTCGGTGACGAAGACCTCGCCGTGCTGAAACGGGTTCATCGTGCCGGGATCGACGTTGAGGTAGGGGTCCAGCTTCTGCATGGTCACCTGCAGCCCGCGCGCGGTCAGCAGCTGACCTAGGCTGCTGGCGGTCAATCCCTTACCCAGGGACGAAACCACACCACCGCTGACGAAGAGATGCTTGGTGGCGGTCTGCGGATGCTTGCGCAAAATGGCGACCTCCGTGAAGACGGCGCAGGGCTGGGGCCTGCCGACCCACGGAAACCCACCCTAACACCGACCCCGCCGCGTCGTGGCTAACACGCCCGGTGGGGCGCTACTGGGCGACGGTGACTCCGGTGGCGCCTCGCCCGGTGCCGTACTGGCCAGTGCGGCCACCGTTGACCAAGTCAGCCGTGCCCAGCACCACAGTGATGCGTCCGGACTCGGCGTCCACGTCGTCGACGGTGCTAACGGCCGAGGCCACCGCATTATCAGCACGGGCCACCGCGACGGCGGCCGTTCCAGCAGACGAGCCATCACGCCCGGCAAGCAGCACACCGGAACCGTGCGGCGCAAGGCCCGCGGCGAATCGGGCCACGCTGACGCCCTGGTTGCCGGCGTCGTTAGCGAGGGCGCCGCCGGTGATGACCGCGGCGGCGTTCGCCGCGCCGACGTGCTGGCTGCCATAGGAGATAAAACCGGTGTCACGCAGCGACGCCAGCACGGTGTCGCGCTGCGGGTCGTCGACGGGCGGGACGGCGGGATCACGGTTGATCAGCAGCGCGATCCCCAGCAGATCGCCGGCCTGCGAGCCCTGATCAACCAGTTTGGTGCTCAGCTGGGCGCCCGCCGGCAGGATCGAGGAGTTGACCACCGAGCGCAGTTTCTCCGCGGAGTTGGCGTCGACGAACTCCTGCGTCAGCGACACCGTGCCGGTGACAGCTCCGCCGGCCTGGCCGACGATCTTTGACACAGCGTCAACGTCGTCGTCTTTGGCGTCCGGGGCGCGGAAGATCACCACCGACTTGCCATTCAGCGCGTCGTGCACCATCCGGCCGGCCATCTGGGCATCGAAAGTATTGGCCGAGCCCAGCTTTTGGCTCAGCTGGGACTTTTGGTCGTTGAGCGTGCTGATCTGGCCGTGTAAATTTCGCGATTCGTCACGCAATCCGGACACCATCGTGTTCGACAGCAGCCCCGAGCCCAGTACGACTCCGACCGCCAGTGCGAGGAACACGGCGGCCAGTGAAATCGCATGCTGGCGTAGAGATATCACGTCTGTACCCGTCCTAGGGGGCCCAGTGCTGCACCAAGAGTAAGAAGCGGTTCCAGTAGTCGACGACCCAGTGCAGCACCAGAGCGTCAGTGCGCGATACCCACAGTGCGACGATGACGGCAATCAGCATCGTCAGGATCAGCAACGCGATAGACCCGGCGGAGATTCTGTTGTGGTACAGCGTGGCAACCGCTTTGGCGTCCACCACCTTCTCCCCCACGCGCAACCTGGTCAGGAAGGTCGAGGGGTTGCTTTGCTGACGCGTTCGGTCGAAGAACGTCTCAATGTTGGCGCTGTGCCCGGCGGTGACCAGCAGCGCAGCACCGTGGTGGTCGGCCAGCAGCAGCGCCAAGTCGGTGGGCGAACCCGCGGCCGGAAACGTCATCGCGCCGACCCCGAGATCCTGGATGCGTTCCAGGCCCGGCGCGTGGCCGTCGGCGTCAGCAGGCAACACCACCTGAGCGCCGCACTTGAGGACGTCGGTGCTGAGCTCGCTGGGGTCGCCGACGATGAGCTGTGGACGATATCCGGCCTTGCGCAGTACTTCGGCGCCGGTCCCGACTCCGATCAGAACAGGCTGATACTCCTTAATGAACGGTTTGAGGTGCTTGAGATCGTCGGCAGCATGCTCCTCGTCGGCGACTATCACCACGTGCCGGCGGCGCAGTTGGATGTCGACGTCGGGAATGCCGATCCCGTCGATCAACAGCGGACTCTCGCTTCGGATGAACTCGATGGTGTTGCCCGCGAATGCCTCTAAGTGGGCGACCAACCCGCTTTTGGCCTCCTGCATGAGGTCGGCGATTTCGTGGTCGGTGCGCTCGGTGCCGCGGATCAGCCGGCGGTCGCCGGCGTAGACCCCACCGTTGTGGAGCCGAACTTTCGCGCCGTCCTTGATCTTCTTGAAGACGTCGGGTCCGGTCTCGTCGATGAGCGTGACGCCGTTGGTTACCAGCACTTCTGGACCCAGATTGGGATAGCGGCCCGACACCGAAGGAGAGGCGTTGACGACGGCGGCGATCTCGGCGTCGACCAGCGCGTCAGCGGTGATCCGGTCCAAGTCCAGCACGTCGAGGACCGCGATGTCACCGGGACACACTCGCCGCAGCAGCCGGTCGATGTCGCGGTCGACGCGGGCAGTCCCGACCACACCGGGGCGCGCGTTGCCGTTACGGGACAGAAGCGCTGTCATCCTCGTCGTCACACTCATGGTGGCGATTCTGTCGGTGAAGGTAAGCCCACACGGGGAGGCGCGCCGTAACAGCAGCCCCAGAAGTTATATCTTGTCACATCCGTCACACGCTTGTGCGATGTTACGAGGTCGCAATCCGATCACGGTCGGCGGTCTCGAGCAGTTCGCGCGCATGGGCGCGCGCGGTATCCGACTCCCCAAGCCCGGCCAGCATGCGGGCCAGCTCGGCGACCCGGTCGTCGCCCTCGAGACGCCGCACACCGCTGGCCCCGTCCTTGCCGGTGCTATCCACCATGAGGTGCACATCGGCATAGGCCGCGACCTGCGGTAGATGGGTCACCACGATGACTTGACGGGTGCTGGCCAACCGAGCCAGTCGGCGGCCAATCTGCACCGCCGCGCGGCCGCCCACGCCGGCGTCGACCTCGTCGAACACCATCGTGGTGCCCGCCATCGAAGCGGCCAGCACCACTTCCAGGGCCAGCATCACGCGCGACAGTTCGCCACCGGATGCGCTTTTCGACAGAGGCAGCACCGCCGTGCCCCGATGCGCGGCGAAGCCGAACTCCACCTGGTCGACACCGGCACCGCCGGCGTGGACTCGCGCGCCCGAGGGCAGCCTCAACACGGCCGGGTCGTCGTCGCTGGCCGGCAGGTCGGCCACGGTGATGGTGAACTCGGCGTCGGTCATCGCCAGTCCCGACAGCTCGCGGGTGACTTCCTTGGCGAGTCGCTTGGCTGCCTGGCTCCGCGTCTTGCTGAGTTCTGTTGCGGCTTCAGCTAATTGGGTCGCCAACTCATCGACGTGCCACTGCAGGCCGGTCAGCGCTTCTTCGGAGACATCCAAGTGGGCCAGTCGATCTCGCGATTCCCGGGCCCATTGCAGCACACCGTCGATGTCCGCGGCGTATTTGCGGGTCAGCGTGCGCAGCTCGGCTTGCCGCGCGAGCTTGACATCCAAAGTGCTCGCGTCGGCGGGTAATTCGTTTAGGTAAGCCGCTAGTTCAGCGGCAGCATCGCCAACTACCGTCAACGCTTCGCTGAGCTGATCCGCCAGTCCGCGCAGCGTGGCGTCGTCGGTCGACTCCAGCGCCGCCTTGGCCTGTGCCAACCCATCGGCGGCCGACACCGATTGTCCCATCACACCGATAGCGGCGTCGTCCTCCGCTCCGGACAACGCCGCGCGTGCGCTGACCGCAGCTTCGCGCAGCGCATCCAACTCCGAGAGCCGGCGGATGTCGGCGACCAGCGTGTCGTCCTCACCGGGCGTGGGATCGACGGTGTCGATCTCGTGCAGGGCGAATTTCAGCCGGTCGGCCTCCTGGGCCAATTCGCGGGCCCGGTTGGTTCGGTCGACGAGATCGCGACCTGCCGACTGCCACGCGTCCCGCAGTTTGCGATAACGCTCCAGACGAGAGCCGACGGCGGCGAACCGGTCCAGTGCGCTGCGCTGCTCGTCGGGCCGCATCAGCCGCAGCTGGTCGTTCTGGCCGTGCAGGGTGAGCAGCTCGGTGGTGAAGCCGCCCAGCGATTTGGCCGGCACGCTGCGTCCGCCAAGATAGGCCCGCGAAGGGCCGTCGCGGCTGACCGAGCGCAGCGCGATGATGCTGCCGTCCTCGTCGCGCTCGGCTCCCGACGCGTCGAGCATCTGGTCAATCTGCGCAGCGGCCTTTTCGTCGAGATCGGTAGTGCTGAAGCGCCCTTCGACGACTGCCCGCTCGGCGCCCGAGCGCACCCGGTTCGCGTCGGCTCGGGCCCCACCGAGCAGGTGCAGGCCGGTGACCACCATGGTCTTACCGGTGCCGGTTTCCCCGGTCAGTACCGTCAGGCCCCGGTCGAACTCGGCCGTCGCGACGCTGATCGCACCCAACGACTCGATCCGTATTTCACTCAACACCAGGAGAACCGCTACCGTCCACGCCAGCCGGTGACCGGCAGGCGGAACTTGCGTACCAGGCGGTCGGTGAACGGTGCGCTGTCCAGCCGCGCCCATTTCACCGAAACCTCGCAGCGCCGTACTTCCAACCGTCCACCGGCTGGGACCAGCATCTCGCGGCGGCCGTCGCAGAACACCACAGCGTCGTGCTCGTCGGCCTCGATTTCGATGGCGATGCTGGCATCCGGGCTGGTGACCATCGGCCGGGCGAACAGCGCGTGAGCGTTGTTGGGCACCACCAACAGTGCCTCGAGATCCGGCCACAGCACGGGACCTCCCGCGGAGAACGCGTAGGCCGTGGAGCCGGTGGGTGTCGATACCAACACTCCGTCGCAGCCGAATGTCGAGACTGGCCGGCCGTCGACTTCGAGGACCACGCCGAGCACTCCCAACCGCGGCCCCTTTTCCAGGCTCGCGTCATTGAGCGCCCATCCGCGACTGACGACCTCGCCCTTGACTCGCACTCCGATGTCGAGCGTCAACCGGTCTTCGATTTGGTAGCTGCGGGCCACCACATGCTCGAGCACGGTGTCGATCGCGTCGGCCTCGGCCTCTGCCAAAAAACCGATCCGGCCCAGGTTGATGCCCAGCACGGGAATGTCGGAATTACGAGCAAGCTCCGCGGCCCTCAATACGGTGCCGTCGCCGCCGAGTCCCAGCACCAGCTCGCATCCGTCGGCGGCGTTCGGGTCGGCGTCGGTGAGCTGGATGTCGACACCCAATGCGCGCATGTCGTTGGGGGCCAGATGCAACGAACCTCGGTCGACCGCCTCGGCCGTCAGCACTCGAAGGCCAATATTGTTGTCGGCCAGCACTTTTTCCATCCGACGGGCGGTCTCGGTAGCCTCCTCGCGTCCAGTGTGGACCACCAGCAGGACGGTGCGTTCACGGGTCATTGCGGACCAGCCTCCACGGCTTCATGTATGACGCGTTCCCATTCCTTAGCGGCCAGACCGCGATCGGTATCGGCACGTAGCCACAGGAAGTATTCGACGTTGCCCGACGGCCCCGGTAACGGGCTGGCGGTGACCCCGAGGGTGTGCCAGCCCAGCTGCTCGGCGCAGCGCGCGACGGCAAGCACCGAGCCGGCCCGCAGCTCGGGATCGTGCACTACCCCGCCGGCTCCGACCTGACCTTTGCCCACCTCGAACTGAGGTTTCACCATGGGAACGATATCCGCGTTGTGCGAGGCGCATCTAGTCAAAGCGGGTAACACCGTGGTCAGCGAGATGAACGACAGGTCAGCGACGATGACGTCGACCGGGCCGCCGATCGCGGCCGGTGTTAGCTCTCGCGCGTTGGTCCGCTCAACGACGACCACCCGAGGATCCGACCGCAGCGACCAGGCCAGCTGGCCGTAGCCCACATCGACGGCGACGACTTCGGATGCGCCCCGATCGAGCAAGACTTCGGTGAATCCACCTGTCGATGCGCCGGCATCCAGACAGCGCCGACCCGCAACGCTGATACCGAAGGTGTCGAGCGCGCCGATGAGCTTGTGAGCGCCACGCGACACCCAGCTGCGCTCGGAGTCGGCAGCGATGCTCAGCGCCGCGGTGGAGGCCACAGCGGTGCCCGGTTTGACTGCGGGCATGCCGTCGATGCTGACCTTGCCGGCGCCGATTAACTCCGCGGCCTGCTGCCGGGATCGGGCCAGCCCGCGCCGGACCAGCTCCACGTCAACGCGGGAACGCCGCGGCACGGCGGGCTCAGCCCCTCTCCGCCGACTCCAGCGCCTGGACCAGCATGTCGTGCGCCTCAGACAGCTGGCGCGCTATCTCTTCGAGATCCGCTTCGGCGGGCATGTTCTCGGCGTCGGCGTGATCCGCCAGCTCGGCGAGCACGGCTTCTATCTGAGCGCGGATCTGATCGGGGTCGGTATTCATTGCGTTCTACGCTATCGGATTTACACCAAGGACCAACGCTGCAGGGCCTCGTGAGCGGTGTCGTCGCCGGCTTCGATGGTGACGGTCTGTTCGTCGAGCTGGCTCGCCCAGACGGCGTTGGCAACGGCGCGGACAATCGACAAATCATCGCTCGCCGAGCCGTCGCCGCCCTCATCGTCCCCGGCGCGCACGGTGATTGACGTCGCATCGGTCTCGACATGCCAGGCCGCTTGCGGAACCACCGCGAGCGCATCGACATCCTCGTGCAGCGACCGCAGATCGCAGCAGATGTAGGTGGGTCGTTGCTCGGCCACGGCGTGCACCGCGTCTCGCGCGGAATTGACGCCGGTAAGCACCATCATGCTGGGCAGTCCCGCGGCGTTGGCGCCGGCGATATCGGTGTCCAACCGATCACCGACTACCAGCGGCGAGTGAAAGTCGCCGCGTGCCAACGCATCTCTGATCAGCGTCGGTGAAGGCTTGCCTGCGACCTGGGGCTCCGCCTCGGTCGCTGTTTTCAGTGCGG
>CAWISO010000017.1:0-47424 GCA_963838755.1 uncultured Actinomycetota bacterium | reverse complement strand
CCGGGTGGGCCAACGTCGCTCAAAAAATTCACATCTGGCTTGAAACCCGCGACCTCGGCGACCGGATCAAGGCCAACTAATGCGCGTTTGATCAGTAGACAGTGTGTCGGCTCGGTAGACGTGCTGCAACAATGCGCGACCAACTTCCTCAATCAACTACCGAAGTCCACTTTTATAGACTACGGTCCTGGCATGGAGCTGAGGAGTTTGACGCGACGGGCACTGATTTCGGGCGCCGCCACGCTGGCCATCATTAGCGGCGTCGGCGTTGCCGGTTCAGTCGGACTAGCCCACGCAGACGACCCGGCTTGCGTCGCCAGCGCGACTGACTCATGCCCCGACCATGCAAACCTGGTCAACACGAACCCGCCACCTAAGCGCCACACACAGGTTTTTTGCCAGCCAGCGGGGATGGCAGGACAACACTGCTTTCAGCGGTTGGTGCCCTGAGTTCGTCGAACTCATCAACAGCTGTGCCGGCTAGATCATGCGGGCGCGGCTTCGCCCAGCACAGCGAAGAGTTCGCGCTCGATCGCCGCTCGTCCATCAGAGGTGGCCTCGGTTGCCTTGGACGGCGCTACAACGCAGAAGACGTCGTCGACCATTGACCCCACCGTGGTCACCTTCGCCCATTCGATGTCCACTCCGGCACGCTCCAGCGTCGCGGTGAGCCTCGCGAGCAGACCGGCGCGGTCGGACGCGCGGATTTCGATGATCAATCGCCCAGGCGTGTTGTCCAACCACAGAATCCGCGGCGGGGCGGTCTGCCGATGAACCGGGATCGCCGTTGGCGCCTCACCGATCGGCTTGGGTAGGGCCGTGCTGTCCCGCTGCTCGAGCGTGCCTAGAACGTCAGACGCGCCACCCAGCGCGCGGATAAGTTGCTGACGCAGCAGCGCCGCGGCGGGTGGCGAACCGAACTGCGGCGATACCACGAACTCGCTGATCGCCGCCCCCTGGTGAATGTTCACCGATGCCGAGTGCACCCGCAACGAGTTCAGCGCCAGCACCCCGGCCGCTTTGGACAACAGGCCACGCTGATGCGGGGCGATCACCACCGCGTGGTAGAGCCGCTGGCTGCTGCCCGGTCTCAACTCGACATGCACCTTGCCGTCGGCCGCTAGCGAAAGGTACTCGGGGTCAAGAGGATCGGCTTGAGGCAACGGCTCACCAGCCATCGCCATTCGGCTGCGACGCACCAGATCGCCGACCAGCGATGCCTTCCAATCACTCCACACACCCGGCCCGGTAGCCAGCGAATCGGCCTCGGTCAGCGCGTGCAGCACGTCCAGCAGCACCGGATCTCCGTTCAACGTCTCGCAGACACTGGCGATGGTCTGGGGGTCGTTCAGGTCTTGCCGCGTTGCGATCTGGGCCAACAACAGGTGGTGACGCACCAACTTGGCGAGCATCTCGACGTCGGACGGCCACATGCCCAGCCTGGTACCGATCTGGGTGGCCAACTCGGCGCCGATCACGCTGTGGTCGGCCCCCCGTCCTTTGCCTATGTCGTGCAGCAACGCAGACAGGATCAGCAAGTCGGGTCGCGCTACGCGAGTGGTGAAAATCCTTGCCCGCGAAGCAGCCTCGGCCAAATGACGATCGACCGTCCAGATATGGATGACCTCGCGGGGCGGAAGGTCGCGGACTGCGTTCCATTCCGGGAAAAGGCGGCACCACAACCCGGTACGGTCCAGTGTTTCGATCGTCGCTACCGTGTTCGGGCCGGCGGCCAGCAGGACCAAAAGGTTGTTCAACGCCTCCCGCGGCCACGGCGTAGGGATTTCCGGCGCGGCATCGGCCAGACGGCTCAGCGTGGACACCGCAATGGGCAGCCCAGTGGACGCCGACGCCGCCGCCACTCGCAACAGCAGCAAGGGGTCGCTTTGCGGTCGAGCGTCGCGAGCCAACACGATCTCACCCGCGTACTCGACCACGCCCTCGTCCAGCGGTCGGCGTGGCCGCCGACGGATCGCCGAAATCCCCCGCCGCGGAAGTGCATTGGCCGCGGTGCGCAGCGCGGCGTCGACGCAATAACTGACAGTGCGGCCCACGTCGGACAGCGTCCGCGAAAGGTCGTACCTGTCGCCGATGTGCAGGGCCGCGCTGATCTCGTCGGCGTACTGAGCCAACAGCAAGTCATGGCCGCGGCCGGAGACACGGCGCAATTCGGTGCGGACGTCGAGCAGGGTGAGCTGGGCGCCGGCCAGCGAACCTGTCTCACTGTCCGGCGGGTGGACGGTGAGACGGTCGGCGAGCTGGGCGATGGCCAGCGCGTCGAGCAACTGGACATCACGCAACCCGCCGCGGCCAAGTTTCAGGTCGGGCTCGGCGCGGTGGGCGATCTCGCCGATGCGCTGCCATCGGGCATGCGTTTCTTCGACAAGGTCGTCGAACAGCGACACGAGGCCAGACCGCCACTGCCGGCGCACTCCTTCGACCAGTCGGGCCGACAGCTGCACGTCGCCGGCGATGTGTCGGGCGTCCAGCATGGCCAACCCTGCTGACACGTCGGCACCAGCGATCTTTAGGGTCTGGGTGACGGTGCGCACACTGTGGTCAAGGCGAATGTTGGCGTCCCACAACGGATACCACAGCTGATCCGCGATTTGTCTGACGGTCTCGACAGGCAGGCCATCGTGCAACAGCAGCAGGTCCAGATCCGAGTAGGGCACCAGCTCACGGCGGCCCAGCGAACCAGTCGCGACGATCGCAAAGCCGCTGTCGGTTGTGATACCGATCTCGGTGGCCTTTTCGGTTAGCCAAAGCTCGTGCAGCTGTCCCCACGCTTCGCGCAGTGCAGCCGAATCGAGTTCACCCGGTGCGCGGGCGAGCAGTTTTTCCCGGCTGGCGGCCAAATCGTTCGCCGCGACGGCAGTTGTGTCTGCCGCGCTTTCCGGTCCGCCGGGCTCGGGTGAATCTGTTCCGCGGTGTCTCATTCGCGTCTAGGTCAAATCGCGGTGCCGTCAGATGGCGTCGGCTCCGCGTTCACCGGTGCGTACCCGCACCACTGTCTCCACGGCGCTTACCCAAACTTTGCCGTCGCCGATCTTACCGGTGCGCGCAGCCCGCACGATGCTGTCGACGACCTTGTCGGCGTCGTAGTCCTCGACCAAGACCTCGATCCGGACCTTCGGCACGAAGTCGACCGAGTATTCAGCGCCCCGGTAAACCTCGGTGTGACCCTTTTGCCGCCCGTACCCCTGAACCTCGCTGACCGTCATCCCCAGGATGCCGACCTGCTCAAGGCTGGCTTTGATGTCCTCGAGCGTGAACGGCTTCACGATCGCGGTGATCAGCTTCATTTCCTCTTCCTTCAGCCGATTGGGTAAGGACCGAACTTCCGACAACTGCGAAGTCGTAGCCGCTCTCGGCGTGCTCCGCCTCGTCGATGCCGGTAGCTTCATCTTCGGCGTTAAGACGCAGCCCGATCGTGTACTTCAGTAGGAGAGCGATGATAAGGGTGCCGAGAGCTGAGTACAGCAAAACGCTCGACGCGCCGATCGTCTGCCGGATCAGTTGGGTAAAGCCGCCGCCGTAGAACAAGCCCGGCGACGTCGCGCCGCCGGCTGTGGCAATGGCCGGGCTCTGGGGTGCCGCTACCAGTCCCACCAGCAGGGTGCCCACGAGGCCGCCGACCAGGTGGACACCGACGACGTCGAGGGAGTCGTCGAATCCGAACTTGTACTTAAGGCCGACCGCCAGCGCACACGCCACACCGGCCAGTGCGCCGACCACCAGTGCGCCTAGCACATTGACCGACGAGCACGACGGCGTGATCGCAACCAGACCGGCCACTACCCCGGAAGCCGCGCCGAGCGTTGTTGCGTGTCCATCACGGATGCGCTCGGTGAGCAACCAGGCCAGCATTGCCGCGGCGGTGGCCACCGTCGTGGTGATGAATGTCGTGCCGGCGATGCCGTTGGAGCTGGTAGCCGAACCGGCATTGAACCCGTACCAGCCGAACCACAGCAGGCCGGCACCGAGCATCACGAACGGCACATTGTGCGGTCGCGCCGGGTTTTTCGGCCAGCCGTTCCGCTTGCCCAGCACGATACAGAGCACCAGCGCCGCCACACCGGCGTTGATATGGACCGCAGTGCCGCCTGCGAAGTCGATGGCATGGAGTTTGGCGTTGATCCAGCCGCCGTGAGCTCCGGTGACCCCGTCGGCGCAGAACACCCAGTGCGCGATCGGGAAATAGATGAGGGTTGCCCAGATGCCTGCGAATATCGTCCAGCTGCCGAACCTCAGCCGGTCGGCCACCGATCCGGAAATCAGCGCTACGGTGATGATCGCGAACATCAGCTGGAATGCGACGAAGACGGTCTGCGGCAACGTGCCTGCCAACGCAATGGTGTGCGCCGGGGTGTTGCCGCTGGCGGCAGCGCCGTTGATCCCGATCAGACCCTTCAGACCAAAGTATTGGGCCGGATTGCCGGCGATGTTGCCGACGTCATCACCGAAGGCGAGGGAGTAACCGAACGTCACCCACAGCACGGTGACGACGCCCATCGCGATGATGCTCATCATGATCATGTTGAGCACGCTCTTGACGCGGACCATCCCGCCGTAGAAGAACGCCAGGCCCGGGGTCATCAACAGCACCAGCGCGGAACTTGCCAACATCCAAGCGGTGTCGCCGGTGTCGGGAACTCCCATTGTGGGGAATTGATCCACTGCCCCTAACCTCCTTCGTCAAGGTCGCGTCCATCGTTGGGTGCGACCGATGACCCGTGGTCAAGACAATGCGTAGTTTGTGTTTCAAAATGACACGCTGGCAGGTTTCGCCCGTGTTACAGAATTTTTTCGTCGACAGCTAGCCGAGAAGTGCGTCGACGAACGCGGCGGGTTCGAACGGCGCAAGGTCGTCAGGTCCCTCTCCGAGCCCCACCAGCTTCACCGGCACACCCAGCTCCTGCTGCACCCGGAAAACGATGCCGCCCTTGGCGGTGCCGTCCAACTTGGTCAGTACCGCTCCGGTGATCTCGACGACATCTGCGAACACCCGCGCCTGCGCCAACCCGTTCTGCCCAATGGTGGCGTCGAGCACCAGCAGCACCTCGTCGACCGCGGCTCGCCGCGTCACGACACGTTTGACCTTGCCGAGCTCATCCATCAACCCGGTTTTGGTGTGCAGCCGGCCTGCGGTGTCGATCACCACGACGTCGGCACCCGCGGCAATACCCTTGTCGACCGCGTCGAAGGCCACCGAGGCCGGATCGGCGCCCTCGGCGCCACGCACCACCTCGGCGCCCACCCGCGCGGCCCAGATCTGCAACTGGTCGGCGGCGGCGGCGCGGAAGGTGTCGGCGGCGCCCAACACGACGCGTCGACCGTCGGCCACCAACACCCGTGCCAGCTTTCCGACGGTGGTGGTCTTGCCGGTGCCGTTGACGCCGACCACCAACAGCACTGATGGGTGGTCGTCGTGCGGCAGTGCGCGAACCGAGCGATCCAGGTCGGGTTTCAGCTCGCTGATCAGCACCTCGCGCAGCACCGCGCGAGCGTCGGCCTCGGTGCGGACGTCTTTGCTGGCCAGCCGGCTGCGCAGCTGGCCTACCACCGACGTGGTGACCACTGGCCCGAGGTCGGCGACCAGCAGGGTTTCCTCCACCTGCTCCCAGGAGTCTTCGTCGAGGTCGCCCCCGCCGAGCAGCCCTAACAGGCTGCGGCCCAGCGCATTCTGTGATCTGGCGAGCCGACCGCGCAGTCGTTCCAATCGCCCTTCGGGCGGCGCGATGTCCTCGACCTGTGGCGTCACCGCCTCCGGTGCCGGTACCTCTACCGTCGGCGGTGCCGCGGCATCCGCGGTATCCGGTTCGGGCAGTTGGACATCGGCGATCGGACGCTTCGGCGCATCGCGCGGAATGGTGGCGTCGTCGCCCACCGCGGGCAGCCCGGTGGTGTCGATCCGGTCGGCGGTCTCGGTGCGGCTGAACGTGATTCCCGACGACGCGGTGTAGCCGCCCGAGCGGTCGAGGGTGGGGGCTTGCTCGCGGCCCGACAGACTGATCCGGCGTCGGCGGTAGCGCGTCAGACCCAGCACCAGAGCGGCGATGACGATCAGTGCGGCAGCGACCGCAATCGCGATCCACAAAGCTTGCGGCAACGTGTTTCCTCGCTATGTAGTGGTGACCAGCTGGCCGACCTGCTGGCCGCGCATCCGCTGGGAGATCACCGCGGTGATGCCGTCGTCGCGCATCGTGACGCCGTAGAGCGCGTCGGCGACCTCCATCGTCGGCTTCTGGTGTGTGATGACAATCAGCTGGGACTGCGCCCGCAGCTGCTCGAACAGGCCGAGCAGCCGGTGCAGGTTCATGTCGTCCAGCGCCGCCTCCACCTCGTCCATGATGTAGAACGGCGACGGGCGGGCCCGGAAGATGGCCACCAGCATCGCCACCGCGGTCAGCGCCTTCTCGCCACCGGATAGCAGCGACAGCCGTTTGATTTTCTTGCCGGGCGGTCGGGCCTCTACCTCGATGCCGGTGGTGAGCATGTCGTCGGGGTCGGTGAGCCGCAATCGGCCCTCCCCGCCGGGGAACAGCGCGGCGAACACGCCGGTGAACTCACGTTCCACGTCGGCGTAGGCGTCGGTGAACACCTGCAAAATGCGGGCGTCGACGTCGGCGACGACGTCCAGCAGATCCTTGCGTGCCGCCTTGACGTCCTCGAGCTGGGTGGCCAGGAAGTTGTAGCGCTCCTCCAGCGCCGCGAACTCCTCGAGCGCCAGCGGGTTGACCCGGCCCAGCTCGGCCAGCTCTCCTTCGGCGCGTTTGGCGCGACGCTCCTGGGTGGGCCGGTCGAACGGCATCGGCGCCGGCGCGGTGACCTGCTCGCCGCGCTCGCGGGCCTGCTGGTATTCGGCGAACTCGAGCTGCGTTGGCGCCAACGCGACCTGCGGGCCGTATTCGGCGACCAAGTCGTCGGGCGCCATCCCGAACTGCTCGAGCACCATCTGCTCGAGTTGCTCGATCCGCAGCGCCGCCTGGGCCTTGGCCACCTCGTCGCGGTGCAGCGACTCGGTCAACGCCGCGATCCTGGTGCCCAGCATGTTCACTTCGTTGCGAACCGCGGCCATGGCAGCAGAGCGTTGCTGACGTTCGGCGGCCAGCAGGTCGCGGTTGCGCGACGCGGCGCCGACCACCTGACCCAGCCGCCCGGCCAGCTGCCGCCCGGCGTCGGCCACCGCCGCCGCCACCGCCGCCGCGTGCTCACGCGCGGCGCGCGCCTGCTGAGCCCGCAGCCGTGCCTCCCGTTCTGCGACAGCTGCGCGGCGCAGCGAATCCGCCCGTCCCCGAACGGCATTGGCGCGCTCCTCGGCGGTGCGTACCGCCAACCGGGCTTCCACCTCGACGCCACGGGCCGTCTCCGCTGCAGCTGCGACGTGTTGCCGGGCCTCCCCAGGGCTGGGCTCGGCCGCGACCTGTTGGCTCTGTTCAACATTGCGCAGCCGGGTCTCGAGTTCGCCGAGCTCGGCCAAGGTCTCGGCGCGCCCGGTCTCTAATTCTTCACGCTGGTGCAGCAGCCTGCGCCACTCCTCCTCGGCGGTGCGGGCGTCTTGGCTCAGCCGCCCGAGCTGCTCGTAGATCGCCGAAATGGCGGCGTCGGACTCGTTGAGCGCGGCCAACGCCTGCTCGGCAGAATCCTGACGAGCGGATTGCTCGCTCAGCGCCCCGGACAGGGCCGCGGCGAGCTGACCCGCCTGCGACTCGGCGGCGGCCAATTCGGTTCTCGCCTTGGCGATTTCGGAGGAGAGCTCCATCGTGGACGGTTTGCGGTCGGAGCCGCCGCTGACCCAGCCGGCGCCCACCAGATCGCCGTCGCGGGTGACCGCGCGCAATCGCGG
Source organism: uncultured Actinomycetota bacterium (assembly GCA_963838755.1). Lineage (GTDB taxonomy): Bacteria > Actinomycetota > Actinomycetes > Mycobacteriales > Mycobacteriaceae > Mycobacterium. Next base: position 39,575 of record CAWISO010000017.1, on the reverse strand, counting down.
CCGAGCGGCCACCAGATCCATCGCCTGGGTGAGATCGCCGACCACCGCGACGCCGGAGAGCATGGCGACCATCGCGCCGCGCAGCCGGGCCGGCGCGTCGACAAGATCGAGAGCCCACCGCGCACCGTCGGGCAGAGCGCCGGCTGGAACTGACACGTCTTCTTCGGCGGCAGGCCAGTCGCTCAGCACGATCGCGGCATGGCCACCGTCGGCCTGCTTCAACGCCGTGACCGCGGAAGCGGCGGTGTTGAAGCTGTCGGCGGCCAGCGCGTCGGCGGCCACGCCCAGAACTGCCGCCAGCGGAGTCTCGTAGCCCGCACGCACTTTGACCAGCTTTGCGACCGACCCGAAAAGCCCCGTATCACCGCGGTTTTGGGCGAGCCAGGCAGCGCCGTCTTTACGTTCGAGTCCCACCGACAAGGCTTCGATCCGGGCCCGTAGCGACGCCACTTGACGTTCGGCGCCCCGCTCGGCTGATTGCAGTTCGGCGACGCGCTCGTCGGCCAGCCGCAACGCCGTCACCATCCGGTCGTGGTGCTCGTCTAGCCCAACCTCACCTTGGTCGAGCTCACCGACACGGCCTTGCACAGTTTCGAGCTCGACCTGAGCGTGATGGGCGCGAGCGGCGGCTTCTTCGATGCGATCGGACAATTTGGCCACACCGTCGTCAATCGACTCGACGCGCGCCCGCATGGTCTCCACCTGGCCGGCCAGCCGGGCCAGGCCCTCGCGCCGGTCGGCCTCGGCCTGCACCGCCGCCAGATGCGCCTGTTCAGCTTCGGCGGCGTCGCGCTCACGGTCGGCCAGCTGGGTACGGGCGGCGTCAAGGCGGGTCCGGGCATCGGCCAGCTCGGCCAGCAGCTGCTCTTCGGCGGCGGCGACCGTTTGAGCCTCGGCCTCCAGAGCGTCGGGATCAGGACCGCCGGTCGTGGCCGTTTCGATGTCCAGGTGCTGAGCACGTTCGCTGGCGATCCGCACGGTCGCGCTCACCCGTTCGGCCAACGCCGACAGCCGAAACCAGGTCTGCTGAACTGATTCGGCACGCTCAGATAGTTGGGTCAGCGCAGCTTCCTGGGTGGCCAGCTCCTCGGATGCCACCGCCAACCGGCCCGAGGCCTCGTCGTGCTCGCGGCGCAACGCCGCCTCAGCCTCATTCGTGTCGTTGAGCGCGGCTTGCCGGTTGACCACGTCGTCGGCGGCCAGGCGCAGCCGGGCATCGCGCAGATCGGCCTGGATGGTTGCCGCCCGGCGGGCCACCTCGGCCTGGCGGCCCAGCGGTTTGAGCTGGCGACGCAGTTCGGTGGTCAGGTCGGTGAGCCGGGCCAGGTTCGCCGACATCGCCTCGAGCTTGCGGACGGCTTTTTCCTTGCGCTTGCGGTGTTTGAGCACGCCCGCGGCTTCCTCGATGAATGCGCGGCGATCCTCCGGTCGCGATTCCAGGATTTCGTTGAGCTTGCCCTGCCCGACGATGACGTGCATCTCCCGGCCGATGCCGGAGTCGCTCAGCAGCTCCTGCACATCCATCAAACGGCAACCGCTGCCGTTGATTTCGTATTCGCTGGCGCCGTCGCGAAACATCCGGCGGGTGATCGACACCTCGGAGTACTCGATCGGCAACGCATTGTCGGAGTTGTCGATGGTGACGGTGACCTCGGCGCGGCCCAGCGGAGCCCGCGAGGACGTCCCGGCGAAGATGACGTCCTCCATCTTGCCGCCGCGCAGCGTCTTGGCGCCCTGCTCCCCCATCACCCAAGCCAACGCATCGACCACGTTGGACTTGCCCGACCCGTTGGGCCCGACTACCGCGGTAATGCCAGGCTCAAACCGCAGAGTCGTCGGCGAGGCGAAGGACTTGAAGCCCTTCAGCGTCAGACTCTTGAGGTACACGGCGTGCCAGACTACCTTTCGGTGAAGCCGCTGATCGGTTCGCCGCGCGGCGACCAATCAACAACCACGTTGTCGACGTGGCCTGGGGTTTTCCCGTCCTGTAACAGGCGCAACAACCGTTCACACGCGTCACGGGGACCCTGCGCGACGACGTGCACCCGCCCGTCGGGACAGTTGGCGGCATAGCCGGTCAGTCCGAGCTCCAACGCCCGTGAACGCGTCCACCACCTAAATCCGACGCCCTGCACGTGGCCGTGCACCCATGCGGTCAGCCGGACGTCCTCAGGCTCCGACATCGACAACCTCGAACTTGACCTCGGTGCCTGACTTCAAGGTTCTTCCGACTGTGCACACTTGGTCGACCGCGCGCTGGACGATCGTCAGCACGCGCGCCCGCTCGCGATCGTCTAGCCCCGACAGGTCCAACTCGAGGCTCTCTTCTAACAGCGGATAGCGCTCCTGATCGCGGTCTGCCTCGCCGGACACCCGAATCGTTGCCCGGTAGTCGTCGCCGAGGCGACGGGCCACCGGGTGGTCGCTGGCCATGCCGCTACACGCGGCGAGTGCGATCTTGAGCAGCTCACCAGGGGTGAAGACGCCTTCAACGTCCTCGGAGCCGATGAGAACCTGTGCGCCGCGCGAGCTGTGCCCGGTGTAGCGGCGCACCCCGGTGCGCTCTACCCACAGTGCCGTCATGCGTCATTTCTACCCGGCACCGCTTTTCCGCGAGCGTGCACAGAATGCCGCCGTTTACCGCGCGTCGGCGTGCAAACACGCTCGCTCGCGGTGACGAAGTCAACGACGCGGTCGCGGCTGGCAGCGCGGGCAGTAGAACGACGAGCGGTTCATGAACTTCTCCCGGCGCATCACCGCGCCGCATCGCCGGCAGGGTTTGCCGTCGCGGCCGTAGGCGTTCAGCGAGCGGTCGAAGTAGCCGGATTGACCGTTGACGTTGACGTAGAGCGAATCAAACGAGGTGCCGCCCTGCATCAGCGCGTCACCCATCACCTCGGCGGCCGCCTCGAGCACCTCGGCCAGCCGTCGACGAGTGAGCGAGTCGGCCAGCCGTGCGCCGTTCACCTTGGCCCGCCATAACGCTTCGTCGGCGTAGATGTTGCCGATTCCCGACACCACGGTCTGGTCGAGCAGCTGGCGTTTGACCTCAGAATGCTTGCGCCGCAACACGTTAACCACTGAGCCGACGTCGAATCGCGGATCCAGCGGGTCGCGCGCCAGGTGGGCGACCGGGGCGGGAACCACACTGCCGTCCACGCTCACTAGATCAGCCAGCAGCCACCCGCCGAACGTGCGCTGATCGACAAAGCTCAGGGTTGTCCCATCATCAAGGACCGCGGCTATGCGCAGGTGCCCGGCGTTCGGCACGGGTCCGAGCAGCATTTGTCCGCTCATGCCGAGATGCACCACAATCGCGCAATCGCCGTGGTCCAGCGTCAGCCACAGATACTTGCCGCGCCGATCGGTGCCGGTGATCTGCGCATTTAGCAGCCGCGCCGTCAGGTCGGCGGGGCCGGCCTCATGGCGGCGCACCGCGCGGGGGTGATGCACCCGCACGGCGGTGATGGTCCGGCCCACCACATGAGCCTGCAATCCGCGCCGCACCACCTCAACCTCGGGTAGCTCGGGCATACGTCACGCGCTGTCGAGCACGTTCAGCGCTTTCCAGGCCGCTGCCGCGGCGTGCTGCTCGGCTTCTTTCTTGGACCGGCCCATCCCCGACCCGTATTCGGTATCCGTCACGACCACGACGGCGGTGAACTCTTTATGGTGGTCGGGCCCGGTCGAGGTGACCTGATACGACGGCGCGCCCAGACCTCGGGCAGCCGTCAATTCCTGCAGGCTGGTCTTCCAGTCCAGTCCGGCGCCCAGCGTGGGTGCTGCGTCGAGCAGCGCACCGAACAACCGCAGGATCACCTCCCGCGCAGTGTCCATCCCGTGGTGCAGGTAGATGGCTCCCAGCAGCGACTCCATGCTGTCGGCCAGGATGCTGGATTTGTCAGGCCCGCCGGTGTTGATCTCGCCGCGGCCCAACAACAGGTACACCCCAAGCCCTTGATCGGTCAGGTTCCGCGCGACTTCGGCGAGCGCCTGGGTGTTGACCACGCTGGCCCGCAGTTTGGCCAGATCGCCCTCGGAGCGGTCGGGATGGCGGTGGAACAGTTCGTCGGTGACGGTCAGACCCAAGACGGCGTCGCCGAGAAACTCCAAGCGCTCGTTGGTGGGAAGACCGCCATGCTCGTAGGCGTAGCTGCGGTGGGTCAACGCCAAGGTCAGCAGCTCATCGGGCAGCTCGACGCCGAGCGCGTCGAGTACCTCATTCACGGCTGCCCCCCTCGCCGTCAGGGCGCAACATGGTGGCCAGCTTGGCCCAGCGGGGGTCGATCTGGTCATGGTGATGACCGGGCTCGGCGGTTGCCAACTGGACGCCGCACTGCGGACACAGCCCCGGGCAATCCGGTTGGCATAGCGGCGAGAACGGCAGTTCAAGTCCAACCGCGTCGATGATCGGCTGCTCGAGATTGACAATGTTGTCGACGACCCGACCGACCTCGTCTTCCTCGGTGGTGGCCTCGGTGATGCTGTCGGGATAGGCGAACAGTTCGGTGATCTGGACTTCGACCCGCCCGGTGAACGGCATCAGGCACCGGGCACATTCGCCGCTGGTGGGCGCGCCCAGCGTCCCTGTTACCAGCACACCTTCGGACACCGACTCGACCCGCAAATTGAGGTCCAAGGGAGCGCCGGACGCGATAGCGATCAGCTCGAGGCCGACGCGCGAGGGGCTGGGCACGGTGTCGTGCACGGAAAACATCGATCCCGGGCGTCGTCCTAGCCGGGCGATATTGAGCGCCAGCGGCGAGCCCGAATGCGGCTGTGCCGGTTTGCTGTGCTGCCGAGCCATAGCGGCAATCCTACGGGCGGCCGGAAGCGGGCTGGCGCCGCCGGACTACCGGTGCGAGCGCTAACGCTGGGCGTAGTCGTGCACGCCCGCCGCGGTCCGTAGTTGATGGCGGCCGCGGTTTACCGAGCGCAGGGTGCTGTTGAGGTGCTCCTCGAATTCGGCGAGCTTGCCGTCGACGTAGATGTCGCATTCACCGCGCAGCCGGTCGGCTTCGGCGTGGGCCGCGTCGATGAGCCTGGTGGACTCGGCGTTGGCCGATTGCACAACCTCGGTCTGCGAGACCAGGCGCTGTTGCTCTTTGATGCCCTCTTGCACGGCTTTCTCATACGAAATGTTGCCGTTTTCGACCAGCCGATCGCATTCGGCCTTGGCGCGGCTGGTGGTCGCCTCGTACTCGCGTTTCGCCGCGGCCGCGATTCGGACCGCTTCCTCGCGCGCTTCGGAAACCATTCGCTCGCTGTGCTGGCGCGCCTCGCCCACCATCCGGTCGGCCTGCGCTTTGGCGTCGGCCAAGATCCGGTCCGCCTCAGCGCGGGCGTGGTTGAGGGTCGATTCGGACTCGGTGTTCGCCGAGGACATCACGGAGTCGGCGTGCGCCTTGGCCTCGTGCAGCAGCGAGTCGCGGGCGTCCAGCACGTCCTGTGCATCGTCCAGCTCGCCGGGGATCGCGTCCTTGATGTCGTCGATCAGCTCAAGTACGTCGCCGCGGGGCACCACGCAGCCGGCGGTCATCGGCACGCCACGAGCTTCCTCGACGATGGCGCCTAGCTCGTCGAGCGCCTCAAAAACTCGGTACACGGCAACACCCTCCCGGCGTCGTTGTTGTTTCCAGTGTGCCTGGTGTTGCTACTGTGACCAGGTTGCCGAGCCCGGTGTGTCGCACATTGGCGATCCGAAACTGCGCTAATCACCTGCACACTTGCCGTCATTATGTCCGGTCGGGCAGATTTGCGGCAATTATGGATGGCGCAGCGCGAGCCGCCAGCAGAGCGTCGTTGCGGCCTGCGCAGGCATCGCAGGGTATAGATGATCAGATCGATGCAGGCAGACGGCGGGAACGGAGAGTCTGGTGGCAACTCACGCGGCGCGAGCGCTCGGGCACGCGTTGGCGCTGGCCGGATCGATGACGTGGGAGATCCTGTGGGCATTGATCGTGGGCTTCACGCTGTCGGCGGTGGTGCAGGCCGTCGTGCGTCGATCGACCATCGTGGCGTTGATGGGTGACGACCGGCCCCGCACCTTGGCTGTCGCGGCAGGGCTGGGCGCCGCGTCCTCGTCGTGCTCATACGCCGCGGTGGCGTTGGCGCGGTCGCTGTTCCGCAAGGGCGCCAACTTCACCGCCGCGATGGCCTTCGAGATCGGCTCGACCAATTTGGTGGTAGAGCTGGGCATCATCCTGGCCCTGCTGATGGGCTGGCAGTTCACCGCGGCGGAATTCATCGGCGGCCCACTGATGATCGTGGTTCTGGCCGTGTTGTTCAGACTGTTCGTGCGCTCACGACTTATCGACGCCGCCCGTCGTCAGGCCGATCAGGGGATAGCCGGGGCGATGGAAGGCCATGCGGCCATGGACATGTCGGTTCAGGGCGAGGGGTCGTTTTGGCAGCGGCTGTTGTCGCGAGAAGCTTTCACATCGGTCTCACACGTGTTCGTCATGGAATGGGCCGCGATCCTTCGTGATCTGATCCTGGGGCTGCTGATCGCCGGTGCCATCGCGGCCTGGGTACCCCAATCAGCTTGGCAACACTTCTTTTTCGTCGATCATCCGGTTTTGTCGACGCTGTGGGGACCGATTGTTGGACCCGTCGTGGCGATCGTGTCGTTCGTCTGCTCGATCGGCAACGTGCCGTTAGCGGCGGTGCTGTGGAACGGCGGCATCAGTTTCGGCGGAGTCGTCGCGTTCATTTTCGCCGATTTGTTGATTTTGCCGATCTTGAACATCTATCGGAAGTACTACGGCACTGCGATGATGCTCACGCTGCTGGGCACCTTCTACGTCGCGATGGTCGCGGCCGGCTATCTCGTCGAATTGATCTTCGGGGCAGCCAATCTCATTCCGTCGCAGCACAATGCAACGGTAATGCACGCCGGGATTTCGTGGAACTACACCACCTGGCTCAATATCGCCTTCCTCGCGCTGGCCACGGTGCTCGTCGCCCGGTTTGTGACCACAGGCGGCATGCCGATGCTGCGGATGATGGGCGGCTCCCCCGACGCCGAACACGATCACCACCACCACAGTCAACACTGCGACTAGCGGAACGCCCTGTGGATAAAGCGCTGATTAACGATTCAGGTTGGCGACTGGATCGGTCTGGCTTGCTACCCTTTCGCGATGCACCGTCAGGTTAGGTACCACGCTCGCCGCGGTCTAGCCACCGTGTTCGTCGTTGCCGGCGCTTGCATGGTGGTACCGGTCGGCGAAGAGCCAAGTGCGATGGCGGCGCCGACCATCGCTGGAAAGGCCGTCTTTCTCGACCCAGGCCACAACGGCCAATACGACTCCTCGATGACCCGGCAAGTCCCGAACGGCCGCGGCGGCACGAAGCAGTGCAACACAACTGGTGCTGCGACCGACGACGGCTATCCCGAACACGCCCTCAACTGGGACGTCGCTGTACGTATCCGGGATGCACTCAACCAGGCGGGTGTGCACACTGCGATGTCACGGGATAATGACAACTCCGTGGGGCCCTGCGTTGATCAGCGCGCAGCCCTGGCCAACGCGATGCGCCCGGATGCAATCGTGAGCATCCATGCCGATGGTGGGCCGCCGTCCGGTCGCGGATTCCACGTCAACTACTCCAGTCCGCCGCTGAACGACGCACAGACCGGACCCGCGTTGCGGCTGGCGCAGACCATGCGTGATTCGCTGGCCGCAGGCGGCCTGCAGCCGTCGACGTATGTCGGGTCGAACGGCCTTTACGGCCGCGCAGACCTCGCTGGCTTAAATCTCGCGGAGTACCCGGCGATACTGGTCGAGCTCGGCAACATGAAGAACAGCGACGACGCTGCTCAGATGGAAAGCCCCGACGGCCGGGCTCGATACGCCGCGGCAGTCACTCAGGGGATAGTCGCCTTTCTCGGCGGATAATCGGCTCTGCCGACTCAGCATGCACACCATGTGCGCCACTGACATCGACAAGAACAACCCACGTCGTCCGCGCGGTCCCGCGGCACGGCCCACGACTAGGCGCCGATTTGCGGGCACTCGCATTCTGTCCGTCATTGCCTGCGTCACAGCGCTGTTGGTGACCGGCTCTATCGCCGCGACAAGCTTTGTAGTACCGGGTTCGGCTCCGAGCGGCGCGGGGATAGCGCTCGCGACAGAGTTCACCGAGTTGGAGCAAAGATTGCACGCCAGGATGGGCGTCGTCGTCAGCGCCGTAGGTGCCAACCCCAAGCAGCTAGTCCTGGGTGAGTGGGCGACCGGACCAGCGTGGTCGACGATAAAGGTGCCGCTAATCATCGCCGCCCTGAACGAAGAACATCCGCCGACGATCACCGATTCGATGCGGGCCGCCATCACCGAATCCGATAACGCGGCCGCTGAGTCAGTCTGGGAGAAGTTGGGCGACCCGGTAACCGCAGCCCACAAAGTCGAAGGCGTCCTGAGTAAATACGGCGATCCGACGACGGTGGAGTGGCGCAAGCTGCGGCCCGAGTACACGGCCTTCGGCCAGACGATCTGGTCGTTGACTGACCAGGCCCGGTTCACCGCGGGCGCGGTGTGCGACCCGGCCAACGCACCGGTCTTCACGCTGATGGGTCAAGTGGTGACCGATCAGCGCTGGGGCCTGGGGCTAATCCCGAACAGCCGGTTCAAAGGTGGTTGGGGGCCGTCACCCACCAATAGTTATCTGGTGCGCCAGCTCGGGGTACTGATGACGCCGACCGGATTGACCGCAGTTGCCCTGGCTACCCAGCCGGCATCGGGGTTATTCGCCGACGGCACTGCAGAACTCACCGAAGCAAGCAAGTGGTTGGCCCAGCACATCGCGGCGTTACCCGTCGGCCGGTGCGACCACTAATAGAGGTAGTTGTCAGAACTGTAGGCGAATCAATGCTTTACGCGCTCCTTAGCCAGCAACGCCGTATCTTGCCGCCAGCGCCTTAATTTGCTGGTTAACCAGATGTCAACTGTAAATGCAGACATGATGGAATGGCGGACCCAAACAACCGCGGGGGTTCTGTGAGGCTGGCCGAGGCGGGAGAGCCGGATGTCCCGAATTTTCATTAGCCACTCGCGGCTGGACGAGCGCGAGGCGGTGGCGCTGAAGCAGTGGCTGGTCGGCAAGGACCAGACCCTGAAGGACGAGATCTTCCTCGACGTCGACCCGGTGACCGGAATCCTGCCTGGGGTGCGCTGGCGCGAAGAGCTCAAACGAGCCAGTAGCCGCTGCGAGGCAGTGATCAGCCTGCTCTCGGCAAACTGGGAGGCCTCGATGGAGTGCCGCACTGAGTTCCGTACCGCCGAGAACCTGAACAAGGTGATCTTCTGCGCGCGCCTGGAACCGGACGTCGGCGGCGATCTCACTGGGGAGTGGCAGTACTGCGACCTGTTCGGCGGCAACGACCCGGTGTCGGTAGAGATCGGCGACGAAGAGCCGGTGATCTTCAACGGCCATGGGTTGCGCCGGTTGCTGACCGGTATCGAGCGGGCCGGGGTCGGCGTCTCGTCGTTCCCCTGGCCACCCCCGGGCCAACTCGACCGGGCGCCTTACCGTGGTTGGGAGCCATTCGAAGACGTCGACGCCGGAGTGTTTTTCGGCCGCGACGCGGAGTTGGTACTGGCGATGGATGCCCTGCGGGGCATGCGCCAGGCGGACAAGACGCTATTTGTGGTGTTGGGCGCGTCCGGTGCGGGCAAGTCGTCGTTTCTGCGCGCGGGTATCGTGCCGCGGTTGCAGAAAGACGACCGCAGCTATCTCGTGCTCAGCATCGTGCGTCCCGAACGCAAAGCACTTACCGGGGCTTCTGGTCTGGCGCAGGCGATTTGCGCCACCCGACAACGATTCGGTTTGGTCGACCCGCCGTTAGGCGAAATCAAGGATGCCTGCACGGGCGGCGACGCGGCCAGGCTGCGAACCTGGCTCATCGAATGCCGCGACGTCGCCAGCGGCCAACTACTCGACAACACTGCCGACGGTGAGCCATTGATGATTGTGGTGCCGCTGGATCAGGCCGAGGAACTGTTCACCGGCGACCAGCCCGAAGCGGCTGGTTTGTTGGCGCTCTTCCGCGATCTGGCGCTCGGCGCCGATGGCGAGGACGAACTGCCGCTCATCGTGGCCGCGACTATTCGCACCGACCGCTACGAGCTGATGCAGACCGCCCCGGAGCTGGCAAGCCTGCAGACCGAGCAGTTCGACCTGCGAGCGATGGACATTACCCAGTTCAAGAATGTTATTACCGGCCCGGCCCAGCGATCGACCGACGCCGGGCGAACACTACGTCTCGACGAGCATTTGGTGCGCCGCCTGCTGGCCGACGCTTCCGGCGGCGCCGACACACTGCCCTTGCTATCGCTAACGATGGCATGGCTATACCGCGACTTTGGATCGAAGGGCCGCCTCAGCCTGAGGCCGTACGCAGAGCGCGGCGGCATCGGCAGTGTCGTGCAGACCGAGATTGACGCGTTGCTGTCCGCTGATGCGGAGGAGCGCGAGGAGCAACTGAAGATATTGCGTTCGGCGTTCATCCCGTGGCTGGCGCGTATCAATCCACTGAGCAACGAGCCGATGCGGCGCGTGGCGCAGTGGACGGACCTGCCAGAAGCCGCTCGCCCGCTGATCGGTGAGTTCGTGGCCAAACGGCTGTTGGTCAAGGACGAACGCGATGGTCAAACCGTGGTCGAAGTCGCGCTGGAGAGCCTGCTTCGCCAGTGGCCGCAGTTAGAGGCATGGCTGCAAGAGGATCGAGAGGCGCTAAAAGCAGCGGACGAACTCGAACGCGCCGCCGAGGGGTGGCTTACCCGCGACCGTGATCCCTCTCGGCTGATTAGCGGCGCCTGGCTGACCGAGGCAGAAACACTCGCCGCCGCGCCTGGGTACCGTGACTTGCTCGCCCCGGCATTGGATTTCTTGGCTGCTTCCCGCCGGAAAGAAATCTCTGAGCAGGAGAAGGAAAAGCGCCGCCAGCAAACCGAATTGGAGGCCGCTCGGGAAAAGCAGGCGACCGCCGAACAACACGCTCGCGAGCAGCGGAGGCTGAATCGCCGCCTCAAGGCGCTGGTGGCGGTGGCGAGTGTGGTCGCGATCGTCGCGGCAGTCTTGTCCCTCTGGGCTTATCACTCGAGGCAGCAGGCCAAAGCGGAGGGGTTGTTCGCTCACGCGCAGGAAATACTGACCGGCGAAGTCGACGGCAACGACGTGCAGGCATTCCAGGAGTTGCTTACGGCCTACGATTCGGTCCACGACGATGGACCTTTGGTGAACGCGCTTGAGACGCGGTCAAGCACCGTCCGGATCAGCGACGCGAAAGTTCCGGTGATCGGGACGGCCTTCAGCGGTCAATCGCATCGCCTCGCGGTCGCCACTGCTAACAAACAGATTCGATTGTGGGACACCAACACTCCGTCATGGCGTGATCATCCTCTCGACGCCGTCCGAACCTTGAGCTCCACATCGAATGACACGTTCACTTACAGCAGTATCGCCATCAGCCCGGACGGAACAATTCTCGCCTGCGGCCGCAGCGACGGACGAGTCGAGCTGTGGAACCTGAACGACCCCAACCCGCAGAGCAATCTCGTGAATTCACACCAGCACCAGGGCATGGTCAGCAGTGTCGCTTTTAGCCGCGATGGACACCGATTGGCCTCGGCGGGTAGCGCCGACAGGGTCATCGATATCTCCAATGTGACCGGTGCGCAACGGAAATTCATCCCGACGGATGCTGAAGTCTTCACGGTGGCGTTCGATCCCAAAAGTGACTTACTGGCCTCCGGCGGTGCCGATGGTGACATCCGGTTCTGGAATCCCGACGGTTCGCCAGGACACATCATTCCGCAGGCGCACGCCGGCGGCGTGATGAGCGTGGCGTTCAGTCCAACCACGCCAGTGATCGCTTCCGGCGGCGCCGATCAAATGGTGCGGCTCTGGCATGCCGATTCGCTGATCCAATTCGACCATCCACTGCGTCGTCACAGCGAAACGGTCGAAGGCGTAGTGTTCAACGCCGCCGGAACCCGGGTCGTATCAGCCAGCGCCGATCACACCGTGCAGATGTGGGACGCTGATCGTGGCGAGCCCATCGGCGACCCCATGAGCGGCCACACCGAAATCGTGTGGACTGTCGCGTTCGTCAGTGACGGCGACGAGATCGTCAGCGGCAGCAATGATCACCTCATTCGAGTGTGGAACGGCGCTGTGGGGCAACCGATCTCGGCACCGCTACGAGGTCACCAAGGCCCTGTGACCAGCGTGGCGATCAGCCCCCACGGCGACCGCATCGCCTCGGCCGGCGCCGACAGGACCGTGCGACTGTGGGACCCCGAAACCGGCAAGCAGATCGCAAACCCGTTGACGGGTCACACCGGGGTGGTGACTAGCGTCGCGTTCAATCCGGCAGTTGACCAAGTTGCCTCGGGCAGCACCGACGGCACCATCCGGTTATGGCAGGCCGACGGCAGCGCGCTCATCAAGACGCTACACGCCGGGCAGCCGGTTTATTCGATCGCTTTCAGCCCGCACGGTGACCGACTGGCATCGGCAGGCGGCCAGGGCACTGTCACCCTGTGGGACGTCCAGTCGGGCAAGCCAACGTCGCTGCCGCCCAGCAACCGTGGTGCAGTGCTGGCTGTGGCGTTCAGTCCAAAAGGCGATCGAATGGCATCGGGAGGCGTGGATGGCATACTGCGGGTCTGGAGTGCGGACGGCCAACTTTTGTGGGACCGAGAAACGCTTGGCGAACTGTCCAACCAGACAAGATGGCGACTCGGCCTTGCAGGCGGGCGTCCCGCCGTCATCACCAGCATCGCCTTTAGCGGTGATGGAAATCGCATCGCTTCGGCAACCGCAGACTGGCAGCCCGACAACGTGAACGCGGGTGGAGTTATCCAGCGCTGGGACGCCGGCAGCGGACGATCTGCGGGGGACCCAATGCATCCTCCAGTGGGCGGCGTCATGGCCGTGGCATTCAGCCCGTCGCGTGACGCGGAAGCTGATAGCCGTATCGCGTCCGGCGACTCCGATTACTACGTGAGATTGTGGGATGCGGATTCACCCGGCGGGAAGTTATTCGGCGGGCCGCTCCGCGGTCATCAAAATGGCGTGGTGAGCGTGGTTTTCACTCCTGACGCCAGTCGCATCGTGTCAGGCAGTGTCGATGGCACGGTGCGCATCTGGTCCAATCCGCCGACAAAGGCACCCAGAGACGCATTGCGCGACAAGCTCGCGTAGTTCGCTTAGGGCCGGCTGGTGTACAGGTAGACGATGGCATCCTCCCCGCCGGTGCAGGTGACGTAGGTTCCCGCGGAAGTGCATTGCATTTCATATTGCCTGCGGGTCGTCGGGCTCACCACGCGGAGCTGAGTTGGCGGCGATGATGCTGAAAGATGTTCCGTGTATGCCGTGCGACGGACCTGCTCGACGAACGCACACGATGTCAAAGGAGTACCTCGCGCCCCGGCATTGAACGGCGTGGTGATCTCGGTATAGATCAGGTAACACGATGCCGCGCCGGGCGGCAACGGATTTCCCACTTGCGGCAGAGACTGCGGGATTTGAGTGGATGGCTTGACCAAAAATAGCGCCAACACAACAAGCAGCACATTGACCGCGGCGAGTACACCTCTCGCCCACGCCCGCCGGATCGCCGGTACCGCCATTCGCCCTACCCAACAATTCGGTCAGTAGACCGCGCTTTGGAACCTGATCATTGCATGATTTCCCGGCTGGCATCCCACTGCTGCGTTTGATCGGCAGCTTCCCCGACGCCCTTAGCAGTCAGCGGGTCGGCCGATGGTTTCAACTGGTTCATTCCCAATATCGCGCACCGTAGCGCCGTCTGAATCGTTGAGCAGGCCGTTTCTGGCTCCCCTCGGAACGGCTAATTCATGCACGGTAAGTTCGTCAGTTCTTCGGAGGGGTCTGGCAGGCTTCAATCATGGAACTTGACGAGACACGGTGGCACGAGATCCAAGCGTTGGCGTCTTCGCGGGGCAGATCAGCACCGAAGGCGGTCGTCGTCGCTGTGAACACCATCATCGACAACTCCGTTAGCGCAGCGGTCTGGTCGTCGATGGACAGCACGCAATCGGCAACGGCGTGGAGCAGCTGGGTTGTTACCGAGCGCTCTGTCGGCCATGCCCTGATCAAGTACAAGAAGGCTCAATATGACGAACATGAGGAACGCCAGCAGGAACTCACGCCGTCAGGCTGGTCCGTATGGGTCCGGCCGCTTGCTGACATCGTCGGGCTTCGATACGGGGCCTTCTACGCCGACGAAGGCAAACCGACTGTCTTTGATCCGGCCGACCCCATCACGGTCATCTTCAGTGATGGCGGAATTCGCATTCCAGCCGGTCCCATTCCGATCGACCAATGCGCAGAAGTAGGCCGCATCATTCGCGCACTCCGCGAGGGGGTGAACTTCTGAGGGTGAGCTACACCGTCATCGGGGGCTTCAAAGCGGGCTGCTACTTCTGATCAACCCGCAGTGCTCTGGGAGATTCCCGCGGTGCGGCATCATCAGACGACGGATTGCCGGCGCGGTAGAGAAGCTGTTTGAGCTGGCGTCGTTCGGCGGAGCTGAGGTGGGCCAGTATTCGGTCCTCAGCCGCTTCGCCGGCCGCTCCCGCGCGCTTGAGCAGCGCTCTGCCCTTGCGGGTCAGCTGAGCAGGCAATGCACGACCTGACGGCGCGGTAGCCGGGCGGGTGACAACGCCCATATCTTGCAGCCCATGCAACACCTGGTTCATCGCCTGGGCCGTCACATGCGTGTGACGGGCAAGCTCGGCGCTGGTACGGCCGGGATACGTCGCGAGAATGCGCATGCAGACAAACTCGGGCAGTCCGAGCCCGAGCGGTCGCAACGCCGTCGTCGCCTCCGGTCGCAAACGGGCCATCAACCGGCGCACCAGAAAACCCAGCGACTGGTCCGCGTCTTCCCTCATCTTCACCATGCTGGCACGGATCGCCTGGTCGCAGGCTCCATTTGGTCAGCGAGTCGCTGACGGATTCATCTTCATATCAAGTTTGTTGACACGCATCGTAGGGCCGAGTATCAAGTAGCTAGAGATAAAAGTTGGCGACTGGGACCGGTTGTCTGGTCGCTGTTACCTGAAGGAGAACAAGGGTGTTCGGTGGTGGATTTCCTGGTGGCCCCGGTTGGGGCGGACCGGGCTTTGGTGGACCCGGCTTTGGTGGACCCGGCTTTGGTGGACCCGGCTGGGGCGGCGGACCCGGCTGGGGTGGACCCGGCTTTGGTGGCGGCCCAGGCTGGGGCGGCGGCGGACCTGGCTGGGGCAAGCATGGCAGGGGCCGACACGGCCGGGGTGGACACGGCTTCGCTCAGGGACGCAAGCGCGTATTGATCGGCACCGCCGCGCTGCTGTTGGAGGGGCCGGCCAACGCCGAGCAGATCGTCGAGCGCGTTGCAGACGCGACGGGCGGCGCTCTGCATCCTCCGCAGGAGATCGTCGAGTTCGCGATCGCACGGCTGGCCGGGCGCGGCTTCGTGACGGTCAGCGACGGTGTCGCTACTCTGACCGAGCGCGGCGCGAATGTGTTGGAGTGGAAGGGCGTCAGCAGCGAAGGCATCCGCGCGATGCTCGGTCAAGCTGCAAAGTTCGCTGACTTCATGAAGATCCGTTGGGGACTTGTCGAGCTGGCCGGGCTGACGCGAACGATCATGTGGCGTGGCACGGATGCGCAAAAGGAGAAACTCGTCGAGGCTCGCGGCAACGTCCTGGCTGCGATCAACGAGGCGAAGCAGTCGCTGCACGCCGCGCTCGCTGAGAGCTGACAAAACCAAATTACCAGCGCGGCCGCGGCATGTCCCCGGCCGCGCTGCTGGTTTCTGATTACCCGCGCTCGCGCAGCTTTTCGGCCAGCCGGCGGTTCACCGGTTCGGGCAGCAGTTCGGAGACATCACCGCCGAGCATCGCGACTTCTTTGGCCAACGACGACGACACGAACGAGTACCGCGGCGTCGTCGCGACGAAGAAGGTGTCGACGCCGGCGACATGTTTGTTCATCTGCGCCATCTGCAGCTCGTATTCGAAGTCGGTGCCGGTGCGCAGACCTTTCACGATGGCCGTCATACCGAGGGATCTGACGAGATCGACCACCAGGCCTTCGCCGGCCTCCACCCGCAGATTGCGCAGGTGTTCGGTCGACTCCTCGATCATCGTGATTCGTTCATCGAGGTCGAACATGCCTTTTTTGGCGGGGTTGATCAGGATGGCCACCACCACTTCGTCGAACTGAGCCGAGGCGCGCTCGAATACGTCGATGTGGCCCAACGTCAACGGATCGAATGATCCCGGGCATACCGCGCCGCTCATGACCCGCACCGGCGACGATGCGGTGGGGGCACCCCCAGCCGCGAAGCGGCGAGGGGGCCGAAGTGATGAGGAGCGGCGCTCATGACCCGCGCCGGCGACGATGCAGAACGACGTGATGAGGAGGAGCGGCGCCCATGACCGAGACGCTACACGCTGGCGGGGGCCCATTCGGCCAGCTCCAGACGGGTGTCGCCGTAGACCCGTTGCCGCCATGGGTCCCAGCCGGACGGCCAGGTCAATGGCGTACCGCTGACCGCACGCTCCACCACGACGACGGTCCCCCTGCGCGCCCAGTCGTAGGTGATCAACGCCTCCAGCACCGCTGTCACCTCATTCGCCTCGATGTCATAAGGCGGGTCGGCCAGCACCAGATCGACCGGTGCCGGAGCTCCCGCGGCCAGCGCGGCCGACACCGCTGCGCGGCGCAGCGTCGCGCCCTTTAGGCCAAGGCGGGCAATGTTGTCGGCGAGAACGGCCGCCGCGCGATGGTCGGACTCGACGAACAGCGCCGACGTTGCACCGCGTGAGAGCGCCTCGAGGCCGAGCGCGCCCGAGCCGGCGTAGAGGTCCAGCACCGACAGACCAGTCAGGTCCCTTCGGGCGGTCACGATGTTGAACAACGATTCGCGTACCCGATCGGTGGTCGGCCGGGTTCCCCGCGGCGGGACCGCGATGCGCCGCCCCCCGGCGACGCCGCCGATGATCCGCGTCAGGGGGTTCTCCCCTGCGAAGCGGGATCCCCACCCGCTTGCGGGGGCTTCAGCACCACCAGCAGGTCCCCGCCCTCCACCTGCTCGGTGGCCGACACCGCGACCCTCTCCACGGTCGCGTCGGCGGGGACGGTGATCGGGGCTTCCATTTTCATTGCCTCGATGGTCGCGATGGTTTGGCCGGCACTCACCTTGTCGCCGACGGCGACGCTGACGGTGACGACCCCGGCGAAGGGTGCCGCCACATGTCTGGTATTGGTACGGTCAGCCTTTTCTGCAGCGGGAACGCTGCTGGCGATACTGCGGTCACGAACCTCCACCGGCCGCAGCTGCCCGTTGATGATGCACATCACCGTGCGCATACCGCGCTCGTCGGGCTCCGAGATAGCTTCCAGGCCGATCAGCAGCTCGACGCCGGGTTCCAGTTGTACCCGGTGTTCTTCGCCTTGTCGCAGGCCGTAGAAGAACTGGTTTGCCGACAGCCGCGACGTGTCGCCGTAGGATTCCCGGTGTGCTTCGAATTCCTTTGTTGGGCCGGGGAATAGCAGCCGGTTGAGGGTGGCTTGCCGTTTAGGCCCGACCAGCGCGAGCGCGGTCTCGTCTTCGGGTGTCAGTTTCTGGACGGGCCTGGCCGGGCCGCGGCCGGAAAGCGCTTTGGTGCGCAACGGTTCGGGCCATCCGCCGGCCGGGTCACCCAGCTCCCCACGCAAGAAACCAAGGACCGACTCCGGGATATCGAATCGCGCCGGCTCTGCGGCGAATTCGTCTGCACTCACACTCGCACCAACCAACGCCAGCGCCAGATCGCCGACCACCTTTGACGATGGCGTGACCTTGATCAGCCTGCCCAGCACGCGATCGGCGCCGGCGTAGGCCTCTTCGACCTCCTCGAACCGATCCCCCAGTCCCAAGGCAATGGCCTGCTGACGCAGATTCGACAACTGGCCGCCCGGAATCTCGTGGTGATAAACCCGTCCGGTCGGCCCTGGTAGCCCAGATTCGAACGGAGCATACACTTTTCGCAGCGCCTCCCAGTAGGGCTCCAGCGCGCAGACCGCCGAAAGCGACAGACCGGTGTCGTACTCGGTGTGCGCGGCGGCCGCGACGATCGAGCTCAGCGCCGGCTGGCTGGTGGTTCCTGCCATCGGCGCGGCGGCACCGTCGACCGCGTCGGCGCCGGCATGCCAGGCGGCCACGTAGCTGGCCAGCTGGCCGCCCGGTGTGTCATGGGTATGGAAGTGCACGGGCAGGTCGAAGCGACTGCGCAACGCAGTGACCAGTTGCCGAGTCGCCTGCGGCCGCAGCAGTCCGGCCATGTCTTTGATGGCCAGCACGTGTGCTCCGGCCTCCACGATTTGCTCGGCCAGTTTCAGGTAATAGTCCAGTGTGTAGAGGTTTTCACCGGGGTCGGACAAATCGCCGGTGTAGCACATCGCGACTTCGGCTATCGCAGTGCCTGTTTCGCGTACCGCGTCGATCGCTGGGCGCATCGACTCGAGGTTGTTCAGCGCATCGAAGATACGGAAGATATCAATCCCTGTTGCGGTGGCTTCTTCCACGAATGCCGACGTGACCAGCTCCGGATATGGTGTGTAGCCAACGGTGTTGCGGCCCCGCAACAGCATCTGCAGGCAGATGTTGGGCATCGCTTGGCGCAGGGTGGCCAACCGCTCCCATGGATCCTCTTTGAGGAAACGCAGCGCGACGTCGTAAGTTGCACCGCCCCAACACTCCACCGAGAGCAGTTGCGGCATAGTCCGGGCGATATGTGGCGCCACAAAATTGAGTCCGCTGGTGCGCACGCGGGTCGCCAGCAGCGACTGATGGGCATCGCGGAACGTCGTGTCGGTAACACCGACGGCCGGTGATTCTCTGAGCCAGCGCGCAAAACCCTGCGGGCCCAGCTCTGCCAATCTTTGCTTGGATCCCGGCGGCGGTGCGTCGTCGAGGTCGACCTCGGGCAGCTTGTCGTGCGGATACACCGTCGACGGTCGCGAGCCATGCGGTTTGTTGACGGTGACGTCGGCCAGATAGTTGAGAATCTTGGTGCCACGGTCCGCCGATGATCGCGCCGTCAGCAGCTGCGGGCGCTCGTCGATGAACGAGGTGGTGATGCGGCCGGCCTGGAAGTCCTGGTCGTCCAAGACCGCTTGCAGGAAGGGGATATTCGTCGACACACCACGAATGCGGAACTCCGCGATCGCACGCCGGGCCCGGTTCACCGCGGTCGAGAAGTCGCGGCCTCGGCAGGTCAGCTTGACTAGCATCGAGTCGAAGTGGGCACTGATCTCGGCACCCAGATTCGTGCCACCGTCCAATCGGATACCCGCCCCGCCGGGGCTGCGGTAGGCGCTGATCCGACCGGTGTCAGGCCGGAACCCGTTGGCCGGGTCCTCGGTGGTGATCCGGCACTGCAGCGCGGCGCCATGAGGTCGGATCATGCTCTGCCGCAAGCCCAGATCCTCGAGGGTCTCACCGGATGCGATGCGCAGCTGGCTGGAGACCAAGTCGACGTCGGTGATCTCCTCGGTGACGGTGTGCTCAACCTGGATCCGTGGATTCATCTCGATGAAGACGTGATGGCCGCGCTCGTCCAGCAGAAACTCCACAGTGCCCGCGCAGCTGTACCTGATGTGACGGGCGAAAGCCACCGCGTCGGCACAGATCTTGTTGCGCAATTCCTCGTCCAGGTTGGGCGCAGGCGCCAGTTCGACAACCTTTTGGTGGCGCCGCTGCACGCTGCAGTCCCGCTCGTAGAGATGGATCACCTTGCCGTGCGTATCGGCCAGAATCTGGACCTCGATGTGGCGGGGGTTGATCACCGCCTGCTCGAGGTAGATCGTCGAATCGCCAAATGCCGACTCGGCTTCCCGGCTGGCGGCCTCGATGGCCTCGGGTAGCGCGGCGGCATCGGTGACCCGCCGCATCCCCCGGCCGCCGCCCCCGGAGACCGCCTTGACGAACAGCGGGAATTGCATATCCGCCGCGGCAGATACCAGCTCTTCGACGGATGCCGACGGCGCTGACGACTTCAGGACGGGCAGGCCGGCTTCGCGCGCCGCCGCGACCGCACGCGACTTATTGCCGGTCAGCTCAAGCAGTTCGGCGCTGGGACCGACGAATGTGATCTGCGCCCGCGCGCAGGCGGAAGCAAGCTCCGGATTTTCCGACAGAAATCCGTATCCCGGATACACCGCGTCGGCGCCGGCACGGCGTGCCGTGTCGACGATTTCATCGACCGACAGATACGCCCGCACCGGATGACCGATCTCACCGATTTGGTAGGACTCGTCGGCCTTGAGACGGTGCAACGAATTTCGGTCTTCGTAGGGATAAATGGCGACCGTGCCGACACCGAGCTCGTAGGCAGCCCGGAACGCGCGGATGGCGATCTCACCGCGATTGGCGACCAGCACTTTGGAGATCATGCCCGCCCTCTGACTCGGTTTATCACAGCAGTGTCGACCAGTAGCTCCAGAACCGGGCCAGAATCAGAAGAAAGACCGCGGTGAACCACAGCGTGGCCACCGACCACCGCCAACGGTAAAGCTCGCGCGCCACCGCGCTGCCGTGGCTTTGATCGGAAGGTCCCGAAGCAATCGAACCGACCACCACCAGCAGCGAGATGGTCGCCACCCACACCACCATGCAATACGGGCACAACGCACCGATGCGGTAGAGGCTCTGGAAAATCAGCCAGTGCACAAACACGGTGCCGGCTAGCGTTCCAACGGCCAGCCCGGCCCAATACCAGCGCGGCAGTGGCACTTTCGCCACGGCCAACACGCCCGTGACCACGACGACGCTGAACGCGGCGATGCCGATCAGCGAGTTGGGAAAACCCAGCGCCGATGCTTGCGGCGTCGTCATCACCGAGCCGCACGACACGATCGGGTTGATGTTGCACGTCGGGACGTAGGACGGGTTGAGCAGGATCGAGATCTTCTCGATCGTGAGTGTCGCCGACGCGATCAGCCCTGTCGCCCCGGCGATCAGCACCCACCACGCAGCGGTGGGCACTACCCGCGCCGTCGGCTCAGACGACGGTGCCGGATGGTCAATCGGCTCGCCAGGTTGCGCTGACACCGTGGCGGTCACGACGCCGGTGGAGTCGCAGCCGAGTCGAGGCCCGGGACGTCGCCGACGATCTCTTTGATCTTGGCGACCAACGCATCTGGGGTCGACCACTGGTAGTCCTGGCCGTTGATGCGGATCGTCGGGGTGGCGTGAATGCCCGAAGCCGAGGCTAATCCGTTCACCATCGAGAGGTACTTGCCGCTGTTGACGCAGTTCGGCACCTTGCCGACCACGCCGGACACCCGGGCATATTCGATCAATTGGGCGTTGTCGGGGAACGTCGATCCGGTCTCGGAGGGCTGAATGTTGGGACGATACAGCGTGGTGTGGAATCGCCGGAAGGCGTCGATCGACTCGTCGGCCACACAGTAAGCGGCGTTGCCGGCTCGCGACGAGTATTCGTCATTTTGCGCCCTGCTGAGGAACCCCAGCATGTAGTAGTCGGCGGCGATGGCGCCGCTGTCGATCAGCTTTGCCACCGTGGCCCCGAACTGCCGCTCGAAGTTACCGCAGGCCGGGCAGAGGAAGTCCTCGTAGAACGAAACGACGGCCTTGGGATCCTTGCTGCCATCTTTGGTGATCAGCTTGCTCGACGTCACCCGTACCGCGCGCTCGCTGCCGGAAGTCTTTTTTTCGTGCGAGATCACGATGTAGCCGACCAGGACGACGGCGAAGAGCACGACCACCGCGGTGAGCCCGATCCTTACCGCCAGATCGCGTCTGCGCCCGGCGGCATTCAGGTCGTAGCTGGCGGGGCGTTTCGATTTGCCGGCTTTGTCGCCCATGGACTTACTCACCCTCCGTTATGTGATCGTCGGCTCGGCTGTACCGACCGCGGGGCGGCCCGCGATAGCTCACTAGCCTACCGTCGCTATTGCCAGGTCAGTCCGTCGACGACGCAGGTCGGTAAGTCGAGCTCAGACACGGCTCAGGTGAGCGCGCAACGCCGAAATCAACTCGGTGGTCGCCACGGCGCTGCCGCCGCCGAGCGGAAACAAATTGGCGAAGCCGTGGGTCAGCGACCCAAACGAGCGCAAATCGACCGGGGTCCCGGCAGCGCGTAGCCCCGCCGCGTAAGCGTCTCCCTCGTCGCGCAGTGGGTCGAAGCCCGCGGTCGCGATCAGGGCGGGCGGCAACCCGGTCAGTGACTCGGCCAGCAGCGGCGATATCCGCGGGTCCGTCGATTCGACCTCGGCGCCACCCAGATAGCGGGACTCGAACCAGTCGATATCGCGCTTGGTCAGTAAGAAACCCTCGGCGAACAGGCTCAACGATCTGGTCTGCGCGGTGAGGTCGGTCCGCGGGTAGAGCAGCCATTGCAGCACCGGCTTGGGACATTTGAGACCCTCGTCGCGCGCCAGCTGGCACACGACAGCCGCCAGGTTGCCGCCGGCGCTGTCGCCGCCGACGGCCACCTTGTCGGGGATCGCCCCGAGGTCGGCGGCGTGATCGTGGGCCCAACGAAACGCCGCGTAAGCGTCCTCGACCGCGGCCGGCGCCGGGTGCTCTGGGGCCAGCCGGTAATCGATCGAAAGCACATGAACGTCGGCGTCGCGGCAGGTCAGCCGGCACAGCGCGTCATGGGTGTCCAAGTCGCCGATCGTCCAGCCGCCGCCGTGGTAGAAGACCAGCAACGGCGCCTGCTCAGCAGTCGTCGGGCGGTAGTGCCGCGCTGGGATCCGACCGGCAGGTCCGGGTACCGACAGGTCACCGACACCGACGTGCACCTGCGGGCCGCCGAATCCCAGCAGGCCCTCCCGCATCAGCGCCCGAGAGGCAGCGACGTCGTCCGCTGAAGCCAGACCATCCACGCCCACCGCCCGCTGCCCAGACAGCATCAGCTGCAAGATCGGATCGAGGGTATTGCCGTCGATCGTGGTGGAACGTCCCCCGGCAAGCAGCCGCACGACGCGGGTCGGTACCCACGGAAGCACCTTGACACCGACCTTGGCGGCGATGCTCTGCAGCCGGCCCGACCACCCGCTTGATGCTTTGAGCTGCAGGTCCGGCGCGCCTGGCAGACTTCGTGTCATGGCTAGTTCCTCTAGTCCATTAATCCCGCTGAACGACGGGAATGGCATTCCCGCCGTCGGATTCGGCGTTTTCAAGATTCCACCCTCGGACACCGAGCAGGCGGTGAGGACCACACTGCGCACCGGTTACCGCCATATCGACACTGCGGCGATGTACGGCAACGAACGCGAAACTGGTCGCGCAGTCGCCACGTCCGGCGTGCCCAGAGACGAACTCTACTTGGTCACCAAATTGTGGAATGCCGACCAGGGCTACGACAGCACGCTGGCGGCATTCGACGCCAGCATGGAGCGGCTGGGGATCGACTATCTCGACCTCTACCTGGTGCATTGGCCGATGCCCCAGCTGAACAAGTTCGTCGACACCTTCAAAGCGTTCGCCCACCTGCGCGACCAGGGCCGGATCCGGTCCATCGGGGTAAGCAATTTCGAACCCGAATACCTCGATGTCCTCATCGACGCCACCGGGATCGTGCCCGCCGTCAACCAGGTCGAGCTGCATCCACGGTTGCCGCAAACTGAGCTGCGGGAGGTGCACGCACGACTGGGCATCGCGACTGAGGCGTGGGGACCGCTCGGGCGTGGTTCGTTGCTGACCGATCGGACAATCAACGCGGTCGCCGACGGCTGTGGCCGCACACCCGCCCAGGTTCTGATTCGATGGCATATCCAACTCGGTAATATCGTCATCCCCAAGTCGGTGAACCCTGAGCGGATTGCGAGCAACTTCGACGTGTTCGATTTCGGACTGAGCGGCAACGCCATGGCGTCAATCTCTTCGCTCGACGACGGAAACCGGCTGGGTCCCAATCCACGAACCTTCAACTTCACAGGCAGGTAAATGACGTGACCGGCGAGTCGGGTGCCTACGTCCCCTCCATCGCACTTAACGACGAGAACACCATGCCGGCACTAGGCCTCGGCGTCGCCGAATTGTCCGACGACGAAACCGAGCGCGCGGTATCAGCGGCGTTGGAGATCGGCTATCGGCTGATCGATACTGCTGCGGTATATGGCAATGAAGCCGCCGTCGGCCGCGCCGTCGCGGCCTCCGGCATTCCCCGTGCCGAGCTTTTCGTCACGACCAAGGTGGCCAACGCCGACCAAGGTTTCCAGACCACCCAGGATGCCTGCAAGGTCAGTCTGGATCGCCTCGGCCTGGACTACGTCGACCTGTTTCTCGTCCACTGGCCGATGCCGCAACTTGGTAAATACGTCGACACCTTCGGCGGCCTCATCCAGGCCCGCGCGCAGGGATTGACCCGCTCGATCGGGGTGTGCAACTTCACCGAGGAGCATCTGGACGCGGTGATCGATCTGACCTTCGTCACCCCTGCGGTCAACCAGATCGAGTTGCATCCGCTGCTCAACCAAGCCGAGCTGCGCGCAGCCAACGCCGCGCACAACGTGGTCACCGAGGCTTACAGCCCACTGGCCGTCGGCAGGCTGCTGGATAACCCGACGGTGACGGCGGTCGCCGCCGAATACAGCCGTACCCCCGCGCAGGTGCTGATCCGGTGGAGCCTGCAGCTGGGCAATGTGGTGATTCCCCGATCAGGCAACCCTGAGCGCATCGCGGCCAACCTCGATGTTTTTGATTTCGAGTTGGCCAGCGAACACATGGACGCGCTGAGCGGGCTCAATGACGGCACTCGGGTGCGCGAGGACCCGCTGACCTACACGGGCACCTAGCGCGTTACCCGGCTGGGCAGGTGGCTGCGGCCTGACGTAGGGCATCGGCCGAAGCCTGGTCGACGAGAAGCGCATACCCGCGCGACACCGCGAGATACTGCATCGCGTACTGGCACCAGAACGCGTTGTTGGGGGGCATCCATAGGGCCGGCTGCAAGTCGCCTTTGTCCTCGTTAGTCTTGCCGGACACCGCCAGCAGGTTGGCCGGATCGTTGGCGAAGCGAATCCGTTCGTCAGGAGGCCAGCTGTAGGCCCCCATGTCCCAGGCCAGCGCCAGCGGCACGATGTGGTCGATCTCCACCGACGCCCCGATACCGGCGCCGCGGTGGAAGTCGATGGTGGCGTTGGTGTACGGGTCATGCAAGATGCCCGTCGCGACGGCATCTGGGCAGCGTTTGATGAAGACGAATGTCTTATCGACGAGGTCGCGGTTGAGAATGTCGTCGCGGGTGTCGCATCCGTTGTGTCCGCCAGGGGCACCATTGTCATCGGTCCAGGCGTCGCCGAACGCCGCACGGCGGTAGTCGTAGCGGTGGATCCTGATCGGCACCAACACGATTCCGTTTAGCACGTCGACGCCGGGTTGTACGGTCGGAACGTCGGCTCGCGCCGCGAACTCTGCAGCGCGTTCTCCCGCGGAGGTCGCCACCACTTGATAGGCCAGCAGCACAGCGAGCATCGCGATCGCCGACAGCCATAACAACGTCCGACGGTTCATGACTTGTCCAGGTATTCGATACGTTCGGTGCCGGTAAACGGTGCAGCCAGCAGCGCCAACCCGGGTTGCGCGGTCGCATCGCCGTAGGCCTTCTCACAGAAGTCCCGGGCCTCCTCGATGACTTGCCGATGATCGATCAGCGACAGCAGCTGCAAAGTGATCGCCCGACCGGACTGGCTGCGGCCCAACACATCTCCCTCCCGTCGCTCCATGAGATCCAGGTCAGCAAGGGCGAACCCGTCAAGGGTGCCTGCGACCGCGGTTAGGCGGCGGCCTGCCGGGGAATCCGGCGCGACCCAGCTTGCCAGCAGACACAGGCTGGCATGCGCGCCCCGACCGATGCGGCCCCGTAACTGGTGCAACTGGCTGATGCCGAACCGGTCGGCGTCCATCACCAGCATCACGGTCGCGTTCGGGACGTCGACACCGACTTCGATGACGGTGGTGCACACCAGCACATCGATGTCGCCGGCACGAAACGCCGCCATCACGTTGTCCTTCTCCTCGGCGGATAGCCGGCCATGCATCAGACCGAGTCGCAGATCTGCCAGCTGGCCCTGGCCCAGCCGGACGAACAGCTCTTCGACTGTCGCCGAGGGCCTTTCATCCTCCTCGTTCGGGCCGCTGTCGCTCTCGTCGATGCGCGGTGCCACCACATAGGCCTGCCGCCCCTCAGCAGCCTCTTCGATGATGCGTCGCCAGGCTCGGTCCAGCCATCCCGGCTTATCCTTGACGAAGATGGCGGTGGTGGTAATCGGCTGGCGCCCGCGGGGAAGCTCACGCAACGTCGAGGTCTCCAGGTCGCCGTAGACGGTCAGCGCCACCGTCCGCGGTATCGGCGTCGCCGTCATCACCAGCAGGTGCGGTGTGGTTCCCTCAGGCGCCTTGGCCCGCAACTGGTCTCGCTGCTCGACGCCGAAGCGGTGCTGCTCGTCGACGACGACCATGCCTAGTCGGTGGAACTCGACGGTCCCTTGCAGCAGCGCGTGGGTCCCGACAACGATACCGACCTGGCCGCCGATGATCTCGCCGCGAACTTGCTTCTTCTGCGCCGCTGACATCGAGCCGGTGAGTAGCGCCACTCGGGTAGCGCTGTCGGCACCGCCGAGCTGGCCGGCCATCGCCAGCGGTCCAAGCACCGAGTTGATCGACTGGAGATGTTGTGCGGCAAGGACTTCTGTTGGTGCCAACAGCGCGCACTGATAGCCGGCGTCGACCATTTGCAGCATCGCCAGCACCGCGACGATCGTCTTGCCTGACCCCACCTCTCCTTGTAGCAGCCTGTTCATCGGGCGGATGGAACCGATTTCAGCGGTAAGCACCTCGAGCACCTCACGCTGGCCGGCGGTCAGCTCGAAGGGCAAGCGCTGCAGAAGTTCCTGCTTCAGCCCGTCCGGACGCGGTACGGCGGCCGGCCCGGACTCGGACAGTTCGCCGTGGCGGCGACTTACCAACGCCCACTGCAGCCCGACGGCCTCGTCGAACGTCAATCGCTCGCGGGCACGCCGCCGGTCGGCATCGTCTTCGGCCAGATGGATGGCGCGCAGTGCCTCGTCTTCGGAGACCAGGTTGTGCTTGGCACACAGCGCTTTCGGCAGCGGATCGGTCACCGGATCGAGCACCTCGAGTACCTGCCGAACGCAGTTGAAGATGTCCCAGCTTTGCACTTTGGTGCTAGCCGGGTAGATCGGGTAAAACTTGCGCTCGAACGCCTCTTGCAACACTTCGCCGCTAACAGCTTGGGATGCATGGGCGATGTTTTTCAGCGACCGGCTGCCGTGATGCTTGCCATCCGGCGAGTCCAATACCAGAAAGTCGGGGTGGGTCAGCTGCATGGCGCCCCGGAAGTACCCCACCTCCCCGGACAGCATGACGCGGGCTCCCTTGGCGAGCCGGTCCTTGATCCATGGCTTGGGATGGAAGAACGTGGCGGTCACCTTGCCGCGTCCGGAACCCAGGGTGACGCGAAGCAGCTTGTCTTTAGGACGCTTTTTGATCGGAAGCAGCACCGCGTCGGTGATCTCGTCGACGAGCGTGATGTGCTCGCCTTCGGCCGGCCGCTCGTCGCCGGCGCCGCGCACGCTGGTGCCCTCGACGTAACTGCGTGGGTAGTGGCGAAGCAGGTCGTCGACAGTGTGGATGCCGAAGACGTCGCCGAGCGGGTCGGCGGCTTTCGCGCCCAGGATGTATTCCAGCCGGTCACTCAGCGTCGCCATGGCTACTCGATCCCGATCAGCAACGCGTCGCCGCGATGCCCGGTGCGATAGGTCATAAGCTCGATACCCGGGTGGCGGTCGTGCACGTGGGTCCGTAGCTGGTCATTCACCGCGTCGGCCTCGACATCCCCACCGAGACCCGCACCAAACAGGACCGTCACCAGCTCGCCACCGGCGGCCAACAGCAAATCGATCAGACCGATCGCCGCCGACGCGACGTCGGAGGCCACGATCAGCACCTCGTCGCCCGCGATGCCCAGCCCGTTGCCGGGCTGACAGGCGCCGGCCCAGGTCAGCGCCGCTTCGGTGGCAATGCGCACCGATCCATGCTTGGCCGCGCCGGCGGCGCGGGCCATGGTGTATCCGTCGTCGACGGCGGGTCGGCCCGGCTCGTGGACCGCCAGCGCGGCCAGCCCCTGCACCATTGACCCGGTCGGTAGTGGCACCACGTCGATCCCCCACCCGATGGCCGCGGTACAGCCGGCCACTAATTCCTCGGCGGCCACGTAGCCGTTGGGCAGCACCATCACCTGCGCAGCCCCGGTGTCGACGACGGCGCGCAACAGCGTCTGGGCGTGGACGTCGGTGATCGGGTCGGCGGCGTGTGCGTCCGGCCGCAGCACACAGGCACCTTCGCCCGCGAACAACTCGGCGGCGCCGTCACCGTCCACGACCGCGAGCACGGCGCGCTCCCTGGTCCAGCTGCCCGGCGGCAGTCCGGTGGCGCCGCCGCTCAGCGCCGAAATCTGGATCCGCCGCGGATTGCCGCAGCTAAGACCCGCTTCGACGGCGGCCCCGGCGTCGTCGGTGTGGACATGGACCGAGTAACCGCCGACCACGCCGGACGTCGCGATGGCGACCGAATCACCGAGCTCGTCGAGCCGCTCGCGCAGCAGGTCGGCGCCTTCGGCGTCGCACCCGCCGAGCAGGTACATCACCTCGAAATGCGGCGCTGGAGGGTGGGCGGGGGGTTCTGCCAGCTGCCGCGGTGCGGGCTCGTAGACGGTGCGCGCGGGCGCCTGGCCGGTAATCGTCGAGCGCAACGCGTCGAGCAAAACCAACAGGCCGCGACCACCGGCGTCCACCACTCCGGCGTCACCCAGGACATCGAGCTGCTCAGGAGTTTTCTCCAACGCGACCACCGCGGCGTCGCCAGCCGCGATGACCGCTCGGACCAGCCCGTCGGCGGCGTCGCGCTCGACGGCGGCGGCGGCCGCCCGCAGCACCGAGACGATCGTCCCCGGAACCTCCTGGCCGCCCATCGAAGCGACCACGAGATCAGCACCATGCTGCAATGCGGTACCGAGCGCCGCCGCGTCGATGTCGTGCAATTGAGCTCCAGAATCAGCAGCGGCGCGCGCGGTGACGTCGGCGATGCCGCGCAGGATCTGGGACAAAATCACCCCGGAGTTGCCACGCGCGCCGTTCAGCGCGCCCGCCGAAAGGGCGGCGGCTACCCGGACCA
Organism: uncultured Actinomycetota bacterium; assembly: GCA_963838755.1. Lineage (GTDB taxonomy): Bacteria > Actinomycetota > Actinomycetes > Mycobacteriales > Mycobacteriaceae > Mycobacterium. The sequence continues at coordinate 10,348 of CAWISO010000017.1, read as the reverse complement.
CATCGGCTGGTGGTGCCCCAGAAGTAGAAGCACTAGCAACGGTGTTGGCCTCGGCCAGCGCCGAGCGCATGGTGAACAGCATGTTGATGCCGGTATCAGAATCGGCGACCGGGAACACGTTGAGCCGGTTGATCTCGTCGATGTGGGTGATCAGGTCGCCGACGGCGGTATGCGCCCAGTCGCGCAGTGCGGACGCGTCCAACGGACGATCCGGTCCAGCGGGCCCCGACCCCACCAAAACCCACCTCCTCGTGCTGCTATCGGTGGGCGCCAGCCTATCCAGTCAGCCCGACAGCACAGGTCACATGGCTCGCGGCGATTGTTGATCGTTTTGGCGGTTCCGCCCTATGGCGGCTATTCTGACCTGGTCGCAGGGCCACCCGTCTGACGAGCAGGGCGGTCGGTTGTTGGCCCCCAGAGCTTGAGGAGATCACGTATGGCTGCCGTCTGCGATATCTGCGGAAAGGGCCCCGGCTTCGGCAAGTCGGTGTCGCACTCTCACCGCCGGACCAGCCGCCGATGGGACCCCAACATCCAGAGCGTGCGCATTGCCACGCGCCCCGGCGGCAACAAGCATCGCGTCAACGCCTGCACGTCGTGCATCAAGGCCGGTAAAGTCACCCGCGGTTAAAGGGCAAGTCTCCTCGACGGTTGAGTCGGTGGCGGATTGGCACCCAGTTCACAGCTGGTTGACCGCGTGCCGCGGGCTTCGGGATTGGGTTACGCTTCGGCGAGTGCGACGAGCAAAGGGTCGACTGTGTTAGCTAAACCGCTCATGACGGCAGCCACGGCGATCGTTCTCAGCACGATCAGCATGCCGATAGGCGTAGCCGCACCTCCCGGGTTTCCCGACCTGAACGCGTTTACGCCGGTCGACACCAACATCTACATTGTCGGCAGCCCAAGAAGCGCAACCATCGGCTTTGTGGCCCCCGACGGTGTCGCGTGTACCTGGCGTTATAGCTCGGACCCCAAAGATCACGACGCAGTCCAGTGTGGTGGCAACATTCCCGGGCTCCCCGCATCCGCCGCCAACGGCGCCAACGGTGGGTGCGCCCAGGTTGAAGTTGAGGGTTACCCAGCCAATCGAACCGGGCCCTATGTGTTCACCCGGCGCGACGGCGCGTGCCCGGCCTCCGACAGTTCGCTGTTGCCGCTAAACGTCGGGCAGAAACTCTCCGCCACCAATGTCACCTGTGTGGTAGGAGCGAACGACCTGACCGCATGTATCGACACCACCGAAAACCATGGATTCGTGCTGCAGCCATCAGGGAGTTCGGGGTTCTGAACGCGCCCAACGCCGGCGCATCCGTTAAGGCAGTCGCCAGTCGATCGATTCGGCGCCCATCCCGACCAACAGCTCGTTGGCGCGGCTGAACGGCCGCGACCCGAAGAATCCTCGCGACGCCGACAGCGGCGAGGGGTGCGGTGACTCGATTGCGACGCAGTCGCCTTTGGCCAGCATCGGCTTCAGCGTCGATGCATCACGGCCCCACAGAATGGCCACCAACGGTTGCTTCCGTTCCACCAGCGCATCGATGGCGCGCTCGGTCACTGCCTCCCAGCCCTTGCCGCGATGTGACGCGGGATTGCCCGGTTGAACGGTCAGCACTCTGTTCAGCAGCATCACGCCACGCTGCGCCCACGGCGTGAGATCACCGCACGAGGGCGCTGGATAGCCCAAATCGCTGGCATATTCGGCGAAAATGTTCTCCAAACTGCGCGGCAGCGGGCGCACGTGCGGAGCTACCGAGAAGCTGAGCCCCACCGCATGCCCAGGCGTCGGATAGGGGTCCTGGCCGACGATCAGAACCCGCACCTGATCCAACGGAAAAGTAAAAGCCCGCAACACATTCGGCCCAGCAGGAAGGTATCCGCGGCCGGCCGCGATTTCCGAGCGCAGAAACTGGCCCATCTTCGCTACCTGCTCCCCGACGGGCTCCAGCACACCGGCCCAACCGTGCTCGACGAGTTCGCTCAGCGGGCGCGCGGTCATGCAAGCCCCTTCACCAACAGCACCACGCTGTCCGTACCTTCGCGTCGATCCTTTGAAATCTCTTGATAATCGGGCGATTCCGACCACAGACGGAATGCCGCCTCGTCGGGGAAGGACATCAAAACCACCTTGTCCCGGTCCCACTGACCCTCAACCACGTTTGGGGACTCGTCAGCAACCAGCAACATTCCGCGGTGACGACGGAAGACATCCATGAATCGCGCCTGGTACCGGTCGTAGGCTGCGCGGTCGGTGATCCGCAACTGGGCGATGGCGTAGACAGTCACCGGGTCACCCTACTGCCCGGTGCCCGCCGTTCCCCGGGCCCGCTCACTGGCCCGCATCGTCACCGGGCGCGAACGACTGCCAGCCGGTGTATCCGTGCCACTCTGCACCGTCGACGAGCACCCGCGCCGGCCCGTCCAGCACCCGCCCAATCACCCGCCACCCCTCGGGAACCGGGCCGGCGAACGCTGCGACCAGGGCATGGTCTTCTCCCCCGCCAAGTACCCAGGTCCACGGGTCGACACCGACAGCTTGCCCGGCACCCACCAATGGCTCGCGGTCGGCACTGAGCGCTTCGGTGCTCAGGTCGACGGCCACACCGGAAGCCTCAGCGAGGTGCCGCAGGTCGCCGATCAGGCCATCGGAGAGGTCGATCATGGCCTGCGCACCGGCCTCGGCGGCTGCGCGCCCCTCCCCGTACGGCGGTTGCGGCACCAGGTGTCGCTGCCGCAAGTCATCGAATCCTTCAATACCGTTGTGCCATAGAGCATATCCGGCAGCCGAGTGCCCCAGCTGCCCGGCGACGGCGAGGAGTGAGCCGGGGTGGGCACCAGATCGCGGCACCGGGGCCCTGCCGTCGAGATCGCCCAGCACGGTTATCGACACCACCCACTGCGGACTGCTGACCAGATCTCCGCCGACAATGCCGGCGCCAATTCGACCGGCCTCGTCCCACATTCCGTCAGCCAGCGAACTGACTTGCGCGGTTGGCGTTTCGGGCGGTGCTCCGAAGCCGACGACGAACGCGGTGGCCCGTCCGCCCATTGCTTCGATGTCGGCAGCGTTCTGCGCGACGGCTTTGCGGCCGACATCGTGCGGTGTCGACCAATCCAGCCGGAAGTGGCGACCCTCGACGAGCATGTCCGTCGACACCACGACGCGACCGTCACCGGCGAACACCACTGCAGCGTCGTCGCCGGGTCCGAGAGCTACCGCAGCTGGCTGACGCCGACCCCGTGTGAGCCGGTCGATCACCCCGAACTCACCAAGCTCGGCCAGCGTGCGATCAGATTCGCCGCTGTCCACAGCACCTCCGGTAGGTTCTTCTCCGCTGACTCCGGGAGTGTAAGCAGAGCAGAGGGCAAGGCAATGGCCGACTCCGAGGGCCCCCCGCGGGCGGCGCTGATCGCGGCATTGGCCGTGGCGATCGGTGCCATCGGCGTCATCTTCGGGATCGCGGTGACCCGCCATCCGCCGCTGCAACCGGTGGCCATCGCAACCGTCCCGGCCCCGCACGCGCAAGATCCGGCATGCCGGACGCTGCTGGAAGGGCTGCCGCAGCGACTCGGCAACTATCAGCGCGCACCCACAGTGCAGCCGACGCCCGCAGGAACCGCCGCTTGGCGGGCGGAAGCCGATGCCGAGCCGGTGGTATTGCGGTGTGGACTCGAGCGTCCGGCCGACTTCGTGGTCGGGTCACCGATCCAACTGGTCGACCGGGTGCAGTGGTTCAGCGAGGCGGACCGGCGATCGGGCGAACCGGGCCGCAGCACCTGGTACACAGTCGACCGGCCGGTATATGTGGCGCTCACGCTGCCGTCGGGGTCTGGCCCGACGCCGATCCAGCAACTCTCCGATCTGATCGACCACACCATGCCCGCGGTGCCGATCAGGCCGCGCTGATTGGTCAGTGTTGGGTTATGTCACGCTGGCAGCCCGCCTGGCGCGCATCAAGCCCACACTCGACGAGGTCCTAGCGCAGACCCGTCCCGCGGGCCAGCGCCGTCTCGACCATGGTCGCCAGCAACGTCGGATAATCCATCCCGCTGGCTGCCCACATCCGCGGGATACATCGAGATCGTGGTGAATCCGGGCATCGTGTTGACCTCATTGAGCAGCGGCCCGTCCTCGGTAAGAAAGAAGTCCACCCGCGCCAATCCCTGGCCATCGATCGCGTTGAACGCCCGGATCGCCAACTCACGCACCGCATCGCTGACGTCGTCGTCGAGCTTGGCGGGCACGTCGAGTTCGGCGGCGTCGTCGAGGTATTTCGTCGCGAAGTCGTAAAAGGCGTCTTCACGTCCGCGCACCCCGGCCACCCGGATCTCTCCGACAGTGCTGGCTTGCACTGTGCCGTCCGGGAATTCGAGCACGCCGCACTCCAGTTCGCGGCCGATGACCGCGGCCTCGACGATCACCTTCGGATCGTGCTGGCGAGCGTGGGCGATGGCCGCGGGCAGCTCTTCCCAGCTGGCTACCCGGCTGACGCCGATCGACGAGCCGCCGCGGGCAGGTTTGACGAAGACCGGCAACCCAAGTCGTTCGCGCTGCCCGGCGTCCAGTGTCGACTGCGAAGGCCGCAGCACCGCATGGGCGCCGACCGGAAGCCCTTCAGCGAGCAGAAGTTTCTTGGTGAACTCCTTGTCCATCCCCGCCGCGCTGGCCAACACCCCGGCACCGACGTAAGGCACGCCGGCAAGTTCGAGCAGACCCTGGATGGTGCCGTCTTCCCCGTACGGTCCGTGCAACACCGGGAAGACCACGTCGACCGATGCCAGCACCTCAGCCCCGCCGGGCGACAGCGATACCAGCTGACCGGCCCGCTGCGGATCAGCAGCCAGAGCCAGCTCGGTGCCCGATTCGGAGCTCACCCCCGGCAACTGCCGATTGGTGATCGCCAGTGCCTCGGGGTCACCGTCGGTGAGCATCCACGAACCGTCCGGGGTGATGCCGACCGCGACCACCTCGAACCGCTGCGGATCGAGATTGCGCAAAATGCTGCCCGCTGAAACACAGGAAATGGCGTGTTCGTTGCTGCGTCCGCCGAATACGACGGCCACGCGGACACGGCCGCGATCGGTCGTTTTAGACGGCAAGCGGTCACTCACAACCTAGAGAGGCTACCGCCTGGAACGCTGCGGCGCTGGTTAACGCGGTGTTAGGTGCACGGTTTTCTCCCGCGCAAGGCTCATTCCGGCTTCGTGCTGCGTCCCAACAGCAGAACCACCGCCTGGTCCACCGACAATCCCTTATGACAGACCTGGTGCACGGCGTCGGTCAGCGGCATCTCGACGTCGTAACTCGAGGCCAGTGCCAGTACCGACTCGCACGACGTCACTCCCTCGACGACATCGTCGTCGCGCGCCCGCAGCGCCGACTCCATCGTCTCGCCCCGCCCCAGGCTTTCGCCGAATGACCGGTTACGCGAGCGGGGCGAGGTGCAGGTGGCGACCAGATCACCCACCCCGGCCAAACCGGCCAGTGTTGCGCTTTTGGCCCCGACCGCTATCCCGAACCGCATGATCTCGGCCAGACCGCGGGTGATGATCGCCGCCGCGGTGTTCTCCCCGAGACCCACGCCGGCCGCCATTCCGCAGGCCAACGCGATGACGTTCTTACACGCACCGCCGACCTCGGTGCCGATCACGTCGGCATTGGTGTACGGCCGGAAGTATCCGGTGTTCAGCGCGCGCTGCAGAGCGACCGCACGACCGGAATCGCTGCACGCGACGACGGTAGCGGCGGGTTGCTCGTCGGCGATTTCGTTGGCCAAGTTCGGCCCGGAAACTACCGCGACCTGTGACGGGTCGACACCGGTCACGGCAACGATGACCTGGCTCATCCGCATCAGCGTGTCCAACTCGATGCCCTTGGCCGCGCTGACCAGGGTCGCACCCTCCGCGAACAGGCCACTCCACTGTTGCAGATTGGTCCGCATCGTCTGCGCCGGCATCGTCAGTAGTACCGTCGACGCCCCGCTGCAGCGCTTCCTCGGCATCACCGGTAGCCCGGATGCCCGTCGGCAACTGCACGCCGGGCAGGTATTTGGCGTTGTGACGGGTGGCGTTGATTTCTTCGGCGAGCTCGGATCGTCGCGCCCACAGCGCGACCTCGCCGCCGGCGTCGACCAGCACCTTGGCCAGCGTCGTACCCCACGCGCCGGCGCCCATCACCGCTGTCGTGCTGGCCATGGTCCGCCTTCGTCCCCGTCTCATCGATGCGCTTAACTTCCGGCGCTCCACCGTAGCCCAGCGGGCTAGGCCCGGAGATAACACTGGCAGGATGGCCTTATGAGCGGCAGCCGAGCCGACACCGGGGGTGACGTCGGCTTGATCGTCGCCGTCAAGCGGTTGGCCATCGCCAAGACCAGGCTGGCGTCGGTGTTTTCCGCGCAGACGCGGGAGAACGTGGTGCTGGCCATGCTGGTCGACACCCTTACCGCCGCGGCGAGGGTCGGCTCTGTGCGTCGCATCACCGTCATCACGCCCGACGACGCCGCGGCCGCTGCGGCAGCCGAACTCGGCGCCGACGTGCTGTCCGATCCCACGCCAGAGGGCCACCCCGACCCGCTCAACAACGCAATCGCGGCCGCTGAGCGGGTGGTTACCGAGTCAATATCCAATATCGTTGTGCTGCAAGGTGATCTACCTGCATTGCAGACACAGGAACTCGCCGAGGCGATCGCTGCGGCACGCCACCACGAACGGAGTTTCGTCGCCGACCGGATCGGCACCGGTACCGCGGCGCTGTGTGCCTTCGGGTCCGCGCTCGACCCTCGGTTCGGCCCGGATTCTTCCGCGCGACATCGGCGTTCGGGTGCGATTGAGCTCACCGGGGCGTGGCCGGGATTGCGCTGCGACATCGACACACCCGAGGACCTGGCGGTCGCGCGCCGTCTCGGGGTGGGACCGGCAACCAGTCGGGCCGTCGCCGCCCGCGCACGGTGGTAACGACGGGTAAACGGCGCTCTCAACAGCAAATGGATGTCAGCTAGTCGGTGGCAGCGCCACCCGCTTTTGGGGAATGATCGCAAGGGTGACCGAAATCGAAGCCAGGCAAGGCACCGAAGACAGGGGCACAGCAGTCGCAGCCGAAGCGCGGCCTAACGGGCCCGCATGGCGATCGGGTGATTCACCGGCCGCACCGCCGGCTGCCACGGCGGCTCTGGTCGAGGACGAACTTCCCGAGCACCGTTACCTCAATCGCGAGCTGAGCTGGCTGGACTTCAACGCGCGCGTGCTGGCGCTGGCCGCCGACACCTCGTTGCCGTTGCTGGAGCGGGCGAAGTTTCTGGCTATTTTCGCCTCCAACCTCGACGAGTTCTACATGGTTCGCGTCGCCGGCCTGAAGCGTCGCGACGAGATGGGCCTGTCGGTGCGCTCTGCAGACGGTCTGACCCCGCGCGAGCAACTGCGTCAAATCGGCGAGCAGACCCAGCACATCGCCACCAGCCACGCGCGTGTCTTCCTCGACTCGGTGCGGCCCGGGTTGGCCGAGGAGGGTATTCACGTCGTCACGTGGGCCGATGTGGACGAGGCTGAGCGCGACCAGCTATCGACCTATTTCAACGAGCAGGTGTTTCCTGTCCTGACTCCACTGGCCGTCGATCCGGCTCACCCGTTTCCGTTCGTCAGTGGCTTGAGCCTGAACCTCGCGGTCACCGTCAAGCAGCCCGAGGACGGCGGTCAGCACTTTGCCCGGGTCAAGGTGCCCGACAACGTCGATCGCTTCGTTGAGCTCGACGTAAAACAGGGTGACGACGGAAAGCCAGAAGTTCGCTTTCTGCCGATGGAGGAACTGATCGCAGCCTTCCTCCCGGTACTGTTCCCGGGCTTGGAAATCGTCGAGCACCACGCGTTCCGCATTACCCGCAATGCCGATTTCGAGGTCGAAGAGGATCGCGACGAGGATCTGCTGCAGGCGCTCGAGCGGGAACTGGCGCGTCGACGGTTCGGGTCGCCGGTGCGCCTCGAGGTGGCCGACGACATGACCGAGCACATGTTGGAGCTGCTGCTGCGTGAACTCGACGTGCATCCCGGCGACGTCGTCCAAGTGCCAGGGCTGCTTGATTTGTCATCACTGTGGCAGATCTACGACCTCGACCGGCCGGCACTGAAGGATCCGACATTCGTCCCCGATACCAACCCTGCATTCGCAGACCGGGAAACGCCCAGAAGCATTTTCGCGACACTGCGCGAGGGTGACGTGTTGGTACATCACCCCTACGACTCGTTCTCCACGAGCGTGCAACGCTTTATCGAGCACGCTGCCGCCGACCCCAACGTACTGGCGATCAAACAGACGCTCTACCGCACATCCGGTGATTCACCGATCGTCCGGGCTCTGATCGAAGCCGCCGCGGCCGGAAAGCAAGTAGTGGCACTGGTCGAGATCAAGGCCCGGTTCGACGAACAGGCCAACATCAAATGGGCACGCGCGCTGGAGCAAGCGGGCGTGCATGTCGCGTATGGACTCGTCGGGCTCAAGACGCATTGCAAAACCTGTCTGGTGGTGCGCCGCGAAGGTTCGGTAATCCGGCGCTACTGCCATATCGGAACCGGCAACTACAACAGCAAGACCGCCCGCCTCTACGAGGACATCGGCCTGCTGACCGCCGGCCCCGACATCGGTGCCGACCTGACCGACCTGTTCAACTCGCTTACCGGCTATTCGCGCAAGCTGTCCTACCGCAACTTGTTGGTCGCTCCGCACGGAATCCGCGCCGGCATCATCGAACGGGTGGAACGGGAGATCGCCGCTCACCGCGAAACCGGCAACGGGCGGATCCGGCTCAAGATGAACGCCCTTGTCGACGAACAGGTCATCGACGGGCTCTATCGCGCATCGCAAGCGGGAGTGCAGGTCGAAGTAGTGGTGCGCGGAATTTGTGCGCTGCGCCCCGGCGTCGAGGGGTTCTCCGAAAACATCTCCGTACGCTCGATTCTCGGTCGTTTCCTGGAGCACTCGCGGATCCTGTACTTCGGATCCATTGACGAATTCTGGATCGGCAGTGCCGACATGATGCACCGCAACCTCGACCGGCGGGTTGAAGTGTTGGCTCAGGTGAAGGACCCACGCCTAACCGCGCAACTCGACGACATCTTCAAGTCAGCGCTAGACCCCGCCACGCGCTGCTGGGAACTGGGTCCGCAAGGACATTGGACTGCGTCACCGCAACCGGGTCATACGGTTCGCGACCACCAGGCATCGCTGATGGAACGACACCGCAGTCCCTGACCGGAGTTGGCTTTGAGCTTCCGGCCACAGGGTCCAGCGACCCCGAATTGACTGCAGGAGTTTAGGTGTCGACACAGACCTCGTCGGACCGACGGGCCGGCAAGATCGTTCGTGCCGCCGGTGCGGTGCTTTGGCGGCCCGGGCGCTGCGAGTCGGCGGTGGAGATTGCGGTGATCCACCGTCCGCGGTACGACGACTGGTCGCTGCCCAAAGGCAAAGCCGATCCCGACGAGACCGAACCGGTGACAGCGGTGCGTGAGGTGTTGGAAGAGACCGGCCACCACGCGCATCTCGGCCGTCGGATCGCGACGGTGAGCTATAAGGTCGACCAAGGCACCAAGACGGTGCGCTACTGGGCGGCACGAAGCCTCGGTGGCAGTTTTATGCCGGGCGACGAAGTCGACGACCTGGTCTGGCTACCGGTCCCCGCGGCGATCAAAAAGGTGTCCTATTCGCACGACCGAAAGGTATTGCGCCGGTTTACCAAGTACCCGTCAGACACCCAGACCATCTTGGTGGTCCGGCACGCCACCGCGGGTAGCAAGTCCCGATTCTCCGGCGACGACAAGATGCGACCGTTGGACAAAAAGGGCCGTGCGCAGGCCGAGGCACTCGTCGCGCAGCTGTCAGCCTTCGGTCCCACCGACGTGTACTCCGCCGACCGCGTGCGATGCCACCAGACTGTGGAACCGCTGGCCGAGGAGCTGGGCGTGATGATCTGCAATGAGCCCACGCTGACCGAGGAGGCCTACGCCGAGAACCCCAAACTCGGTCGACGTCGGGTTTTGCAGATTGCCGACTTACACCGCACGCCGGTGATCTGCACGCAGGGCAAGGTGATTCCGGATCTGATCGCGTGGTGGTGTGACCGCGACGGGGTAAGCCCAGACAAATCCCGCAACCGCAAGGGCAGCACCTGGGTGCTGTCGCTGGCGGCCGGCCGTCTCGTGGCAGCCGATCACATCGGCAATGCGCTGGCACCCCCAACGTAGTGACCTAGCACGCAGATTCGCCGCGGCGCCTCACCAAATAGAGGCGACCGCGACGAAATCGGCGAATTGCGTGTTGTTACCGGCGACCGCGACGTGCCGTCGCCTTCTTGGCAGGCGA
>CAWISO010000016.1:0-103212 GCA_963838755.1 uncultured Actinomycetota bacterium | reverse complement strand
GTCCCAGCTGGCTACCCGGCTGACGCCGATCGACGAGCCGCCGCGGGCAGGTTTGACGAAGACCGGCAACCCAAGTCGTTCGCGCTGCCCAGCGTCCAGTGTCGACTGGAAAGGCCGCAGCACCGCATGGGCGCCGACCGGAAGCCCTTCAGCGAGCAGAAGTTTCTTGGTGAACTCCTTGTCCATCCCCGCCGCGCTGGCCAACACGCCGGCACCGACGTAAGGCACGCCGGCAAGTTCGAGCAAACCCTGGATGGTGCCGTCTTCGCCGTACGGTCCGTGCAACACCGGGAAGACCACGTCGACCGATGCCAGCACCTCAGCCCCGCCCGGCGACAGCGATACCAGCTGACCGGCCCGCTGCGGATCAGCAGCCAGAGCCAGCTCGGTGCCCGATTCGGAGCTCACCCCCGGCAACTGCCGATTGGTGATCGCCAGTGCCTCGGGGTCACCGTCGGTGAGCATCCACGAACCGTCCGGGGTGATGCCGACCGCGACCACCTCGAACCGCTGCGGATCGAGATTGCGCAAAATGCTGCCCGCCGAAACACAAGAAATGGCGTGTTCGTTGCTGCGTCCGCCGAATACGACGGCCACGCGGACACGGCCGCGATCGGTCGTTTTAGACGCCAAGCGGTCACTCACAACCTAGAGAGGCTACCGCCTGGAAGCTGCGGCGCTGGTTAACGCGGTGTTAGGTGCACGGTTTTCCCGGCAAGGCTCATTCCGGCTTCGTGCGGCGTCCCAACAGCAGAACAACGGCCTGGTCCACCGACAATCCCTTATGACAGACCTGGTGCACGGCGTCGGTCAGCGGCATCTCGACGTCGTAACTCGAGGCCAGTGCCAGCACGGACTCGCACGACGTCACTCCCTCGACGACATCGTCGTTGCGCGCCCGCTGCGCCGACTCCATCGTCTCGCCCCGCCCCAGGCTTTCGCCGAATGACCGGTTACGCGAGCGGGGGGAGGTGCAGGTGGCGACCAGGTCACCCACCCCGGCCAAACCGGCCAACGTTGCGCTTTTGGCCCCGACCGCTATCCCGAACCGCATGATCTCGGCCAGACCGCGGGTGATGATTGCCGCCGCGGTGTTCTCCCCGAGACCCACGCCGGCCGCCATTCCGCAGGCCAACGCGATGACGTTCTTACAGGCACCGCCGACTTCGGTACCGATCACGTCGGCATTGGTGTACGGCCGAAAGTATGCGGTGTTCAGTGCGCGCTGCAGAGCGACCGCACGACCGGAATCGCTGCACGCGATGACGGTAGCGGCGGGTTGCTCGTCGGCGATTTCGTTGGCCAAGTTCGGCCCGGAAACCACCGCGACCTGCGACGGGTCGACACCGGTCACGGCAACGATGACCTGGCTCATCCGCATCAGCGTGTCCAACTCGATGCCCTTGGCCGCGCTGACCAGGGTCGCACCCTCAGCGAACAGGCCCCTCCACTGTTGCAGGTTGGTCCGCATCGTCTGCGCCGGCATCGTCAGTAGTACCGTCGACGCCCCGCTGCAGCGCTTCCTCGGCATCACCGGTTGCCCGGACGCCCGTCGGCAACTGCACGCCGGGCAGGTATTTGGCGTTGTGGCGGGTGGCGTTGATTTCTTCGGCGAGCTGGGATCGCCGCGCCCACAGCGCGACCTCGCCGCCGGCGTCGACCAGCACCTTGGCCAGCGTCGTACCCCACGCGCCGGCGCCCATCACCGCTGTCGTGCTGGCCATGGTCCGCCTTCGTCCCCGTCTCATCAATGCGCTAACTTCCGGCGCTCCACCGTAGCCCAGCGGGCTAGGTCTGGACTTAACACTGGCAGGATGGCCTTATGAGCGGCAGCCGAGCCGACACCGGGGGTGATGTCGGCTTGATCGTCGCCGTCAAGCGGTTGGCCATCGCCAAGACCAGGCTGGCGTCGGTGTTTTCCGCGCAGACGCGGGAGAATGTGGTGCTGGCCATGCTGGTCGACACCCTTACCGCCGCGGCAAGGGTCGGCTCTGTGCGCCGCATCACCGTCATCACGCCCGACGACGCCGCGGCGGCTGCGGCAGCCGAACTCGGCGCCGAGGTGCTGTCCGATCCCACGCCAGAGGGCCACCCCGACCCGCTGAACAACGCAATCGCGGCCGCTGAGCAGGTAGTGACCGAGTCAGTACCCAATATCGTTGTGCTGCAAGGTGATCTACCTGCATTGCAGACACAGGAACTCGCCGAGGCGATCGCTGCGGCACGCCACCACGAACGGAGTTTCGTCGCCGACCGAATCGGCACCGGTACCGCGGCGCTGTGCGCCTTCGGGTCCGCGCTCGACCCTCGGTTCGGCCCGGATTCTTCCGCGCGACATCGGCGTTCGGGTGCGATTGAGCTCACCGGGGCGTGGCCGGGATTGCGCTGCGACATCGACACACCCGAGGACCTGGCGGTCGCGCGCCGTCTCGGGGTGGGACCGGCAACCAGTCGGGCCGTCGCCGCCGCGCACGGCGATAACGACGGGTAAACGGCGCTTCAACAGCAAATGGATGTCGGCTAGTCGGTGGCAACGCCACCCGCTTTTGGGGAATGATCGCAAGGGTGACCGAAATCGAAGCCAGGCAAGGCACCGAAGACAGGGGCACAGCAGTCGCAGCCGAAGTGCGGCCCAACGGGCCCGCATGGCGATCGGGTGATTCACCGGCCGCACCGCCGGCGGCCACGGCGGCTCTTGTCGAGGACGAACTTCCCGAGCACCGCTACCTCAATCGCGAGCTGAGCTGGCTGGACTTCAACGCACGCGTGCTGGCGCTGGCCGCCGACACCTCGTTGCCGTTGCTGGAGCGGGCGAAGTTTCTGGCCATTTTCGCCTCTAACCTTGACGAGTTCTACATGGTTCGCGTCGCCGGCCTGAAGCGTCGCGACGAGATGGGCCTGTCGGTGCGCTCTGCAGACGGTCTGACCCCGCGCGAGCAACTGCGTCAAATCGGCGAGCAGACTCAGCACATCGCCACCAGCCACGCGCGTGTCTTCCTCGACTCGGTGCGGCCGGAGTTGGCCGAGGAGGGTATTCACGTCGTCACGTGGGCCGATGTGGACGAGGCCGAGCGCGACCAGCTATCGACCTATTTCAACGAGCAGGTGTTTCCCGTCCTGACTCCACTGGCCGTCGATCCGGCTCACCCGTTTCCGTTCGTCAGTGGTTTGAGCCTGAACCTCGCGGTCACCGTCAAGCAGCCCGAGGACGGCGGTCAGCACTTTGCCCGGGTCAAGGTGCCCGACAACGTCGATCGCTTCGTTGAGCTCGACGTGAAGCAGCGTGACGACGGAAAGTCAGATGTTCGCTTTCTGCCGATGGAGGAACTGATCGCTGCCTTCCTCCCGGTACTGTTCCCGGGGTTGGAAATCGTCGAGCACCACGCGTTCCGCATTACCCGCAACGCCGATTTCGAGGTCGAAGAGGATCGCGACGAGGATCTGCTGCAGGCGCTCGAGCGGGAACTGGCACGTCGACGGTTCGGGTCGCCGGTGCGCCTCGAGGTGGCCGACGACATGACCGAGCACATGTTGGAGCTGCTGCTGCGTGAACTCGACGTGCATCCCGGCGACGTCGTCCAAGTGCCTGGGCTGCTTGATTTGTCGTCACTGTGGCAGATCTATGACCTCGACCGGCCGGCACTGAAGGATCCGACATTCGTCCCCGATACCAACCCTGCATTCGCCGACCGGGAAACGCCCAGAAGCATTTTCGCGACACTGCGCGAGGGTGACGTGTTGGTACATCACCCCTACGACTCGTTCTCCACGAGCGTGCAACGCTTTATCGAGCACGCTGCCGCCGACCCCAACGTGCTGGCGATCAAACAGACGCTCTACCGCACATCCGGTGATTCGCCGATCGTCCGGGCTCTGATCGAAGCCGCCGCGGCCGGAAAGCAAGTAGTGGCACTGGTCGAGATCAAGGCCCGGTTCGACGAGCAGGCCAACATCAAATGGGCTCGCGCGCTGGAGCAAGCGGGCGTGCATGTCGCGTATGGACTCGTCGGGCTCAAGACGCATTGCAAAACCTGTCTGGTGGTGCGCCGCGAAGGTTCGGTTATCCGGCGCTACTGCCATATCGGAACCGGCAACTACAACAGCAAGACCGCCCGCCTCTACGAGGACATCGGTCTGCTGACCGCCGGCCCCGACATCGGCGCCGACCTGACCGACCTGTTCAACTCGCTTACCGGCTATTCGCGCAAGCTGTCCTACCGCAACCTGTTGGTTGCCCCGCACGGAATCCGCGCCGGCATCATCGAACGGGTTCATCGGGAGATCGCCGCCCACCGCGAAACCGGCAACGGACGGATCCGGCTCAAGATGAATGCCCTTGTCGACGAACAGGTCATCGACGCGCTCTACCGCGCATCGCAAGCAGGAGTGCAGGTCGACGTAGTGGTGCGCGGAATTTGTGCGCTCCGCCCCGGCGTCGGGGGGTTCTCCGAAAACATCTCGGTGCGCTCGATTCTCGGTCGTTTCCTGGAACACTCGCGGATCCTGCACTTCGGTTCCATCGACGAATTCTGGTTCGGCAGCGCCGACATGATGCACCGCAACCTCGACCGGCGCGTTGAAGTGTTGGCTCAGGTGAAGGACCCACGCCTGACCGCGCAACTCGACGACATCTTCTCCTCAGCGCTAGACCCCGCCACGCGGTGCTGGGAACTGGGTCCGCAAGGACATTGGACAGCGTCGCCGCAACCGGGTCATACGGTTCGCGACCACCAGGCATCGCTGATGGAACGACACCGCAGTCCCTGACCGAAGTTGGCTTTGAGCTTCCGGCCACAGGGTCCAGCGACCCCGAATTGACTGCAGGAGTTTGAGTGTCGACACAGAACTCGTCGGACCGGGCCGGCAAGATCGTTCGTGCCGCCGGTGCGGTGCTTTGGCGGCCCGGGCAATGCGAGTCCGCGGCGGAGATTGCGGTGATCCACCGTCCACGGTACGACGACTGGTCGCTGCCCAAAGGCAAGGCCGATTCCGACGAGACCGAACCGGTGACAGCGGTGCGTGAGCTGTTGGAAGAGACGGGTCACCACGCGCACCTCGGCCGTCGGATCGCAACGGTGAGCTATAAGGTCGACCAAGGCACCAAGACGGTGCGCTACTGGGCGGCACGAAGCCTCGGTGGCAGGTTTATGCCGGGCGACGAAGTCAACGAGCTGGTCTGGCTACCGGTTCCCGCCGCGATCAAAAAGGTGTCTTACGCGTATGACCGAAAGGTATTGCGCCGGTTTACCAAGTACCCGTCAGACACCCAGACCGTCCTGGTGGTCCGGCACGCCACCGCGGGTAGCAAGTCCCGCTTCTCCGGCGACGACAAGATGCGACCGTTGGACAAAAAGGGCCGTGCGCAGGCCGAGGCACTCGTCGCGCAGCTGTCAGCCTTCGGTCCCACCGACGTGTACTCAGCCGACCGCGTGCGATGCCACCAGACTGTGGAGCCGCTGGCCGAGGAGCTGGGTGTGATGATCTGCAATGAGCCCACGCTGACCGAAGAGGCATACGCCGATAACCCCAAACGCGGTCGACGCCGGGTTCTGCAGATTGCCGACTTACACCGCACGCCGGTGATCTGCACGCAGGGCAAGGTGATTCCGGATCTGATCGCGTGGTGGTGCGACCGCGACGGGATAAGCCCAGACAAATCGCGCAACCGCAAGGGCAGCACCTGGGTGCTGTCGCTGGCGGCCGGCCGTCTCGTGGCAGCCGATCACATCGGCAGTGCGCTGGCCCCACCAACGTAGTGACCTAGCACGCAGATTCGCCGCGGCGCCTCACCAGTAGAGGCGACCGCGACGAATCGGCGACTTGCGTGTTGTTACCGGCGACCGCGACGGGCCGTCGCCTTCTTGGCAGGCGACTTCTTGGCTGCAGTCTTACGAGCTGGAGCTTTCGTTGCCTTCCTGGCCGTCGACTTGGTGGCCTTCCTGGCCGTCGACTTGGTGGCCTTCTTAGCCGGCGAGCGCTTGGTTGCGGCCTTCTTGGCCGTTGTGCGCTTGGTTGCGGTCTTCTTGGCCGGAGCCTTCTTCGCCGCGGTCTTCTTGGCCGGAGCCTTCTTCGCCGCGGTCTTCTTGGCCGCAGTCTTCTTTGCCGGCGACTTCTTTGCCGCCTTCTTCACTCCGGTTGCCACGACACCTCTCTTCACTGCTGGACCTTCGGCTGGGAGACGCTGCGCGCCAGACACAACCGCTTTGAATTGCGCGCCCGGACGAAACGCCGGCACTGATGTGGGCTTCACCTTCACCGTCTCGCCGGTGCGCGGGTTACGGGCAACGCGCGCCGCGCGGCGCCGCTGCTCGAACACACCGAAACCGGTAATGGTGACGCTGTCACCCTTGTGCACTGCACGCACAATGGTGTCGACAACATTCTCGACGGCGGCGGTTGCCGACCGACGATCCGAGCCCAATTTATCTGTGAGCACATCAATGAGCTCTGCTTTGTTCATGCAAAACCTCCGCAGCCAGTGGTCCTTGTTGGACCGACTAGAGGACACGGTAATCCCTCACATGCCTGATTTCCAAGAGCCACGCGCAATTTCAGTCGGCTCTGGCGAACTTTTTTGGAATCCGGTTGCCGCGCATAGTCGGTGGCTTCGGAGCGACCCAGCCGTCAAATATGGCGCTGCGGCGTCCGGAATTCGGGGCCGGATCTCGCCGTCAGGAAGCGGGCAAAGTCTGCGGTTTCCAGACCGGCCGAGCTGCTTCGAAAAGTTCGACCTGATCGCGTTTACGCAGCGTGAGGGCTATATCGTCGAGGCCTTCCAACAAACGCCAGGCCGTGTAATCGTCAATCTTGAATGGCACCACCGCCGTTCCTGCGGCCACATTCCGATCTTGAAGATTGACAGTGATTTCCAACCCGGGACTGCCCTCGATGAGCTTCCAAAGCAGTTCCACATCGTCTTGGGCCACTTCGGCAGCCAACAGTCCCGCCTTTCCCGCGTTGCCGCGAAAAATGTCGCCGAACCGTGACGAGATCACAACCCGGAATCCGTAGTCCATAAGCGCCCACACCGCATGCTCGCGGGAGGATCCGGTGCCGAAATCGGGCCCCGCAACCAGTACTGAACCCTGGTCGAACGGGCTGAGATTGAGCACAAAAGACGGGTCGGCGCGCCACGCAGCG
Source organism: uncultured Actinomycetota bacterium (assembly GCA_963838755.1). Classification (GTDB taxonomy): domain Bacteria; phylum Actinomycetota; class Actinomycetes; order Mycobacteriales; family Mycobacteriaceae; genus Mycobacterium. Next base: position 96,072 of record CAWISO010000016.1, on the reverse strand, counting down.
AACAACCCATCCTCGAAACCCGTTCGGGTCACCCGCTTCAAATAGACCGCCGGAATGATCTGGTCCGTGTCGACATTCGACCGCCGTAGCGGTACTCCGATTCCCGTGTGGGTCCTAAAGGGTTCCATAACCATCTCCTCCTAAGTCAGTCCAAGTCGTCCGGGCTGGAGAGTTTCCCGCGCACCGCGGTGGCGGCGGCAACAGCCGGCGAAACCAAGTGCGTGCGGCCGCCCTTGCCCTGGCGTCCTTCGAAGTTGCGGTTCGACGTTGCCGCGCAACGCTCCCCCGGCGCGAGCTGGTCTGGATTCATGCCAAGACACATCGAGCAGCCGGCCTGACGCCACTCCGCGCCCGCCGCCGTGAAGATGTCGCCCAGCCCTTCTTTTTCGGCCTCCGCGCGTACCCGCATCGAACCCGGCACGATCAGCATCCGTACTTTGTCGGTTACTTTCCGGCCACGCAGCACGTCGGCAACCGCCCGCAGATCCTCGATGCGGCCGTTGGTGCACGACCCGACGAACACGGCGTCCACCGCGATATCACGCATCGGCGTCCCCGGTCGAAGATCCATATACGCCAGCGCTTTCTCGGCGGCTTGTCGCTCGGTGTCATCGGTCATCAGCTCCGGGTCAGGCACCGAGGCTCCCAATGGAACCCCTTGCCCGGGGTTGGTCCCCCACGTGACAAACGGCGTCAAAGAGGCGGCATCTAAATACACCTCGGTGTCGAATTCCGCGCCTTCGTCAGTTGGCAGCCGGTCCCAATACGCCAGCGCCGCTTCCCACTGTGCGCCGGTCGGGGAATGCGGCCGGCCGCGCAAAAACTCGTAGGTGGTCGCGTCCGGTGCCACCAACCCGGCTCGGGCCCCGGCTTCGATGCTCATGTTGCAAATAGTCATCCGAGCTTCCATCGAGAGCGATTCGATGGCGCTGCCACGGTATTCGATGACATAGCCTTGACCGCCGCCGGTGCCGATCTTGGCGATCACGGCCAGGATGATGTCTTTGGCTGTCAAGCCGGCGGGCAATTCCCCGTCGACGTTGACGGCCATCGTCTTGAACGGTCGCAGTGAAAGTGTCTGGGTGGCCAGCACATGCTCGACCTCCGAAGTTCCGATGCCCATTGCCAACGCGCCGAATGCGCCGTGGGTCGAGGTGTGGCTGTCGCCGCACACAATCGTCATTCCGGGCTGAGTCAAACCCAACTGCGGGCCGATGACATGCACGATGCCCTGGTCGATATCGCCCATTGGGTATAGCCGGATTCCGAATTCGGCGCAGTTACGCCGGAGCGTCTCGACCTGATTGCGAGAAACGGGATCGGCGATCGGCTTGTCGATGTCGATCGTCGGCACATTGTGGTCTTCGGTGGCGAGCGTCAGTTCGGGGCGGCGCACCGGGCGTCCCGCCAGGCGCAGACCGTCGAAGGCCTGCGGGCTGGTGACCTCATGCACCAAATGCAGGTCGATGTAAATCAGGTCCGGCTCGGCGTCGCCGCCGGCGACCACCATATGGTCGTCCCAAACCTTCTCTGCCAACGTGCGCGGACGCGCGGTGTCCGTGTCGGCTGAATTTGTCATCACCAGGTCATCCCGATTCCGTGTATATCACTTGATCTCACTATGTGAGACGTTAGTATCTCTCTATGAGACAGGATAGCGGCATCGGCGTCCTCGACAAAGCCGTGGGGGTGTTGCACACGATCGCGGAATCACCGTGCGGGTTAGCCGAATTGTGCGACCGCACCGGCCTGCCCAGAGCCACCGCACACCGATTGGCCGCCGGTTTGGAAGTCCATCGCTTGCTGGCCCGCGACGGCGAGGGTCGTTGGCGACTGGGTCCGGCGGTCAGCGAGTTGGCGGCTCACGTCAACGATCCACTGCTGGCGGCCGGCGCGGCCGTGCTGCCACGACTGCGCGAGATCACCGGCGAGAGCGTGCAACTGTACCGCCGTGAGGGCACCTGGCGGATCTGTGTAGCCGCCGTGGAACCACCTGCGGGCCTTCGCGATACCGTTCCGGTCGGGACGCGTTTGCCGATGACAGCCGGTTCTGGCGCCAAGGTGCTGCTGGCATACAGCGACGACGCCACTCAGCAGGCGGTACTACCCACTGCGAAATTCAGCGACCGCGCACTGGCCGAAGTCCGGCGTCGTGGCTGGGCGCAAAGCGCAGGCGAGCGCGAGCCCGGCGTGGCCAGTGTCTCGGCGCCGGTACGCGATGCCCGCGGTGCGGTGATCGCCGCCATCTCCGTCTCAGGTCCGATCGACCGCATTGGTCGCCGCCCCGGCGCGCGCTGGGCGGCCGACCTGCTCGCTGCTGCCGATGCTCTTACCCGCCGACTGTGAAACGTGATTCGCCGCGTGTGCATCCAGGGCGACGACACGCCGACGGCACGCACCCTCAGCGCACACTCGATGCCGTCACTGCACGCTCGAACTCGGGATACGCCGAACCGGCCAGCGATAGCGACCTGACAGACTGTCGCCATGGGAAATAACCAGCGCGCGCAGATCGTCATGTCCGACGACGAGATCGCCGACTTCGTCACCAGCAGCCGTACCGGCACACTGGCCACCATCGGACCGGACGGGCAGCCGCACTTGACCGCGATGTGGTACGGGGTGGTCGATGGCGAGATCTGGTTGGAGACCAAGGCGAAGTCGCAGAAGGCCGTCAACCTGAAGCGCGATCCGCGAGTGAGCTTTCTGCTCGAGGACGGCCAAACCTATGACACCTTGCGCGGAGTGTCCTTCGAGGGCATCGCTGAGATCGTCGACGACCCGGACGCCATTTTTCGGGTCGGGGTCAGCGTGTGGGAGCGCTATACCGGGCCCTACAGCGACGAGGTGAAACCGGCGGTGGACATGATGATGAATAAGCGAGTCGCGGTGCGCATCGTCAGCCACCGCACCCGCTCATGGGATCACCGCAAGCTCGGGATGCCCCATATGCCGGTCGGCGGGTCAACCGCACCGACAGCCGTTGCGAATAAGTAGCCCCGATGGGATTCGAACCCACGCTACCGCCGTGAGAGGGCGGCGTCCTAGGCCGCTAGACGACGGGGCCAGAACCGATCCGAGCCAGCATAGCTGACCCAGGTTTGCCCACCTAATCGCTTGGAGTGGACAAACTTTGCTGGGGTACCAGGACTCGAACCTAGAATGGCTGAACCAGAATCAGCTGTGTTGCCAATTACACCATACCCCATTGGCTGCCTAAAGCAGCTGGTCAGAGTCTTTTCCGCAGTCGATACGAGGTCGTGCGGCGCTGCTGCCAGCCGCCCAAGGGCCGACGTGCAGACTACCAAACAAACGGCTCGTCTCTCACCCGTGGCCGCTACCTACCGACGCCGTCATCAGACACCCGAATTCGCTCGTCCCCTTGGCTACGACTTTGGCTTGCGAACAACGGGATTGGTTAACGTCCCGATAGCGCCGATGGTGATGCTGACGGTATCGCCGTCCTCGATGGGCCCGACGCCCGCGGGTGTGCCGGTGAGGATGAGATCGCCGGGCAGCAACGTCATCACCGCCGAGACCCACTCCACAATCGCGTCCACGTCGTGAATCATCAACGAGGTGCGGCTGTCCTGTTTGATCTGACCGTTGACCTCGGTGCGTAGTTCGAGATCAGCAGGATCGACGTCGGTGACGACCCAGGGCCCGACCGGGCAGAACGTGTCGTGGCCCTTCGCTCGCGTCCATTGACCGTCGGCCTGCTGTTGGTCGCGGGCAGACACATCGTTGGCGACGGTGTAGCCCAGGATGCTCTCGGCGGCGCGCGCGGCCGGGACGTCCTTGCAGGGCCGGCTGATGACTGCCGCCAGCTCTCCCTCGAAATGCACCGGTGATGCGTTGGCGGGCAGTCGAATTGGCACATTCGGCCCGGTGATCGCGGTGTTGGGCTTGAGGAAGATCACCGGGTCGGCCGCCGCAGGTCCGGTTTGGCCGCCCATCTCGGCGATGTGATCAGCGTAGTTCTTGCCGATGCAGACGACCTTGCTGGCCAATATCGGTGCCAACAGTCGCACATCGGCCAATGGCCAGGAGCGTCCGGTGAAAGTCGGCGTGCCAAAAGGGTGTTCGGCGATCTCACGGGCAGTCATCCCGTCCAGATCATCGAGTTCACCTTCGATGGTGACGAACGCGACACCGTCAGGACTGGCGATTCGGCCGATACGCATTCGTCAGAGCCTAGTGGCGGTCGCAAGCGCGGCGAAGCCGGGCGCGGCGGGCCGCCACCAATGAGCTGTGGCGGTCGCAAGCGCGGCGAAGCCGGACGGGGTACCGCTTTAGCCTCAGCGTTCACAGGGCTGTGCGAGCATGGATCGATGCCGACGGAGCCGACCGGCACGGTCGCACTCACTGCGGTGCGACGCTGGTCGATCGTCGTCGTCTCGCTGCTGGCGACGGCAAGCGCATTCGTCTTCATCAACGGCGTCGCCTTTCTGATCCCAGCCCTGGAGGACGACCTCGGCACGCCGCTGGCCGAAGCAGGCTTGCTGTCCTCGATGCCGAGCTTCGGCATGGTCGTGACGTTGATTGTCTGGGGCTACCTGCTCGACAGGGTGGGCGAACGCATTGTGCTGACAGCCGGCATAGCGTTGACCGCGCTAGCCGCCTACTTCGCGACGACGGTTCACACGATGGTGTCCTTTGCTGCGCTGCTGTTCGTCGGTGGCATGGCGGCGGCCAGTTGCAACTCCGCCGGCGGTCGCCTGGTCTCCGGGTGGTTTCCGCCCGAGCAGCGTGGTTTCGCAATGGGTGTTCGCCAGACCGCGCAGCCGCTCGGAATCGCACTCGGCGCACTGGTCATTCCCGTGCTCTCAGAACGCAGCCCGTCCGCCACGGCGGGCATGATATTTCCGGCGGTGCTGTGTGCGGTATCGGCGGTGGCCAGCCTCGTGGCGATCGTCGACCCGCCGCGCAAGGAATGGGACGAGGCAGGCGAACAGGAGCGGGCCAACCCGTATCGCGGATCGTGGGTGCTGCGCCGCATTCACGCGGTCTCAGCACTGCTGATGGTGCCGCAGACCGTGACCGTGACATTCATGCTGATTTGGCTGATCACGAGTTACCGGTGGTCGATTGCATCGGCAGGAGCAGTGGTCACGCTGTCGCAACTGCTCGGGGCCGTGGGCCGGGTAATGGTCGGCCGCTGGTCGGACCGGGTCGGCTCCCGGCTGCGTCCGGTGCGCACCATGTCCGTCGTCGGCGTCCTGCTTCTGGCCGGCTTGGCGGTGGTTGATCATCTGCGTTCATCCATCGCGGTGCCGCTGATGGTCGCGGCTGCGGTGATCGCAGTGCTCGACAACGGGCTGGAGTCCACCGCGATCACCGAACATGCCGGGCCGTTCTGGAGTGGGCGTGCACTCGGCCTGCAAAACACCTATCAGCGCGTGATGGCGGCCGGCGCTCCCCCGGTGTTCGGCGAGCTGATCGCTCGAACCGGTTACCCGTGGGCATTCGCGGTGTGCGGCCTTTTCCCGCTGCTGGCGGTGCCCATCGTGCCGGCCAAGGTGTTGCCGCCGGGTCTAGAGACTAGAGCCCGGACGCAATCCTTCCGCCGACTTCGACGGTGGATAGCGTTCCGGTCGGGCGACTGGCCAGATGGGACGCCACGGCCTGGTCCACTCGCGCGGCGGCAGCGTCTTCGCCGACGTGGGAAAGCAGCAGCGCCACCGACATGATCGCGGCGGTCGGGTCGGCAATCCCCTGACCGGCGATGTCGGGCGCGCTGCCGTGCACCGGCTCGAACATCGACGGGTTGGTCCGGGTGGCGTCGATATTGCCGCTGGCCGCCAACCCGATACCGCCGCAGACCGCGGCGGCCAAGTCCGTGATGATGTCGCCGAACAGGTTGTCGGTGACGATGACATCGAATCGGCCAGGGTCGGTGACCAAATGGATGGTCGCGGCGTCGACGTGCTGATAGGCCACTTCGACATCCGGATACTTCTCGCCGACGTCCTGCACGGTCCGCGACCACAGCGATCCGGCGAACGTCAGCACATTGGTCTTGTGCACCAGGGTCAGGTGCTGGCGACGCTGCCTGGCCCGCTCGAACGCGTCCTGGACGACGCGCCGCACACCGAACGCAGTGTTGAGGCTGACCTCGGTGGCCACCTCGTGGGGTGTGCCGGCCCGGATCGCGCCGCCGGTGCCGGTATACGGACCCTCGGTGCCCTCGCGTACCACCACCAAGTCGATGTCGGGGTCACCCGCCAGCGGGCTGTGCACGCCCGGATACAGCCGCGCCGGCCGCAAGTTGACGTGATGATCCAACTCGAAGCGCAGCCGCAGCAGCAGGCCTCGCTCGAGCACACCGCTGGGCACCGACGGATCCCCGATCGCACCAAGCAGAATCGCATCGTGTGCGCGCAGTTCGGCAAGCGCCGATTCGGGCAGCAGTTCCCCGGTGGCGTGGAAGCGTCGAGCTCCAAGGTCATAATCCGTCTTGTCCACGCCGGGCAGCACCGCGTCGAGAACCTTGACCGCTTCAGCCACGACCTCCGGTCCGATGCCGTCACCGGCGATGATCGCCAGTTTCACGACAGGTCAACGACTTCGAGTTTGTTGGCCTCGACAGCATCGGCGATCTCAGCGCGAACGTCGGCGGGGACGTCGCGGTCCAGGCGCAGCAGGATCGTCGCGCCCGGCCCCTCGGCATCCTCGGACAGCTGAGCGGCCTGGATGTTCACCCCTGCGGTGCCGAGCAGCGTTCCGATCTTGCCGAGCGCGCCGGGCTGGTCCACGTAGTTGATGACCAGGTAGGTGCCGTGGGCGCGCAGATCAAAGTTGCGACCGTTGATCTGCACGATCTTTTCCACCAGCTGCGGCCCGGACAGCGTGCCGGCCACGTTGACCACCGAGCCGTCCGAAGCGACCGCCCGCACATCGACCACGCTGCGATGGTTCGGGCTTTCGGTGGCGGTGCTGATGTCGGCATCGACACCGCGCTCCTCGGCGATGGCCGGAGCATTGACGAAGGTCACCTGATCCTCGATCACGGCGGAGAACAGGCCGCGCAGCGCCGAAAGCCGCAGCACCTCAACTTCTTCGCTGGCTAACTCACCGCGTACTTGCACCGACAACGACACCGGAAGGCTGTCGGACAACGCACCGGCCAGCAGACCGAGTTTGCGGACTAGATCCAGCCACGGCGCAACCTCTTCGCTGACCGTTCCACCACCGACGTTCACCGCGTCGGGGACGAACTCCCCTGCCAGCGCAAGCTTTACGCTCTCGGCGACGTCGGTGCCGGCCCGGTCCTGGGCCTCGGCGGTCGAGGCCCCCAGATGCGGTGTGACCACCACCTGCGGCAGGCCGAAAAGCGGGCTGTCGGTGCAGGGTTCGCTGCTGAACACGTCGATGCCGGCGGCTCGGACGTGTCCGCTGCTCACCGCCTCGGCCAGCGCCGCCTCGTCGACCAGACCACCGCGCGCGGCATTGACGATGATCACTCCCGGCTTGGTCTTAGCCAGCGCGTCTTTGTCGATCAGGCCGGCGGTCTCGGGCGTCTTGGGCAGGTGCACCGAGATGAAGTCGGCGCGGCCCAGCAGGTCGTCGAGGGTCAGCAGCTCGATGCCCAGCTGCGCGGCGCGCGCCGACGACACATACGGGTCGTACGCCACGATGTCGGCACCGAAGGCGACCAACCGCTGGGCGACCAATTGTCCGATGCGGCCCAAGCCCACGATTCCCACGGTCTTGCCGAAGATTTCGGTGCCGGAAAATGACGAGCGCTTCCACTCGTGGCCGCGCAGCGACGCATCGGCTTCGGTGATCTGGCGCGCCGCGGCCAAGAGCAGCGCCATCGCGTGCTCGGCGGCGCTGTGGATGTTCGACGTGGGCGCGTTGACGACCAGCACACCGCGTTCGGTGGCAGCGTCGACGTCGACATTGTCCAGGCCGACCCCGGCGCGGGCGACGATTTTCAGCTTGGGTGCCGCACCGAGCACCTCGGCGTCGACGGTGGTGGCCGAACGCACCAGTAGCGCGTCGGCCTCGGGCACCGCAGCCAGCAGCTTCTCCCGGTCGGGGCCGTCGACCCAGCGCACCTCTACCCGGTCACCCAGGGCTTCGACGGTTGATTCGGCAAGTTTGTCAGCGATCAAGACAACAGGCATGCTCACCCGGCCAGCCTAAGCGGCGATCGCAAGCGCGGCGCATCCGGGCGCAGCGGATCGCGCGGCCCTTCCTTGTCGGTGTCCCGGGGGATCCTGTCCACAAGCATGACGACGGGAGGAGAAAAACCCATGTGCTGGAAATGCGATCACCCGGAAGTCACCGAGCAGGAGTGGCTGGAGGCCCTTCATAGGTTGGTGGAAAAGCACGGCTGGGCGGTGCAATTCGTGGAGAGCGACCGCACGCCGTACGCCTACACGGTCGGTTTGCATTGAGCGCGGCCTGCCCGAACTTCTGGTGGCGGGCCTTCAACCGCAGTCCGCGGCTCGGATACTCAACAGCGTCGCCGAGTATCTCGTAGACGGCGGAAAGCCGATCCCGGGCGAGCGGATCTTGGTAGGAGGTGAGTTGCTGCTGGAGGTTGTCCAGGTAGAGCAGCCCGATGCGCACATGAACGTGGCGGTCGCGTTCTACGGCAGTGACCTGCGGGCGCTACAGCTGGTGTGGCCCGATGCCCGGGGCCACCGACCGTGGTGCGCGGCATTCAACAGCGGTCAGGTCCGCCAGCCTGTGCTCGGCGTGCGAGTCGGCCCGATTTGACCGATTGACTCCGCGCCGCACGTCGCGTTTGCCCGCCGAACGTCACGCTGGCGTGTCGCTCGGCGTCAGACGCTAAGCGGTTTCGGTGATCGGGCGGTCCACCCAGCTCATCAGGTCGCGCAGTTTCTTGCCGACGACCTCGATGGGGTGCTCGGCGTTTTCCTTGCGCAACTGCTCGAGCTGCTTGTTGCCGCCCTCGACGTTGGCCACCAGCTTGTTGACGAAATTGCCGTCCTGAATGTCGCGCAGAATGCTGCGCATCCGCTCCTTGGTGTCGCCGTCGATGACCCGAGGACCCGATAGGTATCCGCCGAACTCGGCGGTGTCAGACACCGAGTAGTTCATCCGCGCGATGCCGCCCTCGTACATCAGGTCGACGATGAGCTTGAGCTCGTGTAGCACTTCGAAGTACGCCATCTCCGGCGGGTAGCCCGCCTCGACCATCACGTCGAAGCCGGTCTTCACCAATTCCTCAGTGCCACCGCACAACACCGCCTGCTCACCGAACAGGTCGGTTTCGGTCTCGTCTTTGAAGGTCGTCTTGATGACGCCGGCGCGGGTACCGCCGATGCCTTTGGCGTAGGACAGCGCCAACGCTTCGCCGTCGCCGGTCGGGTCTTGGTCGACGGCGATCAGGCACGGCACGCCCTTGCCGTCGACGAACTGGCGACGCACCAAGTGGCCAGGGCCCTTCGGGGCGACCATCGCGACGGTGACGTCGGCGGGCGGATTGATCAGGTCGAAGTGGATGTTGAGCCCATGACCGAAAAACAGTGCGTCGCCGGGCTTCAGGTTCGGCTCGAGTTCGTTTTTGAAGATATCGGCCTGCGCGGTGTCGGGCGCCAACAGCATGATTACGTCAGCCCATTTGGCCACTTCGGCGGGAGTGTCGACGTCGAGGCCCTGCTCCTCGACTTTGGCCCGCGACTTCGAGCCCTCCTTCAGCCCGACGCGCACTTGGACGCCGGAGTCGCGCAGGCTCAGCGAGTGCGCGTGTCCCTGGCTGCCGTATCCGATCACGCCGACCTTGCGGCCCTGGATGATCGACAGGTCCGCGTCGTCGTCGTAGAACATCTCTAATGCCACTGTGCGTTCCTTCTATTCGATGAGTTATTTAGCTGTGCCGATACCGCGCGGCCCGCGCGACAGTGATACCACGCCGGACTGGACGAGCTCGCGGACACCGAACGGCTCCAGCACCCGCAGCAGCGCTTGCAACTTGCCGCGATCGCCGGTGGCTTCGATGGTCAACGCCTCCGGCGACACGTCAATCACCTTGGCGCGGAACAAGTTCACCGCTTCGATGACTTGACTGCGGGTTCCGGCATCGGCCCGCACTTTGATCAGAGCCAACTCTCGGGCCACCGAATTGTCGTCGTCCTGCTCCACAATCTTGATCACGTTGATGAGCTTGTTGAGCTGCTTGGTGATCTGCTCGAGCGGGGTCTCCTCGGCAGAGACGACGATGGTCATGCGGGACATGTCCTTCTGCTCGGTAGCACCCACAGCCAGCGATTCGATGTTGAACCCACGCCGGGAGAACAGCGCCGCCACCCGGGCGAGCACACCGGGCTTGTCTTCGACCAGCACCGACAATGTATGTGTCTCCGGCGATCCGGTCATATGCGCCGCTCCTCATCGCTACGTCCCCCGCAAGCGGGCGGTACCCCCACTGCATCGTCGCCGGCGCGCATCACGCGTGTCCTTCGGATTCGTCATCGAAAAGCGGGCGGATACCGCGGGCGGCCTGAATTTCGTCGTTGCTGGTTCCTGCGGCGACCATCGGCCACACCTGGGCGTCGGCACCGACGATGAAGTCGATCACTACCGGCCGGTCGTTGATCGCCCGTGCCTGGTTGATCACGTCGATAACGTCTTCTTCACGCTCGCAACGTAATCCGACACAGCCCAGCGCCTCGGCGAGTTTGACGAAATCCGGGATGCGATGCGAGTGGGTGGCCAGGTCGGTCTGCGAATAACGCTCCTGGTAGAACAGCGACTGCCATTGCCGGACCATGCCCAGGTTGCCGTTGTTGATCAGCGCGACTTTGATTGGCGCGCCCTCGATCGCGCAGGTAGCCAATTCCTGGTTGGTCATCTGGAAACACCCGTCGCCGTCGATCGCCCACACTTCGGCATCTGGGCGAGCCAGCTTGGCGCCCATGGCCGCTGGGATCGCGAAGCCCATGGTGCCCAAACCGCCGGAATTGATCCAGGTGCGTGGATTCTCGTATTTGACGAACTGCGCGGCCCACATCTGGTGCTGGCCGACCCCGGCGACGTAGACCGCTTCGGGTCCGGCGATCTCACCCAGCTTCTCGATGACGTACTCGGGACTCAGGCTGCCGTCGCTTTGCGGCCCGTAGCTCAACGGGTAGGTCTCCTGCACCCCGTCGAGGTACTTCCACCAGTCGGCGATGTCTGAGATTCCGGCATTGCCCGTACCCCTGTCGTGGCGCAGCGCATCGATGAGATCGGTGATGACGGCTTTCACGTCACCAACGATCGGCACGTTGGCGTTTCGGTTCTTGCCGATTTCGGCGGGGTCGATGTCGGCGTGGATGACCTTGGCCTCCGGGGCGAACGAGTCGAGCTGTCCGGTCACCCGGTCGTCGAAACGGGTACCCAGCGCGATCAACAAGTCGCTGCGCTGCAGCCCCGCCACCGCCGCCACCGTGCCGTGCATGCCCGGCATGCCCAGATGCTGCCGATGGCTGTCCGGGAACGCGCCGCGCGCCATCAGCGTGGTCACCACCGGGATGCCGGTCAGCTCGGCCAGTTCACGCAGCTGCCCGGTCGCATCGCCCCGGATGACGCCGCCGCCAACGTAGAGCACCGGTTTGTGGGCGGCCGCTATCAGTTTGGCGGCCTCCCGGACTTGCCGGCTATGGGGTTTGGTGTTCGGCTTGTAGCCTGGCAGATCCATCTGCGGCGGCCAGCTGAAAGTGCACTGGCTCTGCAACACATCTTTGGGGATGTCGACGAGCACCGCCCCCGGGCGGCCGGAGGACGCGATGTGGAACGCCTCGGCCAGCACCCGCGGAATTTCGTCGCCGCTGCGGACCAGGAAATTGTGTTTGGTGATCGGCATCGTGATGCCGGAGATGTCGGCCTCTTGGAAGGCGTCGGTCCCGATCAGCGTGCGACCAACCTGCCCGGTGATCGCGACGACCGGGATGGAGTCCATCTGCGCATCGGCCAGCGGCGTCACCAGGTTAGTGGCACCCGGGCCCGAGGTGGCCATGCAAACGCCGACCTTGCCGGTGGCATGGGCATAGCCGCTGGCCGCGTGGCCCGCACCCTGCTCGTGTCGAACGAGCACGTGGCGCAGCCGTTTCGAGTCGAACAGCGGGTCGTAGACCGGCAGCACGGCGCCGCCGGGAATCCCGAAGATGACCTCGACGTCGAGTTCCTCCAACGACCTGATTACCGACTGTGCGCCGGTAAGTTGCTCAGGGGCAACATGTTTCGGTCGAACCGTCGGTGGCTTCGCGGCGGGCTTCACCGCGTCCGAGGCAATGCTGGCCACATCCTGCGACGCATGCCCGGACTGTGGCCTGGTGGGTGCGCTCACGGTGTCCTCTTCACTGTTTGGCTCTGGATTCGTTTTACGATCGGGGCAACAAAAAACCCCCGCCAGCTCAGCAGCTGCACGAGGGTTGCGCGTTGGTGCTCGAAGGCGTAATCAGTCAGGCACCAACGCGCCGACCAAGTACTACGAGCATTTCGCGGCTGTTCATAATCATCGACGGTAGCCTCCGCACAGGTCAGCAGTCAAATTCGGCCTGGCAGCCTCCCGTCGTTGAGACGGCGCACACGGTCGTGATTTCTTATCGAGGCGCAGCCCTCACCGCAATCTCGAGGAATGACATGATGCCAATGTGGCGAAAGAGTCGCTGGAACCACCGCCGGTGGTGATCAAAGTTTCACCAATGGCGCATTTTGCGGTGGGCTTCTTGGCTCTCGGGCTGCTCGTACCGGTCCTGACCTGGCCGGCTACGGCACCGCTGCTGATCATCCCGGTGGTGTTGTCGGCGTTGATCATTCGGCTTCGCACGCGGGCCGATCAGCACGGAGTAACCGTACGCACGCTGCTCGGTAGTCAAACAGTTCGCTGGGATGAAATCGACGGACTGCGCTTCCACAAAGGCTCTTGGGCGCGGGCGCAACTCAAGAACGCCGGCGAATTGCGGTTGCCCGCGGTTACCTTCGCTACCCTGCCTGTGCTGACCGAGGCCAGTGCCGGCCGAGTGCCCAATCCGTACCAATGATCGCCTCAGCGCAGCTCACGTCGCCGGGTTGGCGCCGTTGAGCAGCACCCACAGGGCGATGCCTGCCCCGATTCCCAGTACCAGCGCTGCGAACGACCCGATGAACGGCCGTCGGGCCCAGCCGCGACCAGCGTCAAACCCGTAGCGTCCGGGGCCGACCAGGATGATCGCAGCAGCCATCACGATCAGGGTGAGCTCGTATTCATGCCCGCTAGGCAGAAAATACGGAAAGGACTTCACGCTGTGGCCCAACATCCCTGCGAGCAGGCTGTTGATCAGATAGGCGAGCGCGCCCGCAGCGGCCAGCGGGGTGAATAGCCCTAAGACCAGCAGCACCCCGGCGGCAATCTCGCCGCCGGCGGCACAGTAGGTGAGGATGTCGGCGTGCTGATAGCCGATATCGGAAAGCGAGTTCTTGAAACTATTCAGTCCTTGCCCGCCCCACCAGCCGAACAATTTTTGAAGTCCATGCGCTATCAGCACCGCGCCCAAGCCCACCCGCAAGACCAGTAGACCAAGATGCTGGGTGCCGCGGCGTCCGGCGGCGCGTACCCGCTCGTCGTCGTGGTGGTCGTGCTCGTCGATAGCCTCGGATCCGAACGCCGAGTGCCCGCCGGTGGGCTGAGGTTGGTAGGGCAACGGCTCCTGCCCGGCGAGCAGACCGTACCCCGAGCTCGACGAGCGGACGCTGCCCGAGTCGGTGGAGTCATAGTGTGGGATCAGGGTCGTCTCGAAATCGCCTGCATAGGTGGCTGACGGCAGGTCGTCCTCGGGGTCGACCAAGCTTGCTGAGCTCGGTCGCACCGGAGTTGGCGCCGCGGAATCGTTCGGTCGCCGCCAAGGTGCGTCATTCGATTGACTGCTCACTCGTGTCAGGGTAAGGGCAATTCGGCCCAAATCGTGGATTTGAGCGGCGCTTTAGCTGGTCTGATTCGCGCGTCGTCTTGCCTGGCCGTGGAGTTTGCGGGCAAAGACGAAAGACGCGCGGCACCCGTCGCAGGCACCCAATCCGAGATATCCGTAATCTGGCAGCTATGCAGTTGCGGTGGTCCTCGGGGAGATCGCGTTGGCGCAGGTTGGTCGCGCTCTGCTCGACGCTGCTGGTTTTGGCTGGTTGCGCCCAATTCAACGATGCCGCGTCGGCGCCATTTACTACCGAGCCCGAACGCCACCCGCCGCCGAGTTCGACGCCTCCCCCGCCGCCACCACTGCCCGACAAGCCATTTCCCAAACAATGCCCGGCCCCAGGAGTGATGCAGGGGTGCCTGGAAAGCACGAGTGGCCTGCTCATGCAGCCCGACAGCAAGTCGGCGCTGGTCGCCGAGCGGACCACCGGCGCCGTCAAAGAGGTGTCGGTCAGCGCCGAGCCGAAGGTGAAGACCGTCATCCCGGTCGACCCGTCCGGTGACGGCGGGCTGATGGACATCGTGCTTTCCCCGACGTATTCACAAGACCGGCTGATGTATGCCTACATCAGCACGCCCAGCGATAACCGGGTCATCCGTGTCGCCGACGGCGATATCCCCAAGGACATCTTGACCGGGATCCCGAAAGGTGCCACCGGTAACACCGGGGCACTGCTCTTCACCAGCCCCACCACGCTGGTTGTGCTGACCGGCGACGCGGGCAATCCGGCGATGGCGACCGATCCGGCGTCGCTGGCCGGCAAGGTCATCCGTATCGAGCAGCCGACGACATTGAACCAGGCGCCGCCGACCACGGCGCTGAGCGGTATCGGTGCTGGTGGCGGCCTGTGCACCGACCCCGTCGACGGCTCGCTCTACGTCCTCGACCGCGCTCCCACGGCCGACCGGTTGCAGCGCATCACCAAAGACTCGAAAGTGTCCACGGTGTGGACGTGGCCGGATCGGCCGGGTGTTGCTGGTTGCGCGGCGTTGGACGGCACCGTGCTGGTCAACCTGGTCAACACCAAGCAGACGGTGGCCGTCCACCTTGCGCAGGGCACCGGCGCGGTCACCGGTCCGCCCGACGTCGTGCGTCAAGACACCCATGGGCATGCCTGGGCGTTACGGATGTCGCCGGACGGCAACGTGTGGGGCGACACCGTCAACAAGACCGACGGCGATGCCGCGAAGCTCGACGACGTGGTGTTCCCGCTGTTCCCGCAGGGCGGCGGATTCCCGCGGGCCAACGAGGACAAGACTTAACGGTTTGGATCGGCCTCAGGCCTCGTGACCGGGTTCCATGTCGGCGACGTCGGTGAAGCTCACCAGATTGTCGGAGTCCTCACCGGTATCTCCGGCGACAAATTCCAATAGGTAACCAATGTGGTCGCCGAGGTCGAAACGCTTGAGCGTCTTGCCAACGAACCAGCCCACCGCGTCGTCGAGAATCGGCATCCCTTCCGGGCCGGTGCGCCACGAGCACTGCTCGAACTTGTTCACCTGGTCGCCGGTTTCGCCGCCGAAAAGATGGGCCAGCCCGATGTGGCGGCGCGACAACACGTGCACGGCCAAATGATCACTTCGCGCCGCCACGCGACAGGTGTGGTTGTTCTTGGACAGCCCGACCAGAAACCGTGGCGGGCGCATGCTGGTTTGGGTGGCGAAGCCGACCAGGCAACCCGACGGATGTCGGTCGGCCTGGGTTGTCACCACGAACATCGTGTAGTCCAGCATCCCGACCAGTCGATCGAAAGATTCATCGCCCACACCGCCATGATGACCCACCATCGGCGGTGACTTGCGCATCCGAAAACGATCAACGCTCAGCGAGTTCGCGGGGTGTCACGAACACGTCGACGAGCGCGCCGCTGCGCCACACCGTCATTTCGATCCGGCGTGCGATCGCATCCTCGACCATCAGCTGCTGAATCGCAGTGGCGGTCACGACGTTTGTGCCGTCGACGCTGAGCACGATGTCGCCGCGTCGCAGACCGGCTTCGGCGGCCGGGCTGCCGGCGACCACGCTGGCGATCTGCAGGCCGTGCGTGGTGCCGAGTTTCGCGGCAGCGGCCGGTGGTACCGGAATGTGTGCACCGGCGATGCCCAGCCACGCTCGACGCACCCGGCCGGTGTGCATCAGCGCCGCGATGATCTTGTGTGTGGATGCGTTGATGGGTACCGCCAAGCCCAGGCCTATGCCGGCAACGGCGGTGTTGACCCCGACCATCCGGCCGCGCCCGTCGGCCAGCGCGCCGCCGCTGTTTCCCGGATTGAGCGCGGCGTCGGTTTGAATCACCTCGTCGACAACGCGGCCCGCTTTCGTAGGTAGCGAGCGTCCGAGTCCGGAGACAATGCCAGCCGTGACGCTACCGGCCAGGCCCAGCGGATTACCGATCGCCACAACGAGTTGTCCGACTTGCAGATCCTCGGCCCGGCCCATCGTCACCGGCGCGGGCACGCCACCGCGCGCCTTCAGCACGGCCAGGTCGGAAAGCTCGTCACGACCCGCGATATCCACCGCCACCGTGGTGCCATCAGCGAACGTCGCCTCCGCGGAGGAAGCCCTGGCCACGACGTGAGCACTGGTCAACAAATAGCCGTCGGAAGTGATGACGCTGGCGCTGCCGCCGCCATTGCCGCGGCGGCTGCGCACCGAGATGCTGGCCACGCTGGGCAGCACCGTTTGCGCGACCGCCGTGACCACGGCCGAGTAGGCATCCAACGCGTGAGCGTCCGGGCGATATTCAGGCATAACCGCCTCAGCGTCGCGGCCGTCGCCGGTATGCCGCTGTTCGCCGTCGGCTTAGGCCCGCGCCAGCCGCTGATTGGTCACCGCGAGTTGCCGGGTGGTGGCGTCGGCCAGCGCCTGGATCTGCTCGGGTCGTAGCCGCCCGCACAACCGGCCCCAATGGATCGCGACCTCGTCGTCGACCGCCACGTCGGGTACCGCGCTGTAGCCGTCCGCCCAGACGTCGAGCCGACGCGCCGACGGTTCGGACAGCGCCAGCACATCACCGTCGAAGACAAGCCGTTGACACGACACCTCGACATTGTCGCCGTCGCGGGAAAGCACTGTGCCCCAAGTGATCCGGCAGTTGTCCAGGACACCCATCGGGTGTTCGTCCAGGCTCCCCCCTTTTAGCCCCAGCAGCCGCGACCACGGATACACCCCAAAGACGTGGAAGCAATGGTTGGCGGCAGCCTCAGGTACTAGATCCGGGCCGAGATGCGACCAGTAGCGCCCGGCCTGCGGGCCGATGATTGCGAGCAATGCGTCAATGAACTCGGCGGCCTTCATCTCGGCGCCGATCCCGCCGCCCAGCCAGTAGGACTCCACCAGCCGGTAGTCCAGCGGATCGGCGATACCGGTCAGCTTCGAAAGCACCTGCAAATAGGGCCAGGCGCCGGAGAACTTGGTCGCGGCCGTCCGGACGTCGTCCACCGACCCGTCCCGCAGGGTCGCGCCCAACGGTGGGCCGCAGTAGCCCAGCGCATTGGGCGCATAGGCGTAGCGGGCAAACATCTCAGTTCCCCGAATGTCCCGCTTATCAGAAGTCGGTGCCGCCAAGGATCACGCCCGCCCAGACTCCACCAGTTTGAGGGCATCGCGATGCATCCGACCGAAGTTGTAGTAGGCCGCGCAGGCGCCCTCCGGGGACACCATGCACGTCCCGATCGGGGTCTCCGGTGTGCACGCGGTGCCGAAAACCTTGCATTCCCAGGGCTTGAGCACACCCTTGAGCACCTCGCCGCATTGGCAGGCCTTCGGGTCGGCGACCCGCACGCCGGGCATCGAATAGCGCAGTTCGGCGTCGAAGTCCGCGAAGTCGTCGTGCAGGCGCAGCGCGCTTTGCGAGATGAACCCGAGCCCCCGCCATTCGAAGTGCGGCCGCAGTGCGAACACCTTGCCCATCAACGCCAAAGCCGCCGGGTTGCCCTGTTCGGGCACCACCCGCGAGTACTGGTTCTCCACCTCGCAACGGCCTTCACGGATCTGGGTCAGCAGCATCGCGACCGAAGCCAAGATGTCCAGCGGCTCGAAACCGGAGACCACCAAGGGTTTTCCGTACACCTCTGGCACGAATCGGTATGGTCGATTGCCGACAACGGTGGACACGTGGCCGGGCCCGATGAAGCCCGACAACCGCAAATCCGGTGATTCCAGGATGGCCTTGATCGGCGGCACGATCGTGACGTGGTTGCAGAACACACTGAAATTGCTCAGCCCCAGATCGCGGGCGCGCACCAGCGTCACGGCGGTGGAGGGGACGGTGGTCTCGAACCCGATCGCGAAGAACACCACCTGCTTATCCGGGTTGTCGGTGGCGATCTTGAGCGCGTCCAGCGGCGAGTAGACGAAACGCACATCGGCGCCGCGTGCTTTGGCGTCCAGCAGGCTGCCGGCCGAACCGGGTACCCGCATCATGTCGCCGAAACAGGTGAAGATCACGTCGGGTTGTTCGGCCAGCCACATCGCGTCGTCGATGCGACCCATCGGGATCACACAAACCGGACAACCAGGACCATGAACAAGCTCGACGTTCTCCGGCAGCAGGTGTTCGATGCCGTGCCGGTAGATGGTGTGGGTATGGCCGCCGCACACCTCCATGAACTTGAAGTGGTCGCTCTCACCGGCCAGGTGCTCGATCGCACCGATCAGCTTGCGAGCGGCGGCCGGGTCGCGGAACTCGTCAACGAATTTCATGTTTTCCCCTTAAACGATCGACGAGGAGTCGAAAGCTTCCATTTCGCTGGTGTAGGCGTCGCCGAGCTTCTTGACGGCGGCCAACGTGAGCAGCGCTTCGGTCTCGTCGATCTTGGCCATCGCGAACCCGACGTGCACGAGCACCCAGTCGTCGGGTTCGGGCATCTCGTTTTCCAGCAGCCGCACCGAAATCGTGCGCTGCACACCGTTGACGTCGACCTTCGCCAAATAGTTTTCGGCGTCGGTGATCTCGACGATTCGTCCCGGAATTCCCAGACACATGTGCGCTTCGCTCCTTCCTCTCGTGACGACCCGCTTCGCCGCGCTTGCGATCGCCACGCCTCAGCAGATCCTCGGCAGCGGGTCACCGACGAGCATGTCGACGATCCGGGAACCACCGAAACCGGTGCGTACGACCACGGTTTCGGCGGGTTGGGCGACGATCTGGCCCACTTCAGCCGCCTCAACCCCCAATGGGTGCGATCGCAACGCCGCGAGTCCGGCTTCGGCTTCCTCCGGCGCGACGACGGCGATGAACTTGCCCTCGTTGGCGACGTAAAGCGGATCGATGCCGAGCAGTTCGCAGGCGCCGCTGACCATCGGGTGCACCGGAAGGCGGTCCTCCTCGAGCAGCACCCCAAGACCGCAGGCCTGGGCTAGTTCGTTGCAGACGGTGCCGACGCCGCCGCGGGTCGGGTCCCGCAGCCACCGAGTCGATGGTGCGGCCGACAACAGCGCCTCGACCAGCGGGCTGACCGATGCGGTGTCAGAGTGGATATCGGCCTCGATCGCCAGGTCACCGCGCGCCAGCATCACCGCCATTCCGTGATCGCCCATCGACCCGGACACAAGCAGCTTGTCGCCAGGTCGCACCGACGACGCCGACAGCTGCCGACCCGCGGGAATCACGCCGACACCGGTGGTCGTGATGAACAGACCGTCA
The DNA here is from genome assembly GCA_963838755.1 of uncultured Actinomycetota bacterium. GTDB lineage: Bacteria > Actinomycetota > Actinomycetes > Mycobacteriales > Mycobacteriaceae > Mycobacterium. The sequence continues at coordinate 76,521 of CAWISO010000016.1, read as the reverse complement.
GCCGCCCCGTTCGGCACGACTTTGGTGTCGCCGGTGACGATCTGGATACCGCTGGCTGCGGCGGACGCCGCCATGTCGGCCACGATCTCCTTCAATTCGGCGATCGGAAAGCCTTCCTCGAGGACGAACGCTGCCGAGATCCACTGCGGTACAGCACCGGCCACTGCCAGGTCGTTAGCGGTACCGTGCACGGCCAGTTCTCCGATCGATCCGCCGGGAAAACGTCTGGGCTGCACCACGAATGAGTCGGTGGACATCACCAGCCGCTCACCGCCGGGCAGGGTGATCACCGCACCGTCACCGAGTGTTTCCAGCAGTGGGTTCCGGAAAGCCTCCAGGAAGACGGCGTCCATCAAGGCGGCAGAGGCTTTTCCGCCGGCACCGTGCGCCAGCGTCACGTGTTCGTCGAGCAGGCGAGGACGGCGTCTGCGGAACGACTCGATCCGCTCGATCACCTCGCCCTCACCGAAACGCGGCCCCGAGGCCAAGTATTCGCTCGACGGTTTACTCATAAGGCCTCCATTGGCTCGGTAGCCATCTGCTCGTGCACCGCCAGCCACAGCCGATAGCCGAGCAGCGCTTGGGATTCCTGAATCCTGTGCACACTTTGGGAGCGAACCACGAAGCAGGCGTCGACATCCGGGCTTTTCGCGAATGCGCCGCCGTCGTATCCGGCGAAGCCGATGGTGTACATGTCGCGACGACGCGCCTCCTTTAGGGCTGCCATCAAATTTGGCGAGCTGCCGCTGGTCGACATCGCGATCGCGACGTCGCCGGCCTTTGCGCGGGCAATCAACTGCCGGGCGAACACCAGCTCGAATCCGACATCGTTGCCAAGTGCGGTCATGATGGCCTGATCGGCCGTCAACGACCAAGCCGGCAACGGCCTACCGACCGGCGGCTTGGCGAACAGCCGCGCCAGGGTCGTGCAGTCGGTGCAGCTGCCACCGTTGCCGAAGGTGAAAAGCCTTCCCCCGGTGCTGAATCGACGCGCCAACTCGGCGGCCGCACTGCTAACCAGTTCGGCGTTGGTCTCCAGCGTGGAGCGGCGCAGCGCCAAACTTTCGGCGGCCTTGGCCTGCGCTGAAGCAGTCAAGTCGGCCAGCAACGACTTGGGGTCGTCTTCTTGCGCGTCGATGAAGGGATACAGGAAGTTGGTCGGTTCGTCAGTCATTACACTTCCTCCTCGACGCGGCTGATCGCCGTCCCGGCGTGCACCAGGACGAGCTCGCCTGCGGCGACTGGCTCGACCAATGCGGTCACCACCGTTTCGACGCCGTCGGCGGTACGCACCGTGGCCATGCCGTCGGCCGTAACGGCGAGCACCTCGCCGAGGCGACCTTCATCACTGCAGGTGACACAGATGTCGGCGGTGCACACATCAGGTTGCTTCAGCAGCCCCGGATGCTCGAAACAGACGTGGGTCAGCTCCCACAGCAGGTGATAAAACAACACGAATCCACCGGTTGCCGGAACCCTGGGGTCGGGGTCGTCCAACCACAACACGTGGTCTGCCATACCGGCTTTGGGCCGCTCGCCGCTGCCGATCCAGATGGTCGTAGCCCCCCACGCCCGGCTACGGTGCATCACCGACCGGACATCCGCGTCGTCGGCGCCAGAGACGGCGACCACGATGTCGCCGGGCCGCACCGACACCCGCACGACGTCGACCACATCCGGCCCCGTGATCGCGACGGCCGGCAGTGCCCGCTTGCCAACGATCACCGGATGGATGAACTCGACTGCGATATGCAGAGCATGCGGCTCCCACCCCGGCGCGATGGACCACATCGTGGCGCCCGCCGCGAAGCGCTTGGCCAACGTGAACGAGGTGGCAGCCAGGTCGGCGGCCACGTCGGCATCCAGCCCGCGGTCGATCGCCGTGGTCGCCACATCCCTACCCATCCAATTTCCCCTCTCGAAACTGCTCGTCCAACGCCGTCAGCACCGAGACCGCGGCCTGGCCGAGCGCCAGCCCCCCGTCGTTGGGCGGAACCACGTGATGCGTTAGCACCTCGAATCCGTTCTGCTGCAGCCGTTGTCGGCATTCGCGCAGCAGCAGTACGTTCTGAAAGACCCCGCCGGTGAGGCCTACCAGCCGTACCGCGCCGGCGACCTGACCAACCACCTCGGCGACCGCATCCGCGATGGCCTGGTGAAAGCCCGCGGCCAGCACCGCCGGTTCGACACCGGCGTGCAGTGCCGAGACCATGGCGCGCACCATGCCGGTCGGGTCGATCACTCCGTCGGTCATTACATCCATCCGCAACTGAGTCGGCGTTGGCCCGGCCGACTCGGCCAGCGCCTCGAGTTCGATGGCCGCCTGGCCCTCGTAGTCGATCCGGTGGCGCACGCCGAGCAGAGAGGCGACCGCGTCGAACAGCCGCCCCATGCTCGAGCACGGCACGCAGCCCAGGTCGCCCGCCAACTGGGACTGCGTGACGGCAAGCTCGGCGGGGCTGGCCGCGCTGACCGGCGCCAAATCCGGGGTCCACTCGATGCCGGCGATCCACAGCTGAGACAGCGCCATTCGCCATGGATTGCGGACCGCGGCGTCGCCACCGGGCAACGGGACCGGCTTGAGGTGCCCGACCCGGCGGAAACGATGGCTGTCCCGACCGACCGCGAGGATCTCCCCACCCCAGATCGTGCCGTCGCAGCCATAACCGGTGCCGTCGAACGAGACACCGACGAGGGGCTCACCGAGCCGGCCGTGTTCGGCCAGCAGCGATGCGACGTGCGCATGGTGGTGCTGGACCAGATCGAGCGGACGCTCGCCGACGTGCCGCTCTGCCCAGCTGCGGGTGTGATAGCCGGGATGCAGATCAGCGGCCAATCGCATTGGCTGGCGACGAATCTCGCTGAGCTGACCGACCGCTGTCTCAAACGCCCGCAGCGTTTCCCAGGTCGCCATGTCGCCGATGTGCCCGGACATGTAGGCCCGTGGCCCGTCGGTCAGGCAGAACGTGTTCTTCAGTTCGCCGCCGACGGCCAACACCGCCGGGCCGTCGCAACCGAGGTCGACGGGCAGTGGAGCGTAGCCGCGGGAGCGCCGGATTGGCAGTTCGCGGTCATCGATGACCCGCACCACCGAGTCGTCACACGGCACATGAATGGGCCGGTCGTGGGTGAGCAGCATATCGCTTAGTGACGAAAGACGCTCTGCAGCATCGTCTTTGGTGAAGCAGATCGGCTCGTCGGAGCGGTTGGCGCTGGTCAGCACCAGCGCATCGGGCACCGCTTCGTCGGCACCGGGGACCGGCGCGAGCAGCAGGTGATGAATCGGCGAATACGGCAGCATCAGCCCGATCAGCGGGCTACCGGGCGCGACGGCGTCAGCGACGGGCGCGTCCGCGCGCCGGCGGAGCAACACGATGGGCCGAGCGGCGCTGGTCAGCACGCCCGCCTCGGCGTCGTCGATGTGCGCGTAGTGGCGGGCGACGTCGAGGTCACGGACCAGAACCGCAAACGGCTTGGCGCCGCGCGCCTTACGGCTGCGCAACGCGCCGACCACCGCTTCGTCGTCGACGACGCAGGCCAGGTGATAACCGCCGATGCCCTTGATCGCCCCAACAGCCCCGGCGGCCAATGCCCGTTGCGTTGCGGCCAGCGCCGCGTCGGCGCCATCGATCCGCTCGGTACCGGAGCAGAACCACAGCGACGGCCCGCAGTCCGGGCAGGCGATTGGCTGGGCGTGGAAGCGGCGGTCGGCCGGGTTGTGGTATTCGGCGGCGCATCGCTCGCACATGGCAAAGGCCGACATCGTGGTGGCGGGCCGGTCGTAGGGCAACGCGCGGATGATGGTAAACCGCGGCCCGCAGTTGGTGCAGGTGATGAAGGGATGCCGGTAGCGGCGGTCCTGCGGGCTGAACAGCTCGGCGATGCAGTCGTCGCAGACCGCGATGTCGGGCGGGATTGGCGTGCCGGCCCCAGGCACCGTATGGCTGTCGACGATGCGAAAGCCGCTGCCGCCGAGCGTGTTCAATTCGACGTCAGCGATCGACACCATGTTGATGCGAGCCAACGGCGGAGCCTCGGTACGCAGCCGACGCCCGAATTCGTCAATGCGGGCGATCGGTCCCTGGACTTCGATGAACACCCCGGCGGAATCGTTGCCGACAAATCCCGCCAACCCGAGGTCGGTGGCGATTCGGTGGACGAAAGGGCGAAAACCTACCCCTTGCACGACGCCCACAATGGTGAACCGCTGTCGTACGACCTCGGATCGCAGCATGAGCGCGTCGGTCATCGGGACCGCCAAAGAGGCGCAGGCATCGAAGTACAGGGCGGCACGACGTTATCGCCGCTTCGATAAGTATCCCGCTCAGCACACGTCGCGATCACACCGTTCTGTCGTCACGGCACTCCCCGACCTAAACCCATCGTAGGCGCGTCTGGCACGCGTCGGTGGGGATTCGACTAGCCCAGCGCACAACCGCGCATGGGCGCTGCTGACGCGCACATAGCTGCTCCGCGGGATTGGCTTGTCTGAGCCAGAATTCGCTGAGATTCAGGGTTTTATTAGCTTTTCCTCAGGCGTATTGTACACATGTATATCGTGATCTACGTCACAGCGGTCAGTGTTGAAGGAGATGGCCATGCAGCTCGTCACCCGCCGCCCCTGGATCACCGCCGGTGTTGCTCTCGTGGGAGCCGGCGTCATCATCGTGAGCCCTGTCAAACCAGCGGTACCCGATATCGAAGTGGCCGCCCTGCAGCTCACCTCCAGCCCCGAAGGTATCGACCCGATAACGGCGATTGAGGACGTGTTCAAACTCGCGCAAACCAACAGCGTGGCGCTTGATGAGCACTTTTCGCCGGTTCCCCTGCCAACGCTGCAGCAGCTGATCGCCGATCTCCTTGACGGAAAACAAATCGACGTGCAGGCCGCGGCCAACGCGGCGGTCAACCCGTTTTTGCCGACCGGCCCCGGTATGACGGCGCCGCCCGATTTCCTCTATCCGTCCCTCACCGCAATCCACAAGATCGTTTACGAGGTACTCAATCAACAGGTACTGACTACCGACCTCGAGAAGGAACTGCTGGCGTTCGCAGCTTCACCCCTAAGCAGCGTCCTCCTCGGTGATCTCGGCCCGATCCTCGACCCAGGGCTGGCGTTAGAAAACAGCATCGGGGACGCGCTCGCCGCGCCGGATCCGACGTCGGCGTTCGACGACCTGGTCAACATTCCGACTAACATCGCCGACGCAGTCCTCAACGGACAATTCCTTGACGGAACAACTCCGGAACTCGACCTGCTCCCGCTGCTGTCGCTGTTGCCGGCAGGCACTTTGCCAGCCGGCTTCGACGTCACGTCACTCGACTTGGTCTTGGGGGGTCTGCTCAGCCCCGGCGGGTCGTTGTTCAACGCCATCGCGGCTACGATCACGGGTTCTGGGATCCCCGCCATCATCGGAAACGGTGTCGGGCCCATTGGTTCCTCGATAGAGCTCGACCAGGCCATCGCGGCGGCGCTCGGCTTCGACTTCCCCACTCCGGCCATGGACACCGTTAGCCCACTTGGTGACCTGTTGAGCACGCTGGTGACCGCTTTCGACGGCGACTTCTCGTCAATCCTCGCCGGTCTGTAAGCGTTCTGAGTCCAGCCGCTAACTGCAGGCTTCGAGTACTAGCTCGCGCACCCGGGCCGCATCGGCCTGACCCTTGGTGGCTTTCATCACCGCGCCCACGATCGCACCCGCCGCCTGTACTTTGCCGCCCCGAATCTTTTCCGCCACATCGGGATTGGCAGCCAGCGCTTCGTCGACCGCGGCCTGGATCAGCGAATCGTCACGCACCACGGCCAGTCCGCGCGCGCTGATCACCTGTTCGGGCTCACCTTCCCCGGCCAGCACACCCTCGACAACTTGACGGGCAAGCTTGTTGGACAGCTTCCCCTCGTCGACCAGCGCCACCACCGCGGCGACTTGCTTCGGCGTGATCGGCAGTTCGCCGAGTTCGACCCCGGCCTCATTGGCCTTCTGGACCAGAAAGTTTCCCCACCAGGCTCGCGCTTCTTTACTCGACGCGCCGTGCTCGATCGTGGCGGTTACCAATTCGACGGCGCCAGCGTTGACGAGATCGCGCATCACCTCGTCGGAAGCACCCCAGTCCTGCTGAATCCGCTTGCGGCGCAACCACGGAAGTTCAGGAATGGTCTGGCGAAGACGCTCGACCAGTTCGCGGCTGGGCGCGACCGGCTCCAGGTCGGGTTCGGGGAAATAGCGGTAGTCCTCGGCGGTCTCCTTTATGCGGCCCGAGCTGGTGTAGCCGTCCTCGTGAAAGTGCCTGGTCTCTTGTGTGACCCGCCCACCGGATGCCAAAACCGCGCCCTGCCGCTGCATTTCGTAGGAGACAGCAACCTCGACGCTTTTAAGCGAATTGACGTTCTTGGTCTCGGTGCGAATGCCGAACTCGGTAGCACCGATGGGTTTCAGCGACACATTGGCGTCGCAGCGCATCGAGCCCTGGTCCATCCGGACGTCGGAAACACCCAACGCGCGTAACAGATCCCGCAATGCCGTTACATACGCCCGGGCGATCTGCGGGGCCCGCTCGCCGGTCCCGACTATCGGTTTGGTCACGATTTCGATCAGCGGCACGCCCGCCCGGTTGTAGTCGATCAGCGATGTCGTCGCGCCATGAATGCGCCCGGTTTCGCTGCCCAGGTGGGTCAGCTTGCCGGTGTCTTCCTCCATGTGCGCACGCTCGATCTCGACTCGCCAGCTGGTGCCGTCCTCCAGCGGCGCCTCGAGATAACCGTTGACGGCGATCGGCTCGTCATATTGCGAGATCTGGTAGTTCTTCGGCATGTCCGGGTAGAAGTAGTTCTTCCGGGCAAACCGGCACCACGGCACGATCTCGCAATTCAGCGCCAGCCCGATCCGGATCGCGGATTCGACCGCTGCCTCATTGAGCACCGGCAGCGATCCGGGCAGACCCAGACACACCGGGCACACCTGGGTGTTGGGCGCGGCGCCGAATGCGGTGGCACAGCCGCAGAACATCTTGGTGGCGGTGGACAGCTCGACGTGCACCTCGAGGCCGAGCACCGGGTCGTAGCGCGCGATGACGTCGTCGTAGTCGAGCAGCGGCGCTCCAGGCGCCATGGCAGCGCTCGCAGCAAAGGTCATGTGTTCGAGTTTAAGTGGCCGCCGGAGCCGTCGCCGAGTCGCCGTCGCTCGCGGCACGCATCTCCGCCGTCAGCAACATGTGGTCGAAGGACGACCTTGACGCGATGGCCTTGTCGCGGACGGCACAGAAGTCTTCGACGATTTGGTAGGCAAGCCGGCGCACCTTGATGTTGCTCTCTTGCGATCGCCATTTGAGCAGGTCGAATGCGGCCTGGGCGTCGAGACCGTACACCAGCATCAGCATCCCCTTGGCCTGCTCGATGACGGCGCGGTGCTCGGTGATCTCGTTGACCTTGGCGGTGATCAGGTCGTTTTGCGCCTTGTCGGATGTCGGCGTGATGTCCACGTAGTAGCCGTGAGTGCCGATCACCGTGCCGTGGTGGTCGGTGAGCTGGTCGCCCACTACCACGACGTGGTGCACGGTGCCGCTGGTGTCCAGGATGCGATGCCGGGTGCTGAACGCGCGGTGGGTATGCAGCATCTCGTCGATGGTCTCGGCGATCTGGCGCCGATCGTCGGGATGCTTGTGCGCCAACACCAGTTCGGTGGTGGGTGTCACGGTGCCCGGCTCGTAGCCGTGCATCCGCTGCACCTGCTCAGACCATTCCCAGCGCTGGTCCTCGAAATAGAAACGAAACCACCCGACGCGCTGCGGCGCACCGGCAAGCGCCTGCCCAAGTTCGGTGGCCTGACCGTCTACCGCGGGCATTGCTCGCCGCCCTCGGAGGTCATCCATGGCCGTTGACCGGCCCGAGGTCGGTGCGCTTTCTGGCGGCACTCGGCGGAGCAGTCGACGGCATCCGATCGGGCCTGAAAGCCCAGGCCACAGGCGCCACGCGTCAAGGGTCCCCACACAGCCGTTACGTTACAACTAATCGTTCAGCCTATGAACGGTTACCGCTAGCCGAAGAAAGCGGCCGCGTCGTCGTAGCGGCTCTGCGGTACCAGCTTGAGTTGGCGTACCGCGTCGGCCAGCGGCACCCGACCGATGTCCTGGCCGCGCAACGACACCATCTGGCCGTATTCGCCGGCGTGCGCGGCGTCGGCGGCGTTGACCCCAAATCGGGTGGCCAGCACCCGGTCGTAGGCAGTCGGGGTGCCGCCGCGCTGGACGTGGCCGAGCACGGTCACACGGACGTCCTTGTTGATCCGCTTCTCCACCTCGGCCGCCAACTGCGCGGCCACGCCGGTGAAGCGCTCATGGCCGAACTCGTCGATGCCGCCTTCGACGAGTCTCATCGAGCCTTCGGCCGGTTTGGCGCCCTCGGCGACGACGCAGATGAAGTGTGAATCGCCGCGCTGGAAGCGCCGCTTGACCAACCGGCACACCTCGTCGATGTCGAAGGGTTGTTCGGGAATCAGCGTCATATGCGCACCGGAAGCCAGCCCGGCGTTCAGCGCGATCCAGCCGGCGTGCCGACCCATCACCTCCACCAGCATCACCCGCTGATGCGATTCGGCGGTGCTGTGCAACCGGTCGATGGCATCAGTGGCCACCATCAGCGCGGTGTCGTGACCGAAAGTCACGTCGGTGCAGTCGATGTCGTTGTCGATGGTCTTGGGCACACCGACGACGGGCACGTTCTCTTCGGAAAGCCAGTGCGCCGCGGTCAGGGTCCCTTCGCCGCCGATCGGAATCAGCACGTCGATGCCGTTGTCGTCGAGGGTCTGCATGATCTGTTCCAGCCCGGCCCGCAGCTTGTCGGGATGGACCCGGGCGGTGCCCAGCATCGTTCCGCCCTTGGCCAGCAGCCGATCATTGCGGTCGTCGTTGGCCAGCTGCACACGGCGGTTCTCCAGCAAGCCGCGCCAGCCGTCCTGGAATCCGACCACCTTCGACCCGTAGCGCAAGTCGCAGGTGCGCACGACCGCCCGGATGACGGCGTTCAGCCCGGGACAGTCGCCTCCGCCGGTGAGAATTCCGATCCGCATGCCCTCATCTTGCCCCGTATGGGCTGTTCAGGTGGCGCGACCAGACGCAGAATCGCATGAGCGAGGCGATTTCTGCGCGATTATGCGTCTGCTCGGGGCGTTAGATCGCGTTGGGCAGGGGCCCCCTCGCGGCTTCGTAAGCGGCCGCCACCCGGTAGAGCCGGTCGTCGGCCAGCGCCGGCGCCATGATCTGCAGGCCGACCGGCAGGTTGTCGTCCGACGACAAGCCGGACGGCACCGACATCCCGCAGTGCCCGGCCAGATTCAGCGGGAGCGTGCACAGGTCGAACAAGTACATCGCCAGCGGATCGTCGACCTTCTCCCCCAACCGGAAAGCAGTTGTCGGCGTGGTGGGCGACACCAGCACGTCAACGGATTCGTAGGCCTCGTCGAGATCGCGGGCGATCAGGGTGCGCACCTTCTGCGCCTGGTTGTAGTAGGCGTCGTAGTAGCCCGCCGACAACGCGTAGGTGCCGATCATGATGCGCCGCTTGACTTCCGCGCCGAACCCGGCCGCCCGGGTCAGCGCCATCACCTGCTCGGCGCTGTGGTTGCCGTCGTCGCCGACCCGTAGCCCGTAGCGCATGGCGTCAAAGCGCGCCAGGTTGCTCGACACCTCAGACGGCAAGATCAGGTAGTAGGCGGCCAGGGCGTAATCGAAATGGGGACAGTCGACTTCGGAGACGTCGGCCCCGATCGCGGTCAACTGCTCGACGGCGCCGTTGAACGACGCCAACACCCCTTCCTGATAGCCCTCGCCACGTAGCTGCCGGACCACGCCGATGCGCACGCCGCTCAGGTCGCCTGCTGCTCCGGCCTTGGCGGCGCCGACGACGTCTGGGACTTCGGCGTCGAGGGAAGTGGAGTCCCTTGGGTCGTGTCCGGCAATCACTTGGTGCAGCAGCGCGGTGTCCAGGACGTTGCGTGCACACGGACCGCCTTGATCCAGCGACGACGCGCACGCCACCAGTCCGTAGCGCGACACCGTGCCATAGGTGGGTTTGACCCCGACGGTGGCGGTCAGCGCGGCCGGTTGACGGATGGAGCCGCCGGTGTCGGTTCCGACGGCCAGCGGTGCCTGGAATGCGGCCAGCGCTGCGGCACTGCCTCCGCCGGAGCCGCCCGGCACGCGCTCGGTGTTCCACGGGTTGCGCGTCGGCCCGTAAGCGGAGTTCTCCGTCGACGAGCCCATCGCGAACTCGTCCATGTTGGTCTTGCCCAGGATCGGGATACCGGCCGCCCGCAGCCGCGCGGTGACCGTGGCGTCGTAGGGGGAACGCCAGCCCTGCAGAATCTTCGACCCGCAGGTCGTGGGCATGTCGACACTGGTGAACACGTCTTTGAGGGCCAGCGGCACCCCCGCCAGCGGAGACGGCAGCGCCTCGCCGGCGACCAGCGCCTTGTCCACGGCCGCCGCGGCCGACAGCGCCGCATCGGCTGCGACGTGCAGGAACGCGCCGTAGCGGTCGTCGGTGGCCGCGATCTGGTCGAGGAATGCCTGGGTGATCTCGGTGGACGACAGCTCCTTTGCGGCGACCCTGGTGGCCAGCGTCGCGGCGTCCAGCCCGACGATGTCTGTCACTGCGGATCTCCGAGAATCTGCGGCACCGCGAAGCGGCCGTTGACGGCTTCAGGCGCCTCGGCCAGCGCTTCCTCTTGTGTCAGGCAGGGTGTGGTCTGGTCGGGGCGAGTGACGTTGACGTCTTTGAGCGGGTTGTCGGTCGCTTCGACGCCGGCGACATCGACGGCCTGGATTTGGCTGACGTGGGTCAGGATGGCGTCGAGTTGGCTGGCATAGCTGTCCAGCTCGTCGTCGGTCAATGCCAGCCGGGCCAGCCGGGCCAGATGAGCCACCTCGTCACGGGAGATCTGGGACACGACCGAAAAGCCTAGCCGGAAGCACGACTGTGAAGCGGGCCGCACACTGGGCGGCCGCCGGAATGCCGCGAGTGCGCCGCTGTGCGACAGTGTGCGCGTGGCTTCCTATCTGCTGCGAGTTCAGCTGGCCGATCGACCGGGCAGCTTGGGTTCGCTGGCCGTGGCTTTGGGCTCGGTGGGAGCCGACATCTTGTCGTTGGACGTCGTGGATCGACGGGCCGGCTATGCGATCGACGACATCGTGGTCGAGCTGCCGCCGCGGGCGATGCCGGACACGCTGATCACCGCGGCCGAAGCGCTCAGCGGTGTGCGGGTGGATAGCCTGCGACCGCACACCGGGCTGCTGGAGGCCCACCGCGAACTGGAACTCATCGACCACGTCGCCGCGGCTGGCGACGCCGCCGCCAGGCTGAAGGTGCTGGTCGACGAAGCCCCACAGGTACTGCGGGTCGGGTGGTGCAGCGTCTTGCGCAGCTCCGACGACGGGATTCAGCGCGTCGCGGAGAGCCCCGGTGCGCCGGAAACCCGGCTCGACGCCGTGCCGTGGATGCCGATCGAACAGGCCGCTGCCCTCGACGCCGGCGCCGACTGGGTGCCGCAGCTGTGGCGCGAGTTGGATACCACGCTGTTGGCCGCGCCGGTGGGCTCCGCGGACATCGCGGTGCTGCTCGGCCGACCAGGCGGCCCACAATTTCGGCCGTCCGAGGTGGCGCGGCTGGGCTATCTGGCCGGGATCGTCGCGACGCTGCTGCTCTAACGCCGATTTGTGCCGACTATTCCACGCCGGATCTGCTTCCCACGGCACTGACGGGGTATTGATCTCCCATGAGCACGCTTTCTGACAGCCAGATCGCCGCGATGTCTCCAGAGGAGCGTCGTCAATTGATCCATCGACTCGAGCGGCCGCTGGAAGAGCTGCTGCCGGTAAAACAGGTGCACCGGCTGCGGTGGGGGTGGCTGGGCATGATGATCGGCGGGACGGTCGTGCTGATCCCCTGGATCGTTTACCTGGCGCTTTTTCTGCCGGACAGTTACCTGGTACACGGCTGGACGGCGACCTGGGTTGGTTTCGATGTGCTGCTTGCCGCGCTGATGGCGGCGACGGTCGTGCTGGGCATACTGCGCCGACAGCTGATGTTGCTCACCGCGTTCGCCACCGGCGTCTTGCTGGTCTGCGACGCCTGGTTCGACTTGATGACCGCCGGACCCGCCGATTTCTGGGTGTCGATGCTCACCGCGGCTTTGGCCGACTTGCCGGTCGCGGTCCTGCTGATTGCCGGCACATTGCGGCTGGTGCAGTTGACGGCAATTCGGATGTGGCTGATCGAACCGGCCACGCCGTTGTGGCGGCTGCCGTTGATGACGTGACAGCCGCGGCATTCACTCAGCCCGAGGAGCCAGTGTCGGTGGGCCCCTCCGCCAAGAGTTTGCGGAATCCATCTTCGTCGAGAATCGGCACACCCAGTTCGACAGCCTTGTCGTACTTCGATCCCGGGGAATCACCAGCAACGACATAGGCGGTGTTCTTCGACACCGAACCGGCGGCTTTGCCGCCGCGCGCCACGATGGCCTCCTTGGCGTCGTCGCGGGAGAAGCCAGTCAACGAGCCGGTGACCACGATCGTCAGGCCCTGCAGCGTGCGGGGAACGCTAGCGTCGCGCTCGTCGGCCATCCGCACCCCGGCCGCGCGCCACTTGTCGACGATGACTCGATGCCAATCCACGGTGAACCACTCGGTGACCGCGGCGGCGATGGTCGGGCCGACGCCCTCGACTGCGGCCAACTGCTCGGTGGACGCGTCTTCGATGGTCTTCAGGTCGCCGAACTCAGTGGCCAGGGCCCGGGCAGCCGTGGGCCCGACGTGCCGGATCGACAGCGCCACCAGCACCCGCCACAGCGGCTTGGCTTTGGCCGCATCGAGATTGACCAGCAGCCGCTTGCCGTTGGCGGACAGGTCCCCTGCTTTGGTCCGAAACAGCTCGGTGCGCAGTAGGTCGTCCTCGGTGAGGGTGAACAGATCTCCCTCGTCGCCGATCACGCCGGCCTGCAGCAGCGCGATGGCGGCCTCGTATCCGAGCCCCTCGATGTCGAGCGCACCGCGACCGGCGACGTGAAACACCCGCTCCCGCAACTGTGCCGGGCAGGACCGGGCATTGGGACAGCGGATGTCGGCGTCACCCTCCTTCGTCGGCGCCAGCTCGGTGCCACACTCGGGACAGTGTGTGGGCATGACGAATTCGCGTTCGGAGCCGTCGCGCAGGTCGACGATGGGGCCGAGCACTTCGGGGATCACGTCGCCGGCTTTGCGGATCACCACCGTGTCGCCGATCAGCACGCCCTTGCGTTTGACCTCGGCGGCGTTGTGCAGCGTGGCCAGACTGACCGTCGATCCGGCGACCTTGACCGGCGTCATGAACGCGAACGGCGTGACCCGCCCGGTACGGCCGACGTTGACGCGGATGTCGATCAGCTCGGTCTGGACCTCCTGAGGAGGGTACTTGTAGGCGATTGCCCACCGCGGCGCCCGCGAGGTGGAGCCCAACCTGCGCTGCAGTGACACATCGTCGACTTTGACCACCACGCCGTCGATTTCGTGGTCAACGTCATGGCGATGCTCGCCCCAGTAAGCGACGCGCTCTAGCGCATCCGCCGCGTTTTCCACGCGGGTGGTGTGCTCGGAGACCGGCAGGCCCCAGGAGCCCAGCGCCAGATATGCCTCGTGCAAGGTGGCCGGTCGATAGCCCTCGATATGGCCCAGTCCGTGGCAGATCATCCGGAGTTTGCGGCGAGCGGTAACCGCCGGGTCCTTCTGCCGAAGCGATCCCGCCGCGCTGTTGCGTGGGTTGGCGAACGGCGTTTTGCCGTCTTCGACCAGCGCCGCATTGAGCGCTTCGAAATCGGCGACCCGGAAGAACACCTCACCGCGCACCTCGAGGACCTCGGGTATCGGGTAGTCGTCGCTGGCGGTCAGTCGTTCGGGGACGTCGTCGATGGTGCGCGCGTTCAGCGTGACGTCCTCGCCGGTGCGCCCGTCGCCCCTGGTCGCCGCGCGGACCAGCCGGCCACCGCGGTACACCAGAGCCAACGCGACGCCATCGATCTTCAGCTCGCACAGGTACGGCACGTCGCTACCGACCTCGGCGCGGATGCGCGCGGCCCACAGGTCGAATTCTTCGGTGCTGAACACGTTGTCCAGGCTCAGCATCCGCTCCAGATGGTCGGCCGAGGTGAAGTCGGTGGCGAAGCCGGCACCGCCGACGAGCTGGGTCGGCGAGTCAGGGGTGCGCAGCTCGGGATGCTGCTCCTCGAGCGCGGCGAGTTTGCGCAGCAGCTGATCGAACTCCGCATCGGAGATGATCGGCGCGTCGCGCACGTAGTAGCGGAACTGGTGTTCGCGCACCTCGTCGGCCAGTTCGCGCCACTGCCGCCTGACCTCGGGCGCGACGGGATCAGCCTCTGCTGAGCTCACGTTGGCAGGTTATCCGAGCACACCGACGAGAAGACCGGCGCGGCGGCACGCCATTCTTTGCGTCGAGATTGCAGTGGTGGTTGTGGTTGGCGCCCGGACCGCAGCCCTAGCGGCAATCTCGACGGTGTCGGCGCGCTCAGATGGCGTCGGGATCGTCGGCGAAGGCCTCGGCGGCCCGCCGGGCCAGCCCGATGGCCGTGCGGGCCCACTGCGGCGTCGCGCCGGCCAGCCCACAGGCCGGAGTGACGCCGATGCGATCGCGCAGCGCCGACCGCCCGAAGCCGAGCCGGTCGGCGATCGCGACGACGGCTGCGGCGACCTCCTCCGCCGACGGCCGGCGCGCCGGCGTGCTGGACGAGACGACGCCCAGCATGACGGTGCGGCCCGACTCGACGAACTCCGCGATCGCGTCAAGATCGGTGGCCGCAAGCGTCCCGGCATCCACCGCAACCGCTGCGATGTTGCTGCGCTGCAACGCTTTCCACGGTAATGCCGCGGCACAGCTGTGCACGAGTACCTCGGCGCCGGCAGCGGCCACACAAGTGTCGAGCAGTGTGGTGGCCAGCGACTCGTCGATCGGGCCCACCGGGCTAAGCGCCGTCACCCCGGTCAGCTGCCCGGCCACCGCCGCCGGCAGCGACGGCTCGTCGAACTGCACCAGCACCGTTGTGTCGAGTCGACGGGAAACCGTGTCGCGGTGCGTGGCGACGCCCTCGGCCAGCGAGGCGGCGATGTCTTGCACGGCGCCGAGATCGGTGATCGCGCGGTGCCCGTTGGCCAGTTCCAACTCGGCCGCCAAGGTGATCGGACCGGGCGCCTGCACCTTGACCGGTCGCCCGCTACCGCGCAGACCCGCGGTCTCCCAAGCCTCTTCCAGCGCGTCGATGTCTTCGTCGAGCAGGCTGGCCGCCCGGCGCGTCACCGCGCCGGGGCGGCCCGCGATTCGGTAGCCACGGGGAACCGTGTCGATGGCCACGTCGATCAGCAGCCCACCGGCGCGCCCAATGATGTCGGCGCCCACTCCCCGGGCAGGCAGCTCGACGATGTGGGCCAGCGCTCCGCCCAGCTCACCGACGATGACCTCGGCGGCCTGACGCGCGACCATGCCGGGCCATGAGCCGGTACCGCTGGCAGTTGCGAAAACGCTCACCCAGCAACCATATTCGACGTCGTATTGCACATCAGCCGCAAGGGGTCTTTGCACCTGCCCGGTTCCACAATCCACCGCGCTGCCGCAACGAAATCGGCCACGCCGCCCGCCGCAAACGGGCATACCCTCATCGACGAAGCGCAAGGCCGGTGCTGCAAACAGCATCGGTCGTGGCGACAACGCACACTAAGGCGCAAACCTTGTCGACAACCATCCCCCGCAAAGCGCTGATCGCGATTAGCAGTTACCACGGCGTCATCTATCCCGATGGGACCAAGACCGGCCTCTTTTACTGCGCCGGGCAGCACTACCCTCGACTGCAGGATGATGTCGAAGGTGATGTCGCGCGCTCTGGTGCTGTGTTGTGCGGCCCTGTTGGCTGCGGCATGCACCCGAGTGGTGGGCGGTGCCGGGCTACCGGCCTTCGGCGCCGGCCCCATCCCTGCCGTCGACGTCGACCAAGTGCTGCTCGATCAGTCCCGAATGCAAGCGATCACCGGCGGCGGCGAACACCTCACGATCATCCCGTCGATGGACGAGAAGTCCCCGGTCGACGTCGACATCCTTGCGCAGACCGCGCCGCCGCAATGCCGATTCGTCTACGCCGACACCGCAACCTTCGGACCCGACATCGAGGGCTTCCACAAGACCACTTTCCAGAACCCGCCTCGGGGCGGGCTGATTTCGGAGGGCGCCGCCGCCTACCACGACGCGAACAGCGCCCGTCATGCATTCGACGCTCTGGTGACAACCGTGCACGCCTGCGCGGACAGCTCCGCGGGGATGGGCCTGGTCGGAGCCTGGAGCACCGACGGACAGTCACTGCAAACTCGTCCCGGCGACTGCGGGCGCGACTACCGACTCAAGACGGTGGTGTTGATGGAGGTCACCTTCTGCGGATTCCCGGAGTCGGTGTCCACGATCGTGATGACCAATATCGCCGCCAACGTCCCCGGCTAGGAGATGGCCGCCGAGCGTGAAGTGGTTGCCAAAATCGCCCCATTTCGCAATGGTTTCACGTTCGGCGAAACGGCCAGGATGAACCGGCGATGGTGGCGCTGCCGATCACCTCGTCGCCGTCCGGGTCGGGGCGGTAGAGCACCAGCGTCTGCCCGGGCGCCACGCCGCGCAGCGCAGAGCGCAGCCGCACCACGAGCTCATCGCCGGCCAACTCGGCCACCCCGTCCACCGTCTCGCCGTGCGCACGTACCTGCACCGCGCACTCCTGCGGCCCCGTCGGCGTCCTCCCGGCGGTGAAAACCGGGCGCTGGCCAGTCAGCTGCCACACATCCAGGTCAGCCGCAGAGCCGACCTTCACCGTGCCGGTATCGGCGTCGATTGCCGTGACGTAGCGCGGCTGGCCGTCTGGGCCCGGGCCCGCGATGCCCAGCCCCTTGCGCTGGCCGATGGTGAACCCGTGCACACCGTCATGCGTGGCCAGCACGGTGCCCAGACCGTCGACGACCGGACCGCGGCGCACCCCGATGCGCTCGCCCAGAAAAGTGCGGGTGTCGCCGGACGGGATGAAGCAGATGTCGTGGCTGTCCGGCTTGTCCGCGACGGCAAGACCGCGGTCGGCCGCCTCCGCGCGAATGCCAGGCTTGGGGGTGTCGCCGACCGGGAATGCGGCGTGGCGCAGTTGATCTGATGTCAGCACCGCCAGGACGTAGGACTGGTCCTTGTCCCGGTCGACGGCCCGACGCAGCCGGCCACCGGACAGCCGGGCGTAGTGGCCGGTAGCTACCGCATCGAATCCCAATGCCAACGCGCGGGTGGCCAGCGCCGAGAACTTGATCCGCTCGTTGCACCGCACACAGGGATTTGGCGTCTCGCCGCGGGCGTAGGACGACAGGAAATCGTCGATCACGTCTTCTTTGAACTGATCTGCGAAATCCCATACATAGAACGGAATTCCGAGCACATCAGCGACCCGGCGAGCGTCACCGGCGTCCTCCTTGGAGCAGCAGCCCCGCGATCCGGTGCGCAATGTGCCCGGGGCCTGCGAAAGCGCCAGATGCACGCCGACCACGTCGTGCCCGGCATCGACCATCCGGGCGGCGGCCACCGATGAGTCGACGCCGCCGCTCATCGCGGCGAGCACCCTCATCGTGACACCCCCGCGGCGGCCAGCGCGGCCTGCCGGGCGCGGGCCACCGCGCCGGGCAGCACCCGCAGCGCCGCATCGACGTCAGCCTCGACACTGTTGTGCCCCAACGACAATCGCAGCGATCCACGGGCACTGGCGGCATCGGCGCCCATCGCGAGCAACACATGTGACGGCTGCGCGACGCCGGCGGTGCACGCCGAACCGGTGGAGCATTCGATGCCGTTGGCGTCCAACAACATCAGCAGCGCATCGCCTTCGCAACCGTCGAAGGTGAAGTGCGCGTTACCGGGCAGTCGTCGAGAGCCTGCAGCACCGTTGAGGCGGGTATCGTCGATGCTAGCCAGCACACCGTCGATGAGCCGGTCGCGCAGCAGTCGCAGCCGCGCACTGTTGACTTCAAGGCCGTCTACGGCAAGCTGCATGGCAGTCGCCATGCCGACAGCGCCTGCGACATCGGCTGTGCCTGAACGAATATCGCGTTCTTGACCTCCGCCATGCGATAACGACACACAGCCAACGTCGCGGCGCAGCACCAGGGCGCCCACGCCGGGCGGACCGCCGAACTTGTGTGCAGCCACACTCAGCGCGGATAACTGGTTGGCGGCGAAGGCGACCGGCAGCTGTCCCACTGCCTGAACGGCGTCGCTGTGCATCGGGACATCGAATTCGGCAGCGATAGCGCCCAATTCGGCGATCGGCATGATGGTGCCGACCTCGTTGTTGGCCCACATCACCGAAACCAGCGCAACGTCGTCGTGGTGCTGCAGCGCGTCGCGCAACGCGGCGCCGGACACCGATCCGTCGGCTGCGGTGGGCAACCAGGTCACTTCGGCGCCCTCATGCTCGGCAAGCCAGTTCACCGAGTCCAGCACGGCGTGATGCTCGACCGCTGTGGTGACGATGCGCCGGTGGCGCGCCTCGGCGTCACGGCGCGCCCAGTAGATGCCTTTGACGGCGAGGTTGTCGCTCTCGGTGCCGCCGCCGGTGAAGATCACCTCAGACGGACGGGCACCGAGCTTGGCCGCGATCAACTCGCGGGACTCCTCCATGCGGCGCCGCGCGGCCCGGCCCGTGGTGTGCAGCGACGAGGCGTTGCCCACGGTGTTCAGCGCAGCCGTCATCGCCTCGATTGCACCGGTGTACATCGGGCTGGTCGCGGCGTGATCCAGGTAGACCATGACCCGCCCAGAATACCGAGGGTCGCGTAGCGGTCAGGAGGCCAGCACGTGCCCACGCTGTCGATGACCTGGATCCGAAGCCGTCATGCGCACCGCGGCTTGGCAGCGACGGGCCAGTTCACGTCGATCGGCGTTCGGCAGCTGCAGTGATTCGACGTGGACCCGTGCCACCTTGCGGCGGGCTACCAGCAGCCGACCAATCGAGCGCGGCAAGGTGTCGTCGCCGATATAGGCCGGGACGGTCGAGACCCTGCCGTCGCGGTGGTGGTAGCGCAGCCGCAGCGGTTGGACGGGTCGGCCGGTGTCCACGGCTACCTGGAACATCGCCGGATAGAACCTCCCCGAGCCTGGGCAGGATCGCCCGCCTGTCCCCCTCGCCGCTTCGCGGCTGGTGGGGTCCCCGCTTTGCAGGGGAGCACCCCCACCTCGGGCCGCCTCGTGGCCCGCATCGTCGCCGGGCAGACCACACCAGGTGGTGCCCTCCGGGAACGCCACCACGGTCTGACCGGCGCGCAGACGCGCGGCCACGGTCTCGACGACGCCGGGCAGTTGGCGCAGGCTGGCGCGGTTGATCGGGATGACCCTGATGATCAGCGCCATCATCCGCACGGCGGGGTTGCCCGCCACGTCGGCGCGGCCGACGAACGACGGCGGCGCCGTCCGCCACCGGCTGGTGGGGAGCACCGCGGCGATCGTGATCACGTCCAGCCAGGACATGTGGTCGCTGACCACCAGCACACCGGGCAGATTGCGAATCGGCCCGCCCGACAGGCTGATCCGAACTCCCAGACACCACAACAGCAGCCGGCAGTACACCCGCTTGGCCTGTGACCGGCCCGGTAGCGGAATCGCGAGCAGCGGCAGCGCCAGTGCCAACAGCAGCGTCAGGCCGCTGCGCATGGTGACCCGCAGCATCACGACCAACCGGCGGGATGCTTCCGAGGCGCCGAGTCGCAGGCATCCCGCATCGCAGGATGCCCGCGGGAGCCAGGCGTGATCATATTCACTTGGCCTACTCATCAGGCGACCCTCCCGGTTGCTTGGACGGCCGTCGACATCGACCGGAGTCGTCGTAGATAGCGCGTGTCGGCGTGACGCTTGTTCTCGCGCACCACCAAGTGGTCGCAGTGTTCGTCGAACCGGTCGACGTCGGCCTGCGGGCCGGTCATCGTGAACCCGAGCTCGTGGCTGAACACGTCGTATCGAAGTCGCTGCGCGGCCTCGATCAATTCTGGGTCGGTGGACAGCAACAGCGAGTAACGGGGCTCGGTGGACGAACCTCTCCCCGAGGCGGGCTCGTCAGCGGGAATCAGGACCGACTCAGTGCTCACAGCAACACAGTTGCGTTTTTGGTCAGCGAATCAGCATCGCCACTGTGACGTGTCCGTGCACGTCAGGTGACGAAATGTCGCAGTAGCTGCAGCGGCTATTGCCGATTTTTGAAAATTGGTTCAGTATTCCAGCATGGCCGACCAGAGCAGGGTACGCGCGGGGCGCGGGGGATATGCCAAGCGCCATCGGACCCGGGCGTTGATCCTCGACGCCGCGCTGGCTGAGGCCAGCGAGCGGGGTCTGCACCACGCGTCGGTGACCGGCATCGCCGCCCGAGCTAACACGGCAGTGGGCAACCTGCACTATCACTTCGGCTCCCGGGCTGAACTGCTGCGGACGATGATCCGCAAGCTGATGGCAGATTTCTCGACCAGGTTGGCAGCACTCGATGCTGAGCACAGCGGGGATTTCTTCGAACGTCACCGCGCCGGGTTGCTGGCCTATGTCGACTACGTCCGCGACAATCCGGCGCACGTTCGGTTGGTCGACGAGATCAAAATCGTCGAGCCCGGGCTCTACCGCGAAGGCATCACCGCCTGGGTCGAGCTGCTTTCTTCGCGACTGCGGGACGGCATCGCGAATGGCTCGGTGCGGCCGATGGAAGATGCCGAGATCGCTGCACAGGCATATTTTCTGGTCGGTGCCCGCCGGTTCCTCGAGGATTTGGTCGAGGTGGGCCGCGAAGAGGAGATCGTCGACGCCTACCTGGGGCTGATACGCAACGGGCTGGGAGCACCGACGGGAGACGACGGTGGCTGAGCGGAAACCGTTGGATTTCGATGCTGATACCCTGCGCGCCAAATACGCTGCAGAACGCGCACGGCGGCTACGGCCCGATGGCATCAACCAATATCTGGAGATCTCGGGCGCATTCGCCCGCTTCGGTGAGGACCCCTGGGCCAATCCTGACTTCTCCCGCGATCCAATCATCGACACCGTCGATGTCGCGGTGATCGGCGCCGGTTTCGGCGGACTGCTCATCGGGGCCCGGTGCAAACAGCTCGGCGTCGATGACGTGCGGCTCATAGACAAGGCAGCCGACGTCGGCGGTACCTGGTATTGGAATCGCTATCCCGGAATTGCCTGCGACGTCGAATCCTACGTCTACATGCCGTTGCTGGAGGAGCTCGGCTACGTCCCGACCGAGAAGTACGCCAAGGGTCCGGAGATCTTCGCGCATTGCCGTCGCATCGCCGAACACTACGACTTGTACCGCAATGCGTGCCTGCAGACCGAGGTGCATGAAATACGTTGGGAACCCGCGATTTCTCGATGGTTGATCACCACCGACCGGGACGACGCGATCCTTGCCCGGTTTGTCGCCCTGGTGAACGGCTATTTGCAAAAACCCAAACTGCCCGGCATACCGGGGATCACGTCGTTCCGCGGCCATGCCTTCCATACCAGCCGCTGGGACTACGACTACACCGGCGACGACCTCAGCCGGTTGGCGGACAAACGGGTCGGCATCGTCGGGACCGGTGCAACCGCAATCCAGTGCGTGCCTCGACTGGCCGAGGCGGCACGACAACTTTTCGTCTTTCAACGCACACCGTCGACTGTTGACGTGCGGGCCAACCGGCCCACCGACCCACAATGGGTGGGCTCGCTGCAGCCTGGCTGGCAGCAACGTCGGATCGAGAACTTCCAAATCCTCACTGCGGGCGGCAATGCGAAGGAGGACCTCGTTGACGACGCCTGGACCAGCCTCACCAAAAAGCTGCCGATCGTTAACGACGCCGGACCCAACGCTGCCGAACTCGCCGACTTCGCGAAGATGCAGGAGATTCGGGCACGGGTCGACGCGATCGTGGCCGATCCCGCGACCGCTGAGGCGCTCAAGCCATGGTACGGGTATTTCTGCAAGCGACCCTGCTTCCATGACGAGTACCTTCAGGCGTTCAACCACGACAACGTCAGGCTGGTCGACACCCACGGCCGCGGCGTCGAGCGGATCAGCGGAGGCGGCGTGCTGGCCGACGGCATCGAATACGGTTTGGACTGCTTAATTTTCGCGACCGGATTCGAGGTCGGCACCGATTATCGCCAGCGCACCGGCTTCGAAATCATCGGTCGCGGCGGCCGCACCCTCACCGAGAAATGGTTCGACGGTGTGCGCACACTGCACGGCCTGCACGTCAACGGCTTCCCCAACTGCTTCATCGAAAGCATCGCCCAGTCCGGCTTCACGGTGAACTTTCCGTACCTCATCGACACCCAATCCCGCCACGTCGCTTGTGTGATCGCCTGGGCGCTGGAGCACGGCGCCGTCGAAATCGAAGCGACCGCCCAGGCCGAAGCCGCCTGGGTTGACGCCGTCGTGGAACGGTCCAGCGTGATAGCCGGACGGCGTGAATCGTGCACCCCTGGCTACTACAACCGGGAAGGCCGGGCCGACGCGAGACTGAACCAGGACAGTTTTTTCTTCGGCAGCCCAACCGAATACGCCGATATTCTCAGCGCCTGGCGGGCCGCCGGCACTCACGAAGGCGTCGACGTCCGAATAGCGAAGCCCAGCAGCACCGACGAGGAGGTGGCTTCATGATCGACGGCACATTCGACGCGGCGCGCTACCGGTGGAAAGAAGTAACCGGACGCCCGGGGTCGAAGCACAAGATCCATCACGACTACACGATCCTGGGTTACGACCGCGACGCCGGCACCCTCGACATGGTGGTGCGCTGGCAGGGTGACGGCGGCCACTGCCCGATCCACCGTCATGCCGCGACGACGAGCGTCATCGTCCTGGCCGGCGAACAGCACCTGTGGGACGTCGAAGCGGACGGTTCGATCAACAATCACCGCCTCCGCCGCGCCGGTGACTATGCGTTGACCGGCAATGACCAAAAGCCGCATCTGGAGCGCGGCGGAGACAGCGGTGGTCTGGTCTACTTCGGCGCGCGTCCCGACTCCGCGGCCGGTTTGCTTTACGAGATCTACGACGCCGAGATGAACGTCGTTGCCGAGATCACCATCGACTCCTTGGTCGCCCACTTCAACGCCGCGCAGGCATCCTGATCCGGTGGGCCTACAGATCGACCCCGAGGTGCTCGCCGAGCTGGCTGCGCTGACGGTCGCCGCGGCCGAGCGCGATCCTCCGCCGGTGGGTGATGTCGCGACGCGGCGGGCGAACTGTCGCGAGATGTTCGACCAACTGATGACCACACGACCGCCGATCGCCGGGGTCGAGGTGCAGCACTACACCCTGTGCACCGACGACGGCGCGACGCTGCCGTTGAGTTGGTATCGGCAGGCCCCAGCAGAACCGCCCGGCAGCGCGGTGCTCTATCTTCACGGCGGCGGAATGATTTTCGGCATGAGCGAACTCGGCGCCTTGTACGACTGGTCGGTACGCCGCTACGTCGTCGACTCCGGCGTCCCGATGCTGCTCGTCGACTATCGCGTCGCCCCTGAGTTTCGCCATCCAGTTCCGATGCAGGACTGCTTTGCCGCACTCGATTGGCTGGTGCGGCACGCCGACGAACTCGGCGTAGATCCGGCGCGCGTCGCCGTGATGGGAGACAGCGCGGGCGGCGGTCTTGCCGCCGCGGTGTGCCTGCTGGCCCGGGATCGTGGCGGTCCAGCGGTCGCCCTGCAGGTGCTGGTTTATCCGATGCTCGACGATCGGACCGTGGTTCCGGACCCCACGCTTGCACAGTTGGTCACCTGGACTTATGACGACAACGTCACCGGCTGGCAAGCCTTGCTCGGCGACAACGTCAGCGACGAAGGAGTCAGCGTCTACGCTGCCGCGGCGCGGGCAACCGACCTTTCGCTGCTTCCCCCGACCTGCATCGACGTGGGCGACCTCGACATCTTCCGCGACGAGGACATTGCCTATGCGCGCCGGCTGGCGAAGGCCGGCGTCACGACCGAATTGCATGTGCATCCCGGCGCTCCGCACGCATTTGACGGGCTAGCCCCGCAGGCCGCAGTGTCCCGGCGTGCCATCGCCGACCGGGTCCGTCGCCTGCGCGGCCTGTAGCACACCAGCTACGGCGCTGCGTCAAGCAGCAGTCGGACGACCTTGCCGGCCGCGTTGCGGGGTAACCGATCGACGAAGCACACGTCGCGGGGAACTTTGAAACGCGCGAGCCGCAGGCGCACATAATCTCTGACATCGTCCTCGGTGAGCGACGCGCCGGGACGCAGCGTGACGAAACTGCGCAGACGTTGCCCGTACTCGTTGTCAGAAACGCCGATGACCGCGGCTTCGTCGATGTCGGGGTGGCTGACCAAAGCTTCTTCCACTTCTGCAGGGAACACATTCTCTCCCCCAGAGATGATCATGTCGTCGATCCTGCCGTCGATGAACAGCCTGCCGGCGGCATCGAAGTGACCGATGTCGCCGCTGGATGTCAGGCCGTCGATGGACTCCTTGCTGCCGCCGCCGGTATACCCCTCGAACTGGATGCCGTTGGCGACGAAGATCTGCCCCGGCGTGCCGGGAGACACTTCGCAGCGGTGTTCGTCGAACAGTTTGACTTTCGCGCCGGGAACCACCCGTCCGACGCAATTCGGCTCGGCAGCAAGGTCTTTGGGCGTGGCAATCGTGGCGTAGGCGACTTCCGTCGACCCGTACATGTTGTAGACCACCGGGCCGAACACCTTCGTCGCCTCAACACACAGACCCGTCCCCAGCTGTGATCCAGCGACGAAGATGATGCGCAGCGCTGAGAGGTCTCGACCTGCCCAGTGCTGGGGTTGCAGGTCGATGAGGCGGCGCAGCATGATCGGCACGGCGATCATCGCGGTGGCGTAGTGCTCGGACAGGCTGTCGAGGGTTTGTCGCGGATCGAATCGGCGCCGCACCACCAGAGTCGAGCCCAACAATAGAGCGAGCATCAGGTGGCCGAAGCCCAGCGCATGAAACAGCGGCACACAGCATTCAGTGACCTCGCGAGCGCGAAACGGCGCCTTGCTGAGCAGCCCGCCGGCCGGCATCAGCGATCGCGGCTCCGAACGAGGCGCGCCTTTGGGTGCTCCGGTGGTGCCGCTGGTCAATATGACCAGTTTCGGCTGGCCGCCGGGACTCGGCGGCGCTGGATCGCCGTTGGCGATCAGCGCCTCGAGGCTGTCGGCGACGGGCGAATCACTCCAGGCGGTGATGCAGCCGAGCCGGACGTCAATACCGGAGACCGCCTCGGCGTACTCCGCGTCGTGCACGAGCAGGTCGACGCCTTCGCGGTGCACGACCTCGCTCAGCTGGACGCCGCTAAAATCGCTGTTGAGCAGCACGATTCGCACACCGCTTTTGGCAGCAGCGAAGAATGCGTCGACAAATCCGCGGTGGTTACGGGCGATGATGCCAACACCGTCTCCGGCGCGAAGCCCAACTTTTCGCCACGCGTTGGCCACTGCGTTGGACCGAGCGTCGAGTTCGGCGAAGGTCAGCTGGCCCCGCTCGTCAATCAAAGCCACCCGCTGACGATGCCGGATCGCGGCCATCCGTACCGCGCCACCCACCGGGCCGTAGTCGCGCATGGCGAGCGATAACTCGCCAACGTTGCGCCAGGGGATGGGACGCAGAGCACCGGCTCGTGCCAGCTGCCACAGCGCCCAACATTCGTCGCTGGTTCGCGACGTCAGGCTGCGATGCGCCACGGTGATCGGCGCCTAATGACCGGGCGGAGGAGACGCGACGCCATAGTCGACGCGCCAGTGCTTGATGCCGTTAAGCCATCCCGACCGTAGCCGCTCGGGTGCGGAAATCGGCGTGAGATCGGGCATGTGATCGGCGATCGCGTTGAAGATCAACGTGATCGTCATCCTGGCCAGGGTGGCGCCGATGCAGTAGTGCGCGCCGGTGCCGCCAAATCCGACATGCGGGTTGGGGCTGCGCAGAATGTTGAAGGTGTACGGGTCCTCGAAGACCTCGTCGTCGAAGTTGGCCGAGCGGTAGAACAACACGACCCGCTGGCCCTTTTTGATAGGCACACCGGACAGCTCGGTGTCTTCTAGCGCCGTGCGCTGAAACGCGGTTATCGGTGTGGCCCAACGGACGATCTCATCGGCGGTGGTCTCGGGCCGCTCGCGTTTGAACAGCTTCCACTGCTCCGGGTACGCGGTGAACGCCATCATGCCCTGAGTGATGGAGTGACGCGTCGTGTCGTTGCCGGCGACAGCCAGCGTCAGTACGAAGAAAGCGAATTCGGGCTCGGAAAGTTTTTCGCCGTCGATGTCGGCGTTGAGCAGCGTGGTGACTATGTCGTCGCCGGGAGTGGCCGCCCTGCTCTCGGCCATCTCCATGGCATAGGTCAGGACCTGCACCGACGACGCTTGACCGTCGATGTCGGCGTACTCGGGGTCTTCACTTCCGGTCATCTCGTTACACCAGCGGAAAAGCTTCTTCCGATCGCCTAGCGGCACATCGAGCAGCCCGGCGATGGCCTGCAGCGGCAACCGGCAGGACACCTGCTCGACGAAATCCCCAGCACCCTGGGCGGCTGCGGTTCGGGCGATGCGCTGCGCACGCTTGTTGAGTTCGTTGCGTAGCCGTCCGACAGCCCGCGGCGTGAACCCACGGGAGATGATCTTCCGCAGCCGGGTGTGGTGCGGGGCATCCATGTTGAGTATCGACGCACGCGCCGCGTCGATGTTCTCCCGCTGCACGTCGTCGGGATATCGTGGCAGCGCGGTGTTCTCATAGGTCGAGAAGACGTCGCTGCGCAGCGACACCTCCTTGACGTCTTTGTGTTTGGTGACAGCCCAGAATCCGCCGTCATTGAAGCCGCCCTTGCCGATTGGTTGCTCGTTCCACCAGATCGGTGCGGTTCGACGCAGCTCGGCAAGCTCTGCCACCGGCAGGCGCTCGGCGTAGATGTCCGGGTCGGTGAAGTCGAAGCCGGGAGAAATCTTCGGGTATGTCACGTGCTGAACTCCTCGATGTCGCTGTGGGCGAGGCCTTTTGGCGGGACTAAATGAACAATGTGCCGCGGATCAGCTGTTTGGCCGATCGCATCGCGGCGCGGTAGCCGTCCGGGGGTAAATTCGCGGCTTGCTCGGTTAAACCCCGGGTAAGCGCATAGATCGCGTCGATCGTCCCGCTCGCATCGCTATCGGCGGCCAGGTCGCCGCGCTCTCGCGCGTCGTCGACGATGCCGGCGATGATGTCGCGTAACGCTTGAAAGCCGACCCGGTCCGGGTCCTCCCGCCGCAGAAAAGCAGCGCTGTCGGCGCGGATCGCCCGTTCGAACGTTGCCAGGTATGGGTATTCGCGCATCAGCCGGTCCGACTCATCCAGCAGACTCTCGAGACGCTCAATGACATCGGCACCATGCTGGCCGGCCGCACCCAGCCGAGGCAGCGCGATCGTTTCTATCGCCTCGACGGTGGCTTTGAGCAACTCGGCTTTGTTCGGGAAGTAGTGGTAGAGGCTGCCGCTGGTCATCTGGGCCTGACGGGCAATCTGTCGAATCGATGCCTGCGAATAGCCCTGTTCGGCGACACAGCGCATGGCTGCGGCAATGATCCGGCGCCGCGTCTCTGCCCCGTTCGACCCCACCGGTCGACCGAGCTGAGCCGCCAGCGTCATTGCGACGTCACCATTGGGCACGCCCGGCAGCAACCCGTGTTGAGCATCTAAATCCTTCCTTCATAGTTCAGCCCGCACCGCATCTAGCAAAACTAATCGATCAATTGATTGATATCATCGGTGCGGAACGCAGCGCAGTCAAGCCCTCGCATCTCGTGGCGGCGCCGCGACATACCAACGCGCAATACACCGCCTGCCTTTAGGATTCGGAATGCGGCAGACGACAGCCCGATCGGCGTCTGGCACACGGCTTAGGTGTGATCCGCCCCTCCGCGGGTATCCCACCTCGTTGGATTCGAGGTTGGATTCGGGCCGTCGACACGAGGCCGACAAGAGAAATGAGGGCGCTGTGACAGAAACGGTCGATTCGGTCGATCCGCAGCGTGCGGCGTCCGGGTGGGAACAGTGGCCCGGAAAGTCTTATCCGCTGGGCGCGACCTACGACGGGTCGGGCACCAACTTCGCGATCTTCAGCGAGGTCGCCGAGCGGGTGGAGCTGTGCCTCTTCGACGACGACGGCGCGGAATCCAGAGTGCCGTTGATCGAGGTGGATGGTTTCATCTGGCACGGTTTTTTGCCGGCAGTCGAACCCGGTCAGCGCTACGGCTACCGGGTGCACGGGCCTTACGACCCGGCGGCCGGGCACCGGTGCAACCCGAACAAGCTGCTGATCGATCCTTACGCGAAGGCAATCGACGGCAACTTCGAATGGCACCAGGCGCTGTTCAGTTACAACTTCGGTGACCCCGACAGTCGCAACGATGACGACTCCGCGCCGCATATGCCCAAGTCGGTGGTGATCAACCCGTTTTTCGACTGGGGCAACGACCGCCCGCCCGGCCACGAGTACGCCGACACCGTTATCTACGAGGCCCACGTCAAGGGGCTGACCCAACTACATCCTGATCTTCCCGAGCGGTTGCGCGGCACCTATGCTGGCATTGCACATCCGGCCATCATCGAACATCTCAAGGGTCTGGGCGTCACCGCGATCGAGCTGATGCCCGTGCACCACTTCGCGAACGACTCCACTCTGGTTGATAAGGGCCTATCAAACTACTGGGGCTATAACACAATTGGCTTCTTAGCCCCTGACTTCAAATACACTTCCAGCGCCAGTCCCGGCGGTCAGGTGCAAGAGTTCAAGACGATGGTCCGGACACTGCACGAGGAGGGAATCGAGGTCATCCTCGACGTCGTCTACAACCACACCGCCGAAGGCAACCACCTGGGTCCCACGTTATCGATGCGCGGCATCGACAACGCCGCTTATTACCGGCTGGTCGATGACGACCGCCAGTACTACATGGACTACACCGGCACGGGTAACAGCCTCAACGTTGGTCACCCGCACACACTGCAACTCATCATGGACTCGCTGCGGTACTGGGTGACCGAGATGCACGTCGACGGCTTCCGCTTCGACCTCGCGGCTACACTGGCCCGCGAATTTTATGACGTCGACCGCCTGTCAGCCTTTTTCGAACTGGTGCAACAGGATCCAACGGTCAGTCAGGTCAAGCTGATCGCTGAGCCTTGGGATGTCGGCCCGGGCGGGTACCAGGTTGGGAATTTCCCGCCGCAGTGGACAGAGTGGAACGGCAAGTACCGCGATACCGTTCGCGACTACTGGCGCGGCGAGGCGGCGACGCTGGGCGAGTTCGCCTCCCGGTTGACCGGTTCCGCGGATCTCTACGAGGACACCGCTCGGCGCCCGGTAGCGTCGATCAACTTCGTCACCGCACACGACGGTTTCACGCTGCGCGACTTGGTCTCCTATAACGAGAAACACAACGAGGCTAACGGAGAAGACAACAACGACGGCGAAAGCAACAACCAGTCCTGGAACTGTGGCGTTGAAGGTCCAACCGACGACCAAGAAGTCAACGCGTTACGCGCCCGTCAGCAGCGCAACTTCCTCGCGACAACACTGCTGTCGCAGGGAGTTCCGATGATTTCGCACGGCGACGAACTCGGCCGCACTCAGAACGGCAACAACAACGGCTTCTGCCAGGACAACGAGATCACCTGGGTGCATTGGGACAAAGCAGACGTCGAACTGATGGGGTTCACCCGATCGGTGTCCGCCCTGCGGGCAGCGCATCCGGTGTTTCGTCGCCGCCGGTTCTTCAAAGGAGCACCGGTTCGCCGACGGGGTGTAGAGGGACAGCCCGACATCTCATGGTTCCGGCCAGATGGCTCCGAAATGAACGACGAAGACTGGGGTTCGGGTTTTGGAAAATCGGTGGCAGTTTATCTGAACGGCTTGGGTATCCCCGATCTCGATGCCCGCGGACAGCGCGTCACCGACGATTCATTTTTCCTGTGTTTCAACGCCCACCACGAGCCGATCGATTTCACGTTGCCGCCGGCCGAGTTCGGTGCAGCGTGGGTGCTCGTCGTCGATACCTCCGAAGCAGCGCCGAATTCGGAAGACCAACAGTCGATCCCGGCCGGCAGTCCCGTCCATGTAGGTGCACGCGCAATGGTGGTGCTAGAAGCCGACGGTGAGTAGCGGCAAGAAATCCGCTGGGACGGTCCGGCGCTGGTGCTTCGGCGACCAACTCGGGCCGCACTTTCTGGACGAGCCGGATCAACCGGTCTTACTGATCGAGTCGCGAGCAGTGTTCGGCCGCCTCCGCTTTCATCGCCGCAAGGCGCATCTGGTGCTTTCCGCGCTGCGCCACCGAGCAGCCGAACTCGGCGACCAGGCCACGTTTCTACAAACCCACACCTATCGAGAGGCGCTGGATCAGGTCAGCGACCGACTCAGCGTGTGTCAACCGACGTCGTGGGCGGCTGAGGAGTTCGTGCGCTCGATACCTGAGGTCGAAGCGCTGCCCGCCCGAGGCTTCTGCACCGATCGGAAGACGTTCGACGAGTGGGCACAAGGGCATCGAACGCTCAGACTGGAGAACTTCTACCGCGAAGCCCGCCGGCGTTTCGGCCTGTTGCTGGACGGGGACAAGCCCACCGAGGGGCGGTGGAATTTCGACGCCGACAATCGGGAGCCCGCACCGAAGAACGCCGACACATTAGATGTTCCACCGCCCTGGCGGCCCGACGAAGACGAGATCGACGAGCAGGTTCGTGCGGATCTGGACCGCTGGGAACGCGACGGCGATGTGGCGTTCGTCGGCCGCGACGGGTCGCGTGAATTCGCCGTCACCGCAACCGAGGCGCAGGCCGCCCTCAAAGTATTTGTGCGAGATCGGCTGCCACACTTCGGACCGCACGAGGACGCCATGCTCAGCGGGGACCGTTTCATGGCGCACAGCCTGTTGTCGGCGCCGATGAACCTCGGCTTGCTCGATCCACTGGAATGCGCCTATGCCGCCGAAGACGCCTACCACGCGGGACGCGCGCCACTGGGCAGCGTTGAAGGCTACATCCGCCAGCTGATCGGGTGGCGCGATTACATCTGGCACGTTTACTGGCACTTCGGCCGAGGGTATCGGCGGCGCAACGCGCTCGGGGCGCACGCCCGGCTACCCAAATGGTTCGCCGAGTTGGATGCCGACGCAGTCGCTGCGCACTGTCTGAAAGACGTGCTGGCGCAGGTACGCGATCACGGCTGGGTTCACCACATTCCGCGGCTGATGGTGCTGTCCAACTATGCGCTGCAGCGCGGTTGGAACCCCGCAGCGATGACCGACTGGTTTCACCGGTGCTTCGTCGACGGCTACGAGTGGGTGATGGTTGCCAACGTCGTCGGGATGTCCCAGCACGCCGACGGCGGGCTGATGGCAACCAAGCCCTATACCTCTGGCGGGGCCTACATCAATCGCATGAGCGACTACTGCGGCCGATGCCGCTATCGGCCCACCGAGCGGGTGGGCGAGCACGCGTGTCCGTTCACCGGCGGATATTGGTGGTTTCTGGACCGCAATGCCAAACAGCTTGCCGGCAACCGGCGGATGAACCAGCCGCTGAACGGGCTGCGACGGCTCAAAGACCTCGACGAGGTGGTCGAACAACAGCGACGGCTGGGTGGGCGCGCGCCCTAGCGAGTCGTTCGCCAGCGGTGTGCAACGACGGCAATGCGCGTATCTGAAGCATCATGCTCAGTGTCGACCGGCTGATTGCGGCGCCATCGTCGGCGGTCTGGGACGTTTTGGTCGACCTCGATGCGTGGCCGCAGTGGGGTCCGACCGTCAGCGCGGCTCGGCTCGATTTCCCGCACACAGAACTGGGCTTACACGCCACCGGCAGCGTGCAGACGTCACTGGGGTTCGCGGTGCCCTTTGTGGTGATCGAGTTCGAGCCGGGCCGGCACTGGGCCTGGAAGGTGGCCGGCGTGCCCGCAACTCATCATCGGGTGGAGCCGGTGGGAGATTACGCTCGGGCGGCGATGGCCGTTCCGCTGTGGGCAGTCCCCTATCTGACGGTATGCGCGATGGGTCTGCGCCGCATCGACGACATGGTGACCGCATTGTCATAGCCGCGCCAGCGCCAAGACTCACCATCCCATGGATCCCGGAATTCCCTTGAACGGCCCGACAATCCAGCTGGTGATCCAGCCGCCGTAGAAGCCGCCCGGTTGCGGGATCACCTGCTCACCATTGACAGTGCAGCGGTCCATGGCTGCAGCCAGCACCGCGATGGCACCGGCAATGGGCGCAAAACCACGACTCGGCGCTAGATAGCTCCACGCCGCTCTGGGCGCCTCGCGCTGCGCGGTCACCACGTCGTAATAGCTTGCCTGACCCTTCCATTCGCACCAGGAAGAACCGGCAGTCGGCCGTAAGACACCATCGGCGAACGCATCGCGGGACAGGTAGTAAGTCGGCGGGTGACTGGTTTCCAACACCCGCCACGCGCGCGGGGTCGATGCGATCGTCTGGCCACCCAACTCGATGGTGATCGACCCGGCGAAGTCCTCCAGCCGCGGCGGCCGGGGATAGTCCCATACCGACTCCTGTCCCGGGCCGGGAAGATCGGGCTTCGGCAACTGCCATACCTCCGTCAGTCTTTCGAGCGGATGCGAATAGGTCCGCGCGACGGGCGGTCCGGGTCAATCATGTTGCCCCGCTGCGTGATCTGGACGTCACCAGCGCGGGCCAGTGCGAACGCGATGGTCCGGCTCTGCGCCGTGAGCTCGCGCCAGCCGTCACCGCCGACGGCCCGGGCAGCGTCGGAAGGACAGATGCTGGAAGTCGGTCCGCGATGCCGCGCCAACGCCAGAATCGCCGCGCGTAGCCGCTTAGCCACCGGCCCGCGGCCCATCGCGGTTTTGGCCGCGCCTGCGGCTGGACCGTCACCGTCGGCCACCCGGGCCAACTCGGCTGCTGGGCCCGATCCCGCGCTCGGCATCTCGGCCGCTGCTCAGTGATCGGCCAGCCAGTCGGTGAACCGGATATTGGCCAGCACCGCGTCGTCACCGGTAACCAGGCTGTCCTCGGAAACGAGCGTGCCGAAGTAGCGGGCCGACGGGTCGACGACGACGCGGGTGGAATCACCCCGATGTGCCAGCACCAACTTCGCCAGCTCGGCAAACCGTAGCTTCTCGGGACCGCCAATGTTGACGACGCCGTTGACGGGCCCGGCCTGGGCGGCGCGCGCCACTTCGCCGGACACTTCGGCGGCGGCGATCGGCTGGATCGTCCCATCGGGTGCCCGCACTTCGCCGTCGACCGTCAACGAGTCGGTGATTCCCTCGCCGAACTCGTGAAACTGGGTGGCGCGAACGATCGTGTACGGCAACCCGGACTCGGTGATGGTCCGTTCCTGAACGACTTTGGCGCGCATATAACCGCTTTCCGGCAATCCGTCGCAGTTTACAATGGACAGCGCGACATAGTGGCCGACATTTGCCGACTTCGCGGCATCCACCAGGTTTTTCGTTGCTGTGGTGAAAAACTGCATCACCGGGTCGTCGTCGTACGACGGCGAGTTAGTGACGTCAACGAGGACATCCGAGCCGGCGAGCGCCGGCGCAAGCCCTTCTCCGGTCAGCACATCGACACCCGAACTTCGCGAAGCGGCGACCGTTTGATGTCCCGCCTCATTCAACGAGGCAATCACATGCTTGCCGATCAGACCGGTGGCGCCCAGCACAGTGATTTTCATTGTCGGAACGCTACTCTCGCCGCCTGTTACGCGCGAGTGTGCAGCTGGCCGCACGCTCGGCGCTACCGCAACGTGCGGGCTCAGCCCTTGCGTTGCTTGACCGCCTCGGTGAGCTGCGGCGCGACCTTGAACAGGTCGCCGACGACGCCGTAGTCGGCGATTTCAAAGATCGGCGCCTCTTCGTCCTTGTTGACCGCGATGATCGTCTTCGATGTCTGCATGCCGGCGCGGTGCTGGATCGCGCCGGAGATGCCCAGCGCGATGTAAAGCTGCGGCGATACCGTCTTACCGGTCTGGCCGACCTGGAACTGGCCCGGGTAGTAGCCGGAGTCCACAGCGGCACGAGACGCGCCGACCGCGGCACCCAGCGAGTCGGCCAATTCCTCGACCACGCTGAAGTTCTCGGCGCTGCCCACGCCGCGGCCACCGGAAACCACGATCGTTGCCTCGGTGAGCTCCGGACGGTCCCCGGCCACCGCCGGCTCCCTGGACGTGACCTTGGCCGCGTTCTCGGCGGGCTCGGGCACCTCCACGGTGACCTTCTCGCCTGCGCCGTCGGCCGGTTCGGCGTCGATCGCGCCGGCCCGCACGGTGATCACCGGGGTGTCGCCGTTGGCCTGCGCCTCGACGGTGAACGCGCCACCGAAGATGGAGTGAATTGCCTTCGGCCCTTCCTGCACGTCGACCACGTCGACCAGCAGACCGGAGCCGATCCGGGCAGCCAGCCGGCCGGCGATTTCTTTGCCGTCGGCCGAGGCCGCCAGCAAAACAGCTGCCGGACTGGCCGATTCGGCCAGAGCGGCCAGCACGTCGACGGCGGGCGTGATGAGGTAGTCCTCGGCGCTGTCGGATTCGGCGACGTAGATCTTGGCGGCACCGGCGGACTTCAACCCGTCGACGAGCGGGTCTGCCGTGCCGGGCTTGCCCACCACGACCGCGGCGGGCTCACCCAAAACGCGTGCAGCGGTGAGCAATTCGGAGCTAACCTTTTTCACTGCGCCTTCAGCGTGCTCGACGAGCACCAATACTTCAGCCATGGTTCTTCGGTGTCTTTCGGTTAGGGATTAAGTCTTAGATGATCTTCTGAGAGACCAGGTACTGGGCGATCTGGCTGCCGCCCTCGCCGTCATCGGGGACCTTCTCACCAGCGGTCTTGGGCGGCTTGGGGGTTGACGCCAGCACCGTCGAGCCGGCGTTTTCCAGCCCGACCTCGTCGCTCTCGACCCCGATCTCGCTCAGCGTGAGCTTGGTGACTTCCTTCTTCTTGGCGGCCATGATGCCCTTGAAGGACGGGAAGCGCGGCTCGTTGATCTTCTCGGTCACGCTCACCACCGCGGGCAACGAGGCCTCCAGGCTGAACACGCCGTCGTCGGTTTCCCGCTCGCCGGTGATCTTGCCGTCATGAACCGACAGCTTCCGCAAATGAGTCAGCTGTGGCAGGCCGAGGTATTCGGCGATGATGGCCGGCACCGCGCCACCGACGCCATCGGTGGCCTCGTTACCGGCGATCACCAGCTCGGTGCCCTCGATGGTGCCCAACGCGCGCGCCAGCGCCCAACCTGTTTGGACGACGTCGGATCCGTGCATGCCATCGTCGAGCAGGTGGACAGCCTTGTCGGCGCCCATCGACAGCGCCTTGCGGATGGCCTCGGTGGCTCGCTCTGGGCCCGCGGTCAGTACGGTCACCGATCCTTCGGTTCCGTCGGCGGCTTCTTTCTCCCGGATAAGCAGCGCTTCCTCGACGGCCCGCTCGTTGATCTCGTCCAGCACGGCGTCGGCGGCCTCACGGTCCAGCGTCCAATCGCCGTCTTTGAGCTTGCGCTCTGACCAGGTATCTGGAACCTGCTTGATCAGGACCACGATGTTCGTCATGAGTGTCGGTCGTCCTCCTCGAAAGAGCCTGCAGCCGCCAGCCGCAAGACTTAGGTCACGGCTTGTGCAACCCGCACACGCATGTTACTAGCGGGTAACTTTGTGCGGTTCGCTCTCACACCATAGCGGGTCGTCCTGCAGGTTCCGTCTCCGCGTCTGCGCTACGAGCGGTGATACCCCGGTTGACCCATTCGCGAAGCCGGCCCCAGGGGCTAGCCTGCCTATTCAATGAGCGCATTCGTTCCCGACGTTCCACACGCCCCCGTCGACGCCGTCTTGACGTTGACCGGTGAACGCACGATCCCGGGCCTGGACGTGGAGAATTACTGGTTTCGCCGCCACGAGGTGGTCTACCAGCGGTTGGCGCAGCGCTGCGCCGAGCTTGAGGTGCTCGAGGCGGGCTGCGGGGAAGGCTACGGCGCCGACCTCATCGCCGGGGTCGCGCGCCGGGTGATCGCGCTGGACTACGACGAGGCGACGGTCGCCCACGTGCGGGCCCGCTACCCGCGGGTGGAGATCATGCACGGCAACCTGGCCGAGCTGCCGCTGGCCGACAACTCGGTCGATGTGGTGGTCAACTTTCAGGTCATCGAACATCTGTGGGACCAGGCCGGGTTCGTCAGCGAGTGTGCCAGGGTGCTGCGCCCGTCGGGCTTGCTGATGATGTCCACCCCCAACCGGATCACGTTCTCGCCCGGCCGCGACACCCCGATCAACCCGTTCCACACCCGAGAGCTGAACGCAGACGAGTTGACCCAGCTATTGATTGACGCCGGGTTTGCGCTGGACGGCGTGTACGGAGTTTTTCATGGGCCGCGGCTGGCCGAGATGGATGTTCGGCATGGCGGCTCGATCATCGACGCCCAGATCGCGCGGGCGGTCACCGATGCGCCCTGGCCGACAGACCTACTGGCCGACGTATCCGCGGTCACCACCGCGGACTTCGACATCGTCGAGGCCCAAACGGACGTGACACGTCCCATCGATGACAGCTTGGATCTGATCGCAATCGCGGTGCGCCAGTGAAGCCGATGGCCGCTAACCAGGTGCCCGGACTGTTCACCCTGGTGCTGCACACCCATCTGCCCTGGCTGGCACACCACGGCCGCTGGCCCGTGGGCGAGGAATGGCTGTACCAGTCGTGGTCAGCGGCCTACCTGCCCCTGGTGCGGGTACTGAACAAATTGGCCAGCGAGGACCGCCGCCGGCTGATCACGCTGGGCATGACTCCGGTGGTGACGGCGCAGCTCGACGATCCTTACTGCCTTGACGGGATGTATCACTGGCTGGCCAACTGGCAACTGCGCGCCGTGGAAGCGGCCAGCGTCCGACCCGGAGACTACTCCGATAGCGCGAAGTCGTGCACACCAGAAGCGCTGCGGTCCTTTGGGATCCGTGAATTGGCCGAAACTGAGCGAGCGCTCGACGAGTTCACCACCTGGTGGCAGCACGGCGGAAGCCCGGTACTACGCGCGCTGATCGACGCCGGCACGGTTGAGTTACTGGGTGGCCCGCTCGCGCATCCGTTCCAGCCACTGCTGAACCCGCGGCTGCGCGAATTCGCGCTGCGCGAGGGCCTGGCCGACGCCCAGCAGCGGTTGACGCACAGACCGACGGGGATCTGGGCACCCGAATGCGCCTACGCCCCCGGCATGGAACACGACTATGCCGCCACGGGGGTCGGGCATTTCATGGTCGACGGGCCGTCGCTGCACGGCGACACGGCGCTGGGTCGGCCGGTCGGCGATAGCGATGTGGTCGCCTTCGGACGCGACCTGCAGGTCAGCTACCGGGTGTGGTCGCCGAAATCCGGCTATCCCGGTCACGCCGCCTACCGCGATTTCCACACCTACGACCATCGCACCGGTTTGAAGCCGGCCCGGGTGACCGGCCGCAATGTGCCGTCGGAAACCAAGGCGCCCTACGATCCCAAGCGTGCCGAGAGTGCAATCGATGATCACGTCGCCGATTTCGTTGACGTGGTCCGCAGCAGGTTGTTCGCCGAATCCGAGCGCATCGGACGGCCGGCGCTGGTGGTAGCGGCATTCGACACCGAGTTGTTCGGCCACTGGTGGTACGAGGGACCGGAGTGGCTGGAACGGGTATTGCGGGCATTGCCGGAGGCCGGGGTGCGCGTCGGCACGCTGAGCGACGCCGTTGCCGAGGGCTTTGTCGGCGATGCGGTCGAATTACCGCCCAGCTCTTGGGGTTCCGGCAAGGACTGGCAGGTGTGGGCCGGTCCGAAAGTGGACGACCTGGTACAGCTCAACACCGAGGTCGTCGACACCGCGCTGTCCACCGTCGATAAGGCGCTGGACCAGACCGCAACCCTGGACGGGCCGGTCCCCCGCGACCATATCGCCGATCAGATCCTGCGCGAGACGTTGCTTACCGTGTCCAGCGACTGGCCGTTCATGGTGAGCAAAGATTCCGCCGCGGACTATGCCCGCTACCGTGCTCATCTGCACGCACATGCCACCCGCGAGATCTGCGCAGCGTTGGCTTCGGGACGCCGAGAGGTCGCCCAGCGCCTGGCCGATGGCTGGAACCGGGCTGACGGGCTGTTCGGCGCGCTAGACGCGCGGAGGCTGCCCCGATGACACCCCGCCATTGCCAGCACGACCGTGCGTGTCTGTACGTCGACACGCCGCTGAAGGCGGCAGTTTGCGCACGCTGGGGCCCCAGGCGGGGGCTGCCGCGATGAAAATCCTGATGGTGTCGTGGGAGTACCCCCCGGTCGTGATTGGTGGACTGGGTCGCCACGTCCATCACCTCTCGACAGCGCTTGCCGCCGCCGGCCATGAGGTCGTGGTGTTATCGCGCCGTCCGACGGGGACCGATCCCAGTACGCATCCGTCGTCGGATGAAGTCGACGAGAACGTCCGGGTAATCGCTGCCGCGCACGACCCGCACGAATTCACCTTCTCCCAAGACATGATGGCCTGGACGTTGGCGATGGGCCACGCCATGATACGCACCGGATTGTCGTTGAGAAACCGGCGCAACGACCGCGCATGGCGACCAGACGTCGTACACGCGCATGACTGGCTGGTTGCCCACCCGGCCATTGCGTTATCCGAATTTTACGACGTGCCAATCGTTTCCACGATTCACGCCACTGAGGCCGGCCGGCATTCCGGATGGGTTTCGGGATCACTGAGTCGCCAGGTGCATGCCGTCGAGTCCTGGTTGGTGCGCGAATCCGATTCGCTGATCACCTGTTCGGCATCGATGCGCGAGGAAATCACCGAGCTGTTCGGGCCCGGGCTGGCCGAGACCACGGTCATCCGCAATGGAATCGACGCAGCCCGTTGGCCCTTCGCGACCCGTCGGCGCCGCACCGGGCCGCCGGAACTGCTGTTTGTGGGTCGGCTGGAGTACGAGAAGGGCGTGCACGACGCGATCGCTGCGCTGCCGCGTATCAGGCGCACGCACCCTGGAACCACGCTGACCATCGCCGGAGACGGCACCCAACAGGACTGGCTCGTCGAACAGGCTCGTAAACACCGGGTGCTCAAGGCAACCCGGTTCGCCGGGCGACTCGATCACGCCGAGCTGCTGGCGTGGCTACATCGCGCGGATGCCGCGGTGCTGCCCAGCCACTATGAGCCGTTCGGGCTGGCGGCGCTGGAGGCCGCCGCGGCCGGAACCCCGTTGGTGACGTCGAACATCGGCGGCCTGGGCGAGGCGGTGATCAACGGCGAGACCGGGATTTCGTGCCCGCCCCGCGACGTGGCACGGCTGGCCGAAGCGGTGCGCGCGGTGCTTGACGATCCGGCCGCCGCCCAGCGCCGGGCCCGGGCCGCCCGGCAGCGGCTGACCGCCGATTTCGATTGGCACACCGTAGCTGACGAGAACGCACAGGTGTATCTCGCGGCCAAACGCCGCGAACGCCAACCGTTGTCGCGGCTGCCGATCGTCGAGCACGCGCTGCCAGACCGGTAATTCGACCGGCCCGGCGGGATCACCGCGTACCGTCGGGCTGATGGGACTTGTGTATTCGAGCGTCATCGACGCGCCGATCTATGAGGTGTTCGACTGGCATACCCGCCCCGGGGCGATCACTCGGCTGAGCCCGCCGTGGCAGCCGGTGCGAGTTGTCGCCGAAGCGGATTCGCTGGAGAACGGCCGTGCGGAGCTCGGCCTACCCGGCGGCCTGCGCTGGGTGGCAGACCATCAGCCGGATTCCTACGATCCGCCGCGACGCTTCGTCGACTCGATCGGCAGCGAAGGATTGGCCACGTTGCCGGTGCGGCTGGCGGTGCGCTGGCGGCACACCCACGAGTTCGAAGAGCTCAGCGGTGAGCGCACCCGGGTGACCGACCGCGTCGCCACGCCGGTGCCTGCGCGCGCGCTGCGTGCGATGTTCGCCTATCGACATCGCCAACTGGCCGATGACCTCGCCGCCCATCGGCGGGCAGCGGCACACGGGTTGGCGCCGGTGACCGTCGCGATCACCGGATCGTCCGGGCTGGTCGGCTCAGCGTTGACCGCCTTCCTGTCCACCGGCGGTCACCGGGTGATCCGCCTGGTCCGCCACACCGCAACCGAACCCACAGAGCGGCAATGGGATCCGGCCGATCCCGACCCGGACCTGCTGACCGGCGTCGATGCGGTGATCCATTTGGCGGGGGCCTCGATCGCCGGCCGCTTCACCGACGGGCACCGCGCGGCGATCCGAGACAGCCGAATCGGTCCCACGCGCCGGTTGGCCGAACTGATCGCGAACTCAGCCGACGGGCCCAAGGTGCTGATCTGCGCGTCGGCGGTCGGGTACTACGGCTACGACCGCGGCGATCAGACGTTGACCGAGGACAGCGAGCGCGGCGACGGCTTCCTCGCCGACGTGGTCGAAGAGTGGGAGCTCGCCACCACGCCGGCCGAGGCGGCCGGAGTCCGGGTGATACGGGTGCGCACGGGCATCGTGCAGTCCCCCCGCGGCGGGATCCTGCGCCTGCAGCTTCCGCTGTTTCGCGCCGGACTCGGCGGTCGCCTCGGTGACGGTCAGCAGTGGCTGTCCTACATCGGGGTCGACGACCTGGTCGATGTGTACCACCGCGGGTTGTGGGACACCGCGTTATCGGGACCGGTCAACGCGGTGGCCGTCGAACCGGTCCGCAACACCGACTACACCCGAACGCTCGCCCACGTGCTGCACCGGCCCGCGGTATTGCCGGTACCGCCGCTTGGACCGCGGCTGCTGCTCGGCGAGCAGGGTGCGCGCGAACTGGCCTGCGCCAACCAACGGGTGCTTCCGGCCCGCCTGCAACAGTCTGATCACCGGTTTCGGCATCCCGACCTCGATCAGACACTGCGGCATCTGCTCGGACGCGCCACGGCTTAAGCGGCGCAGGTGATTACAGGCCGCGCGGCGCGGCTCGGACCGCGGCGATGGTCTGCGGGTCGCCATCGAACTCGACGCGCACGGCATCGCGGCCCGCGGCGAATAACAACAACTCCTGCGGTTCACCGGTTACGACGACGGCTGGGACGCCACTGCCACGCCCAACCTGGGCAATCTGGCGGCCCGCGGTCGTCCGCAGCACGAGCCGCGCGGGCAGTTTTGCCAGCGTCAGACGGCTGAGCAGGCCGAGCTGTCGGCGCAACATTGTGACAGTCGAGTCGTCGAGCACTCTGGGCTGCCACCCGTCGACGGCGCGGCGCACATCCTCGTGATGGATGAACATCTCACCGACGTTGGCCACCGAATCGATCAGCTTGAACGGCGAGTACACCGGCGGCCCCGACGCGACCATCTCGACAAGGTCGTCCCAGCTGGTTGACTGCGCGGTCCGGTTCTGGACCTTGGCGGTGTAACCGGCGAGAAAGGGAATAGCAATCCCGGGCGAAGCATCCAGACGACGCTCTCGCACCACCAGGTGAGCTGCCAAGTCCCGCGTCGTCCAGCCTGCGCACAGCGTCGGTGCATCAGGTCCGACCCTGCGCAAG
Organism: uncultured Actinomycetota bacterium; assembly: GCA_963838755.1. Taxonomy (GTDB): domain Bacteria; phylum Actinomycetota; class Actinomycetes; order Mycobacteriales; family Mycobacteriaceae; genus Mycobacterium. The sequence continues at coordinate 34,918 of CAWISO010000016.1, read as the reverse complement.
GTTTCGACCAGCGCTTTTCGTTCGTGCTGGGCAGAAGTCATGGCCCCCACGATAGGTGACCGATCAGGCCTGTCGGACCGCGCTGTGGCGAGCGGGCTAGAAGTTCAGTAAGTTAACCTTTAACCTAGTGAAGCGAACCTGGGTGCTTCCAGGCCAGCATGTTTTCCCGTCGTTGTCAGGGGGTATAGCCGCGTGACTCTCAGCCGTTCGAGCTGGCGAAGACTCGAAGGATCGAAGTGGGCTGCGGCAGGCGAGGTGGGCGCACTGTCGTTGGTCGCCATGGGCGAACCCGCGCGGTTAGGCGATGAACCTTGGGCAGACCTCAGCCAATTCGACACCTGGCGTGACAGCGTGCGGCGCAATGTGTTGACCCACATCACCCGGTTCGTCGCCGACCGGTGTGCCGCCGAATTGGATGACGCCGGCGTCGAGGTGGCCGGTGACATCCTGATGACGTTTCTCACCGGCGGCAAGTGCCTGCGCTCGACGTACATGTACCTGGGGTGGCTGTGCGGCTCGGTGGCCGACGAGTCGGCGGTGTTCGCGGCGGCGAGCCTGGAGATGCTGCACGCTTTCGCGTTGCTGCAAGACGATGTCATGGACGCTTCGCCGTCCCGGCGGGGCCGTGCTGCGGCGCATATCCAATTCAGCGACTGGCATCAACAGCGAGGGCTATCCGGGTCGTCGCAGCGGTTCGGCGAATCAGCCGCGATCCTGCTCGGTGATCTTTGCCTGATTTGGGCGGAAAAAATGCTACGCGAAAGCGGTGTCGACGATCGCCGTCTGCAGCAGGCCTGGCCGCACTACGACGCCATGCGCGCTGAGCTGGCGCTGGGCCAGTTCGCAGATCTGGCCAGCGATGTCCGCGACCTGCCGTCGATGGCCGTCGTATTGGACGTAGCACGCCGCAAATCCGGCAACTACACGGTGCGTCGGCCGTTGGAGATCGGTGCGGCGATGAGCGGGTGCAGCAATCGCACATTGTCAGGGTTGGGCCGCTACGGCACCGCCGTAGGCGAAGCGTTCCAGTTGCGTGACGACTTGCTGGGCGTGTTCGGCTCCGAATCGGTGACCGGCAAGCCGAGCGGTGGAGATCTCATCGAGCGCAAGGCGACCAGTGTGTTGGTCTCGGCGCACCAATTAGCCGACGCGCCCACCCGCCGGCAGCTCACCGACCTGATGAACTCCGGTGACCTTGACGCCAGCGCTATCGACCGGTGGCGGACGCTGATCGTCACGACCGGCGCCGTAGAGTGGATCGAAGACACGATCAGCGCGCGCGTCAAATCGGCCTGCGTGGAACTGGACGAGCTTCCGCTTGCCGAACCGGTGCGAGCTGCGCTGGAAAAGATGGCTGCGGTATGCACGGAGCGTATGGAATGACGGCGCCCAGCGCGAAGGCTTTTCGCTGATGCGGACCGTGAAGGGGCCAAGCTACCGGGTGGTCGTGGTCGGCGCGGGCTTGGCCGGCCTGGCCGCCGCGCTGCATCTGGCCGGTCGTGGCCGTGAGGTCACCGTCGTCGAACGTGAAGCCTGGCCCGGTGGACGCGCGGGCCGGCTCGACATCGACGGGTATCGGCTCGACACCGGTCCGACGGTACTGACGATGCCCGACATCATCGATGACACGTTTGCCGCCGTTGGTGAAAACACCTCAAGCCGACTGGATTTGCTTGCCGTCGATCCGGCCTACCGCGCCCAGTTCGCCGACGGCAGCAGCCTCGATGTGCACAGCGACGCGGACCGAATGTCCGCCGCGATCGAGCAATTCGCCGATCGCACGCAGGCCGCAGGCTATCGGCGGCTGCGCAACTGGCTGGCCCGGTTGTATGAGACCGAATTCGACGGATTCATCGCCAGGAACTTCGACTCCCCGCTTTCGCTGCTGAATCCGCAGCTGGCGCGGCTGGCGGCGATCGGCGGATTCCGCAAGTGGGACGCCATGGTCAAGCGAAATATCACCGATCCGCAGCTGCGACGAGTGTTCACGTTCCAGTCGCTGTATGCCGGCGTGGCACCACGACAGGCGCTGGCGGTCTACGCTGTGATCGCCTACATGGACACCATCTCGGGGGTGTTCTTTCCGCGCGGCGGAGTGCGGGCACTACCCGATGCGCTGGCCGCCGCGGCAACCGATGCCGGAGTGCAATTTCACTACCGCACGACGGTCACCGGGCTCGAACGCGACGGCAACCGTATTGCCGCGGTTCACACCGACAAGGATCAGCGCATCAGGTGTGACACGGTGGTGTTGACCACTGAACTGCCCCAGACCTACGCGCTGCTGGGCCGTGAACCGCGCCGCATCGGCGCCCTGCGGCCGGCGCCTTCGGCGGTTGTCGTCCACGCCGGCTCGCGCCAAGAGTCGTCCGCGAACCACCAATTGGCACACCACAACATCGTCTTCGGCGCGGCATGGGAGGACACCTTCACCGACATCATCCGCGACGGCCAACTCATGCGTGACCCGTCGCTATTGGTCACCAGGCCGACGGCCACCGACCCTACCCTGGCCCCAGCAGGCCACGACCTGCTCTACGTGCTCGCCCCGGCGCCCAACCTGGCCCGCGGCCGAGTCGATTGGTCCGCCGTCGGCACCAGCTACGCTCACCAACTCATCGACATCGTCGGGACGCGACTGCTTCCGGGCTTGTCCGACGGCGCTGAGGTGCTGCACGTCGTCAATCCCGCCGACTGGGCCCGCCAGGGCATGGTCGCCGGCACCCCGTTTGCGCTGGCCCACACTTTCGCCCAGACCGGACCGTTCCGCCCGGCCAACACGGTACGGGGCATCGACAATGCTGTGTTGGCCGGATCGTCAACGGTGCCCGGCGTGGGCGTGCCGACCGCATTGATCTCCGGGCGATTGGCCGCCGACCGCATCACCGGCATCGTCGAGAAGTTACCGCGCAGCGTCGTCACGAAAGCCGGCCGCTCATGATCGGCACCGAATTGAACGCAGCCGGTATCGAGGACCCACGGCTGCGGGGCGCGTACCGACGCTGTCGGGAAATCAACGCCGCGCACGGCCGCACGTTCTTTTTGGCCACCAGGCTGCTCGCCCCGGATCAACGGCCACCGATCCATGCGCTGTATGGCTTCGCCCGTTACGCCGACGACATCCTCGATGACCTCAACCCACACCTGGACACCGCCACTCGTGGCGAGCGACTCCAGCAACTTGCCGACCAGTTCTTCGCCGGCGGTGACCACTTTTCGAATCCCGTCCTCGCGGCGGTTAGCCACACCGCCCGCCGCTACGGCATTGATGACCAATTGTTCGAAGACTTTCTGGCGTCCATGCGGATGGATCTCACGGTCACCGACTATCCCGACCGCGCCGCGCTCAATCTCTACATGAAGGGGTCTGCGGAAGCGATTGGCCTGCAGCTGCTTCCGATCTTGGGCACGCTGGGCCCGGCCGACGAAGCCGCGCCGTATGCGGCAGCGCTGGGCCGGGCCTTTCAGCTGACGAATTTTTTGCGGGACGTCGACGAAGACCTGATGCGCCAACGGGTTTATCTGCCCGCCGACGAACTCGCCGCCTACGACGTTGACCGCGACCTGCTGATGTGGTGTCACAGTCATCGCAGCACCGATCTGCGGGTGCGTAACGCTCTGGCCGATCAGCACGACACCGCTCGACAGGTTTATCACTATGCCGCCGAAGGTATCTCGTTGTTGGCGCCGCGTTCACGTTCCTGCGTGGCCACCGCGCTGACGCTGTATCGCGATATTCTGGACCGCATCGAAGACTGTGATTTCGCGGTGTTTGACCGGCGCGCGACCGTGGGAACGGCCCGACGACTCCAGGTCGGCGGTGTCGGCCTGCTGCGGTCATGGTGGGCACGGCTGACGCACCCGGCGGCAGCAGAGCATCGCCGATTCGGTATGGCGTGATGGACCGCTGGCAATATCTCATCGTTCTTGCGGCGTGCCTGGCGATCACCTTGCCGCTGGAAACGTTCGGCAACGGCGTCTATCGCCAGGCGTTGCGGGTGGTGCGCGCGGTGTTGCCGGTGGCGGCGGTATTTCTGCTCTGGGACGAGGTCGCGATCGCCGCGCACGTGTGGACCTACAACCCGGCTTACCTCGTTGGCGTGGACGTCCCGATTCGCGTGCCGATCGAGGAGGTCTTGTTCTTCATAGTCATTCCGGTGTGCGCACTGCTGACCTACAGCGCGGTCAGCGCGATTCTGGAACGGTTCAACCGCCGATGACCGGCTTGGGCTATACCTTGCCGGCCTTGGTGGCCGTGACCGCTGTGTGTGTACTGGAGGTGTCCGTCTTGCACACCGGGCTTTTTCGACGCCCGGCATACTGGTTGTCGATGCTGATCGTGATCGGCTTTCAAATCCTGGTCGACGGCTGGCTGACGAAGCTGCGCGCCCCGATCGTCATCTATCACGACCAGCAGATCACCGGTCTGCGGTTTCCATTCGACATCCCGATAGAAGACTTCCTGTTCGGCTTCGCCTTGGTCACAGCGGTCCTGCTGCTGTGGGAGCGTCAACGTGAGCGTCGGTAACACCGGCCTGCCGCGCAGTGACGTGCCCGCCGCCTTCGACGTCGGCGCGTTCGCCTACGACCGGCTTGTGGGCGCCAACCCCGAATATCATGCCCACCTGCGGCTCTCGGCACGCCGCATGCGACTACCCGACTGCGGTCACGGCCTGCGGTTGCTCGACGCCGGCTGCGGCACCGGCGCGTCGACGGCTGCCCTGCTCAGCGTCGCCCCGCAGGCCGACATCATCGCCGTCGACGCGTCACGAGGAATGCTCGACGAAGCACAGGCCAAAGCGTGGCCCCCGTCGGTCCGATTCGTGCATTGCCCCGTCGAAGCGCTCGCCGAAAACGGCGTTGCCGGACCGTTCGACGGGATCCTGGCCGCCTATTTAATCCGCAATCTGTCCGACCCCGACACCCAACTGCGGTCTTTTCGAACGCTGCTGCGCCCCGGCGCCACCCTGGCCGTCCACGACTACTCGGTGCGCGATTCTCGGGTCGCCACCTGGGTGTGGCACGCCGTGTGCTGGGGCATCATCATCCCCTCCGGCTGGCGGCGAACCCGCGACGTCACGCTGTACCGGCATCTGTGGCGCAGCGTGCTGACATTCGACGGCGCGCGTCAATTCCGGCAACGGCTGCGTGACGCGGGGTTCAGCGCGGTGCACAGCGAAACCGTACCCGGATGGGAAACCAACATCGTGCACACCTTCCTCGCGGACGCGCCACGATGACCGATCGGCGCCGCCGGACTCACCCGGCATTACCCGGCCTGCCCAGCGCGGAGGCATTGTCGGCTCGGCCGCGGGCAGTCGTCGTCGGCGCCGGAATCGCGGGGCTGGCCGCTGCCACCGGTCTGGCCGAACGCGGAATCAGCGTCGACGTCATCGAGCGCGAGGACTATCTCGGCGGGCGAGTGGGCGCCTGGACTGATCAAGACGGCAGCGTCGAGCTCGAAATGAACCGAGGCTTCCACGCCTTTTTCCGCCAGTACTACAACCTGCGGGGGCTGCTGCGCCGGGTCGATGCACAGCTGTCCATGCTGACACCGGTCGACGACTACCCGCTTATCGACGGCGCCGGAACGCGGGACAGCTTTCGTGGCCTGCCCCGCACACCGCCGTGGAACGCGTTGGCATTCGCCTTGCGCAGCCCCACTTTTCGACTTCGCGACCTGGCCCGGATCGACGCTCGCGCGGCGGCGCCGCTTGCCGCGGTATCGGTGCCCGAGATCTATCACCATCTCGACCACATCGACGCCGAAACTTTTCTGAAGAGCCTCAATTTTCCTGAAGCGGCGCGCCATCTTGCCTTTGAGGTGTTTTCCCGCAGCTTCTTCGCCAGTCCAACACAACTGTCGGCTGCCGAGCTGGCGACGATGTTTCACATTTACTTCCTGGGCTCCAGCGAGGGTCTGATCTTCGACGTCATCAACGCCAACTACGACACTGCGCTGTGGCAGCCGCTGCAACAGTATTTGTCCGAGCTGGGCGTGCGGTTCCACCTGGGCATCCCGGTAACAAGCATCGAGACCGGCTCTCCGGGCAGGTTCCGCATCCATCTGTCCGCAGGCGACGATCTGGACGCCGATGCTGTCGTGCTGGCCACCGACGTAGCCGGCCTGCAGCGGATCGTGGCGGCGTCACCGGATCTCGGCGACGACATGTGGCGGGCACGGATACGGCGGCTGCAAACCGCGCCGCCGTTCGTGGTGCACCGGCTCTGGCTGAACCGCCCGGTCGCCGCCGAGCGGCCGGCCTTTTTGGGCACCGCGGGCCACGAACCGCTGGACAACATCAGCATCCTCGACCGCTACGAACGTCAAGCCGCCGACTGGGCACGGCAGCACCGCGGCTCGGTCGTCGAATTGCATTCCTATGCGGTGGATTCGACGTGGTCTCAGGAGGCGATGTTGACGATGCTGCATCAGCTCTACCCCGAGACCGCCGACGCGCACGTCCTTCACCAACGCACGCTGCATCGCAGTGACTGCCCGCTGTTCGCGCCGGGAACCCATGCTCATCGACCCGGGGTGATCACACCGCAGCGTGGTCTGCTGTTGGCCGGCGACGGCATCCGCATCGACCTGCCGGTGGCGTTGATGGAGCGTGCGGCCACCACCGGCTGGTGCGCGGCAAACCGCATATTGGCGCAATGGGGACTTGTCGGCCATGCTTTATCCACGGTTCCCACTCGAGGCCGCTCGGCGCTACTGCGCTTTCTCGCCGGCCGGGAAAGGCTCGTCCAACGATGAACATCGGCGACTACATGCGGCGTCGCTGGCCGAAAGACTGGCCGCTGCAGAGCCTGCCCGCCGTGGAATGGGCCGGCCAGCGTCCGACGTATCGCGATGCTGTCCCGGCCATCATCGACGCAGCGCTACAGCGGTCGCAGCGCAGACCAACCGGCAATTGGTATGCGTTCGCGGCGAGCCGCGAGGTGCGCGCCGGTCGACCCTTGGGCACTCGTGTCGCCGGCATCGAACTGGTCGCCTGGCGTGACCAGCAAGGTCGACTGCGCGTCGGTCCGCGCAGTTGCCCACATTTGGGTGCCGATCTTGCCACCGCGGCGGTGCATCGCGGCGCGCTGATCTGCCGATGGCACGGGCTATGTCTCAGCGGCGACACCGAAGAATTCGGGTGGCGGCCGCTGCCCAGCCACGACGACGGGGTGCTGGCGTGGGTGCGTCTGGACGACGTTGGCGGTGAAGCACCGCTAGATCAGCCGGTGATTGCAGCCCGGCCAACCGGCGACACCTTGCACGCGGTCACCCGTCTGGTCGGCGAGTGCGAGCCCGCCGACATTCTGGCCAACCGGTTCGATCCCTGGCACGGCGCTTGGTACCATCCCTACTCGTTCACCCGGCTGGAGGTGCTGACCACTCCGACCGAGAAGGCCGACCGGTTCCTGGTCGCGGTGACATTCCGGGTCGGCCGCATTGGTGTACCGACCGTTGCGGAGTTCAGCAGCCCAGAGGCACGTACCATCGTCATGCGCATCGTGGACGGCGAGGGAACCGGCAGCGTAGTCGAAACACACGCCACGCCAATCGGTTTAGGGCCTGACAACCGCCCGCGCACCGCGGTGATCGAAGCCGTCGTCGCCCACTCCGAGCGGGCCGGATTCCGGCGGGCCCGCCGCGCCGCCCCGCTGATTTCCGGACTGATGCGTGTTGCCGCGTCGCGGCTGTGGCGAGACGACCTTGCCTACGCCGAGCGTCTTTATCGGCTGCGCTCCGACGCAACCCGATGAAGCCGATGTCTTTGGCTGCCGTCGTTTTGACCGTCGGCGCGCACTTCAGCTACCTGCTTTATCTGCCGAGCGGCGGATTCCTGGCACTGCGCTGGCCGCGCAGTATCTGGCTGCACGTGCCGATGGTGCTCTGGGGCGTCGGCGTCGTCGTCTTCGGACTGCCCTGCCCGCTGACCGAAATCGAACGGCGAGCGCGCGAGCGTGCCGGCATGGACCCGTTGCCGACGTCAGGATTCATCGGCCGCTACGTTGACGGCGTCTTTTACCCGACTAATCGGACCGGCGCCGCGCAGACGTTGGCCTTCGCAGCAGCCAGCGCCTCCTGGATTGTGCTTGCATCGAAGCAGAAGCGCAGCAACGGTTCACAAACGGCGAACCAAGCTTAACTCGCGTCGCGGCCTTCCCGGCTGCGGTCATAAGCCCGCGCCCGAAGGTCGGCGAGCCAGGAGGGGTACATCTTTACCCCTGGGGCCGTGTGGAGCACCGGGTCGAAGGACACGTCGTCGTCTGACTGCGGAGTAAAAACTTCGGTCAACGTGACGCGGGCCAACGGACAGAAATGCGTTGTTCCGCGGGCCTGGTCCAATTCGACGTCGATCTTGCCGTGTTCGAGCTGATTCCGGACGCTGTTCAGCGACACTCCGACACCGTCAATCTGGGTGGTGATCCGCGCGCGCAGCCACCAGTTGACTCCCCGATAGCGCAGTGGCGCAAGGCTTGTCAAGGTCTTTCCGGTCCACGACGTGACGGGTCGCAGCCCAACCACACGACCGATCACACCGGAGCCCGCAGAGGCCAGCAGAATGTCCCACTCGGTGGTCAAATCCGCCTGAGGTGCAATCCGCAGCGCCAGACCGATGACGTCGGGCAGCGCCGCGGGGATCCCGGCAGCTTTCGATATCCGGGCGACGACGTTAGACGACGATACGGGCAAGCCGGCGTGGGCGGGGGCAACGCGCTCAATGTATCCGGCGGCCAGCACGCCATCAGGATGGAAAACCCGGCGCCGTCGGATGGCTGATCCCCATCGAAATGGCGCACTGGCGAGGTCCGTCAGATTCACCTGCTTGGAGTTCCCGCTCTCGGCTGGCTGAAAACGGCGGGACTGGCTCGACGCTCCGGGACAGCCGAGGTGATATCGCGGGCGATGCCGCCGAGCACCGCATCACGAAACAGTGCGGACGCCGCCCAAAGAGCTTCACCGACAAGACCGTGCGGTGCGAACACGGCACGCTGGCGATAACTCGAAACCCCGTCGCCTTCGTCGCGCGCCGACAACTCGAGCCATAGCCGTCCCGGTAGTGGGATGTCGGCGCGCAACCGCAGCAGATGTGGGCGGTCAATGTGCTCGACACGCCACCAATCCAGCGCTTCACCGGCATGCAGCCGTGTGAATGCCTTGAGAGTCCTAGCGCTCGGTCAGCCTTGCCAGCGCCGGCGACTCGGGCAATCCACCCGCGCAATGCCCAGGCCACCGGCACCGCGGACCAGCCGTGCTCGGCGCCGATCGACTCGAAAACTTCCCACAGCGTTTCAGCATCGGCGGATACGCGACGTTCGTAAACGTGTTCATGCAGCGACCCTCCGGCCCACGACGGGTCGGTGGGCAGCGGCCGCGACGGCGAATCGTCGTCTCCGGGTCGCGACCAGCGGGTCTGCAGCTCACCGTCGCTCACCCGCGCCAGCGCCAGCTCGACGGCCTCTTCGTAGTGCGTGAGCCCTCCGCGGGGGTCCGGGATGTGCTCAGCGATGTCGTGCTCGGTGCAGACCACATCGTTTTCCAGCGACTCCATCAGCGAGGATGCCAGTGCTCGTGGCAACGGAGTGATCAGATTCACCCAATGCGATGACAACCATGGGCTAAGCACCGGCGCCGGAACGGCGACGCGGCGCTGCAGTCCCGCGATCGCGGCGTACTTGCGGATCATGCCCGTGTAGGTGAAGGTGTCCGGACCGCCGATATCGAAAGCCCGGCTCACGTCGGGCGGCAGCTCAGCCGCGTTGGTCAGGTAATACAACACGTCGCGAATGGCGATCGGCTGAACCCGGGTGCGCAACCACCGCGGAGTGATCATCAGCGGCAACCGTTCGGTCAAATACCGCAGCATCTCGAAGCTGGCTGATCCAGCCCCGATGATCGCCGCAGCGCGCAATTCCACGGTGGGAACCCCGGATTCGTGCAGTAGCCGTCCGACCTCGGCGCGCGACGCCAAGTGGTCCGACAAATCCTGCTGGTCGGGGATGATCCCGCCGACGTAGACGATGCGGGTCAATCCGGCTTGTTCCGCGCCGTCCGCGACGATCGTTGCGGCGCGCGCATCGAGGTCGACGAAATCCGACTTCAGCATTGAGTGCACCAAGTAGTAGAGAACCTGCTGGCCGTCCAGCGCGTGCTGAACTTGGCTTGGCTCAGTGACGTCGCCTTCGACGACGTCGACGTCTCGGCGCCACGGCACATCGTCGAGTTTGGCGGGCGTCCTGGCCATCACCCGAACCTGGTGACCGGCTGACAGCAGCTCAGGAACGAGGCGGGCACCGAGGTAGCCGGTGGCGCCGAATACGACGCAACGCATCTTGTACTCCTCCCCTGGCGGAGACATCACGGCATCTCCGGGTATTTACTTCACCAGCTTAATAGTTAAGATTGTGGTGTCAAATGTCCGGTTAAGGAGCTTAGCCGTACACCGTCGAGCCGACGTGGAGGGTGTTCGTGGCAGACAGAAAGTCCAACAAGGGCGACCAGGTCGAGTGGAAGAGCCACGGTCAGAACGTGAAGGGCACGGTGGAGGAGAAAATCACCGACGACACAGATGCCGCAGGGCGCAAGGTGCGCGCGTCGAAGGAGAATCCGCAGTACCGGGTAAAGAGCAGCAAGACCAACGCCGATGCGGTGCATAAGCCCGACGCTTTGCGGCCCGACAAGTAAAGGCGGCAACGATGGCTTCTGACAACGACACCACCTGGAGCGAGTTCCGCCACACCGTCAACATGACGGCCGCCGAACTTGAAAAGTGGTTGGATACTGCGGAATCCAAGAAGGTCGGCCAGAAATCCAGTAGCAAGGAATCCACCGGGCATGCCAGCGGCAGACACATCGTCGCGATCCTGAAAGCCAACAAGAACGATTTGACCGATGGCGACTACGCACACATGCGCAAGGTCGTTGGCTATGCCAAGCGCCATCTGGCCCAAAGACCCAGCGGCGACCTGCGCGACAGCGCATGGCGATACTCGCTGATGAACTGGGGCCACGATCCGACCAAGAAATGATGTGGTACGCGAATGCGCCTGAATCGCGCAGGCTGTCAGTGAGTTCGCAAAGCACGATGTTCGTGCGGGCGGCGCAGCTGGTGGCTGACCTCCATCAACGCGCATCGCTGGATGCTGAGGAACTGCTGCGTGAACTGGTCGAAGGTGCCACCGAAGCACTTCCGGGTGCTCAATATGCCGGAATCACGGTCACGAAGCGCCGCCTACCGAGCGAAACCGCTGCTGCTACCCACTGCTACCCGGTGGTGCTGGACGAGATACAAAGTCGCTGTCAGCAGGGACCGTGCCTGTCGGCAGCGACCCAACAACACAGCATCCGCATCGACGATCTCGGAGCCGATGACCGTTGGCCGCTCTACCGTGACGAGGCGCTAGCGCAGACGCCGATTCGATCAATCCTCTCGTTCGGGGTGCTCAGGGATGGCCAGACCACCGCTGCGCTCAACTTCTACGCCGAGCCCACTCGCGCATTCGATGCCAGATCTGTCGATTTGGGACTGGTTTTCGCCACGCATACCGCTCTGGTGTGGACCATTTTGCGACGCGACCAGCAGTTCCGGCGGGCGCTTGTCTCCCGTGACGTCATCGGCCAGGCAAAGGGCATGGTGATGGAACGATTCGACATCGACGAAGCCGCAGCGTTCGCGTTGCTCAAGCGCGTGTCCCAAGATTCCAACACGCCGATCGCCCAACTTGCTCAGCGCATTGTCGCCGGGGATTATTTGCCGCGATGAAAATCCGCACTCTGCCCCGCTTGTGTTAGCCAGCCCGCAGCTGCCAAGATCATGCGCGGGCTGGGGAGGCTGAAGACCCAGTTTTGGCAGTAACGGCGTAACGCCGCTGGCACAGCGGGTTTCCGATACGCTGGTTCCGACGATCGCCGAGAAGGATGCGGTTAGGTGACTAAGCGGGGCACTGAATCACCTCAAAACCGAGCGGAACTGGAAAAGCTGATGTCCGCCGACATGCGGGCGGTAACAGCGCAGTCTGATCGGATAGGTCGTTATTTCGCGCGCCAGAACAACGTGAGCGGCAGCGACTTCCACGCGTTGCTGCACATCATGGTTGCGGAAACTACGGGAACACCATTGACCATGGCGCAATTACGACAGCGCATGGACGTCTCCCCCGCCGCGATCACCTATCTCGTCGACCGGATGATCGAGTCCGGGCATTTGCGGCGTGAGGCTGATCCCGCAGATCGACGCAAGGCACTGCTTCGGTACGAAAACCATGGCATGGAGCTGGCGCGCGCGTTTTTCACGCCGATGGGCGTGCATCTCCGCGCTGCGCTCGCGGAGCTGCCTGACACGGACCTGATAGCCGCTCACCGAGTGCTCACCGCGATGGCCACCGCTATGTCAGCCTTTGAAAGTGAACTCGGCGCACAGCAGGCCGTACCGGCTGACCCAAAGAGCGACCCTACGAGAGACTCTGAGCCAGTCTGAGTTACGCGCTGGCGACCGGTCGGAGCAGATGTTGCTCGACTAATTCGGCGCCTCGCGCGACGCCTCCGGTTGCAGCGAAACCGGCCGCCACCCGCCGCGCACCGTCGACCATCGTCATCGCGCTGCGAACCGCCTCGCGTAGCGCCGGCGCGGTGAGCTTTTCGGCCGGCAGCCGGGTGCCACAGCCAGACACTTCGACCCGCCGCGCAACCTCGGCCTGATCGCGCGCGAACGGAACGACGCAGACCGGCACACCGCGGTCTAACGCTTTGACCGTCGTGCCCATCCCACCGTGAGTAACTACACAGCAAGCGCGATCGAGCAGCACGCCGTGCGGGACGAATCGTCGCACGGTGGCATTGGCCGCCTCGGGCAGGCTTTGGGGAACCCCGGCCGGGAAGGTCGCGACAACGTGGACCGGCTCGCCGGCCAACGCCTGCAATGCGGTGAGCCCCAAGACCGTATCGGCCTGCTTGATCGAGGAGGTGCTGACCAGCACGATGGGCCGGTCGATCGTGGCAACCCAGTCGGGCGCCGTAGCAGCGCGAAGTTCAAATGTGCACGCGCCGATGAGATGAGCTTTGTCGCCCCAGCCGGGGTGCGGGTATTCGAATGGTTCGCCACCGACGGCCAACAGCAATGGCGCCCGCCGCATCAACTCGTCGACCGACTTGATTGTCGGTGCCGCCACTGCTGCGCGAATGGCATTCACCCGGGGCAACATTCGGCCGTCGAAGAGATGCGTCACGAATGGGCGAATTGCTGCATCGCGAAGCCGGCCGAGAATACCGGGCAGCGGACGCAGTCCGGGGCCGAATGGCGGCACACCGGCAGAGCGCAGATAGGGCGTGAACGGTGAGAACACCATCCATGGCACGTCGAGGGCATCGGCCACCGAGATCGCACCCCAGCAATTGGCGTCGACGATCACCGCGTCGGGTCGGACCCGATCGATGGCCGCCCGCAGATCCGCCACTTCGAGCACCGCCCGTCGGCACAGCACATCGATCGACATCTTCAAGACGTCCAGTGCGTTTCGCGCCATCCAATCCGGTCCGACGATGGCCTCGATCCGTGGGTCGACGGGCTCAGCGTGAATACCGGCGGCGCGCATATCGGTAACCCGACCGGACATGGTGTGCAGGTGGACGTCATGACCGCGCTCAACCAGCTCGCTCAGCAACGCAGCGAGTGGCAGCAGGTGGCCCAGCGCCGGCGAGCCGTAAGCGAGGATGACCGCCATTACGGGACCGGTGTGACGCCGGTTTCGCGCAAGGCTCGTAAGTTGGCTGCGCCGGCAGCGTGCAGGCAGATCCGTAGCTCGTTGATGAACTGCTTGAGCCAATTCAGCACGGCGTCAGCGGAATCGATCGCTACCGCGAGCAGGGGTCGGGCGATCGCTACCACGTCGGCACCCAATGCCAGTGCCTTGGCTGCATCCATGCCGGTGCGGATACCGCCGGAGGCGACCAGCGGGACGGTAGTCAGCGCCGCACGCACTTCCACGATCGCCTGCGCGGTGGGTATGCCCCAGTCCGCCAAGTCGGGGTAACGCAGCTCGCCGTAGCGGACGAATTGCTCCACGCGGGACCATGAGGTGCCGCCGGCGCCTGCGACGTCGATGGCCGCCACCGGCAACTCGCCCGAAGGCCCGATCAACTCCGCGATTGCCGAAGCACCGATTCCGTGACCAACCTCTTTGAGCAGCACCGGATATTTTAGCCTGGCTGCCACTTCACGCAGCCTGTCGACTGAGCCGGAGAAGTCGTTGTCACCGTCGCGCTGGACTGCCTCCTGCAGCGGATTAGTATGCACCGCAAGCGCATCGGCTCCCACCCGGCTCAGTGCATTCGAAATATCCGTAATGGCAGCGGTAGTCAGCTGCGAAAGGCCTATATTGCCGAACAACAACACATCCGGTGCCACGTCCCGCACGGTGAAGCTGGCGGCAGCCTGCTCCCCCAGAACACTGTCCAACATGATCCGCTGCGAGCCGAGCATCATCCCGATACCCAGCCGTTGAGCGGCTGTGGCCAGGTTTTTGTTGATGGTTCCCGACAGCTCAGCACCCCCGGTCATCGCCCCAACCAAGATGGGCGCTCGCAGGGAGGCGCCGAGGAACTCAGTGGACAAGTCGATGTGCGCGAGACTGGTCTGCGTCAACGCGTTGTACCGCAGCCGGTAGCGTTCCAGCCCGGTCGTGACACCGCAATACCCGACTCGGTCGTCGAGACAGACGTCAATGTGACGTCGCTTGCGGGTCGTTATCCCGCGCAGGTTGCTCGTCACGGTACCTGCCCCCTCTTTCGCATGGCATGCGCCGGTTGCGCGCTCGCAACCTGGAATACCCACATCAACTCGTTGGCCGCTCGGGTAGTTCGCGCGATGCGAGTTCATGCTGATATCGCCGCATCCCCTCGATCAGCGCGGTGAACACCCGGCGGGCCGCGGCCAAATCAGCGTCGGGCAAATTGGCCATCGCGCCGTGGGTGTGCACACCTAACGGCATGAAGAACGCTCGCGCGGTATCCAGCCCGGATCCGGAATAACGCAGAACGACCTTGCGCCGGTCGCCCGGGTCAGATTGCCGGATGATGTGCCCGGATGCCGTCATCCGATCCACCAGATAGGTGATCGCAGCGCCGGAAAGCCCCATTCGCTGGCGCAGTTCGCCCGAAGTGATGGGTTCGCCGGCGGTCTCGGCGACCATGACGTGCAGCAGCGCGCGAAAGTCGGTGGGCCGAACGTCATGTGTGGTCGCAAACAGCCGACCGATCTGGTCGGATTCGGCCGCCATCACCCGCAGATCGGCCGAGATCTGCGACTCGAGCGCGGCTCGGCGATCGGCGTTCTGTTGTGAGCCCATGACAATATGCAGCATATCGCGTTACTTCAGTTGATTAATACTTCAATCACTGAAACACTTGGTGGGGTGAAGAAGCAGACACTTGCCGCCACCACGCTTGCCGTTGCCACAGCGGCCGGCCTCGGAAGCATGGCCAGCAGGCCAAACGCAACCGGCTGGTATCCGCGGCTGCGCAAACCCCGCTACGTGCCGCCAAACGGCGTGTTTCCGCTGGCCTGGACCACGCTGTACACCGATATCGCGGGTAGCTCCGCGGTTGCCGTGGACCGACTGCGCGCGGCGGGGCGCCACGACGAAGCGCGCAACTACGTGGTCGCGTTGGGCGCCAACCTGCTCCTCAACGCCGGCTGGAGTTGGCTGTTCTTCAAGTATCACAAGCTGGGCGCCTCGGCGGTCGGCGCAGCAGCGCTCGCGGCCAGCAGCGCCGACCTGACCCGGCGGACCGCCGCGGCCGATCCGCGGGCCGGAGCTGCGTTGTTGCCCTATCCGCTGTGGTGCGCCTTTGCCACCGCGATGTCGGGTCATATCTGGGTACTTAACCGCTGATGTCCACGTTGTTGTGGTTTCGCCGTGACTTGCGCCTGCGCGATCTGCCGCCGCTGCTCGATGCCGTCGCCGACACCGACGAGGTGCTCGCCTGCTTCGTGCTCGACCCACGCCTCGAGGCGTCGTCGGGTAAGCGCCGGATGCAGTATTTGTGCGACTCGCTGCGGCAGTTGCGCGACGACCTGGATGGCCGGCTGCTGGTGACTCGTGGGCGGCCCGAAGAGCGAATTCCCGCCATCGCCAAAGAAATCGACGCGCAGTCGGTGCATGTGTCGGAGGATTTCGCGCCGTTCGGGCGACGCCGCGACCAGAAGGTGCGCTTGGCACTCGGCGATGTTCCGCTGGTGGCTAACGGGTCGCCGTATCTGGTGTCGCCCGACCGCGTCACCAAGAACGACGGCACCCCGTACAAGGTGTTCACCAGCTTTTTCAACCAGTGGCGCGAACAGCAATGGCGAGACCCGGCGAAAACCGGGCCAAAGTCAGCGCGCTGGATCGACGCAGCGAAGTTGGGCAAGCGAGCGAAGCCCGTCGAGATACCCGACCCAGGTGTCGAGCTCGACTTGGCCGCCGGCGAGGCGGCGGCGCACCGGCGATGGAAGGCGTTCGTCAAAGACGGGCTCGATCGGTACGACGACGACCGGAACCGGCCCGATCGCGACTCCACCAGCCGGATGTCGGCGCACTTGAAGTTCGGAACGATCCATCCGCGGACGATGGTTGCCGACTTGAATCTGCGGGACGCCGGACCGCGCGCTTACCTGCGCGAGTTAGCGTTTCGTGATTTCTACGCCGATGTCCTGCATCACTGGCCGCACAGCAGTTGGTGGAATTGGAACCGCGACTTCGACGCCATCGAAACCGACAGCGGAGCGTCCGCTAAACGCCGCTTCGAGGCGTGGAAAGCCGGTAGGACCGGATTTCCGATCGTCGACGCCGGCATGCGTCAGCTCAGCGAGACCGGGTACGTGCACAACCGAGTCCGGATGGTCGTGGCATCGTTTCTGGTCAAGGATCTGCACCTGCCCTGGCAATGGGGTGCCCGCTGGTTCCTGGATCAATTGGTCGACGGCGACATGGCCAACAACCAGCATGGCTGGCAATGGACGGCGGGCTGCGGCACTGACGCGGCGCCGTATTTCCGGGTGTTCAACCCGGCCACTCAGGCCGAAAAGTTTGATCCCTCAGGCGACTACGTCCGGCGTTGGGTACCCGAGCTTGCCGACGTCGACGATGTTCGCCTGACCAAAGGCGGCCGCCCGAAAGGCTATCCGGAACCGATCGTTGATCACAAGACAGAACGCAGCGAAGCGCTGCGACGCTATCAAAAGATCAGCTGAGCGGCCTCAGTGCGCGGCCTTCTTGCGTTCGATATCAGCCAGCGCCGCCGCTAATTCGGCGCGTTGGGCAGCCGACGTCTCCCACGCGAGCTGCCGGTTTTTGACCACCTTGGCCGGTGCGCCGACCGCGATCGAGTAGTCCGGCACGTTGCCTTTGACCACGGCGTGTGATCCCAACACGCAGCCGCGGCCAATGGTGGTGCCGCGCAGCACGGTCACCTTCGTCGCCACCCAGGTGTCCGGCCCGATCCGGACCGGCCCTTTGACGATTCCCTGGTCCTTAATGGGCAACGTGATGTCGTCCATCCGGTGGTCGAAATCGCAGATGTAGCACCAATCGGCCATCAGGACCGAATCGCCGACCTCGATGTCGAGGTAGCAATTGATGACGTTGTCGCGGCCCAGCACCACCTTGTCGCCGAATCGCAGAGAGCCCTCGTGTGCGCGGATGGTGTTCTTGTCCCCGATGTGCACCCAGCGGCCGATCTCCAGCTGCGCCAGTTCGGGGGTCGAGTGGATCTCGACACCTTTACCCAGGAAAACCATGCCCCGGGTGATGATGTGCGGGTTGGCCAACTTGAACTTCAGCAAGCGCCAGTAGCGGACCAGATACCACGGGCTGTAGGCGCGGTTGGCGAGCACCCACTTCAGCGACGCCAGCGTGAGGAACTTGGCCTGGCGAGGATCACGAAGCATCGATCCTCGCCAGCGGCGATGCAGAGGTGCCCCCCACATTGTCGTCATGGCCGAAAAGCCTAGCCCGACGACGATGCGCGCCGGAACGGCGGGCTGTGGGGGTACCCCCAGCCGCGAAGCGGCGCGGGGGAGAGTGGGCTTAAGCCTACGCGAGGTGTGAGAGGTTACCCTCGGCTGGTGTTTTGGCGCATCCACGTTCCGCCGACTGTGCGGCCTACAAAGAGAAATCGCGCCATATTTCATCGAAGCCAGCACACTCGGCGTGCGGCGGCGACGGTGTCGGCGGTCGTTCTGGCGGCCACCATGGCCGGCTGCGGTAACACCGACACCTGGGTCGACACCGTGGCCGCGGAGGGTTGGCCCGCGCAATACGGCGATGCGGCCAACAGCAGCTTCACCGCGACGTCCGGCGCCACCGGGCTGACCCTGCGCTGGACCCGTTCGGTCAAGGGCTCGCTGGCGGCGGCGCCCGCGCTGAGCTCTCGCAACTGGTTGGCGGCCAACGCGCAGACGCCGGGGGGTTGTTCGTTGATGGAGTGGGAAAACGACAACAACGGCAGGCAGCGCTGGTGCACCCGGCTGTTCCAGGGCGGCGGCATCTCCGGACCGTTGTTCGACAGCATCGACAACCTCTACGTCGGCCAGCCCGGGGCGATACTGTCCTTCCCGGTCACCCAGTGGATCCGTTGGCGGCGGCCAGTCATCGGATTGCCTTCCACACCAAGGATTCTGCAGAACAGCCAGCTGCTCGTTGTCACGCATCTGGGACAGGTCCAAGTGTTCGACAGTCACCGCGGCATCACGGTCGGCAATTCGGTGGATCTGGTGGACAACGTCGACCCGGCCGACTTCACCCGCGGGCTCTCCGATTGCGCACCGGCGCGCGCTGGTTGCCCGATTGCCGCGGCGCCGGCCTTTTCTGCGGCGAGCGGGACGGTGGTGGTGGGCCTCTGGCAGCCGGGTGCGCCGGCAGCGGTGCTGGTTGGGCTGAAGTACCACCCCGGCCAAAACCCGCTGCTCACCCGGGAATGGACCAGCGATGCGGTCAGCGCTGGTGTGCTGGCCAGCCCGGTGCTATCCAAAGATGGCTCCACGGTTTACGTCAATGGCCGCGACGAGCGGTTGTGGGCGCTGCACGCCGCCGACGGCAAGCCGAAATGGTCAGTACCGCTGAAATTCCTCGCACAGACCCCGCCGTCGGTGACGCCGAGTGGGTTGATCGTGTCGGGTGGCGGCCCGGACACCCGGCTGGTCGCATTCAAGGACGCCGGCGACCATGCTCAGCAGTTGTGGCGCCGCGACGACGTGGACCCGTTGTCGACGTCGAGCCTGGCCGGTCAGGGCGTGGGCTATGCCGTGGTGACCGGCGGGCCCGGTGCGGGTGCCCGGGGGATGTCGCTGGTGGTGTTCGATCCGGGCAACGGCCACACGCTTAACAGCTATCGGCTGCCGGAGGCGACCGGCTACCCGGTCGGCGTCTCGATCGGTCATGACCGTCGGGTGGTCACCGCTACCAGCGACGGCCAGGTGTACAGCTTCGCGCCGAACTGACTGGTCTGCCGGCATCGGCTGGACCAGGATGGTGTGCGTGTCGATCAATGACCCGGCCGCGCCACACACGTCGGCGCCTGACGCGAGCCGCAGCAGTGGTCGTCAACTCGCTGATGTGCTTGCGACGGTCGCGTTGCTGGTCGTGCACTTCTTGTTGTTCGGCGCGACGATTACGGTGCTCGGACTCCTGGTGATGGGCACCGATCCCTGCGGATACCAGAAATGTGGCGATCCGGCCTGGCTGGATCGAGCGATAAATTTAGGCTTATGGGCCGGCGGTGTCATCTTGTTTGCCGACGTGGTGGTCACGGTGATTCGATTGGTCCGCAAGCGGGTCGCCTGGTTCGTCCCGCTGATCGGTTGCATCGCCCAGCTGGCATTGGCCTTCGGCGCTGCGGCGATGGAATCGATGGCCGGCCCCGTCTAGGCCGTGGTTGCGCAACACCTGTCCCAAGTGCCACGTGGGTCCCTGGAGGGCCGCGGGGTGCGTTGTGCCCACCTCCAAGCGAAAAGCTCTGACGCGCGTTTGTCTGTCGCTGCGAGGCGGGCAAACTGGATGTCGGCATCCAGCGGAGATAGGTGTAACAGACGTGACTGCTGTGGCTTAGAGTGCGGCTGCGAATCCCTAGCCCTTGACCTTCAGCGGTGGCATGGCATTGCGCGGCACGTGCACTTGGCTGGCGCCGGCGAACGGCGGCAGTAGTTCTCCAGGCGCGAAGTAGAACACCACATCGTCGTTGGTGATGGCGAAGTTTTGATAGTGCGACGAGTCAAGCCCAGAACCGGGCAGGATCGCAGCGCCCAGCCCGGTCTGGCGTCCCACCTCGCGTTGCACGATTGGATAAATGGAGTCGAGCGGTTTGCTGTTAGGCGCGAACAGCGTGTCGAAGGTAATCGGCTGATGCGACCCGAGGTCGTAGTTGAACGCCTGGTAGGAGGTGGACGGACGCGGGCCGCCGAGGTCCTCGTAAACCTTGAGCACCACGCTTTGGGTGCCGCCCGGCTGCTGCCCGGAACTGTATTGCTCCGAGGTCACTTCCATCTGGTAGGGCACATCGCGCGCTGCCGATGTCTGTGCCACGTTGACGAACCCATCCCGATTCTGGCTGACGTAATTGGTCAGCGCCTGCTCGTCGGGATAGTCGACCGGAAACGTCATGTCCAAGACGTAGGTGGAAGTGGCGACATGCACATGACACGTCTGCTCACCCTGAATCTCGCCGCCCATGCTGCTGCAATCGGAGTCCGCGGCCGCCATCGGAGAACCGGACCAACCGGTGAGGACTCCGGCCGCGAGCAGCGCGGCCACCGTTACGTTGCGCATCGGTCGACTTGTCCTCGCAGACTGGGAACGGCTCAATGCCGTTCCGCCAGCCTACCTGGCAGTTGTAGGACAGTGACCTCAGAACAAGGACGTTAAGTCGGGTCAGCAAGTTGGTGCCCGACGACGTTGCCCCGTCGCCCAGCGACGCCAGCAGGCCGCTCCATCGGCGAGTACTCGAAGGTGCCGGGATTGTCGGTGACGCCGTCGGCGAACGCGTTGCTGCCGTCGCTGTCGACTAAAGCGATGTCGGCGTTGCCGCCGCGATTATTTCTCAGGTTCCTTTCAGGCGGTGGATGACCGCGCGCAGCGCGGCCACCGTCACGTCGCGGTCGACTTGTCCTCGCAGACTAGGAACGGCTCAACGCCGTTCCGGCAGCCTTTGCCCGTCAGCAGCCATCATCGTGTCGGTCACCACTGGCCGACGTTTGACCTTAGAACAGCGACAGCAGCTCGGTCAGGAAGCTACCACCTTCGGTAGCGGCGGCTGGGGCAGCAAGATCCAGCCCCGGCAAGATGTCGACGAGGTAGTTGCCGCCCACAGCATCCGTAGAAGCAAGGCTGTCACCGAAGACGGCGCCGAGATCGAAATTGCCGTCGCCGGCTAGGGCGGTGCTGCCAACGGTAGAAGACGGGTCGAACACCGACGCGATGTCATAGCTGCTGGGTGTGTCGGTGAGTATGCTGCCTGCCTCGGCGTTAGTGTTGGCGCCGAAGGCGTCGGCGAAGTTGAAGTTACCGAGAGCGTCCGGGTTTACGCCGGTCGCGTTGGCAAAGCTGTTGGCGCCGTTGGCGATCGCGGTGTCGACGTTGCCGGCGCCAGCGTCGGCAAGGCTATTCGTGCCGGAAGCGAAGGCGTCGTCTAAGTTGCCGAAGCCGGAATCGGCTGCGCTGCCGGCACCGCTGGCAGACGCGAAGTCGAAGGTGCCGGGGGAGTCGGTGCAGCCGGCGCAGGCAAAACTGCCATTTCCGCTGGCGATCGCGATATCCCCCAGCCCCGACTCGGCGGTCGCGCCGTTGTTTAGTGTCGGGAACAAGTTCACCCCGTCGATATTGATCTGGAAATCTAGACCCGCCGGCGCCGCCGCAGCGGACGAGAAGTCCAGACCACTCAGCCACGAAAACGGGTCGGTAGTTGTGTCAGCCGCGGCGACCGGTGTGTGAGCCACCGCGGCCCCAATGCCCAATCCGACCGCCAGCATGCCCAGCCGAGCGATACCACGAGTGTTCACCATGGGTCTTCCCTCCCCAATCCGCACCGCGACAGATGCGGGATTTTTACGATGAGCGAGCCGACCCCCCGGCGACTGAGTGTAAGCAAAGTTTTGGTGCGATGTAGGAAAAAGCTGAAAGCTTTATCTATTTTTCACATGTATAAAGGGGAACGTCTAAGCGTCACCGCGATGGCCGGCACACGAACGCCGTGCCACGCGCCGCCGTTCCCGAGCCAACCCGGGTAATCACCGCAGTCAACGAACGGGCGCCGCGCAGCGCCAACCGGGGCCGTAGCCCCGCGGGGTCGACATCCACACCACGCACCAGGATCTCCAACGATCCGCAGTCCAGCGCCGCGAGCGCTTGTCGCAACCGGCGTTCATCGAAGGGCAACTGTTGGAGGACCTCGAACCCGCGCTCCCCCGCCGGCAACTGGTCGCCGGACAGGTAGGCGATGTGCGGGTCCAGCTGCCACAGCCCGTGCCGCGCGGCGTAGTGGCGCACCAGACCGGCCCGTACCACCGCGCCATCGGGGTCCACGATCCACCGGCCGGCGGGCCGCACCGGGCAGTCGTCGGGCTCGGCGTCGGTAATCTGCTCCCCGCGGTCCAGCATGCTGGCTCGACGGCGCACACCGGGCTCGGCAAATTCCGCGGACCACAAGCATGCCTCTCGCACCGAGCCACGGTAGGACGTCAGCTCGATCTCGCCGTCGAAGCCCAACCGTCCCAAGACGTCGAAATCAATTCCGGGAGAGCACTTTACGATCAGCTCACGGCGGCGATAGATGTCGAAGAGCTGGTCTAGGGCGGGCCGGTAATCCCGCGGATCGAAGCGGCGCCGCCCGCCGGTGCGACGAGACGGGTCGACGAGGACGGTCGCGTCGCGGGTTACCGGGTGCAGCGCGTCGGCACGGCACAAGTCGGCGGCAGCGCCGAGATTGTGCCGCGCCATCGCGAGCCGCACCGGGTCGATGTCGCTGCCGACCATCCTGGCCGCCACACCGCGCAGCACGGCGATCTCAGTGCCGATCGAGCAAGTCGCATCGTGCACGATGCGACCGGCCAACCGCTGCGCGCGATGCGATGCCACCCGTGTGGCGCTGGCTTGCTGCAACGCCTCGTCGGTGAACAACCAGTCACCGGTGCCGGGCATCTTGTCTGCTGCGCGGCGCCGCAGCAGCACCGTTTCCACCAATACCGGCGTCCGATAGTCGAATTGCTTGCGCAGCGCGGCGATCTCGGCGATCCGGTCGGTCAGCGGCATCGTCGCAACGACGCTCAACGCCGCGGAACCCGCGTCCGATGTCAGATAAGCAACGTCGTCGAGCCCGAGGTTCAGGACGGTTTGACCCCGGTGATCATCACGTTGTAGAACCAGCCCTTCGGGACCACGCGGCGGCACAGGTTCTCGTCGACCCAGCTCAACGTCTTCCAGCTGGTGAAGGCGAACTTGGCCCAGCCCCAGCCCAGCCGGCCCGCGGACACCGCGTATTCGAAGGTCCGCAGCGGCCAACCCAGCATCGCGGCGGTGAACTCGACGGTCGCGGTCTCGACGTCGACGGCACCGGCGCCGGTGGCCATCTTCTCCAGGTCGCCTGGGGCGAAGGTGTGCAGGTCGACCAGGGCTTCTAGCGCTGCGGCGCGCGAAGATTCGTCGAGCTCTTCCTGCGGGCGTCTCCAGTTGCCCAGACCAGGCAACCTGGTGACGTTCGTGGCAAGTTTCCAGGTCAGCGTGGACAGCGTCCGCGCGTAGCCGTCGCCGACGGTGGTGGGCTCGCCGGCGAACACGAACCGGCCGCCAGGCTTGAGCACTCGAAGCACTTCACGCAGCGACAGCTCGACGTCTGGAATGTGGTGTAGCACAGCATGTCCGACCACCAGGTCGAACGTGTCGTCATCATATGGGATGCCCTCGGCGTCGGCGACCCGGCCGTCGATGTCCAGGCCCAACGACTGCCCGTTGCGGGTGGCGACCTTAACCATGCCGGGTGACAGATCGGTGACCGAACCGCGCCGCGCGACCCCGGACTGGATCAGGTTCAGCAGGAAAAAGCCTGTGCCACAACCTAATTCGAGAGCACGATCATAGGGTAACCGGTAAACCTCGTCGTCGGGGACGACGCCGTCGAAGCAGTCCCGCGCGTAGTCGACGCAGCGCTGGTCATAGGAGATCGACCACTTCTCGTCGTAGTTCTCCGCCTCCCAGTCGTGGTAGAGCACTTGGGCCAGCTTGCTGTCGTGTCGGGCGGCCTCAACCTGCTCGGCGGTGGCATGCGGCTGCGGCGCCGGGTCGGTGGTGGTCATGGTGGCCCAGCCTATCGGCCGCCCGGATTGGCGACCATTCCTCCCTACCTAGGCTGTCACCGGGCTGACTGTCACAGTGATGGTGCTCGCACCGGCGATGGACTTGATGATCAGCTCGGAGGCGTTGGCGGGCGAGATCACCTGACCTCCGGTGACGGCCACGTGGTAGCCGTTCGGGAACTCGACGCGTGGCACCGAGATGGTGGTCTCCGAGCCGGCGGGGAAGCTGCCCAGGCCGTCGGCATCTTCGGTGGAGTAGCTGAACTGGAAGGTGCCGTTGTCAAACGAGTAGGAATCGGGGGTACCGGAGATCTCCTGCGGGTAAGGCTCGGCGAGGGTGTCCAGGTTCGCGGTGTTGACGTTGGACCCGGTCGGCGGCAGCTCGGGGTTGTACACCAGCGACTCCGAGCTCGGTGGATTCGCCGTGGTGGTGATGTCGCCCTGGCCGGTGTAGGCCCACTCCGTCCAGCCGATCAAATGCTGGTCGGCGGCTTGCATCGAGGCGGAGATGGCTGTCTGGTCGCTGCTCGCGCCGAACTCGGTCATGAATGCCGGGATTCCCTGCGCGTTCGCGTAAGCCAGTGAGTTGTCCGCGATCGAGTCGACGTTCGGCAAGCAACCAAGCGGCCCGAGGTCGAACTCGCAGTAATCGTGGAACGAGAAGACGGTGCCGGCGGCGTGTACCGTGCCCAGCTGGATAGGCACTACCCCGGTGTTGGACAGGACGTTGGGTTCGTAGAAGATCGGCGTGTTCGGGTCAACTGCCCGGATCGCGTCCGCCCCTTGGTTGTAGAAGGGGGTCAACTGCTGGCTGTCGAAGAACGGGCTGCCGAATAACGTCGACACGGTCTGCGAGCCCGGGGACGGTTCGTTCATCAGCTCGATGCCGGCAACGTTGGGATTGCCGTTGAAGGCGTTCGCGACGTACTCCAACATCTGTGAGTAATTGTCTTCGAGTCCGATCCCGTTGGTCGCGTCGGCGTTGGTCCAGAACGAATTCCAGGCCTGGCTCTCGGCGGGGTTGAAGAATTCGTTGAACGGGAAGGGCAGGCTCGGGTTGGCCGCCCCGTCGGTTTGCACTGCCCACTCCGGCGCGCCTTCGCCGCCGAAGTCGCTGCTGTACGCGTCCTGGTGGAAGTCGAGGATGCTGTAGATCCCGTTGTGGCCCAGGGTCTGCACGGTCTGTTCGATCGAGGTCAGGTAGGCGCTGTTGAAGACGCCTGGCTCGGGCTCCAGGTCAGACCAGATGATGCCTACCCGCACCGCGTTAAAGCCGTTGGCGGCCAGAAACGCCGCATCGTCGGCGCTGAACCCGTCGGCGAACGGCTCGCCGGGCGCCACCTTGTACACCTCGTTGAGCCCATGCAGGATGACGACCTGCCCGTCGCTGTTGGTGAGCGAGTCGCCGGTGGTCCCGACGGGCAACAGTGATCCGGCGGCAAGAGAGGTGCTACCCGGCGCACCGGCGGGCAGCGTGCCATAGTCGCCGACCATACCGTGTTCGCCGAACACGCCGGCGTTGCCGCCGGCCCCGCCCAGGGCAGGTAAACCATCCGCGGCGGCGCCGTCGCCGGCGTTGCCGCCGTCACCGCCGATGCCGAACAGCGAGCCGCCGTCACCACCGTCGCCGCCGTTGTCAGCGGCGCCGCCATCACCACCTTCACCGCCGTTGCCGAAGAAGCCCACGGCGTCGCCCCCCGAGCCACCCTCGACCCCGGCTTCGTTGCTGTCCCAGCCGTTGCCACCGTCACCAAGCCACAAGCCGCCGGCACCGCCGGTGGGATCTTGCTCCGTCCCAGGAGCACCGTTGCCGATCAGAAACTCCCCCGAGGTCGTGTTGATGAAGCTGTCGACCTGCTCACCGAACGAGCTGTTGATCCAGGCCTCGACGGCGGTGTGCGCCGGGTCGTAGATGTATTGCTGGAAAATGTCTGCCGCCGAAAGGGTTGGCGCGGCAGCGGAGAGGGCCTGGTCGACGGCTGGGGTGCTGAGTTCACCGACACTGTTCGCCGCAGAACTGGCACTGGCGATGACGTCACCAATCAAGTCACCGAGGCCGAAATCGTCGGCGTGCGCGGTCGGCGGGGTCATCCCAAACGCCAGAACGGCGCCGGCAGCGGCACCTACACCGACTAGCCGACCGCGGCGGCGGGTTTTGAAGAGCAGTTCGACCTCCGCTTCGGACTAAGCTCGGCGGGACGTGAGCCAGCTCATAGTATCGAGGTGCTCTTACAGTCTGTAAAGGTTTTTCTCAGAATTTGTCTAGGTTAAGCCGGCGGCGCTCGGCGGCCAGCCGCTCGGTCGCGCCCAAGTCGAAGACCTCATTAATGCCGGCCTTGGCCGCCGCCAACGCGTGCCGGGGCCCGTCGACGAAACGGCCTGCCCACATCGCGGCGGCGTCGTAGACATTGTCAGGAGCCACCATGTCGTCGATGAGGCCCAGCGACTGCGCTTCCTCGGCGTCGAAAAAGCGTCCGCTGTAAATTAGTTCCTTGGCCCGGCTGGCCCCGGCCGTTCGGGTCATCCGCGCCATGCCGCCGCCGTCAGGGATCAGCCCGGCCAGGATCTCCGTCGCGCCGAACCGCACGTTGTCGCCGCTGACTCGCCAGTCGGCGGCCAGCGCCAAGCCCAGCCCGGTGCCCAACGCGTACCCGGTGATCGTGGCGACGGTCGGCTTTGGGATCGCGGCGACGGCGTCGACGGCCTCGCGGCGCACTCGTACCCAGGTCTCGGCTTCCGGCGGGGTCAGCGAGCGCAGTTGGGGCATGTCGTCGCCGGCAGAGAAGATTTCGTGGCCGCCGAAGATGATCACGGCGGCAATGTCCGCACGCCGCGCAACCTCGGCGGCGGCCTCACCGATCTCCCGGTAGACCTGCCGGGTCATCGCGTTGGTGGGCGGGCGCGAGAGCACCAGGGTTCCCACACCGGGGTGGTGTGCGCCCAGGTTGATGCTCACGAACTCCCTCACAGCGGCCACCCCTGTCCGCCGGCTTTGCGGGCCCGGTGGTAGCGATCGGAATCGAAGAACTCGAAAATCCAGTTGTCGCCGCTGATTTCCAGGTGCGGCTGCACGGTGACGATCTGACGCTCGACGGCCAATACGTCGGCGACCGTGCGCCCGGACAGCGAGTCCAGCTGGGTCCACGTCGGCGGCAACAGAAAAGTGCGGCCTGCCGCGAAGTCGTCGATGGCGGCCTGCGGCGTCGTCCATCCCGCGCGGTCGGATTCGGTATTCTCGCCGTCGGCACGCTGACCCTCCGGCAGTACTCCGACGAAGAAGTACGTGTCGTAGCGGCGGGTGCGTTCTTCTTCCGGCGTGACCCAGTTCGCCCATGGCCGCAGGAGGTCGGCCCGCAGCACCAGGTTCTCGCGGCGTAGGAAGTCAGCGAACGACAGCGTCCGGTCGGCCAGCGCCAACCGGGACTCGCGGTACACCGACGCGTCGCCGACAATGCCGCCCGGGTCGTCAGCCGGTCCGGCGAACAGCACGCCGCATTCCTCGAACGTCTCGCGGGCTGCGGCGCACACCAGCGCCTCGGCCAATTCGCTGTCGGTGCCGAACCGCTGCGCCCACCACGACGGCGGCGGACCCGTCCAGGCGATCTGGGCATTGCGGTCACGATCGTCGACGCCGCCGCCCGGAAAGACCATGACCCCAGCCGCGAATTCCATTGCGGAGTGCCGTCGCATCAAGAAGACCGTGATCTCACCCGCGCTTTCCCGGATCAGCATCACGGTCGCGGCGGGTCTTGGAACCAAAGGGGGCGTCAACGCGACGATCCTTCCTCGGTCGGCGAGCTCATCAGTGCCTCCGGTGCGCCGCGCGGGTGCGAGAGCGCCGCGCGAAGTAACGCCCGTCAATCACGTCCACCGAGATCGACTGACCGAACGCGGCGGACAGATTCTCGGCGGTCAGCACGTCTGGCAGCAAACCCGCTGCAACGACCTGCCCCTCGGCCATCAGCATGCAGTGGCTGAAGCCGGGCGGAATCTCCTCGACATGATGGGTGACTAAGACCAGCGCCGGCGCATCGGGATCGGCGGCCAAATCGGTCAGCCGGGCCACCAGCTCCTCGCGACCGCCCAGATCAAGCCCGGCGGCCGGCTCGTCGAGCAACAGCAGCTCGGGGTCGGTCATCAACGCGCGCGCGATCAGTACCCGCTTGCGCTCACCCTCCGACAGGGTTTCGTAGCTGCGATCAGCGAGGTGCTCGGCGCCCAGGCTTTCCAGCATGTCGATCGCCCGGAGGTAGTCGACGTCCTCGTAGCGTTCCCGCCACCGGCCCAGCACCGCATAGCCGGCCGAGACGACCAAATCGCGTACCACCTCATGGCCGGGAATTCGTTGCGCCAACGCCGTTGAGCTCAAGCCGATCCGGGCGCGCAGCTCGGAGACGTCGACTCGGCCCAGGCGCTCACCAAGCACGTAGGCGACACCCGACGACGGGTGCTCGGCGGCCGCGGCGATGCGCAACAACGACGTCTTACCGGCGCCGTTGGCGCCGATGATCACCCAACGTTCGTCGAGCTCTACCTGCCAGCTCACCGGCCCGACCAGTACGTGACCAGCACGTCGCAGCGAAACGTCGGTGAAGTCGATCAGCAGATCCGGGTCGGCTGCGTCGACTCCGGTTTCGGCCACGCGACCATCGTGCCGTACCGCGACGCCGCGACGGCTGTCGGGTCAGGCCCCCGAGCAGACGCAGAATCGCACGATTCGACCCCCGAACGTGCGAGTCTGCGTCTGCTCGCCCTCACTCGGGTGGGATTTCGACGCGTCGCACCATACCGTCGAGCGCGTCGGCAGCTTCGATCTCACCGCGAGTGATGCCGAGCAAAAACAGCACGGTGTCCAGGTAGGGGTAACTCAGTGAAGCGTCGGCGACTTCACGCAGCGCCGGTTTGGCGTTAAATGCCACGCCCAGGCCCGCGGCGGCCAGCATGTCGATGTCGTTGGCGCCGTCGCCAACCGCGACGGTCTGCTCCATCGGCACGCCGGCCTGATGCGCAAAGTCCCTCAGCGCCTTGGCTTTACCGGCACGGTCGACGATCTCGCCGACGACCCGGCCGGTTATCGTGCCGTCGACGATCTCCAGCTCGTTTGCCGCGACGAAGTCGAGCATCAGCTCGTGCGCCAGCGGCTCGATGACTTGGCGGAAACCGCCGGAGACCACCCCTACGTGATAACCGAGACGCCGCAATGTGCGCAGGGTGGTCCGCGCACCAGGGGACAGCTCCAGTTGTTCGCCGACCTCGTCGAGCACGTCTGCGGGCAGCCCCGCCAGGGTGGCGACCCGCTGGCGCAGCGACTCGGCGAAGTCCAGTTCGCCGCGCATCGCGGCGTCGGTGATGGCGGCGACTGCCTCTTGGGCTCCGACCCGGGCGGCCAGCATCTCGATGACCTCGCCTTGGATCAGCGTCGAATCGACGTCGAACACGATGAGCCGTTTGGCGCGTCGGGTCAAGCCGTAATCCTCCACCGCTATGTCGACGCGCTGGTCGGCGGCCACCTCCGTCAGCGCGGCCGGCAATTGGCTTCCGACGCCGGCCGGCACCGAAACCCGCAACTCCAGACCGGTGACCGGATAGTCGGAAACGCCGCGAATGAGATCGATGTTGACGCCCAGCGCGGCCACTTCGCGGGCCACCGCACCGAATGCTTCAGCGGTGATGGGGCGGCCCAGCACCACGATGGTGTGCGTCGACGGTTCCCGGATGATCGGCAGATCGTCGCTGCGTTCGATGCTGACGTCCAGGCCCACTGAATGAATGGCCGCCTCGACTTCCGCCCGCAGCGCGCTGCCCTCGGCAACTTCCAGCGGAGCCGACACCAGCACACCCAACGTCAGCCGGCCCCGGATCACCACCTGCTCGACGTTGAGCAGCTCGACTTTATGGGACGCTAGGACCTCGAAGAGCGCCGACGTGACACCCGGCTTGTCGACACCGGTGACGGTGATCAACGCCGACACCTTGGACGGCGAATTCACCCGCGGCAGCCGCCGCTACTGATCACTAGTCGCGCGATCCGGTTCGGTCCGCGGACCGAACCCCTTTGACGACTCGCCCGCTGTGGCATGGCGGCCGATATGCGCCTCAGCGCGCAGTCGCTCAACCATGTGCGGGTAGTGCAACTCGAAAGCCGGGCGCTCGGAACGGATGCGGGGCAGCTCGGTGAAGTTGTGCCGCGGCGGCGGGCAACTGGTGGCCCACTCCAGCGAATTGCCGTATCCCCACGGGTCGTCGACGGTGACCACTTCGCCGTAGCGCCAGCTCTTGAAGACGTTCCAGACGAACGGAATCATCGACGCACCAAGGATAAACGCCCCGATCGTGGAGACGACGTTGTAGGGCTGAAATCCGTCGCTGGGCAGGTAATCGGCATAGCGCCGCGGCATGCCCAGATCGCCGAGCCAGTGCTGGATCAAAAACGTGGTGTGAAAACCGATGAACGTCAACCAGAAGTGCAGCTTGCCCAGCCTCTCGTCGAGCAGTCGACCGGTCATCTTCGGGAACCAGAAATACGTCCCGGCGAAGGTGGCGAACACGATCGTCCCGAACAACACGTAGTGGAAGTGCGCGACGACGAAGTAGCTGTCGGTGACGTGGAAGTCCAACGGCGGGCTGGCCAGCAGCACCCCGGTCAAACCACCGAGCAAAAACGTGATCATGAAGCCGACGGAGAACAGCATCGGCGTCTCGAATGTCAACTGCCCCTTCCACATCGTGCCGATCCAGTTGAAGAACTTGATACCGGTGGGCACTGCGATCAGATAGGTCATGAACGAGAAGAAGGGAAGAAGGACCGCACCCGTCGCGAACATGTGGTGCGCCCACACCGCTACCGACAACGCGGCGATCGACAGTGTGGCGTAAACCAATGTGGTGTAGCCGAAGATCGGTTTGCGGGAGAACACCGGGAAGATCTCGGTGACGATGCCGAAGAAAGGCAGCGCCACGATGTAGACCTCGGGGTGGCCGAAGAACCAGAACAGGTGCTGCCACAACAGAACTCCGCCATTGGACGGGTCGTAGACGTGAGCGCCGAGGTGGCGGTCGGCAGCCAGACCGAACAACGCCGCGGTCAGCAGCGGGAACGCCAACAGCACCAGGATGGACGTCACCAGAATGTTCCAGGTGAAGATCGGCATCCTAAACATCGTCATCCCGGGCGCGCGCATGCACACCACCGTGGTGATCATGTTGACCCCGCCCAGAATGGTTCCCAAACCGGCGAGGATCAGACCCACAATCCACAGGTCGGCGCCGGTGCCCGGTGAGTGAATGGCGTCAGTGAGCGGGGTATAAGCGGTCCAGCCGAATTCGGCGGCTCCGCCGGGGGTGATGAAGCCGGCCATCCCGATCGTGGCGCCGAACAAGAACAGCCAGAATGAGAAGGCGTTCAGCCGCGGGAACGCCACGTCGGGTGCGCCGATCTGCAGCGGCAGCACCAAGTTGGCGAACCCGAACACAATCGGGGTCGCATAGAACAGCAGCATGATCGTGCCGTGCATGGTGAACAGCTGGTTGAACTGCTCGTTCGACAAGAACTGCAGACCCGGCGCGGCCAACTCGGTACGCATCAGCAGCGCCAGCAGCCCACCGATGAAGAAGAAAATGAAGCAGGTGACCACGTACATGATCCCGATCATCTTGTGATCGGTGGTGGTGATCAGTCGGTAGACCAGGTTGCCTTGAGGGCCTGTTCGCGGCGGGTACGGACGACTGGCCTCGAGTTCTCCCAGCGGGGGCGCTTCGGCAGTCA
This sequence comes from uncultured Actinomycetota bacterium, assembly GCA_963838755.1. GTDB lineage: Bacteria > Actinomycetota > Actinomycetes > Mycobacteriales > Mycobacteriaceae > Mycobacterium. The sequence continues at coordinate 2,836 of CAWISO010000016.1, read as the reverse complement.
ACAGCTCCTCCAAACGTCGGGCAGGGCAACTGGGATCAGCAAGAATTAAGTCTAGCCGTCGGTGCGGCCCGCCGACGCACTGGTCCTACAAACTGTCGTACTAGACGCCAGGTGGCCGGATGTTAGCGTCGGACCGTGCTGTTCCGGCGTCTGCGACCGACGGTAGTCGCTGCCGCCGCGACAGCCATCTCGGCGGCGCTGTGCAGCGGTTGCTCATTCGGATCGCCCGGCGGCGGGTCGCCGTCAACCTCGGTGATCACCAGCACCACCCAGATCGCCGGGGCGGGGGTTTTGGGCAATCATCGCCGACCTGACGAGTCGTGCGCGCCGCAACCGGCCGAGTCCGACCCTGGACCGGCGATTCGGGCCGCACACAACGCGGCGGGCGTGCAGCCGGGCGTGGCCCAGGTGCCCGCCGATCCGCAGCGCATCGTGGTGCTCTCCGGCGATCAGCTCGACACCCTGTGCGCGCTGGGTTTGCAGTCGCGGGTCGCCGCCGCCGCATTGCCCGACGGCTCGTCGAGTCAGCCCTCCTACTTGGGCACCGTCGTGCATAAGCTGCCGGGGGTCGGCCCCCGCAGCAGTCCCGACCTGGCGGCCATCACAGCAGCCAAGCCTGATCTGATCCTTGGCTCGCAGGCGTTGACGCCGAAGTTGTATTCAGCGCTGGCGGCGATCGCGCCGACGGTGTTTACCCCGGCACCAGGTACGGCCTGGGAGAACAACCTACGAGGTGTTGGCGCGGCCACCGCACGCGCCGGTGCCGCCGACGCGCTGATCGACGCCTTCACCGCCATGGCTCACGACGACGGTGCCGCACACGACGCCGCCCACTACCAGGCGTCGATCGTCCAGTTCACCGAAAACACCATCCGGGTCTACGGGGCGGCGAACTTTCCGGCCAGCGTGATGACCGCCTTCGGTGTCGACCGCCCTCCGTCGCAGCGTTTCACTGACAAGCCCTACCTCGAGCTGGGCAGCACTGACACCGACCTGGCCGGCGACCCGGACTTCTCCGCCGCCGACGCCGACGTCGTGTACGTCTCGTTCGCGTCGCCGGCCGCGAAAGATCGCGCCCCCACCATCTTCGACAGCGACCCGTGGCGGAAGCTGTCCGCCAACCGCGACAATCGGATCTTCGTGGTTAACAACGAGGTGTGGCAGACCGGCGAGGGGGTGGTCGCGGCCCGCGGCGTTGTCGACGACCTGGGCTGGATCAACGCCCCGGTCAACTAGATGTGACGTCGACCGCAGCAAAAGGAATACATAGATTATCTATGATATTCTTGGGTCGCGTCAAATAGAAATAGAATTAGATAAAAGACAAGCGCACACAAGAGGTTTCCCGATGAGCACTGTTTCCGCCTATGCCGCTAACTCGGCGACTGAGCCGCTGACCAAGACCACGATTACTCGACGCGATCCCGGACCGCACGACGTGGCCATCGACATCAAGTTCGCCGGAATCTGCCACTCCGACATCCACACCGTCAAAGCCGAATGGGGCCAACCCAACTACCCCGTGGTTCCCGGCCATGAGATCGCCGGCGTCGTGAGCGCCGTCGGCTCTGAGGTCACCAAACACAAGGTGGGCGATCACGTGGGCGTCGGCTGCATGGTGAACTCCTGCGGCACGTGCAGCAGCTGCAAGGCGGGGCTAGAGCAGTACTGCAAGCCGGGCGCGACCTTCACCTACAACTCGATCGACAAGGACGGCACATCAACGCAGGGCGGCTACAGCCAGGCAGTCGTCGTCGACGAAAACTTCGTCGTGCAAATCCCCGACTCACTGCCGCTGGACAAGGCGGCCCCACTGTTGTGTGCCGGCATCACGCTCTTCTCGCCGCTTCGGCACTGGAAAGCTGGGACAGACACCCGGCTCGCGATCATCGGTCTGGGCGGGCTGGGTCACATGGGCGTCAAGCTGGGCGCGGCGATGGGCGCCGAGGTGACCGTGTTATCGCAGTCGCTGAAGAAAATGGAGGACGGACTGCGCCTGGGTGCCAGCCACTACTACGCAACCGCCGACCCGGACACCTTCCGCAAGCTTCGCGGCAGCTTCGACCTGATCCTCAACACCGTCTCGGCCAACCTCAACCTCGGCGACTACCTCAAGCTGCTTGACGTTGACGGCACGCTCGTCGAGCTGGGTATTCCTGAGCACCCGATGGAGGTGCCGGCGTTCCCGCTGGCGCTGGCGCGGCGCAGCCTGTCCGGGTCCAACATCGGCGGGATCGCCGAGACCCAGGAAATGCTGAACTTCTGCGCCGAACATGATGTGACGCCGGAAATCGAGCTCATCGAGCCGGATTACATCAACGAAGCCTACGAGCGCGTGCTGGCCAGTGACGTGCGCTACCGCTTCGTCATCGACACCTCAAGCTTGTGAGGCGGCCTCTGAGGTCGCGGCTTCGCCGTTAGAGGCATCGCCGCCAGCCCCGTCTGAGATACCCACCAGCGGCCAGCCTGCAGCGGCCAGCCTGGCCGCCACCCGCGCGACGTTCTCCGGACCGGCGTCGTATTGCGTCATCTCCGAGATGAAATCCGCGATGACGTCGCGGTCGACCTCGCCCTCGACCTCCTCGTCGATGGAGTCGACGACCTCGGTGATCTCATCCTCGTTCAGCGGTGTGCTGCGTAACAGCGCCAGCAACGGCACCCGGTCCGGGCCAGGAACGCCTTCCGGATAGCCGACCTGCAACCACCGGATCACAGAACGGAAAAAAGCGGCCGTAGAAGATGGTGTTATCGCCACCTGACCAGTGTCACGAAAGTTGGGCCAGCGGCGCTACCGTCGCGCCGCAGCGTTCACACAATTCATGCACCGTTCATTTTT
>CAWISO010000015.1:0-16587 GCA_963838755.1 uncultured Actinomycetota bacterium | reverse complement strand
CGTAACTTCCTGCCGCGATAACGATGAACTTCGTCGAGACCGCTGACCATGGCGCTGTACGGGTGCTGACCATGAGCCGCCCAGAAGCACGAAATGCGCTGAACCCAGATCTAATTAGCGCACTTTACCTAGGATTGACCGAGGCCGACGACGACCCGTCAGTGCGGGCGGTAGTGCTCACCGGCGCCGACCCGGCATTCTGCGCCGGCGTCGATCTCAAAGCGGCGCAGCGGCGGGGAAACGCCTACTTCGAGCAATTCCAGACCGAGAACTGCATCACCCGGACAGCCCAGATGAGCAAGCCCATCATCGGCGCGATCAACGGCCCTGTGTTCACCGGGGGACTGGAAATGGCGCTGGGCTGCGACTTCCTCATCGCCTCGCAACACGCCGTGTTTGCCGACACGCATGCCAGGGTCGGGATCCTGCCCGGCGGGGGGATGACAGCCCGGCTCCCGCAAGTGGTTGGCGGGGCGATGGCGCGGCGGCTGTCGATGACCGGCGAAGTCGTCGACGCCGCACGCGCCGAGCAGATCGGGCTGGTGACCGAGGTCGTGCCGCACGATCGGCTACTATCACGGGCCATTGAGCTGGCTGGGCAGATCGCCGAGGTGCCGGCGCCAATCATGGCTGGTATCAAGGCAATCTACGCCGCTGGATCGGCTGCGGTCATCGATCCGGCGCTGGCCGCAGAACAAACCGTCGCCGGCGCCCAAGAACTAGACCGCGACGGTCTAGCACTGCGTCACGCCGAGATCACCGAGCGCAACCGCCGCCAGATCCGCCCGTCAAGACCCTGATGCGAGTAACGGGCTGTAGTCGGTTGGCGGGTCGACGAGATTCATGGACCGAAAAAGCTTTTCGGTCAGCGCCGGGCTGTTCTCGGCCGCGGCCAATATCGCTTCGCGGAAATCCAGCAGTTCTTTCGACGCGGATTGCCCAGGTCCCGCATCGGCCAGGTAGAGGTCGTTGAATTGGTTCGATGCCCACATCGGGCCGATGTGGTCGGCGGCGGCGGCGAAGAATCGCTGACGCAGATCCCCAGCTGCATCCGATAGGCATTCGCGCAGGGCTGTCGCTTCGAGCGCGGCCACCGTCATGCCTTGGCCGTAAATGGGATTGGTGGTGCAGATCGCGTCGCCGAACACCAGCAGCCCCGCGGGAAACCTCTCCATCTGGTCGTATCGCCGCCACGTGGCACCTGGATAACGAAACACAGCGACCTCGCTGAGGGGTTCGCCGCGCTTTAGCGCCCGCAGCACCGCGGGTGGCGCGAATTGGGTGGCCAGCCGGATCATGCCGGTCAGGTCCTCGGGTGGTTCGTGGTGTGCCAGGCGGGTTACGGTCAATATCCAGGTGTCATGCTCGTATAACGAAAACGCGCCACCGGTCGGTCGTGCCGGCTCCGGCACCGCAAAACTCATTTTTTCGGCGAGGCTGCCGGGCGGGATACGCATCAACAGGCTGGTGTAATTCGCTTTGGCTGTGGAGCGCTCGGCGACCGGACGGCCATAGCCCACAGTGTCGAGGAACGCCGGGGTGCGTGCGCTACGCCCCATCGCATCGACCACCAGGTCGGCGTCCAGGCGGTACTTCGCACCAGTGCCCCGGTCCGCAATGCGTGCACCGGTGACCCGGTCCGGTGTGGGCGCGATCGGCTCGATGAAGTCATGATTATCGAGAACTTCGATGTTGTTGATGGCACTGACTCGCCGCCTGACCTGGGACTCCAGCAGCGGGCGGCTCAGCAGGTGAAGGACCAGCGCCGAGGGGTCGCTGAAATTGCCCGATCTGTTGAATTCGTGCCCGGCGACACGGATGGAGACTCGAGAAAGGTTGCCGTCATCGCATACCGACGCGCCGGCGGCGACAAGTTCGTCGTTGAGGCCGGGAAAGAGTCGTGCCAATTCTTGGGCGCCGCGGCTCCATAGAACGTGGAAGTGGTGCCCCTGCGGTACCCCCCGGCGCTGCTCCGCAGTGTCCGGCAACGTGTCCCGTTCGACCACGGTCACGGTCTCGTAGAACTCGGAAAGCACCCGGGCGGCGAGCAACCCGCCCATCCCTGCGCCGCAGACAACGGCTCGCTGACCGACCTTGCTCACCGGCGCCCCCACTCGCTTGAATGCCTCCATCGGGTAGCAGCCGGAAGCCGGCCCGGCCACCCCGTCCTGCGGCACTACCGTACAGAAACGGTTCAGAAATTAGGCGCGAATCAGAAACGCGAAACGCGACACTCACTTACTCCGAGATCGGCTGCCGTCGCCGGCCGTCGAGTCATTCGGCCAGGCTGGCATTACCGGCACCAATCATGGCCGCTCTCAGGGGATCCCGACGTCGAAGCTAGACCGAGACGTCGAGGTCACCGAGCGCAACCGCGGCCAGATCCGGCCTCGACACACTGAGCTCTTCGAGTTCCTCATCGGCGCGTCGCTCCACCAACAACGGAATGAAATCGCGCACGCGGCTGCTGTGGAAGCGAGCATAAACGCGCTGCACCACAGCGGCGACGTGATCAAGGGGAAGAGTGGTGTACTTGTCGGCGAGGCGACGCTCGACGTCGTGAATAAGAGCCCGCTCTGCTTGAGGCACCCCGTCATTCTTACCGCCGTGCCCACGGCGGTCAAGCCGAGTGGTGTAAAGAGTTTTTCCGTAAACCGTTGGAAAAAAACACTTTTACAGCCGCTGGATTGGGAGTAAAGTCCGCCCAGGACCGCAACGCGGACCTCAGTGACTTTTCGCGCACCATCCAATCCAGCCAGCAACCTGCTAGGTTCCGTCATCGCGCAGGAACGGCCGGGTTGCCAGCAGGTAGATCGCAAAGACCGCCAACGGTGCCAGCAAAGGCAACCACGCTAACCGCAGCGGAAATGCCGTGGCGACCAGGCCGACGAAGGTGAATCCCACCACCCCGACCATCGTGGTCCCGCCGACGGTGTCAAGACCGGTGCCGGTAGCAGCGGCATGGCGCAGCACCAGGTAGACGGCAGCAGACAATCCCGAGGCCGCAACCGGCGGCACCGCGGGATCCGACAGCGCGATCGCCGTCACGGTGAGCAACACGGCAAGCGTGGCGAGCGGACGAAACACCGTTCCGGCCAGCACCGCGATCGCAGCCGACGTCGCCGCCACCAGGGCCGGACCGTGCGAGCCGACCCCGACGGCCGCCACCATCAGCAGACCACAGGCAGCAGACAAAACGGACGCCATGCGTGCAGCCAGCTGGGCATCCAGACTCATGACCGGCGTCCCGCAAGGGGCCTACGGCGATCGGGCACCGTACGCATCGACTGGTCCAGGCTGCGATCAGATCGCCAGGCCACCACGTCGACGCCAACGGTGCCTATGTCGCGACACATCGCCGATCGCTGTAACGCCCACATCCGGTCGACGAGTGGGTCCTGCTCCGCCCCGAACGGTGAGCCCTGCAGAACATCGACCGCCACCACGACGTGACCGCGCCTGCGTAGGTTGATCAGTGCCAGCGCGAATTCGGTGTCGAGCAGCGTGGAGAACGCCACGACGATCGCTCCCGGCGGAATTGCTGCCCGCGGTGCCAATGTCCCAGTGGTGGTTTCGAATTGGGCACCGGCGCCGAGAACGGTGTCGAGCACTCGATAGAATTGCCGCTGTCCAATATCGACGCCCAGCCAGCGTGGCTGGCGGCCGCCGAGCGCGACGATCCCGGCCCGATCCCCGTTGCGCAACGCGGTCTGCACCACCTGCGCCGCCCCGCGCACGATCCGCTCGGTGGATTCGGTGGCGGGACCGGCAGGCTGCGGATAGTTATCGACCAGCACCACCACGTCAGCGGAGCGGTCGGTCAATCGCTGCGTCACATGCAGGCGGCCGCGCCGGGCACTCACCGGCCAGTTGACGCTGCGCAACTGGTCACCGGGCACATAGGTGCGAATGTCGGCGTACTCGACGCCGCTTCCGATGTGGCGGGTCAGGTGCGTACCCAGACGATCCAGCAGTTCGGTCTGCGGCAGCGCCGTCACTTGCGGCGGCGTCAAGGGGAACACCGTCACGTCGGTCGCGGCAGCGGTCCCCGTGCCGGTCAGCAGTCCCCCGTGCGCAACGACGTCGACGGTGGCCCGAATCGGATAGCGGCCCCAGCGTTCGGCAGTAACCGTCACCATTTGACGCTGGCGAGTTGGCCGGTCCGAAACGTCCAGCCGCATCCCCTCGACTGCAGAAGCATTGAGTTCTACTGCAACACCGTATGTTTCAGCTTCAGCCCACAGGGTCAATTGCGCCTGCTCGTTTTCAAAGCATCGCTGCGAACCGCCTTCCACGTGCACGGTGACCTTCGGTAGCGGTCGCTGCCAGCTGATCGAGCACAACACGCCGAGCAGCGGTGCCGCGAATGCAATGAGCTGCCAGCACGATCCGATCAGGGCGGCCGCCAATGCTACCGCGGCACAGGTTGCCGTCGCGCGCGTCAATGTTGATGCACGCCAACGTAAGTGGACTTCGCGGGTCTCGTTCACATCGATGCGTCGATCACTGCCTACCCCCGTGGGCTCGCGGCACCGGCAAGCGTCGGAGCAGTTCCTCGATGACGTCGGAACCTTGAATCTTTCGGACCCACATCTCCGGGCGCAGCGTGATCCGGTGGGCCACCGCGGGGGTGGCGAGTGCCTTGATGTCTTCGGGGATCACGTAATCGCGGCCAAGTAGCAGGGCGCGAGCGCGGGCCAGCTGGACCAGGTCGAGTTCTGCGCGCGGGCTGGCACCCACGGCTACCTGAGGGTGGTGTCGGGTCGCGGCGGCGAGTGAAACCACATAGTGCAAGACGTCTTCGTGCACACTGACCTGTTCGACAGACTCCCGCATGGCCAGCAGATCATGTGCGTCGACAACTTGATTGACAGTCGGCTCGGTAGATCCGCGGTCCAGCCGGCGGCGCAGCATCGAGGTCTCATCTCGCTCCGAGAGGTAACGCAGTTCCAGACGAACCGCGAACCTGTCCAGCTGGGCCTCGGGCAACGGATACGTGCCTTCGTATTCGATCGGGTTGTCGGTGGCCAGCACGATGAACGGCTCGGGCAGGCGGTGCGTTATGCCGTCGATGCTCACCTGGCCCTCGGCCATCGCCTCCAGTAACGCTGCCTGGGTCTTGGGCGGCGTCCGGTTGATTTCGTCGGCGAGGAGCAGGTTGGTGAAGATCGGCCCCGAACGGAACTCGAAGCGGCCCGACTGCATGTCGTAGATGGTCGAGCCGAGCAGGTCCGCCGGCAGCAGGTCGGGGGTGAACTGCGCGCGGGTGAAATCCAGCCCGAGCGCCGCGGCGAACGACCGGGCGATCAGCGTCTTGCCGAGACCGGGCAGGTCTTCGATGAGAACATGCCCGCGGGCGAGCACGGTGGTGAGGATGAGCGTGAGCGCGGCACGTTTGCCCACGACGACACGCTCGATCTCGTCGAGCACCGCCACCGAGCGGGCGGTGGTCGTCGCCGCCGGCATCGTCATAGTCGATCCACCTCCGAAGTCATATCCGACTTGTACCCTGGGTCATACCTGCTCCAACCGCTCCAGGATCTCTTTCAGCGTCGCTCGGCCCGGCCCGGGTTCGCGCCCACCAGTCTGCGTGACATTGTTGGGATCCACCCATGCCCACAGCTCCGCCCCGAAAAGCATTCGCCCGGTGGCGTCGAACGCCGCCGGGTCCTTGGCTTGCTTCTGGCCGGTCGTGATCGCGAACCGGCGCGCCAGCATCGGACGCAGATGCCGGTCCCAATCCGATCGGGTGGATTCCGACCAGTGGATCAGCGTCTCGGTTCGGGATAGCCAGCTACGCAACGAATTCTCCAGAGCGTTCGAGGCTGCAGCCGGCGAAGGTTCCGCGTCGTGGCCGAGGACTTGGCGCACGTGCAGTAACGCGAACAGCGCCGCCAACCCGGCTGCCCACAGCACAAACCGACGATCGTGCAGCGACAACGCCGCCAGCTCCGCGCTGAGCACAACCGAAATGCCCAGGGCGATAATCCTTTTCACAGCACGCCCTGCAATTCGGCGAGAACCAGATGTAGCACGCGCAGCGCACTTTCCCGATGACCCTCGTTCATCACATGCGGACTGAACCGCGCCTCTTCAAACAGGTTCACCAGCTGGGTGGCGTCATCGGCGTGCAGCGCGCGGCTGTCGACGGCTCGCGCCAACACCTCGGTGGGGGTGTCGAAGTCCTGCGGAGCCGCCCCGGGTACACGTCTCAGTTCACGTTCCATCGCCGCGTAGCAGGCAATGATCGCCTCCCGCGGTTCTTGACTGAGGTCCCCGACCTCGGCCAGCCCTATTTCGGCTGCCCGCACCAGCGGATCGGCGGTCTCCCCCGGCGCCGGCGGCCCGAATGGCTCGGCAGCGGGGGCGCCGGGCTGACTGCCGCGCCGTCGCCGGGCAGCCAGCACGCAGCCCACCACGATCAGCACCAGCAAGGCCACCGTGCCGGCGATGAGGTAGCGCAGCACGTCACCTTCTCCGCCCGTCTTCGGCGGCACCGGCGGTCGGACGACATCGTTGGCGGGTGTGGGCGGCGAGCTCGTTTGCGTCGATCCCGGTAGCTGACTGACCCCGGGCGGCCCAAGCAACCGGGATAGCAACCAAACCAACAACAGCCACGCGACGAGCACCGCGGCTCCGATCAGCAACACCCGCCAGCCGGGGCGGCCCAACCCGCTACCACGTGGTCGTTCGGGCAGGGCTGCGCTGGCGGCCGTCCTGCGCGGATCTCGCAGACGGGCAATGATGGCTGCGCCGACGATCATCAGTGAGATGCTGAGCAGTGCTACCACGTATGCCAGCGACGCCGAACTGCGCGGCGGTCCCTGCCGCGTCCCATGCTCAACGCCCGGAAGATACCCGCGCAGCGACGCAGCAATGAGGATCAGCAGCACGATCACGGCGACCACGCGGCCTGTCGCCTTATCAACCATCGGCACACCACTCGACCGGTTGCAGCCGCTGTCGCGGCATTCCGTCACCCTCATCCTGGCACGTCGCCCGGCTCGGCTGCCAGCGACCGGTGCACGTGGCCTTTTACCTGGCGGTGTTCGACGACCACATAAAGCGGCCGCTGTATCTGGGGCGACAGAAGCGCATCGCCACCGCCGACCAGAGGCTAATCTGCCATGCGCGTGACCGCGGCTGCACCCATCCCAACTGTCTTGAGCCGGGCTACCGCTGCGAAGTTCACCACTCGCCCCATTGGGCCCAGGGCGGCCGGACCGATGCGGACAAGCTGTACTTCGGATGCGGCTGTCACCACGGGATGGAGACGCGTGGCGAGCGCCGCACCGAGGTCACCGAAGGCGGGCGGCTGGGCTGGAGCGACGGCACGAGCCCGCCCGAGGTCAACCATGCGCACCACCCCGACGAACTCCTTCGGGGAGATCCCGACCCGCCGACAGACGACGAGAATTGAGCGGCAAAGCCGGTTAACTCAGCCACCCTCGGCGAGCTCGGCGAGCCGGTCGATCGATGCCCGTAGCTTGTCTGGCGTCGTACGGCGGGCGCGGGGCAGCCGGTTTTTGTCGGTCAATTGCGACCAATCGTAGGTGTGGGTGACGCGTGTGCGGTCTTCACCGAGGGGTTCGAGTTCCCAACGCCAGAGGTGCCCCGGCGGTCGCCGACCAGGCTCGGATGGCCGCCACGCCATGCGACGGCCTTCCTCGAACTCCACGACGTGATTTTCGCGGACGCTGCCCAGGGTCAGCGTCATGGTGAACACGTTGCCGACACCGCAGACACGCTGCCCCGGTTCGGCTTCGGCGAGGTTGTCGTTGCCGTCCCATAGCGGCTGCTGCGAAGGATCAGCGATCAGCTCGAATATTCGAGGCGCGCTCACGCCGATCTCACGGCTCGCGCTCACCACCCGAGGGACCTCGCTGTCGTCGGCCATGCCTGATGAAAGCACCCAACCGTCAACGACGATAGGGGTTGAGGTACGGCGGCAGCGGCACCCCCGAGTCGAGGTCGTCGGCGGGAACCGGCGTGCCTGCGGTCAGCGTGATCGGCACTACGCCCGCCCAGTGCGGCAGCCCGGTGTCTTCCGCGTCGTCCATCGGCCCGCCGGTCCGGACTTTGGCGGAGACCTCGACGAGATCAAGCGCAAGCACGGCGGTAGCCGCGAGTTCGCGCGCATTGGGAGGCCTGCTGTCGACGGACCGACCCGGTGCGACGTGATCGAGCAGAGCCGCCAACGCACGCAGTTTTTCACCCCGATCTTCGACCAGACGCGCATTGCCCACCACCACCACCGACCGGTATTTCAGCGAATGGTGCAACGCGGCACGAGCCAGCACCAGGCCATCGACAAGGGTGACGGTGACACAGACCGGCAGCCCATCCGCCGATCCGGCTGCCGCCAGTATCGGGCCACTGCCGGTAGATCCGTGTAAGTACAAAACCTCGCCTAGCCGCGCATGAGTCGTCGGTAACACCAGCGGGCAGCCGTCATTGAGATAGCCGACATGACAGATGAGGGCCTCGTCCAATATGCCGTGCACTGTGGGGCGGTCGTAGCGGATGCGCTCGCGATACCGGGTGGGCACGGTCCGCGAGGTGGGCGGATAGGCCTGTTGTGCTGTCTGCGCTGAGCTCACCGCCACCACCCTTGCTACCATTTTCGCACTAGTACATAATTAGATCTGTGCCAGGACAATACATCATCCGTGGCGCGGGCGCAGCGGCTATCGCCAGCAGCGTCGAAGAGGCAATCTCCACGGGCGACCTGCAACCAGGCGCCGAGCTACCCCCGATCCGAGACCTGGCCATCCAACTCGGCCTCAATGCCAACACGGTCGCCGCTGCCTACCGCCTGCTGCGTGAACGCGGCGCCGTCGAGACCGCCGGCCGGCGCGGCACCCGGGTGCGAGACCGCCCGGCGACCACCCAACGCTCGCTGCGCGCGCTCACCGTCCCGCCCGGCGTACGCGACCTTTCCACCGGCAACCCCGATCCCGCTCTGCTACCCATCGCCGCGGCACAGCTTCCGGATGCGGATTCGCGACGGCGCGCCCCGCTGCTGTACGGAGAACCGGCACTCTCGCCTGAGCTGGCCGAGCAGGCCCGGACCTCGCTGACCGCCGACGGCGTTCCAGCCGGACACCTCGCCGTGACCGCCGGAGCCCTGGACGGCATCGAACGCGTTCTGGCCGCCCACCTGCGCCCCGGCGATCGCGTGGCCGTCGAAGATCCCGGGTGGGCCAATCTTCTGGACTTAATTGCCGCGCTTGGCTTTTCAGTCGAACCGGTCGGCGTCGACGACGACGGGCCACTGGCCGCCGAGGTGGCGCGCGCGCTGCGCCGTGGCGTGCGGGCCGTCATAGTGACCACCCGCGCGCAGAATCCGACCGGCGCTGCCGTCTCCGCTGCACGCCGCGACGAATTGCGCGGCCTGCTGGCCGACCGCCCCGACATGCTGCTCATCGAGGACGACCACTGCGCAGGCATCGCCGGCGTGCCGCTGCACACCTTAGCGGGGACAACACAACACTGGGCATTCGTGCGGTCGGCGGCCAAGGCCTACGGGCCCGACCTGAGGTTGGCCGTACTTGCCGGGGACCGCCGCACGGTTGAGCGGGTGCACGGACGGCTCCGGCTGGGACCGGGGTGGGTCAGTTACCTGCTGCAGGATCTCACCGTCGGCATGTGGCGCGACAAGACGGCAACACGGCTGGTGCGCAAGGCCGAAACCGTCTACACCCGCAACCGCACAGTGCTGCACGCGGCGCTTGCCGACCGCGGCGTGACCTCGCATGGTCGATCCGGCCTCAACGTCTGGGTTCCGGTTTCGGATGAAACGGTGGCGATCACCCGGTTGCTCGGCGCGGGCTGGGCCGCTGCACCGGGAACTCGGTTCAGGATCGGCGCACCACCGGGGTTGCGGATCACCATCTCCACTCTCGATGTCGCCGAAATCGACTCGCTCGCCGATGCGGTCGCCGACGCGGTCCACGCCGTCGGTCGCGTCAGCGTGTGAGATTGTGGAATCCGATGATGGGCGATCGCTGGAATGTGACGGACGACGAGGTCGCCCGACACTATCCGTGCGATGACCTCGTTCGCGCGCCAACTCTGCAGGCATGGCGCGGAATTACGGTGCATACGACGCCAGAGGAGCTGTGGCCGTGGGTCGCTCAGATCAGGCTCGCGCCGTATTCGTACGACTGGATCGACAACCTCGGCCGTCGGTCGCCGCAGACGTTGGTAGGGTTGCCCGATCCCGTTGTCGGCGAGGCGTTCAGCACTGCGGCGACCCGGCGCTTCGGGCGGATCCTCGCGGTCGAGCCGCCCAACCACCTCACCGGTCAAATCATGGGCGCCTACATCTCCTATGTCCTCGTCCCGGAGGGCCCGTCGACCCGGCTGCTGATGAAGATCGTCACTGCCATGAGCCGCTGGCTGGCACCCTGGCTGTCTCTCGGTGACCTGGTCATGGCTCGCCGGCAACTGGTCAACCTCAAGCATCTCGCCGAACACCGGCCGGCTTAGGACCCGAAAGCGCGGAAGCTACCGTCGAGCACCTGCAGATGCCCGATCGTTCGTCCCGTCACCCTCTTTGCATCCACCAGTGCGAGCTCCACCGCGGCCTGCGCGAACTCCTCCGGTTGCGCCACTTCGGCGAACTCGCCGGCATAGTAGGAAAGTCCCGGTGTCAGTATCGGTTTGGACGGCGACAGGGCATTGACCGCGATGTTGTGGCCCTGCAAGTCGTAGGCCGCACACCACGTCAAGTGTTCCAGCGCGGCCTTGGATCCCCCGTAGCCGGGCAGCACGCCGCCGCTGCGGTCAGGGTAGGGCCCGTCACCGGGAAGCCGGGACGCGACAGAGGTGACGTTGATGATCGAGCCGCTATCGGCGGCAATCATGTCAGGGCAGACCAGCTGAATCAGCTCGTAGGCGGCGAACACCGCGATCTCGAAGTGCCGCCGATACGCGCCCAGCGGCGTGCCGATCAGCGGAGGCCAGCCCGGTTTGGCCGAGCCCGCTTGGGCTTTGACCGGCTTGGCGAGTTTGTCACCACGGGGGTTCGGTGGTCGGCCCGGCGCCGTGAACGCCGCGTTGTTGACCAGAATCGTGATCGGGCCCAACGCGTCTCGGGCCTGGCTGACCAGCCGGGCGATGTCGGCGCGGTCGAGCAGGTCGGCGCGGATCGCGACGGCGCGTCCACCGGCCGCCTCGATGTCGGCGACGGTCTCGCCGATCGTGCCGGGCAAGCGCTCGTCCCAGACACTTTCGGTGCGCCCGATCACCGCTACCGCTGCGCCCTCGGACGCCAGCGCCAGCGCGATCGCCCGGCCCAGTCCACGGCTGGCGCCGGTGACGATCGCTGCCCGGCCGTCCAATCGTCCAGTCACCGCTTTACTCCGTGCACCACGATGGCTGTGGTCTCATCCACCCATGCATCGTCGAGCTTTTCGTCCGGGCGCAGCAGCATCCGCAGCATCGTCGCTCCCCCAATCACCTCGATCAAACGCTCCGGATCCACATCGGGATGCGCCTCACCCCGGTCAACGGCCTCACGCAACCGGACCCGCACCGCGGTGAACAAGTCGGCGAAACGCGACATCACCCGAGCGTTCAGCTGGGAATCAGCGCTCATGTCGGCGAGGAGCCCCGGCAACGCGGCGCGCACCACCGGGGTGGTGAACACATCTCGCGCAGCCGCGATCATCGCCCGCAAATCGGCCGCCACGTCGCCGCCCGGACCCGCCAGCGCCGTAGGCGCCACCGGGAACGCGGCCTCGTGCACCAGTTCGGCCTTGCTCGACCACCGGCGATATAACGCAGTCTTCGTTGTTCCGGCGCGTTCGGCCACCGCGGCCAAAGTCAGGTTCGAATAGCCGATTTGCACAAGCAGATCCGCGGTCGCGGCCAATATGGCAGCGTCGATACGCGGATCCCGGGGCCGTCCGGCACCCGAGACCTTGTCAACCGAGGGTGGGTCTGCTTTCATAACGCTACCCACCGTATCGTAATTGTCTCACCGAGGAGGCAGCTGTGGCAGGCGAACCTGTGCTCGACAAAATCGAGCGACTGCAACGCTCCAGCCGTGACGTCACGACCCTGCCCACGGTGCTGTCGCAGTGGCTGTCCACCGTGTTGCCTGGTGGCGCGGTGCCTGAGGTGACCGTGGAAAGCGGTGTGGACTCCACCGGCATGTCGTCGGAGACCATCATCTTCTCTACCCGCTGGGAGCAGGACGGCCAGCCGATCATCCAGAAGCTGGTGGCCCGGGTGGCGCCTACCGCCGAGGACGTCCAGGTTTTCCCGACGTATCGACTCGACCACCAATTCGACGTGATACGGATGGTTGGTGAGCTGACCGACGTTCCGGTTCCGCGGGTGCGCTGGCTGGAGCCGACCGGCGATGTGCTGGGAACACCGTTTTTCTTGATGGACTACGTCGATGGTGTGGTGCCGCCCGACGTCATGCCCTACACGTTCGGGGGCAACTGGTTCGCCGACGCGCCTCCGGAGCGTCAGCGAGCACTGCAGGACGCCACCGTCGGCGTGCTGGCATCACTGCATTCGATACCGAACGCGCAGAGCACCTTCGGCTTCTTGGCCGACGCGGGCACCGGTGACACCGCACTGCGCGGGCATTTCAACTGGGTGCGGTCCTGGTACGACTTCGCGGTGCCCGACATCGGCCGATCACCGCTGCTGGAGCGGACTTTCGAGTGGCTGGACGAGAACTTCCCGCATGACGTGGCCGCAGCTGAGCCGGTGCTGCTGTGGGGCGACGCCCGGGTGGGCAACGTCTTGTACCGCGACTTTGCTCCAGTGGCAGTGTTGGACTGGGAAATGGTGACGTTGGGCCCACGCGAGCTCGACGTCGCGTGGATGATATTCGCGCACATGGTATTTCAAGAGCTCGCCGGACTTGCAACGCTGCCGGGCCTGCCCGAAGTGATGCGCGAAGACGACGTCCGGGCCACCTATCAGCGGCTCACCGGCGTCGACGTCGGCGACTTGCATTGGTTTTACGTCTATTCGGCGGTGATGTGGGCGTGCGTGTTCATGCGGACCGGCGCTCGACGGGTGCACTTCGGGGAAACCGAGAAACCCGAAGACGTCGAATCGCTGTTTTATCACGCGGGGTTGCTCAGACGCCTGATCGGAGAGGATCAGTGATGCTTGGACCGCTCGACGAATTCCCGGTACATCAAGTCCCTCAGCCGATCGCATGGGCGGGTTCCTCGGACCGCAATTTCTACGATCGCTCCTATTTCAACGCCCACGACCGCACCGGGAACATCTTCGTGATCAGCGGCATCGGCTACTACCCCAACCTCGGGGTGAAAGACGCGTTCGTGCTGATCAGGCGTGGCGATACGCAGACCACGGTGCATCTGTCGGACGGCATCGACTCCGATCGGCTTAATCAGAATGTCAATGGCTACCGCATCGAGGTGATCGAACCGCTGCGTAAGCTGCGGCTGATCCTCGACGAAACCGAAGGCATCGCAGCCGATCTCACCTGGGATGGCCTGTTCGACGTCGTCCAGGAGCAGCCGCACATCCTGCGCTCGGGTAACCGGGTGACGCTGAACGCGCAACGGTTCGCCCAGCTCGGCAGCTGGAGCGGCCGGATCGTCGTCGACGGCGACGAGATCGCCGTCGACCCTGCGACCTGGATCGGCAGCCGCGACCGGTCCTGGGGCATCCGACCGATCGGCGAACCCGAACCGGCCGGCCGGCCTGCCGACCCACCCTTTGAGGGCATGTGGTGGCTGTACGTGCCGATGGCTTTCGACGACTTCGCCATCGTGCTGATCATCCAGGAGGAGCCCAACGGATTCCGCTCGCTCAACGACTGCACCCGGGTGTGGCGCGACGGTCGAGTCGAGCAGCTGGGCTGGCCGCGGGTCAAGATCCACTACCGCTCCGGCACCCGCATCCCCACCGGCGCGACGATCGACGCGACCACGCCCGACGGAACGCCCGTCCACTTCGACGTGGAGTCCAAGCTGCCGGTGCCGATCCATGTCGGCGGCGGCTACGGCGGCGATTCGGACTGGCTGCACGGCATGTGGAAGGGCGAGAAGTTCGTCGAGCGGTTGACCTACGACATGACCGATCCGGCGATCATCTCGCGGTCCGGCTTCGGGGTGATCGACCATGTCGGCCGGGCGCTTTGCCGCGACGGCGATGGCGATCCGGTGCAGGGTTGGGGCCTCTATGAACACGGCGCGTTGGGTCGCCACGACCCGTCCGGGTTCAAAGACTGGCTCACGGTGGCGCCTTAAGGCCCGCGACGAACGTCGACTTGTTGGGATATTTCGGACGATTACCCACAACAAGTCGACGTTGGGCACGGTATTGATAAGGCATGACCTGGACCACCGATGTCGTCGTAGTAGGCGCCGGCTTCGCCGGGCTCACCGCAGCGCGCGAGCTGACCAGACTCGGACACGATGTGCTGGTGCTCGAAGGGCGCGACCGAGTGGGCGGTCGCTCGCATACCGGCCATGTCGCCGGCATCCCGGTCGATCTGGGGGGCACCTTCGTCGGCCCGACGCAGGACTCCGTGCTCGCGCTGGCCGACGAGCTCGAGATCCCTACCGTCCCGACCTACCACGACGGCGCCAACCTGATCCGATGGCGCGGCATGGTGCGCCGCTATGATGGCACCATCCCGAGGCTCTCGCTTGGCGGCCTCATTGACATCGGCCGGGTGCGTTGGCAATTCGAGCGCATCGCCCGGTCTGTTCCGCTGACCGAACCATGGGCCGCGCGGCGGGCAGCCCGGCTCGATGGCCAGTCGCTGGGCAGCTGGTTACGCTCGGTGCACGCCGGCGCCACCGCACGCGATCTGCTGGCCATCATGGCCCGGGTCACCTGGGGATGTGAACCCGATGACGTTTCGATGCTGCACGCCGCTCGCTATGTGCGGGCCGCCGGTGGCCTGGACCGGATGCTCGACGTGGAAAACGGTGCCCAGCAAGACCGTTTCGCCGCCGGCACCCAACAGATTGCCAACACCTCCGCGGCGCAACTCGGCGACCGGGTGGTACTGGAAGCCGCGGTGCGACGTATCGAGCGCCACGCCGGCGGGGTAACGATCACCTGCGAAAAGGGCCGAGCCGACGCCCAATTCGTCGTCGTCGCGATCCCGCCGGAGCACCGGACGGCCATCGATTTCAGTCCCCCGCTGCCCGCCGAACACCAGCAGCTGGCCGAGAATTGGCCGCAGGGCCGACTCAGCAAGGCCTATGCCGCCTACGCCACCCCGTTCTGGCGCAACAACGGGTTTTCCGGTGAGGCGCTCTCCGACGAAGGTCCGGTGTTCATCACGTTCGACGTCAGCCCGCAGCCCGACGGGCCGGGCATTCTGCTGGGGTTCGTCGACGCCCGCACCTTCGACCAGCTAGCCCCTGAACAGCGTCGAGAGCGCGCGCTGGAATGCTTCGCGTCGCTGTTCGGAGACGAAGCACTCAAACCACTCGACTACGTCGATCATCGTTGGGGTGCAGAAGAATTCGCGCCAGGCGGTCCGACCGCCGCGGTGCCCCCGGGCTCGTGGACACGCTACGGACCTTGGCTACGCCGCCCGGTCGGACCTATCCACTGGGCCGGCACCGAGACCGCCGACGAATGGACCGGCTTTCTGGATGGAGCGGTGCGCTCCGGGCAGCGGGCCGCCGCCGAGGTTGCCGGATTGTTATGAGCTGATGCGCCGGCTGCCGGCGATCGACTCGGCGAGCGCACGCAGTTCCCGGTTGACTTCGGCGGGGCGCTCCAGCATCGAGCAGTGCCCGCCGGGCAGCACGACGAGCTCTAGCAGGTTGGGTGCGACCGCGGCGATCCGCCGGGACTGAACCAGCGGCGTCAGCCGGTCGCGTTCACTGCCGATCACCAGTGTCGGCACCGTCAGGCCCGCGAGGCTGATGTGCCGGCGCCCCAGCGCGTCGACGAGTGCCTTGCCGCACCCGCCGCGTCCTAGTGGCGATGTGGCGTTGAAAAGGTCGTAGATGAGCGCGTTCACCTCGTGCTCGGCGTCCCTGCCGACTGCCAGCATCGAAATCATTTCGCGGGTGGCGAGCCGCACGGCGGGCGGCACTGTGAACGAACCGAAGATGTTGACCAGTGCGCGCGCGCCGAACACCCGCACCGCGGCGAACGGCGGCGGGACCGGCAGTAGCCGCACCTCGCGCAGCAGGTCACCGGTGGTGGTATTGATCAGGGCGACGGCGTCGGCGCGCGCCTCGACCTTGTGGCGGTAGAAGTCCGACCAGGCGGCGATGGCCATGCCGCCCATCGAATGCCCGGCGATGACGGCACGCTCGCCCGGTGCGAGCGTGGCCTCGAGCACTGCGTCGACATCAGAGGCAAGGTGCTGAAGGCTATAACCCCCGCGCCGGGGGATCCCGCTGCGCCCATGGCCGCGGGCATCAAACGCGATCACCCGGTAATCGGTCGCCAGCTCGGCAATCTGGTAGGCCCACACCCGGACGGCACACGTGATGCCGTGCGCCAGCACGATCGGATAGCCGTCGTCGGGCCCGAATACCTGGGTGTGAAGGCGAGTGCCATCCGCAGCGCGGACGGGGACAGTGCGACTGGGCGGCAGGGCTGCCAGTG
>CAWISO010000014.1:0-88042 GCA_963838755.1 uncultured Actinomycetota bacterium | reverse complement strand
GGTAAAGAGCCCAGCGTGCGGGCCGATCGTCGAGAACTCATCGCAGCTCCTCTCGGATGCGGCCTCGTCGCCGTCCGGTGAGTGTATCCGAGCGGATCAGCGGTTATCAGCCAAAAATGTCTCCGGCGACATTTCTTTTTCAGACCGGCGTTCTCGCCGGCGAAATGACCAGTTGAAACGTCCCCGCCGCGCAGCCAATAGACTCGGGATTACTCGCGGGTAATCAGGCTGGAAGAGGAGCGCAGAGCCATGGCCATCATCGACGCGGATGCGGCGCCGGACACATCGTTGGAGCAAAACTTCGAACAGCAGGTCGGCGCCACCCAGCAGTACTTCGACAGCCCGCGGTTCGACGGAATCACTCGCCTCTATTCCGCCCGCCAAGTCGCAGAGCAGCGCGGCACGATCCCCAACGATCACACCGTGGCACGAGAGGCCGCCGAGGCTTTTTACCCTCGCTTGCGCGAGCTGTTCGCCCAGCGTAAAAGCATCACTACCTTCGGCCCATACTCGCCGGGGCAGGCAGTGACCATGAAGCGGATGGGCATCGAGGGCATCTACCTGGGTGGCTGGGCGACTTCCGCGAAGGGCTCGATCAGCGAAGATCCGGGCCCCGACCTGGCCAGCTATCCGTTGAGCCAGGTGCCCGACGAGGCTGCCGGGCTGGTCCGCGCCCTGCTGACCGCCGACCGCAACCAGCATTACCTACGGTTGCGGATGACCGACGAGCAACGGGAAAGGACGCCGGCGGTTGACTACCGGCCGTTCATCATCGCCGACGCCGACACCGGCCATGGCGGCGACCCGCACGTGCGCAACCTGATCAAGCGGTTCGTCGAGGCGGGCGTGCCGGGCTATCACATCGAGGACCAGCGGCCCGGCACCAAGAAGTGCGGGCACCAGGGCGGCAAGGTTCTGGTGCCGTCGGACGAACAGATCAAGCGGCTCAACACCGCTCGCTTCCAGCTCGACGTCATGGGCGTGCCGGGCATCATCGTGGCGCGCACGGATGCCGAGGCGGCCAACCTGCTCGACAGCCGCGCCGACGAGCGCGACCAGCCGTTCCTGCTCGGCACCACCAATTTGAAGATCCCGTCCTACAAGGCCTGTTTCCTGGCGATGGTGCGGCGTTTCTATGACGCGGGATTCACCGAGCTCAACGGTCATCTGCTCTATGCCCTGCCCGACGGCGAATACGCCGCCGCCGATGCATGGCTGGAGCGCCAAGGCATCGCCGACCTGATCGGCAAGGCAGCCGCGAACCCCGACCACGCGCAGGTGTCGATCGACGCGGTCTTTGACGAAGTCGAGTCGAAGTTCGTGGACGCCTGGCAGGACGACGCCGGGCTGATGACCTACGGCGAGGCAGTCGCAGATCTCCTCGAATTCGCCGAGAGCGAGGGTGAATCCCGCGACATGAGCGCGACGGAATGGCGCCAATTCGCCTTGCAGGCGTCGCTGTACTCTGCTCGCGAAAAGGCCAGGGAGTTGGGCGCGGACCCCGGCTGGGACTGCGAGCGGGCTAAAACGCCCGAAGGCTATTACCAAATCCGCGGCGGCATCCCGTATGCGATCGCCAAATCGCTTGCCGCAGCACCGTTCGCCGACATCTTGTGGATGGAAACCAAGACCGCGGATCTGGTCGATGCTCGCCAATTCGCCGAAGCGATCCACGCGCAGTTCCCCGACCAGATGCTGGCCTACAACCTCTCCCCGTCATTCAACTGGGACACCACCGGGATGACCGACGACGAAATGCGGGCGTTCCCTGAAGAGCTCGGCAAGATGGGCTTCGTTTTCAACTTCATCACCTACGGCGGACACCAGATCGACGGCGTCGCCGCCGAGGAGTTCGCTACCTCGCTGCGCCAGGACGGCATGCTGGCGCTGGCGCGTTTGCAACGCAAGATGCGCCTCGTCGAGTCGCCGTACCGCACGCCGCAAACCCTGGTCGGCGGCCCGCGCAGCGACGCCGCGCTGGCCGCGTCCTCGGGACGCACGGCGACCACCAAGGCGATGGGCGAGGGCTCCACGCAGCACCAGCATCTGGTGCAGACCGAGGTGCCCAAGAAGCTGTTGGAGGAATGGTTGGCGCTGTGGTGCGAGCACTACCAGATTCCGGAAAAGCTTCGCGTGCAACTGCGGCCACGACGCGCCGGCTCAGACGTGCTCGAACTCGGCATCTACGGCGATGGAGCAGAGCCGCTTGCCAACGCGGTCGTCGACCCGATCAAGGACCGTCACGGACGCAATATCCTCACGGTGCGTGACCAGAACACGTTCGCCGAGAAGCTGCGCAAGAAGCGGCTGATGGACGTCATCCACTTGTGGCTGATCCATCGGTTCAAGCCGGAGATCGTGTACTACGTGACACCGACCGAAGACAACATCTATCAAACAGAAAAGATGAAGTCCCACGGCATCTTCAGCAACGTGTACCAAGAGGTTGGCGAGATCATCGTCGCCGACGTGAACCAGCCGCGCATCGACGAGCTGCTGGCGCCGGATCGCGAAGCGCTGAAGCGGTTGATCGCCAAGCAGGACTAACCGCTTCCGGAGCCGACTAGCTCCGGGTGGAATTTCGCCGCCATCCGGCGCATCCCGTCGTGCCAGTCCACGGTGGCGGCCCCGACGAGTTCGCGCATCCGGCTCGAGTCGGTGGGGTTACCGCGCAACGCCTGTTCGCTCTCGGCGAAGACCGGTTGCTTGCCGACCAGCGAGCCGAGGTAGCTGCACCACTCCTGCAGGCTGACGGTCTGCTCTCCACACCAGTTGAGCGTGGTCGCCGGCACCGAGGCCACCTCGAGCAACTTCGGGATGGTCGCGATGATGTCGTGCTCGTGGATCGGGTTGTAGCGGGCCGGTCCGCCGGCCGGGACCGGGATCGGGATGCCGCCGAGCATCATCTCCATGTGATAGAACGGCCAACCCCCGTTGTCGCCGTACGGGACGTTGAGCCGTGCGATGGTGGTCGGTACGCCGAGCACCCGGGCCATAGTCCTGGCGACTACTTCGCCGGCGATCTTGGAGATGGAGTAGGTGGGAAACAACGGTTTGTGGTTGTCGCCCAACGCGGCCCACTCGGTTCGCGGTTCGTCATCCGGCGGGTCGTAGACCGCACCTGACGAGCAATGCAGGAACGCTCTGGCGTTGCGGCAGTGGGCCATTAGCAGCCCGACGGACTCGGCGTTGGCCGCGAGGTCTTTCTCCCAGTTTCCGCTCTTGGCCACCGCCAAGTTGAGCACGTAATCAAAGTCCGAGGGGACGGTGTCAAACTCCCCGGCGGCCAGGTTGACGGTTACGCAGCGCACCCCCGACTTCTCCAGAGCCTCACGCGCCGCCGCGTTGGTGAACCGGGCGATACCCCAGACTTCGTTATCGGCTGCCAGGGCCTGGGCAATAGGACTGGCAACCTGGCCGGTCGGACCGGTGATCAGGATTTTCGAGCCACGCATGCGCCGATCGTAAGCCCGGCGCTACACCTCGAACGGCGCGCACCTGGGAACAATCAGGTACACCGATCAGTTTACGCATAGTACGCGATGAAAAGGAGCCCAACACCATGTCATCTGTCCTTGTCACCGGAGCTAGTCGTGGGATCGGCCGCGCGATCGCCGAGGAGTTCGCCCGGCGCGGACATCGGGTGGTGGCCACCGCGCGTGATCCGCGCTCGCTGGCTGACCTCGACGTCAGTCAACGGCTGGCCCTCGACGTCACCGACGACGCCAGCGTCACCGCAGCATTCGCGGCCGCAGGCGACGTCGACATCGTGATCGTCAACCCTGCCGAGATCTTCTACGCCGCCGTGGAAGCCATACCGCTGCCCGAACTGCAACGGCTGTTCAACCTGAACACCGTCGGCGCGATCCGCGTCGCCCAAGCCGCGCTGCCGCTGATGCGTTCCCGCGGCGCCGGGAAGCTGATGTTCATGTCCAGTGTCGTCGGGCGCCTCGTGCTTCCGCCCGGCGCGGCGTATGCGGCGACAAAATGGGCGCTGGAGGCGCTGGTGGAAGCGCTGGCCATCGAGGTTGCGCCGCACGGCGTCCAGGCGGCGCTGCTGGAGCCCGGGCCAGTAAGCTCCGGCGCCCTCGACGACGTGACCACCTATGCGCTGCCCGACAATCCTTACGCCGAAGTCCTCGTCGGGGCCGGTTCGCATGCCGGAATGATCACCCCCGAGCAGGTTGCCGTCGAGATCGCCGACGCCGCAGAAAAACCGGAACTGCCGCTGCGGATTCCGATCGGCGACGCCGCCCGCACCCTGCTGGCGGCGCGCCACGCCGCGCCGGACGATGCCCCGTTCGTGCCGACCGTCGGTTAAAGCCGCATTTCGTAGGCGCCGTCGTAGCCCTTGACCTGCTGCCAGACCCGATCGAAGCGGTCTGCATCCGCCACTGGCTTGCGCACGGCCGCAATAGCCCAGTCCTGTTGAGCCGACGTCGAACTCGGCTTGCCATGCAAGGCGACGGCATATTGGGAGAAGTCGCGAATTTGCACATTGAAGATCTGGTCTACCAGGTCAGGGTCAAGCCCGATCAGACCGGCTTGCTCGAGAATCAACTGGCCGTACACGACCAAAGTGAACAAGTGGCCGACGACGAGCAGGAAGTCGAGGTCGCGCATTTGGTCTGCGTCCGGCGCGGCGGTGGCCAGCAGTTCCTTCAGTGCACGGGTTTGCTCATAGAACAGCGCCACATTCGGCATTTTCAGGTGCTTTTCGTAAACCGCCGTCCAATCAGCGAACTGAACCTTCGATGCGCCCCGAGCCGGTCCTTGCGACCAGAAGAACACATCATCGGCCGGGTCGTTGCGGGTGCCGATCTCGGGATACTCCGCCGGGTTGAACATGTAATTGGGCATGAACTTCAGAATCTGCGCGACGTTGACGTGCACGGTACCTTCCAGCCGCGGCAAGGCGCCGATCAGCCGCGCCACTTCGCAGAAATAAGTGTTCTTCTCGAAGCCTTTGGCGGCCAGCACATCCCACAGCAGCGTGACGACTGTCTCGCCCTCGGACGTGACTTTAGACTTGGTCACCGGATTGAACAGCAGGTATCGACGGTCGTCGAGGCTGGCGCTGCGGAAGTAGTCGATCGCGCGGTCGCTGAACAGTTTCATCGCAACTAATCTGGTGTAGGCCTCGACGAAGCTGGCGCGCACGTGCGGGAAGTCGGTGACCGGGTTGCCATACAGGATCCGGTTATTGGCGTGGGTGATCGCCTCATAGAAGGCGTGTTCGCACATCCCGATCGAGCCGCTGCACAAGTTGAACTTGCCGACATTGACGGTGTTCAGTGCGGCCGAGAACGCCTCCGGTCCGGTGCACAGGATGTCCTCCTCGTGCACCGGATAGTCGTCCAGCCGGAAGTTGCTGACGTACATCTGGCCGTGCACGACGTTGCCGATCAGTTTGTAGTTCTCATGCCCGCTGTCGGCGACGAACCATACGTAGCCGTCGGCGCCGTCGACGTCGGTGCGCCGGGAGAACACCGACACCATGCCCGCGACGTTGCCGTTGCCGATGTAGTACTTCTCCCCCGACGCGCGGAATACAGGTTTTTCCGGGCCCTCGTCGTCGCCGCTTGCCGGTGTCAGCAGCATGTCGGTGTTGTAGATGTCGGCGCCGTGCTCACGCTCGGAGAGCCCGAATGCCATCACGCCGCCCGCTTCGAGTTGGGCGGCGGCGCGCTCCTTGGCCTTAATGTTGTCGCTCTGCCATATCGGCCCCAGACCAAGAATCGTGACTTGCTCGGCGTACCAGTAGGCCAACCCGTAGAAGCCGAAGATCTCGCTCAGTGCGGCGTTGCGGGAGGTGTCCCACCGCTTGTTCGGGTCGCCCGCGCCGTATTCGGACGGGGTGAGGAACGTCGCGAAGATCCGTTCCCGCTTGATCAAGTCCAGGAAGTCCGACACCCACGCGGCATCAAGGTCGTCGGAAAGCAACTTGTTCTTGCCGCGTTCTTCGAACCAGTCGATGACGGCGCGGAGTTGGCGCCGCGTCTCGGGATCGAACTGGGACGGGTCGTAGCCGTTGGGATCGAACAGCAGTCCGGGGGAGTTCGCCATGGCGTGCCTTTCGTCGGCGCGGGTCCGGCGTCGAATCTAACGCTTGTCACTCAACTGGTATCGAGGAGCTAACGATTTGGTGCGGTCGCGGCGTGGATGCACACGTCGCCTGGGCAGCCGTGCTCTGGTGGAAGCCTGATGTCCTCCTTCGGGCTTAGCACCCGTCGCGTGAGCGTCGTCGTCACGGCGGGTATGGCGCTGCTTGTCATTGCAGCGCCGTCGGCGGCTGCCGACCCCGCCACCGATGCCCTGGGTTTCGTCGACTCCTCAGCGCGCTGCAGCGTGCCGGACACTGCGGTCGTTTTCGGCAGCACGGCAACCTCGCGGGTGGCGATCTGCAAGACCCCGAATGGTCAAAACGAGTACCACGGCGTACGTATCAGCGACGGCGCCAAACTGGTCGTCCCCGCCTCGCAATCCGGCGACGGCGGCTACGTCGCCAAAGCCGACGGAATCACCTACACGGTGACGTCGAGTTCTCTGGTGGTCACCGACGACGACGAGATGATCCGGCGGGAACCGATGGTGTACTTCCACGGCCCGACAACGTCGCAAGCACCCGCGGGGACGTCAGCGCCGGCCGCGACGCCGACCTCGACCACACCGGCCAAGCCGCTGCCGCCACCGTTACCCGCCGAAGTGGGTGGCGGCCGGCACTAGCCCGCTGCGGATGAAATCGATTGGCTCACTGTGTAACTGTCGATTCCCTCGGATCCGAGTTCGCGACCGTAGCCGCTGTTCTTGACACCACCGAACGGGGCCGCGGGATCCATGATGTAGCCCTCGTTGACGCCGAAAGTGCCAGACCGCACTCGAGCCGCCACGCCGTACCCGCGGTCGACGTCGGCGGTGAACACCGAGCCGGCCAGCCCGTACTCGGAGTCGTTGGCGATGCGCAGCGCTTCGTCCTCGTCGCGGTAAGGGATCACGGTTAGCACCGGCCCGAAGATCTCTTCGCGCGCGATCTGCATGTCATTGGTCGCATCGCTGAACAGTGTCGGGCGCACATACCAACCGGTATCGACGCCGTCGGGCATGTCGGCGCCGCCGGTCACCAGACGTGCCCCTTCGCGCTTGCCTGATTCGATGTAGCCGCGGACACGGTCCTGCTGACGCTTGGCTACCAGCGGACCGATCTGGGTGTTGGGGTCGGCGGGATCGCCCACCGTCATCGATTTGATCGCCGCCGCCAGCGCGTCGACGAACTCATCCTCGCGCGCCGTCGGCACCAGGATCCGGCTGAGTGCATTGCAGACCTGGCCGCTGTTGGCGAGGCTGGCCATCTGAATTCCGGCGGCGGCAGTCGCCGGGTCGGCATCGTCGAGCACGATCGCTGCCGACTTGCCGCCCAGTTCCAGGCTCACTTGCTTTAAGCCTTTGGCGCAGGCGAGGGCGACCTGGCGGCCGGCCGCCGTCGATCCGGTGAACGACACCTTGTCAACACGATCGTGGCCCACCAACAGCTCACCCACATCGCGACCACCGGGCACCACGTTGAATACACCGGGCGGAAGGTCGGCCTCTGCGACCAGATCAGCGAGCAACTGCGCGTCGAGCACCGACTCAGGCGCGGGCTTGAGCACTACCGTGCAGCCGGCCAGCAACGCCGGTATGACCTTGGCGGTGGTGAGGAACTGCGGCATGTTCCATGGCACCACCGCGGCGACGACTCCCACGGGTTGCTTGCGGATCCGGATGTCCTTGCCGTACAACCCCGGACGGTCTTGCTGCCACTGATAGTTTGCCGCCAGCCCGCAGAAGGCCGACATCATCATCAGCGGAAGCCCCACCTGTGCCCTTTTGGCGAAACTGATCGGAGCGCCGATCTCGGCCGAGATCAGCGTTGCCATGTCGGCTCGCCGCTCCTTGTAGATGTCTGCCAGCCGAGTGATCGCCTCGATCCGTTCGGTCGGCTGCATCCGCGGCCACGGTCCGGTGTCGAACGCCGCCCGGGCCGCCTCCACGGCTCGGTTGACATCGGCCGGTCCCGCGCAGGCGGCGTGGCCGATCGCCACCTCGCTGTGCGGCGATACCACCGTGATTACGGCGTCCGACTGCAGCCCCGAGACCGGTGGAGCCCATTTCCCGTCAATGAAGAGTTGATCTCGCTCGTACATGTCCTCTTTGGTCCTCTCGGTGTCCCTCGCTAGGTGTTGCGACCGCCGTTGACGCCGAGTATCTGCCCGGTGATGTATCCGGCTTCCTCAGCAACGAAAAAGGCGCAGGCAGCGGCGATGCCTTCGGGCCGGCCCACCCGGCGCACCGGCGTCCGGTTGATGTGATCCTGCACCGTTCCGCCGAGCAGCTGTCGTCGCTCGGCGCTGCGAACCATCGGTGTGTCGACGAACCCGGGCGGTACAGCGTTGACGGTGATCCCGCACAGGCCGTATTCCAGAGCCAGGGCTTTGGTCAGGCCGTTGACCCCGGATTTCGCCGCCACGTAGTGGGCCGTGAACGGTTGGCCGGAGTGAGTGCTTGACGACGAGATGTTGACGATACGTCCCCAGCCGGCTTCGACCATGTCAGGGAGCACGGCCTGGATGGTGTGAAATACACCGTTCAGGTTCACATCGATGACCTTCGACCATTCTTCAAAGGACATGCTCCTGCCCAGACCCGTGAGAGGTCGATGACGGACACACGAAATCCGTCACTGCGCAACCGTTCGGCAACGGCACGGCCAATCCCGGACGCACCGCCGGTCACAACCACCGTCTTCACACCGAAATCCCACCTTCCTGAGCGACCGCCCAAACATGCCTATCATTCCGCGTCGACAGTGGTCAAGTGAAAGGGATAGGGTCCCAAGATGGATAGGCCCCCGTTTCGGTTCGCCGTGCAAGCGACCAACGCTGTCAGCGGGCACCAGTGGCGCGACACCGTTCGCAAAGTTGAAGACCTAGGGTACTCAACGCTTTTCCTTGCCGACCATTACCTGGGGCCGGGCCCCGCACAGCAGGCCGCTCGCACACCCCGGCAAGATTTGGCGCCCATCGCGGCGATGGCTGCAGCGGCCGCGGTGAGCGAGACGTTACGCATCGGCTGCCGCGTGTTCTGCATCGACTATCACGTGCCGGCGGTACTGGCCAAGGAAGCCGCAACGCTCGATGTGCTCTCCGACGGCCGGCTGGAAATGGGCATCGGCGCCGGCTGGAGCGAAGTCGAATACACCGCGATGGGACTCGAGTTCGACCGACCCGGCCGGCGAATCGCCAAGCTTGCCGAGGTCCTTTCGTTCCTCAAGGCGCACTGGGCAGGCGAGGAGCTGGACTACTCAGGCGACCTGGTCAACGTGCGCGGATATGCCGGCCGGCCCCGTCCGGTGCAGCGTCCACATCCACCGATCATGATCGGCGGGGGCGGACCACGTGTCCTTTCACTCGCCGGCCGCGAAGCCGACATCGTCAGCATGTCCAGCGTGCCGTTCGTGGCGCGCGACGCCGACGGCCGGAATCCCCAAGCCGTCGCGCAGCGGCGGATCGGCTTTGTCCAGATGGCGGCCGGCGAGCGCTACGGTCGGTTGGACGTCGAGAGTTCCCCCTATTTCACCGAGATTACCGACGACCCCGAGGCCGCCCTGGAAAATGTCGCGAAGTCGGCCGGAATTCCCGCCGAGCTGTTGCGTGACCACCCCAACGTTTTAATCGGCTCGCCGGAAACTGTTGTGGAAATGCTCTATTCGCGTCGGGAATTTCTCGGCGTCAATTACGTCACGGTCCAGCAGTCGCAGATCGAATCGTTCGCGCCGGTGGTCGCCCGGCTACAAGGGCGCTAGTCCTTGACCGCTGCGGGCAGAGGTGCGAGCATTGGCCTGCATCATTTGGGCGATCGCTCAAGGAGAGACAGGTAATGGCAATGCGGACCAGATACAGCGAATACCACGACCGGTACGCCAATTATCGGCTGGAACTCCGGGGCCGCCTTCTTCGACATGGTCGCTGAGCAGGCGATGTGATAGGACTCCAAAGTGACTGCATCCGCACGACCTAAAGCACGCGACTTCACCACTCGCGACATGCTGATCGCCGCCACCAGTCAGATCATGGTCGAGGAGGGCTACGCCGCAGCCACCTCGCGCCGGGTCGCGGCGCAAGCCGGTGTGAAACCGGCGTTGGTGCACTACTACTTCCCCACCATGGACGAGCTGTACATGGCGGTCTTCCGTCGCGGCGCCACCATCTACCTGGAACGCCAACAGAAAGCGCTGGTCTCCGATCGCCCACTACACGACTTCTGGGATACCCTCACCGAGCCCAAAGACACCCGACTGCTGCTGGAGTTCATGGGACTTGCCAACCACCGCAAAGACATTCGCGCAGAGATCGCGGCCTGGTCGGAGCGCTGGCGCGAACAACAGATCACCGCACTGAATTTCATCGTGCGCGAGCATGACCTCGACACCGAAGAATTCCCGCCTGCGGCCCTGGCGGTGGTCATCGCGGCTATCGGCCGCACTCTGATCCTCGAACAAGGGCTTGGCACTTCGGGCGGCCATGAGGAGGCCGTCGCACTGGTCCATCGATTCCTGGACCGATTCGAGATGCCGCGGCCGGAAGCCCGCCACGGCCGCGGCGCTGAACCGACCTAAGGCAGCATCACCCGCAGCCGCTCCCAGCCGCGGACGGTGGATGTCGATGCCAATTGTGCAGTGTCGTAGTCGATATCCCATTCGGGCCAGCGGTTGAGGATCTCATCCAGTGCGACCCGCCCCTCCAGCCGTGCGAGGTTGGCTCCCAAGCAGTAGTGCACACCTTTCCCAAACGTGATGTGCGAGATATTGTCGCGGTGAATGTTGAAGGTGTCCGGCTCGGTGTACCGGCGGGGGTCGCGATTGGCGGCGCCGAACAGCAACAACATGGCACTACCCGCCGGAACCGTGGTCCCGTAGCACTTGAAATCTCTTGCCATCCAACGCGCGACGTGCGGACCGGTCGGTTCGAACCGCAGAGTCTCGTCGACGGTACGGTTCAGCAGCGACCGGTCCTGGTGGATCTCGCGACGCTGGTCGGGATGCTCGGCAAGCACCTTGGCCAGCCACCCGATCAGCCGGCCCGTGGTCTCGTTACCCGCACCGGCGACTACCTGGGTGTAATGCAGTACCTCTTTGCGCGTGAGCTTTCGGTGTACGCCCTGCTCGTCGTCGAACTCGACATTGAGCAACGTCGTCATCAGGTCGTCGGACGGGTTGTTGGATCGCCACTCGACATAGTCGGCATATATTCGGCCATCGGCGATCGAGTCGGCGTCGGCGACCTTCAACGGTGCACCCGGTTTGGTACGCAGGTTGGCGTCGTTGGCGTCGCGAACCGAGATCTGTTCAGACTCAGGGATTCCCAACAGCATCCCGATCACCCGCATCGGCATCATCGAAGCGAGCTCGGCGATGATGTCGAACCCGTCAGACCCGACCAGCGGATCTAGGCACCGGATGCAGTACTGACGGATCTGATCCTCGATGGCTGCCATCCGGCGCGGGGTGAACACCCGCGACATCAGGCCGCGCAACCTCGAATGTTCGGGCGGATCCTGAAACATCATGACGCCGCCGGGCATGTCGAATTTCGACTGAACCAATTCCAGGATGTCACTGCGACGGCTGGAGAACACTTCCCAGTTCGCCAATGCCTGTTCGACGTCGGAATGCCTTGATATTGCCCAGAAGTTGTATCGCTCGTTGTAGTAGATCGGTGACTCTTCCCGCAGCCGTGCATAGGTCGGGTACGGGTCGGTATTGATGCCGGTGTCGTAGGGGTCGTAGTAGACGTCGGTGTCGTTTGCGACAGTCATCGATGCTTTCCTTAATAGTCCCGGACAGCCTGTCACTGGCATTTTGGGCGATCGCCCAAAAGTGGCGCTCGGGCTATGTCTAGCAGCACGGCGCTGGGCGCGTCAAGAGCCTGTGGTGCCACCGTCGACATGGGAGAAATCCGCCTGCAAGCTCTGCCGGAGCCGCTCGCAGCCGCCTTCGGCCTTAAAAGACGTGCCGGCCGTCAGCAGCATCTTGAACAAGCTCCGGCCGTCTAGACCTTCCGAAGTCGACTTCAGGTCTGGCAGGCAGGCCGGAAGCCACGTTTTCACCCATCCATCTGGCCAGTAGGTCCAGGGCGGAATGCGCTCGACGTGACGCAAATTTGATGCCGGCGCTCTGCAATTCGCGGCACACCGCCGAGGTGAGGACCGCTCGTTCCTCGAAGTGCCAACGAAGCCCGTCGCGTCGAACGACTCACTGGTCGCGCCGCGGATCGGATTTTCGACCAAACTACCTGGCCGATCCATGTTTGAGAACGAGCTCGAGAACCTATTCTCGAAACATGGACACCTCCCGCAGCGCGAAGCTCTGCGCCGCAAGGATCGGCGCGGCCGCCGGGGTATCGCTAACCGCAATGCTCATTGCGGCCGGCGCGACCGCGCAGGCCGAAACCAGCCCGACCTATTTCACGAACCCAGATAACAGTCTCGAGGTTATCTACGGCGGAGGCGGACTCGCCCTGTACGCGACCATCATCGATACGCACAACCCCCCGGGCGCAACAGAATTTTGCCACTACCACTCGGTAGGGGTCATGAATACGCCGGCGCTCCCGTACAACGCCGACACGACCGTCACTGGGCCCAGCCCTTCGAGCCCCGTGACCATCATCTTTCAGCAGCACGGCGGAACGTACAGCGTCAACGTCACCTGCAACGGCACCGGCAATTCAGCCAGCTACTCTCCGGTGGTCTACTGACCAAGCGAGCTGGCGAAAGTTGCCATGCGGCGTCAAACGCAGCAGTAAGGTGCTGTTGGTGAGCAGAGAGCGGTTAGCCAACGGCCGGGGACGCTGGTTGGCGCTGGCGGCTTCCATCGCCGTCTCTGTCGCCATCGTGCACGCCCAGGGCACCCATCATTCGTGCTGCGCGCAGGCCCAGGCCGCTGCGCCGACCATCCAGAAACCAGCGACTCCGACCCCGCAGAAAGCGGTGCCGGTCAGCGCGCCGCGAACGGTTAGCCCCGCAGAAAAGGCAGCGTTGGTGGCAGACGCGCCGGCCGCTGCCCAGGAATTCCATTTCGCGTTACCTCCGGGGATTGCGCCGGAAAACGGGTTACAGGTCCATACCATCCGGGTGGCCCGCGCCATCAGCGTGCTGTTTCCGCAGATCACCACCATCGGCGGTTATCGGCAGGACGCTTTGCAATGGCATCCCAATGGGTTGGCGATCGATGTGATGATCCCGAACTTTCACAGCGCTCAAGGTATCGAGCTCGGCAACCAAATCGCCGGGCTTGCCTTAGCGAATGCGAAACGGTGGGGGGTGATTCACGTGATCTGGCGACAGGCCTACTATCCAGGCGTCGGGTCGCCCAGTTGGACGGCCAACTATGGCTCAGAAACGGCTAACCACTACGACCACGTTCATATCGCCACCGATGGCGGCGGATATCCGATCGGGCGGGAAAACTACTTCATCTGAGTGATTTGATCATCGCCGAGACCCGATCCACCGTCTAATAGATCAAGGCCGAGCACAGAGCCGGTAAACTGGCGCTGTCAACTTTGCACAGCAACGGCTTGGCGGAATGATTCGCAAGCTACGCCGAGCTATGGAGGAACATGAAGCGCGCCGTATTCAACCCCATCCCCGCCGCCACTTTCACATTCGCGGCTGCGGTGACGCTCCTGGTCGCACCTCTGGCTCACGCGGAAACGGCTATCGAAGACAACTGCAAGAGTTCCGGCGGCCAATATACGTCGGAGGAGGTAACCCCTCACTTCGGTTCGGCACCCACTCTTATCGAGACGTGTTGTACCGGCACCGGGCCGTCGCAGAAATGCACCAGCTACCGCGACGGCGTCCAGGGGCCCACATACGGCGGCTAGACGGAAACGTCAGCTCTGTCGTATTCGCCAGCGCCGCCAGGCCTTCAGCTCTCCAGCCCAAGGATGCGGGCGGCGTTGCCGTACAAGAACTTCGGCCACACTTCATCCTTCAACGGAACTCTGGGCAGCTCGCTGAAGATCCGTTCCAACGACAGGCCCATCGGGAAATAGCCGGCATAGACGATTTTGTCTGCACCGCGGGAATTCGCGTAGTCGATGATGGCCTTCGGGTAGTACTTGGGCGCAAATGCAGACGTCGAGTAGTACAGATTGGGCCATTTGAGCATCAGCTTGACCGCCAGATCCTCCCACGGTTCGCAGCCGTGGCGGGTGACGAAGACCAGATCGGGGAAATCGAACATCACGATGTCGATTCGGGAAACGTCCTGCGGTGAAAAGGGAACTCGCGGTCCAGGCACACCGGCGCAGACGAAGATCGGTATGCCGAGCTCGACGCAGGTGGCATAGATCGGATACATCTTCGGGTCGTCGATAGGAACCTGCGGAAAGGTTCCCGCGGGAAACACTGACGTGGCTCGGATACCGAACCGCTCGTACTCGCGGCGGATCGCGTTCACCGAACCCATCACGTCGTTGGGGTCGACGAGCGCGCCGGAGGGCACGAAGCGGTCGGGAAACGTCGTGAGTGCCAGCTGCGCGGAGTCGTCACCGACCCCGATCATTGCCTTCTCGATACCGAAGCGGTCCATCTGCTGGAGCACCAGCGACACCGGGTCGTGGGTCGATAGTCCCTTTGGCACATCCTTGAACATGTACTCGACCGGGAACTCGAAGTCCTCTCTGGATTCCCGGTCCTTCGTCTGCTTGCGGATGAAGTCATATTGAGCCGAACCCTCGTGGGGGAATCCAACCATCGTGTCGATCACCGGCAGACCCACGGGCCCGGTCATGGAGTCCTCCGATCGCGCTCTACGGCAGCACTGCTCGGTACATAATGAAACACCCGCCACATCCTCGCCAGTCGTTATTAGTGCCGCTAGTCGGCGGGACCTTCGATCTCAGCGATGTACCGCTCAACCAAGTCGCGGGTGTTCTTGTGACCGACGGTGACGCCAAGGTCCTCCTCCATCACCATGACCCGGGACACGCTGGCAATCAGTAGTAGAACCGTGTTCAACGGCAAGCCGGCATTGATGATTTCCGACCGCTGCAACAGTTCTGACAACGCCTCGGCTTGCATTCTCCGCAGTCGTTTCAAGCTCATCGCAAGTTCGGCTTTGATCGCCTTGCGGCGGGTCGCCAGCGCCATCATCTCGATGGTCAACGTCGTCACGTCAGGGTCGCAGCTTATTTCCCAGAATGCCCGCAACGGTTTGGGCGCCGCGAACGCTCGACTGAAGGCGTCCCGGGTGCGGGCGGTGGCGCGCCGCACAACGTCAAGCAGAAGATCATCCATCGACCGGAAGTAGTAGTGCACCAGCTGCGGTTTGAGACCAGCCTTGGCGGCTACCCGCCGAGTCGTCACAGCGCCGTAGCCTTCCTCGACCAGCAAAGCCTGAGCGGCGTCAAGCAGCGCCCTGCGGTTGCCGGACGCGTCGACCGCCACGCGTCGTGAGGAGGTCATCATTGCCTTCCGCCGGCTTCCCCGAGGCCATATCAGCCAGGGTCTGTACAGTCGCCCAGAAATTGATATATGGTCCGTGCATACCATTCCTGTGCGACTGTACAGGACAAGTTTGGAACGTGGTGCTCGATGTTGCAAGAGCCTGAGTTGCCTTGATATGAAGACGCTTTCAGGGCATCGGTGATGCCAGAGTCGGTTGAGGAAATCCGAGTCCGGGCCAGATCGTGGCTGCCCGAGCACATGCCGAGTATGGATTCGGCACCTCCGCTGCTTCGCGATTCTGAGGAATCGTGGGCAATACTTGACGGCAGGCTTCCACCCGCGGCGGGTTCGATTATCCGGTCCTTTATGGCGTCGAGTCACACCATCGAAACCGACACCGCCATCGCGATCACCGGGCCGGCTGCGGCGGTAGGTGACGACGAAAGTTTGGTTGGCATCGGGCAGCGCTATCTGGGGTGCCAGATCGCCAATATCGGCGGCGGCACAACTGAAATGGCCAGCAACGTTATTGCGGAACGCGTGTTGAACTTTCCCCGTGAATACGCGCTCATCGTGGGGTGCCGTTCCGCCAGGTGCGCCGTGGCACGTCCGTACCCATAAAGGAGAGATCTGAATGACAGAGCAATTACGGGATATCCGCGAGCTCACCGGCGATACGGACGCCTACCGCGACGAGTTGTTTCGTCGTTGGACCGGCCTGTTGAGCTACCGCTACATCGGCCGAAAGCATTCGTCGATGAACGTCGGCGAAGTCGACGACACCGTCGTGATCCGCCGTGACATGCGCAATGAGGCCGGCGGAATCATGGTGGCGCCGTTGGCGATCTCGTCGCCGGAAGGTTGTCAGACGGATATGGTCGCGGTACCCAATCCAGTCATCGCCTCCGTACAGATCGTCGACCCGGGATACGACGTTAATCGGGTCGAGATCGTCGGCTCGGGAAACGTCCACCAAGGCCGGACGATGGGATACGGCCGGTGCAAGATCGTCGACGCCGACAATCCGGAACGAGTGATCGCCTTCAACGAGGGTCAGGGCGCGATCATCGGCATTCCGCCGGAAGGGCTCGACAAGATGGATGTTTCAGGTACCGAGCTGATCATCGAAGACTCGCCTGACCTGCCGCCGCTATGGCAGGCATTCGGCGCGTCGAAGCGTGCCGACGGACATTGGGTGCTGCCGCCGTTGAGCCTGGAACTGGCCTCACCCGATGCGGCCCTGCACATCGGGCCACAACACGTCGTCCTCGAAACCGCCGCCATCGACCTGGCTGCCGCCGCTGCGGACACCAGGAAGGTACAGGTCGTCAGCTGGCATGTGATGTTCATGTCGCGCGGCAAGGTGGGGCCGTTCCGCGTTGACGGCACCGCGCACACGGGGACGACCGGACGCGTCGGGGTGCGCATGTTGCTGCATGACGAAGGCAACGCCGACAAGCCGGTCACCTCCGCGGCGGCGGTATTCGACGTCGTGGGCTGACCAGTTCGTCACTTCGCGACCGCAACACCAGAGAGGAAAAATGGCCAACGCTCAACAGGCCCGTCAATGGGCGCGCAGCGCATTACACGGCATTGGCGACTCGCTTTACACCCCGTTCAGCGGCGTCGACGGCGACGACATCGACTGGGACGCCTACCGAATCCTGGTGCGGCACTGCGTGGGAACGCTCGGGCATCCGATGCTGTGGCTTACCAGTGGTGTCGGCGAGTTCTGGGCGCTGACCATCCCGGAACGAAAGAGACTCCTGGAAGTCGCCATCGAAGAGGCCAAAGCGCTCAACCCTGCTGTGGTCATTCAGTCCTGCACGGCGACGACATCGGCCAAGGACTGTCTTGAGCTGACGCGGCACGCGCAGGAGTGTGGCGCAGACATCGTCTATATCCAGACTCCCATGATGGAATTGCATGGCGGCGAAGGGGCTTTGAGGTTCTTCCGCTATATCGCTGACCGCACCGACATCGCATTGGGCATGTTCAACTCGCCCAGTTCAGGCTATGTACTGAACGCCTACGAGAGCGCCCGCATCTGCGACGAGATCCCGGCGGTGTGCGCCACGAAAGAAGGTTCCTTCCGCCCCGCGCAAAGCCGACTGCTGCACGAGTTAGCACCCGACCTGGTGATCTGGGAGTGCGACACCACGGTTTATCGCGCGGGCTGGCTCAAAGCGGGAATCGTCGGCCCTGGCCAACTGGGCACTACCGGCTACCTTTTCGAGACGCCCGAGAAGCGGGCGATGACCGAGTATTGGGACCTGATTTGGAACGACAAGTTGGTCGAGGCAATGGATTTCGCTTTAGCGTCCGGCCTCGATCAGCTCGAACTCGACATGCGTGGTTGGTACACCCGCTACCCGGGCCGTCCCGATTACTTCACCCACTGGTGTGGGTCGTTCAAGTACGCGGCGTCCCTGCTGGGTCTGCCTATCGGCGACTATCCCCACTCGCGGCCACCCCAAGTCCCCATCCCCGACGAAGCGCGCGAACAGATCCAAGCCGCCTACCGGCGCTTCGGCGTCGTCGACTGATTGGGGCAAGGGCAGACGATGCCCTGACACCAGCAGATGTCAAACTGTGTGAGAACTTCTCGCCCGGGTATACCAGCGAAGTGGTTCGTCATCTAACCTCACTGCTCGCTCACCCCCGCCGGGACAATGTGCGAACGTCTCGCTGCCCCATCGCTTTTCTGCAGCGGCGGGGTACAGGGTGAGTCCGAAGCCCGTGCCGGAAGACCTGCGCCGGCTTGCCGAGGCGCACGGAGTGGCCACCGCTTACCGCAATGAGCGACGCGAACCGGTGGACGTGGATGCCGACGTGGTAATTCGAGTCCTCGGACTGCTCCAAGTTGATGCCGGCACTGAAGCTGACCGGCGCCGCGAGCTGGCCCGGCTGGCCGAGCTCGACAGCGCGAACGTGCTCAAACCGACCGTGGCTGTGCGGGTGGACGGTCATCCGAAGCCGCTGCCGGGCGCCGTTTTCTTGACGGGCGAAGACGGCGATGAAATCGAGGTGCGCGACGAGCTGCCTGCTGAGTTGTCGCCGGGTTGGTATCGGCTGCAAACCCGTGACGGCCAAGAGGCAACCTTGGTGGCAGCCCCGCGGCAGGTGCCCCAGCCGCCGGCGACATGGGGTTGGATGCTGCAGCTTTATGCATTGCGCTCGACCCGCTCGTGGGGCACTGGTGATCTCGGCGATTTGCGGGAGTTCCTGAAGTGGACCGCTGCTGAGCACGAAGCCGGCGTGGTGCTGCTCAACCCGCTGCACGCGCCCGGCCCCACACATCCGGTGCAGCCCTCGCCCTACACCCCGTCCAGCCGGCGATTCGCGAACCCGCTGGCGCTGCGCATGGAGGACATTGACGCCTACCGCCGGGCCGATCCGGATACCCGCGCCGAGGTGGACGCCCTGCGGGTCTCATCGGGCATCGAACGCGTCGACCACGACCTGGTGTGGGCGGCGAAGCGGGCGGCATTGGAAGCATTGTGGCGCAGCGACGGCCGTCCAGCACCGTTGGACGAGCCGGCGCCATCCTCCTCGGGGTTACGTGACTGGGCAACCTATTGCGCGCTCGCCGAGCGGTACGGCGGCCGCTGGACCAGCTGGCCCGAGCCGTTGCGCGACGTTGCCGGACCGACTGTGGCGCAGGCGCGCCGAGAGCTGGCGCCCAGGTTGGCATTTCACGCCTGGGTGCAGCACCGCTGCGCTGAGCAGCTAGCCGCCGTGCGCGCTGATGCACGCGACGCCGGCATGGCTGTGGGCGTCATCCATGATCTTGCCGTCGGAGTCGACCCGCATGGCGCCGACGCATGGGCGTTGGCCGACGTGCTGGCGACCGGGGTGAGCATCGGGGCGCCCCCAGACAATTACACCCCGCCCGGACAGGACTGGGGGCTGCCGCCGTGGCGGCCCGACCGGTTGGCCGCCACCGGGTACGCCGCGCTACGCGACATGCTGCGCGCTGTGCTCGCCCACGCCGACGGCTTGCGCATCGACCACGTGGCCGGCCTGTGGCGGCTGTGGTGGATCCCGCCCGGCGACGGCCCTGATCGCGGCACCTACGTGCACTACGACGCCGATGTCATGCTCGCGGTCCTGGCCTTGGAAGCCCACCGGGCTCACGCCGCGGTGATCGGTGAAGACCTCGGCACCGTCGAACCCGAGGTCACCCAAGCGCTGGCCGACAACGGCATGCTCGGGTGCGCGGTGTCGTGGTTCGTCCGCGACGAGTCGGCGCCCGAGCAGCCGCTGCTGCGGCCGACGCAGTGGCCGTCACGCGCAGCTGCCAGTCTGTCCACTCACGACCTGCCTACCGCGGCAGGGTTTCTGCGCGGCGAACACGTGCGGGCACGCGCTGAGCTGGGTCTGCTTCCCGATGCACCGGCTGAACTGGCCGCAGCGCGCCGGGAACGCGAGGAGTGGTTGGCGCTGCTGCGTTCTGGGGGGTTTCTCGCGTCGGCAGACTCCGCGTCTGAGCCCGATGAAGCGACGATCATCGCCGCGATGCACCATCTGCTGGCAGCTGCCCCGAGTCGGCTCAAGCTGATTTCGCCCTACGACGTGCTGGCCGAGACACGCCAGCCCAATTTGCCTGGCACCGTCGACGAATACCCGAACTGGCGACTTCCCTTGCCGAAAACCCTCGAACAGCTGCGCGCTGACCCGAGAATCGCCGAAATCACTGCCGCCTTCCGGACCGTCGCCGCTTCCGACCGCCGCTAGCGCGCGGATCAGACCATGACGCGCGAACGGGGCAATGTCTGGCGCGTTGGCTGTCATCCTTTGTTTCATGGCCGACACCAAACACGTCGTCTTAATTCACGGCGCCTGGAGCCGTGGGGAGCAGTTGGCCGCGGCCCGCGCCGCGTTCGAAGAGCGCGGTTACACGGCGCACACCCCGACGCTGCGGTACCACGACTTGCCCATGCAGGAAGGTGCGATGAAGGTCGCGTCACTAAGCCTTCGGGACTACACCGACGACTTGGTGGCATTCGTGAATTCGTTGGACTCAATACCGCTTCTGATAGGCCACTCGATGGGCGGGCTGCTGGCGCAGCTGGTCGCCGCGCGCACACACCAAGCCGGCTTAGTGGCAGCATGCCCCGGCCCCGCGGCGGGCATCGTCGGTGCGACCCGCACAACCTTGCGCATGTCCCTGCCGCACTTGTTACGCCCACGTTCCTGGACTAAGCCGTGGCGCCCCCCGACGTTCAAGCAATTTCGACGCTGGATCGCTAACACGCAGACCGAGGACATCGCCCGGGAGGCATATGACGGTTTGGTCTGCGAATCCGGGCGCTATCTCTGGGAACTACTCCTTGCGGTGCCAAAGCTTTCGAAGGCCCCCGTTGTCGATTTCGCGGCGGTCACTGCCCCCGTGCTGGTGATGGGCGCCGAGTGTGACCGCATCGTGTCACGCGGAGTCGTGCGCCAAACCGCAGCCCGGTATCACATCCCCTCGGTTGAGATTCCCCGCTCCGACCACATGGTGTTTTCAGGGGCGGCTCTACCGGTCACTATGAGCTACATCGACAATTGGATGGCCAGAAATCATGTCTTCGCTGACGCAGCGAACTAGGCCGGAAGGGCTGGATGAACCGCGCCGTTATGGCATCGCCTCGGCTAAGGCGATATGCCCCTCGAAGCCAAGGGTTTTCGCCATATCGCGGTAGTGGTCCCGAAACTGCGTATAAGTCACGACGTCGCCGTGAGCCCGCGCCAGCAGCGCTCGCAACCGCAGCAGCGGAACCTCGAACAACACGAATCCCGGGTCGGTGGGCTCCGCTGCCAGCCGGTCGATCGCGGCCTGCGCCTCCTCGAGGTCGGCGCTCGTGCCACGCTGCAGCAGTGATTCCATCAAGACCCTGGTGGCCT
This sequence comes from uncultured Actinomycetota bacterium, assembly GCA_963838755.1. Taxonomy (GTDB): domain Bacteria; phylum Actinomycetota; class Actinomycetes; order Mycobacteriales; family Mycobacteriaceae; genus Mycobacterium. The sequence continues at coordinate 66,661 of CAWISO010000014.1, read as the reverse complement.
CTCCAAGGGAGAGCACGTCGCCCGCGTCGAACGTGTAGTCGACGACCGCGCGTGCCAACTGGACGGCGCCATCGACATCGCCGGTTCTGGCTTTCTCTTTCGCGATCTCAGTGTCGACAGTCCGCACTACGCTTTTCGCGTACCCATGCCGCAAGTGGGCTTCGCGGTACTTGGCGAGCAGCGCGAAACCGGCCGCGCGTTGCGAACCGCCCTGATTGATGAGGACTAGGCCGCGGCTCACCCGGGCGCCGTCCACCACGAAGTCATCGCCGGAATGCTCGGCCATCTTCATCGCTGCGGCGGTGTCCCGGTCGGCCGCCGCGTCGGGGAGCAACGCCCCGGCATGGACGGCGAAGCGGTACTTGTACACCACAGGGACGATGAACGACGTCGGGTCGACGTTGCGGGCCATCGCGATAGCTTGATCGAGGTCTTCCCGCCAGCCTGGAAGGCCAAGGCAATATCGACAGCAGCCGCGCATGAGGATCGCCATCGCCAACGGTGACCCGATGGGGCCCAGACTGCCCGTTGTGGGATCGCCTTCGGCCAGGTCGATGACGCGCTCCGCCAAGCGCAGACTTTCGGCTGCCTGGCCTGACTGCCACATAGCATTGCTCACGAACAAAATCAGAGTCAACGCCGGATCGGCGATCGACTCGAGCAACCGGCTGCACTCCGATGCAAGCCGCGCCGCTTCCCGGTAGCGGTTATGGAATACCAGCGCTGTCATCTGGCCCGTCATGCCGATCGTCAGCGACACTGTGTCACCGGCGGAGCTGCAGAGCTCCCGCAGTTCATCGAAGCCGGTGTCGGCGAGGGCGCCAGCGACCCGGACAGTGTTCATGCACAGCAGGGTCCGCGGGGCGATGCGCATCGACGCCCGGCCCGGGTCATCGGTGGGTAACCGGTCGGCGACCATTCGGGCCCGTTCCCAGCTGATGCGCGCGGCCCGAATATCGCGGGCTTGCGCCCATGCCCCGGCGCGCATGTGCCAGCCGAAAGCCGCGCGCAGGTCATCGGCGGCCTCGAAATGCTCGGCGATCAGTGCCGCGCTCTCATCCAGCGAATCCGGGTGGCGCTGTTGGATCGCGGTTGCCAGACGCCGATGCAGTTCGACGCGGTCGGACTTCAGCTGTGTTTCGTAGGCCACGGTTCGGATCAGCGGGTGGTGGAAGGCGTACTCGGCGTGCGGGGTGAACCGCACCTGGTCGACGAGTTCGGCAGCGATCAACTCGCCCAGCTCAGCCTGACCATCGAGCAACGCCAACTGCTCTGCACCAAACCGCAACCCGATCACCGCGGCGGCATTCAGAGTCTGCTTGGCGGCGAGGTCGAGCCGGTCGATGCGGGCCGCGATGGTTGCTTGCAGGGTCGCCGGCACGGCGGCATCGGCATGATCGACGTGGCAGACATAATTACCACGCACTCCGGTCAGCACACCCCGCTCGGCCAGATCGCGCACCATCTCCTCGACGAAAAACGGGTTACCGGCGGCCCTTTCGGCGATCATGGTGGCTACCCCGCCGACTGAGTGGTCCGGCCCGAGCAGCTCGGTGACCAGTGCTGCGGTCTCCGAATCGCTCAACGGCGCCAGGGCGATGCTCTGCGCACCGGGCAGATGGCTCAACGCGCCCCGATATTCGGGGCGGTAGCTGATCAGCACCAGCGAGTGCGTCTGCTGGATCACCGACATAAAGCCGGCAACCAGGGATTCGCTGACCTCGTCGATCCAGTGCGCGTCCTCAACGACATACACCGCCGGGGCTTTTCGCGCCTGCGACGCGGCATTGACCAGCGCTGTCAGCCGCCGCCGCCGGGCATCCGGATCGACCTTGGCCACCGCCACCTCAGGATCGGCGATGCCCAGCAGGTCCTCGAACAGCAGCACGTCCTCGGGGTCGGCGTCAGCGAATTGAGCCCGCACCCCCGCCCGAGCGGCCGCATCGTCGAGGCCGAGCACGCCGGTGGCAGCACGCAGCAACCGCGCCACGACGTAAAACGGGATATCACTGGCGTGTGATTCGCAGAAGGAGGTAAATACCTCGACACCCCGGGCTGCTGCCATCGCGGTGACCTCGCGCACCAGACGGCTCTTGCCAATGCCCGGTGAGCCCACCACGCCAACCACCGCGCCGTGTCCGTCGGTGGCGCGGTCCAACAAGCCCTCGACCGCGGTCATCTCCCAGCGTCGGCCGACCAGATTCGATTCAGCACGCCCGGCGGGCCGATGCTCGTCGCCCAGGCCCAACAGCCGACGGGCGGGCACCGGCGCCTCGGCACCCTTGATCCGAACCAACTCAATCTCACCCAGACTCGCCGCGCGATCAACGAGTCGTGCGGTAGACGTGCTGAGCATTACCTCGCCAGGCGGAGCGGCCGACTCCATCCGCTGCGCCATGCCGACCTGTTCACCCACGGCGGCGTAGCCAAACGAGCCCAAACCAAACCCACCGGCGGTCACCTCACCGGAGTTCAGCCCCACCCGCAACCGCAGATCCACACCGTCGCGCTCGGAGACATTGACGGCAAGTCGCTTCGCCTCCTCCTGAAGGCCCAAGGCGGCTAGACAGGCACGAACGGCGTGGTCTTCCAACGCAACCGGCGCGCCGAAGACCGCCATGATCCCGTCGCCCGTCCACTGTGCGAACGTGCTGCCGTACCGCTGCACCACCGCCGCACAGCGGTCGGCGAGGTCAGCCATGATCTCGCGCAACCGCTCCGCACCCACCGCCGCAGCGATGTCCATTGAATGCACCACATCGGCGAACAGCACTGTCACCTGCTTGTACTCCGCATGAGTGTCGTGCACCGCGACCGGTGTACCGCAGCCGTCACAGAATCGCGCACCCTCACGCGGTTGAGTGCCACACGTGCGGCACGCGGCCGCTGCGGTCATCAGATTCTCCGCCGCCTCCGACCCCCAGGTCCCTGTTTACCAGCGTAGGACACTAGGCGATTCCAAGAATAGGTTTGGTCAGGTAGCGATCAGCGGCATGATTAGAGGTGCGATAAGCGCCGGCGTCTGCGGTGATCGCACTACGCTTTTCAGGTGCGCTTGCCGTGGCCGTTAATCGGCCGCTCGGAGGAGATGGGCGCTGTCGAGGCCGCCGTCTCGGCTTCGGATGCTTCCGGGATCGTGGTCTACGGGGCGGCGGGTGTGGGCAAGAGCCGGATCGCCCGTGAGGCCTTGTCTGCTGCTGAGTCGCGAGGATGCGAATGCCGACTTGCGGTCGGCACATCTGCGGCTCGGGCGATTCCGCTCGGTGCTTTCACCGCATGGGCGCCGTCGGGTGTCACCAATACCATTCAGTTGCTGCGGGGGGTGATCGAGTCGCTGACGGCCGCATCTCCGGACGCCACGATGGTGGTGTGTGTCGATGACGTGCATCTGCTCGACGATTTGTCGATATTCGTTGTGCACCAGATTATGCAGCGCGGCGCAGCGAAACTGCTGCTTACCGTTCGCGACGGTGAACCTATTCCCGCTGCGGTGCAGGAGATATGGAAGAGTGGCCGGTTCGAGCGGCTTGATCTGCAGCCGCTGTCGCTCGACGAAACCACCACACTGCTGTCGGCGACGTTAGGCGGATCGGTTGATTCGGTTGCCGGCCAGCGGCTGTGGAAGCTTACTCGCGGAAACATCTTGTATCTACGGAACATCGTCGAGCAGGAGTTCGCTGACGGCCGCGTCGTGGAACAGCACGGGTGCTGGCGCTGGATCGGCGATCCGATCATGCCACCCAGCTTGGTCGAGCTGATCGAATCCCGCATCGGGGACTTACCCGCCCCGGTTAGTGATGTGGTCGACGCGCTGGCTGTTGGGGAGCCGATCGAACTGGCGGCGCTGCGGCGAATCACTGATCCGGCCGCGGTCGAGGAGGCCGACGCCCGCGGCCTCATCATGCTCGAGCCCGGCGTTGTTGGTGTGCAGGTGCGTGTGGCGCATCCGCTCTACGGTGAGGTGCGCCGCAGAGGTGCGCCACCCACGAAGTTGCGGCGCCTACGCGGGCTAGTCGCTGCCGAACTCGCCGCGTCCAATGAGCGTGACGACATTCAGGTCGTAGTACGGCGGGCCACGTTGAGTCTCGACTCCGACCTCGCGCCCGACGCGGACCTGCTCGTCAGGGCAGCTCACGGCGCAGTCTGGCTGGCCGATCTGCCCCTTGCCGATCGACTCGCGGAAGCGGCCATCCACGTCGGAGCGGGTGTGGAACCAAATTTTGTTCGCGCGCATGCTCTTTCGTGGCTTGGCCGTGGCGAAGAGGCGGAGGCGGTGCTCGCCGAGATTGATGCCGGCCAGATGACCGACGGCGACCGCGCTAGATTCGCCTTCTTTCGCGCGAGCAACCTACTCTGGGCGCTCGGTGACCCCGAACGCGCGAAAGAAATCATCGACGACGCGTCGCGCACCACACCACCGCAGGTTCATAGCTACATCGATGCCTTCCTCACCGTGTACTGGTTTGCGATGGACCAGCCCCATAAGGCATTGCAAGCGTCGAAGAAACTAGCTTTCGATGACCTGCCCGCCGTAGTAGGTGCGGAGATAGCCTGGGCTCTCTCGACCATAGCCGCGGACGCCGGACGCACCACTGCGGCCGTGGGCACTGCAGAAGCGGGATACACCGCTGCGACCCGCTCTTTCGACGCTCCGCACATGAGGTTCAACATCGCTGATTCGCACGTCAGCGCGCTGCTGCTATCAGGGCGGATCGGCGACGCCTCTAACGTGGTCGAACGCGTGCAGCAAGAGGCAGCCGACCTTCCGGGAGCGGCCCAATTACTCGGTGCGGCCGTGGCGGGTCGGGCCGCCCTCGGTGCAGGCGACCTTCATTCCGCGTGTGCGTTGCTGGAACAGGCAGCGTTAGGGATGTCCGGCACCCACCCATTGGGTTGGGGGTACCGCTACCACGTCGCACGCGCGACCGCACTAGCCGTAAGCGGATCAACTGACGAGGCAGCCGCCGCACTTGCCGCGCTCGACAAGATGCGACGTCCCTTTCGGTCGCTGGACTACGAGTTGAGCCTGGCCCGGGCGTGGGTAGCCGCGGGAGAGGGCGCAGTCAGCCAGGCGGTCACCGTCTTGTTGGCGGCGGCCCAAAGAGCCGCCGCTCAGGGGCAGTTCGCAGCGGAAGCGGTGTGTCTGCAGACCGCCACTCAATTCGGGGACCGTTCGAGCGCACCTCGGTTGCGTGAACTCGAGGGGATCGTCGAGGGACCCCGCGTCGGCGTGGCCGCGCGGTTCGCCGAGGCCTTGCGCGACGAGAACGCCGCCCAATTGACCTCGGTGTCAGAAGAATTCGAGCGTCTGGGCGACCTTGTCGCCGCCGTCGATGCGGCCGCTCAGGCCGCCCTGATGTATCGGCGGCAAGGCCTTCGGGGATCGGCGCTAGGTTGCTCGACACGCGCCGCCGCTTTGGCCGGACGATGCGGCGCCAGTACTTGGGCGCTTCGTCAGGCTGGCGCGCCGTTGCCGCTGACCGATCGGGAACGCGAGATCGTGATGCTGATCGGTGAGGGATTGTCCACCCGCGACATCGCCGAGCGACTGACTCTGTCCGTACGCACCGTCGAAAGTCACGTCTACCGAGCGATGTTGAAGACCGAAACCACCAGCCGCGGTGAGCTCGCCGCGCTGCTGTCCCAACCCAGGGGGCGAATACGGTGAAGGCCCTGACGGGCCATCAAGGCCGCCGATGTTGAAGACAAAAGCGTTGTGCTGCAATGAAACCCTCGATTAAGAGCGTCATTCAGGCTGTGACACTAAACGTCATCGGTGGATTCAGGCTAAGTAGAGGCGCCCCGGGACCGGGCGAAACTGCAGTAGCGGGTTGCTGAGCTCGTCCTAACGCAATCCGAGTGACTATTCGACGATGAGTCGACAAAATTCGCCGGTCAAGGCGACGTCATGACGATGACCGCTTCCCAGGCGAGCGGGCACGTATGCGCCAGAGCTGCAGCCCCGCTGTTCGTCGACCGCGAATGCGGAGTTGGGCCCATCGGCACGGGTGAGCAGGTGCTTCCCCTCACACAGGGACAGCTGGACATATGGCTCGCGCAGCAAACTGGCCGGTCGGATACGGAGTGGCAGGCGGGCTACTTCGCGGTAATCGAGGGCACGGTAAAGCCAGATTTGCTTGAGTCGGCGATCTGTCAAGTGGTCCAAGAGGCCGAACCGATCAGGGCGACTTTCTTAGAGGTGGACGGTGAGGTTTTCCAAAGAACGATTGATTACCCGGACGTCGAGCTCGCCTGCTATGACCTCAGCTGTTCGCCGGATCCGGTGCAGGAAGCACATCGGCTAGCTTCATCGATTCAACGCAGGCCGATGCCGTTCACTGGCCCGCTATTCGAATTTGCGTTGTTTCAGACGCGGAGGGATCAATTCCAGCTCTTCACATGCATTCATCACATAGTCATCGACGGCACGGGCGTTAGGCTCATTTTCAATCGGATTGCGGATATCTACTCTGCGCTGGTTTCTGGCGCGCCGGTGTCTCCTGCTTTCTTCGGGTCCCTGCGGGACTTGGTTACCTGCGAGTTGGAATACGAATCGTCCAGCGATTATCGCGAAGATCAGGCCTATTGGTCTAGTAATCTTCCACCGGACAATGAGCCGAATTATCGATTGCCACAGGTTACGGGCGGGCGTGACTCACATTCGGTACCTGCGCCGGTTCGATTAAACCCTGTGGTTCTTGGCCTAGTCCAAGAGTTATCTGACGTGTTAAGCGTGCGTCGGAACTCGGTGATCACAGCTGCATGCGCGATTTTGGTGCATGGATGGTGTGCTGACGCCGGCCATGAGGTGGTGCTCGACTTTCAGGTCAGCAGGCGCACATCTTCAGCGTCCAAGGCGTTTCCCGGGATGGTTACCGGGGTTGTGCCGCTGGTGTTGCGGATCTCGCCGGCTTCTGTCGTTGCCGATTTTTGTGGACATGTCGACACGCGGATACGAGAAGCGCTGCGGCATCAAAAGTTTCCGGTGGGAGTTCTTGAACGCAAAGTACATCTGCGTCGGCCTGGGCAGACCGCGAACAGGGTGGGGATAAATTTCTTCCCTTCTGCAACTATCCTGCCGTTTGCGGATGCTGCAGCCGCGGTGTCATGTACGGCTGTCGGCCGCGTTGACCACGTCGCGTTGTTCTTTTTCAACACCGATGGGCAGCTTTTTCTCAGCACGGTGGGCGCGGGTCAGCCGTATAAGAATTTTGACGCCTCTGATTTTGCGCAGCGGTTGCAGCGGGTGTTAATGGCGATGACCGCCAAGCCGACACGGCGGTTGTCGTCGGTGGAGCTGCTCGACGGGGATGAGCGCGCCCGGCTGGATGCGATCGGTGACCGCGCGGTGTTGACCCAGCCCGCTACTGCGGGGGTGTCCATCCCGGCGGCGTGGGTCAAGCAGGTAGCGCGCACCCCGGCGGCGGTGGCGCTGAAATGCGGGGAGCGTTCGTGCACCTATCGCGAGCTGGAGGAGGCCGCCAACCGGTTGGCGCGCCTGCTAGCGGGCCGCGGTGTGCGCCCGGGACAGTGTGTGGCCCTGCTGTTGGAGCGGTCCGTCGAGGCGATCGTGGCGATTCTGGCAGTGCTCAAGACCGGGGCGGCGTACTTGCCCATCGACCCTGCAATCCCGGCGGCGCGGATGGAGTTCATGCTCGCCGACACGCCCTGCCGGTGGCCGTGATCACCACTGCCGAGCTGTCGGGTCGGTTGGACGGGTGCGACCTGCCGGTCATCGATGTCGACGAGCCCCGCATCCAGACCTATCCGTGCACGGGCGCGCCGGCGCCGGGCTCGGCGCATATCGCCTACCTCATCTACACCTCGGGCAGCACCGGGGCGCCCAAGGCGGTGGCCATCACCCACCACAACGTCACCCAGCTGCTGGAGTCACTGGACGCCGGACTGCCGCGCGCGGGGGTGTGGACGCAGTGGTATTCGTATTCCTTCGACAGTTCGGTGTGGGAAATCTTCGGTGCGCTGTTGCACGGGGGGCGGCTCGTGGTGGTGCCCGACTCGGTGGCGCGCTCACCGGAAGATTTCCACGCCTTGCTGATCACTGAACGGGTCAGCGTGTTAAGCCAAACCCCGTCTGCGCTGGGCGTGCTCTCACCACAGGGGTTGGACTCGGCGTTGGTGATCGGCGCCGAGCCCTGCCCGGCCCAGCTGGTTGATCGCTGGGCGCTCGGGCGAGTGATGATCAACGCCTACGGCCCCACTGAGACCACGATGTGTGTGGCGATCAGCGCCCCGCTGACAGCGCGGTCAGGGGCGCCGCCGATCGGTGCGCCGGTGCCAGGAGCGGCGTTGTTTGTGCTGGATGGGTGGTTGCGGCCGGTGCCTGCCGGTGCGGTCGGCGAGTTGTATGTGGCCGGCGCCGGGGTGGGGTGCGGGTATTGGCGGCGGGCCGCATTGACGGCGTCGCGGTTTGTGGCCTGCCCATTCGGGGCGCCCGGACAGAGGATGTATCGCACCGGCGACCTGGTGTGGTGGGGCGCCGACGGGCAGTTGCGGTTTCTGAAGCGCGCCGATGAGCAGGTCAAGATCCGCGGATATCGCATCGAGCTCGGTGAGGTGCGCGCGGTGCTGGCCGCGCTGGATGGGGTGGAGCAGACAGTGGTGATCGCTCGCGAGGACCGCCCCGGCGATAAGCGCCTGGTGGGCTATATCACCGGAACAGCAGACCCGGCCAAAGCGCGCGGCGTGCTGGCTGGGCGGCTACCGCCCTATATGGTTCCGGCCGCGGTGGTGGCGATGGCGGCGCTGCCGTTGACGGTCAACGGCAAACTCGACAAGCGCGCCCTGCCGGCACCCGAATACCAAGATGCCGATCATTATCGAGCCCCGGCCACCCCGATCGAAGAGATCCTGACCGGCATCTACGCCCGCGTACTCGGACTCGCGCGCGTCGGGGTCGAAGAGTCGTTTTTCGACCTCGGTGGGGACTCCCTTTCGGCCATGCGGGTAATCGCCGCGATCAACACATCCCTGGACGCCCAGCTGCCAGTGCGCACCCTTTTCGACGCCCCGTCGGTTCGTGGCTTAACCCAGCAGGTACGCCGACACACCAGATCGGTCGAATTAGCTCCTGTTGAGACCCTCCAGGATGGGACCGGCCTTCCGCTGTTCTGCTTTCATCCGGCTGGCGGGCTTTCCTGGCCATATCAGCCTCTGGGCAATTACTTGGACTGCCCCATCATCGGCATTCAACAAGCGCACGATAAGGAGGCTGAACCTGAATCAATTCGCGCCATGGCGAAGACTTATGCAGACCGGCTGCGAGCGGCTGAGCCTGACGGGCCCTACAACCTCCTCGGCTGGTCTCTTGGCGGCTTAGTCGCGCACGAAGTCGCCATTGAACTTCGTCGGCGCGGATGCGTAGTCCGAAGCCTCATAGTGTTAGACGCCGCGCCGGTTGCCGGCAACGACGCAACTCGAGACGACCTTTTAGGAGCGGTTGGCCAGAGTCACGTGCTGGAACTCATTCTGGGATACCTGCATATCGATATCCCCCAGCAGTCGGAGCCTCTGACCTACCGCCAGGCCGAAGAATTATTTCACGAACACTTTGCCCTTCCCGCCCAACAGGTCCGAGTATTTCTGGATTTCTTTGTCGAAAACATGAAAAGCAGCTTGGTGTACGTCGCAGAGCACACGCCTGGTGCTTTCGACGGCGACATGACTGTCTTCTACTCAACGCGAAATGAGGGCGATTGGAATTTGAGACTACAAAATTGGCGGCAGTACGTTACGGGCAACATTACATATTACCCGGTCGACTGCGGGCATCTCGAGATGTTGTCTCCTGAGTCGATCATGATGTACGGCAAGCAACTCAAACTTTTGTTACGACCATAGCGAAATTGGCCTCGCCAGTGCGCCCTAGCCTGTGGCTGACGCCGAGCCTACCGGCCCTCGTTTTCAACCGCAGACGACGCGGGACCCTTGCCCGTGGGCAGCGGACAAGCGTGATCTCAAGAACCGCAATTAAGTAGTACCGCGCCGAGCCGAGCGAAACTGCAGTGGCGGGTTACTGAACTCGTCCTACCTCACTGTGAGTGACCATTTTCGTGGCGGAACTAAATCCGACGTGGCCATCCTCAACATCGGCGGTTCGAGGGGTGTGAGATGTCGAGCAGAGCGTTTCATCGGGTAAGTCTTGGCCTGTTAGTCACGGTAGGTCTGTGTGGGTTGACGTCGATGCTCAACTCGGCGGCCGCGCTCGCCGACACCGCCGATTCCCTGCTAGGTGACGGTACGGCGTTGATTTTCGGCGGCACCCTTCTCCCGACGCCGCCCGAGCAATATGTGGATGCGGCCAACACGCTGTATCTGCAGCCACTCGGCTTCACCGGTACCGCCAATTCCTCGTTTACACCCGAGGGGTCGTCGGCGTTGGACCCCAACACCCTCGGGTACGGCACGTCGCTAGGTCAGGACCAGCAGATCATGGTCTCCGATATCGAAAGCCAAATAGCCGGCGGAGGAGTGACCCCCGAGGATCCCGTCGTAGTTTTCGGCTACTCGCAGAGTTCAGAAGCCTCCTCGCTGCTCATGCACCAGCTCCAAGCCGACGGTGTGCCCAGTGACGACGTGCACTTCGTGCTGGTCGGCGATCCAGTCAATCCCAACGGCGGCTTTTTCAACACCTTCGATTTTCCAGCCGGCAACACCTCGGCCTTCACCGCGCTGGACGTCCCCTTCGAACCCGCAACACCATCTGACCTCTACCCGACCGACATCTACACCCTCGAATACGACGGTTTTGCCGACTTCCCGCACTACACGACCAACCTGTTGTCGGACGTCAACGCGACGCTGGGATTCTTTTTGGAGCACTTCACGTATCTGAATCTCACCCCTGACCAGATCAACAACGCGGTCGAACTGCCTGGATCTGAGGCGCTCACCGGGGAAGGGCTGACGAACTACTACATGATTCCCAACGACAACCTGCCGATATTGGAGCCGCTGCTGTTGATCCCGGGAATCGGACAGCCGATCCATGACCTGCTGGAACCCGATACGCAAATCCTGGTGAACCTGGGCTACGGCAGCATCACCGAGGGCTGGAATCAGGGGCCGGCTAATGTGCCCACCACCTTCGGGCTGTCCCCCGACATCAACCAGACGCAGCTCTCCGAAGCACTGAGCAGCGGCTGGCAGCAGGGGCTCACCGACGCCCTCAGCGATCTGCAGCACCCAGTCAGCTACCAAGACCAGGTCGCGCCGTTGCTGCCGTTCGCAGACTCGTTGGCAACGATTGGCGTTGCCCCCGAGAACCCGTCGTTTACCGGCGTCGTAGATGGTTTGCTCAATGTCCTCGGCTTCCCGGTTTCCGACGTAACGCTCAGCTCGTCACCGACAGACATCATGAACGACATCAGCAACACGCTCTCGTACGACTATTCCTCGTTGCAACCTCTTGAACACGCAATCGATGCGTCCCTCACCAGTCTCCCTACCTACGACGCCAACATCGCCATGGATCAGATCCAGGCCGGTAACCTCCTGGACGCGTTCCTTGACCCCTCGTCCGCCAACACGGCACTGGTTCCATACGACCTCCTGGTCGGTGCCGAAGTCCCTTTGTTTGCGGCGTTAGGTACCGCGGTCAACCTTGTGGATCTGTTCTCGTAACACCCACCGCGAGCGCTACGTGGCAATGCCCTAAAAGGGCAGAGACATATGGGGGGTAACACCACCTCAGCCGATCGGCGAGACTGGACGTAGCTGTGCTGTCGTGGCCGGCTGAAACCCTCATTGCACAAACCCACTTCCAAGGTGGCGACCCGCCAAACACATGCACGGCGACCAATCCCGACAGAAGCCCCTGTAAGGGCTCCGAGCCGACGACGGCGACTCTGGACTGGGTCAAAACGGTGATCACTCCCCCATAGCGACGTTCGGCCAAAACCGGGCTGAGCGCGGAGGTGGTCAGCGAGCGGGTCGGACACGCCAACGCTTTTTCGTTGTTGGTGTAATCTCAGAAGCGCAGATCAGGGGGGATCAGCCAGCTCACCGATCGCGCTGTGTTGCACCGGTTTCGTAGAGATTCGCGGAGTTCTAATCCCAAATCGGAAGGCCGAAAAGTCGGCCTTGAATCCGACCAAGCCCCGACTCCGCTGTTGGGAACGGCTGTGAGGCCGTTGTCGCGCGGCGAAGCTGCTGCGCACCGACAAAGTCCTTACCTCGGTCGGCGTGCTGGGCGGGGCGAAGTAGGTCGCGTAGAAAGCGGTGCTGAAACAAACCAAGGTCCCGATGATGAGCGGCCCGAAGAGCAGAGGATAACGTGCCATGGGCTCTGCGAAGTAACGGCAGCAGACCAACAGGGCTCCCAAGTATGCCGCCCCGGAGGCCGTCAACCACGACCACATCCGGCCTCGCGCCAGCTCACGCAATGCCGAGTCCACGGTCATGCACAACACCCCGCCCGCCACAAGGTCGACGCCATAGTGGTAGCCGAAGCCAAGCGTCGCAGTGATGGTGCACAGCAGCCACAACGTGCCGCCCCAACGCAGCCAGCGTGGCCCACCGCGGGAGTGCAGGAAGACCGCCAGTGCCCAGGCGGTGTGCATCGACGGCATACAGTTGCGGGGTGTAAAGCCGTCGAAAACAAAAGGTTCCGGCGATCGACCAATCGGCAACGTGTGCGGCCAGAAGTCGCCGACTTGGAAGCCCCGACCCGCACTACCGAACGCGAAATCAGGGCCCACCACCGGAAAAAATATGTAAATCACCGGCCCGATCAAGCTGAGCAGCAGAAACGTCGGCACCAGAAAGTGACGCGGCCAGCCGGCGCTGCTGACGTTCCGCAGCTGGTAGATCGCGACCACCATTGCCGCGAAGGGCAGCTCGATGTACACCCAGTGCAATACTGCGCTAGGAATGGGGCCGGCTGCCTCGACCAACCGTCCTACTAGCCACGACGGTTGTGCAAGTGCGTGATCGGCAAAAAGCGCATACTCGTCTAGGACTATCGGCCGAACGATCGCGGTGATGGACAGCCAGCTGTCGCCGACTTTGGTCGCGATGATCAGCAAGAGGCCGAAAGCGACTCCGCGCAAGGCGGTGCTGCGTTCGGCTCTCGCCCAGCGCTGCCAGGCCATCACCAGAGCCAATCCGGTGAGAACAATCAGCGGGCCGTTGCCGAAGCTAAACCCACCGCCGCGCAACAGCCGCCCGACAGCAAAAACTACGTCGAGCGCCGCGGCCGCCGACACCGCGAGAAGCCGGCCCCGGTTGGACAACCCAACCATGGCCACGCCGAGACCGACCCATAGCACCGTGGTCGACTTCGGGGCAGCGACGTAGTCACTAATGAGACTAACCAGCGGACCTCTAAAACCGGCGGTACTGGCGATGGCCTGCAGCCAGATCAGCAACAGCACGATCATGGCGACAGCCATCGCCGCCCAGATGCGGTTTAGTTGGGCACGCCACTGCACTGGTCGCACGTCGTCGATGAGCACCCGACGAATATTAAGTGGCCATGTTGACAACATTGGCCATAATCGCTTCAGCCGGTAAGCGGCGCCTCGATACTTCCCGTCCCCCTCGCCTGGGGCCGGTGCGCACCTCGGGTCTTGCGACCTGGACTTTCCACCACGTTCCAGGCATGAAGACGGCCCCCGGAGTGATCTCCGAGGGCCACTTTCATTTAGTAGCGGGGACAGGATTCGAACCTGCGACCTCTGGGTTATGAGCCCAGCGAGCTACCGAGCTGCTCCACCCCGCGACGGGTAAATACCAGGTTACCGAACACCCCGCGAGGCCACCAAATCGCAGGCTGAGCAGGAGCGACGGGCCGCAACTGCGCTCAGTGCGAAGGCGTAGTTAGTCCGTACCGCTGCCTGATGTCGTCCATCCAGTCCGGGTCGCCGTAGCTCAGCCCGTATTTGTCGGCCAGCTCGCCGAATTCAGGCAGCTCGTGCAAAACCTTGGCGACCGGATCGTTCGCGTGCTCGACCAGCAGTTCGCCTAGCTCGCGGAAGTAATTCTCGAACCCGCCCGGCGTGATGATCTCGATGATGCGGCCGGGCTCACTGCCGGCGTTCCACATTGCGTGCATCTGCCCGCGCGGCTTGGTGATGTAGCCACCGGGGCCAAGCACTACTTCGCTGTCGTCGGAGCGGAAGCCGATTTCGCCCGCCAGCACAATCGAATGCTCGTCCTCGCGGGTGTGCCGGTGCGCCGCGGTGAGCAAGCCGACCTCGAACGGATGCTCGACGATGGATACCTCGCCCCCATTGGCCCGGCTGGATAGTTTGAACACGGCACCAAAGCCGGGGAGCGCTACGTACTCCCCCTCCCCGGGCTGCACGACCGTCACCGGAATCTGATTCGGTTCGGCCATCTGCCATACCTCTCTGCGGGCCGGATTACTTGGTGTTGTCGTACTTGGTAATCGCGTCGTCGAGCCGCTGCAGCGCCGCCCCATAAGCGGCGAAGTCGCCGCTCTTCTGCGCGTCGCGGGCAGCGCCTAATGCCGCCTCAACATCCTTGAGCGCGGCGGCCCTGGCCGGAGACAGCGTGACCGCCCCGCCCGGCGAGGGCGGGACCGCCGCGGCCGCCGGCGGCGGAATCGCCGGTAGCCCATCTGCTGGTGGCGGCGCACCCGACGCGGGGTTGGGGGGCGCGCCTGCCTCGGGGGGCGCGATCCCGGCCGCGGTCGCGCCGGCGCCTGGCCCGAAAAGCCCCGTTAGCGCATCGCTGACGGTGGGCCCATACCCGATTTTGTCGTTGTACATCATTGCCACCCGGATCAGGCGGGGATACGACGAAGCCGCATCGCTGGCGCCGGGTGAGGCATACACCGGTTCGACATACAGCAGCCCACCCTGAGCGACCGGCAACGTGAGCAGATTGCCCCACTTGATCCGGTTCTGGTTGTCTCGCCCGATCACACCCAGGTCCTGCGACACCGCCGGGTCGGTGGTGATCGCGTTGTTCGCCAGTTTCGGCCCGTTGACTTGGCCGGGGATGGTCAGCACGGTGATCTTGCCGTACGTCGCGGGATCGGAGCTGGCGCTGATGTAGGCGGCCAGGTAGTCGCGCTTGAACCTGTTCATCGCGCTGGTGAGTTGATACGCAGGCGAATCATCGCCCTTGGCAATGTTTTTCGCAACGATGTAATACGGCGGCTGATAGCTGCTCGCGGTGGGGTTCGGGTCCAGCGGCACGTCCCAGAAATCCGACGTGGAGAAGAACGTAACCGGGTCGTTGACGTGGTATTTGGCCAGCAGCATCCGCTGCACCTTGAACAGATCCTCGGGATAGCGCAGATGCGCGGCTAATTCGGGCGTGATGTCGCTTTTGGGCTTTACCGTCCCGGGGAAGACTTTCATCCACGCCTTGAGCACCGGGTCGCGCTCGTCCTGCTGATAAAGCGTGACCGTCCCGTCGTAGGCGTCGACGGTGGCCTTGACCGAGTTGCGGATGTAGGACACCTGCTTGTCGGGCGCCAGCCGATTGAAAGCCACCTCGGTGGAGTCAGCGGTGGCCGACGACAACGAGGTCAGCTCCGAGTACGGGTAATTGTCCAGCGTGGTGTAGCCATCGATGATCCACACCAGCCGTTTGTTGACGATCGCCGGGTACAGGCTGCTGTCGGTGGTCAACCAGGGTGCCACCGCCTCCACCCGCTGCGCCGGGTCACGATTGAACAAGATCCTGCTGTTGGAGCCGATCACGTTGGAGAACAGGAAGTTTCGCTCAGCGAACTTTGCCGCGAACACGCTACGCGACACCCAGCTGCCGATCGGTACCCCGCCGATCCCGGTGTAGGTGTAGTTCTGGGTTCCGGCGTTGGTCTCGTAGTCGTATTCGCGATCGACACCAGTCTTTCCCACAATGGCGTAGTCGGCGGGCGTGTTGGAGATGACCGGTCCGAAGTAGATCCGTGGCTGGTCCAGCCGCGCCGGGCCGTCGGAGATCACGCTGCCTTTGGCGCCGACGACGTTGGCCAGAAACTCCGGGTAGCCGCCGTTCTGATTGGGGTCGTTGGCGATACCGCGCACGGTGTTGGCCGGCGAGGCGATGAATCCATTGCCGTGGGTGTAGACGGTGTGCCGGTTGATCCAGTCCCGTTGGTTATCGATCAGATGGTCGGGGTTGAGCTCGCGTGCAGCGACCACGTAATCGCGCAGGGTGCCGTTGCGGTCGACATAGCGGTCGATGGACAACTGATCGGGAAAGTAGTAGAAGTTCTTGCCCTGCTGAAACTGGGTGAACGCCGGGCTGATGATGGTGGGGTCAAGCAGCCGGATGTTCGACGTGGTGGCACGGTCGGAGGCGACCTGCAGTGCGGTTGCCTGGCCGTCGCCGCTGTAATCGCGGTAGCTGACCACGTCATCGGTCAGGCCATAGGCTTGCCGGGTCGCGGTGATGCTTCGGCTGATGTACTCGCGTTCCTTTTGCGCCGCATTGGGTTTGACGCTGATCTGCTCGACGATCAGCGGCCAACCCGCGCCGACGATCAAAGACGACAGCAGTAGCAGCACCAGACCGATAGCCGGAATCCGTAGATCCCGCAGCACAATCGCCGAGAACACCGCAATCGCGCAGATCAACGCGATCGCCATCAGGATCAGCTTGGCGGGCAACACCGCGTTGATATCGGTGTAACCCGCCCCGGTGAACGGCTTTCCGGCGCGGGTGTGCGAAAGCAGCTCATAGCGATCCAGCCAGTACGCGACTGCCTTGAGCAGCACCAGTGTGCCGACCAGGCTAATCAGCTGGATGCGTGCCGAGCGGCTCAACGCGCCGGTGCGCCCAGACAGCCGGATGCCGCCGAACACATAGTGCGCCAACAGGTTCGCCACGAAAGCCAAGAACAGTGCAACGAAAAAGAAGCTGATTACGAGCCGGTAGAACGGCAAGTCGAAGGCGTAGAAGCCGAGATCCTTGCCGAATTGCGGATCCTTGACGCCGAAGTCACCGTCGTGCAGGAAAAGCTGAACCCGAACCCAATAGGTCTGCGCGATGATCCCGGCCAGCACGCCAATCGCCGCCGGGATCCCGATGCCGACCAAGCGCAATCGAGACATCACCACGCTGCGATACCGCGCCACCGGATCATTGCCGTTGCTTGGGACGAACACCGGCCGAGTGCGGTAGGCCAACGCCAACCCGGCGAACACGATGCCGCCGACCAGCAGCCCCACCACCAGGAACACCACCAGCCGGGTCAACAGCACGGTAGTGAATACCGATCGGTAGCCCAGTTCGCCGAACCACAGCCAGTCGACGTAGCCGTCGATCAGTCGCGGGCCGACCAACAGCAGGGCGATCACTGCCAAGGCGATTGCGATCAGAATCCGGCTGCGCCGAGTCAGCTTCGGCATTCTGGCTGCGGGCCGCATCCCCACTAGCTACGCTCCCTGCTCATTCTCAACAGTGGCCGTCGTCCTCGACGTATCACAACTGTACGCATCGTCAGCAGCTGGGCGGCTGCCCGCCGGAGCTCACCATGTGCAGCGCATTCACCGCCCCACCGAGGTTTTCGACTTTCACCAATTGCAGCCCGGCTAACTTGCCCGAGCTGGCCTCGTAGCAGTTTTCGGCCGGCACGAGAAATACCGTCGCCCCGGCGTCCCGCGCGGCAGCCATCTTGTGCACGATTCCGCCGATACGACCTACGCTGCCGTCGGCCTGGATCGTGCCGGTACCCGCAACGAACTTCGAGCCGGTCAAAGTGCCGGTGGTGAGCTTGTCGACGACCGCCAGGCTGAACATCAACCCCGCCGACGGCCCACCAACGTTGGCGAGGTTGAAATCGACCGCGAACGGCGCCCATGGCGCGTCAGTCACCGAGACACCGACGAAGCCGTAATCACGATCGGGGTGTTTGCCCAGTGTGATCCGGGCGACTCCGGGGGGTGCGTTTTTGCGGCGGAAATCCACCGCGACCGACTGCCCGGGTTTGGTGTGCTTCAGCAACGACGTGAACTGGTCCACATTGGTGACTGGCGTGCCGTTGACGGCCTGAATGGAGTCACCGGCCTGCAGCTTGCCCACCGAAGGTCCAGGATCGGTGACCACCACCACGGTGACGGCTCGCTGGTACTTCAAGTATCCGAGGGCCGCGAACTCCGCGTTGTGTTCGGACTCCTTGAAATCGGCGTCGTTGGCCTTGTCGACTTCCTCGCGCGACTGGCCCGGCGGGTAGACCAGGTCGCGCGGCATCAGCTGCTCCTGCCCGGAAAGCCACAGCGTCAACGCCTCCGCCAGGCTGAGATCGTCACGCTGCGACACCGTCGTCATATCCAGATGACCCGTCGTCGGGTGGGTCTGGGTGCCCTTGATGTCGACTACTTGCTTTCCGTCGACCTCACCGAGCGTGTCGAACGTCGGGCCCGGACCAAGTGACACATACGGCACCGTCACCCCCGCCAGCAACACACCGAAGACCACGATCGGCACCAGCGCCACGATCAGCGTCAGAATCCGCCTGTTCACGTGGCTAACACTAGACGGACTGGTCAGGGCGAATTGGCGGCCGGTTCACTCAGAGCGTGACGGCGGCTCGCGCGCCGGACGCCGCCGATGAGTACCGTTGAGGGCATGGCTGACCTGCCTTTCGGGTTCTCCGGCGGAGACGATCCCGACCGCGAGAAGCACGGGGACCATGGCCCCCAGGATCCCGATTCTCCTGGAGGCTCCGCTGACCCGTTCGGTCTGGGTGGCCTCGGCGGTGAGTTCGACATGGCCGACCTGGGCCAGATCTTCACCCGGCTCGGGCAGATGTTCAGTGGTGCGGGCTCGGCCATGGCCGGCGGCCAGGCCTCCGGTCC
The DNA here is from genome assembly GCA_963838755.1 of uncultured Actinomycetota bacterium. Lineage (GTDB taxonomy): Bacteria > Actinomycetota > Actinomycetes > Mycobacteriales > Mycobacteriaceae > Mycobacterium. The sequence continues at coordinate 47,867 of CAWISO010000014.1, read as the reverse complement.
GGTGAACTACGAGCTGGCCCGCCAGCTGGCGTCGAGTTCGATCGGCTTCGTCGCGCCGATCCCGGCCGCCACCGGCCAGGCGATCAGCGATGCCGTCCATCTCGCCGAGACCTGGCTCGACGGGGTGACCGCGCTGCCGGCCGGCACCAGCAGGACCGCCGCCTGGACCCCCAACGACTGGGTGGACAACACCCTGGAGACCTGGAAGCGGCTGTGCGATCCGATGGCCCAGCAGATCGCGACCGTGTGGGCCGGTGCGCTGCCCGACGAGGCCAAGAGCATGGCCGGTCCGCTGCTATCGATGATGTCGCAGATGGGCGGAATGGCTTTCGGCTCGCAGCTGGGCCAGGCACTGGCCCGGTTGTCCCGCGAAGTGCTGACGTCGACCGACATCGGTTTACCGTTGGGACCCAAGGGAACGGCCGCGTTACTGCCGGGCGCCGTCGAGTCCTTCGCCGATGGGCTCGAGCAGTCCCGCAGCGAGATCGTCACCTACCTGGCGGCCCGCGAGGCCGCCCATCACCGGTTGTTTTCCCACGTGCCGTGGCTGGCCAGTCAGCTGCTGGGCGCCGTCGAGGCCTACGCCAACGGTATGAAGATCGACATGCAGGGCATCGAGGAGTTGGCCCGCGACTTCAACCCGGCCTCGCTGAACGATCCCGCGGCCGTCGAGCAGCTGTTGACCCAAGGCGTGTTCGAGCCCAAGGCCACCCCGGAGCAGACCCAGGCACTGGAACGGCTCGAGACAATGTTGGCCCTGATCGAGGGCTGGGTGCAGACAGTGGTAACGGCGGCCCTCGGTGACCGCATCCCCGGTGCGGCCGCCCTCGGGGAGACGCTGCGCCGCCGCCGGGCCACCGGCGGACCCGCCGAGCAGACCTTTGCCACCCTGGTCGGCCTCGAGCTACGGCCCCGCAAGCTGCGGGAGGCCGGCGTGCTTTGGGAGCGGCTCACCCAGGCCGCCGGTGTCGACGCGCGCGACGGGGTCTGGCAGCACCCTGATCTGCTGCCCGATTCGGAAGACCTCGACGACCCGGCCGCGTTCATCGACCGCATCATCGGTGGTGACACCAGCGGCATCGACGAGGCGATCGCCGAGTTCGAGCGTGGCAACGATCCCGGTGCCGGCCCCGACGGCGGCTCTGTGGATAGCTGAGTCGGCCGCCCCGCCCGGCCGTGGCACAGTGCCTGAATGGCGCCGCGCACGCCGCCGCTGTACGCCCTGGACCCGTCGTTGCCGGTACTGCTGCGCCCCGACGGCGCCGAGCGGCTATGACCGCCAGTATCCCTGGTTTCATCTCCTGACACTTAGGAGTGTGGGTGCTCAAACAGACTAAAAGTCCGGTGTGCCTTCACGTTCAATCTCTTAGTATGTAAGGTGATGATTCGACTGCATGATCGGTATGCCTCCTGAGACGCCGCCGCGTAGCCGCGGCCCGCCTCCGCCTCGGCCGCGAATCAGACAGTGAAGGACTGCACATGAGTCACAAGTCACGTCGTCGAGGTGTTGCTGCGAGCGTCGGGTTCGCTGCCGGCTCCGCGCTAACCGCAGGGTTCATCTCGGCGGCCGCAGCACCCATCGCTCTGGCTCACGGAACCGCCCTGGCCGCTGCTCGGGCGCCGGAGTTTCCCCCTCTGCTCCCTATTCCGGCACCGCCGCCCCCACTTCCGGCAGCTCCCGCACCCCCGGCAGCTCCCGCACCCCCGGCAGCTCCGGCACCGCTGGCAGCTCCGGCACCGCTGGCAGCTCCGGCACCGCTGGCAGCTCCGGCACCCCCGGCAGCTCCGGCACCCCCGGCAGCTCCCGCACCCCCCGCAGCTCCCGCACCCCCCGCAGCTCCCGCACCCCCCGCAGCTCCCGCACCCCCCGCAGCTCCGGCACCGCTGGCAGTTCCGGCGCCCCAGGCAGCTCCCGCACCCCCCGCAGCTCCCGCACCCCCCGCAGCTCCGGCACCGCTGGCAGTTCCGGCGCCCCAGGCAGCTCCCGCACCCCCCGCAGCTCCCGCACCCCCGGCAGCTCCGGCACCGCCGCCCCCACCTCCGGCAGATCCGGCAGATCCGGGCACACCGCCAGCTCCCGCACCGCCGGCAGATCCGGGTACACCTCTGGTAGCTCCGGCAGATCCGGGAACTGGCGTTAATATCGTTGTTTTGTCTCCGCCCCTACCGCCCCCAGGTGTGGTGTCTCCGCCCCTGCCGCCCCCAGGTGTTGTAGCTCCGGCGCCGCCGCCCCCACCGGCAGCTCCGGCGCCGCCCCCACCTCCGGCAGATTCGGCACCGTCACCCCCACCTCCGGCAGCTCCGGCACCGTCACCCCCGCCTCCGGCAGCTCCGGGTACATCTCCCCCGCCTGCGGCGGCTCCGGGGACACCTCCAGGACATGCAGCGGCTCCGCGTGATCGTTGACCTATTTAGCAGCCTGGCTACCCCGCCGTGTTCAACCTTTACCTGCTCTTCGGCGCAGTCGGGGCCGGCGCAGCGAGGTTGGACCACGAGGCGGAATCGATGAGGTGATCGCCGAGTTCGAGCGGGCCGCCGATGCCGGCTCCACCGATCCCGACGGTGGCGCTGGTTCTGTGCATAGCTGACCCGGCCGCTCTGCCCAACCGTGACACAGTGCGGGGATGGCGCAGTCTAAGTTGCCTAGGCCGCCGCTATATGCGCTGGACCCGGCATTGCCGGTACTGCTGCGCCCCGACGGCGCCGTTCAGGTGGGTTGGAGTCCGCACCGGGCTGTACTGATCCACCCGCCGCGCGGCATGACTCCTCCCGGCCTGGCCGCACTGCTGCGGACGATGCAGTCGCCGGTGCCGCTGAGCGAGTTGGAGCGTCAAGCTGACCGCGGCGGCACCGTTCCGGCCGGTGAGCTGGACGCTTTGATGGCGCAATTGATTGCGGCCGGTGTCGCCACCCGTGGTGGCCGTCAGCGCTCGGTCCGATCGGCCTCGATCCGCGTGCACGGCCGCGGCCCGCTGTCCGAGCTGCTACTCGAGGGGCTGCGCTGTTCGGGTGCCCGGGTCAAGCAGACCAGCCACCCCCATGCCGCGGTGACCTCGGCCGAAGCCGACCTGGTGGTGTTGTCCGACAACCTGGTCGCTGACCCGCGCATGCAACGCGACCTGCACAGTCAGGGCGTCGCGCACCTTGCAGTGCGCGTGCGCGACGGCACCGGGCTGGTCGGTCCGCTGGTCATTCCCGGCGTCACCAGCTGCCTGGGGTGTGCGGATCTGCATCGCAGAGACCGCGACGCGGCCTGGCCCGCGGTCGCCGCGCAGCTGCGCGACACCGTCGGCGTGGCCGATCGGGCGACCCTGCTGGCGACGGCGGCGCTGGCGCTCAGCCAGGTCAACCGGGTGATCGGCGCGGTGCGGGGTTCCGAGTCCGAGCCGCCCGCTTCGTTGAACGCCACCCTGGAATTCGACGTCCATGCCGGGTCGCTCGTGGCGCGGCACTGGTCCAAGCATCCACTGTGTTCTTGCTGATCGCGGGTGTTGGTGGCTGCCTGGCTAGTTAGACGTGGTAGCGCCGCTTCGCACCGAAAGAGGCGAGGAACCACTTGTTTGGTGAACCTGCATTGCTGCTTCGTCGGCGGCTGCCTCCGCTGGCGACTCGATACGTTGATCGGCGCGCCCCAGACGCCACGCTATGAGGCCCGCAACGATCAGTAGGACCGCATAGACCATCAGGTGGAGATTCTCCAGGGGCCGCCAGCGGACCCATTGCGGCACGAACAGGTACAGACCGATGCGCGGCCCGTGTGCGCCACGAGGTGTATCAGCCCATGAACCCATCAGCACGAACAATGTGACTACCCCGACCCACCACCACGCGTTCGTCAGCGCCCGATGTACGAGATAGACCATCATCGGTACGAACCACACCCAGTGATGGCTCCACGAGAACGGTGACACCGCGGTGGCGCTTAATCCGACAACGGTGATCGCGAGCAGGGGCTCTCCGCGACGGTACAGGCGCACGGCGACCCACATGCTGATGGCCACAACGCACGCGTCGGCCAGCAGCCACAGCCACGTCGGGGGCATATGTCCGGTGAGGCGGGCAATTGCTCCGCGGATGGACTGGTTGGCGGCGGCGAAGAGAAATCTGTCGAGCCATTTGGTGTCGAGAAACATTCCGCGCCAGTACTGCCACGACGCGTTGGGCAGCACGAGCCAACCCAGTCCTACGGTTGCGGCGATCGTGACGACGGCGGCCCCGGCGGCCCGCCACTGGCGTAAGAGCAGGTAGTACAGCACGAAATAGGCGGGCGTGAGCTTGATGCCCGCCGCGACGCCGATGCCGATCCCTTTGAGTCGGCTGCGTTCCGGACGCGACGCGTCCCAGAGCACTAGTAGCAGCAGAAGCAGGTTGATCTGCCCAAAAAACAACGTGGTGCGGACCGGTTCCAGAAACCCGCAGGCAATCGCGAGCAGCGCGGAGATGCTAGCGAGGTAGGGGGTGATTCGGTAGCCGAGCATCCGAAAGCACAGCATCACGATCGCAACCAGCATTACGACGTTGAGCGAAAACCAGATGGGTTTGCCTGCATCGACCGGCACCCACAAAAACGGCACAAAGATGAGTGTGGAGAACGGCGCGTAGAGGTAGACGAGGCGGAGGCCGCCGAGGGGGGTGGCGTAAAGCGGCATGTCTTTGAGAGCGTGGTAACCGCCGTCGCGGTAAACGAAGAAATCCGCCCACCCGACGAACAGGCCGATGTGGGGCATCCGCAGCGCTGGGAGCGTGCTCAGCAGGACCAGGGAAGCAGCCGCCGCGACGAAGAGGATCACCAGTGTCGACCATCGGAAGTCGAGCCGTCGCAGTGCGGACGAAACGTGACCATTTGTTTGCTGGTCGGCCGCATCAGATTCGTGCATCGATGGAGCCGTCCTCTCTAGGCCAGGCCGCGGCGGTTGTGATTGTTGCATTATCAACGCCCCGACAGAAACTGTGGGCGAACGGCTGCTGACAGCACTTGTTGCCAGATCTGTGGGGGCCAGCCGAGTCGTCATGGATGATGGTTGTGTGGCAGACATCAGACGTAGCGGCGCTTCGCGCAATGCGAGGCTGGCCGGCCTGTCCGTCGGCATCGCCGGGCGGACGGCGCTCGGGTTCGGCAAGCGGCTCGCCGGCAAGTCGCAGGACGAAGTCAACGCCGAACTGATGGAGAAGGCTGCCCACCAGCTCTTCACCGTGCTGGGCGAGCTCAAGGGCGGCGCGATGAAGGTCGGCCAGGCGCTGTCGGTGATGGAAGCCGCCATCCCCGAGGAGTTCGGCGAGCCGTACCGGGAAGCGCTGACCAGACTTCAGAAGGACGCGCCGCCGCTGCCGGCGGCCAAGGTGCACCGGGTGCTAGACGCCCAGCTTGGCACCAAGTGGCGTCAGCGTTTCACCTCGTTCGACGACACTCCGGTGGCGTCGGCCAGCATCGGCCAGGTCCACAAGGCGGTGTGGTCCGACGGTCGCGAGGTCGCCGTCAAGATCCAATACCCGGGCGCCGACGAGGCGCTGCGGGCCGATTTGAAGACCTTGCGGCGCATGGTCGGAGTCGTCAAACAGCTGGCACCCGGCGTGGACGTCCAGGGCATCGTCGACGAGCTGATCGAACGCACCGAGATGGAACTCGACTACCGGCTGGAGGCCGACAATCAGCGCGCCTTCGCCAAGGCCTACGAGGGTCATCCGCACTTCCTGGTGCCGCACATCGTCGCGAGCGCCCCGAAAGTCGTGATCCAGGAGTGGATTGACGGCGTGGCGATGTCGGAAATCATCCGCAACGGCACCGTCGAGCAACGCGACCTGATGGGCACCCGGCTGGCCGAATTCATCTTCGACGCCCCGCGCCGGCTGGAGATGATTCACGGCGACGCCCATCCCGGCAACTTCATGCTGCTGCCCGACGGGCGGATGGGCGTCATCGACTTCGGTGCGGTGGCGCCGCTGCCTGGCGGGTTCCCGGTCGAGCTCGGGCTGACGATCCGGCTGGCCCGCGACAAGAACTACGACCTGGTGTTGCCGACGATGGAGAAGGCCGGCTTCATCCAGAAGGGGCAACAGGTGTCGGTGCGCGAGATCGACGAGATGCTGCGCCAGTACGTCGAGCCGGTCGAGGTCGAGGTCTTTCACTACACCCGTAAATGGCTACAACGGATGACTTACCGTCAGCTCGACCGGGGAGTCGCCCAGATCCGCACGGCGCGGCAGATGGACCTGCCGCCGAAGCTGGCCATCCCGATGCGAGTACTAGCTTCGTCCATGGCGATCATGTGCCAGCTGGACGCGCATATCCCGACCCAGAAGCTATCGGAGGAACTGGTTCCCGGTTTCGCCGAACCCGACGCCGCCGTTAGCTGAGAGCGCCGCCTCGCGCGCACGTCGATGTGAGCGGGCCTAAGCGGCGACCGAGTCCTTGCGCGGACGTCCACGTGGCCGCTTGCGGCTCACGATGCAGCCGCGCTCGAGGATTTCACCACCCCACACTCCCCACGGCTCTGCGCGCTGCAACGCCGCGGCCAGACACTCGTTTCGAATCGGGCAGTCAGCGCACAACGCCTTGGCACGCTCCAAATCCGACGGGGTGTCGGCGAACCACAGGTCGGGATCGCCGACATAACAAGGTAGTTCCGGCTGCTGCTCGTCGGGGACTGTCGCTGTCGACATGTCCTTCTCACCTGCTTTCTGGTCGGGGGCGGTCTTTGCGGAGTCCGGACCAGTTGGCGGGTTGTCGACCCAAAAACTGTGGCCACGGATCCTGTGACTTCGGGTCCGTGGCCATGTGGCGATGCAGTGGGCTTTACCTAGGGAGAGCCCAAATCCACGGACGCGTCGGTCGCAGCGGCGGTGCGGCGCTTGTGCGACGCCGCCAAGGCGGCTGCCGCGGCGGCATGGGCAGCATGGCGGGAGCCAGTGTTGCCCGTCGGGCGTACACCGAACGCGTTCATGTTGATCATCATGGCTCCCTCCTCTCGCGTGGTAGCTGCCGACGAGCGCAATGCTTGCGGTTCGAGGCTAAATAGTAACAGCCAACTCCGGCAAGCGATTTTCTGACGTGCGGTTTTGTGGCGACCCGTTAGCCGCGGCCGCGAACGAGCTCCAACACGTCCGGGCCGAACTGCTCTAGCTTGCGGGCGCCGATGCCGGGGATCGCGACCAACGCGGCGTCGTCGGTGGGCAGCATCTCGGCGATCGCGATCAGCGTGTTGTCGGTGAACACGACATAGGCGGGCACCTTGAGGTCGCGGGCAGTACGCAGCCGCCAGTCTTTGAGCGCTAGCAACAGCTCGTCGTCGATATCGGCGGCGCATGTCTCGCAGCGGCGCAGCATGATCGCCGTCGGAGTGGTCAGCTGGTTGTTGCAGATTCGGCAGCGCGACGGCGTGCCGCGGTTCCTTCGCGGTCGACTCGGGGTGGGGTCGGGCTGAGTCTGCGGGGCAAGGCCGTTGAGAAACCGAGACGGCTTGCGACTCTGGCGCCCACCCGGATTGCGGGACAACGCCCAGCTGAGCGCCAAATGCGTTCGGGCCCTGGTGATTCCGACGTAGAGCAGTCGGCGCTCCTCTTCGACGGCTTCGCTTTCGGCGCCGTGAGCCAACGCATGCGAGATCGGCAGCGTGCCATCGGTCAATCCGACCAGGAACACCGCGTCCCACTCCAGCCCCTTGGCGGCGTGCAGCGAGGCCAGCGTCACACCCTGCGCAGGCGGCGGGTGGCGCGCATCGGCACGGGACCGCAGCTCGGCCAGTAGACCTGGCAGATCCAACTGCGGGCGATGCGCCACCTCTTCGTCGACCAGCTCGGCCAAGGCGACCAGCGCCTCCCATCGCTCTCGGGCCCGGGTTCCCGTCGGCGGATGGGCCGTCAAACCCAGCGGTTCGAGCAGCCCCCGGACCACGTCGGGCAGGGCGCCTTCGCCGTCGGTGCCGCGATTGACCGCTCGCGCCAAGACCAGCAGCGCTTGGCGGATTTCCTGGCGGGAAAAAAAGCCCTCGCCGCCGCGAACCTGATATGGGATTCCGGCCTCGGTCAACGCTTCCTCGTAGACCTCGGACTGCGCATTGATCCGATAGAGCACCGCGATCTCGGCCGGCGACGTGCCCGCCTCCACCAGCCGCGAGATCGACGTCGCCACCGCGGCGGCCTCGGCGACTTCGTCGGGATGGTCACGAAACGACGGGACCGGCCCTGGGTCACGCTGACCGACCAGGTGCAGCTTGCTGCCGGCCACCCGCCCGCGGGCGGCGGCGATTACCCGGTTGGCCAGCGACACCACTTGCGGTGTGGACCGGTAGTCCCGTTCCAGGCGCACCACGGTGGCGTCGGGGTATCGCTGCGAGAAGTCCAGCACGTAACGCGGCGAGGCCCCGGTGAACGAGTAGATGGTTTGGTTGGCGTCGCCGACGACCGTCAGGTCGTCGCGGTCACCCAGCCACGCCGTCAACACCCGCTGCTGCAACGGTGTGACGTCCTGATATTCGTCGACGACGAAGCAGCGGTAGCGGTTTCGAAACTCATCGGCGACCGCAGCGTCGTGCTCGATCGCGGCCGCGGTGTGCAGCAGCAGGTCGTCGAAGTCGAGCAGCGCGACACCGTCACCGCGGGACTTCAGCGACTCGTAGGCCGCATACACGGTGGCGACCTGCGCGGCGGCCAGCGGAATGTCGCGGCCTGCGGCGGCCACCGCGTCCGGATAGGCCTCCGGCGCGATCAGCGACGCCTTCGCCCACTCGATCTCACCGGCCACATCGCGGACGTCGTCGGTGCTCAGATGCAGCCCGGCGCCACTGGCGCCGCGGGCGACGACGGCAAACTTGCTCTCCAGCAACTGCCACCCGGTGTCTCCGACCACCCGTGGCCAGAAATACCGCAGCTGCCGGTGAGCTGCCGCGTGGAAGGTCAGCGCCTGCACAGTGTCGATGCCGGACCCGGTCCCCGCACCCAATGTCCGCAACCGGGCGCGCATTTCGCCGGCTGCACGCTGGGTGAAGGTCACCGCCAACACCTGACCCGCGGCCACGTGTCCGGTGGCCACCAGCTGAGCAATGCGGTGGGTGATGGTGCGGGTCTTACCGGTTCCTGCCCCGGCCAGCACGCAGAGCGGTCCGCGGGGCGCCAGCACGGCCTCGCGCTGCTCGTCATCGAGGTCGGCAATCAAGGGCTCTGCGATTACCGGCATGGCGTCCATCTTGGCAGTGGTGGCCGACAAACTCCGGGCAGCGCCACGCCGAGGCATACCGAAGACGCAGGTTATGTTGAAAGAACTATGACCAACGCTGCTGGGACCTCGTTGACCATGTACACCACGACCTGGTGTGGCTACTGCCACCGGCTCAAGACGGTGTTGAAGGCCGCCGGGATCTCCTATGACGAGGTGGACATCGAACAGGACGCCGCGGCGGCGGATTTCGTCGGCTCGGTCAACGGCGGCAACCGTACGGTTCCGACGGTGAAGTTCGCCGACGGGTCGACGCTGACCAACCCGGCCGCCAACGAGATCAAGGCTAAGCTCGCCGAACTGGCTGGCTGACGCTTGCGGTGAGCAGACGCAAAATCGCCCATTTCGGTCCGAAATTGGGCGATTTTGCGTCTGCTCGCGGGGGGACGTCAGTCCCGTTCAGCCCAGGATTCGATGATCACCCGCGCGATCGACACCGAGCCGGGTAGCAGCAACTTGGATTCCGAGTTGCTGCTCCAGTCGCCGACGGCCAGCGCGGCGCGCACCTCGTCGCGGGTGAACCACGCGGCCTCGGCGATCTCACCGTCGTTGAAGGCGAAGTCCTGATCGGGGTCGGCGATCGCGTGGAAGCCGACCATTAGCGAGCGCGGGAACGGCCACGGCTGGCTGCCCAGGTAATGCACATCGCGCACGGTCAGCCCGATTTCTTCGCGAATCTCCCGCACCACACAGGTCTCGAACGATTCGCCGGCTTCAACAAAACCGGCCAGCAGCGAAAACATACGATCCGGCCACACCGTTTGGCGGGCCAACACCGCACGATCACCGCCGTCATGCACCAGACAGATCACCGCGGGGTCGATGCGCGGGAATTCCTCGTGCCCGGTCAGCGGGTTGACCCTCGCCCAGCCGGCCCGGACCGGTCTGGTCGGCGAGCCGTCCACCGAACTGAAGCGGGCGCTCTCATGCCAGTTCAGCAGCGCCGAGGCCGACGACACCAGTTGCGCGCCCATGTCGTCGAAGAGCTGGCCGGCTCGGCGAAGATCGGCCACCTGGGTTTCCACGTCGGGATCCTCGGGTGATTCCAGCGGACCCCGGACTGCCCACACGTGTCTGCCGTCGTCGATACGGCCTAAAAACACCGCATCCGCCGGAGGCTTGTCGGCCAGGGCCTTCGCGCGCCCGAGCACCACGTGGCCATCGGCGATCAACACCTGATTGCGCCGGTCCAGCCGCAGCAGCGCCGCATCCGCCCAGCCGGCGGCGGCGGCGTCGACGTCGGTGCGTACCTGGTCGTCCCGGTCGGCGCCAATGCGGGACAGCAGCGGCACGCTGCGTAACTGGAATTCCACGTCACTTCCCCACACTTCGGACATAGAGCAATCGGTCGCCGGCCTCGATGGCGTCGACCTCGGGCGCATCGACGCGCAGCAGGTGACCGTCGCGGACTACACCGAGCACGAGGTCGGACAGGTGCCGCGGCGAACCGCCCACCTCGGTCTTCTCAACGTCGCGCTCGGCGATCGCTAATCCCTCGGCCGGCGTCAGCAGGTCGTCGATCATCTCCACGATGCTGGGCGTAGTGGTCGCGATGCCGAGCAGCCGGCCGGCGGTCTCGGAGGAGACGACCACCGAGTTCGCACCGGATTGCTGCAGCAGGTGCTGGTTTTCGGCCTCTCGAATCGACGCCACGATCGTCGCGTTGGGCGCAACTTCCCGGGCGGTCAGGGTGACCAGCGCCGCGGTGTCGTCGCGACCGGTGGCGACGACGATCGACGAGGCATGCTGGGCGGCCGCCAACCGCAGCACGTCGGATCTGGTTGCGTCGCCGTGCACGGTGACCAGGCCGGCGGCCGTGGCGTGGTCGAGGGCGGCCTGTTCGGTGTCGACGATCACTAGGTCGCGAGCGGCCTTCTCGTTGTCCAGGATTGCGGCGACCGCCGTCTTGCCCTTGGTGCCGTAGCCGACGACGACGGTGTGGTTGCGCACTCTGCTCCTCCAACGCTGAATCTTGAACGCTTGCCGGGACCGCTCGGTGAGCACCTGAAGTGTGGTGCCGACCAACACGACGAGAAACAGGATCCGCAGCGGCGTGATGATCACGATGTTGGTCAGGCGCGCGAATTCCGAATACGGGGTGAGGTCGCCGTAGCCGACGGTGGTCAATGAGATCGTCGCGAAGTACACGCAGTCGATAAACGACAGCGGCGCATCTCGCACGTCGGTGTATCCGGCGCGGCCGAGGTAGACGGTGATCACCGCGACCACCAATGCGAGAAGGGCGACCGCGACGCGCTTCCAGATCGCGCGGACCGGGCCGACATTGGCCTCCGGGATCCGCAGCACACCGACCAGTGCGTAGCCGGGCAGCCGAGTCAGCGTCTCGTCGAGACCGCGTCGCCGCCGGCTAGCTTTGGCCACTGTTCATCGGCTCGACCTGACGCACGTCACAATGTAACCATGACCGCCACCACATCGACTGCTCAGCGTGACGCCAGCCAAACACCTGCCTATCGAATCGCGGCGCTTTTGCTCGGGGTCGGCACCACCCACTTTCTGGCCCCGAAACCGTTCGATGACATCATCCCCGCCGAGCTGCCCGGAAGTCCGCGGTTCTACACCTATGCGTCCGGCGTCGCCGAGGTCGTCATCGGTGCTTTGCTGCTGCCACGACGCACCCGACGGGGCGCCGCGCTGGCAGCCGCGACGCTGTTTGTCGCGGTCTTCCCGGGGAACGTCAACATGGTCCGGTTGTGGTGGGATAAGCCGTGGCCGATGCGCATCGCCGCGTTGGCCCGGCTGCCGTTGCAGATTCCGATGATCACCCAGGCACTCAAGGTCAGCCGCAACGCCTAGGGGACCGACGATCAGGTCAGCATGCCGGCCAGGTCGCCGGGATCGGGCAGCACCTCGGGGACGACAGTGACTCCGCTGCGTACGTAGTGAAACGCAGTGCGCACCAACGATTCCGGGCAACCGTGTAGCGCCGCCCAGGCCAGTCGGTAGACACCGAGCTGAACCGCGGCCTGCCGCATGGCTTCTGGCCCACTCGGCGGCTCCCCGGTCTTCCAGTCCACCACGGTGGCGCCACCGTCCGGGTCAGCGAATACCGCGTCGATGCGCCCGCGCAGCACAGTGCCGCCGATGGCCATCTCGAACGGCACCTCGACGGCAATTGGCGTGCGTGCGGCCCACGGCGATGCGAGGAAGGCATTCTGCAACGCGGCCAGCTCCTCGGCATCGCGCTGCGCGATGTCGGTGTCCGCGGCGCCGGGCAGATCGCCGAGGTCGAATAGCCGCTCGGCGCCGTAGAACCGCTGCACCCAGTCGTGAAACGCGTTGCCCAGCGCGGCATGCGGGTCCGGCCGGGTCGGCAGCCGGCGCATGAACCGCTGCGCCGCGTGCTGCGGTTCGCGGGCCAACTCCACCAGGCTGCTGACCGACAGTTGAGTGGGCAACGTTTGTGCCGGCGCCTTCTGCGCGCCGCGGGCACGCTCGTCGAGAAGTGCATCGACGTCGACCGCCCAGCCTTCGGTGTCGACGTCCTTCGCCGCAGCCGGCGTCTCCGCTGACATCGCCGCGGCTACCAGTGCCGCGCCCCGCTCCACGTCGGCACGACGCCCACCCAGCGGATCGACGGGCCACATCGCTTCATGCACGCTGTCACGCAACGGGTTTCGGTCACCGTCGGCCGGTGCCGGTGCCCAGTGCTCGATCACACCGCATGCTTCGCCGGCAGTGGCCGACCTCTCGATGATGTCCTTGAGCTCGCAGAGGAAATCCGACGGTCCGCGCGGCTTGATCCCAGTAGCCCCCCAGTGGTGGCCGGATAGCAGCAGGGTGTCCTCGACGCGGGTGATCGCCACATACAACAGCCTGCGCTCCTCGTCGAGGCGGCGTTGGGCCAGTTGCCGGCGGTGCGCGGAAATCTTGTCCGACAATTGCTTTCGATCGGTCACATCCGACGTGTCCAGAACCGGAACGCCGTGCACGCCCAGCGACGCCCGATCGCCGCGCAGCAGCGGCGGCAGGTCGGCGGCGTCGGTGAGCCAGGTGCGAGTCGACGCGGTCGACGGGAACACTCCCGCCGACAGCTGCGGCACCACCACCACGTGCCATTCCAAACCTTTAGCGGCGTGCACCGTGAGCACCTGCACCCGATTCTGTGCGACGGCGACCTGAGCCGGCGGCAAGCCGTTCTCGACGACGGTGGCCGCTTGCAGGTAGGCCAGCAGGCCGCCGATCGACGCCGGGGGTTCGCTGGCCGCGGTGGCCCGGTCGGCGTAGCCGCTGACCACGTCGGCGAAGGCGTCCAGTTGCTTGGTGCCCGTCCACCCTGATCCGGCGGGCAGCGCGGCCCGGACCTCGTAGTCGACGCCCAGCAGCCGACGCACCTCGGCGACCAGGTCGGGAAGCGGATGGCCGAGGTGGCCGCGCAGCATGCTCAGCTCCTCGGCGAGCGCGACGATGCGCCGGTATCCCGCCGTCGAATAGTCACTGGCCGGGCCTGGGTCGGCGACCGCGTCGGCCAACCCCGCGGTATCGGCGTCCGGCCCGGCTGCCGCGGCGATCCGCTCGGCGGAATCAGGCTGGCCACCGCGCGCCGCGTGCCCCCGATCGATCGCCACGGCCCGCCGCCACAGCGCCGCGACGTCGCGGGCCCCCAACCGCCACCGCGGCCCGGTCAGCACTCGCATCGCGGCCGCACCGGCAGTCGGTTCGGCGATTAACCGCAGCATGGCGACCAGGTCGGCGACCTCGGGCACCGACAACAGCCCGGCCAGTCCGACCACCTCCACCGGGATGCCTCGGCTGCGCAGCGCAGCGGCCATCGGTGCGGCATCGGCGTTGCGCCGCACCAGGACCGCGGCGGTCGGCGGCGCTACCCCGTCGGCGGCGGCTTGCTGATAGCGCCGCTGCAGGTGATCAGCGACCCACTCCCGCTCCGCCTGCACGTCGGGCAGCAGCGCGCAGCGCACGGTGCCGGGCATGGCGTCTGGGCGCGAACGAAGCGCACGCACCTCCACCGATCGTCGGCGCGCGTCCGCCGAGACGGCATTGGCCACATACAGCGCCCGCGGCGGATTGCGCCAGCTGGTCCGCAGTTCCAGGATCGGGGCCGGGCTGCCGTCGGGTCGCGGGAAGTCGGTGGTGAAACGCGGCAGGTTGGTGGCCGCCGCGCCCCGCCAGCCGTAGATGGACTGGATCGGGTCGCCGACGGCGGTCAATGCCAGGCCGTCGTCGACGCCGCCGCCGAACAGCGACGACAACAGGATGCGCTGGGCGTATCCGGTGTCTTGGTATTCGTCGAGCAGCACCACGCGGTAGCGGCTGCGCAGTTGCTCACCGATCTGCGGGACTACGGCGGCCAGCCGTGCGGCGTGAGCCATCTGAGTGCCGAAGTCCATCGCCTTCTCAGCCCGCATCCGTCGGTGCAACGCGTCGATCAGCGGCACCAGCTCGGTGCGCTCGGCCTGGGTGGCCAGCAGCCGCAGCAGCCACTGGCTTGGGCCTCGCTCACGCTGGTAGCGGCCCGCCGGCAAAGTGTTCACCAGATGGGCTAGCTCTTGGTGCGTATCGCGGAGCTGTTCGGTGTCGACCAGATGCTCGGCAAGCTGACCCGACAGGCGCAGCACCATCGACGTGACCTGGGCCGGGGATTTGTCCGTCTGCAGCTCGCCGCGATATCCAGTGACGACGTCGAATGCCAGCTGCCAGAGCTCGGTTTCGCTGAGCAGCCGGGTGCCGGGCTCGATGGGCTGGGCGTACTCCGTCGCCGGCGGGCAGAACAGACCGTACTCCCGCAGCAGCTGGCCGGCGAACGCGTGATAGGTACTGACAGCCGGTGCCTCTGCCATCGCTGCCGGCTCGCCGGGCAGCGAGTCCGGCTGGCCGCCGAGGGTAAGCCCGGTGCCGCCCAGCCGGGCCAGGCGGGACCGAACCCGTCGCAGCAGCTGGCCCGCGGCCTTGCGGGTGAACGTCAGCCCCAGCACCTGGCCGGGCTCGGCGTAGCCGTTGGCGACCAGCCAGACCACCCGCGCTGCCATCGTCTCGGTTTTCCCGGCGCCGGCCCCCGCGATGACCACCAGCGGCCCCGGCGGCGCGGCGATGACCGCGGCCTGCTCCGCGGTGGGCTCGAAAAGGCCAAGCGCGCAGGCCAATTCGGCCGGACTGTAGCGCGCTGCGGTCATAACGGCACCGTCCCGTCGTGGTCGGTATGCGCGGGGCAGCTCGGCCGCAGCGGGCAGTGGGTGCAGCCGTCGTTGATCCGCGCGATGAACTGCGGCCCGGCCGTCGCCTCGGCCGCATGCCGAACCACGTTGCGCCACTCGGCGCGCGCCTCAGGGGTCAGCGGGTCCTGCTCGCGTTCGGTGGCACCGGCCGGCCCCGCCTTGCCCAGGTACAGCAACCGCGCGCCGCCAGGCTCGTCACCGTCAGGCACCAGGCCCTCGGCCACCGCCAGTTGGTAGGCGGCCAGCTGGGCATGTCGTTGCGCGTCGTCCTTGCTGACCGGTGTCTTGCCGGTCTTGACGTCGACGACGACCAGCCGGCCGACTCCGTCGCGTTCGATCCGGTCAACCCGTCCGCGCAGCCGCACCCCGGTGCCGTCGTGCGTGTCGAGCACCCCGTCGACGTCGACCTCGACGCCGACCTCGCTCAGTTCGCGACGGGTCCGGGATCGCCACGCCACAAACGCCTGGATCATTGCGCGATGCCGGGCCAGCTCGTTGGCTGAATACCAACTGGATTCGAACGGCAAATGCCGCCAGGCCCGGTCCAGGGCGGCCATCAGCTGCGACTCGCTACCTGCCGAGTCGGCAACCAGCGCGTGCAACACCGATCCGACCGTGGACGACAGATCGCGCGCGTCGGTTCCGCCGTGGCGCTCGGCCAGCCACCGCAGCGGGCAGTCGGTCAGCGTCTGCAGACTCGACGGGCTCAGCGTGACGGTGCGATCTGTGTGATCGGCTCTATTCCACAACGGTTCGGCAGTGCTGAGCGGTGTCATGCCATACCATTCGGCCGGGTCGGCGCCGGGCACACCGGCTGTGGCCAGCCGCGCCAATTGGCTTGCCGCGCAAGAACGCACGGCGTCGCTGACTGCCCCGCGTGGCGCGCACACCACCCCGCGCAGCCGGCCCACCACCGCGGACGCCGACAGCACCCGCGGTGCTGCGACCGGCTGCGGCGCGGCATCGGCGTCAACGGTGGCCCACTGCGCGATTTCAGCGAAGAACGGCGACGGCATGGCCGCACCCCTCCCGTCCCCGGTCTCGCCGTCGACGGCGGTCACCAGCAACCGCTTGCGCGCGCGCCCCATCGCTGTCACCAGCAGCCGCCGTTCCTCGGCGAGCAGCGGCGCCCGCAGCGAGGCGTTTTCGGGGATCCCGTCCAGGACGTCCACCAGCCGCTGGGTGCCCAGCACGCCGCCGCGCGGAATAGTATTGGGCCACAACCCTTCCTGCAGACCGGCGATGACGACCAGATCCCACTGCTGGCCCAGCGCCGCGTGCGCGCTGAGCACGGTGACTTGCTCCGCAGCGGCCGTGGGCTCGGGTCCGGGCGCTGGCATGTGCAGCGTGCCCAGATGATCGATCAGCCCACGCAGCGACGCGCCCGCGGTGCGCGTCAGGTAGTGATCGGTGGCGTCGAACAGTGCCGTTACCGCATCAAGGTCGCGTCCGGCTTGAACGCCCGACGGGCCGCCCCGCTCACACGCCGCCAGCCAGCGACGTTGCAGCCCCGAACGTTGCCATGCCGCCCAGAGCAGGTAGCGCGGATCTTCGTTTCGCCGGTGACTGCGAGCAGCGGCGTCCAGCACCGCCCGTACCCGCCGCAGCGGACGGGCCTGGTTCGCGGTCAGCCCGGACCATTTCCCGCGGTTCAGCCTATCCACCAGCAGGTCAGCGAATTGCATTGGTGGCCCGCCGATGTCGGCGCGGCGTAGCGTCCGGCGCAGCTGGCGAAGCGAAACCGGATCGACCCGGCCGATCGGTCCGGTCAACAGTGCCAGCGCCTGCTCGCCATCCAATCCGTGGACGGTGGCTGCCAACACCGTCAGCAGCGTGCACGCCGCCGGCTGCTCGGCCAGTGACCCGGCGACCCGCGGCGGGGCCACCGCGACACCGGCTCGAGCCAGCGCGTGCGAGAGCCCGGCGGCGGCGCGCGGCACCGACCTGACGATCACCGCCATTTGCGACCACGGCACGCCGTCGACCAGGTGCGCGCGTCGCAAAAAATCAGCGATCAGCGCTGCCTCGGCGCCTGGGGAGGCGGCCAGCCTCACCGCCACCGACCCGGAATCAATTCCGGTGCCTTCGATTTCGCAGCGGTCAGCGAGTCGCCCGGCGATGCCTGAGACAGCCCGCGCCACCGCTGGTGCACACCGGTGCGACGTTGTGAGCGTCACCGATGGCGTGTCGCCGCGCAACAGTGCCGCGGGTTCAGCGCCGCGAAAGCCGAACACCGCTTGCGTCGGATCACCGGCAAGCAGAGTCAGGTCCGCGTCGGCGGCCAGCACCCGAACCAGCAGGGCGGCCTGCGGGTCGAGTTGCTGGGCGTCGTCAACCAGCAGCACGTTAAGCCGGGCACGTTCGGCGGCCAGCAACTCCGGGTCGACGGCGAACGCTTCGAGGGCGGCTCCGACCAGCTCGGCGGCCCCCACCGCCGGTGTAGTCGCCTGCGGCGCAGCCGTTCCTACGGCTGCGCGTAGCAGCATCACCTGCTCGTATTTGCGCGCGAATTGCCCTGCGGCCACCCATTCCGGACGACCGGACAACCGGCCCAGCCGCTCCAGCTGCGCAGCATCCACGCCACGTTCGGCGCAGCGGGTCAACAGCTCACGCAGTTCGGCGGCGAACCCGACGGTGCCCAGCGCGGCCCGCAGCTCGACCGGCCACGCGGTCGTGGCGTCGCAGCCATCGGCAATCTCACCGGCCAGCAGTTCAGCGATGATCGCATCTTGTTCAGCGCTGGTGATCAACCGCGGTGGTGGACCGCCGGCACGCTGCGCCGCCAGCCGCAGCACGGCGAACGCATAGCCATGCACGCTGCGCACCAGCGGTTCCCGGATCACCACCGGGCAGGCACCGGCCTGTCCCCCGCAAGCGGGTGGTACCCCCAGCGAGCCCAGCAACGTCGTCGTCAACGCGCTACGTGTCCGCGCCCCGATCCGGCCGGATCCGGTGAGCAGCAGAACCGATTCCGCATCGACGCCGGCAGCGATGCGGGCAGCGGCGGCGTCGATCAGCAGGCAGCTCTTGCCTGTTCCCGGTCCGCCCAGCACTCGCACCACGCCGCGCAGACCGGGATCGAACACAGCATGTGCCTCCGGACCCCAGCGGTAAGACATAGCGGAATAACAGCACGGGGGTCCGACAAAACAGCCCGGGCGGCGATGAGTGGACGACGAACTGGCACCATCAACGAGTGACCCGGCTGCATGTGCACCGCTACGGACCCTGCGACCCCGTGCGACTGCTGGCGGTCCACGGGCTGACCGGGCACGGGAAGCGCTGGCAACCGCTGGCGACTGGGCACCTGTCCGAGATCGCCGTGGCTGCACCCGATCTGATCGGGCACGGCAGGTCGTCGTGGGCGGCGCCGTGGACCATCGACGCCAATGTCGCCGCGCTGGCGGCACTGCTCGAGCATCAAGCCGAGGGCCCCGTCGTCGTGGTCGGCCATTCGTTCGGCGGCGCAGTCGCGCTGCACCTGGCCGCCGCCCACCCCGAACGGGTGGAGGCGCTGGTGCTGCTCGACCCGGCGATCGGCCTGGACGGTGCTTGGACGAGTGAGATCGCCGACGCCATGCTGGCCTCCCCCGACTACCCCGACGCCGCGGAAGCCCGTGCGGATAAGGTCAGCGGGTCGTGGGCGGATGTGGACCCGGCCGTGCTCGACGCCGAACTCGACGAGCACCTCGTCGCGCTGCCGAACGGGCGGTACGGTTGGCGGCTCAGCCTGCCCGCCATGATGTCCTATTGGAGTGAGTTGGCCCGCGAATTCGTATTGCCGCCCAGCGGAATTGGGACGACGTTGGTACGGCCGGCATGGACATCGCCCCCGTATGTCACCGACCGGCTGGTCGACGGCCTGCGCGAGCGGTTGGGTGACAATTTTGAGCTGGTGAGTTTCGACTGCGATCACATGGTGGCCGAGTCCAAACCGGCCGAGGTCGCCGCGCTGATCCGCAAGCGGCTGGGCTGATCGTGGCGCCGGTGACTGACGAGCAGGTCGAGCGGGTGCGCGCGCTGGTCGCCTCGATACCAGCCGGTCGGGTCGCGACCTACGGTGACATCGCGGCTGTCGCAGGGCTTTCCAGCCCGCGGATCGTCGGCTGGATCATGCGCACGGACTCCGTGGACCTGCCGTGGCATCGGGTGATCACCGCCTCTGGCCGACCCGCGCGGCACCTGACCAGTCGGCAGTTGGAACTGCTTCGCGCAGAGGGGATTCTCGCGCTCGACGGGAAAATCGCCCTGGAGGAGGTTCGCCACACGTTCTAGAAGCCCGACGCAACCTAAAGGATCAGCCGAACCAAGGCGGCGGTGCGAGCCAGACCCGGAAAGGCCGCGGCCGTCGAGCGCGGGTGGAGTGCGTGGACCGCGAGCCGGAACATCAACGCGCGCAACAACATCTGTGGCCACTCCGGCAGCGCGTTCCAGCGCTCGATGAGGCCCTCGTCGGCCTCACCCCACGACAACGCGTCGACGACAACCACTCCCGCCGCCCAGGAAGCGGGCCGCCAGTACGGGGTGATGTCGGTGATCCCCGGGGCGGCGGCACCGGCGAACAGCACGGTCCCGTAGAGATCCCCGTCCACCAGCTGATTCGGGCTCTTGGTGGGCCGCCGCAGTCCGGCAAGCTGATTGATCAGCTCGATCGAGCGTTGCCCATCCGCTGTTGAGGGCGCCACCCGCGCTGTCGGCGGCACCGACTGCAGCGGCCGTTCCTCCCACGCGGCGCGGTCAGCGGCGATAAAGACGTCGACATCGGCCCAGGGCGCCTCGGGGCCCTGAGTGAGAAACCGGGGTCTTTCCAATTTGCCGGTGGCCTCGTGCAGCCGCACCGCCGCGGACACCACCTCGTCGTGGCGCGGTTCTGGTTGGCCGGCCACGAAAGTGTCTGCTCGCCAACCGGAAACCACGTAGCGCCCATCGGTGGACCGAACCGGCCGGGCCAACCGCACCCCGTCGACGAACAGCGTCTCGCGCACTCGCGCGGACCAGGCGGCCCGGGCGTTATCTGCGACCATCGAGAGGACCACTTCACCGCACCGCCAGCCGCCTTCCCAGCTGGCGCCTAACGGGGTGGGCCGTATACCGCTCAAACCGAACGCCGCCAGGACGTGCTCGGGTGGCGGCTCGACAGTCACGCGATCAGCCTAATCGGGCTCAGCGAACTCTCGGGTCTAGACACGATGACCCGACGAACCCCGCCGGGTCAGTACATGACCATGTCGGGCTGCATCTGTTTGGCCCACGCCACGATCCCGCCCTGCAGGTGCACCGCGTCGGCAAACCCAGCCTTCTTCACCGCGGCCAAGGCCTCTGCTGAACGCGCGCCGGTCTTGCAGTACAGCACAGGCATCCGGTCCTGCGGCAGCTTGGCCAGGCCTTCGCCGGAGTTGATCAGCGACTTCGGGATCAGCTGAGCGCCGTCAATGTGGTTGATGTCCCACTCGACGGGCTCGCGCACGTCGATCAGAGCCAACTTTTTCCCGGAGTTCAGCAGATCACGCAGCTCATGCGGGGTGATCACCGAGTCGGCGACCGCCTCGGCGGCCTCGCCGGACGCCACCCCGCAGAACTCCTCGTAGTCGATCAATTCGGTGATTTTCGGTGTCGATGGGTCCTTGCGAATCTTTATCGTGCGATAGCTCATTTCCAGGGCGTCGTACACCATCAGCTTGCCCAGCAGCGGCTCGCCGATGCCGGTGATCAGTTTGATGGCCTCGGTGCCCATCACCGACGCGATCGATGCGCACAGCACGCCCAACACACCCCCTTCGGCGCAGGACGGCACCAGGCCCGGTGGAGGCGCCTCCGGGTACAGGTCGCGGTAGTTGAGGCCGCGCCCCCGGGGGGCATCCTCCCAGAACACCGAGACCTGGCCTTCGAATCGGTAGATCGACCCCCAGATGTAGGGCTTGTGCGCCAGCACGGCGGCGTCGTTGACCAGATACCGGGTGGCGAAGTTGTCGGTGCCGTCCACAATCAGGTCGTATTGCTCGAACAGATCGACGGCGTTGTCCGCTTCCAGCCGCACCTCGTGCAGCCGTACCTGCACCAGCGGATTGACCTCGGTGATCGAGTCGCGGGCAGACTGCGCCTTGGATCGCCCGATGTCGGAGACGCCGTGAATGATCTGGCGTTGCAGATTGGACTCGTCGACGACGTCGTAGTCGACGATGCCGATCGTGCCCACCCCGGCCGCGGCCAGGTAAAGCAATGCCGGTGCGCCGAGCCCGCCGGCGCCGATCACCAGAACTCGCGCGTTTTTCAGCCGCTTCTGCCCGTCGACGCCCAGGTCGGGAATGATGAGATGCCGGCTGTAGCGCGCCACCTCGTCCCGTGTCAGCTCGGCCGCCGGCTTAACGAGCGGTGGCAACGACCTGTCCGGCCCGGACACCAATATCGCCTCGATTCGTCACTGGAGTTGACAGTCCGCACGTAATAGGCACAACAATCACACCAACTCTCCTCAGCAACAGCAAACAGCTGCTGTTGCTTCCCGCGCCGGGCTAGGCGATCGGGTAGGGCCAGGGATTAAATCGGCAAGTCTTGCCGTCGGGTTTGACCCACTCCGGGTCGAACTTTGCGGCGTCGTCGTCAGAGGTCGAAAAGGTCTGCTGCATCATGATCGGTGCCAACCCGCCCTGTTGATCGCAGGACTCGTGACGGAGATAGCCGATGGCATGGCCGACCTCGTGGTTAACCACATACTGCCGATACGAACCGACGTCGCCCTCAAAGGGCAACGCGCCGCGCACCCAACGTGTCTCGTTGATGAAGACCCGCGGTTGCGCTTCAGACCCGTACGACGGGTTATAGCAGGATGTCTCCAAAGGGAATTCGTAGCCGCAACCCTCTCGAACCGTCATCGGTGAGCTCAGCGAGATCCGAAAGTCGGGTTTGGCTCTGGCGGTGGCGTCGATCCGGGTGAACGCAAACTGCGGATTGTGGGTCCAGCTCTTCGGATTGGCCAGCGTCTGGTCGACCATCGCGGCGAACGCGTCCTCACCGCCGAACGCGGCGGGGTCCATGCCGTTTTCGACTTCGACGGTATATCTGAAGACTTTGGCGGTGCCCTGGCCGATCTGGGGAGTGCCGCCCGGGACAATGCGCCAAGTTTTATCGCCGGCTTGGGTGAACGGGCCGCCGTTGGGCAGCACTCCGGTAGGCAGATTGGCGTCGAACTGGGTCAGACCATGGGGCGGCGCATCGATGATCGCGGTGCCCACCGCACCAATTTTCGGTGGGCCCTGCACTGGCCCTCCCAAGGCCGGTGCAGACGCGCTGGTCCCCGTCACCGTCTGGTACACCACTACCGCGGTAAGGACAATTAGCACCGGCAGCGCGTACGCACGCCAACCGTAGGTGGACACAAAACGTCCCAGCCAGCTCTGTTTGCGCCAGCGGCTAGTGTCCCGATTGGATCGCACCCGCCCGGAGCCCCAGGCGAGCGGGTCCCGCTGTGCGCGCAGCGGTTCCCGCCAATCCTCGCGGAGCACCGGCACCCGAGTGTCGCCGCGCCGCTGCGGGTCGTAGGTCACTTTCCCAGGATCGCACAAGATCGCACAGCGGCCGCTAGCTGGGACTCTCGGCGCGCCCGTAGGCAACCGTATGAGCGGGGGTAGTAGTGTCGTTGCGACTAGCCGCGCACCGCTTCGAGGCGGTACGCCAATCAGATTGAGGATTCGATGAGCGATCTCGCCAACACCTCCGAAAGGAGTGCGGCCAAGCTGGGCGACAACAATCGGCCGGCGGAGACGTCCACTACCTCCCCTCGACGGGGCAACCGGTTGCCCCGTGACGAGCGTCGCGGCCAATTACTGATCGCAGCGAGCGAGATATTCGTCGACCGCGGCTACCACGCCGCCGGCATGGACGAAATCGCCGAGCGCGCCGGAGTAAGCAAACCTGTTCTCTATCAACACTTTTCCAGCAAGCTAGAGTTATATCTGGCGGTCCTGGCACGGCACGTCGAGAACCTGGTGTCCGGTGTGCGCCAGGCATTGCGCACTACCACCGACAACCGGCAGCGGTTGCGCTCGGCGGTGCAGGCGTTCTTCGATTTCATCGAACATGACGGCCAGGGCTACCGGCTGATCTTCGAGAACGACTACGTCACCGAGCCCCAGGTTGCCGCGCAGGTGCGGGTAGCGACCGAGTCGTGCATCGACGCCGTTTTCGATCTGATCAGCGCCGATTCCGGGTTGGACCCGCATCGCGCTCGGATGATCGCGGTGGGCCTGGTCGGAGTTAGCGTCGATTGCGCGAGGTACTGGTTAGACACCGACCGCCCGATAACCAAAGAGGACGCCGTCGACGGCACCGTGCAGTTCGCCTGGGGCGGACTTTCACACGTGCCGCTCACCCGTTCCTAGCCGCGCTGCTGCCAATACCGAAACCGACCCGGCGGACGTCCGCGACACCAATCTCGACGTAAGCGATCTTGGCGGCGTTGACCACGAAGCGGCGGCCCTTGTCGTCGGTCAGGCTCAGCACGTCGGAATCCTTGCCCAGTGCGGCGGTGACTAGTTCTTCGACTTCGGCGGGCGTTTGCGCACTGGTGAAGACCAACTCGCGCGGGCTGTCCGTGATCCCGATCTTGACCTCCACGTCGGCACCTTCCCGTTCTTTTCTCGTGATCGTTCTTCCAGCAAGCAGGCTAGTGGACGCCACGTCGCTGTGCTGAAAGCCGGTCGGCACCAACAATTCCGTGTGCTCCGCGTGCCAAGAAACGCGGCCACCGTTGGCAAATCGTGACCTGACACGCCCGCGCGCCACGCAGCCGGCAATGGTCACATCGATAACATCTGCACCATCAGTACCACTAATTACTTGGATAGCGGTATCCAGGACTACTCAGACGACACTGTCGACGACATCTACGCCGACAGCGATGACATATTTGCGCCCATCGACCAGCGCTGGCGCCCGGTTGCCGCAATCGCCGGCATCATCTTCGTACTCGCCGTGATCGCGACCGTCGTGATCCTCAACGGCGGCGACAGCGCCTCGACGTCGGCCACCGTCATACCACCGACTCGAAGCGTGATCGCCACCCCACGGCCCAGCGCCCGGCCGGCCCCACCGAATGCCTCGCTGCCCCCCGAGACGGTCACCACCGTGACATCACCGCCAAGGCAACCGAGCCCAACGGCCACCGCAGCACCCACGGTGATCCCGCCGCCAGCAGCCGCCCCGCCCCTTGCGCCGGATGTGGCTGCCCGCACCTTCGTCTACCGGGTCACCGGAACCAAGGCGCTGTTCGATCTGGTAACCGTCATCTACACCGACGCACAGGGCGCGCCGCAGACCGACCTCAACGTGTCGCTGCCCTGGTCGAGGACGGTGGTGATGAACCCGGGAGCGCAGGTCAGGTCCGTCGTTGCGACCAGCCTGACCGGTCACCTCAACTGCTCGATCACCGACGGCGCGGGCCAGCCCATCGCGGTGTCGACCAGCAACTCAATGATCGCGACCTGCACCCGCTAGATCCACGAAGTCAGGCCAGACCCAATCCGCGCATCCGCTCGTCGTGCGTGCGCTGAAGTCGGTCGAAGAACCCTGCCAGCTGGGTCAACCCGTCGGTCCGAGACACCACCAGGTCGACCAGCTCATCATGTTCGGCCAATACGTATTGGGCCTGCGTGATCGCCTCGCCGAGCAGACGGCGTGACCACAACGCCAGCCGGCTGCGCTGTCGGCCGCTCTTGGTCACCGCGGCCCGCACCTCGGCGACGACGAACTGCGAGTGTCCGGTCTCCGACATCGTCGCGCGCACCACGTCGGCAACCTCGTCAGGCAACCCGTCGGCGATCTCGAGATAAAAATCGGCGGCCAACGCATCGCCGATATACGTCTTGACCAGCGCCTCCAGCCAGGTGCTGGGCGTGGTCAGCCGGTGGTAGCTGTCGAGCGCAGACGCGTACTTGGAAATCGTCGGCACCACGTCGACACCGCGGCTCTCCAGCGCGTCGCGCAGCAACTCGTAGTGCCCCATCTCGGCTGCGGCCATGCTGGCCATCGAGATCCGGCCCCGCAGATCCGGCGCCATCCGTGCTTGTTCGGTGAGCCGGTAAAACGCCACGACCTCGCCGTAGGCCAACACCGCGAACAACTCGTTGACGCCGGGATGGTCCGCCGACACCCGAGGGGGAGGCGGATCGGCCAGCTGGTCAGCAGGCGAAAGGGGGGGCATGGCACCACTCTATGCGCCGGTGGGCGGCGATTCCTGTTCGAGACGGCCGACCAGCTATGATCGACGTAGGTAATGGCAGTACATCCGTACCGCCGCTACCGGCGAAATGTGCGTGCACGCAGTTGGCCCCGCCTAGTTTGAGCGCAGGGCCCGCGAATCGGCAACGTATTCGACAGTCAACTGGTGCGCGCGTGACCGCGACGATTGACCAACCGAATACAACACCGAAAGGCATGTGCGTTTCACGCATGACTCCACTCATCACGCCCACCCGAACCGCATCCGAATCCACCTTTGCCGAACTCGGCGTCCGCGACGAAATAGTGCGGGCACTGACCGAGCAGGGCATCGAACATCCCTTTGCCATCCAAGAGCTCACCTTGCCGCTCGCCCTTGCCGGCGACGACCTGATCGGCCAGGCCCGCACTGGAATGGGTAAAACCTTCGCGTTCGGGGTGCCGCTGCTGCAGCGGATCTCCACCTCGGGCACCGAACGCCCGCTGAACGGTATTCCGCGGGCGCTGATCGTGGTGCCGACCCGCGAACTGTGCCTGCAGGTCTCCGGTGACCTGGCCACCGCGGCGAGGTATATGACCACCGACGACGGCCGGCGGCTATCGGTGGTGTCCATCTATGGCGGCCGCCCCTACGAGCCGCAGATCGAGGCGCTGCGCGCCGGCGCCGACGTGGTCGTGGGCACTCCCGGCCGGCTGCTCGACCTGGCCCAGCAGGGGCATCTGCAGCTGGGCGGCCTCTCGGTGCTGGTGCTCGACGAGGCCGACGAGATGCTCGATCTGGGCTTCCTGCCCGATATCGAACGCATTCTGCGGCAAATCCCGGACCACCGGCAGTCCATGCTGTTCTCGGCGACCATGCCGGATCCGATCATCACGCTGGCCCGCACGTTCATGAATCAGCCCACCCACATCCGGGCTGAGGCGCCGCACTCCTCGGCGGTACACGATGCCACCGAACAGTTCGTCTATCGCGCTCACGCACTGGACAAGGTCGAATTGGTCAGTCGGGTGCTACAAGCCCGCGGCCGCGGTGCAACCATGGTCTTCACCCGCACCAAGCGCACCGCCCAGAAAGTCGCCGACGAGCTCGCCGAGCGCGGCTTCGCGGTGGGCGCCGTGCACGGCGATCTGGGACAGGTGGCCCGCGAAAAGGCGCTCAAGGCGTTCCGCAGCGGGGGTATCGACGTGCTGGTGGCCACCGACGTAGCCGCGCGCGGGATCGACGTCGACGACGTCACCCACGTCATCAACTACCAGATCCCCGAGGACGAGCAAGCTTACGTGCACCGGATTGGCCGCACCGGCCGTGCCGGCAAAACCGGTGTCGCGGTCACGCTGGTGGACTGGGACGAGCTGGCGCGCTGGACGATGATCGACAAGGCCCTAGGCCTGGGCTGCCCGGATCCCGCCGAGACCTACTCCAGCTCGCCGCACCTGTACATCGAACTCGGCATCCCCACCGAGGCCCGCGGCACGGTCGGCACGCCGCGCAAATCGCAGGCCAAACGCGCCGGGTCGGGTCAGCGCACCGGCGACCAGTCCGAGCCGAAGCCACGCAAGAGCAGTCGACAGCGTCAACGCACTCGCGGAGGCAAGTCAGCGACGGGTCACCCCACTGGTGGGCAAGCCGGTGGCGCCACCAACGGCGAGGCGACGGCTTCAGCGGCCGCGGCCCCCGCCACGGACACCCCGAAGGCAAAGTCCGACGACGGCGCGCACAGCGGGCGCCGCCGCCGTCGTCGCCCTCGCAAGTCCGCGAGCGTGGCCGCCAACGCCAACTAACTGGCGTCACCTGCGCACCCGATGGTCAAACCGGAACGCCGCACCAAGGCCGATCTATTGGGCGCAGCCGCGATCGTGGCCGTGGTGGCCGTTGGCGCGGCATTGATCTGGTGGACTAGCGATGCAAGGGCCACGATCAGCAGGCCCGCGCTGATACCCGCCCCGAACCCGACCCCGGCGCGCCAGGTGCCGGATTCGCTCAAGCAGCTCTGGACGGCCCCCAGCGCGGCTACCGACCAACCAGTCGCGGTCGACGGGATCGTCGTCACTGGTGACGGCCGCGCTGTCGAGGGGCGCGATCCACACACCGGTGAGGTGCGCTGGAGCTACTCACGCGGCAGCGATCTGTGCGGGGTGTCCTGGGTCTACCGCTACGCCGTCGCCGTCTACCGCGATGACCGCGGCTGCGGCCAGGTCAGCACGATCGACGGCTCTACCGGCCAGCGCGGGCCCGCCCGAAGCAGCTACGCCGACAAGCGTGTCACCCTGTCTTCCGACGGCACCACGGTGATGTCGGCCGGCGACACCCGGATCGAACTGTGGCGTTCGGACATGGTCCGAATGCTTTCCTACGGCGAGATCGACGCCCGGGTCAAGCCGTCGTCGAAGGGGCTGCACACCGGATGCCGATTGACGTCGGCGGCGGCCAGTTCGGCTGCGGTGTCGGTGCTCGAGGCGTGCGGCACGCAGGCCGATCTGCGGCTTACCCTGCTGCGCCCGAACAAGGAAGAAGACGAACCAGAGCAGCACGACGTCGCCGAGCCGGGGATCGGGGTGGATTCGGGTGCGCGGGTGCTGACGGTGGCTGAGACCAGGACTGCGGTATACCTGCCGGTGCCGCAACCCAGGGTCGATGTGGTCGACGAGACGGGTGTGGCGGTCGCGAGCACGCTGCTATCCACGCCGCCGTCGACATCCAGCGCGCTGACACGGCCCGGGAACCTGGTGACGTGGTGGACCGGCGATGCGGTGATGGTGTTCGATGCGGCCAATCTCACCTATCGCTACACCATTCGGGCCGCCGGGCCCTCCGTTCCCGTCGGGCCGGCGACGATGATGGCCGGCAAGTTGCTCGTCCCCGTCACTGGCGGCATCGCAGTATGCGATCCGGTCACCGGCGTGGGCGAAGGTTTCCTGCCGGTGAGCCGGCCGGCGGGAACCGCCGCGGTGATCCCGGCCGTGTCCGGTTCGCAGCTGCTCGAGCAGCGTGGTAACACCCTCGTCGCGCTCGGCTGACCCGCGTCTCTTTAGGAGTCGATGGTGAATGTCGGCAGCGTTTTGCCCGACTTCCAGTGTTTGAGCAGCGCCTCCGCCAAATCGCGGTAGGCAGCAGCGCCCTTGTTCTTGCGTGCTGCCATCACCGATGCGCCGGACGCGCTGGCTTCGGCGAAACGCACCGTGCGCGGAATAGGCGGCGCCAGCACCGGCAAGTCATACCGGTCGGCGACATCGAGCAGCACGTCGCGGGTGTGAATGGTCCGCGGGTCATACAGCGTCGGCAGCGCGCCGAGTAACTGGAGATTTGGATTGGTGATCTGCTGGACGTCGGTGACCGTGCGCAGGAACTGGCCAACGCCGCGATGCGCCAACGTTTCGCATTGCAACGGCACGATGACCTCGTCGGCGGCCGTCAGCCCGTTGAGCGTGAGCACCCCCAGCGACGGCGGGCAGTCGATGACGACGACGTCGAACTCGTCGCCGAGTTTGTCCAGTGCGCGTTTGAGCGCATACTCGCGGCCGGCCCTCATCAGCAGCATCGCCTCGGCGCCAGCCAAGTCGATATTGGCTGGTAGCAGCGTCATCCCCTCGACGGTGTCCACCAGAGCGGCGTTGGGCTCCACCTCACCGAGCAACACTTCGTGCACCGACACCGGCAACTTGTCCGGATCTTGGCCCAGCGAAAAGGTCAGACAACCCTGCGGGTCGAGATCGACGAGCAACACTCGCCGACCCACGTCCACCATTGCTGCACCCAGTGATGCCACCGTAGTGGTTTTGGCCACCCCGCCCTTCTGGTTGGCCACCGCCAGTATCCGTGTGTTGGTCATAGGCGCCCCTCTTCATTACGTAGGTCTGCTGAGTGTTGGCGGTTCATCTGCCATCCTGACACCAAACCCATAGTGCCCGCGCGTGGATGGCGCTGCGTGTCAGGCACAATCGGTCAGCATGGGTGTCAAAAGTCATCGGCTGGTGCTGCTGCGCCACGGGGAAACCGAGTGGTCCAAGTCCGGCCAGCACACCGGGTGCACCGACATCGAGCTCACCGACGATGGACGCGAACAGGCTGTCGCGACCGGCCGGGCACTGCCCGAGCTGGAGCTGGACAACCCGAAGGTCATTAGCAGCCCAAGTAGCCGTGCGGTATTGACTGCCAAGCTCGCCGGCCTGACCGTCGACGAGGAATCGTCGCTGCTCGCCGAATGGGATTACGGTTCCTATGAGGGCGTGACGACCGCGCAGATTCACGAATCGCGGCCCGATTGGCTGATCTGGACGCACGGCTGCCCGGACGGTGAAACCGTCGCACAGGTCAGCGACCGTGCCGATCGAGCCGTTGCGCTGGCGCTCGAGCAGATGGCCTCGCGGGATGTGGTGTTCGTGGGTCACGGTCACTTTTCCCGCGCCGTGATCACCCGCTGGGTGGAGCTGCCGCTGGTTGAGGGCAGTCGCTTCGGCATGTCCGCCGCGTCCATCGCAATCTGCGGCTTTGAACACGGGATCCGTCAACTGAGTGCGCTGGGCTATCCGCATCCGAATGACGGCTGAACCACCGTTCGCGCTGTGCGGGCCGGCCGGCGTTCTGGTGGCCGATGGCGTGCAAGGCCACTATTGCGATGCGGCCGCCGCGCAATCGGCGCTGCACTCGGGGGCGGCACCGATAGTATTGGGCGCGTTGGCTTTTGATGCTGATGGTCCCGCGGCGTTAATGGCGCCGCAGTCGGTGCAGCGCATCGCCGAATTACCCGACTGGCCCGCTGGCCCGCTGCCCGCGGTGCACCTGACCAAGGCAATTCCTGCGCCCGGAGAACACCGCACCCGAATTCGACGTGCCCGCGAGCGGATGACTGCTGCCGACAGCACGCTGCACAAAGTGGTGCTGGCCCGCGCGTTGCAGCTGACCGCTGATAGCCCATTGGACGGCCGGGTCATCCTGCGCCGGTTGGCCGCGAACGATCCTGCCGCCTACGGCTATCTGGTCGACCTGTCGGCGGCCGGCGGCCGCTATTCGGGAACGGCCTTGGTGGGCGCCAGCCCTGAGCTACTGGTTGCGCGCGACGGTGCGCAGGTGACCTGTCAGCCGTTCGCCGGTTCTGCGCCGCGCAGCGAGGACCCCGAGCTGGACGCCGCTGCGGGCGCTGCGCTTGCCGACTCCGCCAAGGATCGCCATGAACACCAACTGGTCATCGATGCCATGGCCGATGTCTTGCGTCGGTTCTGCAGTGAGTTGACTTTTCCGCCCGCCCCCACGTTGAGCCGCACCGCGGCGGTTTGGCATCTCAGCACACCGATCCGCGGCCGGTTGCGCGATACCTCCACGACGGCAATGGATTTGGCGATCGCCCTGCATCCCACCCCGGCTGTCGGCGGGGTGCCCACCGACGCTGCCGCCGAGCTGATCAGCGCATTGGAGGGTGACCGCGGCTTCTATGCCGGCGCCGTCGGGTGGTGCGACGCACGCGGTGACGGCCGTTGGGTGGTGTCCATCCGCTGCGCGCAATTGTCGGCCGACCGCCGCAGCGCGCTCGCCCACTCGGGCGGCGGCATCGTCGCCGAATCCGATCCCGATGACGAAGTCGCCGAGACCACAACCAAATTCGTTACGATTTTGACTGCGCTGGGAGTTCAACCGTGACCACCCACATCCGCAGAGCCATACCTAGAGACGTCTCTGCGATCACCACGATGATCCACGAACTGGCCCGGTTCGAACGCGCGGCCGATCGGTGTACGGTGGCCGAGCCACAAATCAGTGCGGCGCTTTTCGATGAGCCCGCGACGCTTCGCGGGCATGTCGCCGAGGTCGACGGTGAAACCGCCGCGATGGCACTGTGGTTCCTCAACTTCTCAACCTGGGACGGCGTCGCCGGTGTTTATCTGGAGGACCTGTTCGTGCGTCCACGATTTCGCCGTCGCGGGCTGGCGAACGCGCTGCTGGCGGCGCTGGCACGCGAATGCCTCGACAACGGCTATACCCGGCTGTCGTGGGCGGTGCTGAACTGGAACACCGATGCGATCGCCCTCTACGAGGCCATCGGCGGCCAACCGCAGGGCACCTGGACCAGCTACCGACTGTCCGGGCCCGACTTAGCGGAGCTGGCCGCTCCGGGCTGATCCGCACCGGAGGCCCAGCGGATGGCCGCGGGACTGAACAGCAACGCCAACACAGCCAGCGCCAAGACTGCAACCGGGATTCCGATCGGCGCTCGGTGCGAGCCCCCGACCAGGTAATACGCGACAGGCAGCAGCAACAACTCGGCGAAGACCGCCAGCCCCCGACCCCAGTGCCTGCCGGCCAGCAGTGCGCAGCCGGCGGCCAGAACCGCTCCGCCGACCAGAGCGAACCACCCCGCCGTACCAAAGCCACTGACCACGCGCTGATCTGCACCGCCGAGCGCCCGAACGAGCAGCACCACGGCCACCGCCAGCGCTGCCGCGCCCTGCACAGCAACGATCAATCCCGCGCCGCGCACGCTGGCAGGCGCTGCCCTGCCCACTTGAACCCCAGCCGCTTGCGGGAGACACTCACAGCGCCAGCGTAACCAGCCACAGAGACCGTCAGTCGCGCTCGCCCCCGCATGGGGGGACCCCCACATCGGGCCGCGGCGCGGCCTGCATCGTCGCCGCTCCCGTAGGCTTTGGCGTCATGCGTGCCGTGCTGATCGTCAACCCCACAGCGACCTCCACGACCACAGCGGGGCGCGATCTGCTGGCGCACGCGCTAAAAAGCCGGCTCGAGCTGACAGTTGAGCACACCACGCACCGCGGGCATGGCGGTGAGATCGCTCAGGCTGCCGTGAAAGACGGGGTCGATCTGGTCGTCGTGCACGGTGGCGACGGCACGGTCAGCAATGTGGTCAACGGCCTACTCGGCCCTCCCGGTGACCTGCCCACCGGCCATGTCCCTGCACTGGCGATCGTTCCGGGCGGCTCGGCAAATGTGACGGCCCGATCACTGGGCATTCCGCCGGGCCCGGTTGACGCCACCAACCAGCTGATCTGGCTGCTCGACCGCTACGGCCAGCAACGCAGTTGGCGCCGGATCGGGCTGATCGACTGCGGCGAGCGGTGGGCGGTGCTCAACGCCGGGATGGGTGTTGACGCCGAGGCGGTGGCCAAAGTGGAAGCCCAACGGGAAAAGGGGATCAAAGTCACGCCGACCCGCTATGTCACCGCAGCCGTGCGCGCCACCGTGGCCTACTCCCGTCGCGAACCGAGGCTGACCGTCGAGCTGCCGGGGCGCGAGCCGA
Source organism: uncultured Actinomycetota bacterium (assembly GCA_963838755.1). Lineage (GTDB taxonomy): Bacteria > Actinomycetota > Actinomycetes > Mycobacteriales > Mycobacteriaceae > Mycobacterium. Next base: position 14,997 of record CAWISO010000014.1, on the reverse strand, counting down.
TCTCCGGGGTCCATTTCGTCTTCGTGTCCAACTCCAGCCCATGGACCTACGCCAACGACCGGCCGATGTACACCAACCCAGGCACCACCTTCGAGTCGGGGCTGGGGGTGTTCGGCCTAACCCGGTTGAAGGTGGTGCCGAGTCTTAGACTGGTCAGGCAGTTCTTTTCCAAGCAGCCCAAGATCGAGGGCGACCAGGTCATCCGCGACGACGACGCCGACTGCGTGCGGGTGACCTGCGCCGACCCCCCGATGGCCAGCCAGTTTGATGGTGATTATCTCGGCGTCCGCGAGCAGATGACGTTTCGGGCAGTTCGAGACGCACTGGACGTCGTGGCTCCACCCGACAAAATAAGACGCAAATAAGGCGCTGACCTGCGGTAAACGCCGGGCCAACCCAAAAAGGCTGGTCAGAGGCCAAAGACTGTAGTACAAACGATTAAGGGATTTGGTAACAGATCGCCAAAGTGAGATTGCCCACGGACAAACGAGCACTCTTGACATCTGTTGAGCCTGTGAAACGATCGAAAGATCGCATGCAACGGTACGGAAACATTTCTTGTGCCTGCGTTAACAGCCGAAGAAAATACTCGTGCGCCCTGCTGCGCACTCAGTAAGGAGTAACGACGTATGGATTGGCGCCACAATGCGGTGTGTCGCGACGAGGACCCGGAGCTGTTCTTTCCCGTCGGGAACAGCGGGCCGGCGCTCGCGCAGATCGCTGACGCGAAACTAGTCTGTAACCGCTGTCCGGTAACCACTGAGTGCCTCTCCTGGGCGCTGAACACCGGCCAGGACTCTGGTGTGTGGGGCGGAATGAGCGAAGACGAGCGACGGTCGCTGAAGCGTCGCAACGCTCGGACGAAGGCTCGCAGCGGAGTCTGAAAGTCGCGCTAACGGTGCGGCCCCGACCAACTGTCGGGGCCGCACCGTTGTGTGCGGCCCTAATGCGGTGCGCGGAAGCGACGACCGATCGGGACTCGTAGCACCACGTCGGTCCCGCCTTCGGGGGCGTCCTGCATGTGCAGCGAGCCGTCCAGTTCCGCGGAAACCAGGGTCCGAACGATCTGCAGGCCCAGCCGGTCAGACTTCTCGACGCTAAACCCCTCGGGCAGACCGCGACCGTTGTCGTGGACCACTACGTCGAGCCAACGCGCCGACCGTTCCGAGCGAATTGTCACCGACCCGCCCCCGCACGAAGCGGGTTCGCCCGCTACCGGATTAAACGCATGCTCGATGGCGTTTTGCGCCAGTTCGGTGATCACCATGACCAGCGCGGTCGCACGGTCGGAGTCCAGGACGCCGAGCATGCCCGTCCGGTTGATCCGAATCGGTGTGTCCACCGTCGCTACGTCATTCATGATCGGCAGGATCCGGTCGATCACCTCGTCGAGATTGACTTCCTCGTCCACCGACATCGACAACGCGTCATGGACCAACGCGATCGACGACACCCGGCGTACCGACTCAATCAGCGCCTCCCGACCTTCGACGTTGGTTGTCCGCCGGGCTTGCAGGCGCAGCAGCGCCGCTACGGTCTGCAGATTGTTCTTTACCCGGTGATGGATTTCCCGGATTGTGGCGTCCTTGGATATCAGCGCCCGATCTCGGCGTTTGACCTCGGTAACGTCGCGGACCAGCACGGCAGCGCCGGCCGCCGAGCCATGGACGACCAGCGGCAGGGTCCTCAGCAACACCGCGGCGCCACCGGCGTCGACCTCGATTCGCATGCTGGCCCCACCGGCGAGGGAGGCAAAGACGTGCTCGGCGAGTTCTTGGGCCTCGAAGGGGTCGGAGATCAGCGGGCGGGTGACCGTGATCAGGTTGTGGCCCTCCAACTCCGAGGTCAGGCCCATTCGGTGGTAGGCCGATAGTGCGTTGGGGCTGGCGTAGGAGACGACGCCGTTGACGTCGAGGCGGATGAAGCCATCACCGGCCCGCGGGCTGGAGCGCGACATCGCCACGTCCCCCACGTTGGGAAACGTGCCCTCGGACAGCATGTGGACCAAGTCCTGGGCGCAGTCGAGATAGGCCGTCTCCAGCGGGCTGGATTTACGGGTGTCCGCGACGGCGGTCTGATGCGTCAACACCGCGACCACCCTGTCGCCGTGCCGGACCGGCACGGCTTCAATGTTCACGCCCGTTTGTTGCCATGAATACTGTTGGCCCGCATCGCTTTCCAAACCGATTGTGCCGGATTCGAAAGCCGCGGCGATCAGCGGCAGCTGGTCAGCGACGACGACGGTCCCGACGACGTCTCGCAGTAGAACCGTTGGAGCGGTATTCGGTCGGCATTGCGCGACACATACCAACGAACCGTCGTCGCGACGGACCCACATCAGGTAATCGGCGAACGACAGGTCGGCCAGCAGCTGCCACTCGCCGACCACCGCGTGCAGGTGGTCGACGGCGCTACCGGGTAAGACGGTGTGTTCTGCCAGCAGGTCACCGAGAGTGGACATCGGCGACTCCCGCCATCTGGGGCTAGCTGATCACGGCGATGAGGTCGCCGGCTTGGATGACGTCTCCCACCGAGACGCTGACCTTGCTCACTGTGCCGGCAACTTCGGCCAGGACCGGAATCTCCATCTTCATCGATTCCAACAGCACCAAGGTGTCGCCCTCGCCGATCTGGTCGCCCTCGTTGACCACGACTTCGAGCACGCTGGCCACGATCTCCGCGCGGACGTCCTCGGCCATCATTACCCCGTTCGTCACCCAGCCGGGTTTTGCCAAACTCTGTCGCTACATGGAACCACAACCGGTTCACCGCAGCGCGAGGGAGCGACTCCGACCCGGTGGTCGTGTCTACGTCGTTGACGTTCGGTGGGCACCGCTAGCGCGCGACGAAAACGCAGTCGTTGATATCGCGCAGGTATCAATAAGCAAACTCCAAGATTACTAAGCAAACCTATAGAGTTCGTCCCGTGATCGTGTCGTGTTGTTACTGTGACAATTGGATAGCATTGTTTCCAGAGTGATTGGAGTGCCTGAAGCACACAATGTGCCTCAGCTGAGTTTGAGGAGTATTCCGTTGTCCGAGAACACGTTTGCGCGTCCGACCGCTCGCAGCCCACGGCAAAGGGTGACAACCGGTATTGGGGTTGCGCTGGCCGCAATCGCCACCATCGGGCTCGGCGCCGGAGTCGCCGCGGCCGATCCCCAGCAACCAATCCTGGTCGACGACCCTGCTTCGGCGGTTCCCGGCGCCGGCAATGCAGTCGGCATCGCCAATGCGTTGTTCGGCCAACTGAGCTCGTTGATGAACAACGTCATCCCCGGCAGCGGTGACCTGTTGATGCCGGCCAACAGTGCCCTGACCCCCGGTGGGCTTCCGGGAGCGTCCAGCCTGCCCGGCGCATATCCGGGAGCGTCGGGCTTGCCCGGTGGGCTGCCGGAGGGTGTGCCCGGACTGCCCGGCGCGTACCCCGGACAGACACCCGGACTGCCCGGCGCGTACCCGGGAGCTGCCGGGCTGCCCGGCGGGCTTCCCGGACAGGCACCTGGCCTGCCCGGTACCTACCCCGGACAGACACCCGGCCTGCCCGGTACCTACCCCGGACAGACACCCGGCCTGCCCGGTACCTACCCCGGACAGACACCCGGCCTGCCCGGTACCTACCCCGGACAAGCGTCCGGGCTACCCGGTGCCCAGGGTCCGCTGATGCCCGGTCAGGTACCGGCGCTGCCCGGTCAAACGCCGCTGGTGCCCGGGCCGGCGCTGCCGGGCCAGGCTCCGCTTGTCCCGGGACAGACGACCGCGATGCCCGCCTCGGTCACGCCGGGAACAGGGTCGATTGCCTAGCCCCCCGGGCTACACGTCGCTCGGTGCATGGAAGACTGACCTGCAGGTACACCTGCGAGGAGGATCAGGCATGGCCAAACGTGGCCGGAAGAAGCGCGACCGTAAGTACAGCAAAGCCAATCACGGCAAGCGCCCCAACTCGTAGCCGTCCCGAATGCGGGGCGGCCCGAGTTGGGGCCTTCTCGCTTCAGCCCGAGCGGCTAATGGCGGATGATCGTGGTCCGGCTGATCTCGAGCCGCAACCGCTCGCGAAGACCCTCTGGAGCTTTCTCGCCGCGGCACTTGGTCGCAATCAACGCTTTGATTCGCTCTTCGAGGCCGTAGAGCCGCAGACATGGCGGGCATTCCTCGAGATGCTTGCGCAGCTTCTGTCGAGTCTCGGCGGTGCATTCACCGTCGAGCAGTGTCCATACCTCGGCGATCACCTCGGCGCACTCGGCCTTCATGCGCGGGTCAGCACCTGCCGAGGGGTCACCGGGCGGGAACTCGGTCACGACGACACCTCCTCGGGGGCCTGGTCGCCACGGATGAAACCCCGGTCCTTGGCGACATCGGTCAACAATTCACGTAATTGGCGTCGGCCGCGGTGCAATCGCGACATCACTGTCCCGATTGGCGTATCCATGATCTCGGCGATCTCCTTGTACGGGAAGCCCTCCACGTCGGCGTAGTACACCGCCATTCGAAACTCTTCGGGCAGTGCCTGCAACGCCGCTTTGATTTCGGTGTCGGGTAACGCCTCGAGCGCCTCGACCTCAGCCGAGCGCAGGCCGGTCGAGGAGTGCTCGGCGCTGGCCGCCAGCTGCCAGTCGGTGATCTCGTCGGTCGGATACTGCGCCGGCTGGCGCTGCTTTTTGCGGTAACTGTTGATGTAGGTGTTGGTCAGGATGCGGTACAGCCAGGCCTTGAGGTTTGTGCCCTCCTTGAACGAGCGAAATCCCGCGTAGGCCTTCACCATCGTTTCCTGAAGCAAATCCTCGGCATCGGCAGGATTGCGGGTCATTCGAAGCGCGCCGCCGTACAACTGGTCCAGCAACGGAATCGCGTCCCGCTCGAAACGCGCGGTCAGCTGCGCGTCGGTCTCGTCCGAGCGGATGGGGGCGGAGCCGTCTAGGGCCGCCGCAGCCTCAGCGATCTCCGACCCGCTCGGGCCATCGATGTCGGCCATGTTGACTAACGCCGTCCCTTCTGTCGCGATGCCGGTGAACAGGTCCATCAGCACCGGACCCGTCTGGCACCCGGCCAACCGCTTTTCGCCGAGAAGGCTCATCGCCGTTGACACCCGACTCCCCCTCCTTCCCCAATCTAAAGGCTGCGACCGACAGTGTCTGCTTCGCACCTGTCAACAGCAACAATCACCTCGCTATTTCCGGTTAACCGTCGGGGGTGGCGGCGCAATCCGGGCCGCCGATTCGGGCCGGCGGTGAGCAGCGTTACTGTGACGCTCATGTCCCTGAAAGCCAAGACCATGTTCATCTCGGGTGCCAGCCGCGGAATCGGCCTGGCCATCGCGAAGCGGGCTGCGCAGGACGGCGCGAACATCGCGCTGATCGCCAAGACCGCCGAGCCGCACCCCAAGCTGCCCGGCACGGTGTACACCGCCGCCAAAGAGCTGGAAGAAGCCGGCGGGCAGGCGTTGCCGATCGTGGGCGACGTCCGCGACCCGGATTCGGTCGAGTCGGCAGTAGCCAAGGCCGTCGAGCAGTTCGGCGGCATCGACATCTGCGTGAACAACGCCTCGGCGATCAACCTGGGGTCCATCACCGAGGTGCCGATGAAGCGATTCGACTTGATGAACGGCATCCAGGTGCGCGGCACGTATGCGGTGTCCCACGCGTGTATCCCGCATTTGAAGGGCCGGGAAAACCCGCACATTCTGACGCTCTCGCCGCCGGTGCTGCTGGGCAAGGAATGGCTGAAGCCGACGGCGTACATGATGGCCAAGTTCGGCATGACGCTGTGCGCGCTGGGGATGGCCGAAGAGCTGCGCGACGAGGGCATCGCGTCCAACACCCTGTGGCCGCGCACGCTGGTGGCCACCGCCGCGGTGAAGAACCTGCTCGGCGGTGACGAGGCGATGGGGCGCGCGCGCAAACCCGAGGTGTACTCCGACGCGGCCTACGTCATCCTCAACAAGCCGTCCAGGGAGTACACCGGCAACACGCTGCTGTGCGAGGACGTGTTGGTGGAATCAGGCGTCAGCGACCTGTCGGCGTATGACTGCGTACCGGGCGGGAAGCTCGGCGTCGACTTCTGGGTGGACGGCGTCAACCCGCCGGGGTACAAGCAGGCTTAGCCGTGGCGGCCGCTGCGACGCCGGCTCTCGCGGCTCTCATCGCCGCCGGCGTGCGTGCCGCACGAGGTCGTGAAGTTCGGGCATGATTCGGAAGAACGCTCGTACGGTGTCGCAGCGGTCCACGCGCTGACCAATGCGGGCGACATCGCCGCAGAGCAGGATTTTGAAGACCCTGATCATCACGCTCCCCGACTTCGCCGTCGCGATATGGCCGGCGTCCTCGAAATTGTCGCTGAAGGCTGCTGCCGCTGCGCTGGGAGTGCCGAAGGCCGACATGGCCAAGCCCGCTGCCGCCCAGTGAGCCACCGGGCTATGTGCTTACCGGAGCGGTGACTGCGGAGCTTCAGCCTTAGCTCGCTTCGGAAGATGCGAGATCAGACACGACAAGCCGATATCCGAGGTCGAGCTGCGGCCTGTCGAGAAGATCGGCATGGCGATCGGTCCACACGCCCGTGGCGAGATCGGCCCGTAGCCGTGACAGCCCTTCTCGCAGTTGAGATTTGGCCGTCAACGCTAACATCGAGATCCCGGCACGGACTTCTGCATCGAGGTAGGCATGTGGGCGGCGCCAGTAGGCTCCGCCGAATCCGTCGGCGCAGTCGTAAGGAATCGGGACCGTCTGGACCGACACATCGCCCAGCAGTGACAGTAGTTTGGTCATCGGCACGGCCAAGCGCATGTCCATCTCTGCGGCCGCGGGAAGGTAGTCGCGCAGTAGCCAAAATCGACGAAACTCGTCGTGGTCCCAGGTGAGGATGACGATGCGTCGGCGGGCGACTCGCACCATCTCGGCGACGCCGGCGTCGACATCGGACCAATGGTGAATGGTCAGGACTGCCAGCGCGGCATCGACGGCATCTGCGTGAATAGGCAAGTGCTCGGCAACAGCACGGACCACCGGCGCGATGCCATCTGGGCGCTGCCTGATCATGACTGTGCTGGGTTCTACCGCGACGACGGTGTTCGACGGTTCGTAGGAGCCGGTCCCGGCACCGATGTTCGCTACCGTGGCCATACCGTGCAGCGCCCGGTCGACAAGCGTGCCGATTCGTGGATCGGGTTGGCGCGTAGCCGAATATGTGCGCCCGGCTCGGTCGTATCGAATCAATGTTTGGCCAGCATGGTGTGCACGCTGTCGGCGAACGCGGCGGTGGTGAAGCAGGTGGGTTCGGCGAACTCCTCCAGAGTGAGCGCGTCGTTCCAGCCGGCGTCGGCCGCGGCGCGCAGCAGCGGCTTGGTCATCGCCACCGCGTGCGGCGGCATCGCGGCGACTCGTGAGCACCACTCGTCGGCAACAGCGAGCAGCTGGTCATGAGCGACCACCTGTTGCACGAGCCCTAGCCGTTGCGCGGTGTGGGCGTCAATGTGTTCTCCGCACAGGTAGTAAGCCAGTGCGCCCTGATAGCCGAGGCGGTGGGTCAGCGCCCAGCTGGTGCCGACTTCGGGGATCAGGCCGAGGCGACCGAACGCCGGCACGATCATCGCGCGCTCGCTGGCGATTGCCAGGTCACAAGTCAAGGCCCAGGCCAAGCCGACCCCGGCCGCCGCGCCATTGAGCGCAGCCACGAAGATCGTGTCCGACCCAGCGATCAGCCGGGCAATGCCACCGAATTCTCGGCGGATCCAGCGCCACACGTCAGCCACACCCTCGGGCTGGCTCAGCTGCTCGGTCGCGATCCGCATCATCTTCAAGTCGCCCCCCGCGCTGAAGCCCGGGTCGGCGCCGGTGAGCACCACAGTGCGGATGTCGGTATCGGCTACCAGAGCCTCAAGCGCACGGCGTAACTGGCGCACCAGCGGCGCGGACAGCACGTTGAGCCGGTCGGGTTCGTCGAGCGTCACGATCGCCCGATCCCCGCGATGCTCCACGCGGATCCGGCGCGGCGCCTCCGGGTCATCGCCGTCGGCAACCATGCTGTTGTACAGCGATTCTGCTGCGCCCATCACTCGTCCTCCTCGATATCGTTGGCCCGCAGAGCCATCCAAGCGGCATCGGCAAAGGTCTTGATCACCCCGCGCGGCATCTTGAGTTCGTCGCCGGCAATCCAATACCGGCTGAATTCCTGTGCCGGACCGAACCACAACGCGGCGGTGATTCCCGTCTGCATCGCCCGCAATGCGCCGTAGCTGTGGTGCGGACGCCACCAGTCCCGCACGGCAGCGAAAAACTCCCGGTTGGCGTCCCGCAGCGCCGCGCTGTCCAGTCGATCACCCAGCAGCAGCGCCGCCTCGCTGCGGTTGGCGGCCACCCACCGCAGGTGATGGGCGACGCCGCCACGGATGCCACCTTCCGCGGTGGTATGCCTGCGCAACATTGCAACGAATCCCGCCTGGTATTCGCCCATGACTTGGGCGTAGACGGCAGCTGCCAGCGCGGGTTTGTCCGGGAAGTGGTGATATAGCGCGCCGACGCTGACCTCGGCATCGCGGCGGATTTCTTCGAGTGTCGCCCCGATCGGGCCGTCGGCGGCAAACCGGCGTCGCGCCGTCTGCAGCACTCGGCCGCGCGCATCGCCGACACTGGGTTTCGGCACGAGGAATACTCTACTCGAACAGAGATTTCCTCGGTTTTCCTGACCGGGTTCAGCTTCGGCGACGGTCACCTGCACAATGAAGACTTGATCTGGGCCGTGCAGCGTGACGCCGCTTTCGAGCCGGGCGATTGGGTGATCGCCTGGGTCGGGTTAAGGCTGTCAGGGTGATCAAGCGAGTTATGTGGAAGGTGGCAGCGCAGCGGGGTCGCGGAGTGCTGGCATGAGTAGCGCAGTGGTGGTTGGGGGCGGGCCCAACGGGCTCGCCGCCGCCATAACCCTGGCTGCCGAAGGCGTCTCGGTCACTGTCGTGGAAGCTGCCGGCGAAGTCGGCGGAGGCGCGCGCAGCAGCGAAGCCATCGTCCCCGGCCTGCTACACGACCACTGCTCGGCAATACATCCGATGGCCGTCGGCTCGCAGTTCCTGGGTCACTACGACCTTGGGCGCTACGGACTGTCCTGGCGGTGGCCGGAGATCGATTGCGTGCATCCCCTCGACGACGGCAGCGCCGGCGTGCTGTACCGCTCGGTTGAGCAGACAGCCGCTGGTCTAGGCCGCGACGGATCGCGGTGGCGACTCGCCTTTGGCTACCCGGCAGCGCGGTTCGACACGCTGAGCGAGGACATGATGCGGCCCCTGCTGCGGTTCCCGCATCATCCGGTGATGCTGGCTAGGTTCGGTGCACCTACCGTGCTTCCCGCATCGACCTTCGCCCGATTGTTCCGCACCGACGAGGGGCGGGCGTTGTTCGGCGGCGTTGCCGCCCATGCCTTCCGGCCACTGCATTACCCGATGACCTCCGCGATCGGGATGGGCATCATCGCAGCCGGTCACCGGCACGGCTGGGCGGTGGCAGAAGGCGGATCGCAGTCGATCATTAATGCGATGGTGGCGCTGCTGACCGATCTGGGCGGCAAGATCGAAACCGGCTTCCGAGTCCAGGCGGCGGCGCAGCTACCTCCCGCCGACGTCACGATGTTCGACCTGGCGCCACGTGCGGTCGCTGAGATATTGGGAGATCGTCTCCCGCACCGAATTTCCCGCTCCTTCACCAGGTTCCGGCGTGGTCCGGGCGCGTTCAAGGCCGATTTGGCCGTCGAGGGCGGCGTGCCGTGGAGAAACCCGCACGCGCACCGGGCCGGTACGGTGCACCTGGCCGGGACATACTCCCAACTGGCCGCCACCGAGCGCGAGATCCACGCCGGACGGATGCCCGAGCGGCCGTTCGTGTTAGTCGGTCAGCAATATCTGGCCGACCCACAACGCTCGGTCGGCGACGTCCACCCCGTCTGGAGCTACGCACACGTCCCGAATGGCTACACCGGGGACGCGACCGAGGCGATCATCAGCCAGATTGAGCGGTTCGCTCCTGGTTTTCGCGAACGCATCGTCGGCTCAGAAGTTCGCTCGACGACGCAGATGGCCGCCTACAACCTCAACTATGTCGGTGGCGACATCATGACCGGCGCCAAGGATGTTCGCCAGCTGACATTCGGACCGCGAATCACGCTGTCGCCGTACAACGTTGGGCTGCCGGGCATGTACATCTGCTCGGCTGCCACCCCACCAGGGCCCGGTGCGCACGGCATGTGCGGCGCCAACGCGGCCAATGCCGCACTCGGCTACCTGGCTCAGCGGGCGTAACAGCACCGCCTAGAGCAGCCTCGCTTGTTCGGGCTGCGGCTCGGCAGGTTCAAGTAGCTCGGGCCCGTTGTTGCGCACGCTGTTGACCAACGTCGATATCTCGCGCATCTCGATGCCGTGCACATCAGGCGGGGCCGCCAGCAATTCGAGGTCGGCCGGGGCATCGGGGTCCAACCATCGATCCCAGTCGCGTTCGGCCACGATCAACGGCATCCGGTCGTGGATTTCGCCAAGCTCGCCGACGGCATCGGTGGTGATGATCGTGCAGCTCAGCAGAGGGTCGGCGTCCTTGGCCGGCTTCCACACCGACCACAGGCCCGCTGTGAACAGCATCTCGCCGTCAGCGCGATGGAGGTAGAACGGTGTCTTGCGCGCTTTCTTGCCTTCGGTGGCTTCAGTGGCCGGGTTGGCGCGCCATTCGTAGTAGCCGTCCATCGGGATCAGGCAGCGCTTGGATTTGGCACTCGAGCGAAAAGCCGGCGAGGTGGTGACCTTGTCGGCCCGGGCATTGATCAACTGCGGTCCCTTGGACTCCGGCGCCCCGTCGGATCCGGCCTTGACCCAGGGCGGCACCAGCCCCCAACGCATCAGCCGCACGCGTCGGGTGGGTTCGTCGTCGGGTTCGTCATGACGGCGCACCACGGTGGTGATGGTGGTGGTGGGCGCCACGTTGTAGTTCGGGCCGGCCGATTCGGCCGCGCGGGCCTCGTTGATCGCCTGGATCTTCTCGGCCAACGCCGCCGGATCGGTGGTTACCGCGAATCGTCCACACATAACTCCATGGTGCCCGGTAGGCAATGATGGAGCACGTGAGCACCTGGGCCGCCCCACACGCGCAGCGGCCGGTGCGCGCGACGGTGAAAGTGCCCGGCTCGAAATCCCAGACCAACCGGGCCCTTGTGCTCTCGGCGCTGGCCGCCGCCAACGGCGGCGTCTCGACGATCAGCGGTGCGCTGCGCAGCCGGGACACCGAGCTGATGATCGGCGCGCTGGACGCATTGGGCCTGCAGGTAGACGGGTCAGCAGCAGAGCTCACCGTCAGCGGGAAGATCGCCCCGGCAGCCGACACCCGGATCGATTGCGGCCTGGCCGGCACGGTGCTGCGTTTCGTACCGCCGCTGGCGGCGCTGGGAGCCGTCCCTGGAGTGCAAGTGACCTTCGACGGTGACGAACAGGCCCGGGTCCGGCCCATCGCGCCGCTGCTCGATGCGCTGCGCGGTCTGGGCGTCGACGTCGACGGCGACGGGCTGCCGTTTCAGGTCCGCGGCGGCGGATCGGTCACCGGCGGAGCGGTGCGAATCGATGCCTCGGCGTCGTCGCAGTTCGTCTCCGGCCTGCTGCTGTCCGCCGCGTCGTTCACCGAAGGCCTGATTGTGCAGCACACCGGCCCGACACTGCCGTCGGCGCCACATATCGCTATGACGGTGGCCATGCTGCGCCAAGCTGGCGTGGACGTCGATGACGCCACACCTCACCGTTGGCAGGTGCGACCGGGCGTGGTGGCCGCCCGGCACTGGGACGTCGAGCCGGACCTGTCCAATGCTGTCCCGTTTATTGCCGCCGCCGTCGTCAGCGCGGGCACGGTGCGCATTACCGACTGGCCGGCGGCCAGCATCCAGCCCGCCCACGCAATCCTGAGTATTCTTCGGCAGCTGAATTCGGTTGTTACGCAGTCGGATTCGTATCTAGAAGTGCAGGGACCGCAATCCTACGCAGGGTTCGACGTTGACCTGCGCGACGTCGGCGAGCTCACCCCGGCAGTGACGGTGCTGGCCGCGCTGGCCACCGCTGGTTCGGTGTCGAAGCTGACCGGCATCGCCCACTTGCGTGGCCACGAAACCGACCGGCTCGCAGCGCTGTGTACCGAGATCAACCGGATCGGCGGAGATTGCCGGGAGACCTCGGACGGCCTGGAGATCACCGCGACGCCGCTGCGGTCGGGGACCTGGCGATCGTATGCCGATCACCGGATGGCGATGGCCGGCGCGATCGTCGGGCTACGGATCGCCGGTGTCGAGGTGGACGACATCGCCACCACCGCCAAGACGCTGCCGCAATTTCCGCGGCTATGGGCGGACATGCTCGATCAAGGGTCTGGCGGTTGAGGCCGGGCGACTACGACGAGTCCGACGTCAAGATCCGCTCGGGACGCGGTTCGCGACCGCGGACCAAGACCCGGCCTGAACATGCCGACGCGAAACCGGCCATGGTGGTCAGCGTCGACCGCGGCCGCTGGGGATGCGTCCTGGACGGCGATCCCAATCGCCGAGTCACCGCGATGCGGGCACGGGAATTGGGCCGCACACCGATCGTCGTCGGCGACGACGTCGACGTTGTCGGCGACCTTTCCGGCCGGCCGGATTCGTTGGCCCGCATCGTGCGGCGTGGACCGCGGCGAACAGTGTTGCGGCGCACCGCAGATGATACCGATCCCACCGAGCGGGTGGTCGTCGCCAACGCCGATCAACTGCTGATTGTGGTGGCGCTGGCCGACCCGCCCCCGCGCACCGGCCTGGTCGACCGGACCCTGATCGCGGCTTATGCCGGTGGGCTGACACCGATCCTGTGCCTGACCAAAACCGATCTCGCACCCGCGGCGCCATTCGCCGAGCAGTTCGCCGACCTCGACCTCACCGTCATCGCCGCGGGCCGCGACGACCCGCTGGACGCCGTCGCGCCCCTGTTGGTCCGGAAAATCACCGTGCTGCTGGGACATTCCGGGGTTGGCAAATCTACCTTGGTGAATCGTCTTGTGCCGGAAGCGGATCGAGCGGTCGGCGAAGTGACCGACATCGGCAGGGGGCGGCACACCTCGACGCAATCGGTGGCGCTGCCGCTCGACGACAGTAGCTGGGTGATCGACACTCCGGGGATCCGTTCGTTCGGACTGGCCCACATCCAGCCCGATGACGTCATAGTCTCTTTTTCCGATCTGGCCGAGGCCATCAAAGACTGCCCGCGCGGTTGCGGGCACATGGGCCCGCCTGCCGACCCAGAATGTGCCCTGGACAACCTGACCGGGGCGGCCGTCCGTCGCGTCGCCGCCGCGCGGCGGCTGCTGGCCGCACTGCGGGAGCCTTGAGTGTCAGCCCTCGGCCGCCGACCGAACGCACTCGAGGTTGGCCGCCATGTTCTGCTGCCATTCCGCGAGGCGCCGGGAAACGATCCTGGCCTCCTTCTCCGGTTGCGCCACGATTGCCGGGGTCAGGCCCGACGGTCCCGGGCCCATCCGGGCCCACTGCCGGATCAGCACGCCGTCGCTGGACGGTTCGACCTCGAACGCCCACGTCGCGCTGATGCCCTCGGGTCCGGTGACGTTGTACACCCAACGCCGTTCATCCTCGACTTCGACGACCTCGCATACCGTCGCCCAGTCACCGAACGCTTCATGTTTGTTGTGGCCGCGGAAACGCGCACCGACTTCTACAGTGCTGGCACCGTCGACCCATTCCACGGCCTGCAGTTCCGATGAGCAACGCGCGGGCAGGCCGATGTCGGTCACCAGTGCCCACGCCGTCGCTACATCGCACCGAACACGCTGTGTCACCTCGATTGTGGGTTGGTCGCGGTAACGCATAGTGGCTAGCATGCCAGCCATGAAAATCGGCGCGATGATCGAACCCCGCTTGCCGGGCTCGATCGAGTTCGCGGTGGCTGCCGAGCGGATCGGTGTCACGTCGTTGTGGATTCCCGAGGTCTGGGGTTATGACGCGCTCACCGGCCTGGCCTACCTGGCCGCCAAGACGTCGTCGATCAAGCTGGGAACCTTTGTCGTGCAATTGGGTTCGCGCACTCCGGCGCTGCTGGCGACGTCGGCGTTGAGTCTGGAAGAACTTTCCGGAGGGCGTTTCATCCTGGGCGTCGGGACGTCGGGGCCGCGGGTGATGGAGGGCTGGCACGGCGTCCGGTTTCGCAAGCCGGTGCAGACCACCCGGGAAACCATCGAGATCATCCGAACGGTCAGCCGCGGCGAGCGCCTCGAGCATGCCGGCGAGGTCTACCCGCTGCCGTTGCCGGACAGCCACGGCGCCGCGCTGCGACCCTTGGTGCGGCCTGGTCATGTCCCCGTCTACGTCGCGGCGATGGGGCCGCAGAACCTGCGGCTGACCGGCGAATTGGCCGACGGCTGGCTGGGTAACGCCGTTATCCCCGAAGCCGCGGAGGTGTTCTTGGGCCCGTTGCGCGACGGCGCCCAGCGGGCCGGCCGCACCATTGACCAACTCGACCTGGTCGCCCCGGTCGCCGTCGAGTTTCACGACGACCATGCCGGCGCCGAGGCCGCTGCTCGTCGCCACGCCGACGGGTATGCGTTCACCATCGGCGCGATGGGCTCGAGTGGTTCAGGCAGCAAGAACTTCTACAACGATGCGTTCACCCGGCTGGGCTACGGGGCCGAAATCAGCGCCGTCGCGCAATTGTGGCAAGCCGGAAAGCACGACGAGGCCCGCCGCACGGTACCACTGGACCTCGGCCGGCTCACCAATCTGCTCGGCACCCCCGATACCGTGGCTGAGCGGGTGAGCCGCTACCGCGCGGTGGGCATCACCACGTTGCTGGCGAAGCTGGAAGGCGACTACCAGCAGCAGCTGACGGCGTTGCAGCGGCTGGTTGCCATCGCCAATACAGCCTGACCGTTACCCGCCAATCAGAAGCTGCGGCTGTGAATTTGCGCCATCAGCGACCGTGGCTTCTGCTTCGCGGCGCTAGGCCGCGCGGCGGGT